>CAWCZZ010000001.1:0-204466 GCA_963800195.1 uncultured Acidobacteriota bacterium
GAACTGGCTGGATGTGCGCGCGGGCGAAATGATTTATGTCGATGCCGGTACGGTTCACGCCGTGGGTCCTAACTCCATCATTGTTGAGACCCAGCAGAACTGCGATATCACCTATCGCCTTTACGACTACGGCCGTCCGCGCGAACTCCATCTGGATCGCGGCATGGAAGCGATCCATGAAAAAACGCACGCGGGCCTGGTTGATCCGCGCGCCGTGGAGGTCACGTGGAACTGGTTTCCTCACCGTGTTTCATCGTTCGGAATACAAGATCGAAGGCCCGGTGACACTTGAAGCCGAGCCAGGGAAGAGTTGCGGTCCAGGTGCTTGTCGCCTTGGATGGCGGAGCTGTGGTGGAGTGCGCCGGCTCTCAACCTCTCACCTTCATGCGCGGCGAAGCCGTAGTCATTCCTGCCTCGTCGCCGGCGGTGACGCTGCGTCCGCAGTGGAGCTCGGAGATTCTGCGCATGCGCCTGCCCGCACAAGCTGTGGCGGAGCCGCGTACGACCTTGCATACTGGTAGCAGAAGCGCGCACGACTGAGGAAGGAGCGAACTTGGCAAAGACTCGTAAGCCAGAGTTTTACCCAATCATTCTGGCCGGAGGGCGCGGTACGCGCTTTTGGCCGCTGAGCCGCAAGACATTTGCGAAACAACTGCTGCCTCTCAACTCCGCGCAGTCGATGATTCAGGAAACCGTTGCGCGCTTGCTGCCCATGGCAGCGCACGAAAACTTCTGGGTCATCACCAACAGTGACCTTCGCCCGAACATCGTGCGCCAACTCAATTCGCTGCCGCGTAAGCAAATTGTTGCTGAACCGGTTGGACGCAACACCGCTCCCGCCATCGGGCTTGCGGCTTTCATTTTGTATCGCCGGAACCCGGAGGCGGTGCTGGGACTTTTTCCCTCCGATCAGGTAATCCAAAACGAAAAACAGTTCCGTAAGGACTTGAAGGCCGGCATTGAGTTGGCCGCTGCGGGAGAAAATATTGTGGTGATGGGCGTAAGGCCGACACGCCCGGAGACCGGATACGGATACGTCGAGGCGGGCTCTCTCTATCTCGGGGAAGTGACGCGGGTCCGCCGATTTCGCGAAAAGCCGGAGAAAGAGATCGCGGAACAGTTTCTTGCGGCAGGAAATTTCTACTGGAATAGCGGGATGTTCCTGTGGTCTGCCAGAACTCTGGTGAACGCTTTGCGCGAATACCTGCCGGCGACGGCGGCTCTGCTGGAAAAGATTGCGGCAGCGTGGGGAACGCGCAACTTCGACGAGACACTGCGCAAACTTTATCCAAAGTGCGAGGATAGGAGTGTGGATTACGCGGTTCTCGAACCTCGGTCTGCACGCGGCGAAGAAGGCTCAAACATCTTTTGCATTCCGGCCGCGTGGGGATGGAACGACCTTGGTTCGTGGGCGGCACACTTTGAACATCGCATTGCGCAAGGAACGCACCGGGATAACGTCATCTCCGCGGCAAGTACTTTTGTTCTCGAAGCCCACAGAAATTATTTTCATGCGCCGGGAAAGTTTATCGCCGCAGTTGGAGTCGAGGGCCTTGTCGTCGTTGACTCAGGCGACGCCCTGCTGATTACAACCATCGAGCGTTCACAGGATGTTGGCAAGATTGTGAAATATCTTGACCAGCAGAAACAGTTGAAGCTGGTTTAAGGGTGGTCATGTCTGGGCAGATCAAATTCGGCACCGACGGATGGCGCGGCGTGATCGCCGACGACTTCACATTTGAAAATGTCCGCCGGGTCGCCCATGCCATTGCAATTACGTTCATCAGTACGAAGACCCGTCCAAGGGAATTCTGGTTGCCTATGACACGCGCTTCGGTTCGCGGCGCTTTGCCGAGATCACGGCGGAAGCCATCGCCGCGAGCGGCATCGGCGTGAGGCTTGCGCGCGAGATCACGCCAACTCCCGCGCTCAGTTACATGGTGAAGCAACTGGGCGCGGCCGGTGGAGTCATGATCACCTCCAGCCACAATCCATGGGACTGGAACGGCGTGAAGTTCAAGGCCAGTTATGGCGGCTCAGCCTTGCCGGCGATCACCAGGAAGATTGAATCGCTGATCGACAGCAGGCACATCGAGGGCAAGGGCGGCAGTGTGATCGAGGCGGACTTCAAAACTGCGTACATTGCGGCAGTCAAGGCCTTCGTCGATCTCAAACTCGTCGCCCAGGCGAAGCAGAAGTTTGCCATCGATGTGATGTACGGCGCGGGACGAGGCATCATCGCCGGCATATTCAATGAGCTTGGCGTGGAGCACATCGAGATTCACGGCGAGATCGATCCGCTTTTTCCGGGAATGAATCCTGAGCCGATTCTTCCGCACTTGCGCGGCCTGCAGGAGGCGGTGGTCGCCAACCAATGCGACGCGGGCCTGGCCACCGATGGCGACGCCGATCGCATTGGCGCTGTGGC
Organism: uncultured Acidobacteriota bacterium; assembly: GCA_963800195.1. Lineage (GTDB taxonomy): Bacteria > Acidobacteriota > Terriglobia > Terriglobales > Acidobacteriaceae > TOLSYN. The sequence continues at coordinate 2,429 of CAWCZZ010000001.1, forward strand.
GGAGGATGGCACTCTGGTGGATGCGCACAAATGCTACGCGGTTCTGCTGGAATGGCTGCTCAAGCGCAAGCAGTGGCCGGGCGCCATCACCCGCGCCTTTAACACGACGAGTATGCTGGATCGAATCGCTACAGCCTATGGCCGTGAACTTATCGAGCATGGCGTCGGCTTCAAATACGTGGCTGAAATTGTGCTCAGTGGCAAGCAGGTGCTGATCGGCGGCGAGGAGTCGGGCGGCATCGGCATACCGAGATTTTTGCTTGAGCGCGATGGCACGTTGAACGCGCTGCTGCTGGCTAACGTGATGGCTGAAGAGGGCAAGACGCTGGGCCAGTTGGTGGAAGATTTGCAGAAAAAATATGGCCGCCACTATTACGGACGTCGTGATCTGCGCCTTTCTGAGGATGTAATGCAGAACGCGTTGCGGCGTGTGGCTGCCAGGCCAGCCACAATGGGCAGATACAAAGTGCAGCGCGTGGAAGACCTCGATGGTTTTAAATTGTTTTTGGATGCGCCACATGATGACAATGGAGCAGAGGCATGGGTGCTGGTGCGCGGCTCCGGCACAGAGCCCCTGATGCGTGTTTATTGCGAAGCGGCATCGCCAGCGACGGTGAACGAGATTCTGGATGCCGCCGTGGCTTTTGTGCACGAGCAAGCAATCAGCGCGTAAGCCGTACTGCTGGATCTGCATCCGGGGCGAATGCGCCGCGAGGATTATTGCTCGCGGATTGTCAGCTTACCTACGATCAACTCGTCGATTTCCAGGCGCTTGATGCGCGCCGAGCCGACCGCCATGCGCCCGACGGCAACAGCTCCGATGGCGAGTGCTCCGAGAGCGAATGCACCTGTGGCGATTGCTCCGATGGATGCAGCACCCAGCGCTGCGCCTCCGATTGCTTTGCTCTTCTCTACCGTGTTCCGATTTCCACGATTGCGTCCGAACATCGATTTCTCCTTGCGATTCCGAGTTCCCTGATTCGAGCTCCCATAATTATCGATGAGGATTTGTTATCCTCAGAGAGTGAACAAAATGGTTTTTTCCAACCTGGTGCACCGACCGCTGCGCACCTTGATCAGCGTCTTCGCGATTTCAATTGAAGTCACGCTGATTCTGCTCATCGTAGGCCTGTGCTTAAGCATGCTCAACGATAACGCCGACAGACAAAAAGGGATCGGATTCGACGTAATGGTTTTGCCGCCGGGATCGAGCTTTTTCACCGGAATCAGTGGCGCGCCGGTCTCGATCAAGGTGGCGGACAAACTGCGGACAGTTCCTCACGTGAAGGCCGTGGCCCCGATTGTGACGCACTTTATCACAACGAAGAATCTGGAAATTCTAGACGGCGTAGATCTGGATCCAAACTCGCCGAACGACTTTAACAAAATGGGCCGGCCATTCCGTTATCTTGCGGGAGGTCCATTCCAGGGACCGTACGACATGATTGTGGACGACCTGTTCGCCGAACAGAATCATGCCAAGGTGGGCGACCACTTCGAGGTATTGAACCAGAGTTTCCGCATCTGCGGCATTGTGGAGCATGGCAAGGGCGCGCGGCGGTATGTGCCGATTACGACCTTGCAGGATCTGCTTGGCTCCGTGGGCAAGGCGAGCATGTTCTACGTGGAGACGGACAAGCCGGAAGACGCTGCGACCGTGATAGAAGCCGTCAAAAAGATACCGGGGATGGACCAGTACGTTGTGCGCTCGCTGGCTGAATACGCGTCTCTGATGACGGTGAGCAACATTCCTTTCCTGAATTCATTCTTCAACATTGTGATTGGAATTTCGGTGACGATTGGACTGATCGTGATCTTCCAGTCGATGTACACGGCGGTGATGGAGCGCACGCGGGAGATTGGGATTCTCAAGTCGCTGGGCGCTTCGCGGTACTACATTCTGAATGTGGTGCTGCGCGAATCGTTTGCGCTGGCGCTGGGCGGAGTGCTGCTGGGGTTGGTGTTTACGGGCGTGGCAAGCACGGTGATCAACTACAAATTTCCGCTGCACCGCATGGTTTGGGACAGTCATTGGGTGGTGCGCGCCGCGGCTATGGCAATTGTCAGCGCGCTGCTTGGCGGGCTGTATCCGGCGCTGAAGGCGGCACGGAAAGATCCCATTGATGCGCTGGCCTATGAATAAATGTGCGAAGAGGTTTTTGCACTAGGAGTTGTGCAAAAATCGCGAAACTATTGGCGGAAGAGTGGATCGTTTGGAACGGGCCGGTTACTAGTCTGCTTATGTTTGCACGAACTTCCAACGATTAGCAGAATGGTAAAGGTTCGCGGAAATGTGCGGTCGCCAGTCTGCCTATCGTGTGTTTCGCTACGGCTTTCGGGAGTGGCGCAACATAATCTCGCAAACCAGTCGTGTACAACGTAGTCGGGAAACCAGTCACGCAATCAAGCCACGCAACCCAGCCGCTTGATCCGTTCGTCCTACCAAGGTGCCGATTGCCGCTCAGAGCTTCGCTCTTGGAGCCACCGTCCGTGGCGAGGGTGGTGGAGTTTCACCTGTGGGCGCCGCGACTCGCGGCGGTCACGCTTCGACTTCTGCGGCGGGAGAGCGCGGCGTCAGGCCTCGCGTCCGGCTCGACGTTTCGTAAACCCCAGGAGTTTCCGATGCTGGCGCTCGGCGAGGGATACTGGGGAATTACTTTGCCGGCATCGGCGGGTGACCGGTATCAGTACGTCGCGGGTTCGCTGGCCCTCCCCGATCCGGTCTCGCGGTTTCTTCCCGAAGGCGTGCACGGCCCCAGCGAAATTGTCGATCCGCGCTTTGCCTGGTCCGACGAGCGGTGGCGGGGGCTTGCGCTTTCCGACTTCGTTCTCTACGAACTCCACATTGGGACATTTACTCCGGGTGGCACGCTCGACTCGGCGTGCTCGCGACTTGACTACCTGCACGACCTCGGCATCACGGCGATTGAATTGATGCCGGTGAATGCGGTTCCAGGGGCGCGCAACTGGGGATACGACGGAGTTGGGCTTTACGCTGTGCAGTCGAACTACGGCGGGCCGGAGGCGCTTGCGCCGCTTTGTCGATGCGGCACATCAGCGCGGGCTCGCCGTGTTGATGGATGTTGTGTACAACCACCTGGGCAACGAGGGGAATTATCTCTCGCAATTCGGTCCGTACTTCAGCAGCCGACACCAGACTCCGTGGGGCAACGCCATCAATTATGACGGCGAGGCGAGCGCGCAGGTGCGGCGCTTCTTTGTGGATAACGCGGTTTACTGGCTGTGCGAATATCATCTCGATGGGCTGCGGCTGGATGCGGTGCAGACGATTCAGGACGATTCGCCGCAGCACATCGTCGCCGAGATTGCGGCGCGTGCCCACGAGTTTGGCGAGGCTGCGGGCGGACGGTGGTGGTCACGGTGGAGACGGACGAGAACCTTCCGCGCTATGTACTGCCTGCGCCGGAGGGGGACGGGCGGATGCAGAATGGAGCGACGACTTTCACCACTCTGTTCACGCGCTGCTGACCGGAGAGCGCAAGGGCTACTATCAGGACTTTGCCGATGCGGAAAAATTGCCGCGCGCGCTAAGTGAGCCGTGGGTTTTTCAGGGCGAGCCTTTCGGCTTTTGGCAGGGGCGCGCGCGCGGGGCCAAGGCCGCACGGAGTTCGTCTGCCGTCGCAGATCATCTGCATCCAGAACCACGACCAGGTAGGGAATCGAGCGTATGGCGAGCGGCTCACGGCGCTGGTTCCGCGCGGGGCGCGCAAGCTGGCAGCGGCGTTGCTGCTGCTGGCTCCGCACACCCCGCTGCTGTTTATGGGGCAGGAGTATGACGAGCCCGCGCCGTGGCAGTTTTTTACGAGCTTTGACGACGCCACGATAAAGAAGGCGGTCTCGGCGGGGCGCATTCGCGAGTTCGAAAGATTCGGGTGGAGCGATGTGCCTGATCCGCAGGAGGCCGCGACCTTTGAGCGCTCGCGGTTGCAGTGGCTGCAATCTGCGGAGAACCTGGAGATGCTGGGGTGGTATCGCGCGCTGCTGCGGCTGCGGCGGGAGTATGTGCTGGCGGGGCCGCGCACGGCCGAGGCCGCGTGGAGCGCCGAGCATGTGCTCACGGTGGAGATTCCGGCGGGCGGGCCGAGGCTGAAGATTCGAGCGGCGCTGCCGGGAGCGGTGCCGCCTGCGTATGAAGATGAGCGTTGGAGGTTGGAGCTAGAGAACGATCAGGATGGATATAGGACTCAGATTTATGTGCGGGCGGAGGGGTGATGCGCGGATGGGGCGTCGGCTAAGCGGTTTTCTTTGGTGACCGATATGGCTCTGGTCGTTTTTCTCCGAGGCGTCAATGTCGGCGGGCACAGAACGTTTCGCCCGAGCGTCTATGCACGGGAACTGAGCGCCTACGATGTGGTGAATGTGGGCGCTGCGGGAACTTTTGTCGTTTGGAGCCCTGGAGATATCGCGAAGTTCCGCGCTGAATTGCTTCGGAAACTGCCGTTCCAGGCGGAGATTGTCTCGTGCGACGGCCGCGATCTTATTCGTCTGACGAAAAAGAATCCGTTTGGAACTGAGCCGTCGCGGCCTGATGTCGTTCGCTTCGTCAGCATTCTGGTGGAAGCCGGCGGCGTCAGGACTCAGTTGCCGATTGCTCTTCCAACAGAGGGCGAATGGCTGGTGCGGCTCATAGCGTCGGACAAGCAATTCGTCTTCGGCGAGTACCGCAGGCACATGAAGACGATCGGATATCTTGGGCAGATCGATAGATTGTGCGGCGCGAAGGCGACGACGCGGAATTGGAACACGATCATGGCGATCGTGGGGATTTTGAAAGGCCGCGTGCCCTTACGGAACAGTGACGGTAATGCTTAGTGGCGCTGGGTTTGTCACCGCTCCTGACCCCGTAGGCGTCACGGTCACTATGTATGTCCGTGGCGGCATTGTTGTTGACGAGTTGCCACAGGCTACCAGGAAGCCTGCGAGCGAGATGGCCAGTGCCGTTAGCAGAACCGCGCATGCACGTTTCCGACGAACTCCAAACGGAATAGCCAGCAGCACCGCGCAGAACACCACTCCGCCCTGGCGAATCCACGGACTCGTCGATCCATGGTTTGCTGCACTCGTTCCGATTCTGATTGTTAATGTAGAGACTCCGCTCCCGCCATTGGTCAACGTGACCGAAGTTGCAGTGGCTGAAACCTGTGAGCCGTTGTTAGTTGCAAGCGCAACCGTTCCAGCGTAGTTAATTGACCTCAAGTATATTGCCGCGGTGCAGTTGCTTCCAGCGGCCATCAAGACCGAGGGCGAACTCGCTTCGATCGTGTAAGTCGACATGGGCGCGGTCGCCACGCTGAAGGTCACGCTGACGGAAGTGGCGGCAGAGTAGTTTGTGGTACCGGATTGAGCGGCCTGACCGTCACCGATCCAGCGCCGGTGATTGTCAGTGTGCTGCCGCTGACCGTCGCAGGACCGGAGGTCACCGAGTAAGTGATCGGAAGTCCAGAAGACGCCGTTGCGCTCAATGTGATCGGGGCCACGCCGTAGGTCGCGGTCCCGGGTCAGGGAAGGTGATCGTCTGCGATGCTGCGTTCACTGTGAAGGTCACGCTGACGGAAGTGGCGGCGGCAGAGTAGTTTGTGTTACCGGATTGAGCGGCCTGAACCTTCACCGAACCTGCGCCGGTGATTGTCAGCACACCGCCGTTCACCGTTGCAGGACCGGAGGTCACCGAGTAAGTGATCGGGAGCCCAGAAGACGCCGTTGCGCTCAACGTGATTGGAGCCACGCCGTAGGTCTTCGTTCCGGGGTTAGGGAAGGTGATCGTCTGCGACGCTAGACTCACAACCGTGCCTGTGCCCTGCAACGCAATTGTCTGCGTAGCATAGGTCGGCGAAGGCGCGTTCAGCGCATCGTCTGTCAACACCGCCGATCCATTGATGTTGCCCGAGACCGTCGGAGCGAAGCTGATGGACAGAGTGCACGAGGCGCCTGAAGCCAAGCTTCCCTCTGACGACGAAGTGGTCTCTACCGGGCATGCCGTGGAGGCCGAACTATCCAGCGCAAAGTACTGCGCGATGCCGGGATTGCTCCCCGCTGTGGGAGTCGGAAGCGTCAGCGGCCCGTTGCCGATGTTTTGTACGGTCACGTCTGTTCCGCGCTGCTCGCTCCAATGGTGATCGAGCCGAAGCTCAGACTAGGCGCATCCGCGAAATCCAACTTCGCCACGGTACTGCTGTTGTCAGCGACGAAAATGTTGCCACCTCCGTCCACCGCAATGCCCAAGGACTGTCGAAACCACTGCCCAACGTGTTTACCGTGGTGTAGCCGCCCGCCGCCACAATCTCACGCACTACATTGTCGCCGGCATCGGCGACGAAGACGTTTCCGTTCCCGTCGATCGCAATGCCATTGATCTGGCCGAAGCCATTGCCCAACGTGTTGACCGTGGTGTAGCCGCCTGCCGCCAGAATCTCTTTTACTGCGTCGCTGCATTTGATCCGTGACGAAGACGTTTCCGCTGCCGTCAACCGCAATGCCTCCGGGAAGTGAAGCCGCTCCCCAGCGCCTTGACCGTGGTGTAGCCACCCGCCGCCAGAATCTCATGCACTACATTGTCGCCAGAATCGGTGAAGAAGACATTCCCGCTCCCGTCCACCGCAATGCCTCCAGAGTGCCATAGCCGCTGCCCAGCCGATTATAGCCGCTCGCCGAATCTCTTGACGGGCAACAGATAGCCGTCCACGCCACCGAGAGGAATCTCCTGCCACCGCACCAATCTGCCAGCGCATCGGCGACGAAGACGTTACCGCTCCCATCCACCGCAAGCCCGGAGGCTGCTTAAGCCGCTAGCCAACGGTCTTGACGCAACTGGCGGCAGCGCAGCCGGACGGAATCTCTTTCACCGCATTGTTGTTGTGTTCGGCGACGAAGATATTCCCGCTTCCGTCCACCGCAATACCGCCGGGGTCAGCTGAAGCCCCCGCCCAACGTGCTCTGGCTGCCGGGCAGGAAGCTCACCTGCGGTCCCGAGCCGATGCCGTGGACGTAGCCCATGGCGATGGATGTTTCCGGAGCCATCCTCAGAAGCACGGCCCCGTTGCGAAGGCCCGCGAACTTGGGCGTGAAGGTCACATTCACAGTGCAGGTATCGCCCGCGCTGTACGTTCCCGCCGTGCAGGGGCCGCCGCTGGCGACCGCAAAATCCAGACCCGCAGCACCCTGCGTCAGCGCCACCGGGCTGCCAATGGTTCCGCCGCTGTCAAAGGTGAAGGTCAGCGGAATCGTGGCGCTGGTTTGGCCATGGCGACCGTCCCGAAGTCCACTGCACCGGCTCCTGCCCATTGAAGTGGGCTGTCTGCGCGTGCAGCCCCGTCAACAACATTGAAAGCACTAGAGCCACACAAAGCGACCTGACAGTACGGGAAATGAAAGAAGGGCTGTCTATGGTCACAGAACGGCTAAAAGAGCGGGGAGAGAGAGCTGTCGCACAGAGGACCCCAAGGATTACGCGCACACGCGGACTTACGGCATTAGGTAAGTCAAAGCAATAGGCAAATCAGAGCAACTATTCACGCGCCCCTCACACGCTCACAGTTTTTAGAGGAGCGATGGCCTGATTGACTAGGGAACGTCAATCCTCTGATCCTTAAGCCTTGCGGGACAAGTAATGGTCACATTCAGCTACTTAGCCTGTCAATGCATTTGCGAGGGCGGAGGCTACCCAACCTGATTACCGCGGTAATAAAACCCGGAAGCAGCCGGAGCGGTTGTCACGAAGGATGTTCCTCCGAACAGCTTTGTGGCGGGTGTGCCAGCTAGAGTCATTCGTTCGCTGGAGGAAAACTCCGGTGCATGACTCAGAGTGGACAGCTTCGTGCAAGACAAATAATTCGATGAAGTGCGAAAGTCCCAGAGTTGGAAGTGCACCAACTCTGGGCCTCCGCCCGCCGATGGCATGGTTCAGGGCATGCCGAGGTAGTTCGGGTCGTGACCTTTGGCCAATACTTCTCCTAACCTGGTGAGGCTGAATAGTTCCTTCAGTCGCTGGTTCAGGTTGATGAGATGGAGTTGGCAGTTGGCGGCTTTGGCAGAGACGTAGAGACCGACAATCGCGCCTAACCCGGAGCTGTCCATGTAGCTCACGTCAGTGAGGTCCAGCACGACCGAGCGGGATCGTGCGATCGCCGGCTTGACCTCGGACTTTAGCGACTCTACGGTTTCCGATACGATCCTGCCGGCGCAATGAAACGTGCATACGTCAGCGGCCGTTTCAACATGAAGGGTCAATTCGGGGACGCGCGGAATGGGATTGGTGGCCAAGGTAAGCTCCTCGCAGCCGCGACAAGAAACGCAATGCAACGCAGCGGAGATGGCTTCGTTGCTGCGGAACGATACGCGGTAACCTGACAGATGCGGTCGAATTCGGAGGTGTTGCTATGCAACTCTGAATCGTACCGATATGCCACTGCGCGTGTGCTCCATCGCCTCCGAAGCCGATGTCGCGACCCGATGGGTGCTCTCAAGCAGAGGCAGCTCCGAAATAATGTCTTACACGAGCCGAACGGTGATCGACGTTGCCGGAAGACGGAAGCTAAGCGAAAAAAAGGCCACCGGACGCCCGGTGGCCAAGTCGCAGAGTTCAGAGCTTAGAAGGTGCTTCCCTGAAATTTCATCCGTTACTTGCGGTGCAGCGTTTACCGTCACCGCAGAACGTGCAGAACCGAGGTTCTACTCCTTTATAGCTCGCTTTCTACTGTTGCAACTTACTATCCATACTGGGCGAAGTTGTAGGTGACTCATCATGCTGTACTTACCATTGGCGGTGGAAATTATGGCTGCGTGATTTCTATGGGAAGCGGAAAAGGCGGTCGTACGTTCTCCGCTTTTCAGTAGATTCGCCTAGGGTTGGGGAGCTGCAAGGGCTCGCTCGATGGCGTGGGCGGCGGTGAGTGCCAGCCAGTCGGGCCCCAGGCGGCGCTTACTTGGAGGCCGACCATGGGGGCGCAGGGGATTGTCACCGTGGGCCAGCCGAGGACGATGAAGGGACGGGTATTGCGCAGCATCTGCAGTTCGAGGGTGCGTGCCTCGGCTCCGGCGAAGTCTTCGAGCAATGGGGGAAGGATGGGCGAGGTTGGGGTTAGCACAATGTCCACGCCTTCGATGCCACGGCGGGTGCGTTCGCGCAGCAGTTCGAGTTCACGCCGGGCTTCAATGTAGTCCTCTGGCCGCGACGTTCTTTCCGTTGATGATGCGCGGCAGGGTTCGGGGATCGTAAAGGGCGGCGCGCTCGGCGAACCAGCTTCTGGTGATAGGCCCAACTCTCGGCGTTGCTGGCCGCGCGGTCTTCGCTGACTTCGAGTTCCACTTCGCAGAGGCTCCAGCCGAGGCGGCGAACTGCATCGAGGGCGCGTTCAAAGCCTGCTTCCACCTGTGGGGCGAGCTCATGGCAGAAGAATTTGCGCGCCACGGCGCAGCGCATATGCCGGTGCGGTCTTTCCAAGCTCAGCGATGGCCGGCCGGCAAGGACGGCGAAGAGCCTGGCTGCGTCTTCGACGGTACGGGCGAGCGGGCCAACGTGGTCATAGGACCAGGCGAGGGGAATGACTCCGGCGACGGGGACCGCGCCCAGGTCGGTTTGAAGCCGACCACTCCGCAGCAGGCGGCGGGGAGGCGGATGGAGCCGGCGGTGTCAGTACCGAGGGCGCCGAAGCACATGTGGGCGGCGACGGCGGCGGCCGAACCCGAGGATAAGCCTCCGCAGACACGCGCGAGGTCGAGGGGATTGCGCGGCGCACCGTAGGCGCTGACGATTCCGCTGCCGCCGTAGGCGAACTCATGGAGATTGGTCTTGCCGACGATGATGGCTCCGGCGGCGCGCAGGCGGCGAACGCACTCGGCATCGTTCTCTGCTGGAGGCGCGTCGTGGCGGACGCGGCTGGCAGCGGTGGTGGGCAGACCGCGAAGGTCAATGAGATCCTTGACGGCGAGGGGAATGCCCCAGAGTGGGCCGGGAGTGGAGCCGGCGGCGCGGGATGCGTCCTCGGCTTCGGCTTCGGCGAGAGCAAGGCCGGCACGCAGGCTGATGAAGGCGAGCAGATCCGAGTGGGCAGCGATGCTTTGCAGAGAGGCGCGAACGGCGTCAGCGGCGGAGAGCGAGCCATGCTGGAGGCGAGAAATTGGATAGGGCGGATCGCTCCGCCCCTTCTTAAATACTTCCACGATTCTACCGCTTTGGCACAGCAGCCTTGGCGGCCGCCACTTCCCGCGGCGATACAGGCAGCGGCTCGGCGGGCGTCTCGGCAGCGGCTCTGTCCAAGACCAGAGCTTTGCGCACCGCCTGCTCTATCCTGGCCGCAACGTCCTTGTTCTCCTTGAGGAAGTTCTTCGTGTTCTCGCGGCCCTGTCCGATGCGCTCGCCATCGAAGCTGTACCAGGCCCCGGACTTCTCCACGATATTGCGCTCCACCGCCACATCCAGCATGTCGCCTTCGCGCGATATGCCTTCGCCGTACATGATGTCGAACTCAGCCTCGCGGAAGGGAGCGGCAGTTTTGTTCTTGACTACCTTGACTTTGGTCCGCGAACCTACCACCTGGTCGCCGTCCTTGATTGCGGCGATTCGCCGGATATCGATGCGCACGGAGGAGTAGAACTTCAGGGCACGTCCGCCGGTGGTGGTCTCCGGATTGCCGAACATCACTCCAATTTTCTCGCGAATCTGGTTGATGAAGATCAGGCAGGTGCGCGACTTGCTGACCGTGCCGGTGAGTTTGCGCAGCGCCTGCGACATCAGCCGCGCCTGCAATCCCATATGGCTATCGCCCATCTCGCCATCCAATTCGGCCTTGGGAACCAGCGCCGCCACTGAATCCACTACCAGCACATCGATTGCCCCGGAGCGTACCAGAGCTTCGGTAATTTCCAAGGCCTGCTCGCCATAATCCGGCTGCGAAACCAGCAGGTTATCCACATCCACGCCGAGACGCTTGGCATAGGCAGGATCGAGAGCGTGCTCAGCGTCCACAAAGGCGGCCATGCCGCCCGCCTTCTGGGCTTCGGCAATAATCTGCAGGCTGATGGTGGTTTTGCCGGAAGACTCGGGACCGAAGACCTCCACGACGCGGCCGCGCGGGACTCCGCCCACGCCCAAAGCGGCGTCAAACGAAATGCTGCCGGTTGAGATCACCGCGATGGGAACGATGGGACCCTTGCTTCCCAGGCGCATGATGGAACCCTTGCCGAACTGCTTTTCAATCTGAGCTAGCGCAAGATCGATTGCACGGGACCGGTCTTCGGCCATGAAACACTCCTTGCCTGCCGCCTTCTTGGCGGGCGCGGCTGCGACGACGTTCAGAGGCGGAAACACTACACTCTGTAATGGAAATGATAGCTGCCGGAAGGATAACACGGGCGAGCGCCGAGGGGAATGACGAGAACGACAAAGCAAATCCCCTTCAAAGTAACATCGCAATCAGTTGCAAGTATATCCGCTTCATCGTTCTCTGAGCTGCCCTCTTTCCACCCTCCTCAGCTACCTTTGCAGCAGATCCACTGGTTGGCCGATATCGGTAACCCGGAAATACCTGGCCAGCGCCGGATATCGTTCGGCGACGCATTTGTACATCTGATAGGCGGCGCTGCGGTAGCTCCAGTGGCCACCCACCCCGGTGCGCAGTTCGCTGATGTAAACCACCTCGGCGAAATCCATCTTGAAGAGCGTGCGCTTGCGGTAGGCGAGGGGAAGCAGATAGTGCGCGGGTTGGCAGGCTTGCCCATGTGCAGCGAGCTTTGCAGCGAGTTCCTGGCCAGCCTCGCCGGCGCGTTGCATAACGTCGGCATACAGTGAGGCGTGGCCGGCTTCCTGGATCTCGCGCGGCGTATCAAAGCCATGCGCAAAGCAATACTCCTGGTGAATTTGCACGCAGCGCCGATGGCGATGGAGATCGCGGTAGGCGCCAATGTCCATCAGGATGTCAAAGCGGAACTTCTGTCCTGCACAGTAGGCGCGGAGCAACTCGTCATGGCTTCCGCGATGGCGCATGCCGAGGTCGATGATCTCCTCGCGCCGCGTCTGGCTCAGGGCCGCAACTGCTGCGCGCAACTGCCTGTAGGGATGTCGCGAGCATTCGTATAGCAACGTGGTCGCAAGCTCGATTTCCAGCGGTTCGTCATCGAGCAGATCGACCACGGGAGCTGGGGCGATGCTCTGCCCACCCATCAACTCGGCCTCCGCCTGTGCCAGTTCCTGCCGTGAAGAGAGCTCGTAGGCACTGGCCTCGGCATACTTCACCAGGGTGGGAGAGACTCTGATCTCGCGCAATAGCTCCGTGCCAGCCTGTTTGCCCAGCGCCGGATCTTTGCCGGTGACGGCCTCAACCAGTGCCCGCCGCCTGCCGGCATTTACATCCCAGGCGGCTCCGCGCGAGGCCTGCTTCATGTGTTCGCCCAACAGGCGCGCCTCCTCGTAGGGGCTGCCGAGCAGACGCGAGATCTGCGTCTCCAGGGTTCGCGCATTCACAATCTGGCCCAGTGACGTATTGGTTGCCAAGGGCAGCAGGTAGCGCGAAATGTCAAAAGCGCGCGCGCGCAGAGTACGCTCGTAGGCGTCTTGTGCCATCTCCGGCGGCTTGGGAGTCTGGGCCACCAGATATTTGAAATTCAGTTCGCTGAATTTGCGGTACTCGGAAAAGAGAAACTCGATGGTTTCTTCGTAGAGTTTCCGGTCTGCGGCCTCGCTGAATCCCGGCGTGTAGTACCCACTCTTCTGGAAATCCTGGTAGCGCGTCGAGCGCTCCTGCCCGTCCCAGCGGCTCTCATCCACCACCAGCGTGGCAGCCAGCAGCGAGAGTCTTTCAATCGCCATGGCAACGTGCGCCAGGTCGGCAATTGAGCGGTGCCCGTACTGAAAGTAGAAGGCGGTAAGAAATTTCTCCGCTTTTTGCTCGTTCAACTCAGCCAGAGACTCTTTCAGTGAAAGTGAGGAGCGGGAATACTTGGCCATCGCATAGGCCAGAACCTCTGGATCAGCGCCATGTATGCAATACACTTGTGTATCTGCGGAGGCAGCTTCGGAGCTGGAAGCGGGACTGGAGGCGGGAAAGTTCATGCGCTAGATTCTGACTCAAAGCGCCTGGTATTGCCAACTGAGAATCTGCTACTCGGTTTATGCCCTGACCGAAGCTTTGCGATAGCTGCCGGTTCACATTAGAGGTCTTAAGGCGTGCACGTAGCTCTGGCCTCCAATACACCCGCTAATTCACAGGCCCGTCAGGTCTTGAGGGAAACAGAAGGTATGACGCCGATACCGAAAGCAAAACCATCCACGCCAAGGTAGCCCGCTCGGTTTCGTTTACAACGCGCAGTGAATGCTGCGAATGCATGGGAGGGAACAGCAGCAGCGAAAAAATAATGGCCCCCAGCAGTGATCCAGCCACGCTGATGATCGCTCCAAAGCGGCTGGCGAGCAGCACCAACACTGCCGCGAATAGAAACGGGGCAGCCAGCTTCCAAGGGGTTCTAGCAAAAATCAGGGCGAAGGCAATCGCACAAATGGCGCTGACGGCGATTCCGAGCGTAGACTGCAGGGTATAAAAAATATTCGCCTTCATGATAGTTATGATGCAGCCAGTCAAGTAACAAACCTAGCTAAGATGGCACGAATTCAGGGCTGAAGGGTGAAAATTCGAGAGTTGCTGATCGTTCTCCGAGGCACATAATCCCGTCAGCTATAATCCGCTAAGTTCATTTGTACACTGAGGTGATCTATGGAGTCCTTGTCGGGACACGTGGCGCTCGTCACTGGAGCGTCGCAGGGAATCGGCCGTGCCTGCGCTGTGACGCTGGCCAAAGCTGGCGCAGCCGTAGCGCTGGCCGCGCGTAATGAAGAGAAGCTAAAGGCAGTAGTTGCAGAGATAGAGGCCGTGGGCGGAAAGGCTGCGGCGTTTCCGCTCGACGTAGCTTCCGAGGATGCTATCAAATCCACCGTAAAACAGATCTCCGCTGAGTTTGGAAAGATCGACATCCTGATCAACAACGCCGGGATTACACGTGACTCCCTGCTGATGCGAATGAAACGCGCTGATTGGGATGAGGTATTGACCACTAACCTGAGCGCTCCCTTTCTGCTGACCCAGGCCGTTATCGGCGGCATGTTGAAGCAGCGTTGGGGGCGGATCATCAACATCACCTCGGTGGTCGGACAGGTGGGCGCCCCAGGGCAGGCAAACTACGCCTCTTCCAAGGCGGGACTCATCGGCCTGACACTTTCGATGGCGCGTGAAGTCGCCTCCCGCAACATCACGGTCAACGCTGTTGCTCCCGGCTACATTGCCACGGCCATGACCGATGTGCTCACCGAAGATCAAAAGCAGGCAATCACGGCGCAAATTCCGCTCGGACGCCAAGGTACGGATGCGGAGGTCGCCAATGCCGTGCTCTTTCTCGCCAGCAATGAGGCGGGCTATATCACCGGTCACGTCCTTGACGTAAACGGCGGCATGTTGATGGGGTGATCTTACCCGGCCCAGTATCGGTAGGCCATCAGGCACAGGCACGCCAATAGGGCTAGCAGCAGGAGGGACGGAATAAAGGAGGACTCTGGTTGAATTTTCGGTGGCTGCTGAACTTGTTCGCTCATTTGCAACAGTTCACCCTCCGCCGGCCGCTCGCTCTGGCGCGCACGAGCCTGATCAGCTCTCTGCTGCATGGCCTCGCGCAGCGAATCGCTCAACGGTGATCCCGTGGCCGCGCCAGGCCTTGCCGGCGGCTTGCCGGTCTTGGAGGTTCTGGCTGCACGCATAATCTGGGTAATCACCAGGAAGAGCACGATCAGCAAGACTCGGATCAGCGTCGGATTGAGGGCTGCTTCACGCATCGCGCACCATGTGCCGTAGTGTACGAAGAATTCCCTCATCTATCCAGTCCCCTCTGCGGCACTGCGGTTTCTTCTTGCTTCGGGCTTTATTACAATAGGCAGTTTTGGAGGAGGCCGTGAGGAGCGCCATTCAACTCGTAGTTGCAATTGCCGCGCTGGCTTTATTCGCCACGGCCCAGGATATGCCTCGAGAAAAAACCAGCGCGCAGGAGTCACCAATGACTGAGTCACAGACGAAACCTTCCGTTGCCGATGCTGAGCGGTTCATGGCGGAGACCGAGTCCAGATTGAGCGAGTTGAATATTAAACTTGCCCGCGCACAATGGGTTCAGGCCACCTTCATCACAGATGATACCGAGGCCATAGCCGCCGATTACAATGAGCGCCTCATTGCTGAACTCACGCGCCTGGCGACCGAGGTCAAGCGTTTTGATGGCCTGAAACTCCCACCGGTACTGGCGCGCAAATTCCTGCTGCTCAGGCTTCAGCTCTTCTCGCTGGAAAATCCCAAGGAGCGCGAGGAATACGCTAAGCTTGCCAGTTCCCTGGAGGGCGAATACGGCAAGGGCAAGTATTGTCCGAAGAGCGGAAAGTTCAGCGGCAAATGCCTGTCCATCGGCGAGATCGAAAAGATCTTTGCGACCTCGCGCGATCCCGAAGAGTTGAAGGAAGTCTGGGTGGGCTGGAACGCTGTCGGGGCTCCGATGCGCCCCAAGTATGCACGCTTCATCGAGTTACAGAACCAGGGTGCGCGCGAGCTTGGATTCAAGGACATGGGCGCGCAGTGGCGCAGCAATTACGACATGACGCCCGAGCAGTTTTCAGCCGAGACGGAGCGCCTCTGGAACCAGGTACGGCCTCTCTACGAGTCTTTGCACACTTATGTTCGCAATCAACTGGTCAAGACCTATGGACCGCTGGCGGCTGATTCTAATGGCTTGATTCGCGCTGACCTGCTCGGAAACCCATGGGCTCAGGAGTGGGGAAACATCTATCCGCTGGTAGCTCCCGCCAACAGCAAGGGGCCGGGCTACGATCTCACCGCGCTGCTGAAAGAGAAAAAAGTGGATGAGCTCGGAATGGTTCGCTATGGCGAGAGCTTTTTCAAGTCGCTGGGTTTTGAGCCCCTGCCTGCCACATTCTGGGAGCGTTCGCAGTTCATCAAACCGAGTGACCGCGATGTCGTTTGCCATGCCAGCGCGTGGGACATCGATAACAAGGACGATCTTCGCCTGAAGATGTGCATCCAGATTCGCGATGAGGATTTTGTGACCGTGCATCACGAACTGGGCCACAATTTCTATCAGCGCGCTTATAAGCATCAGCCATTCATGTTCGTCGAACGGCGCCAATGACGGCTTCCATGAGGCCATCGGCGACACCATCGCGCTCTCGATCACTCCGGAATACTTGAAGCAGGTTGGACTGATCGAGAAGGTTCCAGAAAGCGATGACACCGCACTGCTGTTGCGGCAGGCAATGGATAAGGTTGCGTTTCTTCCCTTCGGGCTGCTGATCGACCAATGGCGATGGAAGGTTTTTGACGGCGAAATCAAGCCTGCCAACTATAACTCCGCATGGTGGAAGCTGCGCGCCAAGTACCAGGGCGTGGTCCGCCGGTGACGCGCACGGAAGCCGACTTCGATCCCGGAGCGAAGTATCACGTTCCAGCGAACGTGCCATACACGCGCTACTTCCTGGCGCGGATTCTGCAGTTCCAGTTCTATCGCGCGATGTGCCGCGAGGCAGGACAGACGGGTCCGCTGCATCGCTGCTCGTTCTACGGCAACAAGGCAGCGGGAGCGAAGCTGGATGCGATGCTGCAGATGGGCATGAGCAAGCCGTGGCCAGAGGCTCTGAAGACACTGACCGGCGAAGACCACATGGATGCTGGAGCAATGATGGAATACTTTGCTCCGCTAAAGAAGTGGCTGGACGAGCAGAATTCTGCCGCCGGAGTGAAGCCGGGATGGACAGGTTCCTATGAACTAGCCGCCGACCAGCTATGAAACGAAGTCGCCTTGCAAAGCAGCCTTCGCGGTTTGGGATCCCGCTTTCAACGAAGGATAGAGTTCATTTTTTGTGCTGACTTACTACATCACGGATCGAACGCAGTTTGCGGGAGGCGAATGGCGAGCGCCGCACGCAACTTTTGCGGACGATTCGCTGCGCCGCGTCCGCGGGGATGGATTACATCCAATTCCGGGAGAAAGATCTCTGCATTCGCGAACTTGAGTTGCTCGCCCGCGAAGCTCTGCAGCTGATCCGCTCCGAAGGTCCGTCGCGGCTGTTGATCAACCATCGCACCGACGTTGCGCTGGCCGTAGGAGCTGACGGCGTTCACCTGACGGGCGCCGATATTGCGGCCATCAGACGCGCGCGCATTCGCTGCAAAGAGCCAACCCTCGCAATTTTTTTTCGCTGTCTCCTGCCATTCCGCGCAACAGGTTCGGCTTGCCGAATCGCATGGCGCTGATTTTGCGGTGCTGGCGCCAATTTTTGAAAAGGCGGATGGCTGGTCGAAATAGGGATCGGGCTGGAGGAGCTACGCCGGGCAGCGCGGAAGGACGCGCCCCCCGATCTGCGCGTAGAGGCTGGAGACACTCGCAGACGCTTTCCCGTGTTTGCCTTGGGAGGAGTGAAACCTGGAACTGGCCCCACTCTGTGCCGCTGCCGGAGCCGCGGGCATCGCGGGCATCCGGCTGTTTCAGCAAAGTGCAGATCTGCCTGCGCTGGTCCGCTCGATGCGCTCGCTCTAACTCCCGGAAGGAGTAAGCCAACGCGCAACCATCCCAAGAATCGCGAGCAGCAAGGCTCCCCAGAAGGCCGGTGCAAAGCCTCGAACCACGAATCCGCGCACAAAATGCGAAGCAAACATCAGCATCAGCGCGTTGATGACCAGCAAGAACAGCCGAAGAGTCAAGAAAGTGAGCGGAAAAGTCAAGATTTTCAGAAAGAAGCCCAGTGTGGCATTCACTAATCCGATGACGAGCGCCGCGATCATTGCGGAGCGCAGGCCATCGACGTCAAAGCCGGGCACGAGGCGGGAAACCACAAACAGCAACACTGCACTGATAATCCATCTCACTAGCAGTTGGATCATAGCGTTTACGATGCCTTTCGGTTGCTGCTCGTACGGTTTCCATGCGCGGACAACTCTCTCTGCCTGAACAGCACTTCGAGCTGACGCGACAAGATACTCGCCGTTCCGTCCACGGCGCTAGAGGGGCCCCTGCGAAGCCTTCTCAATATCAAGTGCCAGCAAGATATTCCTTAAATGCCGGGCCGAGGTCTTCGCGCTGCAATGCCAGCTCCACCGTGGCTTTCAGGAATCCGAGTTTATCTCCTGCATCATGCCGTTTGCCCTCAAAGACATAAGCCGTAAATCTTTTCATACTGCAGAAGCTTCTTCATTGCGTCAGTGAGCTGCAGTTCTCCGCCCGCGCCAGGCGTAATGGTTTCGATCATCTCGAAAATCCGCGGAGTAAGAATGTAGCGGCCGATAATGGCGAGATCCGACGGAGCGTCTTCGAACCTTCGGCTTCTCTACCATATTGGTGATTTCGTAGAGGCAGCCGTTGAATCCGGGGACCAGTTTTGCGTCGAGCACGCCGTAGGCGGAATCGCCTTGCCTTCCACAATCTGGGTGGCGATCACCGAGGCCTGTTTCTCCTCAAAGACATCAATCAATTGTTTCAGACAGGGATACTCAGGCGAATCGACGAGGTCATCAGGGAGAATCACTCCAAACGGCTCATCGCCCACCAGCCTCTTTGCCATCAGCACGGCGTGGCCGAGTCCCAATGGCTCCTTTTGCCGCACCGTACTCACATGCGCCATGCGAGCAACTTGTTGCGCCGTCTGCAGCAAGTGCGGGCTTCTTGCGCTGCGCTAGTGAGTGTTCCAGTTCAAAGCTGATGTCAAAATGATCTTCCATCAGAACTTTGCCGCGGCCGGTGACGATGATGACTTCGTCGCAACCGGAGGCAATCGCCTCTTCCACGCCATATTGAATGATCGGTTTATCGACTACCGGCAACATCTCCTTCGGCATAACCTTGGTGGCCGGTAGAAACCGCGTGCCCATGCCCGCGGCCGGAAATACTGCTTTACGCACGTTTATGCTCATCGTTTAACCCGATACGGAAAGAATTCGCAGAACAGATAATTGTAAGCGCGCAGCATGCACGATGCGCAGTCGATTATGCGCACTGAATCACAGCGTGGGCGAATCATCGCCGAGCAGTTCCCTGCGCACAATCTTCACCGGCGGTGCGCCCTGGCTGCAGAAAGCGGTCATGAAAATCCTGCAGTCGTAAACTTGTCGCCCATCTTTTTTTTGTAGTCCTCGCGCAGTTTCAGAATTTCAAGCTTGCCGACGGTGTAGACAAGGTAGGTAGGGTCGCTGGTGCCACGCTTTGTTTCGCGAAGGATACTTCGTGAGTCTGGCGGCCTTCGCTTTCAAAGAACTTCACGCCTTCATCGAAAGTCATGTGCCCGGTGTGCATCTGGATGCCGACGACGAAGCGTGCATCGCGCAATAGCGCGTCTTGCAGTTGGCCAAGCCGCAATTTCAGAAACGCCATATCTTTTTCTTCGGCGACGCCGGGACGTGCGCCCAAATCCTTCATCGAGCATCATCTGTTCGGAGTAGTGCGCCCATCCTTCAGCATTGCTGCCGCAGCCAAGAATTTTGCGCGTTTTGCTTACGGGCGCGACCTGCAGCACGAGGAACTGCACGTAATGTCCGGGATATGCCTCATGGATCGACGTGCTGGTGATGGTTCCGCGATTAAAGCCCTCAAGCCAGCTTTTGGTCTGTTCTGCCGGCCAGTCTTTTTCCGGCAGAGTGACATTGAAGTACGCCTCTTTCGCGACTTTTTCCCATGGTCCAGGTGTGTCCATGGAAGCGGAAGTCAGCGCGCGCATGAACGGCGGGGTCTCTTCGATGATCGGCAGCACGGGCGAAGGAATCGTCACCAGATTTCTTCTCAGAATGTAGCGGCGCTCTCCTTCAAGCGTGTCGCGGAAGGCTTGCAGCAGCCCGTCGCCAGCCGGATGATCCTTTTCCGCCTCTTCTAAAATCTGCTCGGGGGTCTTTGAGGGATCGATCAGCTTTGCCACCCGCACGAATTCCTTTTGATTGCGCGCCAGGTCGGCCTGCCAATCTCCAGCAGCCGGTCGAGCGGAACATCCACCATCTCCTCGTACTGCAATTTGCGCGCATAATTGGCGGCTCCAATGCGGAAATCGCCATTTGACTTCGGCAACACATCACGCTGCAGGAATTCGCCATAGCTGTGCAGTTCGGCAAAAACCCGAGCGTTGGAAGCGTGAAACTCCGCGAGCAGTTCTTCGTCCTGCACATCTTTGAACGCCGCCGGAACATCGTTCTCGAAAAAGCTTTCGATTCCAGGCAACTGTTCGATGGCGACCTCGGTGTAGACCTTGGGCGGCTTCTTCAGGTTGGCGCGCGCGGCGGCGAAAACCGCTGGCATCTGCCGTTCGCGCGCAACCAGCGAGCGCAGGCGCTCCGCCTGCGGGGCATAGTTCCGGCTCATGATGACGAAGACCGAAGAGGTGATGCCGCTGGAATAGATATCCGGATTCCGCTGCCACATGCGAATATCGTCCAGTTCCAGCAACTGCGCATGGAGCCAGTTCTCAATCAGCCGCGCGTCCGTCTGCTGCCCGGAGTTCAGTTTGGAGCGATCCAGTTCCGCCAGCTTCGCCAGGGTAGCGTGGCACCACTTCGTCTCTTCCTTAATCGATTGTTTCGAGTAGTTTTCGAGCTTCGCGTCATAGTCATGGAAGTCCGAGCGCGGTCCCATGACTCGGATTGTCTCGCAGATGTCGATCGAAGATTGCATCCACGAACGCGTCAAAATCGTCCGCTCGGCTTGCTCTGGGCGAAACAGCACGCCGAAATACCAAGCAGCAGGATCACGGCAGCAAATCGAATCATTCCACCCTCATCTTCCGAAACTGTTTTTGGTGTTTAATCGAACTTTGCTGCAGAATCACTTACGCGCTGCGGCTCCGCTTCGAATCCTTCCAGCAATTTGCGCAATCCATTCAACACCTCGTCGGGCCGCGTTGCCTTCAGCGAAAATTTCAGAATCCCCTGCGGCGTAAATACCACTCCCTTGTGCCTGGCTACCAGTTGCATAATCTTTTGCGGGTCGGCTTCGGCCGTCTGGGTGAACTTCACGCTCACCTGATCGCGCTTGCGCTCGATGCTGGCAACGCCCAGCCGCTGGCACTCCAGCCGCAGGTGCGCATATTGCAGCAGGTGCTGCACCGCCGGCGGCGGCTCGCCATAGCGGTCACGCAACTCATTGGCCACGTCGCTCAACTGCTTTTCGTCCTCTACCGCAGCCGTTCGCTTGTAGATGCGCAGGCGCTGGTTTTCTTCGCGAATGTAATCGTTTGGGATGCGAATGTTCAGCCCCAGATTCAGCGCCGTATCTGGTGCCTCCTGCACGCGTTCGCCCTTCAGTTCGCGAATCATCTGCTCCAGCATGGTGGTGTACATCTCAAAACCCACGGCTTCGATATGCCCACTCTGCTGGCCGCCCAGCAGATTTCCCGCGCCGCGCAATTCAAGGTCGAGAGCCGCAATTTTGAAGCCCGCGCCAAGATCACTGAACTCTTTCAGCGCGGCCAACCTGCGGCGGGCCACTTCATTCAGTTCACGGTCCGGAGGCACCAGCAGATATGCGTACGAGCGGCGGTTCGAGCGCCCCACCCGCCCACGCAATTGGTACAGTTCGCTCAACCCATGGCGGTCCGCGCGATTAATGAGGATGGTGTTGCAGAGGGGAATATCGAGCCCGTTTTCGATGATCGTAGTGGCCACCAGAATGTCGGCCTCATGCTGCATGAATGCCAGCATCACTTTTTCCAGCTCGCCTTCGCCCATCTGCCCGTGGCCCACTAATACCCGCGCCCGCGGCACAAGCTCGCGCAGCTTCGCCGCAATCTCAAAGATCGACTCCACCCGATTATGGACAAAATAAACCTGTCCCCCGCGTTCCAGTTCCTGCTCAATCGCAGAGCGAATCAGCTTCTCATCCCAGGTTGCAACCACTGTCTGAATCGCCAACCGGTCGCGGGGAGGCGTTTCAATCACACTCATGTCGCGCAGCCCCAGCATGGACATATGCAGCGTGCGTGGAATTGGCGTGGCCGACATCGTCAGCACATCCACTTCCTTGCGCAACTGTTTCAGCCGCTCTTTGTGCCGCACGCCGAAGCGCTGCTCTTCGTCGATGATCACCAGACCAAGGTCGGGAAATTTGACGTCCTTCGAGAGTACGCGGTGCGTGCCTACCAGAATGTCCACCTTGCCGTTTTCGACCTTTTCCACGATCTCTTTCTGCTGCTTCGCGGTGCGGAAGCGCGAGATCATTTCGATGTTCACCGGAAAGGCCGCGAATCTGCGCTTCAAGGTCTCGTAGTGCTGGAAGGCCAGCACCGTGGTAGGCGCCAGAACCGTGACCTGCTTGCTGTCATTCACCGCTTTGTAGGCGGCGCGCATCGCTACTTCCGTCTTGCCATATCCCACATCGCCGCAGAGCAGGCGATCCATCGGCTGCTGACCTTCCATGTCGCGTTTGATATCTTCCACCGCCGCGCTCTGGTCGTCGGTCGGAGTGTACTCGAACGCATCTTCAAACTCGCGCATGAACTGGCTGTCCGCAGAGTACTGGAATCCTTGCGCGGTCTTACGCTGCGCATAGAGTTTCAGTAGCTCATCGGCCATGTCTTGCATGGCCTTTTTCACGCGCGCCTTGGTCTTCACCCATTGCTGCGTGCCCAGCCGGTTCAGCACCGCGTGTCCGCCCTCGGCGGAACGGTACTTCTGCACCAGATCGAGCCGGGTCAGCGGAACATAAAGCCGCGCGCCTTCCGCATATTCCAGAACCATGAATTCGGCCTTCGATCCATCCGCTTGCGGAATCTCGCGCAAGCCCTGGTACTGGCCAATGCCATGCTCGACATGCACCACGTAATCGCCCGACGGCGAGATCGCGGAAGTCGGACAAGAAATGCCGAAGTCTTGGAGCGCTGCCTCGGCTGCCTTGGTGCGCCCGCTTCGGAATCGTCGAACAGATCGTTGGCGCCGAAGAGTACCAGCTTCGACATCGGGCAGTTCCACTCCAGCCGGAACATATCCATAGATCAGCGCGGTCGCCGCACTCTCGTCGTTGAAGTAGGCGGCTTCTTCGCTTACGCCCAGCCGACTTGGCGCGCGTTCCCAGCCGGTACGGAACCTGGTACTCATTGAAAATGTCGGCCAGGCGCTCCAGTTCGCCCATCGAGCCCGCCGCCAGCATCACGCGCTCGCCAGCCGCGGAAAGCTTCTTCACTTCCTCCAGCAGCTTCGGCACCGCGCCATGAAAGCGCGGCGTGGGACGCGAGCTGAACTCCACCAACTCCTGGCCATCGCTCGAAGCCAATCCAAGCTGCTCCACATCGAGTCCGGGCGTCAGTGCAACGCGTTCGCGCCAAGCTTCGGGCGTAACGTACAATTCCTCCGGGCGCACCAGGTTTCCAACGCCGCTGCGCTCGTGCGCGTCATCCAGGCGCTGCCACCAGCCATCGTGATCCTCGGCAAGCCTCTCCGGTTCTTCAAGCACCACGGCGGCATCCGGCCATGAGATCGAAGATCGTGTTCTCCGCGCCCGCCACCGGCGCAAAGAACTCCCAACCTGGAAACACCGTCACTCCTCCCGCGCGCGCTGCGTCTTCAAGCGCCTCATCGCTTCCGCTGACTCGCTTTCCGCTCAGCCGCGCATTGATCGTGGCCAGCAGCTCTTCCGTCACCGGAGTTTCCGTCAAAGGCAGCAGCGCTGCCGCTTCCAGGCTCATCGCCGAACGCTGCGTGACCGGGTCAAAGCGGCGCAACTGACTCGACCTCATCGCCAAAGAGTTCAATACGTACAGGCCTTTCCATCTCCGGCGAATACACATCGAGAATTCCGCCGCGCTGCGCATACTCGCCCTGCTGCTCCACTATGTCCGTCTGCCGGTAGCCCACAACATTCAGGTGCTGTACCAGCTTTTCCATATCCAGCCAGTCGCCTCTGCGCACAATGCGGGCCAGATCGCGGTAGTACTCGGCATCACGCAGGCGAATCGCCGTGGCCGCAAACGGGGCTACCACCAGCGATGCTGTGCCGCTGGCAATCCGCCAGAGCGCACGCGCTCGCACCTCCTGAATTTCAGGGTGCGGAGAAAGGTTTTCGAAGGGAAGCACATCTCGCGCCGGAAGGTAGGTCACCGAATCCGGCGCGGCAGCGCCCGTCATCTCACAAAGGCTTTGCAGCAACGGCAGCAATTCTTCCGCCGTGCGATTGTCGCTCACCACCAGCAGCAACGGCCTCGCCGCGGCACGATGCAACAGCGCATAGTGCAGCGCCCGCGCCGTCGGCGTCAGTCCGGACACACGGATGCGCCCCGCGCCTCCCTTTAGATGGGTTGATGCACGTTGAAAACCGGAGGTCGCTTCGACATCCGCAAGCAACTCACGGACGAACGGTAGGATCATTTCCTCATTATTCTATCAGCGCCCATCGTGCCGCCCGGAAAGGATTACGCCGGGCAGTGGAAGTCGCTCTAAAACCTCATGCCCCGCGCTGTTGCCTTCTGCCGATTACTCCGAGGCAAAGGAAGTAGAGACCGAACGACAAGCCCAAAACGAGAAAATAAGCATGAAGACTGAATGTGATCGTAAACACCAGCAGGCCCAGTGCCAGTCCCCAGAAGAACATCTCTCCCAACAGTCCGGAGCCCCAGTTCGGCTTGCGCTCCGATCCTGCGACACGCGGCCGCAGCGCTGGCCACAAACGCGGCACCGCCCGCCGGAAGCGTTCGTAATTCTCTCCCTGCGCCAACGCCAATTCACGCTCTTCGCGGAGAATGATTCGATAATTGAAAAGGATGATGCCGCCTACTAGCAGCACCGCGCCCAGCCGGCTCGCCATCACCGAATAGCCCACGGCGAGTATATCGGTTCCCAGGTACAAAGGGTTGCGCACAAAGCGGTACGGCCCCTCCGCAACAACGGTTTCAGTGTGGAGCGCGCCATCTACCATCACGTCGGGCTGAATGTATGCAGTGGCCCAAGTGCGCAACAATGCCGCCAGCACTGACAGCAGCACACCTACCACGTAAACCATGCGCACATCGCGCAGGGTCGCCAGTCGCCCGGTCAAGCCGCAGAGAAACTGCGCGATGGACTGGCCAAAATTCTTCTCGTCGATTCGGTAGGCAAAAAATGAGAGCCAGAACCAGGCCCCGAAAATCCAGAACCGATACCGGAACTCCCACGCGCTAGCCGCCAGCTTCACTGATCCTCCGGATTTTGCTCCCCTGTAATGCCTAATCCGCGCCTTTTACAATTCCACGTGCAGCCGCAGCCCCGGCACAATCACCGGCCCGCGGACGCGGTTGTAGCCTGGATTCCAGATGCGCTGCACATCCGGGCTCAGGAAAATTCCGCGCCACACGTGCAACGAATAATACGACTCCACGATGTTTTCCCGCCCATAGGTCAGCCCGCCATCGCCCAGGAGAAATCCAAGCCCACCATTGCGAAGATAAGCCTGATGAGAGGCCGAGATTCCGTTCGTCACCACCGACACGCCTGCCTTGTCCAGTTTGCGGTGCCACTTTCCACCAGCCACGTCCGCGCCGACCGCAGCCGTGGAATCTACTTCGGTAAAGCAGAATGATTCGTGCTGTCCCTCATTCCATCCCAGCCGCGCAAACGCCCTCACCGCGCCAGACAACTCCTGCTCCAAATTCAAACCGAAACCGTATTTCACCGTACCTTGTTGCTCAGTGTTCTGAATGATAGGACGTGGGTCCAGCCCCGCCTTATAGCGCGCAACCGCCGCCTCGTAGTCGCCCATGTCGGCGTGATTTTCATAGGCCAGCAGACGCGCGGTGCTTTTGCGGCCTTTCAGCAGCGTCGGACGTAATTCCAGTTCGTAATTTTCGGCCCGTGCCCGCCGCAGATCCCAGTCAAGATCTATTCCATTAGCTACCTTCGGCATCAGCATTTCGCCAAAGCGGAATGCCCAGCCAACGCTCTGATACTCGGCCTCAAAACCGTAGGTGTACCCGCGAGTATCTGCCGCGTAGTCGTAGGCGCCGTTGGCGTCCACCGTCCAGTTCATGAATTGGAAGTGGCTGTCGCTTCCCACTCCGTTCAGGTCGAAGAAATCCACCGTGCTCAGCTTGCCGAAGCGAAACTCCAGGCGGCGCGCAGGCAGTTCGGAGAAAGTTGACATCGGCCCGCGTTCGGCTTGCACCTTTTGATGGCTGAGTGCAACTACCTCGTGGACCATCACGCGCGCGATGTATGGTGCGGTGCTCAGTGGCGACCCTTCGCCGGGGATGCGAACCACATCCAGATTCGTATAGCCCGCCAGCCCGAGCGAGTTGCCCATACCCTGCCCGGCTGCCTCTTCGACGTCAGCCAGAAACTCGGTGGAATGGGTGACCTGCAGGCCGGTATAGAGCGTCAGGATTCGCGACGTAGCCTTCTGATATTCCGGACCGAAGCTGTTCGTCCCGCTGTAGTCGGCGTGAAAGCTGGGATGGGCCTGAAAAATGGTATTGGACTGACCGCTCACCCACCAGCGAGCGGTCTGCGAGTGCGGAAATACCGTAATAGCTCCGCCGCTAACCTCGGGCGGCTCTGCCGAGAATCCCTGCGCGGCACAAAGCGGCAGCAGCGCCAGGGCGCAGACCACCAGTGCGAAAATGCCGTAAGAAAATGGATTCTTCTGCATGATGAAAGTTTGAAACTTCAATAGGACTACTTCTCTCTTCTCTCATCAGGCACAGGTAGAAGGCAACCGCAGATGTGATGAAAGTTTGGTAACGGTTGGAACTGAAATAGCTTTTCAATTCCATAATAAGGAAACTCACTTTCGTTGGACGTGACTCCAGTCACCCACCAATGTGAGAGCTATTGCGCCGCGCCACCACTTCCCTCAGTCCGCCGCGTTCCCGCCATAACCGGAACCACCCGCCCGCGCAACTGTTCCATCAGCACCCAATCCTTGCGGAAGAACCCGAGCGTCTCCCGATTCTTTGATGGCTTGCGCAATTCAGCGTCCACCCGAGACAGCGCCAGCAGATATCCGAACTTCGCGTTCGAAGAGTTCTCCACCATCGTATTCGGACTGAACCCAACCTTGGAGCCGACTTTTTCATCCTGCAGACTCAACCACAGCCCACTCTGATCATCGACCGTAACGTAGCCTTTCGAAACCATGCGCTGTGTGAGTTTCCGCAAACTGTCCACGTCGCTCGAATAGCCCTGCTCAACCGCTTCGGCCTCATACTGACGAATGCTGGCGCCGTAGCCGGACCATTCTTCCTTGGTGCCCAACGCTTCTGCTCGCACCGACCGGATCTTCTGTTTCAACTCATGTTCTCGGAGCTGATCGCCCGTAGAGCGAGCCTCCCGCAGTTCCGTCTGCAACTTTATGACCTCGTCGTCTGGACGCCGCTGCAGTTCCAGTTCGGGATTGAATCTTCCCGTGATCATGTAGCTGCTGGTGAACAAAATCAATTCTTGCGGACGCAAGAGCGCCAAAGGCAATCGCCATCGGTTTGCTCGACACAACTCCTCGGTCGCCTTACGATTGTCTTTGCTCGGCTTGTAGTCGCCCGGAATCTGCGAGAAGCGAACTACGTGAAACTCAAGTTCGGGATGTTTCATTCCATAATGCGCAAAAGACTTCGCGATTGCCTTGGGGGTCGTAACCCAGAAGTCGTTGATGCGATCGGGTTTCGCCGCACCTGGAAAATACGTATTCACAATATCGCGCGCAAAATCAGCGCAGTTGTAGGTAAATCCGTTAAAGTGGCCCACGTTTCCAGCACGGTTCAGTTTTTCGATCAGAACACGGTCCTGCTCTACCGTCGTTTTCACCGTAAACATGTAGATATCGCGCATGAAGGTGGCACCCACCGTCTCGCGCCAGAGAGCATCTGGATTGGTTGCGCAGTTCCCCGTGCAGAAGCCCGCCATGTACTTTTCACGATAGCGTTCCGTCAACATCCAGTGCACCTTTGCGCTGGCGTAAATTGGCCGTGCCGACTCATCCTCCACGCCGTATAGATATACATTCAGTGGAACCGCATTCCACTCGAATGAGTGGTCTTCGCCAAAGCGGTAGTTAGTGAGAACTACGCCATTCTCGCCTGGCCCGCACGTTCTCAATTCCACTGGAGTGGCCATACATATCCCTGACAGATACACCGCCGAGTGTCCGGCGCCCGTCCACTTCGAGGAGCCAACTCTCAGTGACTCATCCAGCATCAGTCCCACGTCCGCGTGCATGGCGCCGCACAAAGTAAAGAGAAGAGCCGTTATACCTATCAGTCGAACCAGCGATTGTACGTATGTCTTCATCTGTATAAATTCTTTCGCCGCCTTCCAGGAAAAATTGATTTGGAAAGCGAATTAACAGCTCGGTCCCTTTACCCAGCACTGGAGCAATGCGGCACTCTTGCGTGAACGGTCTTAGCTCCTGTCTCGCGGCTCCCGGCTACTTCTCCCTCATGTGTCTGTTTGTGATGCTGCTCACACGCTCCTTTTCCGCATCTTTGCTATGTTGGAGTGTTGCGAAATCCTATTCACGGAGCGCTCTTATTTTAGAACCCGCTCCGCCCCGGTTGGTTTCTGTGTCCAGAAAACTTGATCTCTCGCGCTCCCTTCAACAGCGTGCCGAAACATTCTTCCCCGGAGGCGTCAACTCCCCGGTGCGCGCATTTCGTGCCGTTGGCGGTGCTCCGCCGATGATCGTCAGCGGTACAGGTGCACATATGTCCGACGCCGACGGTAACCAATACATTGACTACGTGCTCTCCTGGGGCCCTCTGATGCTGGGCCACTGCGCGCCTCGGGTAGTCGACGCCGTCATTGAAGCAGCCCGTAAGGGCACCAGCTTTGGAGCCTCCACACCTTCCGAGGCTGATCTCGCCGAGGAAGTCATTAAAGCGTTTCCCTCGATAGAAAAGCTTCGCTTCGTCTCCAGTGGCACCGAGGCCACCATGTCTGCCATCCGCCTCGCTCGCGCCGCAACGGGCCGCAAATACATCGTCAAATTCGAAGGCTGCTATCACGGCCACAGCGATGCGCTGCTGGTGAAGGCGGGCTCCGGCATCGCCACCTTCGGAATTCCTGGCTCAGCCGGAGTCCCTGAAGAGTTCGTCAAGTTCACCCTTGCACTGCCCTACAACAACGTTGCCGCGTTGGAAGAGGTCTTCGACAAGTTCAAGGGTCAGATCGCCTGTGTGATCATCGAGCCCGTCGTTGGCAATATGGGCTGCGTTCCGCCCAAACCCGGCTACCTGGAGTCCGTACGTGCTTTGACCACGCGAAATGCAAGCCTGCTCATCTTTGACGAGGTGATGACTGGTTTCCGCGTCAGCTACGGCGGCGCACAGGAGCTCTATAGTATTAAGCCAGACCTGACTACGTTAGGCAAGGTGATAGGAGGAGGACTCCCTGTCGGCGCATATGGCGGCCCGGCCCTACTGATGGACCAGATCTCGCCGCTCGGCCCCGTATATCAGGCCGGAACCCTCAGCGGAAATCCTCTGGCCATGGCTGCCGGACTCGCTATGCTCAAAACCCTGGGCGCGGGACGAAACACAATCTATCCGGGTCTTAGCGCTCTTGCCGCAAAGCTAGTTGCTGGCGTCTCTCAAGCTGCGCGCGACGCTGGAATTGCCGTTACCGCCAACCAGGTTGGCAGTATGTTCACATGGTTTTTCACCGACCACGAAGTATTCGACTGGGAAACTGCCGCGCCCTGCAACACAGAATTGTTCGGGCGCTTTCATCGCGGAATGTTGGACGCCGGCATATGGCTGCCGCCTTCGCAGTTCGAAGCCGCCTTCCTCAGCACCGCACACACTGCTTTGGAGATTGACACGACCATCGCTGCTGCGCGCTCGGTCTTTGCCGCTGATCGCGTGCTTCATAAATAGTCGCGCCTTGGCAAGACCGATGTGTTACACAGCGCACCCGTCCGGCATCGGCGCCTTTGAAGGCGGCACGCTTGGGCGTTACCGTGGAAAGTGATTGGGAGGTCACCGCATGAGCTACGTTCAGGACAATCTGAATCCCGGCGAGCAAATTCTCCACGCAACACACCTGCACTGGATTGTGCTCATACGGTCAATCTTCGTGAATGCGATTTTTTCCGCCGCTGGACTCGCTTTGCTCATATTGGCGCTCGTGGGCAAGCACCCCGAGAGAGGCGAAACTCAAGCTCTGTGCATCGCGGGAGTCACGCTGGTCCTCTTCGGTTGTCTCATCCTGGCCATCGCCGTGATCCGCCGCAATTCGACCGAGATGGCCGTGACCAACAAGCGCATCATCATCAAAGTTGGGTTCCTCACCAAGCGCACCGTTGAACTCTTTCTCGCCAAGGTTGAGAGCGTCGGTGTTGAGCAGACGCTGTTCGGGAGAATGCTGGGTTTTGGCAGCCTCACCGTGCGCGGCACCGGGGGCACCAATGAGCCTTTTAGCCACGTCGCCAACCCGCTCGAATTCCGCCGCCAGGTGCAGCACCAGATCGGAGAGCACGTGAATCCGTCAGTGGAAGCGCGGTAAAGCTGGCTCACTCTCATCCGCATCTTGAATCAGGTGGAATCTTCCTGGCAGACCACGCCGGGGTTGAGTGCCGCTCCGCGCCCGGAGTGCGGCTCTTGCGCTTTATTGATCGTCGCGGCGCTTCAAGGTAGGCCGGTCGTCGGCACTCTTCGTAGTGTCGTCCGCATTGGTGCTGTCGCTTTGGCTGCTGGTAGCTCGGCGCAAACTCGGACCTTTGTCTTTACCCTGGTCCACCTTGCGACGGTTCTCCAGTGCCGCCAGGCGCGCCTTCACATCCTGGAACTCCGAGGTATCCACGACGTATTGCGGTTTGGGGGGCAGAATTGTCGAGATTTCATGCTGCGTGTGTTCCATGCGCTCCGGAGTCGGCGGATGCGTCTCAAACGCCTTGGCTACAAAGCCCGGCTTCTTCTTCTCCAACGCCTGGATTTTCTCGAAAAACTGTGGGAACGCCTGCGGATCGTATCCGCTGGCATATAGATACTCCACTCCGAGATAGTCCGCCTGGGCCTCAAAGTTGCGCTGAAACTTCATGAAGGTCAGCGGGACGCCGATTCCGGCAGCTTCATAGATGCCGTACCCTATTCCACCACCCATAAAAATCAACGGAATCGTAGCCAGTTGCGCAAGATTGCCTCGCGTCTGCTGACGTGCCGCATGGCAAGCCGCCACGTGGCCAATCTCGTGCGCCATCACTCCCGCCAGCTCCGCCTCGTTGTCCGCCGCCAGAATAAGCCCGGTCTGCACATAGAAGTAGCCGCCCGGAAGCGCAAAGGCATTGACCGTATCGTCGTCCAAGACCTTCACCGTGAAGGGAACCTTCGCATCCGAATTGCGCACGATGTTCTGGGCCATGCGATTGACGTACTCATTCACCACCGGATCGGTGACGAGTTTAGCGCTCTGCTCAACCTGCATCGCAAAGCTTTTGCCCATCGCAACCTGTTTTTCCAGCGAATACCAATTTCCCAGGCCTTTGCTGCACCCGACGTTGCGATTTCCGATCGCGTTCACATCGTCGATTTTGCCGTCATGCGGAAAGCCCAATTCGTTGTCGTTCTTGCCGGCCGCGCCTGTCTTCTCCACAGGCTCCGCAGGCGCCGCGACTGTGCTCGCCGACGGATCGGTATTCTGGGTCCCCTGCTGCGCCATTCCGTACCCGGCCACCAAAAGAACCCACGGAAGAAGCAGCGCGATTTTCAATTTCATGTTCTCGGCCTTCCAGGCGGCAACTAGCCTACTCATCTTAGAACTTCCGCAGCGTGTTGGGTTGTATAAAACTTTTTGCGTAATGTTCCGAATTCGCGAATTTGGGCCGGGCTGCTCCCGCGCCGCTTGCACTGGCACGAAATCCCAAGCTAATCGTTAATTCAAAACCAGCGCCGCTGATTTCCACCTGCTGTTCTGCGTTATACTTCCGAAAGTTCGAGCTTTTCAGGTTCGAGACGCATCCGAGGGTATTCATGGCTTCCATGGCTGAAGGCCAGCTCGCTTTTGAAGGCACCTCCAACGATTTCCAGTCGCTGGAGGAAAAGATCTACCGCACTATCGAACTGCTCAAGGCCGCGCGCACTCAAAAAGCCGCTGCCGAGGCGGAACTGGCAAGCATGCGCGATTTGCTCGATGCCCAAGCTGCTGAGACAGAAGCGCTCCGCAAAGAACTGCAGGCCGCGCGCAAGGAGCGACTCGAAGTTCGCTCCCGTGTCGAAAAGCTCATCGGCGAAGTCGACGCGATCCTCGAACAGTAGCGCGAGGTCGCTCCAGCTACGGCTCAATGTTCGGGGGAAAGAAGTTATCCCCAATGTTGCGTACTTCTTCGGTTGAGGCGAGCAGTTGATTATGATTCCTCAGCCGTTGGTGTCAGAGCCGGGAGGATGGAACGCCGCATTCCGGTGCGAGGATTGCAGCCGGAAGGAAAGCGAGAATACAGGTGGCGGAAGACAAAGATAACATTCGCGTCGAGATCTACGACGAGAGCTACAACCTTCGTGGCTCTGACCCGGCTTACATTCAGCGCCTGGCCGAGGTGGTCGATGCCAAGATGCGCGCCGTAGCCCAGCACACCAGCACCGTGGACTCGCTACGGGTTGCCGTACTCGCAGCCATAAATCTTGCCGATGACTATTACCAACTTAAGCGCAAGTACGAGGGGATTGAGAGCGAATACACGAGCCGTGCCTCGCACCTTGGTCGCGCGCTCGACCACGCTCTCAACGAGGCCCTCTAACGATCCCCGCCGCACCGGCTGACATGTTCTGTTGAAAACAAAGGGTTTGGGACGCCAGCGGCGCTGCGTTCTGGATCCGCGGCGCGCAGACTGCAGGACACAAATCTTTTCTCTGGCCCGCAACTAATCGTCCGCTTCGGGGTTCACCTAGGCGGAATTCCCGGGGAACCGGAATGGCGCTTTACTTAGGCTCGAACGGTCGCGAAGGGATCGTTGAATTTCCGCTTCCGTCAGCCAGACAAAGCGACGGGCGACGGTTTTCCGGCTTAGGAGTAACAGGTATGTCACGCATTCGAGTGTCCCGGTATTTCTTCTTTGCGGCGCTCGCCGTCGCCATGATGATCCCGGTCTCGGCCTCTGCCGGCGTTGGATTCGGCATAGGCTTCTACGGGCCCATTTATCCCTGGGGCTATGGCTACTATCCTTATGGACCGTACTACGGCCCATACCCGGCCATACCCAGGGTACGGATACGGCTATCCCAGCCGCCCCGTGGGAGAGGTGCACATCAAGAGCCCTGATCCCTGATGCGCAAATCATCATTAACGGCGCAACCGCCGGACGCGCCCGTGACCTGAAGAAGTTCTATCTCGTTCCAGGCACCTACAACATCGAGCAACACATCGGCAATGACGTCCAGAAGCAACGCGTCTACGTCATCGCCGGCCGTTCCCTGAAGATAGATTTTGGCAAGCCGGGAACTCCAAGCCCGCCGATGGCTCCTCCGCCAGCACCGGTGAATCCTAATGCCGGCATGGCTCCGGCACCCCCTGATGCCAGCATGGCTCAGCCACCTCCTGATGCCGGCATGGCTCCGCAGCCCACACCTCCGCCGGTGCCAGCTCCGCCTGCGCCGAATCAGTAAAGAGAGCCTGTGAGCTGACTACCGCCGCATCAAATCTCCATTGAAGTCAGGCTCTTGCGCAGAATGCGCAAGAGCCGACGCTGGTCGCGCCTACGCCGGAATGCGCCACGCGTTGAAATCGGGAGCAGGGATATCGGGAGCAGGCCCGACCAGCCCCCTATGGCTGATCCTCATCCGACCCTGGCGCTGCGTCCGCAGCATGCCCAAAAATTGAAAAGCTTTGTTTTTCGCTTTGTTTTGGCAGAAATGTGACCCGCGTCGGCTGCCTATCCCAGGTCGGCGCATCGCACTCCGAATCCGGCGTTTCACCCTGACTGGCGCTTCCAAGCTCTTTTTTCAACACCGGTTTCTTGCGGCCCAACTGCATTACTATCTCACTCAATTTCTCGCCGTTGTCGCTCACACCGCAATACGCCACATAGTCACGGAACCAGCTTGCCTGCGAATAGAACGGATCGAAGTCACTCAGGAGAATCTGAGAAAGACGACCGGTAAGCCGGTCCACCATCAGCCACCCGCCTCGCTCCCAAACCCAGTTCGGAGCCTTACTTTCATCGCCGGGAAGGCTGTTGTTCAGCCGGTAGGCGCGCCGCACTACGAGCAGCCGGTCCGTTACTTCGTGAACCTCTCCGGTGACAAATTCCTTCAGTTTGGCATCCACAAATAGCGCACGCACCTTGATCGGCGCGGTATTGCTCCCGTCCGGGCCAAGGTAGAGCTTTACCGCCATGCTCTTTCCAAAGCTGATTACATGCCCCTTGGGGTTATTGGCGGCCATGGCCGCAAGCGGAGCGCATACGAGAAGAACAAGCAGAGTCGATCGGAGATGTCGAGAAAACATGGCAACAGCAGCCTAGCGCCGCTAAGCTTTTTCCGCAAATCTCTTTTGTTTTCATGGCAACCAATCCCGCAATTCAGTGTTCACATTAAGAAATGCCCGAGCCGATGCGTCGCCGCTTCGCGCGGATCCTGGTAGTAGACGATCATCTCGACAACACCTTGCTCATGCGCGAGTTACTGAGCCAGCAGGGTTATGACGTAATGATTGCGGGCAACGCCGCAGACGCGGAAGCGATCATGCGCCTTACGCCGCCGGACTTGGTGCTGCTCGACGTCATTATGCCCGGAAAGAGCGGCTACGAGCTTTGCCGTGAGTGGAAGGATTCGGCCGAGACTCGGCTTATCCCCGTCGTCATGATTACCGGTCTGAGCGACCTGGAAGACAAGATCCGCGGCATTGAGGCTGGCGCAGACGACTTCCTGAACAAGCCAATCTTTCCCGTCGAGTTGTTTGCGCGCGTCGCGTCGCTGCTGCGTGTCAAGGACTACACGGACGAGTTGGAAAACGCCGACACCGTGCTCTGCACTCTAGGGCGCAGCGTCGAGTCGCGCGATCCCTACACCGAAGGCCACTGCGAGCGCCTCGCCGAATACGCCGCCTCACTCGGGCAGTTCATGGGATTGAGTGAGGAGGAGCAGCTCGCGCTTCGGCGTGGCGGCTTCCTGCACGACCTGGGGAAAATCGCCATCTCGGATGAGATTCTGAAGAAACAGGGCCTGCTTTCACCCGAAGAGTGGCGGATCATGCGTCAGCATCCGCTGATTGGAGAAAATATCTGCAAGCCCCTGCGTTCGTTGCGTTTAGTGCTGCCCATCATTCGCCATCATCATGAGCACTGGGATGGTAGCGGCTACCCGGATCATCTCGCCGGGGAGTCAATTCCTCTGTTGGCGCGCATATTACAGGTGGTGGATGTTTACGACGCGCTGCGAACCGAGCGGCCTTACAAGATGGCGCATACGCACCTGCAGGCACGCGAAACCATGCACGCCGAAGCTCAATGCGGCCTGTGGGATGGAGCGATCGTGGGCGAGTTCTTCTCTATGCTCGCGTCGCGCAAAGACGCGGCGTGAGACTCTGTTTTTGTTAGGCTTGGGCTGACAACTACATTACAATTTGATTGCGTCCAAGTAGCAGATTGTTTTGTCCAATTGTTTTGTCCAATGTCACGATTGATTTCCATCATCCTGCCTGCCTTCAACGAGGAAGAACGAATCGGCCTTAGCCTGGAAAAGGTCTTGGCGTTCGTTCGTCAACAGGGCTGGGACGTCGAAATCATCGTCGTCAACGACGGCTCGCGCGACAACACTGTGGACATTGTCAAGGCTCTGATGCCGCATGCCCCGGAGCTCCGGTTGCTGGAAAATCCCGGGAATCGCGGCAAAGGCTATAGCGTGCGCAACGGAATGCTAAACGCGCGCGGCGACATCCTGATGTTCAGCGATGCCGATCTTTCCTCTCCCATCTATGAATCCATCAAGTTGATCGCCGCCATTGAGCAAGGGGCAGACGTTGCTTTTGGTTCGCGATGGCTTCTGGCAGAATCCCAGACTCGACGCCAATCCTTACTGCGCCAGTTCGTCGGTCGCGCCTATAATATGCTGCTGCGTCTGCTGCTCGGCTTGCCGTACAAGGATACCCAATGCGGTTTTAAAGCCTGCAACCGCAAAGCTGCCGAGGTCATATTCACCCGTCAGCAGATTGAAGGTTGGGGCTTCGATCCTGAACTGCTTTACATTGCCCGTAAATTCGGCTTAACGATGACCGAAGTTGCTGTGGAATGGGCGAACGATGACCGCTCCAAGATCAATCCGGTCGTTGACGGCGTCAAAATGTTTTGCGAACTGCTGAAGATCCGCTTCAACAGCATGACGAGCCGTTACAAGGACCCGACCTTCCTATTCTTCGCGTCTACGCCGGGAACCGTTCTGGCGGAAAAAACGACCAGCTTAACTTAATCAGCAAGACGACGTAAGCTCTCGCGCTACTAGCCAAGCCAGCCAACATCAGGAGGCGTTTGCCTCCCGTGACACCCGGCCCTTTGCGGCAGACACAATGGGCTTCGGCCCCGAAGCCATAGCCGGAACCAGGCGAACCTCTCCCGCGTCGCTGAGCGCAACGGTCATGGTTGCAGCGCAAGCGTCGCAAAGCCAAAAGTGTTCGATCGGATGGGTCTGGCTGCGAATGCAGGCGACCGTCCCTTTGCCTGCTCCTGCGGACTTCTTGCCCGCGTCCGCGAAGTCAACGCGGTAGAGCCGACCCTGCCCAAGGTACTGGAAAGTCGCCGAACAACGTGAGTTTAGACATTTGGAAAGCATGTACTATTACCTCGCTCGCTCACCGGCGGTTAGGCACAAGCATTCTCATGTGGGGTTTGAGCATTACCAGGATCACTTACTTTGATTCCGTCCGGTGGAATTTGGGTTGCACCGTAACATACCAATTCCCCGCGCCAGATTTCGTTTCCGCGCAGATATTCAGCGTTTGTAAAGGACCGCCAGAGGAGCGAAACAGGAAAATTTCCATTCGGGAATTCCGGAAAGAATCTGTCGAGCGACGTTTCTGAATGTCGCACTTCGTGCCAAAGTTCCCAATTTCCCAGGCAGCGCTGTAGTAGGAGAATCGATCGCAACCGGCGACCACCGACTCTGAGCCGGTGGTTCGTTCCCTTCTCCCGCAATTCACTTTGTTCTTGGGTAGTTTTGAAAGCCACAGGCTGCAGACGATGCGCCAACTGAGCGGAAGTCATCAGGTGGCGCGGAGTCTAAAGCGAGATCACTGCCGCATTCTCAAGCGGCTTTAGAATTTCAATACCAGCCCGGTTGAGATCCTTACGTCGTCCTGCCGACTTCCGTGGAAGCGGGTCTGCAGCACATCGGCTTGCACCCGCCATGACAGCAAGGGAATCAGGTGGTAATCGAGACCGCCGCCGATCGCATCGGCAACATCCGATTCGCCCCAGTGATATTCGGGCCCAGGCGCATGTGTATCTTCATGGAGATGTCCCACACCCACCAGCGCTTGTGCAAACGGCCGCAGCTTTCCCTTGGTCATCGAGACGCGCGGCCCGAACATAAGGCTCTCCACCCTCGTATCCGCGGCTACAGTTCCCGGCGTCCCGGTGATGTGCTGAGTGGATAGCTGCAGCGTCCCATACTGGGTACCCGCATCGACAACGATTCCAGCGAAAGGAGCGAGTTTGCCTTCCAGCGACGCTTCCCATCCATTCAGATTCCCGGTGTTGCTCCACCCCTCGCTGGCGCGATTGAACGAATATCCAACAAACACATTTCCCGATGTCGGAGTCTGCGCGAACCCGGCAACGCTAATCAGGATCAGCGCCAGTACGATTGCAATACATCTCGGCAAAGTAGCCTCCTTCAAGTCTTCAAACCGGGTTACGGGAAGGGATTGTGGGCATCCGCCTCCGATTGGCCCTGACTTTCTGAAAATCCAATCATACCGGAGTGGTACGTTTCAGTGTATCTCTCGATTCGGAAGTTGCACTCCTGAACAGGTCCGCCCATTCCCGCGTAGTTCGGTCGAGTACATTTCCCTGATGAAATTTGCCAACCGGTAACCGGCCCGGCACCGCCTTCGCTTCGAGCGAGCGTTGTGACCAGAGCGTTGCGACCAGATTGACGGGCGCAGATCGGGGTGGGATCAATCAGCCGGCCGGAGTGCCTCGGGATTCATCACGCGTACAGGCTTTCCATCCATGAAGGCGAGTGCGTTCTCCAAACTCTGCCTGTAATACTCCGTCCACGTCTCACCTACGCTGAAGCCGAGATGAGGCGTCATTACTGTGTTGGGCGCGCTTCGCAGCGGATGCTTTGGTGGCAGCGGCTCACGG
Source organism: uncultured Acidobacteriota bacterium (assembly GCA_963800195.1). Lineage (GTDB taxonomy): Bacteria > Acidobacteriota > Terriglobia > Terriglobales > Acidobacteriaceae > TOLSYN. Next base: position 40,697 of record CAWCZZ010000001.1, read on the forward strand.
TCAAAGACGTCGAGTGCAGCGATGATGCGGCGCGATTGCACGGCCTCGATCAGTGCCGCCTCGTCCACAATCGGACCGCGGGAGGTATTGATCAGGATCGCTCCCGGCTTCATCCGCGCGATGTCTGCAGCGCCAATCAGCCCGCGTGAGCGCGGCGACAATACTACATGGATACTGATTGCATCCGAGCGTGACAGCAGCTCCTCTTTAGAAACCAGAGTTGCGCCCGCGGCCTGCGCCTTCTCCGCCGTCAGATTCTGGCTCCATGCCAACACATTCATGTTCAGCGCCTGGCAGTAACGAGTCATGTATAGGCCGAGGCGTCCCAGTCCGACGATCCCAATCGTCTTTCCTGCCAGGCTGATCCCAACCGGCAACCCATCCTGAAAGCGTCCAGCCCGGATATTGGCATCGGCTGCGGGAATTGCCCGTGCCGCTGCCAGCAGCAGACCAAGCGCCAACTCCGCGGTGGCGGCTGCACGGCTGCTCGTGTCCGCCGTGTTGCACACTACCACGCCTCGGGCGGTGCAGGCAGGAATGTCAAGCGAGAGGTTGCGTGAGCCGGTAATGGCGAGCATGCGCAGCTTGGGCAACCGGTTAATCAGCGAGGCCGGAAAAGGCGTACGTTCACGCATCGTCAGGAGGATCTCGAAATCAGCCAGCTGCTTAGCGACATCCTCTTCGCCGTTGAAAGCCTGCTCGAAGAAGACCAACTCGCTGCGGGCGATCAGAGGCGACCAGTCTGTGCTGCTTCGTGCCACACCCTGCCAGTCGTCCAGAACTGCCACCTTTGTCATCGTTTCTCCTCATCGGCCGATATGAGAGCTGTAGCTAGCATATACATGATCGACCGAATTTGAGTAGGGTCTGCCAGTTTGCGGAATGCCAATACAGTACTCAGTCTAGTGAAGCTCCGGGAAATCTTCCTCGCGGTACTCCATATGAGGACGCTCTCCGGTTTCCGTCCGGATGGCCTCCGTCTTCCGAGCGGCACAGATTATGGCAGGAGTATTCAAGCTTTCCAGCCTCACCAGTCATGTAATCCGTGGATTTCGTTGCGCATCAAAATGATCGATGATCCACCGAAATGCAGGCTATGGAGTACACCAGAGGAGATCAGAGTGCGGCCACTCGCCGTTGTATCAGCATGAAGTACAGGGCCACCAGAATCAGCAGCAATCCATTGATCCCAGCACCACGGGCGCTGTAAACACCGGAACGAGCCATCCCGTCAATAGGTTTCCCAAGGGCATGCCGCCGCGAAATGCGCAGTTGTATACGCTCATCACCCGTCCGCGCATCTCGTTGGGAGTGATAATCTGCACCAGCGAATTCACCGTAGACGAAATGCAGCCATCATGGAAGCCCCCGCCAACACCAGCATGGCATAGCTCAACGGCAGCGATTTTGAAGCGGAAAACACGGCAATGCCCGCGCCAAGGAAGATCATCATGGTGAGTGCAACCCGCCCCTTGTTGTGTACGTTGCCCCTCCCGGCCACCATCAGCGAGCCGCAGATCGAGCCAATTCCCATGCAGGAAAGCAGGTTGCCGTAGGTTTCCGGACCGCGATGAAAGATGTCTTTGACGAACACCGGAATGTAAGTCCGCATGGGCATACTCAAAGCCGTCATGCAGAAGGCGAGCAGGATCAGCGCCTCCATGGAGTTCTGCCGGCGGACAAAACGGATGCCTTCCTTCATGCTGCTGAACATCGACTCGGTCGTTCGCTCCGGCAGGTATCGGGCCGCGATAAGTGAAAGCGAAATAACCGGCGCGAGGAAGGACAGCGCATTCAGCCCGAAGCACCACTTCTCGCCCAGCTTCGCCAACGCCAAGCCCGGCAAGCGCCGGTCCAACGGTCACCGCCAGGTTGAACTGGATCGAGTTCAGCGCAATGGCATTGGGAATGTCTTCTCGATCGACCAGAGTTGGAATCAGCGCCTGATAGGCCGGTGCGCCAAAAGCCTGGGCCAGTCCGGAGACGAACGAAAGACAGAGGATCTGCCAGACATGCACCACCCCGGTCGCTACCAGGATAGTGAGCAGCGCCGCGCTCGCCATTTGTATGTATTGCGAGACGAGGAGAATCTTCCGCCGCTCCGCCCGGTCAGCCACAACGCCGCCCACCAGCGCGAAGAGGAAGATGGGAATGCCTCCGAGGAATTGATCCAGCGCAAGCAAAAAGGCCGAATGGCTCAGCCGGTAGATCAACCAGCCCTGCGCCACGATCTGCATCCAGGTGCCAATGCTGGACGTACAGGCACCGAACCACATCAGGCGGAAATCCCGATAATGAAATGCTTTGAAAACCCTGCGAAGCGCTGACGTCTCCATGTACTGCCGTGTCTCTCTTGCGTCCGGAATTTATCTTCGCACAGCCTCTGGTCGCAGCTCCTTCAGCAAGATTTTTCGTGCGCTCTCTTACACCCTCTGATCGCCTTTACCTGCGCTCTTGAAAAGATTCACGATAGCGGGCTTGGTCACCTTACCCATGGCATTGCGCGGCAGAGCATCGACGATCAGCAGCCTCGATGGAATCTTGTGCGAGGCGAGGCGTTCCTTCGCCCAGCCGCGCAGCCGCTCCAGGTCTAGCGCCTCGCCCTCGCGCAGCACCACAGCGGCGGCTACCCGTTCACCCCATTCGGAATCCGGCACACCGACGACCGCGCATTCCGCAACGGCCGGGTGCTCACGAAGTTGCTCTTCAACCTCCAGCGCCGAGACCTTGTGGCCGCCCGTTTTGAGAATGTCAATGTTCATCCGGCCCAGAATGCGATAGCGGCCATTTTCCACCACCGCGACGTCGCCGGTTCGAAACCATCCCTCGCGGAACGCCTCCCGTGTCGCTTGCGCTTTGCCCCAGTATTCCTTAAAAACTCCCGGGCCACGAACCTCAATCTCTCCCGGAGTACCGGATACAACCGCTGCACCTCGTTCGTCCACTAGCTGCACCTCCACGCCGGGCAGTGGAGTGCCAACGCTGCCCGGCACTCGCTCGCCTTCCAGAGGGTTTGATAATGCCATGCCGATCTCCGTCATGCCATAACGCTCCAGCAGCGTATGGCCGCTGATCTCCCTCCAGCGGTTTAAGGTTGAGATCGGCAGCGCAGCCGAGCCGGACACCATCAAGCGCAGCCCGGCGCAGGCCTGGCTGAGAACGGCCCGGCGCTGCGGCGAGGCCGCTTCCCACGCCGAAATAAGCTTTACGTAAACGGTGGGGACCGCCATGAAACAGCGTCAGGCTGCCGCTGGCAATACGCTCCCAGACGGTATCAGCGTCAAAGCGCGGCAGCATCTCGCAGACCGCGCCCGACCACAGCGCACACGAGACCACATTCACGATTCCGTGAACATGGTGCAGCGGCAGGCAGAGCAGGATTCGGTCGTCGGCTGACCACCCCCAGGCGTTAACCAGCGTCGTAATCTGGGCCGTCATATTCTCGTGGGTCGTCACCACGCCCTTCGGGCGGCTGGTGGTGCCGCTCGTATACAGGATCATCGCCCGTCGTTTGCCATCAACCTCAGGCAATGGCTGCTTTTGAGCGTCCAGAGACGTCATCGCAAGAAAGCAGGCGCAGTCCTCGTTCTGCCGCAATCGGCGCGAGTATTTTTTCCCCGCAGCATCCGCAACCAGCGCCGCCGCCTGCGTATCGTCAATGAAGTATTCGAGATCCGCAGTTGGAGAACCGAGCGGAAGCGGCACCGCTATGCCGCCCGCCCGCCCAATACCCCATTGCACTGCCACCCACGGAAAGCCAGGCGTAACCAGGAATGGAATTCGCTTTTCGCCAAGATCGCCGACGCCGCCAAGCAACGCCGATGCGACATCGTGCCGAGGCATCAAGCAAACGGCCATAGTTGAACATTCCGTCGGCATCAATGATAGCTGTGCGCCCTGAGTGAGTTTCAGCGCGTGCAAAAAGCGGCAACGGTGCTGCCAAGCCATTCATAGTCCTGAACCTTCCCATCGCCTCGACGTCTTCCATGGCTATTCGACCATCATCAAAATCATAGCTTTACTGCTGAGCCGCGCATCTCTAAATTCTCCGGAACCGACTCCGGAATATTGCGCTAATATCATTTACCTTAACCCGTGAGACTGGAGGCTGCAATGGAACCATTCCGCTTTCATCTTTTCGCCTGCACCCAGCAAAAACCAGAAGGCGTCCCCTCTTGTTCGTCCAGCGGTTCGTTGGCCGTGCTCGATGCGCTGAATCGCGAAATACGGGCGCACGGACTCGACGACGATGTGCAACTCACTACCTGCGGCTGCATGGGCCTGTGCGAAGAGCGTCCGGTGCTGGTCGTCTACCCGGAGGGGGCGTGGTACCGGCGCGTGCAACCGTCCGACGCATCAGAGATCGTCGCCTCGCACTTGCGCGATGGAAAACGTGTGGAGCGCCTTGCCTGGAGTGATGCCGCTGCCATGAAGGCCATGTCGGTCGATCATCGGGAGAAGTTTCGCAACGTGCAAGCCGCCCGCGATAAAGCAGGCATGCTGCCCGATCAGCTCGACCAGATGATCCTCGGTTACATGCCGAGCCGTTGCATTCTCACTGCCCTTGAACTCGACATCTTTACAGCCGTCGGGGAGCGGAGCCGATGCCGAACAGATCGGAACCAAGGTCAACGCAAACGCCCGCGCCGTAGGCATGCTGCTTAACGCGCTCGTCGCAATCGGACTGCTTTGCAAGAGCGGCAGCAATTACCAGAACACTCCTGCGTCAGCGCGCTATTTTGTTCAAGGTGCCAAAGATAACCAGCGCGATGCTTTGCTGCACATGGCCGACGTATGGCACCGATGGAGCACAATGACCGACGCGGTGCTCAGCGGTACCCGCGTCGGCAATCGCGAACGCACCCCCGAGTGGACGCAAAACTTCATCACCTGCATGCAACGCATCGCCAAGGATCGTGCCCCGCTTGTGGTGAAAACCCTGGGCACCTCCGGAGTGCGGCGGGTTCTGGATCTCGGCGGCGGCTCTGGCGCATACTCCATCGCGTTTCGCCAAAGCCTCACCCGATGTGCACTGCGAGATCCTCGACGTCCCGGAGGTCGTGCCACTCGCCGCCGAGTATGTCACCAACGCTGGAGTCTCGTCGCAGGTCAGCCTTCGCCCCGGAGACATGCTGCGCGACGACTTCGGCTCCGGCTATGACGTCATCATGCTGAACGCGATCTGCCACAGTTTTTCCGAGCAACAGAACCAGGATATCTTCCGCCGTGCGCAGCAGGCTCTGGCGCCGAACGGTCGCCTCGTCGTGCAGGACTTCATCCTGAATGCCGACAAAACTGGGCCGCAACAAGCGGCACTGTTTTCCCTGAACATGCTCGTCGCCACAGAAGCCGGTGCCAGTTATAGCGAGCCCGAATACACCCGCTGGATGAAAGATGCTGGTTTCGGCGAAGTGTACCGGATCAAGCTGACCGGGCCTAGCGACTTGATTGTCGGAGTTGTGAAATAGGTCGCCCGGTTTGACGCCGCTCAAGATGCCATGTTTCGATGAGCAGTGGCAATCCGCAAAATCGTTCTTCCGGTGGATGCAATTCTGCCGGAAGTTATCGGCTCCTTAAATCGGCATCCGAATCTTGTCATCGAGGCACCGCCGGGCGCGGGCAAGACGACCCGGGTGCCGCCCGCGCTGCTTGGAATCCTGAGCGGTGAGGTGGTCGTGCTCGAACCGCGCCGGATAGCAGCGCGAATGGCCGCTCGCCGCGTCGCATCAGAACTCGGCGAGCGGCCCGGAGAGACCGTCGGCTACCAGGTTCGCTTTGAGGAAGCTGTCGGTCCACGCACTCGTCTGCGTTTTGTCACCGAGGGCTTGTTGACCCGGCGATTGCTCTCCGATCCATCCCTAAAGGGCGTGGCCGCTGTTGTCCTCGATGAATTTCACGAGCGCCACCTCGAAGGCGATCTTGCGCTGGCCCTGCTGAAGCAACTGCAGCGGACGCGCCCCGATCTGCGAATCATCGTAATGTCGGCGACCCTCGATGCCGCTCCCGTGGCGCACTATCTTACCTCGCCCATCGTGCGCTCCCAGGGAACTCTCTTCGAGCTTTCCGTCAGCCATCTGCCATACTCGCCAAAACCGCTCGAAGCACAGGTCAGAGATGCAGTGGAGCTGCTGATCGACGAGAAACACGCAGGGGACATTCTGATTTTCCTCCCTGGGGCCGCGGAAATCCGTCGTGCGATGCGCGAGTGCGAGGCAGTGGTGCGTCGGGCCCGGCTGCTGGCTCTGCCCCTGCACGGCGCGCTGCCGCCCAACGAGCAGGACCGCGCACTTGCCCCCGCTCCCCAACAAAAACTTATCTTCGCTACGAATGTTGCGGAGAGCTCTGTAACGGTCGAGGGCGTAACCGCAGTCATCGACAGTGGCCTGGCGCGCTTCGTAACGGATTCCCAATGGAGCGGTCTGCCAACTCTCCACGTCGGCCGAGTGAGCAAGGCTTCGGCGAAGCAGAGAGCCGGACGAGCGGGGCGCACTGCACCCGGCCGCGTGCTGCGCCTCTACTCAGAGGAGGATTACCTGCGCCGCCCGGAGCAGGACGTGCCGGAGATCATGCGCAGCGATCTTTCTCAGCTTTGCCTCGCGCTGCGGGCAATGGGGATTCCCGAAGTCGGCAGCATGGACTGGCTGGACGCACCGCCCGAAGCGGCAGTGAACAGAGCCGAGCTACTACTCGATCGCTTGGGTGCCAATGCAAATGGCATGGCGCAGCGGCTGGCACGTTATCCACTGCCCCCTCGTCTTTCCAGAATTCTCGTCGAGGCCATCGAGCGCGGTATCGGTGAGGAAGGTTGCGTTGCCGCAGCGCTACTCGGATCGGGAGCACAGGTTGAGCAGAATGATCTCCTCACTGCCATGGAAGCAGATCACGACTACCGCACGCAGCAGCATATCGCGCAACTCCGCAGGATCGCCCGTCCGCCCCGGCAGACACATCACAGCGATGACGCTCTGCTTATCTCCGTACTGACAGGGTTCCCTGATCGTGTCGCACGGCTGAGAGCAGGCAAGCAAGTGCTGCTCTCGACGGGCGCATCTGCGGAGGTGGCCGGCGAGCCTCCACGCTACGAATTCATGGTTGCCGTAGATGCCGAGGACCGCAAAGACAAGCCGCTGCCGCTGCTTCGAATGACCGCCCGCATCCAGCCGGAGTGGCTCATCGATCTGTTTCCGGATCATCTGCGGGAGTATTCCAGTGTGACCTGGAACCACGCTGCCGAGCGAGTGGAGGCCGTGAGCGCGCTGCTCTACGACGAACTGGTAGTCCAGGAATCGCGAGGCACAATGCCGGATGCCGACGCCGCCGCTGAGCTGCTCGCTCAGAAGGCGCAGGAGGCCGGCATCGAACGATTCGTCGACGTGGGTGCTCTCAATGACTTCATTGGGCGCGCCGAATTCGCCGCCGTGGAATCGGTCAACATCGAGCAGGCACTGCGCGACTTGTGCTCCGGTCTGCGAAGCTTCGCCGCACTGAAAAATGCGGCGACGGGCCTGGTTCCCACGCTCGAACAGAAGATCGGTGCGCAACGCCTCAACGAACTCGCTCCCGCGCGCATCCGCCTGCAAAGCGGACGCCAGGTGAAGGTTCACTACGAGCGCCACAAGCCGCCGTGGATCGCATCCCGGCTGCAGGACTTCTTCGGAATGCGTGACACGCCGCGAATTGGGCCCGAGCGCACGCCTGTAGTGGTTCACCTTCTCGCTCCCAATCAGCGGGCAGTCCAAACCACCACGGACCTCGCCGGATTCTGGGAGCGGCTATATCCGCAGCTCCGTCGCGAGCTGATGCGCCGCTATCCCAAGCATGCATGGCCGGAGCGGCCTTGAGGCTATCAACGCGAGCGGCAACTATGGCGCCAAAACCGTCATTGTGCGGTCCAGCCGCCGTCCGCCGGCAACGGCACGCCGGTGATGTTGTCGCCTGCTGGACTGCAGAGGAAGACTGCAAGGGCGGCCACTTGCTCCACCGTAGTGAACTTACCCGAGGGCTGCTTCTCGATCAGCAGATCATGCTCGGCCTGCGATAGGGGGATGCTCTCCCGTTCGGCGCGCGCTTCAATCTGCTTCTTCACCAGCGGCGTGAGCACCCATCCAGGACAGATGGCGTTGCACGTTACGCCCGTTCCCGCCAGTTCCAGCGCTGCTGCTTTGGTCAAACCCAGGAGGCCGTGTTTGGCGGCCACGTAAGCCGACTTGTTCGCCGAGGCCACCATCGCGTGCGCCGATGCGATGTTGATGATTCTTCCCCAGCCTGCGCTCTTCATACCGGGCAGTGCCGCGCGAATGGTGTGGAATGCGGAGCTGAGGTTGACGGCGATGATGGCGTCCCAACGCTCTACCGGGAAGCACTCGATCGGCGAAACGTGCTGGATGCCGGCGTTATTCACCAGAATGTCAATCTTGCCGAATCGCGCCAAGGTGTCTCGGATAAGATCCTCGCACTGCTCACCCTTGGAGACGTCGGCGCCGTTGAACAGAATCTCGACGCCAAACGCTCTCTCAATGCCGCTGCGCAGCCCTTCGATCTCGTCTGGATCGCCGAAGCCGTTCATCATGACGCCGCAACCTTCGGCGGCCAGCGCGCGGGCAATCCCCAGCCCAATACCGCTGGTCGAGCCGGTCACAACCGCAACTCGTCCTATTAACATAAATTGTCTTTGCAGCTTTCTGCTTGATCGCGGCGCAGTGAACCCGCGCATTTTATACCCAGATTAGGATGCGCAAAATCCCCGTCAATTCAGCTCCACCTTGGAAACGCGGTGCCCGGACGGCCGCCAAGGTGCGCAGACGTACTCCAGCCTCGAAGGACACAACTCCGCGGAACGCTGCCCATGGTTGGCAGCGTTCCCTATTCAACTCCAACCCTGTGCCCTTGCCTGGCTTCGTAAGGCACGACGCCAAGGCAGGGCACTTGAAGGCTTACGCCTCGCTGATCGGCATTACCTTCACATCAGCGGGAACGATCAATGTGGCTTCCGTCGCCGCGATGACATCTTCCTTGCTGACGCCGGGCGCTACTTCGCGCAGCACCAAGCCTTTTTCAGTTGGCTCAATCACCGCCAGCTCCGTCACAATCAGACTCACACGCCGGACCGAAGTTAGCGGCAAAGTGCATTTTTTCACTATCTTCGACTTGCCTTTGGCCGAGTGGGTCATGGCCACAATCACTTCCTTGGCGCCGGTGACTAAATCCATCGCGCCACCCATTCCCGGAACCATTTTTCCGGGAACCATCCAGTTGGCCAACTGTCCGGCCTCATCTACTTCCATCCCACCCAGCACCGTAACGTCCAGATGACCGCCGCGGATCAGGCCGAACGAGAGGCAACTGTCAATACTGGCTGCTCCCGGAATGGCGCCAACGTATCCGCCGCCCGCATCGGTAAGTGAGGGATCTTCCATTCCCACTCCCGGAAGCGGGGCAACGCCGATAATTCCGTTCTCAGACTGGAAGTAAACCTCCACTCCAGGGGCCAGATAGTTGGGAACGGTCGTCGGAAGACCAATGCCAAGGTTAACCAGTTCTCCGTCCTTCAGTTCTAGAGCAACGCGCTTTGCGATAGTTACTTTACTGTCCATTAGTTGCCCCTTTCAACGATGTAATCAACGCAGACGAACGGAGTCGTTACCGCGTCCGGCGAAATCACCCCTACCGGTACGATGTGTTCGGGCTCGACAATGACCGTCTTGCCGGCAACCGCCATCACCATGTTGAAATTGCGCGCCGTCAGCAGGTACTCCAGGTTGCCGCGGTAGTCCGAGCGATGGGCCTCGAGCAGGGCAAAGTCGGCCTTCAGCGGCGTCTCCAGCAGAAACTGCTTGCCGTCAACCTCGATGATGCGCTTGCCATCGGCCACAACCGTGCCGATCCCGGTCGGGGTCAGCACGCCCCCCAGTCCAAAGCCGCCCGAACGGATGCGCTCCGCCAACGTACCCTGCGGACAGAGCTCAACTTCAATCTCGCCTGCAATCATTTGTTTCTGAGTTTCAGGATTAAGTCCGATATGAGTTGCTATCAGTTTCTTAATAAGTTTGGCCGCGATCAGCCGGCCAATACCGACGCCTGGCATCGCTGTGTCATTGGCAATCACCGTCAGGTTCTTGCGTCCCTGGCGAACAAGTTCACAAATGATCCGGTGGGGTGATCCTACTCCCATAAACCCACCGATCATCAGCGATGCACCATCAGGTATCATCTCGACGGCATCTTTACAAGAAATCGCTTTATCTCTCATGAATCGCCTCTATAATTTCCGCTTGCCTAAAATCCCCGTACTGGCATCTAGTACGGGCGTCCCGAAATACGGGTACACACAGATAGTACTGCAATTCATTCAAGGTGAAACTACGAATTTGCGGATGAAAAGTTTGAAAGACCCTTTTCGGGCAGCACAGCCGGCGCTGGTCAGATGGCCGACGCCTAGTATTTCCCTTCATTGGCAGTAAGCCGTAAAGCAAGCGAGAGCTTATGGGCCGGCGAAGCCAATATCGTTGAAGCCGTGCAGCATCTGAATTTCCTGCGGCGAGTATCGCGCTCGCGTATCGGGGGAATTCATCATCCTCTCGCGGGCGTCAGGAGTCATGGTGCGCATCTGGCGCAGCGTGCTGCGCATCTGCTCCTTGCGCTGCGGATCCATCGCCCGGAACTGGCCAAATAACGCCACCGCCTGTCTCTGTTGCTCGGGCCTCAGGTGCTCGATCATCTCCATGCGATTCAGCACTCGCTGCTGCTGCTGCGGCTGCATGGCGTTGAATTTTTGCAGCCTCTCTCTGAGCTGCTGCTGACGCTGCTGCGGAAGCTGGCGGAAGTGCTGGTCCTGTTCCAGTCTCCTTTGCTGCTCCTGGGGCGGAAGACGCATGGTGTTGCGCAGCCAGTCTCCATTGTGCGGGCCTTCTCCGCGAATGATCTGGTGCGGCACGGCTGGCGGACGCGTGACCTGGGATTGGAACTGCGCAGGCGGGGCGCTGCGCGGGACGGCAGCGCTGCGAGGGGCAATTGATTGAGGGCGGAATGATTGAGGGCGAAACTGGCCCTGCCGCCCGGCGACCGGTGGACGACCATACACACCTCTGCCACTTTGGTACTGGCCAGCCCACAGGGGCGAGGCGAGCATCAAGATGGCCAGAAAAGCCGAGATGAAATTGGTCTGCATCACACTCTTAACGACGACAGCTAAAACTAGTTCCAATCACTACCGCCAATGTATCTCATTTAAAACAAACGCAGAAAGCTAATTACTTACATCTGCATCCGCATCGCCGTCCATATCGTCGAGGGCATCAAAGTTCTGCAACAGATCTGAATTCTTGTCCAGATACTGCAGGTCAGAAACCGCGGTTCCAGTGGGAGCACTGATATGAAACGCGACCTCCGGGGGATTATCGGCAGCATGCATGAAGCGCCCCACCTGATAGAGACCGATCCCCACGGCCAGGCTGAGCGCGGCAGCCACGCTCAGCGCCGGATTACGGAACCACTGCAACCATCCTGCCGACGCCTTCTGCTGCTCCTCGCGCAAACGCGCCTGCATACGGACATCCCAGAAGGGCGAGGGCTCGGGCGCCTTCCATTCATCGAGCAGGCTCATGGTGGAGCGAAAAGCCTGCAGGCGGCCGGCACAGTCAGGGCACTCCGCAAGATGGGCATCAACCTCGGGCGTCGCTGGACTGATGCCAAGCGCGACGTCCTGCAACTGATCGTGAATATTCCGGCAAGTCATATAAGCCTCTAAACAAAATCCTTCAAACTTTCGCGTAACGTCTCATAGGCCCGGAAGAGCAGACTCTTGGTGGCCGATTCGCTGAGGTGCAAGACCTCGGCAATCTGCCGGTAATCCAACTCCTGATACTTGTGCATCATCACGGCCATGCGCTGGCGTTCAGGCAGGGCCTCAACGTGTTTGCGGATGGCGCGCAGGCGCTCACGGCGCAGAATCTCCTGCTCAATATTGGGCCGCTCGTCAGCCACGTCCAAGGAGAGTCCGGTTTCCTCATCGGTCTCATCCAGGCTGGCCTTCACCTCGGGACGTTCGTGCTTGTTGTCGCGCGCATGGTTGACCGCGAGATTCGTCGCAATCCGGTAAAGCCAGGTTGTGAACTTGGCGTCTGCGGTATAGCCGGCACGGGAGCGGTAAACGCGCAGGAAGACCTCCTGCGAGAGCTCTTCCGCAATGGCTGAGTTATGCACCATGCGGTACATGAAGCTGATCATCGCCCGGCGGTAGCGCTCTACCAGATAGTTGAAGGCGGCATCGTCGCCGTCTCGAACCCTTAGCATTACCTGAGCGTCGTCCATCGCCGCCAGGGTTTGCGGATCGCTGAAGCGAACCGGCGAGCTTTCGCCCGCGCTGCCGGAATAAGGAAGAGCACCGCCGATGGCCATGCTACTCATGTCATTTGGAACCCCCTCGGCTTCCGAAAGTTGCGGGGTTTCTACCGATTCAGCGGCAGCATCGGTGGGTTCCGAATTGTCGGTCTTCCTGCGTTTCCAGATCATCCCATTTGGCAACGGTACTGCGCCTATTATGCCCGAAGGCGGCAAGGATCGCTTGGGAAAGTCATAAGCCCGCGGATTGGAGAAATCAGAAGGGTTTGTTACAATCCAAAGTGAGCTGACAGGATGGGCGCTTAACTCAGCGGTAGAGTGTCACCTTCACACGGTGGAAGTCGTAGGTTCGAATCCTACAGCGCCCACCATCACTCCCTTCCCCGGTAGAGTGGTCAGAGTCGGCAATGAAGTTCGGTCCGGGAAGCAAAGAACGGCAATAGATGCAGTTTATTAGCGACCCCCGCCGAGTTTTTGGCATCTGAATTAAGTCGGCCCGGTGTTCTGAAACCCGCCGATATCCACAGCCGGGAACATATTCGGCTTGCCCGAACCGGGGAGCGTTGAGTACTATCGGTTAACTTTCCGTATTCTGAAGAATGATCTCGGGGTCGCGGCGCTGATCCAAAGCATGGCCGCAAGACTCGGTACCACTAGACATCCAGCGAGCCGGCGGTCGGTACCAGATGGGTCGTGCGCCTCACGGATAAGATCGCAAGAAGCAACTAAATACTTGAGAAACCTGACAATATGAATAGTGGATCGAACCATCCTGCCAGTAGCGGCGGGAGAGGACGCAAGCGGCGCCGAGGGCGTCGCGGTGGTCAAGCTGCGGGAACGCAGGCCGGAACCCAGGCCCAGGCTGGATCGGGACAGCCCAATCAGAATCCGTCGCAAGCCTCTCAGGCGAAGCCCGCACATCCCGCAAAGCCCGCCGCGAAGCGACAGTTCAAGCCGAAGGCAGCGCGCAAGAATTTTGGCGACGCCAACGGCAATGGGAACGGCACCAGCAATAAGCGCGTCTTTCGCTCAGTCGTAAATCAAAAGACTCCGGATGCCGGCATTTACAGCGCCCCCATGGACCATTCCTACCGCAGCCTGCAGCACGAGGGCAACGCCGGTCGGCCCGGATATGAGGCGATGCCCGTCGGTGACAGCTCCACTTCCCGGCCGATCTTCGCCTTCGTGGACGATCTGTTCTTCATGGCCAAGATTCAGGAAACGGCGCGCAAGCTCAACGTGAAGGTTAGCTTCGTCAAAACCGATAAGGAAGTTCTAGAGTCGGTAGCGGCCGGGGAAGATAAGCCGTCGCTGATCATGATCGACCTGAACCACCACACGGCGAAGCCTCTGACAGTGATTCCCAAGCTTAAGTCGAAGTTCAAGAAAGAGACCAACATTATCGGCTTCCTCTCGCATTTGCAGGGAGAGTTGAAGATGAAGGCTCAGGAAGCTGGCTGCGATATGGTGCTGCCCCGCTCGGCGTTCTCGCAAAACCTGCCGCAATTGCTTCGCCGCCACGCCACCAGCGAAACCGAGCTCCAGGAATATTAGACCGGTTCCACTGAAAAGTTATCCCGTGAGGGTGCCCCATATTTGCCGAAGTTAGCAAAGGTGGGTTCACGGCGAAAGTCATCTCCCCCGAAAGATTACGCCCCGCGCGCTAGCCCGGAGGCCACTTGAGATCGCGTCCGCCGATCAGGTGCAGGTGGAGGTGAAAGACCGACTGGCCGCTGCGCGGACCGACGTTGAGCACCGTGCGGTATCCGTCTTCGATCTTGCGCTCCCGCCCGAGTTTCGCCGCAATGATGTGGCAGTAGCCTATGATCTCGGCGTCGGAGGACGCGGCCTCGTTAAGCCCGGCGAAGTGGCGCTTGGGAACGATGAGAACGTGGGTGGGCGCCGCCGGTTTCAGGTCCTCGAAGGCATAAACCTGCTCGTCTTCATACACCTTCTTGGAAGGAATTTCTCCGGAGATGATTTTGCAGAAGATACAGTCGCTCATAAGCCTCCTTGCGAGGCCAATGTAACACAGTCCGGCAGATGAGCAACCCGCTCAGTCCAGGCGGACCATAAAGGCTGCTCCCTCGTCGACATGGGTGTGCTGGTACACCTCGCGCGTTTTTTCCTTGTCGTCCTGCGCCACGCGGATTCGAACCCAATAACCGGTAGGGCCCTTGAACTGGAGCACCTGCGAGCCGGGATAGCGGCGCAGTAGCTGCTCTTTCACCTCGATTGCCGAGGGCTGTGCGGCGAAGGCCCCGATCTGTACGCACCAGCGCCCCCCGCTCTCGATGGGGCGCGGGCTTTCCAGCACCTCGAGACGCACCTGCGCGGTCCCCGGATAATAGACGTTGATGGCCTTGGCGGCAGCCGCCGAAAGATCAATGATGCGATCGCCGACAAAGGGACCGCGATCCGTGATCCGGACGACTGTGGACAGGTCGCTCTTCAGATTGATCACGCGGACAATGGAGTTCAGCGGCAGCGTATTGTGTGCGGCGGTCATTTCGTTCTGGTTATAGGTCTCGCCGTTGGCGGCTTTCTTGTTGTGGTAGTTAGGGCCATACCAACTCGCGTATCCCACCTGGCTCCACAGAACCCGGGCGTGAGGATCGACGTGAATGCCGGGAACAGCGGGCCGAGGAGCGGGGTAGCCGTCTCGCGACGCGGATGGCGCAGAATCGGCGGGAAGCGACGGCGCAGGCGGAACGTTGCGCGCGGTTTGCCTCTTGTTGGCACAGCCGACAGCCAGGAGAGTCAAGACGAGCAGCGCCGCGCAGCGCAGCATCCTGAGCAGGCGGGCGGGCGCCCAGCCCGGAGCGGCAAAGCATAGCTCGATGGGTCCCAATGGCTGGTTCACGCGCGGCACGGAAGGTTCCAAAGCTCTCTGATTCTGGGCTTCGGGTGCAGGATGGTCAATAAGGTGGAATACCAGTGATCAATCCGCGGCAGGCCAATATATGCAACCTGATCGAAAACTTACGCGGGCAACGTCGGAGATTCCGGAACCAGCGGCATGAAGATCCAGAGAATGACGTAGGCGAGCAGCCCCGTGCCTCCAAGAAGAACGCAGAGCAGCCAGAGGACGCGCACAAGGTTGGCATCGAGATCGAAGTAGCGGGCGACCCCGGCGCACACACCGCCAATCTTCTTGTTGGAACGGTAGCGGACAAAAGGACGCTTCGGGAGCAGCGGCGCACCTACAGGCGTGACTCGGACTCCGCAGAACTGACAGAAATTCGGTTGTTCACCAATGTTTTTGCCGCAATTGGCGCAGTACATGGCTTCTCCTGTCTTGCCGGCATCGTGACGGTACTCATCCAGCAGCCTATACAACATATACGGCGCAACAGGCGCTTCGGTTCCATCCTAGCCGCTGGACGCAAGCATAAGCGAAACGCGCGTGCTTTCAACTATTTAGCCATGTGACGTAGATCACCGCTTGATGTGATATTTCGCCGGTCAGCCCCTCATTGCGGCCATTCATGGGATCCCCCTTTGGGCTCGTGCGGAAGGCCTCCTAGGATAGTTCTCGGGCTCCGGCGTGCGAGCGCTGTGCCCGGCAGAGGAGAACGCGGTTCATGCATAAGCCGATCAAGTATGTCGAAAAGGTGTTTACGTATGTGGCAAAGGGTGGCTGGGCGGTCTTCGACCGGCTGAGCAGCATCCGTCCAAGGCCTTCGATCACGCCGAAGTGGGCGGACCAGCCTCTGCTGAAGTCATACGAGAAGACGAAGCCGCCGCTGGGCTGGCCGCGCACAACCGACTCGCTCTGCCCCAAGTGTGTCCCGGAGATTCGTAAGCAGATTGTGGACGGCAAACTACCCTATGAAATTCTGCTGAACGAAAAGGTTGGTGAGATCAAGGCGCAGATCATCGAGCGCGACGGCAGGATTCTGATGGTGAAAGACTGCCCGAAGCACGGCCACTTTGAAGACGTGATGTCCATTGACACGGCGTTCTTCCGCCACCTCGAGGAGATGTTCCCCGGACGCGATATGCGGGCCCACAACGACCAGAAGCTTCATAACCACGGCAGCTCGACCGTGAAGTACGGACGCGGCTCCGTACTGACCATCGACCTGACAAACCGCTGCAACATGATGTGCGATCCGTGCTTTATGGATGCCAACCAGGTCGGTTTTGTCCACGAACTCGCTTGGGAAGACATCAAGACGCTGCTCGACAACGCCATTACCATCAAGCCGCGGCGGCAGATGAGCGTACAGTTCAGCGGCGGCGAACCGACCCTGTCGCCGCACTTTCTAAAGGCAGTGGCCTATGCCCGCAAGGTCGGCTACAACTCAGTGCAGGCCGCCACCAATGGGATCGAGTTCGCAAAGTCCCCTGAGTTCTGCAGGCAGGCGGCAGAAGCCGGGCTGCGCTACGCATACCTTCAGTTTGACGGCATCGGCAACGCCGCAAACTCGCACCGCAAGGTAGGCAATTTGTTTGACGTCAAGCTGCGCGCCATTGAAAACCTGCACGGCGCAGGCGTCGAGATCGTTCCGGTGACGACCATTGTCAACGGCGTCAACAACGAACAGGTGGGACGCATCATCCAGTTCGCGCTCGATAATCCCAAGCGCATCTCGTTCCTGTCCTTCCAGCCGGTTTCCTTCACCGGGCGCGACGAGGCGATCACCGACGAGCGGCGCTTCGCGCAACGCTACACGCTCAGCCATCTGGCGCATGACGTCAAGCAGCAGACCGGGTTAGGCGAGCCGGCCAGGGATTGGTTTCCCATCTCCTTCATGGGCACCTTCAGCGACTGGGCCGACGTGGTGCATGGACCGGATAAGGAATGGGGTTCGCTGAATTGCGGCTGCCACCCTAATTGCGGCGTCGGCATGGCCTTGATGATCGACAAAGAAACCAAGGAGGCAGTGCCGGTGACCAAGTTCCTCGACGCCGGCCAGATCGCTCGCGACGTGGCCAAGGTGAACGATGCGGGACGCAGCGCCCGCTGGTCCAACCTTGGCATGGCCTTGGCATTGGCGCGCAACTATGATCCCTTCCAGTCGCCGAAGCACTTCAAATTCACCGATCTGCTGAAGAAGTTCGACAAGACTTTTGCCGCGACGAAAAAGGCGGAAGTGAAGTATGGAAAGTCAGCCCGGACCGCACCCTGGACGACGTCCAGAAGCGCAGGGCAGACCGCTGGAACTTCCTCTTCGTCGCCGGCATGTGGTTTCAGGACCTCTTCAATTACGATTTCCGGCGCACCGAGCAATGCATCATTCCCTATGCGACGCAGGAGGGCGAAATCAGCTTCTGCGCGTATAACACTGGGGTGGGCTGGCGGAACATCATCGAAAAGATGCACATGACGGCAACGCTCACCAAGTGGTACGAAGAACATGGCCGGCATGAAATCTTCGCCGGCGGAAAACAGGTTGCCCTGAAGAACACCGAGCACACTCTGACCCTGAACCAGGAGCACGTTCACGCCGAGCGCAATCACACCCTCGATGATCAGGGTATCGCCAAAACCGCAAGCGAAGAGAAACTGCGCGCACGCGATGCCAAGCTGAAGCAGGAGGCCGAGAACGCCCGCATGATGGCTCTCTACCGCCAGCACGTGCTGGGCGAAAGAGCTCCGGAAGTGAACGGCTTTGTTTCCCTCGAGGCGCTGGGTGCCAAACCCGCCGAGAAGAAAGAAGAAGAAGTGATGGGTGATTAGCGGGAGACGCAGCCGGGCGCCGCACACGCGGCGGGCGGTAAACGCCGGGAGAGAAATCCCCGGCATTTTTTTGCACGCTATGCGGCAAAAAAAGTCCGCCGTGCTTCCGGCGGACAACCTTTGGGAGGACGACTTCTCAAGTCTGGTCGAATTTCACCGACTCAGCCTTCTGTTGGTATTCACCCTGCCGGGCATTTAGTTCCACTTCTTTTGTGAAATTCTCAGGATTTTTTCTGTCGGTGAAGCTTGCGCAGCCGATCACAGATTCGCAAATCAGTTCGGCGCTACAAGGCCTTATCCCCTCACGTGCGAGCTAAGCGCCCGGAATCACCACTGGATGCATAGAATTGCGATTCGCTGGAAAGTGGCCTCACCGAGTAGGGTGACCGATGCCACTGTGTCAGTTCTTCGCAGCAGTCACACTAATTAGACGCGGGAATATCCTAAGTTCCCGCCTAATTCCATGACTGAGCGGAGAAAGCCTTGAGCACCCCATTTGCAGCGGCCAAACGGCCGGAGCTGAAGATCTTGCAACCTGAAACGACCCTGACCGGTGGCCCAATTCAGCCGTTGCAGAAGGGGCTACCGAAGACCACGACCTCGCTCTGTCCGGACTGCGCGACCACCACCCGCATCCCGGCAAGGATCTTTGAGGAAAACGGCCGTGTGATGATGGAAAAGACCTGCCCCGAGCATGGCGAGTTCAAAGACTGCGTTTACTCGGACGTGGCCCTCTATCTCAAAATGGAGGAGTGGACCTTTGGCGACAATTCCGGGCTGAGCAATCCGGCAATCGATAAAGGCGCGGAAGCCGTATGCCCGGACGATTGCGGACTATGTTCGCTGCACACCTCGCACAGCGCCCTGGCCAACGTGGACCTGACCAATCGCTGCAACCTGACCTGCCCCGTCTGCTTTGCCAACGCAAATGCCGCCGGGTACCTCTATGAACCCGACATGGATCAGGTGCGCACCATGCTGATGGCTCTGCGCAACGAGCGTCCGGTAGATGGGCGCGTCGTGCAGTTCTCCGGCGGCGAACCGACCGTGCATCCAAAGTTTATCGAGATTCTGCAGATGGCCAGCGAGATGGGATTCACCCATCTGCAGGCAGCGACCAATGGAATCCTGATCGCCGCCAGCCTGGAATACGCGCAGAAATGCAAGGCAGCGGGACTGGCAACCTTATACCTGCAGTTTGACGGCGTCAGCGATGACATCTACATCAAGACGCGCGGCGAAGCGCTGCTTGAAAAGAAAATGCAGTGCATCGAGAACTGCCGCAAGGCGGGCATGAAGATCGTATTTGTCCCAACCATCGTCAAGGGACTCAACGATCATCAGCTTGGCGACATCCTGAAGGTAGCCATCGATAACGTGGACACCGTAAGCGGCATCAGCTTCCAGCCGGTAGCTTTCACGGGCCGCATCTCGAAGAAGGAGCTCGAAGCCAAGCGCTTCACTCTAACCGATCTGGCCTTTGCCCTCAGCGATCAGACCGGAATGTTCGACAAATACAACGACTGGTTTCCGCTCTCGGCAATTACGCCGTTCAGCAAGCTCATCGCGGCCGTCGAGCATCGTGGCGTACCGACCATCTCCAGCCACCCGCACTGTTCGCTGGGAACATATATGTTCGTCGATGAAAAGTCGCGCAAAGCTGTCCCGGTCACCCAGTTTGTGGACATTCCGGCGATGCTGCAGGATATCGAAATGCTGTCGCGCAAGTCCTTCGGCGGACTGATGAAGTACTACAACGGTGCGATGGGCTGGATGGACTTGAAGAAGCACTTCAAGCCTGAGCTTGCGCCTGACGGATTGACCTTTGAAAAGTTCCTCAACTCCATCCAGGGCATGACCAACAAAAAGCTCGGCCGCGATGGCATGGACGGCACCTTCACCTATCGCACCCTGCTCGTAGCCGGCATGCACTTCCAGGACAACTATAACTACGACATCGAACGCGTCAAGCGGTGCGTGATCCACTACGCGGCGCCGGATGGCAAGTTGTATCCCTTCTGCACCTACAACTCAGGGCCCACCTACCGCGAAAAGATCGAAAAGCAGTTCTCGATTCCCTTCGAGGCACAATTGGAGCGCTTTGAGTTTGTCGAGATTGAGAAGTAGCTGGAAAAAATAAAAGTAGCTGGAATTGAATTAAAAGAGGAGCCCGCCAGCAGTGGCGGGCTCCTCTATTTTGCTGCCGAAGCCGACTTACTTAGAGGGCTCGGCCTTTGCGGGCGCCGGAGCCGGCTTAGATGCCGGTTTGTCGGGAGCGGCGGCGGGAGCCGGCTTGGCTTTGATCGAGAGCAATTCGATCTCGAAGATCAGGGTTGCGTTGGGGCCAATGTCATTACCGGCGCCACGCGCGCCATAGGCAAAATCGGCGGGGATGAAGACCTGGTACTTGGAGCCGACCGGCATCACTTGGAGCACTTCGGTCCATCCCTTGATGACACCGGAGACCGGGAAGGTCGCGGGCTTCCCACGTTTGTAGGAGCTGTCAAACTCCTTGCCATCGATGAGCGTGCCGCGATAATTGCATTCGACGGTATCGCTGGCGAGCGGCTTCGCTCCGTCGCCCTGCTTTTCAACCTTGTATTGCACTCCGCTCGGAAGAGTTACGACTCCCTCCTTGGACTTATTGGCGGCAAGGAACGCCTCACCTTCCTTCTTGTTCTGTTCGCCGGCAGCTTTCATTTTGGCCTCCTGCTTTTCGCGCGCTTCTTTCTGAACCGTAGTGATTACATTCTTGGCTTCTTCATCGCTCAGCAGGAGCTTTTCTCCGTTGAGGGCGTCCTTCATTCCGCGCAGAAGAATGGCAGAATCGATTTCTATGTCATCGCGCTGAAAGCTTTTCGCAAGGTTTTCGCCGATGCTCATGCCGACGGCGTAGCTGAGCTTATCTTTCTGGCTCTTAAGCTCGGAAGAAGACGTGGTGGGGGAAGAAGCTTTCGGCGGATTCGCCGCAGGAGCCTGCTGGGCCAGAGCACTGGCAGCCAGTCCGATGCCGGCGGCAAGGAGAGTAACGGCCGTGGTCAGTTTTGTTTTCATAGTAAGAATCAGAACATAAAGCGGCGCGGACGGCAAAGAAAAATCGGAAAAGTCAAGAATGGAGCAGCGCGAATCGGGACACTGCAAAGGGCCAAAGGATTGTTACAATCGGCTCACCGATGATCGAGCGCGATTCCCAAACCGCCGCACTGCAGGCCACTCTGCAGGAATGGTACGCAGAGCACAGGCGCCAGTTGCCCTGGCGGCAGGATAGCGATGCTTACCGGGTCTGGGTCTCGGAAATCATGCTGCAGCAGACCAGGGTTGCGGCAGTGCTCGAGCACTATCGGCTTTTTCTGGAGGCATTCCCGACCGTCGAGGCGCTGGCCAAGGCCTCTGAAGCGCGGGTGCTGACGCTGTGGAGCGGGCTGGGCTATTACCGTCGTGCCCGCCTGCTGCACCAGGCAGCCAAAGTTGTGGTCGGCGACCTTGGCGGTGTGATTCCGCGCGAGGCAGAGAGCTTGCGTAAGCTGCCGGGAATTGGGCGCTACACGGCTGCGGCAATCGCCAGCATTGCTTACGGCGAAGCGGTCGCAGTGGTGGACGGGAACGTTGAGCGGGTCTTGAGCCGCATGGACGGCGAACCGCGCGCCGATGCCATCGCCTGGAGGCGGGCGCAGGAATTGCTCGACCTGCGCCATCCTGGGGATTGGAACCAGGCGATGATGGAGCTGGGCGCAACCGTGTGCACGCCAAGAAACCCTCAGTGTGCGCTCTGTCCCGTACTGCGCTGGTGCCGCGCCCCAGGAGCCCAGACGCGCAAACCGCAGCCCGCGCGCAAGCGGGTACGCATGGCGCGAGCGCTGATTCAGCGGAGCCATCGCGTGTATCTGGTGCAACGCCCGGTTGATGCCGCGAAGATGGCTGGCATGTGGGAGCTTCCGGAAATCGACGAGCAGGGCACAGACGCTGGACCGGAGCGGAACGTTGACCGCACGGCAAAGGAATTGTGCGTCGTTCGGCACTCGATTACCGATACAGATTACGAGGTGTGCGCCGTGTGCGTAGGATTGAAGATGCTGGCTACGAAAGACAGGAAGGCGGGCCGCTGGGTCAGGCGCGAAGAGACCTTTGAACTGCCACTGACAGGGCTGACGCGAAAGATCTTGCGTAAGCTGGGCTTGCGTTGAGAGCCCATTACTCCGCGATAACCTTTCGGCATAGCGGCGAGGATTCTACTCTCCCCTTGCCTTGTTGATTGTGGTAAAGTCGCATCGGCTCACAAGAAAAACTGATGAATTTGAAGGTCAAGTTTTAATGTCTCCGTTGCCGTTTTTTGGACAGGCGAAGTTGCGCGAGATGGCGAGCCAGTTCGCGCTGAAGTCGTACGTACCGCAACTCGCGCTCCACGGGTTGGTTGCCGGCGTTGACAACCTGCGTCCTGACGTTTTCCTGAGCGCGAAATTCACCGACATTGCGCGCATTCACCTCGCAAACCTCATCGAGCAACATGGGGAGGTTCAGCAGTTAGTTCGCGTGCCTAAGGAAATTACCTTCGGCGATTCGCCGTATGGACGCGCCCACATCAAGCAAGATGCACTGCCGGTAGAACCGGAAGTGGACTACCCGGTGGAATTCAAACGCTGTTTGAAGGGATTACAGCTTGCATCGTTGCGGCAGGCACGTGCGGCCGACAATATACAGATGGATCTGCTGTGCCGGGTTGGGCTTGTGAAATTCCTGCGTACCGAGCTCTCACTGCAGTTCACGCAAGTTCTGGAGCGCTGCAGGGAGAATCTGAAGAAGCGTGACGAGCGGCGTTTCGAACTTCAGCAGATGAGGCTGCGCGACCGCTTTCTGCATTTCCAGGTAAACAAGCGTCAAGTGCTGCGCAGCGTCTCCGAGGATCTGTTGACGACGCTGGCGGAGGTCGAGCGGGAGACGATTGCGAGCACGCGCCACTCACTGTTCGGGGAACGCGAGGCGGCCGCCTATGAGGTTCTTGCCAATCGCCTGCTCTTCCCTGAGTCGACCACAGATCCATTTCTGCTGGCGTCGCACTACGCGCTCTTCGGAAACTTTGATCGCGACCCTGACCTGGTTCGTAAGGTAGCAGTAATTGCGAAGAGCTTTCTGAAGGATCTGGGCCTCGCGGCCAGCGAATCGGAGGCCGAGGCGCTGCTGGATGTTCCGGATAACGCCAAGATGCTGATGTTCAGCGGCCTGGCCGATGACTCTCCGCGAGGCAAGGCGCAGCGGGCGATCACCATCGCCTGGCTGGAGGCGCTGGAAGAAGCTGGCGTGATGAATTACGCCATAGCCGCCTACGAAACAGTTCCAATCCTGGGTAACTACGGAGCGGTGGTCTCCCCACAGCAGCTAAAGTGCGCGTTGATCTTGAAGAACGAACTGCGGCGTGTGCAGGAGATATTGGCGACACATGACGGGCGAGCGCAAGAAAAGCTGCACGCTGCCGTGCATCGGGTTCGCTCGGCGGGCAAAGCGGAGCGCATGAGATATGCGGCGCGCTACTTCATCGACCTTTCGCGCCTCCGCCGAGACATGCGCAAGATGGAGGTTCTCGAGCCGGTGCTGGAGTCGGTCAACGTGGTGAACAATGATCGGCTGCGGGAGCTTTCCAAGATCAATGGAACCCTCTATGAGTTTCTGCTGCTGGAAGAAGATAGACCCGCAGAGCAGCGGGTGTATGACCACGTTGTGATCAAGGCCGACATTCGCGATTCAACCTTCCTCACACGTTCTCTACTGGAGCGCGGGCTGAATCCGGCGTCGTTCTTCAGCCTGAACTTCTTCGAGCCGGTAAATAAGCTGCTGCCGAAATACGGCGCTGAAAAAGTCTTCATCGAGGGCGATGCCGTCATCCTGACCTTGATGGATAACGAGGGAAAGCAGGGCTTTGGCGTGGCGCGCACTTGCGTGCTGGCACGCGAGATTATGAACGTCGTGCGCGCCTACAACAGTGCATCAACGGAAAACGGATTGCCTCCCCTTGAGATCGGAATCGGCATCGCGTATCAGAATTCCTCGCCACTCTACCTGATGGACGGAGCCCACAGGATCATGATCTCCGAGGCGTTGAACTTGAGCGACCGCTTGAGCGCCTGCCACAAGCGCGCGCGGCGCCACGTAAACGACAGCAATCCCGTCTTTAACGTCTTCGTCTTCCAGACGGCGGATGAAGAGACTGCGGCGGGAGCGCTGGAAGATTTCCTGCTCAACTACAACGTGGGTGGAATCCACTTGCCGCGGGCCGCCTTCGAAAAACTTCGCGACGAGATCTCATTGGAAGAGTTCCAGATGGAGATGCCGATGCCATGGGGCTCAGACAGCGTACGTCTTTTCCGCGGGCTCGTCCCGGTCAGTCCCGGAGTCTTTCATCCCGTCTTGCTGCGCGAAGGAAGAGCGGCACAGGTCGAGGTGCGCGACTTCAGCTTCGTGCGCTGGGCTGACCATCTCTATTACGAGGTGTGCGCAAATCCGGAACTCATTGCGAGGATCGAGGGCCAGCGCTTCGGCCCGGCATAGGCTGGCAGTTGAAACCATAGAGCAACCCGCGCCGCAGGAATCGACCCTCCGGCTCTCAACTGTGCGGCGTGCTCTTGGCAAGCCTGCGCTCGATAAATTCCACATGGCCGGCCTCCAGGCTGGAAAGTTCGGCATAAAGGTCGTGAAGTTCGGGGGTGTCCGCCCTCGCCGCTAGCTCGGCGTAAAAGTTACGCGCCTGGTTTTCCGCCTGGAGTGCAACCCTGAGAGCGCGGCTGTGTGCGGCGCCTGACGCTGCTGAGGAGTCGAATATCGCCTTGTCGCTTAGCTCCGGCAGTTCGATGGTCTCCACAATGTCAGCTTCGGTAAGGGAGCAGGCAGCCTGCCCGTACAGGGCCGTGTAGCGCTCTTGCAATCGCGTACCGTGGTTACGTTCCTCGGCCGCCATCTCCCAGAGAACGCCGGCGATTTCCAGCGAGTCCAGGTCCTGGAAAGAGACGAACATTTCCGCGAATTGGTGGTAGATCTCCGCGTTACGCTCCTCGATAAACGCAGCGACGTGGAGCGCTTCCTGTGGCGAGAGAGACTGAAAACTGCGTTTCATGACTGCAAGCCTGACGTTTCCGAATGCCGCCGCAAAGCGGTCAGAGAAAGAAGCGGTTAGAAAAGTTCGACAACCTGGGACCCGTACCGGCTGAGACCTCCCCATCCGGCTGAAACTATGGCTCGGAATTGCTGCTCTTTGCCTCCAAACGCGCTATCGTCGTGCGCAACCAATGTTCCAGCACCACGGCCAATCGCTCCGGATCGTTCTTTTGGATCAGTTCCGCGATCGTTTCGCCCGAGTCGTTCAGTTGAATGTAGTGGCAGGGATATTCCTCGGTCTGCTTGTCCTCAGGAACAAACTCATAGAGGAAGCATTCGCGGCAGGCGTGGGCCCGCAGCGGATCGCCAAAGTTGATGCAGAAACAGTTTCCTACGAACGGAGATTCTGATCTGAGCAGTTCACGATCGCGATCATAGCCTCCCTGCTCGAGGTAGTTCAGCTCGTAGCGCAGCACTTCCAGCGCATTGCGCAAATCTTGGGACATGAAATTTCTCCCAATTCACCAGCTTAGAGTCTGCCGCAAGGAAAGCTGCTGGGCTGTGATTGACCTCACCGGAGCCAGTGACAAGCACTGACACTTTGAGTCCCTCCGAAATGACTAAACTCCGGCCCAATGCAAGCGTCCGCGCGGGCAGAAAACGGCCCAGTGGTCACGGGAGGCTGTGACTGGCCTCACTGTCAAAGCTGCGGCCGCGGACTACGTTGTTTGCGGCCTTAAGCGGCCGCCGCAGAGTGGTAGTCCGACCGCCGCTTAAGCAGACGGAAGATGGAGGTAATCGATTAATAAGAGACGGCAACCCGCGAAACTCGGCGCAAAGCCGCTGCCTGACTCCCTTCTATCTCTGAAAGGAGAAGTGAACCATGTTACGGCCGGCTTACTGCAAGTTGGTGTCGGTAGTCGCACTGATTGTTCTGCTCACATCCATCGCGATGAGCGCCGAAACTGCGCCTGCGCTCAAATACGACAAGAGTGCCGAAGTTAGGGTCAAGGGCTTGATTGAAGATGTGAAAATCTCCGCCGACGATACCGTCCACCTCACCCTGAAAAGTGACAAAGGCTCGCTGGACGTGATTGTTGCACCGGAGAAATTCCTGAAGGAGATG
The DNA here is from genome assembly GCA_963800195.1 of uncultured Acidobacteriota bacterium. Lineage (GTDB taxonomy): Bacteria > Acidobacteriota > Terriglobia > Terriglobales > Acidobacteriaceae > TOLSYN. Next base: position 66,931 of record CAWCZZ010000001.1, read on the forward strand.
GAGATTACCTTCGCCAAGGGCGACAGCATCGAAGTTCTTGGCTCACAGACTCACGGTAGAGGGCAACGCAGTACTGCTGGCCCGCGAAGTAACCCGCAACGGCGACGTGATCCTGATGCGGGACGAACAAGGCAAAGCGCGTCTGGGTGGGCTGGATCAAATAGCCCGACGCTGGCGGGCACATCGCAGTCTTGTCACTTGCGCTCCAGCTATCTTCTTTTGGCCGGCGGAATCACCACCGGGCGGCGCACCGGCACAAGCCCTTCCTTGGGCATAGCCTGATTGGCGCGGATCATCACTTCCTGCTGCACATACTTCACAAACTCCTGCATCTGGAGTTGCATCTGTTCCATGCGTTCACGCATGTTCAGGATGATGCCGATGCCTGCGATATTGACTCCCAAGGTCGCGTGCCAGGGAGAGGATGAACTCCAGGCGCTTGAGGTCGTCCTCTGTGTACAGGCGGGTGTTTCCCTCGCTGCGTGAGGGCTTCAGCAGACCTTCGCGCTCATAGAGCCGAAGCGTCTGCGGGTGGATCTCATACATCTCGGCCACCACCGAGATCATGTACGCGCCTTTGCCTTTACGTTTCGTCATAGCAGTTGTCGAATTATTTGCCGCCGATTCTACCGCGCCACCGCCGCCATGCTCGACTACCGCCTCTAAATCTTCGACCAAAGCTCAGCCCGCGGATCTTCCGGGTGCATCTTTTCGAGCTTCTGCCAGAGTTCCTTGGCTTCCACGTTGGGAATCTCCGGGACGACGATGCGGATTTCCACGATCTGGTCTCCGATCACGCCGGGGCGGGTTGCCGAAGGCACGCCTTTTTCCCTCATGCGCAGCTTTTGCCCGCTCTGCGTGCCGGGAGGAATGCGCAGCACCGTGCGTCCATCAATGGTGGGCACTTCGACCTTGGCTCCGAGCGCCGCCTCCCATGGAAGAATCGGCAGCGTGATGCTGATATCGTCGGCATCGCGGTGAAAGACCGGATGCTCGGCGATGTGCACAATGATGTAGAGATCGCCGGGCGGTCCGCCGCGCAGTCCCGGGACTTCCCTTGCCCGCCAGGCGAATGCGCTGCCCGTCGCGCGTGCCCGGCTTAATGCGGAATGAGACTGGCTCGGGGGTCATGCGTCCCATCGCAGAGGGGCGCTGAATATTGAGCTTCATCTCCCCGCCACGAATCGCCTCCCAGAAAGGAACCTGCACGGTGTACTCGGCGTCAGCGCCCGGCGAGGTTGGCTGGCTCCTGCGCCGCGCCGCCGCCAAACATGCCGGAGAAGATATCGCGGAAGCTGCCGCCGCGTCCGCCTGTTGCTGCGCCCCGCCAAAATCAAAGTCGCGGAAATCGAAGTCCACGTGGACCGTCTGGCTGTCCGCCCCGTGGGTCGTAGCCACCGAAAGGATTGCCCCCAGCCGCCGAACGGATTGCCGCCCGTCCGCGCCGCTAGTTGGCGTAGGCTTCGGCAGTCTTGGGATCGATGTTGTCCGAGTAGAAGCCGAGCTTGGTCGTAAATCTTGCGCTTCTTCGGGTCGCTGAGAACCTCGTTGGCTTCGGAGAGTTCTTTGAATTTCTCTTCGGATTTCTTGTCGCCGGGATTGACGTCGGGATGATATTTGCGCGCGAGCTTGCGAAAGGCTTTGCGCACATCGTCAGCCGTGGCTGTTTTCTTCACGCCAAGGACGGCGTAATAGTCTTTCTTATCGGTTGCGGCCATTGTTCTTCTTCTCGCTCGTTCCGCTGGATCAAAATACCCTGCGCCCCAGCATACTTGTGCGATTCGCAACTCTGCCAAGCTTTTCTGGCCCGAGCGGACTGCATTGGCTGCTTCGGCCTCGCGCATCTGCGCCGCCCAGCCGCCTTGCAACTCGCGGCAGCCAGGCGGTTGCGAATCGGGAAGCTCTAATTGGTGCGCTGTGCCCCTCCGCTGGGCGGTGAGAGCCGGACCGGAGCAGTCAGCTGCGTGCCGTCATTGTGTATCTCCACGCACTCGACGCCTGTTCGAGAGGGTGTCAGCAGACACCACTGCTCTTCGCTGCTATCGAAAGTGAGAAAGTACGGAATGCCGTTGACTTCAAAATTCATTAGCTCCCCTTTACAGGCCAGACTGAGCCAGCGCTTGCGCTCAATCCTCCCGGTTGCGAAGCGGCTAGAGCACGCATGCTCCAGCCGCGAAATAGTCCCGCTACAACTTCGCCGACCTGCCGCTTACTTCTTGTCCTCCACGTCAACGTATTCAGCGTCGATTACACCATCGTCCTTCTTGGCTTCCGTCTTGGGCTGTGCCTCGCCGCCCGGCTGTGCACCGGCTTCGGGATTGGGAGTAGCCGACTTGTACATCGCCTCCGCCAATTTGTGAGATGCAGCTTGCAGACGATCGCGTGCCGTCTGCATCGATTTATGATCGCCGCCCTCGAGAGCCTTCTTGGCGTCGCCCACTGCGTTTTCTACCTCGCCGCGCTCGCCGCCGGAGATCTTGTCGCCGTTTTCCTTCAGCATCTTCTCGACCTGGTAGACCATGGCGTCGAGTTGATTGCGCGTCTCCACTTCCTCGCGCTTCTGCTTGTCTTCGGCCGAATGCGCCTCGGCTTCCTTGGCCATGCGCTCGACCTCTTCTTTGCTCAAGCCGCTCGAAGAGGTGATGGCAATCTTCTGGTCCTTGCCGGTCGCGGTGTCCTTGGCCGTCACGTTAAGAATGCCATTGGCATCGATGTCAAACGTAACCTCGATTTGTGGCACGCCGCGCGGGGCCATCGGAATCCCTGAGAGATGGAATTTGCCCAATGTGCGATTCTGCGCCGCCATCGGACGCTCTCCCTGCAGCACGTGGATCTCGACTGACGTCTGGTTATCAGCCGCGGTCGAGAAATTCTCACTCTTGCGCGTCGGGATCGTGGTGTTGCGCGGAATCATCGTCGTAGCCACGCCGCCGTAAGTCTCGATCGAAAGCGTAAGCGGCGTCACGTCGAGCAACAGCAGGTCCTTGACCTCTCCCTGCAGCACGCCGCCCTGAATCGCAGCGCCAATGGCAACCACTTCATCAGGATTAACTCCCCGATGAGGCTCGCGTCCGAAGAATTCCTTCACCTTCTGCTGAATCATCGGCATGCGCGTCTGGCCGCCGACAAGCACCACTTCGTCAATCTTGCTGGCGTCGATGCCGGCATCCTTTAGCGCCTGTTCGCAAGGTTTAATCGACTTATCGATCAGGTCGCGCACCATATCTTCGAGTTTGGCGCGAGTCAGCGTCTTCACCAGGTGCTTGGGGCCCGAGGCGTCGGCGGTAATGAACGGCAGATTGATCTCGGTCTGCATGGTCGTCGAGAGCTCGATCTTGGCCCGCTCGGCGGCGTCGCGCAGACGCTGCATCGCCATCTCATTCCCCTTGCTGCGCAGATCCAGGCCGTAATCTTTGCGGAACTCATCAGCCAGCCAGCCCACCACCCGCTGGTCAATGTTGTCACCGCCCAGGTGCGTATCGCCGTTAGTCGATTTGACTTCGATTACACCCTCTCCAACTTCAAGAATCGAGATGTCGAAGGTGCCGCCGCCAAAGTCATAAACCGCGATGGTCTCATCCTTCTTTTTGTCCAGCCCATAGGCCAAGGCAGCCGCGGTCGGCTCGTTGATAATGCGCTTGACGTCGAGTCCGGCGATCTTGCCCGCATCCTTGGTGGCCTGCCGCTGCGAGTCGTTGAAATAGGCTGGCACCGTGATGACGGCTTCGTTGACCGGCTCGCCAAGATAATCCTCGGCAGCCTTCTTCAACTTCTGAAGGATCATGGCGGAAATCTGGGGAGGAGTGTATTCCTTGCCCTGGGCCTCGATGGCCACGTGGTCGCCCGACTGCACAACCTTGTAGGGCACCATTTTCATCTCTTCGCTGACTTCGTCGTAGCGGCGCCCCATAAAGCGCTTAATGGAGAAAATGGTGTTCTCCGGATTGGTAATCGCTTGATTTTTGGCGACTTGGCCCACCGGGCGTTCGCCCGTCTTCGTAAATCCAACCACCGAAGGCGTAGTGCGTCCGCCTTCTTCATTTGGAATTACCTTTGGTTCGCCGCCTTCCATCACGGCTACCACCGAGTTGGTTGTTCCCAGATCGATTCCGATGATCTTTCCCATTGCCCTTTGCCTCCTGCGGAAAACTGAAAAAAGATGAGGTTGGCACTCCCGCAGGAGCTACCCAACCAATTGACGTCCTACTCAGACCTAATATGACTGCGATGATAGAACCTGAGTCACTTACTGTCAACCTAATAGATGAGCCCGGCGCAGCCTAGGATGCATAAAGAATTTCGCATTAAAACTCGCACTAACTCACTGATAAGACGAGAAATGCGCTGCCATACCTCTACGGCAACAGATTCAGAGCAGCACACGTGTGACCTGTGCACTTGTACTGCATTCGCGGTCGGTACTAGAGTTTGCGAGCTGAATCGAACATTTTGTCCCCGTCCTCTCTGCTCCCAGGAGGGATCTATGACACCGGACAATCCGCTCTCCCAGCTTCCTCCGAGATTCCTGAGAACCCCACTTGGCTCCAGTCCTCTGGTTCAGTCGGTCTGTAATTCCTGCTCCAGCGCAATTGCCTGCAGCGCAAGCCCCCGTGCGCTGGACATTGCCGAAAAGCTTCATAAATGTTTGGCCGATAAGGGACGGGCGGTACGGGTTCTCGTCGTTGATAATGACAAGTTTCTCGCCCATATAATATCCGAAGCTTTAAGTGATGCCGGCTATGATGTGTCCACCTTTAACGACGCTCTCTCTGCCGCGCAGTTCGCTCTCAAATCTGCTCCCGACATAGTCGTCACCGACTACGCTTTGCCACGTATCAATGGTTTGGTGCTCACCGCTTGGCTCACCATGAACTTTCCAGCTTGCAAAATTGTGATGATCTCCGGGGACGCGGCGGCGGTCACCGAGCAGGCACCCACCGGCATAAAATTTACCCTCTTAAAGAAGCCTTGCCCCCTTGGGGTGTTGATAGCGGCGGTTCAGTCCGGTCAACGCGCGATACGCCCCACAGGTTGATCTGGCGATCAGACTAGGCCGGAATCGGGAATTTCGTACCGGTACAGCACCCACTTCTTACCTGTTCCATCCTCGCCTGAATGCTTACAGCGAACCCTAGCACGCTTAAACAGTATTAAGTCGAGCCTACAACACTCTTGTTTTCATTTGCTTGCCTCGCAACTGCAAGCTTAATGAACGCTTCCTGAGCAAGCGTGTGAAATTAGGAAGCTAAATTGCACTCAGATTTCGTCAAGGAGATCAGATGACCAACCGGGCATTGGGGAAGCAGGCAGTCGAGTTGGATAGCCTCGCGGCTGAGCATTCGCAGATCCAATGCCGCTACGCAGAGTTGGACGATGCAATCCTGCAGGCGCTCGGCTCACGGAGGATCATCGAGGCTGCGAGAGAGTTGGTACGAGCGATGCTCCTTCATTTCATCCATGAGGAGCAGTTTCGAGAGAAGATCGCGCGCTCCTCCCTCCATGAGCCGCGTAACTCAGAAAGAAAGATCATGGCCGCGGTCATCAAGGACGTCATGAAACTCGAGGCAGGTCTGATCAGAGAAGATGTCCACGCCGCCCTGCGCCTGAGGGGCCTGTGCAAGGGATGGATGCGCGATCACATGCACGTCGAGGGTGTGGACTTCGAAATTGCGCTGGTGGCCAATGCGCCGGGTCTTTCCCGCGCTATACGCCCCAACAATTCCCGGGTCGCTCAGTCGTAGCGCTCAAAAATGACTCGCGTCTTATCCCAACCGCACTCTTCAATCAGCAGTTTGCGAACCGAGGAGACCATTTCATTGAGACCGCATATATAGACGTGCATATCCTTGCGTTCGCCGATGATCTTGCGAACGTGCTCCTGCACATATCCCCGGCTGCCGCTCCAGCTCTCGGGGGCGCGGCTGAGGGTTGCGATGTAATGAAAATTCGAGTGCTTGGCGGCCACTTCCTCGAACTCTTCCTGATAGTAAACATCCTCCGGATAGCGCGTCCCATACACCAGCCAGATGTTTCTTCCATTGTGGCGCTGCTGGCCGCTGCCATCTAAGCCGAACAGGTGCTGTGCCATGCTGCGAAACGGTGCCACCCCGGTTCCCGTGGCCACAAAGATCACGTCCTCCACCTCCGGCTTAAGCACGAACAGTCCGTGTGGACCGTGAAAGCGGGCGCTTTCGCCAACCACACGGTCGCACAAAAAGTTCGACATAAAGCCCTCATCCACCCGGTTCAGGCAGAGATCGAAGGTGTTGTCGCCGCGTGCCGAAGAAGCAATCGAGTAGGCGCGAGTCACGAACTTATCCCCGCGCGGCTCACGAACTGAGACGAATTGGCCGGCCACAAAATCAAAGGTAGAGAGCTCCTCAACCTCGAATTCGAGGTGCTTGGTTTTCTCCGAAAGCAGCACGGAGCGGGTGAGCCGGGCTGTAAGCAGGGGATGTTCCATCTTCTTCCTTGACCGCTGAAGTCACCCATCATTCTAAAGCAGAGCCGACGCTGGCAGCAGAAGAGCGCTCAAAACAGTGCAAATGCTGCAGGCACACTCCGGAGATGTTGGGAACTAATCCGCGCATTTCGCAATTCACTCGCGCGTTACTTTCTCCAAAAGGTACAGATAGGAGCGGTATACTTCGCCGGTCGCTCGCGTCATGCCGATCTCGCAGGTGCGGCTGCTGGAGTAGCAGCCATCATGCGTGTGAGCCTTAATCTCAGCGGCTTCGCTAATCGTCGCCGAGGCAGTCAGTTCGGGATACATGAATCCGCGGTCACCGGCAAACGCGCAGCAGCCCAGGCTGGGAGGGACAAAGGTTTCGCCACTGCATTTCCGCGCAATGTCCTCAAGCTTCGCACTCAGTCCCATCTTCACTGCAGAGCAGACCGGGTGCAGGGCAACCGAACTCTCCGAATGATTCACCTTGAGTCGCGGGAGCAGTTCATCGTGCACAAATTCGATGCTGTCCACAATCTTCAGACGGTCGAAGCGCTCCTGATTTACCGGCGTCAGGTACTCTCGCGCATGGAGCAGTCCATAGCTGCATGGGCTGGTGTCAAGCATGATCGGCAGCGCGCCTTCCTCCGACCAGTTCCAGAAGTTCGCAATGACGCGATTCAGCATCGCGTCGCGCGCTTCCTCAAAACCCTTCGACGAGTAGGGAGTGCCGCAGCAGTTTCCAGCAACGTCCGCCGGAATCCAGACGGGAACTCCGGCACGTTCGGCCACTGCCACGGTCACCTGCATCAGAGACATATCGCTGGCCTCGCCGGGAAGCCGCCCCATCACTCGCGAGATACACGCCGGAAAGTACACGGCCTTTGCCCCGCTGTGTTCAGTCGCCGGAATGCCGCCCTTGGTCGCGTGCGGCATTTCCGCGTTCCACTCCGGCATGTTGGGACCGATCACCTTGCGCATCGCCCCGGTGATCGCCTGCATGCCCTTGACTCCAATGACGTGCTCTGCCAGATGCGCCGTGGTCAGGCCGACGCGAACCAGAAGTTCCATCAGCGCGAACTCGTCCACCGTAAAGCCGGCAATCCGCTGCGCAAATGCCGAATTGCGCAGAGCGCGGAAGCGCTTGACCAGCTTGCCGGTATCGATGCTGACCGGGCAGGTGGTGGCGCAGAGTCCGTCGGCGGCGCAGGTATCGAGCGCCATGTAGGGAAAATCGCGTTCGAGCTGGACCAGCAATTCGCTGCCGCCGAGTTGCTGCTGGCGCGCCATCTCGCGGCGAACCACAATGCGCTGGCGTGGCGTGAGGGTCAGGTCGCGGCTGGGGCAGCGCGGCTCGCAGAAGCCGCACTCAATGCACTTGTCGATCTCGGCTTCCACCGTGGGCAACTGCTTCAAATTGCGCAAATGCGCCCTTCGGGTCCGAGTTAATGATGACGCCCGGGATTGAGCAGCCCCGTAGGATCGGCCAGCGACTTCAACTGCCGCATGATCTCGAAAGCCTCGCCGCCCCACTCGGTTTCCACAAACGGCGCCATGTTGCGCCCGGTGCCATGCTCGGCCTTCAGCGCCCCGTCGAAGCGCTGGACTACCAGTTCCACCACATCGTCGATGAATCGCGAGTACTGGTCGATGGCGCGCTGATCGTTAAAGGACTGGGTAATCACGAAGTGGAGATTGCCGTCCTTGGCGTGCCCAAAGATGATCCCATTGTCATATCCGTGGCGGCGAAACAGCTCATTCAGCCCCTTCGCGGCCGGCGCCAAATGCTCAATGGGGAAGGCTACGTCTTCGATGATGACCGTGGTGCCGCTCTTACGGACCGAGCCGACGGAGGGAAACATTCCGGCGCGAATCTTCCAGAGCGCGGCCTGCGCCGCCGCCGAGTGAGTAAACTGCGCAGGCTCAAGCAGCTTGAGCGACGCGGTGGAATCGGCGGCCAGCGCTTCCAGTTCGCCCCGCCCGGACTCCAAGGCCGACTGGAACTCGACCAGCAATCCGGCCGCAGCCTTCGGCCAGCGTCTTGATCACCGGCGCCGTACCCGGCTGGTCCTCGACCGAGCGAAGCGACGCGCGATCCATGATCTCCAGCGCCTTGGCGCCAGCCTGGCGCAGCGGAACAATCGATTCCGAAGCAGCGTAAAGATCGGGGAAGAGCAGCAAGCCCGTGTACTTCACCGGCAGATCCGGGACGGTATTCAATACCGCCTCCGAGATAAAAGCCAGAGTGCCTTCGGAGCCGATCAGCAAATGAGCAAAGATATCGACGGCGCGCTCGAAATCGAGGAAGGCGTTGATGCTGTATCCGGTGGTGTTCTTGGTGCGGTACTTGCGGCGAATGCGCTCGGCGAGCGCCGTATCATTCTGGATTCGCGACTTCAGTTCGAGGACGCCGCGCGCCAGTGCCGGTTCGCGCGCAAAGAACTTCTCTTCGGCGTCTGGCGCGGCGGTGTCAATGGCCGTACCGGAAGGAAGCAGGAATCGCACCGAGGCGAGCGTGTGGTAGGCGTTCTGCTCGACCCCGCAACACATTCCGCTGGCGTTGTTGGAGAGAATTCCGCCCAGCGTGCAGGTGGCGATGGAAGCCGGATCTGGCCCGATTTTCGCGCCGTAGGGAACGAGTACGCGATTGGCGTTAGCGCCGATGGCTCCCGGTCTGCACGCGGATCTTGCGACCGTGCTCGAGCACTTCAAGATCGCGGAAGTTGCGCGCGACCTCAACCAGCAAGCCGTCCGAGATGGACTGCCCGGAGAGACTGGTCCCGGCGGCACGAAATGTAATGGGGATAGCGAATGCTCATGGCTGAACTGGAAGAGCCGCGCCAACTTCCTCTTCACTGGCCGCCTGCACCACCGCCTTGGGAATCAGCCGGTAGAAGCTGGCGTCCGAAGCGTAGGCGATCAGGTCGATGGGGCGCGCAAGGACGCGCCGCTCGTCGACGACTTGAGACAGCATGGAGGTAAGTTGTTCGGGAGAGTGCGTCATCTTTGCCACTTCAGCTACTGCTGTCATTTGTCGCTCCCATGGAAGAGGCCGCACACGTGCCGAATCCGCCTCCAAATCTGAACACACAAACTGCTCCTCCTGATAACTCTTGTCGGCGCCCAGCGTGCTCGCCACCGCGCGTTTCAGCTTGCTCCACCATCACCAGTGCCGCCTCCCGCTTCCGCCGTCGTTGCTGGACTGCGTCACCATCGCTGCCACCACCAGCCCGTTGCGGTTCTCCGTCAGCACATGGCCCAGATAGCTCGGCACCGCCGCCGCCGCCGCGCTCTTCTGATACAGCCGCGCCTCCGGGTCGGTGCTCGACTCATGCGTGTCGCGCAGCAGCTTGCGGCCCCGCGCTCCCGTGCCCCGGCTCGGCGGATCGGGCTTCTCGCGGAAGCTGCGCCGGCTGGCCCAGGCCTGCATCAGCGTACCGTCCACGGTGAAGTGCTCCTCGCTCAACAGCTGTGCGCACGCGCCTGCTCCACCACCGCCAGCAGCAACTGCTCGGCAACCTCGCCCGCAATCAGACGCTCGCGGTTCTTGGTGAACACCGTCACGTCCCACACCGGGTCGTCCATCTTCAGCCCCACGAACCAGCGAAAAAGCAGGTTGTAGTCCAACTGCTCCATCAGCTGCCGCTCGCGAACGCACCGAGTACAGCACCTGCAACAACTGCGCCCGCATCAGCCTCTCCGGCGCAATCGACGGCCGGCCGCGCCGCGCATACAGCTCGTTGAAACTCCGCATCCAACTCCCGCAACGCCGCATCCGCCATCTGCCGGATGGCGCGCAACGGATGATCCTTCGGCACCCGCTCGTTCAAGGCCGATATAACTGAACACGCTGAAACACTAGACTAATGCACTGCTCGCATTAATGCACCGCCAGCCAACCGACCTTCCCGCCTCTCTCCTCACCGTACACAGCGGCGGAGTTACACTATCGCATGAACTTCAGCTCGCTTTATTTGCCCTGCAATCTGGCCGCTCTGATTCTACCGCTCTGCGCGATAGCCGTGGCCCAGCCGCCCCAGCGCGGCGCATCCGTTCGCTTCTCAGTCAGCTTCTCCAGCGCCATGAGTGAGCAGCCACTCGACGGCCGCGTGTATCCTTCTGCTCTCCACCGATCCGTCCGAGGAACCCCGGATGCAGATCGACGACACGCCAAAATCCCAGTTGATCTTCGGCGTGGACGTAGAGGGCCTGCGGCCTGAAGAGCCGTTGTCGTCGATGAACACGCCAACGGATATCCGATTCGCAGCCTGCGGAAGCTTCCGCCCGGCGACTATTTTGTGCAGGCCGTTCTGCACCGCTATGAGACCTTTCACCGCGGCGGACGGAAAAACCGTCAAGCTGCCCATGGATCGCGGCGAAGGACAGCAGTGGAGCATCGCCCCTGGCAATCTCTATAGCAAGCCCAGAAAGATCGCGCATTGGCAAGGGCGGCGCGCCGGTCAAGATTGTAATGGACCAGGTGATCCCACCCATCCCTGAGGTGCAAGGATACGAAATATGTACGCCATCTCCGCATCCAGAGCCAACTGCTCACGAAATTCTGGGGAAGGCCGATGTATCTCTCGGCGCTGGTGCTGGTGCCCGAGGGCTTTGACACTCATCCCGAGGCACACTACCCGCTGATGATCTTTCACGATCACTTTGCCAGCGAGTTCAGCGACTTCCGCACCGAGCCGCCCGATCCCAACCTGAAACCCGACTACAACGAGCGCTTTCACATCGCAGGCTATAACCGGATTCAGCAGGAGGAGTCCTACAAGAACTATCAGCAGTGGATCTCGCCTGGATTCCCGCGCTTCCTGGTGGTAAAGCTTCAACACGCCAATCCCTACTATGACGACTCCTACGCAGTGAACTCGGCCAACCTCGGCCCCTATGGCGACGCCATTGAAACCGAACTCATTCCGGCGATCGAGAAGCAGTTTCGCGCCATCGGCCAGGGCTGGGCGCGATTCACCTATGGCGGCTCCACCGGTGGATGGGAGGCGCTCGCCGTCCAGATCTTCTATCCCGACCATTACAACGGAGCCTTTGGCGCCTGCCCTGATCCGGTGGACTTCCGCTCTTCACCTTGATCGATCTGTACAACGACAACAACGCCTTCTACATCGAAGGCGCGCACAAGCGCGTGGCGCAACCCGCAATGCGCGACTACCTCGGCCACACCACTCTGACACTGGAGGAGAACAACGCTTACGAACTGGCCCTTGGCAGTAAGGGACGCTCCGGCGAACAGTTCGACGCCTGGCAAGCGGTTTACTCGCCCGTGGGCGAGGACGGCTACCCTAAGCAGATCTTCGATAAGCGCACCGGAGTCATCGACCATGAGGTCGCCGCCTACTGGCACGATCACTATGATCTACGCGCCATCCTGGAAGCCAACTGGTCCACGCTCGGCCCCAAACTCCGGGGTAAATTGCATTTGTACTGTGGGAGCGCCGACACTTACTTTTTGAATGATGCGGTTTACAAGATGGAAGACTTCTTGAAAGCGACCTCGAACCCACCCTACGAAGGCGAAGTAAAATACGGAGACCGCGCCGAACACTGCTGGAACGGCGATCCGTCGCAGCCCAACTACATTTCGCGCATGCACTACAATACGATGTATCTGGATAAGATTCTGGAGCGCATCGCTAAGACCGCGCCAATGGGTGCGGACCTCACTAGCTGGCGATACTGAGAACAACCATGAAAGTCTTAGTCACTGGTGGCGCGGGATACATCGGCAGTGTTGTTGTCTCGCAGCTTGTGGCCGCCGGTCACAACGTTTGCGTTTATGACAATTTGAGCAAGGGGCATCGTGGATCGGTGCCGCCGGCCGCAACCCTCGTGGTGGCCGACGTAGGTGACCGCGCCGCGCTCGATGCGGCATTCGCGCAACATCAACCCGAGGCCGTCCTGCACTTTGCGGCATGGATTGAAGCCGGCGAGTCGATGCTGGAGCCGGCAAAGTTTTTTCGCAACAACACCGCCAACGCTCTCAATTTGCTGGAAACCCTCCTCGCTCACCGCGTCCGCTATTTCGTCTTCTCCTCCACAGCCGCGGTTTACGGCGACCCCGAGAGCATTCCCATCCGTGAGACCGATAAACTGCAGCCAACCAATGCTTACGGCGAATCCAAACTGCTGGTGGAGAAAATGCTCGCATGGTTCCACCGTATCCACGGCCTCTCCTACGCCAGCCTGCGCTACTTCAACGCAGCCGGAGCAACCGAAACTCTCGGCGAGCATCATGATCCGGAAACTCACCTGATCCCGATCATTCTGCAGGTCGCCAGCGGCCTGCGCGACCACATCAGCATCTTTGGCGAAGATTACGACACGCCCGATGGAAGCTGCGTGCGCGACTATATACACGTTTCAGACCTGGCAAGCGCACACCTGCTTGCTCTGGATTCGCTGCACGCGCGTCCAGAGCCTGTGCAACTCATCTACAACCTCGGCAACGGGCAGGGATTCAGTGTGCGCGAAGTCATCGAGTGCGCGCGCCGCGTCACAGGCCACTCCATTCCGGCCAAGGCCGAACCACGCCGCGCCGGAGATCCGGCAACCCTGGTAGCCAGCTCCGCGAAAATCCGCGCCGAACTAGGATGGCAACCGCGCTTTCCCAATCTTGACGACATCGTTCGCAGCGCGTGGGATTATCTGCGCCACCAGCCGATCATGAATATTGACAGGTGTAAATCTTAAGAAGGGATCTCAGCACGTACATGATTGGCATCACATCGATGCAACTAGGCGGCCCACACCACGCAGTAGCCCCTTGAGCATCGCTCGGGTTATGGTTCGCAAACTTGGAGCACGGGAAGGGATTCGAACCCAAGAATAACGGCCTTGCGAGCCGCCGCGTTGAACCACTTCGCCACCCGTGCTCAACCGAACGTACATTAGATGAATTCCTCTTTGCGCGCAAGCGTTCATTCGAGAATGATCCTCTCGCGCAACGATACGTAAATAAACGCTAGCCTTCCATCGCCCGCCGTACGTTTCCTTTTGTGCGCTTCAGCCGCCGCATCGCCTCTGCCTTCGTAACCCCGGCGCATAGCATGATCATCGCAACCGGGACATTTCCTTCAGTTGCTTCCAGCGTGCGAATAGCAACCGTCCGCGCCACCCCGGCAACGCTCTGCACAATCGCAATGCCGCGCTCAATCAGCTTCTGATTCTTCATCTGAACGTGAACCATCAGGTTGCCATACACATAGCCGAGGCGGGCCATTGCTCCGGTCGTCAACATATTGCAGATCATCTTCTCCGCGGTCCCTGCCTTCAGGCGAGTCGATCCGGCAAGCACCTCCGGGCCAACCACGGCCTCAATGGCCAGTTCCGCAAGTTGTGCCAGCTCCGAGCCACGGCTGCATACAACTGCAATAGTGGCCGCTCCTTTTTTTCGCGCGTGCTTCAGTGCCGCTATCGTATAGCGTGTGCGCCCGGTCGCGGAGACGCCAACCACCACGTCCCTCTTGCCGGGCTTTCGTGCTGCAATGTCGCTGGCACCTAGCTCTGCCGAATCCTCACCGCTTTCAATCGCCTTGCCCAGTGCAGCCTCGCCTCCGGCGATCACGTACTGAATCATCTCCGGAGCGCTGCCGAACGTAGGTGGACACTCTGCAGCGTCCAGTGCGCCGATTCTTCCGCTGGTTCCGCTCCCAACGTAAATCAGACGTCCTCCCCGCGCCAGCCGGTCGGAAGCTAAGTCGATCGCCTTGGCAATCGCAGGCAGCGCTTTGCCTACAGCCTCCACAACCACCGAGTCTTGCCGATTCATCAACCTCGCGATTTCAATTGCACTGAGCTTGTCCAGATCGGAGGAAACTCGCTGCCTCCGACCTGCCTTCTCACCGCTCGGCAGCACTCTGCTTTTCCTACTTCCCATTTGTCGTCACGGCCTCCACTTCGGCGCTCCGCAGCAGAAATAAACTAGCGCTGTATCCAATCACAAACGTCGTGACGCACCCCATCGCGACGTACCAGGTGAATGGAACTCTTGTGAATTGCCATAGGTACAGGTTCAATAGAAATCCGCACAGCATCCCAACCATCGCACCGCGCTCACTGGCCTTTCGCGTCAGCACGCCCAGCAGGAAAACTCCCAGCAAAGCTCCGTAGGCAACCGATGCAATCGACAGTCCAGCCTCCAGCACCTTCCCACCCCGCCGCGCCACAATCGCCAGTGCAAACAGCACCACACACCACCCCATCGTCGCCAGTCGCGACATAAACACGCGGTGCTTTTCGCTCGATGCCGGATCGATCCGCGAGTAGAAATCAACAATTGTCGTTGACGAGAGCGAGTTGAGTGCCGCGCTTAGATTGGCCATCGCCGCAGCCAGAATCGCCGAGATCAACAGGCCGCTGACGCCGTGCGGCATGCGCGTAACTACGAAGGCCGGAAAGATCGTGTCGGATCGAGTAAACGCCATCGCCGGAGGAAACAGCTTGTAAAACACGTAAAGCATCGCGCCAATCAACAGGAACAGCCAAAACTGGAATAGCACCATAATGCCGCTCGCCAGCAATGCCATCTTCGATTGCCGCTCGCTCCGCGCGGAAAGCAATCGCTGCACAATCAACTGGTCCGTGCCATGGCTGGCCGTGGTAAGAAAGGCACCACCGATCACGCCGGACCAGAAAGTGTAGGTCGCATAAAAATTCCACGAGAAATCGAAGACGCGGAACTTGCCCCCCGCGGCGGCGACGCTGTGCACTGTATGCCACCCGCCCGGAACGAGGTGCAGAATCGTGAACAGGCCTATCAGCGTGCCCGTGACGTACACCGCCAACTGCACAACGTCTGTCCATATCACGGCTGCCATGCCGCCCTTCAATGTGTAAACCAGCGTGAGCGCGCTGACAATCGCAATCGCCGCGATGTCCCGGCCAAGATCGCTGAACCCACCCAGCAGATTGCCCATCGCGATGCTGACGACGATAGCCACGGCGAACACACGAACGCCCTCGGCGGCGGCGCGCGTGATTAAAAACAAGCCCGCCGTCAGCGAACGCAGCTTCTGTCCGAAGCGGTGTTCAATCAACTGGTAGGCCGTGACCAGCTCGCCCCGGAAGTATTGCGGAATAAGCACGACGCTGATGATGACGCGCCCGATGAGGTAGCCGACCACAAGTTGCAGGAAGCGGAAGTCCCGCTCATAGGCCAATCCCGGCACGCTGATGATGGTAAGCGTGCTCGTCTCCGCCGCCACGATGGATAACGAAATGGCCCACCAAGGAATCGCTTGTCCGGCAAGAAAGTAACCACGGAGTGTACTCGCCTTCTCGCGGAAGCGCATACCAAACGCGGTGACGCAGGCCAGATACACTGCAATCACAATCATGTCCAGCGCGTTCAGTCCCACGGAATCGTGCTCTCCTGTCTGGCTGCTTCCAGCTCTGGGCTGCGGCTCACGTCTTCAGTAGAGCAGATACTTCGCCCGGAGCGCTTTGAACGCTTCGATCTCATCCGTCCAGTCCATCCACACCCGGCGCGGGTCTTGCCCAGTGCTGATGGACCGCGCACTCGCGCCGTTCAGCATCAGGTTGTCCAGCTTCGTCATCTCGTACTGATCCGGATACAGCGAGTGCAGCGCCGATGCGATTTCAATGCCGAGCTCGGGTGCATCGAGCGAGTTTCTGTCCGTCACTACTATATTCACGCCTCCGCATTTCTTCTGCGCGTAGGCATCCGCGCTAGGCGTAAATTCAACCGGCACAAACCGTACCCCGCTGATTGCGCGCTCATTCAAATATGCAGCCAGCTCCACCGCATGGATCCACGGAGCGCCCAGCACCTCGAAGGGAGTATCTGTGCCGCGTCCCACAGAGACGTTAGTCGCCTCCAGAATGCCGATGCCGGGATACAACACGGCCTCCGCCAAGCTGCGCATATTAGGCGACGGATTCACCCAGAGAACGCCCGTTGAATCCAGCCAATCGCCGCGTTGCCAGCCCTCCATGCGGATCACCGTGAGCCGCGCCCGAATCCCGCGCTCGGAATTGTAGAAGCGAGCCAGCTCGCCAATCGTCATGCCGTGGCGAATCGGGATTTGCCCGTAATTGGTAAAGCTCTCCCGTCCCTTGTCGCTGATCGGCCCCTGCACATAAATGCCATTGATCGGATTCGGCCGGTCGAGAACGAACATTTTTTTGCCGGCCTTTGCCGCTGCCTCCAAACAGTAACCGAGCGTCGTTTCGTAGGTGTAGAAGCGAGTTCCGATGTCCTGAATGTCATACACAATCGCGTCCACCGCATTCACGATCTGCTGCGGAGGATGGCGCTTCGCACTGTTATCTCCGTAAACACTGTAAATAGGAATTCCGGTTGCGGCGTCTCTCGAATCTGAAATTGCAGTCGTGTCCACGCTACCGGTAACGCCGTGTTCAGGACTGAAGATCGCGATCACTTCGATGCCATGAGCTTTGGCCAGCACATCAATCGAGCGGCGGCCATGCTCATCCACGCCGGTTTGATTGGTGACGATTGCAATCCTGATCTTCGCTGCACTTCCCTCGCGAAGCTCGGCAAAGTCATCGCTCTCCAGCACGTCAATGCCGGTGCGCACATTGCCGTTGCGCGCCGTCACCAGCCGCGCCGCTGCCATCGCTTCGTTGTAGCCGGTAATCCGCGCAAGACGCAGCTTCTGCTCCTCCGTCACGGTCAGCCCCATCCCTTGCGCCACCGCCGAGGCAATGCGCGAGCGCAGCGAAACCACCGCAGAGTTCCTTCCCTTGGGATGCACAGCGTTAGTCAGCACAATCACGTAGCTGTTCGTTACTGGATCAATCCATATCGACGTTCCCGTATATCCGGTGTGTCCAAACGAGCCCACCGGAAAAAAATCGCCTCGGCTGCTCGCAAAGGGCGAGTCGATGTCCCAGCCCAATCCGCGAAGCACAGTCGCGGTCGGCGGCTGCTGCGGCGTTGACATCTTCTCCACCGTCGCTGCCGAAAGAACATGAAACCCCGTCAGCAGATCCTGCGCGTATTTTGCAAGATCGTCAGCGGTTGAGAACAGACCCGCGTGTCCGGCCACTCCGCCCATGCGCCGCGCCGTAGGGTCATGCACTGTGCCACGCAGCATGCGATGGTTCTCGTCGTACTCAGTGGGCGCTATGCGCCCGCGCCATTGTGCCGGTGGCAGGAAACGCGTCTCCTTCATCGCCAACGGCTCAAAGACATTTTCAGCAGCATATTCATCCAGGCCCAGGCCGGAAACCTTCTCGACCACGAATCCGAGCGTCTCAAAATTGATGTCGCTATAAAGAAAACGCGAGCCCGGAGGGAATATGGGCTTTTCGTTCATCACCAGTTGATATGCGGCATTGTGCCCCGTCCATGCCGTCTTCATATCCAGATCTTCCTTCAGTCCGGAAAAGTGCGTGAGCAACTGACGGATGGTGATGTTCTCTTTGCCGTTCTTCGCAAACTCAGGCAGGTACACCGCCACCGGATCGTTGAGCCGGATTTTCCCTTGCTCTACCAGCTTCATCACGGAAGTCGCGGTAGCAATGCATTTTGTCATGGAAGCGACATCAAAGATCGTATCCACGGTCATCGCTTCCCTGCCCGGCTCCAGGGAGCGCATGCCGTAGGCTTTGCGGTAGACCACCGCGCCGTCGTGTCCAACCAGTACAACGCCGCCCGGAATCGTTCCGCGCGCCACCGCTGCGTTCATGATCTGATCGACGGAAGAATAATCCGAGCCATGGGATGATGTATTCTGCGCCGGCAATACAAGGCTGCATGCCGTGATCATCAGCAGCATCAATACAGATCGTAGAATCGCAGAGATACCTTTCATTCCCTCTCCACTGCCGCCCGTCGCGAAGTTCTGGAAAATGTACTACCACAAGAATGCCCGATTGGCTGTGCGTAGTCGAGAGCAGTTCCGGCCAACGGAATCCCGAGCCAGAGTCACCGCTGGAAGCCGAACCCGCAGCATACCGCCTTCCACCCACAGTTCAGCCTACCCCAGCGCGGTTTCACTTCACCGAGCGCCACATTTTTCGGCAGAGAAGCACCCCAGCCAAACCTCCTGCATCCGACAAGAAAAGCAAGGGGAGGGATCCAGTGACACATCTAATTTGGTGGGTAATTGTTGGATTGATCGCAGGGTGGGCCACGGGCAAAATAATGCGTGGAGCGGGATATGGAGCGCTCCTGGACATCGTTCTGGGCATTGTCGGAGCCATTGTCGGCGGCTGGATCATGCAGTCGTTAGGCTTCGCCGGACAGGGTGGAATGATATACACAATTCTGGTCGCTATTGGAGGAGCCGTCATTCTGACCGCGATCATCCGCCTGATCACCGGTCAGCGGGCCCGGCTCCGGCTGGGTGACCGCGACAAGAAAGACGACATTCGCCGCGCGGCCTGAACTCGGGAACACAAAGCCGGGCGAAGTCTTCACGTTTGCGCCCGGAATGAACAAGGAGGGCGCGACCACTTGCCCGGCCTTAAACCTTGGAGTCGGCTGGACCGATCCGCCCACCACGCGTCCCGCACCTGGCTGACCGCGCCGTAGGAGTATGTGCTCACGGCCTAGCAGCCGCAGCGGCCCTCAAGTGGTTGCCACTGCAATCTAGCCGCAAGACGGATCACTTGCTGACCCTTGAAGTTGACTTAATAGCCCTCACTACGTGAGAATGAATCATCGCAAGCAGTTGCGATCCCAATCAGAGTGGGCCTGTGGCGCAGCTGGGAGCGCGCTTCCATGGCATGGAAGAGGTCGTCGGTTCGATCCCGACCAGGTCCACCAATTTTATCTCCTTACAAGTCAAGAGATTAGCGGATCTTCCGTCTGATCTTACTGACCTCATAAAGTCTCTTCCAACCCAAGTTCCGACCCAATCGACTCATCCGGCCGCTGAAGTCATCTTGATTGCTGCGAGAAACTTCTCTTGCGCGGCCATTTGCGCGGAATTGACGCGGTGCGTATACAACGCGCTGGTAGATGGCCGGGCATGACGAAGCATGCTCTGGATCACAGGAAGATTGACTTCATTGGCAGCGAGAAACGTTCTCAAGGAATGCCCGAGATTGTGCCAACCGAATCTTCCCGTGTACCCCTTCGGAATCACGCCGGCCTTGACCGCCGCCGGACGAAGATAGTCCTGACCGGCAACGCCTGCCGAACGCGGGGTCTTTCCCTTCGCACGTGCCGAGGCGAAGACCCAATCGGCGTCCCCGGAGCACGAGGACTCACGACGCCACTCCTGAAGGGCCTGGGCCAGAGCGGGGTGCATGGCCACCTGGGTCATGCTGCCCTCGTTCTTGCCATCCGTCTCCTTCCCCTTGGACCAGCCTCGACGGATGTTGATCTGTCCCTTCCGCCAATCCACGTCCAACCATTTCAACCCGAATGCTTCTTCAGGGCGAAGTGCCGTCGCAGAATGTAAGAGAGCCAGCATCCACTCAAGCCGAGTATCAGTAGTGTCCAGTTCTTTCAGGATCACCATCATCTGTTCAGGTGTGACCACGGCTGCCTCATAGCTCGAGCCGGACTCAGTTCGAGCCAAGACAACGGGATTGCTGGGTCGTCCATCTTTGTTGATGGTCGCAGGAATCAGTGCATGTCTCTGAGCATGTTTGAAAACCTGTGCCATGATCGACTTCATCTTCGTGATAGTCGCCCAGGTAAGAGGAGTCTTCTTCTTTCCCTGTGGCGTGGAGTTCAAAGCCTCAAACCATGCTTCGATTTCGAGCGGATCGATCTTTGAGGCCTCCTTCTCTCCCCAGCGAGGCAAAACCCATCGGTCAAGCAGCAGTTCGGAGATCGTCACTGTTTCCTTAGCTTTGACCCCAATGCCTGATTCCTTCTTCAGTTCGTACTCGCGATGATTGTCGAGACCAAGACGTCCTACCTCTCGCCACGCGTCCATTTCTGAACTGCCGATCTCCTTCACCAATCCGATTACCTTGGTGTTTTCAACCTGCCTGCCGTCCAATGGCCGCGTTGTCTGAAAGCGGTAAATCCAGGTCATGCCGTTAGCTCGTTGTTTCCTTGAAACGGTCCCTTTACCCAAGTCGTTTCCTTTCCTGGGTTCCGGGAACTGCCGGGGCCATCGTAGCACGCACCGGCTTCTTCGGCGCGCTGAAGTGGGCGTCAATCTCGGAGAGCTTGAACCGCCAGCTATTGAAGGTAGGCGGGCACTGGCTGGAGTGAACGACGAATAAAATCGGCAAAGAAAGGATCGCGATCTTCCTGGCAAGGGTTGAAGGTCGCGGCATTGAAAAATAGCAACTCGGCCTCGACCGCCAGCATGACGACCAACTCTA
The DNA here is from genome assembly GCA_963800195.1 of uncultured Acidobacteriota bacterium. Classification (GTDB taxonomy): domain Bacteria; phylum Acidobacteriota; class Terriglobia; order Terriglobales; family Acidobacteriaceae; genus TOLSYN. Next base: position 87,674 of record CAWCZZ010000001.1, read on the forward strand.
GCCGATCATTTGTAGTGGGTGCAGGGAGCCGATAGTCGGCGATTGCTTGCCAAGCACGGAGCAGATGGTGTTGGAGAAGGTCGGCGGTTCTATCGGTGGGAACATTAGCCCAGAAGCCGGCCCCGAGGTTGAAGGTGTTGAACACGGACATGGAAGGGATCGAATTGTGGCAGCTCATGAATATTGCCCTCCATAAGCTGCCTAGTATAGGAGTAAACGACAAATCAGGTGAATTTACGCTATCCATGATCGAAAAAAGCTCAGGGAATCGGGGAAAAAGTAAAGGTGACGAGTTATGAAAGAAAAAGACGCGGAGTGCAGGAGTTCACATTGTTCCCCTGCCCCTTTCTAGTATCGACTCCACCGCGCTATCCGGTGATTTCCTAAGGATAATTTCCGAATTGCCTGTCATCCGCTCACGAATTCGAAAACGGAACGGCGTCGGTTCGAAGGAGTCACCCGACCTTACCCTTTTATTTTGTTATTGCTTTTCCAGAGACCAGTTCGGCGGGCTTGCCATGTGGCATACGAGCCGCCGCCAAGCGAGAAGAACAACGGGAGATGGGCTCCGATTGAGCCAAGCCTCCCGTTGTTTCCCTACAGCGTTTTCGAGCGCACCTTCAATCCGATAAAGAATCGGTTAGCTCTACTCCGCCTGTTGTGCAGTTTCAAGCCACCATGCTCTTGGCCCGCTCCAACCATTGCTCGTACTGTTTCTTGATCTCAGTTACGCGCGCATCGATGGCGGCTTTGGCATCGCCCTGAGCCTTAGCGGCTTTTTTCTGCAAGGCCTGCACCTTGGCTTCGGTTTCATTTTTGATTTGCTCCGACCGTTGCCGGGCCTGCTGCAACTTCGTCTGCAACCGGGTATTCAGCCCATCGATCTTGGCCTGTAATTTGGCCTTTTGCTCCGCTTTTACGCGAGCATGTTCGGCTTTCAACTGGTCAATCTCGGCTCGCAGCTCGGCGACTTCGCGGGCCCGTTGGGTTTCTTCGAAGCTCTTTTTGGCCGTGCGGAAGACAAAGCCACTGAGTGATTCCATTCTGGTATCCACCGGGGTTACCCATTCTTCGCTGATATCCGCGACGATCGCGTACTTGCCCGGGGTGAGTACGTTCGAAACTTCGGCCAGGAAATCTGAGCCGACTCCGGCGACGAACAGGTCAGCAAGACTTCCCGCCATCGTGCCGGCCAGTGCCCCCACTGCGAGACCAGCAGGGCCGCCCAGCAGACCGATGAGACTGCCGATCGCTGTTCCGCTCACCGTTCGAACCGGAAAGTCGCCTTCGCCCTGTTTCACCGTGATCGTCCCATCATTGTTCTTGCTGATGACGGCTTCGGCGTGGATCGCGATGCTTCCCTCGGAATCGAGTTGATAGAGCGCTCGCGATCCCTCATACGCTTTGGTTTCATTGTCAAAAACTACCACTAGCATTTTTTCCATGACATGCTCCTTTTTCTAACTGCTCGCATCCAGCGAGTAACTTATTGGGCTTAGGTTAGGCAGCTCTTTCGAGTGCGACTTCGGTCACATGGTGGAGTGCTGTGGCAAAGCCGATCAGCGAGGCGCCGTCGCAGATCAGATCCACGCCAATGGCGAAGCCGATAAACCACACGCTCGAAACCGGCATTTGCGCCAGCAACATGATCCCCAGCACCAGCGAAACAATTCCCGAAAACACTGACCAGCCCCACCGCGGGAACTTCAGCGTTCCTGCCCCGATGGCGCGAAAGAGACCGCCGACAACGAAGAAGGAAGCAAGGATCAGAGTGAGGCTGGCTGCCCCGGCAAGCGGATACCGGATCAGCAGATATCCGGTGAACCCCCGAAACAATGCGCCGAGCAGAGACAGCAGAAAGCCCTGCCAGCTGTGAGTGCGAAAGGTATGCACCAAAGCGAAGACGCCACTGAGCAGCAGCATCCACCCGAAGACTAGAACCGTGGCAAAGGTAGCGCTCACGTTACCGATCACGCATACCGCGCCAAGAAGGATGAACAGAATCCCAAGGACGAGAAACCATCCCCAGGAACTGCGAATTTCCTCAATTCCCGCTACGAGCGGGTTAGACCCAAACTGTTTGGCTGACATTTTATTTCTCCTTTTCTGTAAATTGACTTGGCTCAATCCGGGTTGACTCTTTCACTCGCGTTTGCTGAGCTCGGCACGCTCCCTTCGAATCCATTCGCGAATAAACGGCGGACAATTTCGAAGTTCTGTGCCGGTTGCTTCTGCCATGGCCAGGAAGCCCACAGCATCAGCATCCACCAGCGTTACCTCAGCGAGTTCGAGGGCGATGAGCGATGGATGAATTTCCATTTGCATCCTCAGCTCCGCAATGCTCTCCGCGTCGATCCGCCCACTTACTCGTAGAAGCTGTGAGTCGCGACTTTTCTCAAGTCTCAACATCTGGACCAAACCCACTGAGCAACCTTCGGTCGGTAATAGTGCAAATCGGAGGCCACTCGCAAAGGACTGACCACATTGAAGATGGCAAAAGTTTCCAGTGGTGAGATCTCGGGAATTGTCGGGTTATCGACAGCCATGCCCGTGCCGCTGCTTGCGGAGGGACCGAATCGAAATGTCAGCTAGGCAGGCCGAAACCGGTACTTGTTAATGTTTAAGCTCTTGATTCGGGATTCAAGAGTCGAGCGGGGGATGCCCAGGCGGGCCGCTGCACCGAGGGGACCGGAGACCCGTCCGCGGCTTTCGGTCAGTGCGTTCTCGATCATTTCCTTTTCCTGATCGGTAAGAGAGGCGAGAGCAACTCCACTCGGGGCAGGTCTGGGCGATGCCTGCGGCAGCCAGTTCTCATCCACAGCAAAAGTCGCTCCCTCGCACAGGATGACGGCTCGTTCGACGACATTTTGCAGTTCCCGTACATTTCCAGGCCAATGATAGGTCTGAAACAGCTCCATGGTTCTCTTATCGATCGCATTGATCTTTTTTCCCATTTTGCCGGCATAGCGCTGAGCAAGATATGCAACGAGGAGGGGAATGTCTTCGACGCGCTCGCGCAACGACGGCATGCGAATTGGGAAAACGTTCAGCCGGTAAAACAAGTCGCTCCGGAATGAGCCGGCCGCCACCGCAGCCTGCAGATCGCGGTTGGTGGCGGCAATGACCCGTACGTCAATCGGCACTGAGTGGGTGCCACCCACTCGCTCTAATTCACGTTCTTGCAAGACTCGAAGCAAAGCGATCTGGGTCTCAGCTGGGACGTCACCCACTTCATCCAGGAAGATTGTCCCGCCATCGGCAACTTCAAATCGCCCTAACCGCCGTTGAGTAGCGCCTGTGAAGGCTCCTTTTTCATGGCCGAAGAGTTCAGAAGCAATGAGAGAGGGGGGAATGGCAGCACAATTGACTGCGACAAACGCGTTTCGTGCGCGGCGCGAGCGTTTGTGGATTGCGCGGGCTGCAAGCTCCTTTCCGGTTCCCGTTTCACCCGCGATCAGCACGGTGGAATCGGTCGGCGCAACCTTGCACAGAACAGCGAGAACTCGTTTGATTGCATCCGATGCTCCCACAATCTCTTCGAACATGGATGCCTGATCAATCTCTTCCTTGAGAGCCAAGTTCTCCTTGTGCAGCTGTTCTTTTAGCGTTTTGATTTCGTCAAATGCTTTCTTGAGCTCTTCCTCCGCACGCTTCCGGTCGTCAATCTCGATACTGCATCCATACCACATCACGATGTTCCCTTGGTCATCCCACTGGGGGACGTTTCGATGCAGAAACCAGAGATATTGTCCGTCGGCACGGCGCACGCGGGTTTCGTATTGGAACACTTCTCCGCTGGCACGGCAGGCATGCCAACTTGTCAACATTCCGTCTAAATCTTCAGGATGAATGAAAGCAGTCCAGCCCCAGCCCTGCAGATCTTCTTCCCTGACGTCGAGGTATTCAAGCCAGCGGTGATTGAAAAAACCGTGATTGCCATCCGGGTCAGAACTTTGCAGAAACGCAGGAGTAGTATCAATGACGCGCCGCAGCAAGTCTTCGGCGGGAGGTGTCGGGTGAAGCTTACCTGGATCGCGTGTCGCCGTAATCGGCCTCGTTTCAGGCGGACTCTAGTCAACTAATTGTAGGATACGCAGGCCATCGGTCAAGCGAAACCTCGAAGACGATCGTCGCCCGCAGTTCACGGATGGTTGCCTATTCGGAGCCTATACCGTTGAAGACTCGGTCCCGCAAGCGGCATATGCGCAACGCCGGGGGAGAAGAACGACAACAACTCTTACGCATTACTGTCATCTTTATATATGCCGATTTTCCTGATCATTTACCCTTCCGGAAGCTGGTATCCTCCTCGCGAGCTACATACCACCTGATCAGCCAAGCGAGATCTTCTTCATCTCTCCTTGATCTCCGCACTCTTCTGATCACCCTGTCAGATCATATTTCCGCACCTATTGATCTACGCAGGCGGGTTTCCGTATTCTGATTATTTGATCAACCCCTTTGTTTGCGGTCCCCGCCCCGACTCGCGTCGGGGACGCAAAGGGGGCCGCTCCCGGCATTCTTGCCACTGTTGACGGTAAAGGGATCTACTCGGCAGAATCGTCGACAGGGGCTGTCTCAGGCAGTTGTCTTGGAAACGGGCTCGTGCCGACAAGCTATCACTCACCTAAATGATGATACCGGGGCGGCCTGAAGATATCTTCTTGACGGGTTAGCTTCCGGCCTTGTTTCCGAATCTGCTCTCGGGGTTACTAAGGTTATAGCGTTTGATCTTGCGCCAGAGCGTGACTGGACTAATACCGAGCTCGCGGGCAGCGTAACTTCGTTTTCCATCATGTCGCTTTAGTGCCGCGTGAATCAGTTTTTGCTCCTGCAGTTCTATGTCGTCGCATAGAGCAAAAGAAACCGCGTCCTGATCCTTGTGAGCGGAAATCAAGTCGTCAGGAAAGTCGCGCATCCGGAGCACAGAAGACGATGCGACGATTACGGCGTGCTCGATTGCGTGCTTCAGTTGGCAGACATTGCCAGGCCATGGGTAATGAAGCAAGAAAGACATCGCTTCCGAACTCACCGAGGAAACATTGGTCCCACATCTAGCATTGGACTGTTTAATGAATTCTTGCACAAGAAATGGAATATCCTCGGTGTGTTCTCGCAGCGACGGCAAGTGGATCGTAAAGGCAGCGAGTCTGTAATAGAGATCTTGGCGGAAAGTTCCGGCCGCAATTGCGTCCAGGAGGTCGCGGTTCGTTGCCGCAAGGATTCGTGCGTCGATGCGAATGCATCGCTCCCCTCCGACTCGGCGAATCTCGTGATTCTCGACCGCACGGAGGAGCTTTGGCTGCAGAGATATCGGCAGCTCTCCAATTTCGTCGAGAAAAATACTCCCTTTTCCAGCCAACTCCAGAAGTCCCTTTTTGTCTTGAGTGGCACCTGTGAACGCACCCCGCACGTGCCCGAATAATTCAGTCTCCAGAAGGGATTCACTCAATGCGGCGCAGTTAAGCACAACGAAGGGTTCCTTGGCACGCGGGCCTTGCTGATGAATCAGATGGACCAGGAACTCTTTACCGGTGCCACTCTCGCCTTGGGCTAGAACTGGCATATCGAGCGGAGCTACGCGGAGCGCTTGCTCCAGTGAGTCGACCATTACTGAAGCCTTTGCGATGAAATGTTCTTCATCCGCAGCTACAGTCGCGCGCGCGCGAATTGGAGACCGCTCCCCTTCGATGCCCGACAGCTTCTCGGCGTATTCGACGAGACGATCGAATTGAATCCTTGAGATCTCCCGCAAACGCTCGACTTCTCGCGCAAGGGAGGCAGCTCCTTCATGAATCGAACCTGAAGCCAATGGACAAAAGTCGACTTGGATCGAGTCGAACCGCTCCCCCCACGCCTTCGGATCACGTACCGTCAAATAGCAGTAAGGGTCTCCTTTCGCCACGCACATCGTTTCGCAGCCATAGACTTCCTTCCCGCTGACGGCGCTGCAATAACCACTGGCATAGCCCGTCATAGACCAGCAGACAGGGGTGGTTCCCACCGGGTGGCGCTGAAGATAGTGCTCAGCCTCGTACGAATTTCGGCATATCGCGTCAGAGTGGAAGGAGCCATCGGATTGTTTCGAACTACTTGGCAGTCCGCCTGCAAAACACTGCGGCGTTTGAACGAAGCCGCTGGCGCGGCGGACGCTACCGCGTGAGTGTCCCGCAGCTTTAGTGCCCGTGTAAGGTGTGTGTCACAAGGAGGCTCCTGTGACCCATCTTCGGCAGATGATGCTGGATGAACTCCAGCGTCGTAACTACTCCCAGAGCACCGTGCGTGCCTATATCCATGCGATAGAGGATTTCTCGAAGTATTTCCACCGCCCACCAGACCGTTTGGGACCGGATCACATCCGGCAGTACCAGGCTCATCTGTTTCGCGACCGCAAGCTCCTAGCGGCAACCATCGGATGCCGTGTTGCGGCTCTGCGATTTTTCTTCGTCAAGACACTGCGGCGACCGTATCTTCCGGATCACATTCCATTTCCCAAGCGCCCAAGACAACTGCCCACAGTGCTGAGCCCGGAAGAGGTCGAACGGCTGATTGATTCCGCCGAGAACCTAATGCGTCGCACCATGGTGATGACGCTGTATTCGACAGGTGTGCGCTGCGCGGAACTGTGCCATCTCAAGGTCTCCGATATCGACAGCGACCGGATGGTGATTCATGTCCGAAAAGGCAAGGGAGGCCGCGACCGCGACGTTCTGCTGAGTTCGAAGCTGCTGGAGACTCTGCGCGAGTATTGGCGCTGGATGAAGCCCAGAACCTACCTGTTTCCAGGGACGGTGAAGAACTGGCGGGCAGATGTGCCCATTACACCGAAGGTCGTCTGGAAGGCCGTGAACGAGGCCGGCAAACTCGCAGGCATCACGAAGCGTGTTTATCCTCACGTGCTTCGTCACAGCTTCGCCACACATATGCTGGAAGCCGGCGCCGATCTGCGCACCATTCAGGTACTGCTTGGACACGCCAAGCTCGGCGATACTGCCATCTACCTGCATCTGTCCCGACGCCATCTGCAGGCGGTTGCCAGTCCGCTGGAAGCCATCGAGGTGTCGAGTCCTGATGCAGTAAAGCGCTCGAGGAGACTCATCAAGCGATGAGTCGGCCCACCTTGGAGGTGGCCAACATCATTCGAGCAGCTAGTAACAGCTTTTGGGAGAAGCACGGATCGCACCATGCATGGCAACATCGCAAGGTGCTCGATGCCATCGTCCGCTGCCGCACTGCGGCTTTGGGCGGTCATCGCGATCAGTGCATTCGCTGCGGACATCAGGCCATTTCGTATAACTCATGTCGCAACCGGCACTGCCCCAAGTGCCAGGGGAACGCACGCTCAAAGTGGCTGGCCGCACGTGAGGCTGAGTTGCTACCTGTGCCTTACTTCCACATTGTCTTTACCCTGCCCCATGAACTGTCTGCGGTTGTGCTCCAGAACAAGCGAGTGCTCTACGATCTGCTGTTCCGCGCCAGCGCCGAGACGCTGCTCGAACTCGCCCGTGACCCAAAGCACCTGGGGGCAGACATCGGACTGCTCAGCGTGCTCCATACCTGGGGACAGAACCTCCAGCATCATCCCCATGTGCACTGCGTCGTTCCCGCGGGTGGAATCGCCCGTGATAACTCCGACTGGGTGGCTTCATCGAACCGCTTCTTCCTGCCAATCGGCGCACTCAGTCGCGTCTTCCGCGGCAAGTTCGCTGCCGGACTCAATCAACTCCTTCAACAAGGCAAGCTCCAGTTCCATGGCTCGCTTCAGGACCTCGCCAGACCCGAGTGCTTCCACCGCTTCCTTCGACAGCTCTTCCGTAATAACTGGGTGGTTTACGCCAAGCCGCCCTTCGGCGGTGCGGAGCATGTTCTCCACTACTTGGCCCGCTACACCCACCGCGTCGCCATCTCCAACCATCGCCTCGTTGCCTTCAAGGATGATCGTGTCTCCTTCCGATGGAAGGACTATGCGCACGGCAGCAAGCAGAAAGTCATGACCGTTTCCGCAGATGAGTTTCTGCGTCGCTTCCTCATCCACGTTCTCCCCAAAGGGCTGGTCCGCATCCGCCACTTTGGACTCTTCGCCAACCGCAGACGTACCGTAATGCTCACACGCTGCCGCTCACTACTTGGCGTGGCATGCTGCGCAACAGAGCCGCCTACAACTACCCACTTACGGTGTCCTGCCTGCGACGGGCCAATGATCGTCGTCGAGCGGATGACAACCTGCCAGATGTACTTCCGATTAAGTCCGACGCGGTCCGATCAACAAAGGTGCAGCGTTGACAGTTCCTGAGATCTCCATGGCCCACTTCACTTCGATCAACGTTGCCTCTAGGTGTGTCCACACACGCCATAACCTCGTGTGCCTCCTCGCCTCCATCGGCTCGCAGATCCTGCCCTCGTGGACGCCCGGCAGGACTCCACTTCATCATCCAAATGCAGTCCCATGGCTTTCTCAGCCCCAGTTCATTCCTGCAACGCCGAGCTACAACCAACAAAGGCAAATCGAAATCCCATAGCTCTCACCGCGTCCGCCGCAAACGCCAGCGGCTCCGTTCAAACGCCCCTATCGAAACTGCCCCGGCGGCAATCCGTCCAGACAACTCTGCCTCATCTCGCCGGGTCAGTCCCGATAGGGTTCTAACGTTTTTCAGTACTAATCCCGGAGACGCCAGATTTCCTAGATAGCCCGTCAAAACGAAGTAGTCGACCTCCAAGCTGCGAGGTCTCGCCTCGTACCGTCGAGGTGCCTCACCGCTTTCTCGATATCCGGATTATCTATTCCCCACCGGGAGTTGGTCGATGACTGCCGCGCCTGCCTTGCTGACGACCTCATCTTGCGAATCCGTACCTCCCGAACAACCGATTGCGCCGATGATCTTGCCCTGCTCGATCAGTGGAATGCCGCCTCGAGACGCAATGACTCCATCGAACGCGAGCAGATAGTTGAGGTGCATCAGCTTGATACCGTCCTCGAAGACCTTGGTTGGGCGCCGGAAGGTCGCGGCTGCTCGCGCCTTGTGTTCCGCAATCTGAATTGAGGCAAGCATCGCGCCATCCATTCGTTGAAAGGCAACCAAGTTGCCGCCGGAATCGGCTACTGCTACGTTCATCTTCCAATTCCGCTTCTTGGCCTCTGCCACGGCGGCGTGAATCACCGCCTGGGCTCGGTCTAGTGATATCGGGAGCCCATAGGGCACATCGAACGGCATTTCGTCTGGGATGGCATCAAGAGGATTCGACGTGAGCGGTGCTTGAATGGCGATTGCCGTTTTGTTGCTTGACATACATTTCCCTCCGAAGGGTAGGAAGTTATTTTCAAAGACCTCTCTGAGGTGCGCGGTACGTGCTTCAGTTTGAGCGGCCAAGAGCGGTTCGAGTATCACCCTAGGGCCGGAGCAGCAGATGTTCGACGAAACAATGGGACTGCGCACAGTTAAGCGGCTTTCCGTGCAAGCAGGGCGATTTGGCCCAGGTAGTATCCGAGCCGATTTTCGACATCCCCCGGCTTGTGGAAGCCGCGCGCCATCAGCGCTTTGATCCCATCCTGGGCGGCGGGTCGCCCGAGCGAAGCGATGCACGCATCCCACCCGGCGCCGAGTCTCGACGTCCGGCGGCAGGCTGGTGTTGACGAGGCGCTTGGTGTTGGCGATCGCCCATTTGTCGAACCCGGCGATCCGAGTCGCGAGCGCCTCTACGAACGCGTCCAGATCGGCGTCGGGCAGGGCGCGATTCACGTAGCCGTAGGCCTCGGCCTGGTCTGCCCTGATGTCTTCCGAGCTCAAGAGCACCTCGAGGGCGCGGTTTCGGCCGATGAGTCGGGGCAGCCGGGCCATCGGGCCGCCGCCGGCGACCATCCCCACTCCCACCTCCCATTGCGAGATGATGGCCTTTTCGCGGCTGGCGAAACTCATGTCGCAGGCGAGCGTGATCTCGCTGCCGTTGCCCGTCGCCCGGCCGCGGATGAGGGCGATGGAGGCGACTGGCAAGCGGGTCAGACGCACGAGAAAGTCCGGCCAAGGCGGCAGGCCTGTGGGACCGGCCGGCATTGAGGTCAGGTCCTCGAGCTTGGCCATGAAATCGGAGTGATTCAGGAAGTAGTCCGTCGACCGCGCTGTCGAAGACCACGACCCTGACATGCTCGTCGGCCTCGAGAGCGTCGATGACTTCCTGGAACTGCCGGACCATTTCCGGGCCCATGACGTTGATCGGCGGGTTGTCGATCGTGACACGCCAATAGGCGGGCGACCGCCGGGTCAGGCGAATCTGTGCGGGTTTCGTAGGTGAGTTCTTAGTTGTCATGGAATTCTCCTCTGTATCGGTTAGTCTTGGGCGAGTTCGATAGGCTCGTGGCACGGGAAGCAAGTTTGAGCGAACACGCGAGAAAGTCGCCCAGTTAAGTGTTCCGCGAATCCGTGGAACCACTCTGTGCGCCTGCTTGCCTTCTTGGCTTCCGCCGTTGTGAATGTCGAAAAATTGCCCAGTGCGAAATTGACGTAGTTCACGGGCGGGCGCTGTATAAAAGGCATGAGCTTTGTCCTGACAGCCGCAACGCTGGGCAGCAGGAATGTTTCTTGGTGTTGTATCTAGTGATTCGCTCCAATTTGGAAGTGTTGCCCGATGTTGGACATTTCGTCGCAAAGTGAGGCTGCACCGTCGAAATCGCGGATTGAACTCGTGATGAGCTGAACTACCCGAAACGCTCGCTTTCAGGAGCGCGAAGCCCGCGTGGAGAACGCGCTGACCGAGTATCGGGCTCAAACGCACAAGCCTTTCGAGCGCGAGGGATTTGCTGGTGCGCTAGGCGGAACTGAATGCCGCGCTCGATCTCGACAAGAACGAACCCAGGTTGCGCCACGGGCAGATCAGAACAGCGAACCTGTGGCTCCTCCAGGCTGCGGCAATTCAGCCTAGAGTATTCCCTCCTTGAATCCAGTGGAATTCCATTCCGGACATGAGTCCTCAAAAGCATTTGGAGGCATCTCGTGCCCGCGAGCCGCCCCTCTAAAACTCGAACCCATAGACGTGCAATAAGTAGAGCGTTACGTCCGAGCTGTTCGAACAGACCGTAATCAACTTAAGGAGGCCGCGCGCATGACCGTGCCTGTCGCGTCGAGCACGCTTAATGTAAACGTTTTTACCGCCCCGGGTAAGGCTATGGTCGGCGAGCGGCCAAAGCCCTTCGGCGAAGCGTTCGGCTTTGACCCGATCACGTCGACTTTAATCTTCGGCGAGTACGACGCGGTGCTGGTAGACGCAATGACGACGGTGGCTGAGGCCGAGGCTCTCGCGGATTGGGTTGCTCTGCACAATCGCAACTTGGAGACCATTTATATAACGCACGCCCATTTCGATCACTTCTACGGTCTGAGCATTCTGCTCGACCGTTTTCCGGGCGCTCGGGCGATAGCAACACCCAAGACGGTAGGCGCCATGCAGATGTCTTTCTCTCCCCCAGTGGAACGGTTAGCCCGCCAGTTGTTTCCTGGGCAAGTGCCCACTAAGTTGGTTCCACCTGAGCCCTATGAGCACGACACGTTCACTCTCGAGGGCCAAGAATTGCTCATCATCGAGCAGGGCCGCACCGATTGCCCCGATTCGACGTCTCTACACGTTCCATCGCTCGGCCTGATCGTCGCTGGCGACGTTGTATACAACCAATGCCGCATGTACGTCGGCGATACCACTCCCGAGAGCCGAAAGAATTGGATGGCAGCGCTAGACCGGTTAGCGGCTCTGAACCCGACGATGGTTGTCGCCGGTCACAAGAAACCTGGCGCGCCCGACTCTCCCTCGACGATCCAAGACACCAAGCGTTACCTGCAGGACTTCGATCGGGTGCAGAAAACTGCGACGTCCGACCAGGAGTTGTTCGATCAGATGACGGAGCTATACCCGCATTGGGTAGCCAATCAGTCGTGGTTGATGTTCGGATTCCCGGGGGCATAACCCACACCAACCGCTGATGCGAGTGTCTCTTCGCGCAGGTATGAATACGAAGGAATCAGAATCAGCGGATGAGCACTATATTGAAAGGAGTCGTTAATGAACAGCGTACAAATCGGAGAGAAGAGCTATGAGATGCCTCCGCGCGACGGGTTCAGCGTCGCACACTTTCTCACCGTGAAGGACATCGAGCGATCGGCTCGCTATTACGAAAAGGTCTTCGGCGCTCGCATTCTGAGCTTGGGAGACGGCAATGCACCTGGGTATCTTCAGCTCGCGAATATCTGGATGATTATGAACGTGGGGGGCGGGCCGACCCCCGACAAGCCGACGGTAACGCTCAGCGTCCCCGACCCGAACCACATCAACAGCTTTATGAATTTCCGGGTTGCAGATATTCAAGCGTGCTATGAATCGTGGAAAAGTCGAGGAGCCGAGTTCATCACGGAGCCGATACCAAAGTACGGTGAGATCCGCTGCTACGTCCGCGATCCTGATGGTTACATTATCGAGGTCGGACAGAGCACCAATCTTACATACGGTTAACGCTCGGCCTGGAAGTGCGGATTGCCGTCCGGTGACGCGGTTTATTCGCAAACGACTCTTATGGCCTATCCCGCGAAGGTCGAGTGCACCGAACCAGAGATCGCCGCGTGGCTGCCAACCGCGCCTGATTATTCGAGGCGCACGTTGACTAACCTTAGAAGACTTGTGAAGGAGAACACGCCATGTCTGAATTGGTGACGAGATCCGTGGCACAAGAACAGAAGATAGAAACATGCATCTCCGTGGAACGCAGCGCGGGCTGTACCATTGGTGCGAAAGCCTTGGCGCGCGAAGCCGGGTACTCTCCAATTCCGTGAAGCTCTGCGTTCTGCGCTGGAAAACTGCAAGGGGGTAGTAGGAGGATTGGCGGTGTTCAACATGTCTCCCACGGACCATGCCGGGGTGAACCAGCTCGGTGTTAGCGTGATCCGAATCGAAAACGGAAAGTGGAAGCTGGAACAGGCCGCCGCATTCAAGTAGCGGCAGCAACGCACCGATTGGTGGCTTGGTTTGGCTAAAATACTCATCCTTCGGGCACTAACCCGGATTTCTCACGAGAGTAGGTTCCAAGAAGTTGTTTTGAGTGGCAAAAGGCCGTTGTTTCGGGCATAACTACGTTATCGAGACGAAGTTAACACCACGGAACAGACGGCCTTTCTTATGACAGAGTTTACTCAAGAAAGCTTCGAGTTTGCAGCACATTTTTCGCGCCGGGTGGTGGCCGAGTTTTCCGCCGACCGGCTCACCACCGAAGGCGGTTCTCCGCTATTACGTCAGGTTGACCGGCGCATCGGGCTGCTGCGCCGCTTTGCCGCCTGTTTCCGGGACCGCCGCGATCCGTTGCGCATCGAGCACTCGGTAGCCGAGATGGTATCGCAGCGCGTTTATGGCCTGGCGCTGGGCTATGAGGACCTCAACGATCACGAGCAACTGCGTCACGATCCGCTGCTCGCGCTGTTGGCCGGCAAGCGCGAGTTGGATTCGCCGCTGGCGGGAAAGAGCACGCTAAACCGGCTGGAGTTATCGCGAGCCGAGGAAGCCGCAAGCCGCTATCACAAGATCAGCTACAGCTCGGAGAAGATCGATCGCCTGCTGGTCGATCTGTTTCTGGAATCGCACCGCGTGCGGCCACGGCGGATCGTGCTCGATCTGGACTCGACCGACATCCCATTGCACGGGCATCAGGAGCGGCGCTTCTTCCATGGCTACTACAACAGTTACTGCTATCTGCCGCTTTACATCTTTGCCGGAGACCATCTGCTGTGTGCGCGGCTGCGTCCGGCGGATCAGGACGGAGCCGCCGGTGCGGTCGCAGAAGTCGAGCGCATCGTCGGACAGATCCGCCAGCGCTGGCCGCGGGTCGAGATCGTTGTGCGCGCCGACTCCGGTTTCTGCCGCGAGGATCTGATGCATTGGTGCGAGGACCATCACATCGATTACATCCTCGGACTGGCGCGCAACGAGCGCCTGCGCCGCTTGCTGGAGCGGCCGATGCGCGAGGCGCGACAGCAGTATGAGACAACCGGCAAAGCCGCTGGTGTCTTCACCCAGTTCCGCTACCGCACCCACAAGAGCTGGAGCCGCTGGCGTCGCGTGATCGCCAAAGCCGAGTACATCCCCGGCAAGGAGAACCCGCGTTTCGTCGTCACCTCGCTGGCTGAAGGTGAACCGCAATCGCTTTACGAGAAGCTCTACTGCGCACGTGGCGAGATGGAAAACCGCATCAAGGAACAGCTCTGTCTGTTCGCCGACCGGCTGAGCACCGAAACCATGCGCGCCAATCAACTGCGCCTCTACCTGTCGGCCATGGCCTATACCTTGCTGGAAGCACTACGCCGATTGGCGCTGCGCGGCACCGAGTGGGCCGAAGCGCAGGTGGACACCCTCCGGCTACGGCTTCTGAAGGTCGCCGCTCAAGTGCAGATCAGCGCCTGCCGCATCCGTCTGCGTTACAGCGCAGCCTATCCATGGAAACCACTGTTCATCCATGCCTGGGCGGCACTGCGCTGCTGAGTACCTTCTTTAAAACATAAAAAATCACAACCGCAGATCAATCCCTCTGATGACCCATGCCCAAAAAACAGTCCGACAGACTCAATCCATGCCCAACTACTCTCCGCGCACCACTCCTAAGCCTCACGGAAAGCTCCCCTCCACTCAAACCCGCAAATCAATCCACCAAATCTCACCTCTGGTGAGAAATGCGGGCTAACGATTCTAGCGGTGAGCTAGCTCAGGAGATCTTCGTTTAGTGCGGCTCTTACAGAGAACTTAAGCCAAGCCGGAATTGAGTATGCAAATGTCCGCGGAGGTATAAACGCGGATGTCTGAAAATGTCTGGCCGCCAGAAATGCCAGCAGCGAGTTAATGGTAATTTGGTGGATAGCCCAGCCAACCATATTAAGCGGCGTTTTCTTGTTTCGGGACCAGAATCGTTCAACTCGATGATTTTCTTCGGTTGGCTAATGCAGAATCACTGACACCCGTGGCCATTCTCCCGCAATGCGTGGCTGTTGCAGATTAGCAAATTGAGGAATTCGCGGCCGTTCGATGTTAGTCGGAGAACATTGCCGGTCGCCTCAACCAGGCCACAGTTTTGGAGGAATGTAAGCCAGTCCCAGAAACTAGTTTGTTCATAGAGTTCGGGATATAAATGTACGTATCGTTTCCACAGAGCCAGGAGCTCCGGGATTGCGGTGCCGGTTCCAATGAGTTGCAGGGCAATGATCTGGTTGTCCCAAAGGATATTGCGCTCGGGGTCATGTGCGTCCGAAATAGAGAGCGGGCCTAGAGTGTCTCTGCAATTCTTAGCCGGCGGAGAGGCCTCATCCAAATCCCTTTGGGCTTGCGCTGAGGCTCGAAACATTACTACAAAAAGACAAGTGAATCCTGCTACTACCGGCAGAGCCAACGTGGCGAGCAGTAGATACGTTGGATCGCCAAACATCATAATGTGAATCCTTACCGCGGTTTGGTTTATGCGCTCTTTCCTGTGCCCGTCCAGTCCTGTAAATGGCGCAACGAGCACTCACAACCGCCTGTCACTTAATACGACTTTGATGCCGATTCTTTGAGCATGGTGACCAGGCACTGCGCTGACGAGACCTGCAGAAAGTGAGTGAAAGGTAAACTCCTGTGACGGCTGACGTGCCCGGCAATCGCCATGATGCCGGCATCAGACGCCCCGCTCTCGGCAAGCTGCGTGATGGCGCAATGCCTCAGATCGTGAAACCTGATAAAAGGGCACGATACTGCCGCGTCCTGTGTGGTGCTGGTTCCGTATAGAATACATATTATTCCCTAGGGGGTACTGCAAAAATGGACGTGCAGAATAGTCTTGCGCAGTTGAGGGCCAAGCGAGGGCTGGGCGCTGCGCAGCTGGCGGCCGAGGTTGGCGTCAGCCGTCAGACGATATATGCCATCGAAGCGGGCACCTATGTCCCCAACACCACGGTCAGCCTCAAACTGGCTCGCATTCTGGAAACTACGGTCGAAGAGATTTTTGAACTAGAGCCGGAAGATCAGTTGGCGGAGGAGACCGCTGAAGTAACTCTTTTGGGCGATGCGGAGGCGATGCTGCCGGGGCACCCTCTGCGGTTGTGCAGCGTCAATGAACGTCTGGTAGCGGTTTATCCGGAACCGGGGAGCTGGGGCCTGCCACCTACGGACGCGGTTCTGCTCGCGCCCATCCGTGGCGGAAAACACAGCGCCAACGCGAGGGTCCAAATCTTTGGAAATGGCTGGAGGAACCCCGCCCGCATTCTGATCGCAGGTTGCGATCCAAGTGCGTCCATTCTTGAGCGTTCGCTGCAGCGGCAGGGTTGCGAACTAGTCATCGCCTACGAGAACAGTTCGCGCTCGCTCGAGTTATTGCACGAGGGCCTGGTGCATATCGCCGGCGCCCACCTGGTAGACAAGATCACCGGCAAGACCGACCTGTTGCCCATCACCAAACTTTTTCCGCGGAACTCTGTCGCCGTCATTTCCTATGCGATGTGTCAGGAGGGACTGGTGGTACGCCCAGGGCAATCCGAAGCGGATTGCCGGGATCACTGATATCGCTCGCAAGGATGTGAAGATTACCAATCGCGAGACCGGGCGCAGGTTGCCGGCGTCTGCTGGACGATCTGATGCACCTGCATGGCATCGCCCCTAGTCAGGTAAAGGGCTACGAACGCATCACCCTAGGGCATCTTCCCGCAGCACGCCTGGTGCAGAGCGGAGATGTGGACTGCTGCATCAGCACGCAGGCGGGCGCGCGCGCGCTTGGCCTGGATTTTATTCCTTTGACGCAGAAGCCCTATCATCTGGTCGTCCGCCGCAAACAGCTTGACCTGCCGCCGGTACAGACGCTGCTGGAAACTCTGGGCCGCGTCTCATTCCGCCGCGAGGTGGAAGCCTGCGTCGGTTACGACATGCGCACGGCTGGCGAACGTCTCGTTTGAAGAGCCAGTTGAGCCTTTGCTTTTGCTGCGCCACGCCTCATGTTCGCTGCCCCTGCGATGCTCAAATAGGAGCAAGCAGCGAACGCAGCAGCGGAGTCGCCGGTGCGCTGTGCAATTCATTCCACGTGCCCTGCTGTACGATCTTTCCCCGCTCAACCACGATGGCCCGCTGGGGACACAACCGGTTGAGAACCTCAGCTCGGTGATCGACAGCTATCATGCTGAAACCCATGGTCTGGCTCCAGAAGATAAGATCGTCAATCAGTTCACGGACTAACCGCCGGTCCAGGCCTGCAAATGGCTCATCCAGCAGGACCAGTGGAGGTTTGCGCGCCAGCATACGCGCCAAGCTCACACGCCGTGCCTGCCCTCCGGATATCAATGAAGCCGGAGCGGACCACAGCGGACCAAGGTGCAGGCGGTCACGCAAGGTATCGATCCACTGATTCTGTTCATGATCTGCCGCAACCTCTTTGGTGACGCCAAACCTCACGTTCTCACCTACGGTCAGATGAGGGAACAGGCCCGGCTCCTGCGTCAAGTAGCCGAGCCGGCGCTGGTGCAAGGGCAGTGACGGCGGAAAGAGTTGCAGATGATCCAACTTCACAAACCCATCGTCTGGTTCGTCGATTCCAGCGATACACGCCAGCACGGTACTCTTACCTGCGCCCGACGCGCCGAACAGCCCCAACGCGTCGCCGCTCTCCAACTCCAGCGAGACATCAACGACCATTTCGCGACGCCTCTTGATGATGTGGGCTTTAAGCATGGTGTCGTCGTTGTGCCAGCACATGGACCAACCAGGGGAGCGGAAGAGCAGCTGCTAGAAAGACTACCAACAGCGGCATTACCGCAGGCAAACCAAAGCTCTGGAGGTTGACCCACAACTGGACCGGCATGCCGGAGGGATAATAAGCCGTGACCACGACAGCGCCGAATTCACCGAATGCCCGGACCCACGCGATGCTCAGGGCAACGGCCATCCCCAGCCGCGAGAGTGGCAGAGTCACCCGCAGAAAAACCTTCCACGGCGTAAGGCCGAGCAAGGCGGCTTGTTGCTGCAGGGTCTGTGGAACCGCATCAAAGGCAGCCACCGCCCCGAGTACGTAATAACCCATGCCGACATAAACCTGGGTGGAGACAAATGCCGTGGCGCTGTTGGTCATCTCTATGCCGAAGTGCTCCGAGCCATCCTCCTACCGCTCCAAATGGACCAAATGCCAAACTCAGGAGTATGCCTAGCGCTAACGGGGGCAGCAGAATGGGAATCAGCAAGACAGCTTGCCACAGCAGGCGTTCGCGCATTCGGCAATGCGCGATGTAGGTGGCAACCGGCGTGCCGATCGCCACTATGATCATCATGGAGTAGCCCGTGAGCAACAGCGACACCCGCATGGAAGCAATTGCCGGCCCACGGACATCCTCACCCCACTGCCATGGACCGATGCGCGCGAACAATGCAGTAAGTGGATACAAGAGAGCAAGCGCGAACAATGCGGCGCCGACTCTAGCAATCCAGCGGCGATCAATCTTCATGGGTGAAGTGCAGAGGCATCCCCCGGCGGGTCGTAGTAAAACCGGCGGAAAATAGCCTGGCCCCCGTCGCCCTTAAGCCATTCTGCGAAAGCGGCGGCACCCTTGGGGTTCGGTGCATCTTTGAGTACCAGCGCGTAATAGATAAGTGGTTCGGGATTGTATGTCTTTCCGCCAACGGAGAGGGTCACATCCGGATGGTCGGCATGAACATTCTGGCCGCTCAGGTTAATCTCCCTGGGCAAAGTTATGTAGGGCAGGTTAAACGGCCCGGGCTGGATCTTATATGCCGAAGCAGCGTCCAATTCGCCGCTCTGCAGCCTCGCCTGAACGGTTTGCTCTTGAAATATCTGTTTCTCGTTGATGGTCTGGCCAAGGACCTTCTCCACAAGGTCCGCTTGGTTGTATATCTTGGAGGCCAGCATCATGGTGAAGATGATGTTGCGTCCCTGCGGATCAGTGACCGGATCGGTGCGTCCAAAACGCAGACCCGGTTCCTGCAAGACCTTCCACCAGTCCGCTTTGCCTTTGGCAGCCGCCTCAAAGCCGGAAGCAAAACGGC
The DNA here is from genome assembly GCA_963800195.1 of uncultured Acidobacteriota bacterium. Taxonomy (GTDB): domain Bacteria; phylum Acidobacteriota; class Terriglobia; order Terriglobales; family Acidobacteriaceae; genus TOLSYN. The sequence continues at coordinate 106,706 of CAWCZZ010000001.1, forward strand.
TCTTGGGACTGTAGGCGATCACCATTTCCGTGTGGGCAACAGGCTGGGCGGACACGGCTTTGCCTGCGCGCAGAACCGTAAGCGCAGGCCCCGGCGTGACGGGGATGAAGACATCCGGCCGGATACTTCCTCCAACGATCAACTGTGCCAACGCGCTCGATCCCTGAGCGCGACCGTGCATCTCCAAATGGAGGTTCGCCGCCGCAGCAGCCTTTACAGGACCCTCCATCATGGACCCCATGGAACCCGCGTAGGCCACGTCCAGAATGGCCGGCTCCGCCGCTCGCAGCCAACTGTCTCCGGCCGCGACGACCAGAGCCACAGAAACTCCTTGGACCAAAAACTCCCGTCGCCCGGTGTTGGTGAATGAATGTTCCAATTGAATTCTCCTTTGGGCCAGGTGATGGTTTGGGTCATCATCACCGTTGCCGTTGCAACGCCGATCAGCTTCTCGCTTCCCGAGCGGCAGGTATTTGTGCCGCATGATCGATCCAACGATGGACACAAGCTCGATGTCAACGTGAAAAAATTTTGCCCTCTTTTTCCTTGATAGCTTCGCCTTCCTCGGTGGCCAGCTACGCTTTGTCTTTTCATCCACGAAGCTTATCCAGCTACTCCCAAGTGGGCCAAAGTTAACTTCCACAGGTGGGCCAAACTAAAATACCGAAATCAATCGACATGCCGACTCTATTCGGTAGTTTGAGAAAACGTCCGAGCACAAATCCCGGAGTTGCAGTTGCCTGAAGGAACGGGCGAGGAATCAACTCCTGCAACGGCCACATTCGAAGCCGCCGCGAGGCGGGCTCTCGACTGAGCCCGCCCGCGGAAGCGATCAGAACATGAAACGACCACCAACCGCCGGAGCCCAGTTGTTTTTGTTGTTATAGGGGACGCCGGGGCCATGGGGAATGGCGATGGCCAGACCGCCGGTTACGTAGGAATACGCGACTCCTGCAAAAGCGTCGAAACGCTTGGTGAAGTGATGATCCGTATAGAGCGACTCCTCGTTGAGGCTGCCCGAGCAGGAAGCGCGCATATTACCTATACTGGGGTTGGTCGAGCAGACGCGCGGAACACGGAAGGTCGTACTGCGCCTGATGATACCAGGACAAAGTGACGTCGGTTTTGCTGTCGATGGCGTATTTCCCGCCCGTCCACCAGATCTGCACGTGCTTGGGAGAGTCAAGATTGTTGTCTTCGACGCTGCTCATGATATAACCGCCCTGGTCCTGGGCGCCAACGCCTAACGGGTTCTCCGGATTATCTGCCAGATGTATTCGTAGCCGGCAAACAACTTGAACTGGTCCCACCTATACTTGGCAGCAAACATAAGGGCGCGGTTGTCGGTCACGATGCCATATACGGTGCCGTTCGGGTCGACCAGATTGACCCCGGTGATCTTGTTTGTATTGATGCTGTCGGTGGTCGACTGATATGGCGCCGACAGACTCTGAGGCCCCAGCAAGGGGTTCAATACGCTGATCGCCTGGTTGTAAACCTGGTAGACGGCGTCGGCGGAGAACTTGCCGAGGCCTCCACCGAGGTCGAATCCCCATGCGTTGTTATGCGCCTTTTCCGGCGTACAGTTGGTAGCAGCCCAGGTTGCGGAGGCCGAGTAGCAGCCGGCAGAACCATCGGCAAATTTGTACATCGCGCCGAAATGGGCCGGGCCATAGGTGAGGCGATACTTCACGGCGTCGTCCCAACGGGAGTCCTCGGTGTCGCCGCCGCCGGCCATCGTGCCGTTATACCCGATGTACGAAAAGGCGTAGGCGCCGTTGGCGGGATCGTAAACGAGCATCGCATCGGTACCGAGAGAGCGCTGACGACCGAAGGTCAGCGTGCCGAAAGACGCGGACGATACACCGCCATAGACTTGGTCATTGAAAACTTGACCCGCGCGCGCGCCGTCGATGGCCATCGAATAGCTGGCCCTGGGAAGGCCGTTGTTGATGATGTCGGTGTGTGACGCGTTGGCGAGCAGGCCGGACTGCGGATTGATGCCGGATGAAGCGTCGAACACAACGGACCAGCCATGCAGAAACTCTTCCTTGCCCCTGATGCCCAGACCCGTCTGCGAGAGGTTGTTCGGTGCAACGACGAATCGATGTTGATAGCCGTTTCGGTTTATCAGAGATTCACCTTCATAGTTATAGCCGTTTTCCGGTAAGCCGTGGCTGACCCAGCCAGGCCGACGTCATACGCACCGTACGCCGTGATGCCGTGCCAGGTCAGCGCGCAATCGGTGGTGGCGAATTCGTGGCCGCTCGCGCAGACGTCGGGGGCCTCAGCTGCATCGTAATGTCGAACGCGGCGGCCTGGCCAACCGCCAGGCTGATTCCCGTGCGCGTTTCCTCGGCGAACCCTTGTTTTGCCACTCGAATCTCGAAGTGCCCCGCAGGCAAGCCGGACGCCTGATAGTGCCCCTTGCCGTCGGTTGCGATCGTGCGCGTTGCACCTGTGTCGACGTTCCTGATTATCACCGCGACATCGCGAAGGGCTGCGCCGGTTTGGTCCGTCACCACGCCGGAAAGGCTCGCTTTCGTTTGGGCCCACGCCGGGAACGCCGCCATCGCAAGCCACAAAAGTGCAAAAACCAACTTTCCCTTAATCATTGATCCTCCAAAATTGCTAACAGCCATTGTCTTCCTCCTAGGCAAATGCAGTTCTACATTTAAATCCGCCACCAATACCAAACCAGCACTTCTTCAAGAAAACTGTATATCATTCATGATTATTTTACAATAACTTGGGTAGTTCTATGCTATTGAGATTACCTGTGGCGATTTGCAGTTGGCCGCGCAATCGGTTGACCATAGCGTGTGCTGACTGTAAGATTCTTCTCCGAATGCCGAACAACGAACAATCCGCCGCCAAGGCCAAAGAGTTGCTGCATCTTCCCGATGCAGCCTCGCAGCTCGGGATCAGTGTCCCCACCATCAAGCAGTGGATTTATAAGAAGAAAATTCGCAGCATCAAGACTACCGGCGGCCATCACCGCATTCCGCAGAGCGAGTTGGATCGGCTTCTCTTCAAAACTCGTGGCAAGACCGCGGAGGAGCGCAGCCAGCAGACACATCGAGTCAGTGGCCGCAATCAACTTGTGGGGCGCATCGAATCCTTGCGAATCAGCGGACTGATGGCTGAAGTCGTACTCTCCATCGGCGGCCAGCACATCACTTCAATCATCACGGCACGTTCCGCACGCGAGATGCAGCTCAAGCCAGGCCAGACGGCTGCCGCCCTGATCAAGTCCACCGAAGTCATGATTCTGCGTATCTGACATCAAAGCCCGCGTGTGGTCGGCCGGAAAAACTAGATTGAGCCTGTTTCAAAGCGAACTGCCTGCGCGAGCAGGTAGCTATGGCGCGCTCTGGCGCTTGCAATTTCCACCTCAATCTCTGCGAGCTGCTTCCTTCAATAAAACCGGCGCGAACCATCTGGTTCGCGCCGGCCTGTTGTTGTCTTCCTCTTCATCCTTGCTTCCCTCGGACGGAGCCGAGGGAACTGCCGTTACGGAATGTAGTAGCGGAACGAAGTGAAGAACATGTTTTCGATCGTGTGCGGCGAACCGCCTACTCCGCCCCAGGTGTTTTTCACCAGATAGGAGTACTGCGGACCTAACTGAATCCGGCCTTTGGGTCCGTTATAAGGCTTGAACCAGAAGCCAAAGGTGCCTTCAATCAAGTTACGCGTGTCACCCGTGCAGTTGGCCGCTGCGCCAGGAGTAACGCCGGCCGTGCCGGTGGGAACTACCTCAACCAAGCATCCGGAGTTATTGCTGGTAGGAAGGCCATAGCCAACCAAAACGTGCGCCGCATTCGCCAGGTAGGCCTTTTTCAGGTATTCCACGCCCGCGTTGCCATAAACATCAAACTTGGGCGAGTGCCACTCGAGCGTCCCCAGGCCCTGATAGCTGCGCAGCAGCCCCAGAGTGCCATTCGGACGCACGGTTGCATCGGCAAGAGTCGAGGTGCCATAACGGCCGATACCGTTACCGTCCAGGAAGTGAAGACCGATATCGAGGTGCTTGTGGATTAACGAAACGCGCCCATTGGCTCCGACACCGCCGCCCGTAGCCGAGGCGTTATACGCACCGGTAGCGCTGGCAGGCGTCGCGGTGGCGTTAGGATAAACGCGATCGCGGAACTCGCTCAACAATCCAAAGAATTCGTAGTGTCCAAAGCCAGGTTCGGAAACGACCTTGACAACAAAGTCCGGAGTGTAGTTGAACGAATAATTGGCGTTGAGGTTATAAAGGCCCGCGCCAACGCCTGGCGCGCCAAAGTTGAAATTCGCGGCCGCGTTGTGTGCGGTGAGCAGGGTCTCCGGATTTTCAACCGAACCCGCGAACCACAGCTTGTTGTTGAAGTTCTTCGAAACGCGGAAGCTGTACTGACGCGCCCAACTGAAGCCCACCTGGTACTGTGGGTCGATGGTCATCGGAGTCGCTTCAGTGCGGTTCTCCACACCCTTCTTGGTCTCTGTCACCAAACTCCACATTTGCCCGCCGGTGAAGGTAAAGCCGTTGCTCATCGCGGCTTGGCCCCACAGTTGGCGCATGCGGTTGACATAGCTGTTGCTCTGGTTGTTGTTCGAGGTAACACCGGCACCCAACCAGTCCATCTCATAGTAGGCGTTCAGATCGGTGGCCTTCAGTTTCCCGTTCACAAGCAGAGAAAGTCTCGACTGGCGACCCGATCCGAAGAACTCGGACTGGTGGTAAGCGTCAGCCCCCGGGAAATTGATGCTGTTGAATCCCGTGTTGATGTCCATGGCCGTGCCATGCTGACGCCACACCGTTTCAGCCGCCAGGAAGCCGCCCGGCGTAATGGTCGTGCCCTTGTAATGAATCGCCAGCGGGTGCTCCAGCTCGCTAACCTTTTTCTCTGCCATTTTGGCATTTTGGTCAGCGTTGTTCGCTGCCGCCTTCACATCGGAGAGATCAGCTTGAACCTTCTGCACCTGCAGGTTCGTGGCATCCACGGTTGCAGCCTTGGTTTCTGCTTCTTTGGCGGTTTGCGTGGTCATGCCCAGCTGCTGTTGCGTCTGCTGCAACTGCTGCTGCGTCTGCTGCAACTGCTGTTGCACCTGCTGCAACGCGGCCTGTTGCTGCTCGATCATTGCTTTCAGGTCCTTTATCTGCTCAGCGGATACCTCTTGCTTTGCTTGCTTGCCCTTCTTGGCCTTCGCCTGGCTGTCCGAAGGCGCTGGCGCCGCAAAGCAAAGTCCGGATAGCGCTATGATCGCTATGGCTTTTTGAAAGTTCCTCATGTGTCGGCTCCAAGTTGTCGCTCCTCGCACCTCCCCGGCTGCCATTGGCAACGGAAGGGCGAGATAAGGTGTAAAAACGTTCAGGTCCGAGAAATGTCCTAGGACGCAGGGACTCCCCTTAAGTGAGGTGAGCTGGATGATATTAGGGTAAAACCCTCTGGCGTGAAAGCGAAATCTTGCGTAGTACCGCTCTTGCCAGAAATCTTGAGTGACGACAATGGATTTCGCGAAGTGGCTTTAGAATCTATGAAATCCGGCTGAGTTCTGCCATGCAGAACAGGAGCCACTCGGTCCATCCGTGACTTAATCATCTTCATTAAATCCAGAATCTGTTTTGCTGCGAAAAGTTGACGCATTGTTTAGTAATGTCCGTCGCTGAGCGCTAAAGTCGAGTCCTCGTTCCCAACGACAGTTTCGATTCTCCAGAGTGCCTCCTTGAGTATCTGCCCGGCTTATTTCTGGAAAGTTACGACAATGTGAATGTTCGGTTACAGAACTTGGACATGCATGGAAAACTGAGTGCAAAATTCGCGCATACGTCCTCTAAAAATTCGTTGAAGGGAGGCGGGAGGGAATCTGGCTGGCCGCGAAAGGTCTCCCCTCGATATTCCCGGGGGCCTTCCGCCTTTGGACACTATAGGTTGTGAATTGGTTTCTCGCCTGCTGTGATGGCTCTTCCAACTGCGAACTCAAAAATAAATATTGAGTATGAGCCCAAGGGCGTTTATCTGCTGATTCGGCTTTTTGCCGGTGTTATTCTCATGCTCATAGTAAGAGTCGAACTGGATGTGTTTACCCAGCGGAAACTTAGAACCGGCATACAAATCGGTACTACTCCATTTTCCATACCGGCTGTCGTAGTAGACCTCTGCCATGGCATACGGTACCAGATGGAAACGGTGAATGGTCGATCCGTGTTCAACTGATAACCGGTTGCGATATCGCCAGGTTAGATTACCGGCAGAGACGTTGAGTTCTCCACGGTTGCGGTCGGAAATCAATATCCCGCCCTTCAGAGGGAGGTTCGGAGTAACTTCGAGAACGGTGCGATTAACAGCCGCCGCGTCAGGTGTGTACACATACCGGTATCCTAACGACCATACTAGCGCCCGCTTTTTCGCTTCGTCCAGATCGTACACACGAATCCTCTTCAGACTGAGCAAAGGCTTCATGAAAAATTCTATGCTAGGCCCAACCTCAGCCTGTGTTTCGTCGCCGTTTTCCCTAGTCTGCTTGGACTGAAAACTCAGCCGCACCTTCGGGTCCACCATGTAATAGGCGTCAACTTCTGGAAGAAATTCAGTCTGCTGAGCACTCATGGGCACGGAAAGGAGGACGGTGAGCAGAAATGCTCCCGACAGCTGCGGGCAATAGCGCATCATGGAATCTTCCTCTACGGCATTGTCGGCGAACAACTATCCGCAAACCTCTGCCCCGAGTTCGTAGTCAGACATAGAAGTTATGGGCAAAGGGGAAAAGAATCAGCTGTTAAATCTGACAGTGCCGCGCAAAAGGCGCCTCTGCCATCCCGTCTCCCTTCGCCGAAGCTGCCTCTCCTCCGCCACCCTATCGGCACCTGTCCTGGTCGTTTTCGATGGCGGCTTGGTGCGGGTGTGCTCATGGTTGAGAGCATGGCACCGTCACGCAACCCAATTACATTTTTCCGATACGGGGACGCGGGCACAGGAGATGTGATAGTAGGCAAGGGTGTGGGCAAGGTGAGCGCTAGGAATGTGCTCGGCGGAACCGTTGCTCAGGTCGAAGATGGCGCGGTGGACTCCGTGGTCACGCTGGAGCTTTCCGGCGGAAGCCCTGTAGTTGCCGTGATCACCAAAGAAAGCGTCAAATCTCTGGGATTGAAAAATGGCGATTCCGTCTCAGCGATTATCAAGGCTTCCCACGTCATGGTGTCGACCACTAGCTCAGCTAGTTTCTTGGAGTAAAAGTCGCTTTCCACGCGAGGCATACGGAAACACGGGCGCCGGAGGCCTCGTAGTTTTTCTACATGAGCGAGTTGATTTCACAGGTAGGGACTTCCGCCAAGCGACAGTCCCTATGTAGATGGTTTATAGGATGTGGTAATGGAACGAGGTCATCACGATGTTAATGGTCTTGGGCGAAACCAGCCCGGCAATAGCGGAAGAGGGATTAAGCGTTTCCTGAGCTTCGGTTTTCTGAGTTTCCCGCATACACGCTCTCGCCTTCTATAACTAACGATTCAGTATCTCAGGGTACAACCCTTTTGAGGGCCGCGCCAATGAAGGGCCTGGGCACTACTCCCACTGCTGGTTAAACAATGTATTGTATACACGACATCCTTTGCTAATAAATGTTCTTGCGTTTGACACGCGCGATGAGCTACCCTCAGCAATGTCGTTCCTCAATTTGCGCTACCAATTCTGGGCCTCTGCCAGTCTTGAGTTGGTGGTGTGACCCGTGGGCTGCAATTGCATACTCGGATGGTGCGATTGCAGCCCACAACTTTCCTCAGAGATGCGGCCAACGGAAAGATCGGGGCCGGGGCGAGAGCCTGCATCATTTCTAGCCGTTCTGCAATCGCCAGAATATCGAACAAGCGGGCTCTTCAAGGGCCGTCTGATGCGGAAGCTGCGAGTACGGTGAGACTCAAGCCTGCCGTGACTCGCGCCGACCCATCACGAGACTGGTCGCGCTCGAAATATCGGTGACTGCTTGGAGCGAAGAAGATTCACGAGATGGCCTAGTGAGGCGAAATCCTGGAATTTTGCCGGGACAGCCTGGTTTTCAGCGGGAAATAATATATGTCGTGCATGGCAGACCTGTATAGTGCATACACGTCATGCAACATTGTACTAATAAAGTGGATTCCGGCCGGGAATGAAGTCGTGATAGCAGCGGTTTCATCGAAGAGCTCTGAGCCCAGAGTCTGTCGAGAGCATCCTGACGCGACCTGAATCCCTACCGCTCTCCCTCGACGACCTTCTCAAAGACATCCCCGATCAGTTGGAAACAGCAATCGGCCGGCGCCGCATCGCAGCCAAGCCTGATCAAGCACCCGAACAGGTGAATTCGCCTCGCTTGCCGACAGCGCGTAGCCGCAGGAACCCCGCGGTTCCCCAGGTCATTTGGTGGCATCAGGGGCTTCCGAAGGACTGACCACACGGGATAGAAAGAGATCGCACCACTCTTCTCCGGTTCCGATATAGGCGGAACCGGAACTGCCAAAATTGCGATCAGAGAATTCGAGTGGAAGCGGGCTCAGAACGCTCGGACGGAGATTCCCCAGTTCCGGTTCAAGGGATGAATCTGCAGTTCTGCGGGGAAAAGAACCGACAGTTCGAATCTTATTATCAACTTATTGAACAAACATGACTTACTGGCGGAGAGAGGGGGATTCGAACCCCCGGTACAGCTTTTGACCGTACAACGGTTTAGCAAACCGCCGCCTTCAGCCACTCGGCCATCTCTCCGCGATACAAACTGGCACAATTATAGCGGAATCATTTCTGTTTCGTACATCTACCAGCGAATTCTTCCCATTTCTTTTCTTCCCCAATTCCTTGTAGAGGCGATCAGCAGCAGGACACGACCATGGGTTCCACGCTGCCAAGAAAACTAATCGGGAACCGAGCCTTATGCCTGCCAGTTGGACTGCTGATTTTCTCCTAAACCGATCTGCATGGAGTGCCTTGTAACCCTTCTCCCAACCAAACACGATGAGCGAGGATCACCTCGCCCATCGCCGTAAAACTTCTCGCCAATTCGTTCCCCGCTTACGATTTTACGCGATCTACTTCCTTCAATCGCGCTGCCTTGCCGCGCAACGCGCGCAGGTAGTATAGCTTGGCGCGGCGCACCTTGGCCGAGCGAACCACTTCCAGCTTTTCGATAATCCGGCTACCTAGCGGGAAGATACGCTCAACACCCTGGCCAAAACTCATTTTGCGAACCGTAAAGCTCGCCTGCTGGCCGTTAGCCTTCTTGATCACAATTCCTTCAAAGATCTGAATGCGTTCTTTATCGCCTTCCTTGATCTTCACGTGGACCTTGATAGTGTCGCCCACCTGGAAGCTGGGCAGATCTGTGCGCTGCGCTTTTGCAAGCAACCGGGTAATGATGGGAGATGACGACATGACGATTTCCTCTTCTCTTCTGGGATGGCAGTAGCCTGCGTGCATCCCGTAATCTTTCTAGTTTTCTTCGGCCTCGCGCTTTAATTCGCGAAGCAGTATCTTGTCTTCCCGGCTGAGTGCCACCTTCTCCAGAAGGTCAGGACGGTTTCTCAGCGTCTTTTCGAGTGCCCGACGCCGTCTCCAACGCCGGATCTCTTGATGGTTCCCGTTCATCAGTACATCAGGAACCGGAATGCCGCGAAATTCAGCAGGACGCGTGTAGTGCGGATAATCCAGTAGCCCGCCGGTTGCAATCGTCGAATCCGGCTCCAGTCTTCCGCGCTCGTCGAAGCTAGCTTCTGCCTCAACTCCGCTGAAGCTTTCGGTTTTTGCCGAAGCTTTATTGCCCAAAGCTCCGGGCAGCAGCCGTGTCACGCAATCCAAAATGAGCGCGGCTGCAAGTTCTCCGCCGCTCATCACAAAATCGCCGACCGAGACCTCGCGATCCGCCAAGTGTTCGGTCACACGCTCATCTACACCCTCGTAACGTCCGCACAGGAAGATCACGCGGTCTAGTCCAGCCAACTCCTGCGCCATTGCCTGGGAGAACATTTTTCCCGCCGCCGAGAGAATGATCACCGATTCTTTGGCCTCGCCGCTCATTCGCTCTGCTCTTGCCGCAACACCCAGCGATTCGACACACTCGAACAAAGGATCGGGTTTCAGCAGCATACCTTCACCACCGCCAAATGGCCTATCATCCACCGTGCGGTGCCGGTCTTCGGTAAACACCCGAAGGTCGTGGATTCCGATTTCAATGAGCCCGGCATTACGCGCCCGTCGCACAATGCCGTAATCCATAGGACCACGAAAGAAGTCCGGAAAGATAGTAACGATCTCGAACCGCACACGCTACCCTCTATCTAGGTCCCCTGCCTGTTCCTTCTGCCGGTCCTTCTTCCCCGCGCCGAGCGGAGCATCCAGTTCCAGCAAGCCTTCCGGCAGTTTCATCTCGATCCGTTTCCCCTTCACATCCAGCTTCTTTATAAAGCTTTCCACAAAAGGAATCATGAACTCTTTGCCACCCGCGGTATGCCGCGTACCCGCCACCGTGATTTCGCTTTGCACTATCAGCAGAGGGGCCGTTCCTGCCCCAAAATTCACATCCACAACGGTTCCAATATCGCGGGGTGCGCCACTTACTTCTACCACCAAGCAACCCAGCAATTCGCTTACGTAGCAGGCGCCCTGTTCTAACTCTGCCCGTTCCCTTGCAGGAATCTGGATCTCTGATCCGATGAGGGTTTCGGCCTCTTCAATCGAGTCGACGCCCTCGAACTTGAACACCATTCCGCCCTTGTGAGGCCAGAATTCTTCGAGATGAAGCTCCCGACGCTCACTAATTCCCGCAGTCCACGCGTAGAGCGTGCGCCGCTGCTCGAAGCGTTCGGGAAAGTCCGTATGCAATTCCGCTGCGACTTCGCCTACGCGGCCTTGCACTTTCGCGACACGTGCAATCGTAATAAACGCGGCGTTGTCGGAGTCCTCTCGCATGGCGCCTGTTTACTCAGCCCTGATTACTCAACAATGTCGAGCGCGCAGCGCTGCCCGTTCTTTTCCGCCGCGGCAGACAAGATCGTGCGTAGCGCCCGGGCCGTACGCCCCGAACGGCCGATCACGCGGCCGAGGTCGTCTTCAGCCACTTCCAACTCCAGCTTCACGTACTCGCTGTCGCCGGAGGCCACTACAAACACTTCCTCGGGAGAATCGACGAGAACCTTGGCTAGTTCTTTGGCTAGTTCGGGAATATTGACGGCCATCGGCGTCTGCTCCTCGTTTACTCTACCGCCGCAATTGGGGCCGGCGCAGCTCCCGCATTCTTGTAGAGCCGCGCAAGCGTCGGCGAGAACTGGGCGCCCTTGGCGAGCCAGTACTCGATGCGATCTTTTTTCAGATCTACGGTAGCAGGGTTAGTGCGCGGATTGTAGAGACCCACAACTTCGATCGAACGGCCGTCACGCGCGCGGTCCTTTTCGATGACAACGATGCGATATACAGGCTGCTTACGCGCACCACGGCGCGAAAGACGAATCATCAACACAGGCTTATTTCCTCTCTTCGTTTAACTCCAGCGCTCGACATCCCCGGTAGCTTCTGCCCCGGAGACCGGAAATCGCAACCGGCTACGCCAGCCTTGATTCGAGTACTGTGATGCCCGCTGCGCCTCGGCGCCTGGCGGATCGAGATCCGCCACGGGCTTCCACCACAAAGGACAACCAGACACACGTCCAACCAATCCCTGCAGCAATATTTATTATCGCGGAACTTCGCCTCACTGGCAAGCCGCCCCAGGTGCAGGTGCTGCTCATGGCTGCGGCGACGGCTGCCTGTCCGCCACCTGGGCGGGCGTGGGGAGTTGCGTGCTCTGCCATCCGCCGCCTAGCGCCTGGATGAGTTGCACCGCTGCCGCCATCTCGTTTACCCGCAGAGTCACCTCGGTCTGCTGATCGCTAAGCAGGGTGTTCTCGGCGATGAGGACATCGAGGTAAGGATCGAGCCCAGTCTGATAACGGGCATTAGCAATATCAAGGTATCGCTGTGCGGCTTCCACAGCGGCCTGCTGCCGGGATATCTGCTGCGATAGTATGCGCAGGCTGGAGATATAGTCTTCTACCTGTTGAAAGGCAGTGAGCACGGTTTGTTTGTATGAGGCAACATCGGCATTGTAGGTGGCGGTATATTGCGCGACCGTAGCCTTGCGCTGGCCAGCGTCGAAGATCAGTTCGGAGGCCGAGGAGCCGAGGGACCAGAACAGTGCCGGCGCCGAGAATAAGGTGCTGATCGCAGACGACTGGAAGCCTGCGCCTCCGGTGAGAGTCAGCGAGGGATAGTATGCGGCCTTCTCGACCCCAATGAGCGCATTCGCCTGCGCCATGGTGCGCTCAGCGGCGGCAATATCCGGACGCCTCTGCAGCAGTTGGGAGGGTACGCCAACAGGAATGGCGGGCACCGGGGTACTCAGCATCTTCACCGGCATGGAAAACTCAGAGGCGGGTTTACCTATAAGGGTCGCGATGGCATGCTCGTACAATGCGCGGTTCGTGGCAACGCCAATTCCGGCCGCTTCTGCGTTCCTAAGCGCTACCTCCGCCTGGGCGACGGCCTCGTCGTTGTCGATGCCGGTTTCGTAGAGGGCGCGGGTCAGTTCGAGCGATTTGCGGTCGGCCTCAACGGTGCGGTTGTACACATCCTGGAGCGCATCCTGCCCGCGCAATTCGAAGTAATAGACGGCGAGATCGGCCTGCTCGGTCAGGCGCTCATTCTCAAGGTCGGCAGCGCTGACTTGAGCGGCGTATTGGAATTCGCGAACTGTGTTGCGGATGCGACCCCAGAGATCGGGCTCCCAGGAGACGTCAAAGGGCAGGGAGAGGTCGGTAGTCGTGATGGATTTTTTCGTCGATGAAGCGCCTCCGGTTCCGGTGGGCACTCCCGCCGTCACTTGACTTGCAGTGCTGGGGATTCGGGTTCTGCTGTACGATGGGGCCACCGTCGCAGTGGGAAAGTAATTGGCACGGGCCTCGCGCACCTGAGCACGAGCCGCCATGAAGTTCTGGAAAAACACGGCGATGTTCTGATTGTTGATATTCAACTGATCTTCGAGAGCATTGAGTTCCGGTTCGTTAAATATCTCCCACCATTTTCCCTTAAGGGCGGCATCCTGCGGCTGCGCGGGTTGCCAGGCGCCCTTGTCAGCGGTGCTGTACGCAGCCGGAGACGACTCTTTGTAAGTGGGCGGTGGAACAACCTCGGGAGCCCTGTACTTTGGACCGACAGTACAGCCGCTGAGCATAAGAAGGCCGGCCATGGCAGCCCTGAAAGCTCTGCGTACCCAAGGTGCCGCTGTCGTATCGCGGATTGCAACCGGAATGGAGTTTTTCGTTTTCATGGTTCCTGTCTTTCCGCATCCCCTATGTGGCGGGCAGGCTGCGGGTGAACAACCGTGCATTCTTATCGCCTTGTAGCTTCAGCCGCAGATTGTCCATGAAGAGATAAATCACCGGAGTTGTGTAGAGAGTGAGCACCTGGCTGACGATGAGGCCGCCAATAATCGAAATTCCCAATGGACGGCGAAGTTCGGAGCCCATGCCGGTCCCAACTGCCAACGGAACTGCGCCGAAGAGCGCTGCCATGGTAGTCATCATGATAGGGCGGAAGCGCAGCATGCACGCTTCGAAGATCGAATCCCTGGTGTTCTTGCCTTCGTTGCGCTCCGCATTGAGAGCGAAGTCAATCATCATGATTGCGTTTTTTTTCACAATGCCAATCAGAAGAATGATGCCGATGATCGACATCACATCCAACTGCGTTCGAGTAAGCATCATGGCGAGAATGGCGCCCAGACTGGCCGGCGGCAGCGTGGAGAGAATTGTGATTGGATGTATGAGGCTTTCGTAGAGGATTCCAAGCACGATATAGACCGCGAAGATGGCGGTGAGCACCAGGTAGGGCTCAGTTGTGAGCGACTGCTGGTAGGCCTGCAGGGTTCCGGAGTACTGACCATGAATGGAAGTCGGCATCCCGAGCTTCTGCTGGATCTGCTGGATCTGTCTGGTTGCCTGGCTGAGAGAGACGTTCGGCGCAAGATTAAATGAGACCGTAACCGAAGGAAACAGCCCGGTGTGATTGACCGCGAGCGGTGAAGTTGATGGAACATATGAGGCGACCGCCGAAAGTGGGATCGCACCGCCGCCGGTGTTCGGGATGATATAGGTGTCCTGCAGTCCCTTGGGCGACTGCCAATACTTGGGCGCTACCTCCATGACCACGTAATACTGGTTCAACTGGGTGTAGATGGTGGAAACCTCGGACTGGCCGAAGGCATGATAGAGGGTATTGTCAATGATCTGCGGCGTTACGCCGAGCCGCGCAGCGGTGGGACGATCATAAGTGAGTAGTGCCTGCAATCCGCGATTCTGCTGATCCGTGCTCACATCCGCAAAACCCGGCGTGTGGCGCATCTCAGTTAACAGAAGTGGACCGTACTTTTGCAGATCTTCGGTTGTTTCGGCCTGCAGCGTGTATTGGTATTGCGCGTTGGATTGCCGGCCGCCGATGCGTATGTCCTGAACAGGCTGTACGTAGGTGGCGGCACCGGGAACGCGCGCGAGTTTGGGGCGCAGCCGATCGATGATCTGCTGTGCGCTTACCTTGCGTTCATTAAGAGGTTTAAGGGCAACAAACGTGAAGGCGCCGTTGGTAGCTCCCTGCCCACCGGTAAATCCCATCGCGTTCTGCACCGCAGGGTCCGCCTTAATGATGTCGATGGCCTGCTTCAACGCATTCTCCATCGCATAGAACGACGCGTCTTGCGGCCCCTGCATTCCTCCCGAAATCACTCCGGTATCCTGCTGCGGGAAAAAACCTTTGGGGATTCTTTCGATCAGAACGACGTTGAGTGCGACTGTGCAGACGAAGATCGCCAGCAACAGCGCAGGATGATCGAGCACCCAGGTCAGGCTGCGCCGGTATCCTCCCAGAGCGCTATTGAAGATGCGCTCACTCCATACGAAGAGTTTGCCGTGCTTGATGTCTTTCATCGAAACCAGAACCCGCGAGCACATCATCGGCGTGGTGGTAAGCGAAATAACCATCGACACCAGAATTGCCGTAGAGAGCGTAATGGCGAATTCGCGGAAGAGGCGCCCGATGATGCCGCCCATGAAAAGCAGAGGAATGAATACGGCGATTAGCGAGACGCTGATAGAGAAGACCGTGAAGCCGATCTCTTTGGCGCCCTGAAGCGTCGCCTGCATGGGCGTCATTCCCGCCTCGATATGGCGGGTGATGTTCTCCATCACCACGATGGCGTCGTCCACCACGAAGCCGCTGGCAATAGCCAAGGCCATCAGGGAGAGGTTGTCCAATGAATAGCCGCAGAGATACATCACGGCAAAGGTTGCGATCAGGGAGACGGGAACGGCCACAGCGGGAATGAAGGTTGCGTAAACATTGCGGAGGAAGAGGAAGACGACAAGGATCACGAGTATTACGGAGATGACGAGGGTGCGCTCGACGTCGGAAACCGAAGCACGAATGGTGAGCGTCCGATCGAGAATCGTAATCAGATGCTCGCCTTTGGGAATCATGGCTTGCAAGGATGGAACCGCCGCCTTCACCGCGTCTACGGTGGTGATGATGTTGGCCCCTGGCTGACGGAAGATCAGCATGGTGACCGACCGCTTGCCATTGAGGTAACCTGCCTGCCGCACCGATTGCTGGGAGTCTATTACATCGGCAACGTCCTGCAGACGTACCGCTCCCCCGTTGTGATATCCCACGACCAGAGGCTTGTAATCTACGGCCTTGGAGATTTGGTCGTTGGCAAGAATATCTGCCGTAACATTGCCATCGGCGATCTGGCCTTTTGCCAAATTCGAGTTCTGACCGGCGACGACCTGCTGCACCGCCGGCAGGCTGATTCCGTAGCTGGCAAGCTGGGTGGGATTCAGGTCGATGCGAACCGCAGGCAGCGAGGCTCCGACGACCAATACCTGGCCGACCCCGGAGATCTGCGATACGCGCTGCGCAATCACCGTAGAGGCCTCATCGTAAAGGGTGGGAACGTCGTAGACATCCGACTGCAGAGCGAGCAGAAGAATGGGCGCGTCCGCAGGGTTGACCTTGCGATAAGTGGGGTTGGCGGGGAGGTTTGCCGGTAGGTAGGTACGGGCTGCATTGATACCAGCTTCCACGTCCCGCGCGGCGCCGTTAATGTCACGGCTGAGGTCGAACTGCATTGTGATGCTGGTAGTTCCGAGAGTGCTCGATGAGGTCATCTCGGTTACACCCGAGATATGGCCGAACTCGCGCTCCAGAGGGGTCGCGACCGACGAAGCCATGATGTCTGGACTGGCGCCGGGGAGCGTGGCTGCGACGCTGATCGTGGGGAAGTCCACCTGCGGAAGCGGAGATACGGGCAACACGACGAACGCGAGCGCTCCGGCGATAGCGACGGCAATGGTCAGCAGCGTGGTGGCGACCGGGCGTTCGACGAAGAGCCGCGACGGATTCATGGGTGCTCCGTCTCAGGCCGCTGGAGGTTGATCTTGCCGGCGCGGTGGGCAAAGCGCGTACCCAGCTTGTCAAAGAAAATATAGATGACCGGCGTGGTATAAAGCGTGAGCACCTGGCTGACGAGCAGGCCGCCTACCATCGCAACGCCGAGCGGCCTCCTGAGTTCTGAGCCGATGCCGGAGCCCAGAGCCAAAGGAATGCCGCTGAGCAACGCCGCCATCGTGGTCATCATGATCGGCCGGAAGCGCAGCAGCGACGCCTGATAGATGGCCTCGGTGGCGTCCTTGCCTTCTTTGCGCTCGGCCTCGAGAGCAAAGTCCACCATCATGATTCCGTTCTTTTTCACGATGCCAATGAGAAGGATGATGCCGATAATGGCAACGATATCGAGATCCAGATGAAACAACTGGAGCGCGAGCAGGGCCCCAACCCCGGCCGACGGCAGAGTAGAGAGGATGGTGATGGGATGGACAAAACTCTCATACAGCACGCCGAGAACGATATAGACGGTGACCAGCGCGGCCAGGATCAGCAAACCCTCGTTGGTCAGCGAGCCCTCAAATGCGGCCGCCGTCCCCTGGTAATTCCTGACCACGCTGACAGGGATATTGGCCTCCGCGAGCACCTTGTTGATCGCCTCTAACGCTTCGCCGAGTGCATATCCGGGGCCCAGATTGAAGGAGATAGTTACTGCCGGGAACTGTCCCTGGTGATTGATCGAGAGCGACTCGCTGCGCCGCTGGAAGTGACTAAACGCACTCAACGGAACCGGCGTTGAGACAACAGTGCCAGTGCTGCTGCCTCCAGAAGAAGCTGCGCCGCTTGAACGGGTAGTTCCGCTCACCGAGGTATTCGCGCTCGATGAGATGCTGGTGGAAGTACTCGTGTTAGATAGCACGGTTGAGTTTGCACTCGCCGTCGAGGAAGGCGACAGCGCAGAGGAAGAGTTGACGCTCGACAGGAGCGATGCGCTGCTCGTGTTGGCCAACGCCGATGAGGATGACGCGGGGTTAGAGATGCTGCTGGCGGATGAAGGCGTCAACAACGAGTTTCCGGAGGCGGTGGATGCGCCCGCGCCAGCACCCGACGACGAACCTGCGGTATTCGATGTGCCAGTCGAAGAAGAGCTGCCGTTTAACGAAGACTGGATGTAGATATCATGCAGCGTCCGCGGATCGAGCTGGAACTTCGGCTCGGTCTCCAGAATGACATGGTACTGATTGAGTTGGGTATATAGCGTATTGATCTGGCGCTGGCCAAACGCATCGTAAAGCGTGTTGTCGATGGTTTGCGGCGTGATTCCAAAGCGAGAAGCCGTAGCACGATCGATGACAAGCGACTCGGCCTTGCCGTTCAGTTGCTGGTCGGTCACGACATCTGCCAGTTCGGGCAGCTTCTTGAGTCTTGCGACCAGATCGCGGGTTACGCTGTTGAGTTCGTCGGGATTGGGATCTTCGAGGGTGTACTGATATTGGGTGCGGCTGACGCGATCATCAACGGTAAGGTCCTGCACCGGTTGCATGTAGAGCGTTATGCCCTCAACCACCGCCAGCTTTGGTTTAAGCCGATTGATGACACCGGTGGCGGAGAGGCGGCGCTGATCGAGTGGCTTCAGATTGATTTGGACACGGCCGCTGTTCAGCGTCGTGTTCGTGCCGTCGGCTCCGATGAATGAGGAGATGCTGGCGACCGCCGGATCGGCGAGAATCACCTTGGCCAATTCCTGTTGCTTTTCCGTCATTGCGTCAAAGGAAGTGGAGGCGGCTGCCTGCGAAATGCCTTGGATTATCCCGGTATCCTGCGTTGGGAAGAAGCCCTTGGGGATGACAACATAGAGGACCACCGTGAGTACAAGCGTGGCCGCTGCCACCAGCAGAGTGATCGTCTGGAAGCGGAGCACAAACTTCAGGGTGCGTCCGTAGAAGGCAATGATGCTGGCGAACGCCTTCTCAGAGGCGCGGTAGAAACGGCCCTGCTTCTCCGGAGGCGTGTAGCGCAGCAGCCGCGCCGACATCATCGGAGTGAGGGTCAGCGAGACGAAAGCAGAGAAGACGATGGTCACTGCGAGCGTCACGGCAAATTGGCGGAAGAGCCGCCCGGCAACATCGCCCATGAAGAGCAGCGGGATCAGCACGGCAATCAACGAAACGGTGAGGGAGAGAATGGTAAAGCCAATCTGCTCGGCACCTTTCAAAGCCGCTTCCAGCGGCTTCTCGCCTTCTTCGATGTAGCGGGAAATGTTCTCAATCATGACGATCGCATCATCCACCACAAATCCTGTGGAGATAGTCAGCGCCATCATGGTGAGATTGTTCAGACTGTAGCCCGCCAGGTACATCACGCCAAAGGTGCCGACGAGCGAGATTGGAACTGCGATGCTGGGGATGACAGTGGCCGAGAGGCTGCGCAAGAACAGGAAAATCACCATCACCACGAGGGCGATGACCAGCAGCAACTCAAACTCCACGTCTTTCACCGAAGCGCGAATTGATGTGGTGCGGTCGGTGACGATCTGTACGTGCATCGCCCTGGGAAGCGTATTGACTAGCTGCGGCAGAACCCTCTGAATGCTGTCAACCACCTGGATGGTATTGGCTCCAGGCTGTCGCTGGATGTTCAAGATCACCGCCGGTGTGTAGTTGACCCATGCAGCGAGCTTGCGTTCTCCACTCCATCGATCGCGTGAGCCACGTCGCTGAGCATGACCGGAGCGCCGTTGCGGTAGGCGACCACCACGGACTTGTAGGCATCACTGGTAAGTAGCTGGTCATTGGCGTTGATCGTGTAGTCCTGCGCAGGGCCGTCGAAGTTCCCTTTGGCGGAATTGAGACTGTTGCCCGTCAGAGAGTTGCGCAGGTCTTCGAGATTGATTCCATAGGACGCCAGAACAGTGGGGTTCGCCTGGATGCGCACGGCAGGTTTCTGTCCGCCGGAGATGCTGACCAAGCCGACGCCGGAGATTTGCGAGATCTTAGGCGCAAGGCGCGTGTCTGCCAGATCCTCAACCTCCGAGAGCGGCATTTCGTTGGAGGTAATAGCGAGAGTGAGAACCGGGGCGTCCGCCGGATTGGACTTGCTGTAGATGGGCGGAGTAGGCAGATTGGCCGGCAGATAACTCTGCGCCGCATTGATTGCCGCTTGTACTTCCTGCTCTGCCACATCGATATTCAGGCTGAGCTGGAACTGCATCACGATGACGGAGACGCCTCCGGCACTTGTCGAGGTCATCTGGCTCAGTCCCGCAACCTGGCCGAACTGCCGCTCGAGAGGAGCCGTTACAGCTGATGCGACTACATCCGGACTGGCACCAGGGTAAAAAGTGAGTACCTGGATCGTCGGGTAATCGACCTCGGGCAGCGCCGATACCGGAAGCTGGAGAAAGGCGACACCGCCAGCCAGAAAGATTGCAACCATCAGCAGAGCGGTCGCCACGGGGCGAACAATGAATGGCCGGGAGGGACTCATGGAGCCGAACCACCGCCTGCGGGAGAGTTGCCGCCTTGCCCTTTGGGGGTTTTCTCGCGCACCATTACTTGCGCGCCATTTTCCAGCCGATCAAATCCGCTGGTTGCGAGCCTGAGGTCAGGATTGACTCCCTGCACGGCAGTTATCTGCTCATCGCTGGTCAGCGTGGTGACAGGCTGCACGGTTACCGTGTTGTCGGGCTGCACAATGTAGACGAAAGCCTGAGTGCCGTTGTGCTGCACGGCCGCGGACGGAACCAGAGTGACGTTATGCAACGTGTTCACCAGCAGACGGGCGTTCACAAACTGGTTGGGAAACAGGGAGAAATTCTTATTGGGAAAGTCGGCGCGAAATTTGATGGTCCCGGTCGTGGTGTCCACCTGATTATCCAGAGACGTCAACTTTCCGGATTCGATCTAGCTTGTCATTGGCGCGGTTGAAAGCGTCCACCGACAACTTGTGACCCGCGCTCAATTGCTCCTTGATCTGAGACAGGTTGTCCTCCGGAACGTAGAAGACGACAGTAATCGGCTGCAACTGCGTAATCACCACCAGCACGTTGCTACTGCCTGAAAAGATCGTGTTGCCTGGATCGACCAGACGAAGCCCAACCTGGCCGCTGATAGGAGCGGTGATATGGCAGTAGGCCAGTTGCACCTGATCGTAGGCCAGCGTGCCTTGATCCGCTTTGACCGTGCCTTCGTTCTGAACGACGGCCTGCTCCTGGTCGTCAAGTTGCTGTTTGGCAATGGCGTTCCTGGCATAGGCGGCTTTATAGCGTTCAAGATCGATGCGCGCTTGCGCCAGCACGCCTTGATCGCGCTGCAGTGTTCCTTCGGCTTGCGTCACCATGGCCTGATAGGGTCGAGGGTCGATTTCGATAAGCGGATCGCCTTTGCGCACCATCTGGCCTTCGCGGTAGTGGACAGCCATCACCTGTCCCCGTGATCTGGCTGTATACGGTGACGGTATAGATCGGCGTTACCGTCCCCAAGGCGCTCACATATATGTTGATGTCGCCGGTCTTGGACTGACCCGCCGTGATCGCCGCGGCTCCTTGCTGTCCCTTCGCCCCTGCCGCGCCAGGTGCTTGCGCAACCGCAGGCGACCCTTTTCTACCGAAATAATAAATAGCCGCCAGCAGCACAATTGCCACAACGATCCAGATATTCCGTCGCTGCCTAGCGGGCGCGCTTTTCTCCAGTTCGTCCTGGGAATGAGCCGCTTTCGTTGACGTCGGCTGAACTGAGTGATTCGTTTCAGCCGGCGGGCCCTGATCCTCACCACTCGGCTGTCCGCCTCGAATTCTTTCCTCGCTCATTCCCTACCCTTCTCGACATCTCGAGTGTTCACGCACCCCAAGCTGCATTCAGACGAATTGACACAGGCGCGACGCTTGCAGCTAAACATCATGCCACAGTGGACGCAGGAGTTTCGCATGGTTTTGCTCATCAGGCGGGCCGGGGGCCAAGAATTTACACAACTTAATGATTTTGACTTTTGAAAAACATTGAGCTTGGAACAGCAGGGTGCGCTTTGGGAGCTCCGCTATTTTTTGCGCTATCGGCGGAGCACGACGGCTGAGACCACGCCACGTCGAGCGTCGCTTCGATGCAAGCCGGAGTACCGAAGGTTATAAGAAGTTTCCTGGCATCCTTCCGTCCCGCTGGTCCCTCCAACAAATCATGACGCGTCAAGCATTCCTCTTCACATTTTTGGCGGTCTTCGCATTGCCGGTTGCTTCGCCATCGAGGCCCAGAACACCGGAGTCGTACGTTCCCCCAGCGATCGGGGAGACGATCTACACTCCCGAAATTCACCTCGGCTCCGCCACTGAACCATCCACTATTACGGTCCCGCCCGTGGAAGAGCTCATACCAAACGCCCCTGAAGCCCCGGTCAGCAATGTCCCTCCTGCCAGCACGGCACTGCTGGCCACGCGGCATTTCGATTACATTGTTTCGCCTCTCGAAATCGTCCCTGGCAGCATGGAAGACACCTCGTTCAGCCTCGGCGACTACGCCCGCCAGCTCCGCGCCGAGAAGAAAAAATCGATGGCTCCCAACGCCATCGCCAATCCAGCCAATTCCAGATAACTCCCGTCTGCTTCGCTCTTGACTCACTTCAGACCTGGCCGCGCGAATTCTGTCGGCTGGCAGGCCATCGCCTCTTCCTGCTACATTCATTTTGGACCGAACTCAACGCCGAAAAAGGTTTCCTCATGTCTCAGTCACTCCACCCAACCGAGCCCGGTAAGCTCTATCGCTGGCTGGTTCTTTTCTGGCTTAGTATCACGATGTTCGGCAACTACTACTTTTACGACGCGCTCGAGCCGCTGGCCGACGTGCTGCAAAAACAGCTTCACTTTACGGATCAGAACATCGGCCTGCTCAACTCCTTCTATTCCATCGCACCCATCGCCACAGTCCTTATCGGCGGAATTCTAATCGACCGCCTCGGCGTGCGCCGCGCCCTTCTGATCTTCGGCTGCATCTGCCTCGTCGGCTCCATGCTCACTGCTTTCAGTCCGCGCTTTGAAGTTATGGCCGGCGGACGCTTCTTGTTTGGCATGGGCGCTGAGTCGCTCATCGTCGCCATCACCGCGGCGGTGGCCAAGTGGTTCAAGGGCAAGGAACTCAGTTTCGCTCTCGGGCTGAACCTGATGCTCGCGCGCTTCGGCAGTTGGCTGGCGCAGAACTCGCCAACCTGGGCACACTCCGCCTATAGCAGTTGGCAAGGTCCCTGGCTAATCGGCGTAGGCTTCGTCTCGCTGTGCGTTTTGGGACCCATCGCCTATTGGATTATGGAAGCCCGCGCCGAGCAGCGTTACGCTCTGGGACAGGCGGGTGAGGCCGACAAGATTGTCTTTCAAGACGTGAAGAATTTTGGCCCCTCCTACTGGTATCTGGTGGGCCTCTGCGTGGTCTTCTACTCTGCCATCTTTCCCTTTGAGACTTTCGCCGTAAAATATTTCATCGACGCGCATGGCACCAGCCGCGAGCTCGGTGGATTCCTGCTCAGCGTCCTGACCGCTTTCACGATGTTCGGAACCCCCATCGTTGGCCTCTTCTCGGACAAGATGGGACGGCGCGCCACCATCATGTGCCTGGGAGTGCTGCTGCTCATCCCGGTCTTTCTAATGATGGGATACACCCGCATTTCGCTCTACGTACCTATGGCGATGCTCGGCATTGCCTTCACTTTTGTTCCGGCGATTATCTGGCCCTCAGTTGCCTATATCGTCCCGGGCCGCACCCTGGGCACCGCGCTGGGATTGATGACAATGATCCAGAACATGGGCATGGCGGGCATGAATTGGGGTTTGGGCAAAGCCAACGACGTCGCTGGAGCCAGCGCCGCGCATCCCACTGGATATCAGCCCATGCTTCAGATCCTCACTCTAATGGGAGTACTCGGCTTCATTCTGGCCTTCCTGTTGCGCCAGCGCGAACTCGGCCCCAAGGGTCACGGACTGGAGACCATAACCGCCGGATAATGCCATAGAACTATTCCGCAGAGCCAGGTGCATTCGGTTTTCCGCAGCTCTGAAAGGCAACAGATAGCTTCGCTTTAGCATCGTACTTTTTACATACCCGTTCAAGCGCCTCACACGACGGAGGAGACGCAGCGTGGCAATTCGCAAGCCGGAATCTGGAGGGAAGGCACACGTGTTGCAAGGTGCGAGCTACGCCGCCCCACAATTGGTGGAGGAGTTGAATGGCAAATCAAAGGGATCGCAGGTGACTACCCCTAAAAAGGTGTTGGCGTCGGGAATGTCGGAAGCGGAAGCTATCTCGCGCGCCCAACAAGGGGATGGGGAATGCTTCGAGGCGCTCTACAGTATGCACAAGAGACGGGTGTACTCCCTCTGCTTGCGCATGACCGGGAATACGGCCGAGGCTGAGGATCTGACGCAGGAAGCATTTCTCCAGCTTTATCGGAAAATTGCGACGTTCCGGGGAGAGTCGGCGTTTTCTACATGGCTTCATCGGCTGGCAGTCAACGTCGTACTGATGCATCTACGCAAGAAGGGACTGCCGGAGGTTTCGCTTCAGGAAACCTTGGAACCCTCGGAAGAGGATGGTCCCAAGAAGGACTTCGGCGCGCATGATCAGGTGCTGGCCGGCTCCATCGACCGCGTAAACCTGGAACGTGCAATTGAGAGTCTTCCACCGGGGTATCGCATCATCTTCGTGCTGCATGACATTGAAGGGTATGAGCACAATGAGATCGCCGAAATGATGGGATGTTCCATCGGCAACAGTAAATCGCAACTACATAAGGCGCGTATGAAGTTGCGTGACCTACTGAAAGTGACACGCGCTGAGCGGGCAGGAGCAAGAAAATGAAAACCGGGGAGGTTGTGGCCATGGCAGCCCTACGAGAGACAAAATATACAGGCATTGCCGCCGTTGAGAACCCGGGGAGAGACGATCAGATGAAATGTGCCGATTTTCAGCGCGATTTGCCGCTCATTATTGACTCGGGTGGCTCCGGCGAGCAGGAGGAACACCTTCGAACGTGTGCTGTATGCCGTGATTTGGTAAGCGATCTGCGCTACATCGCGGATCAGGCCAAGTTGCTGGTTCCCATGCACGAACCCAGTCCTAAGGTCTGGGACGGCATCGAGGAAAAGCTCAAGGTCGAAGGCCTTCTTAAGCCCGCGCAGGCGCGCAGAGCTCCGTAAACAGCCTAGGAGAAGGCTCTGCTAGCTGATGCGCCGTCCCGTACCGTACCAAATTCCCGTGGCCGCGACCTGCTCGCGGCCATTCTGCTGCTCGCCCGCTCACTTCTTCTGCACCGCAATTGTTCTACTGGTGAAGCTCTTTGAATCCTCCTGCTACAATCCCCATCAATGACCCAGGATTGTGCAGCTCCGCTGCTGGTCTTCATCGGATTCATGGGGGCTGGCAAGAGTACCGCAGGACGCCTGCTGGCGCTCGAGCTTGCCTGCCCGTTCATCGACCTCGATGATGAGATCGCCTGCGTCCACGGCTCGATACCCGATCTGTTCTCATCGCGAGGTGAAAGCGGCTTTCGAGCCATCGAGCACCATCAGCTAAGCCTTACGCTCCCGCGCCTGCAGCGACCCGCGGTGCTTGCCCTGGGCGGAGGCGCGTTCCTCCAACCCGCCAATCGCGAGTTGCTCGCCCGCTACTGCGCCACTGTCATCTTTCTCGATGCTCCCTTTGAAATCGTTCGTGCCCGCATTGAAAAGACAGGTGGAGAACGCCCCCTGGCGCGCGATCTCGAGCGTCTGCGCGAATTGTTTGAGCTACGGCGTCCCACCTACCTTCTCGCCCATCACACCTTCGACGCTTCTGCCGCCGATCCCGGCAAACTGCTCACCTCCCTGGTTCGGCTTGCGAATCGCCTTGGCATCTCCGGCCCCGCTCGGGATAAACTCTAGCAGTGAACTCAGAGATCATCCGCCGCACTTACATCGCTGCAGTGTTGCTTGTGCTCACCTCGTTCGGCTTTGCCGGGAGCAAGAGTGACTCCGCGAAGAGCTCTACCGTCGATCAGGGCTCGTTTGCCATTTTTCAGAACGGCCGGCGCATGGCCGCTGAAAAGTTCATCATCCGGCAATATGCGGACCACAGCGTTACGTCGTCGGAGCTGCACATTGAAGCCGGACAGCCCGGCAACAATCTTGACCAGAGCGGAGAACTCACTTTGCTCCCTAATGGCAGCCTCTCGCGCTACGAGTGGAAGCAATTGGCCCCGCCGCACAACTCCGCCATCGTCGAACCCAAGGACCAGTTCCTCACCATGCGCGTCGTCACCGAGGGCAAATCCTCCGAGCAGCCTTTCTTTCTAACGCCCGATGCATTCATTCTGGACGACTACTTCTTCTCGACCCGCGAAGTGCTTCTCTGGCGCTACCTCGCCAGCTTCTGCAAGCCGCGGCCCGGCGGAGATGGCTGCGATCTCGTCCGCGGCCGCTTCCCTGTCCTCATTCCTCGCCGCCGCATCGTCTTCGGAGGTATTCATTGAATTCAAGGGCTACGATGACATTCCACTGAACGGCCGTCCGCAACACCTGCGCCATTTTCTGATGCAAACCGATGGAGCCGACTGGAACCTGTGGCTGGATCCAGAACCACAAACTCCTCCGCATCTCGATCCCCGACAGCAACACCGAAATTCTTGCGTCAGGAAAATTAGCGGAATCTCATTCGTCCTTTCACAACTCGGAATAATTTGCATGCTCAAAGCAGACCAGACAATTGCGGAGATCGATCGGGAAGCGGGTACCGTTCACTTCCAGACCCGCGGCAGCAGTCTGGTGGCAGTTGCTTTGCTGATCCTCATTTTCGTCCTGCAATGCGCGTGGTTCATCCGTACCCAATCTTTTACGAATGACGAACCCGAACACATCGTTGCAGGAATTGAAGCGTGGCATTTTGGCGAATTCAAACATTGGCATGATCAGCCTCCACTGGGACGCCTGCTCTTCACGCTCCCTGTTCTGAATGCAAACCTGAAATACCAGATCACCGATAATCAAGTCCGTCCCGTCGCGCCCGCACCGGAGGTGTGGCTCTACCGTACACGGTCGGTGAGCGTATTGCTCGGGGTGGCGCTCCTGCTCATGCTTTGGGGAACGGCGCGTAGATTATTTTCAGAACCGGCAGCCAATTTTGTACTGGCGTTGGCAGTCCTTTCGCCGGAACTGATCGCGCATTTTTCGCTGGCTACCATCGACGGCGTGGGCTGTCTATTCGTATTCGCTTGCGTAGTCCAGTGGATGCGATATTGGCGCAACCCTTCTCGCACCCAGGCCACAGTGCTGGGAGCTTTGCTTGGCTGCATGCTGTTAGCGAAGTTCAACAGTCCTCCGCTGTTCCTGCTGGTGTTGGTTTTGGTTCTTTTGCTGGCTCCAGGAGAAGTCAGGTTTCACCCTCGAGGATTCCAGTGGCGTCGAACGGCAGCGGTATTCCTCATCGCCTGCTTGGTGGTTTGGGCCGGATTCTTCTTCCACGTCTCGAAGGTGACTTTCGCCGACCAGATGGTCACCATCCATTTCTCCGGCTATACCAAACTTCTGCAGTACGAGATGCCAACGCTACAGAACCCCAATCACGATTTTTCTGCCGGCGTGCGAGTGGATGACCGGGTTAGGAATGGTTGTCTTCCATAACATGGAGGGGCACCGGAGTTTCCTTCTCGGTCATTATTCCACCGACGGCTTAAAACTTTACTTTCCTGCAGCGATGCTTCTGAAGTGGCCTCTCATCGTTCTCCTGTCGGGGATCGCAGGGGCTTACGTAGTACTCCGGCGCAAGGTTCCCGGCAGCCGCGATCTGCTGCTGATGAGTCTCGTTCCCGCCGTCTACTTTGGGTTCGCTGTTATTGCGCACATTAACATTGGCGTCCGGCATGTCTTGCCCATTTACCCATTTCTTCTGCTTTACGCGGGAGCCTTCGCGGAGTGGGCGCGCACCTGGCACTGCGAACGTGCGCTGGACCAAGTTTTTCTTCGGAGTTTTGTTGATCGCGCAGGCGGCCGATATTGCCCGGTATGCACCTGACTATCTTTCCTATTTCACTGTTCTCGTGAAGCCAGCGACGACCTGGCAACTGCTGAGCGACAGCAATACTGACTGGGGTCAGGGGATGGTTGCACTTCGCCAGTATCAGGCCGAGCATCGCTAACCAGCCCATCCATCTGGCATATGTTGGGGAAGCGGATCCCGCCTTGTACGGCATTCAATACACCCGGTTGAACGAAGAGGACCATCCGACTGGAACAGTAGTGGTCAGTGCCACCCACCTTTCCGGGCAACTGCTCAAGAACCATTACGCCTTCCGCTGGTTATTGCAGTACCCGGTAAAAGCAATTCTGAATCACACGCTGTACGTCTTTGAAGTGCCGCGCTGACGCATCAAGATGACGGCCATGCAGCTATTCCACCTTGCAGACTTGCGCCGCCTCATTCTTGTACGGACACTCCAGCAGCACTCTCGCTGATACCGGCAAAACTGTCCACGACACGCCGTAGCGGGTGTTTAGCTGGTGAAATTGGCCGCGGTCAAAGCTCTCAATTCCTCTCTGCGCGTGAACCTGCTCCCGCCACTCCGGGGCCAGGTCGGGAAAGACCGTCGCTGCGCCAGGATCTTTCTGGTTCTCGGCAAGCAGACTGCGCTTGGCCAGCGCGCGCATACCGTAGCCATCCTCAGCATGCAACCCCATGTAGTCTGGATCAATTGCGAAAACGGCGTTCTGGGGAGTGTTGGCGCTCGACCAGATAAAGGCTTTCGCCCACGGATTCTTCAGTTCCCGCCCCGGCCATTCGATGTGATCACTGTATTTGAATGAGTCGCGCTGCACATAGAACATCACGCCTGCGAGCGGCAAAAAGAGGATCAGCCAGCGCCATGGCTTCCCGCGCAGCAGAAATTGCCCAATCAGGCCACCCGCCATCACGAGGAAAAGGAAGTAAAAAATGTGGAGCCAGCGCATCGGCTGGAAAGCGGACAGTTGCTCTGTGGCCGCTGGAATCGTCATCAGCGCTCCAACCACAAACTGGAATATCGCAAAAGCGACCAGCCGGGTCGAAAGCTGCTCTAACGTTGCCATGCGGTACCGACGGGCGATGCGCGAGAACCACCAGACCAGCAATACGGGTGCAATCAGTCCCAACCATTCGTACCAGGTCCACAACAGGGGGAAGTAATACCTCCGCGTCAGGGTCGCTTCCCTCCAAGCTCCCGAGGGGTGGCTGAGCAGTAGGAGTGGCAGCAGGAAGAACAATGTCGTCGCCCTTGCGACGCTGCCACTCGGCCCAGGGTTTAATCCCGGCAAAGACGATTAAAGACACGCCGAACAGCGCCATCAGCGGGTGCATCAACCCGGCCACAATCAACCATGCTACGGTCGTAGTCCATTTCTTTTTGAGGCACGCCGCCAAAGCCAGCAGGATCGCGCCGGCTGCCAGCGCGCGCGGATGCAAATATGTATCTACCAGAAACAATGCCGTTCCAGCGATCGGCAAGGTCAGCAGCACCGTAACCAGCAACACCCCCGCCCAGCGAGCTGCCTCGCTCTCAAAACAGGCAGATGCAATTCTCCAGCAGCCAAGCAGGACAAGAAATATGGATCCCAGCTGCCATAGCAACAGTGCCCATGGCACTGATATTCCAGTAAGGCGAATGCTTCCCGCTAGCCCTCGTATGAACAGAGAAGACTTCATCTGCTCGGTAAAAAACACTGAATTTACCGGATAAAGTTCGGGACTGAGATTCTTGTTCACCGCGGCCAGGTAAACATCCTGGTCCTCAATTCCCACATGATAGCCATGGACCAGCACGGCCAGTACTGTTAGCAGCAATAAGATACAGACCGTTCGAAATGCTGACTCGTCCTTGAGCATGGAGGTGAAAGACAGAAGTAACTCTCGGAATCTGCTACAAAATTATCATAGAAGCTGCCTGTGAGCGTAAAAGCTGATTGCGTCATCCTGCCTTCTACCATTCTGATCCGGTAATATGAATGATATGGAACTCCATTAGTTTTGCTGGGGCTCGCACTTGCGGCCTTCCCTTGCTTGCCTAGGAGCCCGCCGTAGCGGGTTGATCCCAAGGCGAACACGCGGCACAGCGTACTTCGGAGTGATATAAAAAGTAGAAACACTGAATATCCCGGTCGTACCGGAAAAAGAGAGTTGTCCTGATGGCAAAGATCCCTGTAGGCATTTTAGGAGCCACCGGAATGGTGGGCCAGAGATTTATCCAACTGCTCGAGAGGCACCCGTGGTTTGAGATAACCTGGGTTGCAGCCAGCGAACGCTCCTTCGGCAAGAGCTACGCCGAAGCCGCCAAGTGGAAGATGAAGACGCCCATTCCAGCGCGCATCGCGCGCATGGAGCTTTCCGCCGCCGAGCCCAATGGCGCTCCTAAGGTCATCTTTGCCGCCCTCGATGCCGACATCGCTCGTGAGATGGAGCCGGCTTTTGCGGAAGCCGGTTGTGCCGTAATCTCGAACTCTTCGGCCTTCCGCATGCATCCGCAGGTGCCGCTGGTTATTCCGGAGATCAACGCAGATCACATCAAGCTCATCGAGCAGCAGTCGTGGCGCAAGCAGTCCGGCGGCTTCATGGTCACCAATTCCAACTGCTCGGTGATGGGACTCGCGGTGGCGCTGGCTCCACTGCAGAAGGCCTTCGGTCTGGAGGCGGTTTTTGTCGTAACCATGCAGGCGATAAGCGGCGCGGGCTATCCCGGCGTGGCCTCGCTCGACATTCTGGGCAACGTCGTACCGTTCATCAAGAACGAGGAAGAGAAGATGCAAGAGGAAGCCGGCAAACTCCTCGGCAAACTCAAAGGCGGCGCGGTCGTTCCCGCTGAATTCGGTATCAGCGCCCATTGCAATCGCGTTGCGGTGGAGGACGGACACACCGAATCGATCTCCATCAAGTTAAAGAAGCGCGCAACCCCGGAGAAGATCATCGCTGCCTGGCGCGAGTACCGCGGGCAGGTTGCCGATCTCAAACTGCCCTTCGCCCCGGCCGAGCCGATCTTTTACGACGAGCGCCCTGACCGTCCGCAGCCGCGTCTGGATATCGAGCGTGGACACGGCATGACGGTCATCTGCGGACGGCTGCGTCCTTGCTCTCTGTTCGACTGGAAGTTCACCATGCTCTCGCACAACACCATTCGTGGCGCTGCCGGCGCTGCTCTGCTGAATGCCGAGTTGCTCAAGGCCAAGGGTTATCTGGATTAGATAAAGGCTTGCTTTCATGATCGTGATGAAGTTTGGCGGTACTTCGGTGATGGATGCGGCCGCCATCGACCGCACCGCGCAGATCGTTAAAAGCCGCCTGGAGCGCCGCCCCGTGGTGGTAGTCTCGGCCATGGCGCGCGTCACCGATGCTTTGCTCGCGGCCGGAAGAGCGGCCGGCGAAGGGCAGCGCGATCACGCTCTGGAAGTGGCGCAAGGCTTGCGCCAGCGTCATCACGCAACGGCCAAAGAACTGGTGGGCTGCGCGCACATGGCCGGGCTTGCCGCCGAACTGGATCGCGAGTTCGATACTTTGGATGAGTTGCTGAAGGGCATTGTCGCTGTTGGCGAGCTTTCTCCCCGCAGCTCAGACTACGTGGTGAGCTACGGCGAGCGGCTCAACAGCCGCATCGTCACCGAGGCCTACAAGGCGCGCGGCATTCGTTCCGCCTTGGTGGACGCCCGCAAGGTCATGATCACCGATGCGCAGCACGGCAGGGCAATCCCGCAGGTGGATCAGATCGAGCATCGCGCCAAGAATTTAGTGCGCCCGCTGCTCGACGACGGGCAGGTTCCTGTTCTAGGCGGATTCATTGGCGCAACCGAACACGGCGTGCAGACGACGATTGGCCGCGGCGGCTCCGATTTTTCTGCCGCGCTAATCGGCTCCGGCCTCGATGCGGAAGCCATCGAGATCTGGACCGATGTGGATGGCATGATGACTACGGACCCGCGCATCTGTCCCGACGCCCGGCGTATTCGCGTCATCTCCTTTGAGGAGGCCGCCGAACTGGCATATTTCGGAGCTAAGGTTCTGCACCCGGCAACCGTGCTCCCCGCGGTGCAGAAAAATATTCCCGTGCTGGTTCTCAACTCCTTGAATCCCAGCAACGAGGGCACCCTGATCGTGGGCCGCGCGCCGAAATCGAAGTCCATCTTCAAAGCTATTGCGGCGAAAAAGCGAATCACTATCGTCGAAGTGGTGGCTGCCAGAATGTTGGGCGCGCACGGATTCCTCAAAGCGATCTTCGACGTCTTCGACAAGCATCAATGCTCCATCGACGTGGTCTCCACCTCCGAGGTCAGCGTCTCTCTCACGGTGGATTCCAATGAGGCAATTCCTGCGATTGCCGCTGACCTGGAGAAGATTGCTGACGTAAAATACGCTGGACGCAACGCCATAGTCTGCCTGGTCGGCGAAAACATTCGCGAGACTCCGCAGATCGCTGCGCAGGTCTTTACGGCCCTTGGAGAGATAAACGTGCGCATGATTTCCCAGGGCGCATCGGAGATCAACATAACCTTTGTCATCGGCGAAGACGACGTACCCGAAGCCATGCGCCGCCTGCATAAGGCGTTCTTTACCGAAGTGGACCCGGAAGCTTTCGATTGATCCCGTGGGCCAGCAACTCCGAGCGAAGTTGCGAGGTAAAATCTGGTCCGCAGGTCAGCCGGAGTCGTGAACGTACCGTGATCGCGGAGAGATACTGATGAACTTCGTACTATTAGGCGCGGGAAAAACCGGCGCGCTGGTTGCTGAGATCGCCACCATGCGCGGGCACACCGTCAGGATCATCGAAATTCAGGAGAACCGCAACGGCGTGGCGCTCACCCGGCAGCGCCTCGCTGGCGTCGATGCCGTCCTCGACTTCACTACTCCCGACGCGGTGATGGCTAATATTGAAGCTACCGTCCGCGCCGGCGTCAACATGGTGGTTGGTACCACCGGCTGGTACGCCGAGCTGCCCCACGTCCGCAACCAGGTGGAGCGCGCAAACACCGGGTTCATCTGGGCGTCCAACTTTTCTATCGGCGTCAATCTTTTCTTCGCCATCGTGCGCGAAGGCGCAAAGGCCTTGAAGTACGACTACGAGGCCAGCATTACCGAGACCCATCACATCCACAAACTTGACGCGCCCAGTGGCACGGCCGTCTCGCTGGCCAAAGTTCTGGAGCAGGCTGGCGGCAAGAAGGTTCCCATTGCTAGCGTGCGCGAAGATGAAGTCGTGGGCATCCACACCATCGAGTTGATGTCGGCCGCGGATAAGATTACGCTGACTCACGATGCTATGAACCGTCGTGGCTTTGCCGAGGGTGCGGTGCGAGCCGCCGAGTGGGTGAAGGGTAAACGCGGATTTTACGAATTTCAAGAAGTGTTCTCAGAGCTGAAGGGTTAGGGGCAATGATCAAATTACGTGGATGCGGAACGGCTCTAGTGACCCCGTTTCTTGGGGATGGATCGATCGACGAAAAAGCGTTGCGTGCGCTGGTGGCCTGGCAGGTCGAATCCGGAATCGACTTCCTGGTTCCCTGCGGAACTACGGGAGAAACTCCCACCCTCTCACACGACGAGTGGCGCAAAGTAATCGAGACGACTATCGACGTTGCCGCCGGACGCGTGCCCGTCGTCGCCGGCGCAACCTCCTACTGCACCGCCGAAGCCGTGCAGAAAGCCGTTGAAGTTTCCAGGATCAAGGGCGTTGATGCGATTCTCTCCGCCTCGCCGTACTACAACAAGCCCACGCAGGAGGGCCAGTACCAACACTTCAAAGCCATCGCTGAAGCCGTAGATAAGCCCCTCGTGATCTATAACGTCCCCGGCCGCACCGGAGTCAACGTGGAGCCCGCAACTCTCAAGCGCCTCTCGGCTCTGCCCAACATCGTCGCCGTCAAGGAAGCCAGCGGAAACATCAACCAGATCGCCGAAATCTGCGGCCTGCTCCCCGGCTTCACAGTCCTGAGCGGCGACGATGCGATGACCCTCCCGCTGATCTCGGTCGGAGGCGCAGGCGTAATCTCAGTCGCCTCCAACGCTTTCCCCAGGGAGATGTCCGATCTCACCCGCGCCGCACTGGATAATAACTGGACGCAAGCCCGCCAGATATACCACAAGTATTTCGCACTGATGCAGGCAAATTTTATCGAGAGCAATCCAATGCCGGTGAAAGCAGTGCTCGCCATGATGGGACGCATCGAGGAAAACTACCGTCTCCCCATGGTCAAAATGCAGCCCAACCTCCGCGCCAAACTGGAAGCTGTGGCCCGCGCCTGTGGCGTAGTGAAGTAGTCGGACGTCGTGAGATAAGTCGTCGGTGCAACTGAGGCTGCAGGCTTGCTTGTCTGAGTTCGGCACCGAACTGCCTCACACCGAGTTTACCTACACATACAACTCTGGTGTATGTAGCGGAATCTATCCGTTCTAGGGCGAGTTCTTGAACAGGATTGCTGGAGGAAACAGTGGACGTTCTCTATCTCGGTGCTCAACCTAAGGTGGGCCTCTGCCGATTGATGGACAAAGCTGGACATAGAATCGTCCGCGCGCGATCCATCAAGAGCGACGCCAAAGATATCTCGACTTTGGGCGCGGTCGTGGTGCACTGGAGGTCGAAGAGAAACCAAAGGACGATCGAGCAAGCGAAAGCAGCCGGCATTCCTGTGCTGGTTATCACCCGCAGCCTGGCTGCCGCCGTTGAAGCAGGAGATACGAAAGCCGAGCTGTATCTTGAGGAGCCCGTGAAGAATGAGGAATTATGCGCACTGCTGGTCGACTTGATGACGGCGCGACAAAGCTCTGGCACGGCCCCCGCAAGTAAACCGGCCCATTCCATGATGAGCCGGCAGGCCAGCAATATTGCCTAGCCTCTACGACCCTGCCAGCGCCTCTGCTCTTCCAGGTCGGTGATGAGCGCCTCGTAACCATCCGTCATAGCCCGCGCTGAGTATTCACGCTGCACCCAGTCCCGGCAATCCTGCGCGCGGATTTGGCTCACCGCGCAACAAGCACTGGCCATCTCCTCGATGCCGTCCACGATAAACCCGGTCCCCTTGGGTACAACTTCGGTAAGTGCGCCCGTCCCGAAGGCAATCACCGGAGTGCCGCTGGCCATCGCCTCCAAGGCCACCAGCGAGGTGGTTTCCGCCACCTGCGAAGTTACCAACAACGCCCTCGCATCGCGCAGCAACTTCGTCTTTTCCGCAAACGAAGGCAGCTCAACCCAGCGCACCCGGTCATAGTCAATCAACGGTTTCACCTTCTGCTCCCAGTACTCGTCATGCCAGCGGAAGGGATACACCTGGCCGGCCACAATGATCGGTAATCCTGCTTTTTTCGCCGCCTCGATTGCCAGGTGCGGAGCCTTCTCCGGGCAGATTCTGCCCAGCCATAGCACGTAGTCTGACTTGCGCCCGCCCATCAGAAAGCGGTCCACGGCAATGCCGTTGCGCACAACCCCCAGCACACGCGGAAGATCCGTAAATGACGACCTTTGCGAATCGCTCACGAAGTTAAAGTAAAGATTGTCCGCGAGTCCCTCAAATACCTCCTCACGATAGAGCGCTCGCGGCAGATGCAATGTCGCCAGCACACGTCCGCTTACCCTCGCCGCGTGGCGGAAGAAATGCCCGCTGTGGTCCAGCACTAAAGCGAACTCTTCCTTTGCGCATGCCTCCACCACGCGCTCCGAGTGCTCGCGTTCGCGCTCGCTAAAGCCATCCTTCAACCGCGGAACCTCGCCCGTTGCCAATAACTTCCCGCTTACTGCGGAACCCGCGCAGGCGGCCACCTCCGTTTGCCAGCCGCGCGCCGTAAGCTCGCGCTCGAGGGTAAATAAGATCTGTTCGGCCCCGCCCGCGCTCGCTTCGCTAACTGGCAAAAGAGGATAGGCCACTAACAATAACCGCTTACTCAACTTCCATCTCCAGAAACTCCTGAAATTTCGCGCTCACTTCGCGCGCGCTCATCCACCACTGCCAGCGCTCGTAATTCGTCTGCCCCTCGTGCGGCGGGCCTTCGTATGCGTACTTTACCTGCGGACGCACGAGTTCGCGGCGTGCGTCGAAGGTTCGCAGAAAGTCGCCCTGCGACACATACTGAGCGCACATCGTACGCTTTTGCTCCAGCTCCGCAGCGTTGATTTCCAGTTCTGCCTCGCAGCCTGTCCGACAGACAAACTGCTGCAAGCGCAGCTCGCCTTCACGGCTCACCGCGCTGTCCCCCTGATGCTTGTTTCCCCAATGATACAGCGGCGCTTCCCATACGGGCAGGCCGTACCGTGCACCCAGCCGTGCACCCAACAAGCTGCAACTGTCATGATCGGGATGACCGCCCTCATACGCGAGCGTCGCAATCGCCTCAGGCCTCACCCGTTCCACCAGTTTCTTCAGGCGCTCGTAGGCGGGCACAAGGTTCAAAAATAAACGCTGATCCTCCAACCGCGGATCCTCGTCAGCAAGCAGCACGAGTTCGCGCACTCCGGCCAACTGCATCGCCCGTCGCGCTTCATCCCGACGCAACGCTCGGTAGTTCTCCCGCGACCCGAACGGGCCCCAGAAGTATTCATCGCGCGGCGCACCGTCCGTGGCGATCACCACCACGGCCTCGCGCATCCGGAGCAGCAAGGCTCCATAGCCCACGCTCTCGTCGTCGGCATGAGCCACCAGCACCAAAACCCGCCCTGTCAGTTCAGTTTTCCAGTCGCTCATGGAAGGTGAGATGCAGCTTCCGCGATCGCCGCTCCCCGCTACTACTCCGGCTCTGCCTCTTCTTTTCCCCCCGGAACTTTGCGCGCCGTTGGATCGGCGACGCGGGTTGGTTCTCCCACCTGCCGTGCCGCAATCGCCAGGAAATACGCGTGCCAGAAAGGATATTCAATCGCTGCTAACTGGGCCGCAATCGTCATCGGAGCGGCATACGCCGCCAGCGATACCAGTGCCCACGACTGCGCGTCCGGCGACGAACACTCCGCGCAGGTTCCGGGCTTGTAGCGGTCGTTAACCAGTCGCAGCCCACGGCTGATCACTGTCCGCATCTCATCCGGCTTGCGGTGCTCGCGCATCGCCTGCGCTAGTTCGTGAAAGGCCGATTGCAGCGGCTCGTCCACCTTCGGAATCTCCACCTTTGGCGCTGGCAGAGGCTCCGCGCGGAGCGCCAGCAGCTCCGGCTCATTCTTCTGCGCATCTGCATAGGCCTTGGGAGAGCAAATCCGCAGATCGCTCAGAGCTGCCATGACGAGTCTTTTCTGCTCTTCGGTCAGTGCTGCCTCCTCGTTCTCACCCGCAAGTTTCTGCAACTGGCCTGTGATGCTGCGCCCAGCCTCTTCGGCAGAATCTTCCGAGATTGCTTCCATCGAGACTGCGCGCTCCAGCAGCGAGGCAAAGTCGCGCACACCATAGAGGCCTTCCTGCCCGCGCTCAAAGATTACAAGTACCTGGCCGAAGAAATCCTCTGCCGCGTCTTCATTGGAGCGCAGCCTGGCAAGAATCACCGCGCTCGCTCCATAGGGAAATCCTCCGAGCTGGCCCCATCGCCTACCGTGAGCCAGTAGCGTCTGTGCCCCCGCCGCGCCGTGATGCTGCAGGTACACGACAAAAACCAGCCGCGCCGCCATCGTTCGCGCATCCTCCCGCCGGCCGCCCTGCGAAGGCAACGAATCCAGCAGATCCAGAGCGCGATCTGCGTCATAAACCGCCAACCTCGCCGCTGCAGTCGCAATTGCCGTGTCGCGCGTGCGCTCCAACTCGCGGCTCTGCTCCTGCTCACCAGCGATAACAGCCGGACCGGCGGATGCTTCCACGGGCCTGCCCACGCCAACCGGCAATTGCTGCGCCAGCCCGAACAGTTCCTCGGCCCATTCCTTCTTCTCAACCGCCATTACCTCGGGACGCATGGTGTAGAGCAGCCGGGTGATGAGCGCCACCCGTTGCATGG
The DNA here is from genome assembly GCA_963800195.1 of uncultured Acidobacteriota bacterium. Taxonomy (GTDB): domain Bacteria; phylum Acidobacteriota; class Terriglobia; order Terriglobales; family Acidobacteriaceae; genus TOLSYN. Next base: position 144,039 of record CAWCZZ010000001.1, read on the forward strand.
TTTCCAACGGGTGGCCCAGCGCGTGGGCGTTGCGCACCATCTGCTGCGCCATTTCCATCTGCGCCCTTGAAACTGCGGTAGACGGCTTCGCCTTTGAACGCTTCGAGGAATGCGACGCCGTCACCGGCCGAACCGCACGCCCAACGTCCGTTTGTGCGACGCACAAATCTCCCGCTACGGCCAGGGCCAGCAACAGCCCGAGCGCCCCCATTCTCCACTTCGATCTAACTTGTATGCACGTCACAGAACTGGTCTCCCGCAGGTTGATGCTACAATCCCGCCATGTCCAAGGCACGTGCAAAAAAGATAAAGCTCCTGTTGCTGGATGTCGATGGGGTCATGACTGACGGTAAGATTTTCCTGTTTCCGGTTCTAGGAGGAGCCTCTCCGCTGCGTCCCGCGATGCCAGGCGAGGCCAAAGCCAGCCCGTCTGCGATCTCCAGCGATGCCATGGTGGAGGCCAAGGGCTTCCATGCCCATGATGGCACCGCCTTTTCCCTGGCTCGGCTGGGAGGAATCAAGACGGGAATCATTACCAAACGCGTATCTGAAACGGTACGCCTGCGTGCACGCGACCTCAAGATTGAGCACGTCTACCAGGGCATTGCCGACAAGCTCAACGCCTTCCGCGAAATACTGGCGAAAGAAAAACTAAGACCGGAAGAAGCCGCCTTCGTCGGCGACGACATCATCGACCTGCCTGTGATGCGCAACTGCGGCCTGGCCTTCGCTGTGGCCAACGCCCGCGAAGATGTCAAGGACGAAGCCCACGTTATCACCGACCATCGCGGCGGCGAGGGAGCTGTCCGCGACGCCGTCGAGTATATTCTCAAGGCTCAGGGCTCGCTCAGCCGGTGTGTGAACTCCTACATCTCCGGAGATCCCACCGCAGAGAAACTTCAGTGAGGCGAGCGCCCGAGCAAAAAAATCCCACCGGCCTGCTCGACCGGTGGGTTCACCGTTTCCCCTGAAAGCGTTCGTTTCAGAACGTGTCCGTCTCAGGAGTCTCTGAAAATATTAGAGACGCTCCGTACAAAAAAGTTGTCTCAGACAAAATAATTTTGCGCGCCAGCTCGAGGAGACAGGGGTGCATTCCAGCAGCAGCAAACATGGCGGCTGGGTCGCGGTTGCCTCAGCGCAGCAGGTCCTCCAGTTCCACGCCTTTATCGGTCTTCTCGTCGCGATACTTCACGATCACCGGGGTGTACACGCTCAAGCCCCATTCGGCGGCCTTGCCCTTGGTTATCGCCCGCGCGCCAGCTACTACCACGGCGCCCTCGGGAACCACCAGCGGCTCACTTTCCGTGGCGCGATAAATCTCCCCTCGTACCGTGTCGAAGAGCGGCGTCGAACGCGTCAGGATGACACCCGAACCCAACACCGCGCGCCGCAGCACCTGCGTCCCTTCGTAAATGCCGCAGTTGCCGCCCACAAGCACGTCGTCTTCAATCACCACGGGAGTCGCGTTAACCGGCTCAAGCACGCCGCCGACCTGCGACGCGGCGCTGAGGTGCACGCGCTTGCCGATCTGCGCGCAGGAGCCGACCAGGGCGTGCGAATCCACCATCGTGTCCTCATCGACGTAGGCGCCCACGTTGATGTACATGGGCGGCATGCAGATCACGCCCTTGGCGACGTAGGCGCCTTCGCGCACGGTCGAGCCGCCGGGCACGATGCGCACCCCGTCGTCGCAGGTGAAGCGCCGCACCGGGTAAGTATGTTTATCGACGAAGGTAAACGTATCTCCGGCGTGGGTCTCCTTGGCGGTGCCGAGGCGGAAGCCTAGTAGGATTCCCTGCTTCACCCAGACGTTGGCTTGCCAGCGCCCATCGCGCTTTTCAGCCGCGCGCAACTCACCCAGCGACAAGGCTTCGCGAAACTCCTGGAAGGTTTCCAGCGCGCCGCATTCTTTCTTGGCGTCCATGCCGAGGGCAAAGAGCCGCTCAATCTCAATTTGCAGGTTATTCATCGTGGAAGCAGTATAAGTCACCGGAAGCTCAGTGGCCGCCGGAGATTCTGATCCGCAACTCCTCAGGGAGACGGTCGCGGAGATTTTCAGGGAGGCGGTCGTTAAGTTTGCGCGCTCCGCTGAGGGCAGCGTCTTTGACGACGAGTGGCGCCGGGGTGGCAACGGCGACGATGAGCCAGACCAGGGCGGAGAGGGCGAAGCCACAGAGGGCGCCGAACTCAAGATAGAGAGCATGTGGCGGGCTGAAGTGATGAATGACGGCGAAGGCGAGGACGAAGACGATGGCAGAGACCGAGGCTACGGCAATCAGCGTGACATCGATGGTGCGATGAAGCTTTTGCCGCGAACGGCAGTGCGCACAGGCGGCGAAATGCGCTTCATAGTCTCCACTCATCTCGGGAGCGATGCCGGTTATGTCGTAGCGCCAGCCGCCGAGGATCTTGCCTACGAATGGATCGATGCATTGACTCATATCAATTTATAGCGTGAGGGTCGAGAGAGGTTCGTCCTGCGAAGCCAGCGCCAGACGGTTGCCCCACAGCCCCGGACGCATCCCCAAAGCTCGCTCGGCCGCGACACGGGCCAAGTCGGGATGATTATTCTGCTCCGACAAGTGAGCCAAAATGAGGAACGCTGCTCCACCATCATAATCCGATGTGAGAAATTCTGCGAGAGCATCGTTGGAGAGATGACCGACGCGGGACATGACGCGCTGTTTTACGGCCCAGGGATAGGGACCGCCGCGAAGCATTTCAAGGTCGTGGTTGGATTCCAGAATGAGGCCGTCGCAGCCGCGAAGATGGTCGCGCACGTTGCGCGGCATGAAGCCGAGATCGGTGGCGTAGCCGACGCGAAGGCCTTCGGCTGCGAAGCGGAAGCCGACGGGATCGACGGCATCGTGGGGAACGGTAAAGGGCATGACCTCGATATCGCCAACGCTGAAACTGTTGCCGGGTGAGAACAGTTCGAGGCGCTCTGCCCGGACTGGGTTGCCCGCCGAATCCTTGAAGAGGCGCTGCCATGCGGCGTGAGTAGGCGCGCTCATGAAGACGGGGAGACGGAACTTTTTGGCCATGATGTGCACGCCCGAGACGTGGTCGGAGTGCTCGTGAGTGATGAGGATGGCAGAGAGAGACTCGGGCGCAATGCCCTGGGCGGCGAGACGGCGGCAGATTTCACGGCAGGAGAGACCACAGTCGATGAGAACGCGGGTCTGCGACGAGGCAAGGACTGTTCCGTTGCCGCCGCTGCCCGAAGCTAGAACCGTAACCGAAACTGCCACGAGCTACAGGATAGCTGGAAAGGGCGAGGATTCAAAGATCAAGGTTTCAGAGTTCCGAGGTTTTAAATTATGGTTCAGCTTCCAGGTTGCCCGTGACTCAGGCTATGCGGCACTCGATCTTGCTCTCGTCCAATCGACCCTCTTGCCGCAGGAGAGTGTATCCACACTCGTGGGTGTTTCCTCCACGATTGTGAAGGAATTCTCGGACACACGGTTCGAAGCCGAGTGCCGGTGTAAAGACTCGACTGGAAAGACATTCCGTTCAACGTTCATTTGCAGCGTTGACGCCAATCAGAAACAACTCGTTCACGACCACGAGTTGCCCAAGACGCTACGGGAATTGCAGGATATACCCAAAGAACTCGCTCGCATTGCTGAGCTACTGGAAAACTTCAAGCCCAACTCTTAAATCGCACTGTGGTTACGCCCGCGCTGCCAAGACTAACCGCTAGCCGATGGCGGCACTGGTGACTTCTACCGGTGCTCTTCGGTTGCAGGCACGAAGTTCAGTGTGGGCGCTTCACCATTGGCCGGACGCCAGGTCCGTCATGGATAACGTATGCCGATGAAGCAGATTGCGCCCCAGATGGGGAAGCAAAGTCGATAGCGGCCGAAGTCAACGTCCTTATGAGATACGAAGTGTTCGGCTTTCTCTTTCCGGAGTCGTCACGGGTGACAACCATGCGCGAGGCTGACTGGAAGGCCCGGCCTATAAAACTGCCGCTGGCTACAGGTTCGTTCCGTGGTGCCGGCTTACGCAACAGCGGATAGAGGTACCGGCCCAGAAAGGCGCCGCCGGCAGACTCTTTTTGAAAAGGTGCCGCTTGATAAAGGGCGGGCAGGCTGGTCCGCTGTCCTGAAGTGGTTTGGTGGCTGAGGCCTGCGCCGAGGGCTGCTGGTCTAAAGACCGAAGGCGAGCTTACCGGCTCGATGAAGGTTTGAAATCCGGTTGGTTCAGACGGAGGCTGTACCGGCGACGGAGCATCAGGAAACTGGTGCTGGGCTTCGGTGGAGTTGGTGCCGGGGGAGTTGGGGCCGTCAAACAGTGATCCGGCAAGCAGATCAGCGGAAGGACGTATTTGGCACAAGGCCCCGCAAGCAGCCAACAGAAAGAAGGAGATGATCCGAATAACTACAGTTCGCTTCATTAAGAAAACGCACCCGGTCGACCTACGAGGCCATGGTGCAAGCCGGGGGCCATACGTTGGCGAGGGCGATTTCCAGAGCACGAAGCCGGGGACACTGGAATATTCCACACCTTAGGGGAGATATTGCTCACTCTGTTTGTGCGATGCGAGGGCCCGGCGCGTGAGGTGAATCCGGGGTAAGATAGCGAGCGCGGAGGCCAAAGATGTGCAGCAACTTTGGACTGAACCTGCATCCAGGAAGAAAGCCGTGCGCGCTGCAGTGGCAATGGTACAACTTCCTGACGCGGCAATGGTCGAGGCTGCGCCGCCGCTACTTCCCCAAGGCGCTGTATATGTATGACGGCCGCGGCGGCATCGGTCCACCGACGGGCCGGCCAAAGCGATGAGCGCGATCGTGGTGCGTCCGGCGACAGAGCAGGGCGTGGCAGCGATTACGCGCATTTACGGCCACTATGTTCGGAATACCTGTGCGAGCTTTGAGACGGAAGCGCCAGAGTGCGGGGAGATGGCGCGGCGGCAAGCGGGCGTGTTGGCGTTGGGGTTGCCGTATCTGGCTGCGGAAGAAGATGGAAGGGTGATTGGGTATGCTTACGCGAACGCGCACCGGCCCCGTGCGGCTTACCGGTTTACGGTGGAAGATTCGATTTACGTCGATCCCGCGGAGATTGGGCGCGGTTGCGGACGGGCGTTGCTGGGAACACTGATTGAACGGTGCGAGCAAGGGCCATGGCGGCAGATGATCGCGATGATTGGCGACGGCGGGAACGCGGCCTCGATGCGACTGCATGAGCGACTTGGCTTCAGGGAAGTCGGGAGGCTGAGTTCGGTTGGATTCAAGTTCGACCGCTGGGTGGATTCCGTGCTGATGCAGCGCGCATTGGGAAGCTGTGCCTGCTGACTGGTGCAGATGTATGGCGCGGCTTTCATCGGTTTCGAAGTTTGGGGCTGGAAGGTAGGAGCGCCTTGGGCGTGAGTTGCCGGATCTGGGTGGCGGGGCTAGACTTGTAGGTCATCTCGAGGGGTGATCCGAATGAACGCAAGAGCGGCTAAGCTCATCCTGGGAGCCGGCGTACTGACTTCTGCTTTATTGATCTCTCAGCCTGTGCGGGCGCAGGTGGCTGATTCAACGCCTGGGGCCGGGCAAACGGTGATGGCGGCTTTAAGCTCAACCCAAAGCACAACCCCAAGCGCACCACAGAACGCACCACAGACTCCGCCGCGGACGCAGGCGCCTGCTGAAAAGCTGCCAAATGCACCCTCCAGCCAGAGGACAGAGCCTTCGCTTGAGGACCTTGGGATTACGCCGGAGCAAACTCAAGGAAATGCCAGGGAGCAGGCGCTGCTCGATAAACGGACGCACATGCTGAAAATCCATCAGCGGATGGGATTGATTACAGCGGTTCCTCTGGTTGCTACATTGGTTACTTCGATTAATGCCGGAGGGAGGAGCACGAGTAGCACCGACCGTAATGTGCACGCGGCTCTGGGCTCGACTACGGCGGGTTTGTATTTCACAACTGCCTACTTTGCGATTCGCGCGCCGAAGCTATCTGGGACCGAAACGCACGGGCCAATCCGGCTGCATAAGGCGTTGGCATGGATTCACGGACCGGGGATGATCCTCACGCCGATCCTGGGAGCAATGGCGTACTCGCAAAAAAATAATGGCGAGAAGGTTCACGGGATCGCCTCAGCCCATGGGGCTGTTGCCGTTGTGACGGCGGGTGCGTATGGGGCGGCGATCCTGTCGGTATCGATGAAATTCTGAGAATTCTCTAATGAAGAAACAAATTCTGATCGTGCTGATCGTTGTGTCGGTTCTCGCGCTTCCGCAGTTTGCCGCAGCGGCGAATAGTGAGTGGGTGCTTGGGCAATCCACGCTTACCTATCACGTCTCCCACCCGCTGCACCAGATTGACGGTGTGAGCCATGCCGCCCGGGGCAAAGGTATCTGTCACGAGGGAGAATGCGATTTCCTGATTGCGGTGTCGGTTAAGTCCTTCGATTCGGGAGACAGCAACCGCGACATCCATACGCTTCAGGTAACGCGAGGCGCGCAGTTCCCGATGGTCGCGGTGCGCACCCGACTGCCGGAATCGGCCGCTGCATCGGGGAGCGTCAGAGCCGATCTGGAGATTCAATTTGCAGGGCAGACGGTTCAGTACAAGCAAGTTCCACTTCAGTTGGTGAGGCAAGGAAGTGAGATCCGGATTTCGGGAACCATTCCTGCCACACTCTCCGATTTCAAGATCGATCCGCCCTCGCTGCTGACGATGCCGATCAAGAATGAGATTCCGGTGCGTGTGGAATTGACGTGGCATCAGTAATGATCAGCGCTCGCTCCGGCGGCCTCTGAACCAGATGAACGGGCACGGGGCAGCAGGTCAATGGTCTCCGCGTGCTGCGGCTGCTGGGGCGAAACTTTTTTGGGGTCAGGAGCGGAGGTAAACGGGGCATCCTATGGATGGACCTATTCTGGCTCAAGGGCGGTTCTTGGTGCGCAACATTGGTTGCGAGAAGATGGGCTGAGGTGGCGAGGAGATGCGGATGAAAACGGGATCGGGAATTACGCGGCTGACGCTGGCGCTGGTGATGGGCTGTGTGGCTCTGCCGGCGTTTGGCGCCGACGCGACGGCCGGCCTGCTGAGCGGGGCGGGGCCGACGTTTACGCTGGCGGCTCAGAAAAACTGGACGTTGATTGCCTACGGCGATATGCGCTTTACCGATCCGGGCAATACGAAGGATACGAATCCCACGGCGCGGCGGGCCCTGGTGGCGAGGGTTGCCGCAGAGAAACCGGATGTGCTGCTGCTGAGCGGCGACGTGCCACTGGACGGAGGAGTGGCGAATGACTACGCGGTGTATCGCGAGGAGACGGCGGCATGGCGGACGGCGGGGCTGAAGGTGTTTCCGGCGATGGGCAATCATGAACTCCGCGGCTTTGGCGGAGTGGAGAACTGGTGGAATACGTTTCCGGAGTTGCGGGGACGGCGCTGGTACTCGGTACAGATGGGCGAGGCCTACATCATCACGGTGGACAGCAATTTGGACCTGATGCCGGGCGGAGAGCAGTCGGCTTGGTTGGCAAAGCAGTTGGAGGGACTGCCGAAGGAAACGAAGTACGTTTTTATCTCGCTGCATCATCCTCCGGTGGCGGATGGGATTGTGGGCAATTCATCGCACAATGTGCGTCCGAATGAGAGTGCGCTGGCGCAGCAACTGGAGGCGGCGGCGAAGCAGATGTCGGCGAAGATCATCGTGATCGCGGGACATATTCACACTTATGAGCGCTTTGAGCGCGGCGGCGTGGTGTACCTGGTGAGCGGCGGCGGCGGGGCGAGGCCTTATCCGGTGGAGCGCACGGCGGGCGATATGTTCCAGGACAAGGTGTTTCCGATTTATCACTATGTGAAGTTTGTGAGCGAACACGGCGCTCTGAAGGCAACGATGTACTGGCTGGACGATAAGGGCGGCTTTGAGGCCAAGGACAGTTTTGTGGTGGGGGCGGCGGCGAAGAGCGCGGCGAAGTAGCAGTCAACCCACCTTAACCGCAAAAAACGCGGTGAAGGTGGGGCACCCGCAGCGTAAGGTGCACTTTAGATTTCGGGGTGCTCAAATCTTGAGGAAGATTTTGCGGCGGTAGAGGAGCCAGGTGAAGAACCAGCAGAAGGCGGCGTAGAAGAGCGCGAAGGCCAGGGCAGAGAGCTGCGGCTGGGAAATGTTATCGAAGGTGAAGGACTTGAAGACCTCTTCGGTGCTGACGAGATCGCCGCCGGAGTGGAATTTGAAGACGACGAAGGCGGTGGCAGCGAACTCCGAAAAAGCGTAGGCGAAGATGCAGTTGGTTCCGAAGACGACAGGGACGATGGTGCAGCGGTTGCGCCATTTTTTTACGTCCAGGAGCCAGTAACAGGCGGCCAAGGCCAGCATGGAGAGGCCGACGGTGAGGAGAACGTAGGAGCTGGTCCAGAGCTTTTTGTTGATGGGGAAGCTGAGGCTCCAGAGCTCTGCGGCAATGAAGCAGGCGAGGCCGGCGGCAACCAGGCGGCGGAGCAGTTTGGCGGGGTCGGCGCGGAGGGCGCGAATCCATTCGCCGACGGCGACCCCGAAGAGCGTGTTGGCAATGGCGGGGAGGGTGCTGAGCAGACCTTCGGGATCGCGGACGTGCTCGTAGAGGTGTCCCCAGAGGAGCTTGCGGTCGAGCCAGGCAACGAGGTTGCGGTCAGGATCGAGGAGAGGAATGTCGTGGGTGGGGATTCCGAAGCCGGGGACGGGGACAAAGCGCATGAGGATCCAATAGCCGAGGAGAAGCGCGGCGATGATGACCCAGCGGGTGCGCGCACCCGTCCAGAGATAAAGCAGCGAGGCGGCGAGGTAGCAGAGTGCGATGCGCTGAAGGACGCCGGGAATGCGCCAGGTGGCGAGGTGATAGTAAGGAAAGGCATTGATGAGCAGGCCGATGGCGAAGATGATGGCGGAGCGGCGAAGGATGTGGGGGAGCAGCACGAGTCGCGACGGAGCGGGCGGCGCAGGCGAGGCGTTCGTGCGCGAGGCGAAGGAGAAGGTGAGCGAGACTCCGGTGATGAAGAGGAAAAAGGGAAAGACCAGGTCGGTAAGGGTCCAGCCACTCCAGGGCGAGTGCAGCAGTTGCCGGAAGGAGCCTTGGCCGCTGGCGTTGACGACGATCATCAGGAGGATGGTGAGTCCGCGAAATACGTCGAGCGAGATGAGGCGCTGCGAGGCAATGGCCGGAGGAGTCGAGAGAGTTGCACCCATGGGCGGATTATAGCGAAAGGAGTGACAGCAAGAGCAAGAACAACGGCAAGAGCAAGAGCGACTTCCCCACTCAAGCAAAGGAAGCTTGAATGGGGCACCGGCGACTGGAGCACCCGCCCAATGCAGGCACGCTAGTCGAGAAAGAGCTCCATGCGAACGTCGGCGCGGGCGTAGGGCGAGGGCGGAAGCGACTCTGCGGGGATAAGCCGGAAGCCGAAGTAATCGTACAAGTGGCGGGCGGGCGCCAGTTTTGAGTTGGTTTCGAGATAGAGGCGGCGGGCGCCGAGGCTGCGCGCAAGGTCGATGGAGCCCTGCAGGAGCAGGCGGCCGATGCCGCGCCCCTGGAAGGATTCGTCCACCGCCATTTTGGCGACTTCGAAGGAATCTGGGGCGAGGCGGATGAGGGCGCAGCAGCCGACGAGAGTTTCGGCAAGCTGAGCGAAGAGAATCTGGCCGCCGGGTTGGAGGATGTATTTCTGCGGGTCTCGGAGAGTGAGGAGATCCTTCTCTTCAAGGGCGAAGTAGCGGGTGATCCAAGCTTCGTTGAGTCGGCGGAAGGCGAGTTCGTCGCCGGGGCGGAAGGCGCGGATGAGGACATCGGATGCGGGCGAAGGAGCCATCAAGAACTAACTTACAACTCAAGAGCGAATTTGAGTAGGCGGCGAATCATGGATGCGATCTGGGTTGCAGCTCACGCATGGGGGTGGGGCGGACTGATTGCTGAACCCACATTCGCCAAAAGATGGCGAATACGGGCCACCTGAGCCGTTGCGAGGGCAGCGAACAAGGGCAAGAGCCAGCGCCCTCGTCCTGGTTATTTTTTGAGCCAGATCTCAACGCGCCGGTTGCGCTCCCGGCCGGCGTCGGTATCGTTTGAACCCACTGGCAGATCGGGGCCGAAGCCTACGACCGTGGCCGGATTAAGTCCGCGCCGGGTGAATTCTTCCGCGACCATTCTGGCCCGGCTCTGTGCAATGGCGTAATTCGCGCGCGAATTGCCGATATTGTCGGCGAAGCCGAAGAGCATGACATTGTTGCCGCTGTATCCCGATTCGGCGAGAAAGCTAACCACCCGGTCCAAGTCCATGAGGGCCTTGTTATCGAGAGTGGTGAGACCGGGAAGGAAGCGAAAATCGAGCGACAATCGCCCGGCACCCTGGGTCAGACGGCGGTATTGGTACGGAGCATTCGGTGCAATCACCGCTTGTTCGGCGACTACGTTCTGGGCGACGAATCCGACCTGACCCACAACTTCCTGACCAGCCTTGGACAGCGCAAACTCCACGAACCTTCGCACATAGCTGTTCTGCGGATTGGGGGGAGTATAGAGGTAGAGGCGGCGGGAGAGCGGATAGTCTTCCGTACCGACAGTCAGGCGATTGGGCTGGAAGGGAGTGGCTCCGCGCTCGGCGACCGCGATGGCTTTGGCGCTCAGGATGTAAGGCAGACCGATAAACCCGATGCCGTTGGGATCGCCGGCAACGCCGTCGGAGAGCGCCTGGCTGTCCTCAAAGCGTTTGGCGGTATCGGCGAGCGGAGTGCTGCCGAGAACCAGGGTCTTGAAGGTGTCATAGGTTCCAGAGTTGTCGTCGCGGGCGTAGATGTGGATGGCTCCCGGCTGGCCATTCACCTCTGACCAGTTGGTAACTTTGCCGGAGAATATTCCCGCCAGTTGATCCTTGGTCAACATCTGAACCGGGTTGGAAGAGCTTACGATGACGGCGATGCCATCCAGACCCAGCACGTGTTCGCTGGCCGGGGCCGACAGATCTCCCAACGAAGAGAGCCTGGTGACTTCCTCGGGCTTGATCTTGCGTGAGGCCATGCCGATTTCGCATGAAGCGCCCATCAGGCCGTCAAAGGCAGTCGCTGATCCGTGCGCCGCAATCTGAATCTCGACCGGGCTGGTGGCTCCGGGCATAATCGCCTGAACGGCTTCTTCGTCGCCCTTCTTTCCCGGCATGAGGCGGATGTCACTGGCTCCGAGTTGCTTCATGAACGCCTGCACCAGGGCGGGTGCGAGTTTTTCGCCGATGGTGTTGGAACCGGCGAGACGAAGAATCGGCGCGGCTGCTACTCCACTCCCGAAGCCCAGTTTGTCCGCGATCCGGGGGTTAGCTCCCCAATACGCTCCGACTGCCAGGAAGATCAAAAGCAGCAAAACAATGATTGCGGCCACCGTGGTCCACAGCCATCTGTCCCGCCGGACCGCTGGGGCAACCCAGGGGGCAGGCGCCGGGGGCAGGCTGACACGCTCGCCGGTGACCATAGGCGAGGCGGGTGGAACGCGAACCATTGCCGCGATCTCTTCCGTACTGAGGCGGTCGCGGGTGGTGTCGCTGACCAGTCTTAATGGCGGGGCGGCCAGCGGTTTTGAGTTGGGCGATGCGGAGTGGGGAGCCGAGGCACGATGCTTTACCCAACGACCGATGCTGTGCTCGGCCTGCTCGGAGAGATTATGAAAGTAGACTCCGCAACATTGCTTCTCTTTATCTACCCAGACGATGGTGCCTTCGGCCTCCACGCTCTCGATGTGCTCAGACAGATTGCGGAACTCGATTCTGAAGCTTCCGCTGGCCTTATCGGCGCGCATGACGGCACCTTCGGATTCAAGCGCGGCGGGCTGGAACAGCTCCCATCGCAAGCGCATGGTGGAGCCCAGCCCGGGCGGCGCCGCGGTGTGCACGGCCAAGCCGTCGTCAGACAGGTTCAGCACCACGCCGCGATTTTCGGATGAGCCGGTTCCGAAGGAGATTCCATTGGGATCCAATGTTTCCAGGGTGAAGCGCGCGCTTCTACGACGTTCTAAGCGCGCTGCGGTGCTGCCGTGAGACTCTGTTGTGCTCGCCATCTTTTCACCCTTCGCTCTAGTTCGTGGGTCGATCGGTTCGGACTCTGAAGAAGAGTACGAGCTAGTGGTCTTCTAAACGGGGTCGCGGCCAATCCTTGGGGACCGTCTATGCGCCGGTTACGTTCCAACAGCTTTGTTAGTTGCGAGGCGAAGGCAGGAGAGTTGCTCCACTATCGATGGGATTAGCACGGATTGGATGAGCATACCTCTGAACTTTCCGTCTACGTGGCAGGCGCAGTGGTCGGCGGCAGGGTGCAGCTCCGGTCCGGCTGTGTTGCAGCCATGCTGAGAGCGTGCGCCACGCGGTTGATCCACTCCGTGGCAGCATCTTCGGCTTCAAAGCCGGCGATGGGACCGGCCTCTGCGATTCCTGCGGTGATAGCAAGCGCGATGGGTTCAAGAGCTTCGCGCAACTTCCCCACCAGCACCTCGACGGCGGCACTCTCCAGTTGCGGCAACAGCAAGGCAATCGTGTCGCGATCATAGCGGAAGGACATCGCCTGATCCTGGGCCATCGGTCGAAGAGTCCGTGCCACTTCGGCAATGGCAAACTCTGTCTGCAGCTCCGAGGTGAGCGAAGTAACCTGGAGCAGCGCCAGCGTGCTGTGGGACTCCACTCCGCCACCTTGACGGTTGAGCTCCGCCATTACTGCGTCGATGTAGGATGAGCGCTTCAACAATCCGGTTTTTTCCTCGGCCACGCCCAGCGTTGAAACCAGTGCCCGCAACCTCGCTCCGTGGACGGCGAGCGCAACCTGATCCACCATCGAGCGCAACAGTGCAATATCGTCAGGCGACCAGCGTCGGCGCGCGCCGCACTGCTGCACGATGAACATTCCGACAACCTGATCCTCATTGAGCAGAGCGAGTACGGCCAGCGACTGCACGTTGAGCCGGGCAAGCTCCTGGCGGATCGGCGCCAGCGGCTCGGCAAGCTGCACGTCAGCGGCGCGGAAGACGGGCTCGGTAGCGGTGAGGCGCTGGCTCAGCGCCAGCAGACGCACCATCGCCGTGCGCTCGGACTTGGGCACATCCTGCGAGCAGTATTCCACCACCAGCGAAGGCGGCTTGCCGGGCGTGGCCAGCGCAGCGATGCAGCGGCTGTATTGCCAGCGCGAGCCAATCTGGTTGACCGCCGTCACCAGCACGGAGCGAGGGTCCACTTGGCGAGCAATAAGGCGGCTGACCTCGGCGGCACGCTCCACCGCGTCAGCCGCGCGTTTCTGCTCGACCGGCTCTTCGCGCGCAGTCGCTGTAACCGGCAATCCGGCGTTGATAAATAACTGCCGCACCCGCGGATTCGCTTCAAGTTCAGCGGCGAAGGATTGTTTGAGCTGCTCAATCTTCTCCAGCGCCTTATCCTTCATCCCGTACTGCAGAAAGATTTCCGCCTGCAGAATCAGGTCCTCAAAGACGTTTGGCGGGGCTGTCTCCGCCGCGCTCTCTTCCTCGTCGGCATCCGCACTCAGTACGGGCACTTCGATTCCAAGACGCCTGGCAAGGGCTTGTAACCGGTCTTCCGGAGCATGGCCCACAAGCTGCCTCATTCGCTCCTTGTGTTCGGCTTCGTAGGGATCGATATCGACGGCACGGTCCAGCGCGTCGAGAGCCTTTGGAAAGTTGCCCGCCGCAAAATACAGCCGGAAAAGCCGCGAGAGCATCTGGGCGTATTCGATCTCGCGATTGGCGCTGTTGTAGAGCTCAGCAAGATATTCGAAGAACGTGATGCTCGGCTTGCTCCTCTCCGCAAGCCGGGCCATGTCATGCATGAACTCAATGCGGCGTCCCGCCTTACGATTGAACTCCTCGAGACGGCGAGCCAGCCCCAGCGCTTGCTCCACGCGCTCCCGGTCCACCAGACCGCCGATGACGGTGTGAAGGGCCTCAAGATTTCCCGCAGGGTTGCGCTCGAACAATCCCCACACGAAGGGTGCAGCCTCTTCCACTCGCCCTACCGCCAGCAGGGCCAGCGCATAGGGTTCGCGCGCCTCTTCCGGGCTGGAGGGGTAGGTCGCAAGCGGCTGCAGCAAATCAATGGCCTCCGCCGGATGTCCCTTTGCAATCAGCCCGCGGCCATGTCCGAGGCGCGCCGCCATGTTGGAAGGATCGTTGGCATAGGCGCGCGCGTACTCTTCGGAGGCGTCCAGGCCGAGCCGCTCCATCATCACGCCGAGATGCACCAGCGCCACGCCGGCGGCCGCCGGCTCATGCAGAGCTTCCGCGATGCGGGCCTGCTCGCGATAGTCCTCGATCCGTGGATCGAGCAGAAGAGCCTGGGCAATGCACTGCAGGGCGCGGCGAGGATCGCCCAGTCGTTGAAAATCCTGGAAGGCAATGCGATAGGCATCGGCGGCATCTTTGCGGTTGGTGTTCACGCAGAGTTCCGCGTAGCGGCTCACCATCTCCGGATCCAGGGCTTTAAGCCGCTGCAACTTGCGGAATGTCACCGCAGCATTGCCGATCTGCTTGCTCTCTATAAAGATGGCGAACAAGCGGCGCAGCATATCCGTCGCCAACCCAAGCTGGCCGATCGACAGACTCAGGTCGGCGGTCTTCTGAAGGATTTGCTCGTCGCGCGGCTGCAACTCGAGTGCGGAACGGAACTCCTCCAAAGCGAGCTCCGGTTTCCCCTTTTCCAGAAACTTCTCGGCGCGGTCGACGAACTTGGCAGCATCACTCATTGTTTGCTAAACAGTTGTTTTAGCGATTCTAAGCCGCAAAGCCCAGCAGCGCACATCCCGTCGGCTGTGAAAATGTGACAAAAGGAGTATCCATCCAGAGCCCACCCGCCGAATCTCAGGTTGACACTTCGCTTTTCATTCGCCAAACTATCAGCGGCAAAGGAAGGTTCGATCCATGGCTTTGACAAAGCGGCAACGGCAAATCTATGACTTCATCGCTGATTTCGTGCAGAGCAACGGCTACTCTCCCTCTTTTGAGGAGATCGGTGCGGCGCTCGGTCTCAGTTCGCTGGCCACCGTGCACAAGCACATCAGCAACCTTGAGGCAAAAAAAATGCTTCGCCGCGACTATAACCGCAGCCGCTCGATTGACGTGCTGCCGCTCCCCGACGGAATCCCGGGACACACCGGCGCAGCCGACGCCCGTTCCTTCGAACTTCCACTGGTGGGGCGCATCGCCGCCGGCAGGCCGATTGAACAGGTAGAGACTCCAGAGACCATCTCACTCACCGACTTCACCCGCTCCAAAGACGTCTTCGTGCTCCAGGTCGTGGGCGAGAGCATGCAGGACGAACACATCATGAATGGCGACTACGTTCTGGTGGAGAAGACGGAAAGCGCCCGCGAAGGCGAGATCGTGGTGGCGCTGGTGAACGGCTCGGAGACCACGCTGAAGCGGATCTATCACGCCGGCGAGCAGATTCGCCTGCAACCCTCCAACGCCGCCATGCCGCCAATCATGGTTCCTGCCGAGGCCGTGCGGGTCCAGGGGCGCGTGGTCGCAGTGCTGCGCAAATACTGAGCCCGCTGAAGAAGAGCTTTTGCGGAAATCTTCCTCGACTCCCGCTATGCGACGGAGCGCTCTTGCTGCTGGTACGCTTCTTTTAATTTAGCAATATCAAATTTCTTCATTTTCAGAAACGCTTCAGTCACTCGCGCCAGCTTCTTCTTGTCCTTGTCCTTGAACATCTCGCCCATGATCGTTGGAACAATCTGCCACGAAAGGCCGTACCGGTCCTTTAGCCAGCCGCACTGTTCTGCCTTTGGTTCTGCCGAGAGCTTTCCCCAGTAGTAGTCGATCTCCTCCTGGGTATCACAGTGCACCATCGCCGAAATGGCTTCATTGAAGGCGACGTTATGCACGCGGGCGCTGTCCATCGCCGCAAACTCCTGGCCTTCAAGCGCAAACGCAGCGTGCTTGATCGTCCCTTCCCGGTCGGGTTCTTCATTTTTGCCGTAGCGGACGATCTCGCCGACCTCCGCATCGTGGAACACCGTGGCATAAAACCTAATCGCCTCTTCTGCTTTTCCGCACTGCGCGCCGGTAAACATCAGCGTCGGCGTGATCTTCTGCTTGATTTCATGATCGCCCATGAACATCAGTTGCCACGAAAGGCCGTACTTGTCCTGCATCCATCCATATCTGTCACTGAACGGATAAGCGCCAAGCCCCATCAGCGCCGAACCCCCTTCTGAGAGCTTTCTCCACAACTCATCAACCTCTTCTTTCGTGCTGCAGGCCACAAGAAACGACACCGCCGGAGTGAACTTGAACAGCGGCCCAGCGCTGATCAGCGTGAATCCGTGCCCCATAAGTTCCATGGACACCACATCCACCGTTCCCGAAGGTGTGTCATGCAGCGTCGTCGTGCTCTTGATCTCTGCGTCCTTAAAGGTAGATTTGTAAAACTCAGCCGCCTCCCTGGCGTTGTTGTCAAACCATAAATGTGAGGTGATTTTTTGCATCGGTCTCCGCTCCCTCTGGTCGGACTAAAGTTCATACGATGAGCAGGCAATCGTCTTCGATGCTCGCATTTCAGGGCCGTAGAACGGTTCCTTTCAAGCTCCTGTGCTGTCACCTGCTCTGGCCGAACCACCAGCAATCCAACCGCGCCGCTACCTTGTCGGTCAATACTGTTCAGTTTTGCGGCAGCGCTGTTGCATAATATTAGGTAATACCTTTTTGACGGGGCGAGCAGGAGAAGAGAGTGCGAAACATCGAAGTAATGGACACGACCCTCCGGGACGGAGAGCAGACGCCAGGCATCAGCTACACGGCTGATGAAAAACTGGTCATCGCGGAAGCGTTGCTCAAGTCCGGTGTCGATGCCATTGAAGTTGGATCGGCAGGGGTTTCTCATGGAGAAGCGCTGGCCGTTCGAAACATAACCGACTGGGCGACCGCCCATGGCCTTGCGGAAAGAGTCGAAGTCCTGGGCTTTGTGGACGGAACCACTTCGGTGGATTGGCTGGTGCGGCACGGCGGAAAAGTTCTGAACCTGCTTGTCAAGGGTTCCGAACATCACTGCTCGGTTCAGCTTCGTAAGACGGTCGACCAGCATCTCGGCGACATCCGGCGCACGGTTGACTATGCAAGCAGCAACGGCTTGAGCGTCAACGTGTACATGGAAGACTGGTCGCAAGGCATTCGTGATTCCAAGCCGTACGTCATGACGCTCGCCGCCGGCCTGTCCAAGCTGCCGATCAAGCGCATCATGCTCTGCGACACCCTCGGCGTTCTCAGCCCGGAGCAGACGGAAACCTACGTCCGCACCATGCGCGATTGCTGCGACCTGCAGCTCGATTTTCACGGCCACAACGATTACGGCCTCGCCGTCCCCAACGCAATTGCCGCCCTGCGCTCCGGTGCCGGGCGCGTTCACGTCACGGTGAACGGAATCGGCGAACGTGCCGGCAACACCAATCTTGCGACCCTTGTCGTCGCCGCACGTGACCTCTTCGACATGAACAGCAACGTCAAAGAGCGAAGCCTCGCCATGCTCAGCGATCTTGTCGCCGGAATCAGCGGTATTGCTCCCGCCCCCAACGCACCGATCGTCGGCCAGATCAGCGCCATCCAGGGCTGCGGCGTGCACGCCGATGGAGACAAAAAGGGAAAGCTCTATCAGAACAGGCTCGATCCCAAGCGTTTTGGACTCAAGCGCAGTTACGACCTCGGCAAGACCGCAGGAATCGCATCCATCGAGCACAACTGCAAAGAGCTGGGCATCGAGATCAGTCCGGAGCAGCAGCGCATGCTGCTCGCCAAGGTGAAAGAACTTGGCGACGACAAAGTCACCGTGACCCAGGCCGACATTATTCTCCTGCTGCATGAAATCTTCGGCGCAACGGAAAACGGCGTGAAGCTGGTCAACTACGAATTCACCTTGAAAAAAGGAGCTCCTCCGCGTGTCTCCATCGAACTGAGCTGCAATCAGCAGCAGCTTAAGGCACAGAGCGAGGGCGATGGACAGTTCGACGCGTTCATGCGAGCGCTGCGCACCGTCTGGAAGGAGATGCCCGAGCTGGTGGATTACCGCATCGGCATCTCTCGCAAGGGCACCAGCGGAGCGCTCACCGAGGCCACCATTACCTGGCGCAGCGGCGAAAGGCTCTTCACCACCCGCGCCGTCGCTCCAGATCAACTCGTAGCGGCCATGAATGCCACCGTGCGCATGCTCAACTATGTAGAGCTCCGGCGGCAGCTCAACACCGGCGAACAAACCTGGGGCCAGGTCACCGAGCGGGCGCATACCTAGCCGTCCGGCAGACATAAACCGCAGGTCAACCGCGCTTCTGGCGCTCGGGCCAAATGTGCTATAAAAAGAGAATCATGACATTCAAGATTGCAGTGCTGCCGGGCGACGGCATTGGTCCCGAAGTTACGCGTGAGGCGGTGAAAGTTCTGCGGGCCGTCAGTGAAGGTCGCTTCGAACTCGAATTCGAAGAGCTTCCCATCGGCGGAAATGCCGTCAAGCAGTTCGGCTCGCCGTTGCCGGAGAAGACGCTCGAAAGGTGTCTCGCCTCTGACGCCGTGCTGCTGGGCGCAGTTGGCGGCCCGGACTTCGATTCCCTGCCCCCCGCGCTGAAGCCTGAAACAGGACTCTTGGCCATCAGGAAAGCCCTCGGCGGTTTCGCCAATCTCCGTCCGGCGATTGCCTATGACATGCTGACCGAGTGTTCGCCGCTGCGTCCCGAAGTGCTCAAGGGCGCCGATGTTCTCTTCGTGCGCGAGTTGCTCGGCGGAGCCTACTTTGGCCAGCCCCGCGGCTTCGCCGGCACTGGCCCGTCCCGCACCGGTTTCAATACCATGGTTTATGCGGCGTCGGAGGTCGAACGCGTCGCCCATGTCGCCTTCAAAGTCGCGCGTGATCGCCGCAAAAAGGTGACCTCGGTCGATAAGGCGAACGTGCTCGAAGTCTCGCAGCTATGGCGCGAGGTTGTGGTCGATGTCGCCAAGCAATATCCCGACGTTAAGCTGGAACATCAGCTCGTGGACTCCTGCGCCATGCGCCTTGTAACCGCGCCCAACAGCTTCGATGTGATCCTGGCGGAAAACCTCTTTGGTGACATTCTCTCCGATGAGGCTGCGGCCTTGACCGGCTCGCTTGGCATGTTGCCCTCCGCCACCGTCGGCGGCAAAATTAACCTGTACGAGCCCATTCACGGCTCCGCCCCTGACATCGCAGGCAAAGGAATAGCCAATCCTCTGGGAGCAATTGCTACCGCCGCCATGTTGATTCGCTACAGCATGCAGCGCGAGCAGGAAGCAAAATCCATCGAACTGGCTATCGCGCAAGTGCTCGCCGCCGGATATCGCACGGCGGACCTCAAGCGTGGTCCGAACGAGCGGCTGACCGGCACGGAAGAGATGGGCAGGCTGGTGCTGGAAGCTATCGCCGCCGGCAGATGCGGCCTGCACGCAAACGATTTCAGCCAGTGCAAGGGTTGTTCTAACCTTAGCTGACATGAAGAGAAACTGAATTCAACAAAGCACGACCTTCGGGGAAAATGAGTTATGGGTAAGAGTCTGTTTGAAAAGCTCTGGGACGATCACGTTATCTGCCAGCCGGAAGGGCAGCAGCCACTCCTTTATATTGATCTGCACCTCGTGCATGAGGTGACCTCTGCGCAGGCCTTTGACGGTTTGCGCGCGGCGGGCCGCCGCTTGCGCAGACCTGAGCGCACCCTGGCCACGGCAGATCACAACGTGCCCACCACGTTGAACCATCGGCCGATTACCGATCCCATCGCTGCTAAACAGCTTGAAGCCTTGCGCAACAATTGCGCGGAGTTCGGCATTACCCTCTTCGATGTTGACTCCGAAGACCAGGGGATCTGCCACGTCGTCGGTCCGGAATCCGGAGCCACTCAGCCGGGCAAGACAATCATCTGCGGAGACAGCCACACCAGCACCCATGGTGCCTTCGGTGCCCTCGCTTTCGGCGTAGGAACCTCGGAGGTGGAGCACGTGCTGGCCACTCAGAGTCTTCCGCAGCGCAAGCCAATCTCCATGCTGGTTCGCGTAAACGGCCAACTGCCGCTCGGAACCGGCGCCAAGGATCTCGCCCTGGCATTCATCGGACAGGTCGGCACCGACGGTGCTACCGGCTGTGCGGTGGAGTATGTGGGCGAAGCCGTGCGTGGCCTTTCGATGGAAGGACGCATGACCCTCTGCAACCTGACCATCGAAGCCGGCGCGCGCACCGGAATGGTCGCCCCCGATGAAAAGACCTTCGCCTACGTCAAAGGCCGTCGTTTCGCGCCCAAAGGCGCGGAGTGGGACAAGGCCGTGGAGCGCTGGCGCACCCTGGTCAGCGATGCCGATGCCAAGTTCGATAGAGTGGTTGAGATCGACGCCAGCCGCATCGCTCCGCAGGTTACCTGGGGCACCAGTCCCGGCATGGTGACTGCGGTAAACGGCTCGGTTCCAGATCCGGCAAAGGCCGCAACCGAAGGCGACGGCAAGACCATGGCGCGTGCATTGGAGTACATGGGCCTGCAGCCCGGCACTTTAATCGAAGACATCAAAATCGACGTGGCCTTCATCGGCTCCTGCACCAACTCGCGCATTGAGGACCTCCGCGAAGCCGCCAAGGTCGCCGAAGGTTATCACGTGGCGCCCACCGTGCGGGCTCTGGTCGTACCCGGATCGCAGGAGATCAAGCGCGTAGCCGAGCGCGAGGGACTCGATAAGATATTCCGCGAAGCCGGATTTGAATGGCGCGAGTCAGGCTGCTCGATGTGTCTTGCCATGAATGCCGACGTGCTCAGCCCCGGCGAGCGTTCCGCATCCACCAGCAATCGCAACTTTGAAGGTCGTCAGGGACGTGGCGGCCGCACCCATCTGGTGAGCCCGGCCATGGCCGCAGCCGCTGCCATTACCGGCCACTTCACCGATATAAGGAAATGGAAATTTAAAGGCGCCGCAGTGAGCGGAAGCCCGGTTCGCTGAGTCTTTGAGTATTTTCTCAACCGGCACGCGCCGATTCATTCCAGGGTAACGCCCTGTACGAGGAAACCATGCAGCCCTTTCGTTTACACACTGGCATCGCCGCACCCCTGGATCTTGCCAACGTCGATACGGACCAGATTATCCCCAAGCAATTCCTCAAGCGCATTGAGCGCACCGGCTTTGGCCAGTTCCTCTTTTTCGACTGGCGCCTTCGTCCCGACGGCTCGCCAAATCCGCAGTTCGTTCTAAACGATCCGCGCTACGCCAACGCATCGATTCTCATCGGCGGCAAGAATTTCGGCTGTGGTTCCTCACGCGAGCACGCTGCGTGGGCGCTGGGCGACTACGGATTCCGCGCCGTCATCGCGCCGTATTTTGCCGATATCTTTTCCGGCAACTGCGCGCAGAACGGAATCCTGCTGGTTTCGCTCGACCAGGAAAAGATTGACCTTTTGCTCCGCCGGGCCAAGGAAGTTAATGGCTACAAATTGACGGTTGATCTTGAGAAGTGCGAGGTGCGGGACGATCTCGGCTTCACTGCCTCATTTTCGATGGACCCATTCCGCCGCCATTGCTTTCTGGAAGGCCTCGACGACATCGGACTCACCATGCAGCACGAGCAGGAAATTGCTGCGTACGAGGCGAAACACTTCGGCCGATAAATCAGCCCGTCAATTCTGAAAAGGTTGACGGCACTTGCAGCAAATCAGAATGTCGCAATCGAAGCGTTGGGACAGGCCGGATCGGCAGCAACATTCAAGCCGATCCGGCATTTTTCTTGGCTGATTGCGTTCAGGAATTTCCTGCCGCGGCTTGGTTCTCCTGACCCGAAGAATAGAGAAACTGCTCGATCTCGTCGATGCGCTCGCTGGCATCCCGATACCCAATCTCAACCAGTGCATTCGTATATCGCGGCGTAAACAGCAAGTAGCTGATCAAGTCCGAACAGGAAGCTATATCCCGCCCCAAACTGCTCACAAAATACTGGATCAGATAAGGCATGTCCTTGGCATATTGCTTGGCCAGCTCTGCCAAATCGACCGATGGCGTGATGATCAGCGACTGCAAGGGGCGCATCCGTTCACATCCGTCAATCCCTGTCTGGTCGATATCACCGGCGGCCAGCAGTTGATTCAGCCGCTCCAGATGCTCGACATCGGTGGGCAGGTGATCCAGGAACATCGCATTCAACAGAACGCCCACCACCTGCGCGATGGAAGGATTCTTCTTGCTTCCGGTCTCCTCTTCGTGTTCATCTTCACAGCGAACGCCGATCGCCACAATCTTGTTTGCACCCAGCCGGATCACCGGGCTGAGCGGCTGCTGCAGCCGTACACAACCGTCACCATAGAAAGCCGGCCCCTCCGGAGTCGTAAGCTGTACCGGCTGAAACACCAGTGGAATCGCAGTCGACGCACAAACGTGGTCAACGGTGATCGGGGTCGCTAGAGTTACCCGTCGGCTCCGGTTCCACATCGGATGACCCTTTTTGCCCTGAATGAAGATATAAGACTTCCCCGAGCTGTAGTTCGTCGCGGAAATCGCCAGCGCGTAAATGTTCCCTTGTTTGATATTGCTTTCAATTCGCTCGCAGTGCAGGTGACGACTGAGATAGCGGCGCAACGGCCTCGCGTCGAGCAGCGAATGTGCGCTTCCTCCTCCCAGAATGGCTCCAAACGAGAGATCCACGATCCATGCAAAAGAATTTGCAGCCTGGGAGAAAACATCGCAGCGAAAGACATCCGACGGCCGGATCTTCGACCAAAGCGCCGCTGTAACTGCGCTTGCCAGGGGAAAATTATCGCTCCCTGCGGCCATCGCGACGCCATTGATTGCCCCGGCGGAGGCGGCGCCGATGATCGGAAACGGATTGCCTCGCGTCCGAACTCGTTTGAGTTCGCCAATCCGTTTCAGGACACCCGCCTGATACGCACCGCGGGCGCCTCCACCCGTCATCACCAGGCCAAGCGTATTTTCCGCTCTTGTCTCGGGCATCTTGAACCTCTTGCTCCCTGCCACCACACAGCAATTGTGCGATGCTTCGCGGTTCGATTCTGCCCAGCTTAGGCCCGTCGCACTGAATCGTGCAACTAGCAATTGTCCTAGTCCCGCAGGGCAGCCCCATTCCGGCAATGCTCCGACCTTAACCCTGGGTTAGGTCGCAAGGCAAAATTGGCCTGAGTAGGCCAGTATGGATATTAATGTGCCAATTTTAGGAATTTGGGTTAGCATAGTCGAAGTACAGTTTGTACAGTTGCACCACTTTTCATGCTGTGAGTGACATAGAAAAAGCATCGGCAGCAGCTCTGGCGGGCAACCGTTTCTTTTGTTGTCAGCTCCTAGAGTGCACGCCAACCTCGGGACAGCAATTTCGTCCTGAGAGTTGTGACGAGCCTGATAGCCAGCACTTTCTTGATCGGGAAAAAATCTTGATACAGAACTCCGAGAACGACAGCCCGATGCAGGCCGCCAGCAGGAAGAGAATCTTGATTGTTGACGACGACCCCAAATCAAACCTGCGCAGGCAACTGGTCGATTACGGCTATAGCGTCGAAACCGCGCTTAACCGGAGAGGGAGCCATTCGAAGGTTCCGGGAATTTGATCCCGCCCTGGTGCTGCTGGATGCCGACGCACGCGGCATGGAAGGCATGGAGACGCTCGAGCGGCTGAAGCAGATGAAGCCGGAGGTTTCCGTGATTATGACTGGCAGCAGTCCAGCCCCCGAGCTGATTTTTCGCGCCTCCAAACTGGGAGCCGATGACTTCATCGCCAAGCCGCTCGACCTCGCCGCTCTGGACCAGCGTATGACGCGCCTGTTGGATGGGCAGCGCCTCTCCAACGAGGTGACGCAGCTTCGCGACCAGGTGCGGCGGCAAAACAACTTCAGCATGCTGTTCGGCACCAGCCCCAAAATGGAGGACGTTAAGAACACGATCGAGCAGGTGGCTGACACCAACGTCACCGTGCTCATCCGCGGAGAGAGCGGCACCGGCAAGGAAGTGGTGGCGCGCATGGTTTTCTCCCACTCTCTGCGCCGTGAGAAACCTTTCGTCAAGGTAAACTGCGCCGCCATTCCCTACGAACTGCTGGAGAGCGAACTTTTCGGATACGAACCCGGCGCTTTTACCGGAGCCAACCGGCAGAAGCTGGGCAAGTTCGAACTCGCCCACAGCGGAACCATCTTTCTCGATGAAATCAGCGAAATGCATCCCGCGCTGCAGGCAAAACTCCTGCACGTTCTGCAGGATGGAGAATTCTCCCGCCTCGGCGGCAAGCGCGACATCGGGGTTGACGTTCGCGTCCTGGCCGCCACCAATAAGCAGTTGGAGCGCGCCGTCGAAGAAGGCACATTCCGCGAAGATCTCTTCTACCGCCTGAACGTGGTGACCATTCACATTCCGCCGCTGCGCGAGCGCAAGGAAGAGATCCCCATCTTCCTCGACTTCATGCTTGGCAAGTACAGCGAGTACTATGGGAAGCAGCCGCCTCCCTTCACCGAATACGCGGTGAGCCGCATGTTGGAGTACGGCTGGCCCGGCAACATTCGCGAGTTGGAAAACCTGGTCAAGCGCTACGTCATCGTCGGCAATGAATCCCAGATCATCCGGGAACTTTCCATCCCCAAGCCGTCGAGTCTCATAACCGGCAGCCCCAGCCCGGCATGGGAACCCAAAGCGGACAGCGCCCGTGACACCGCCCCTGCAGCTCCAGCCGCTCCGGTGGCGGGAACTCCCCCCGTGCCCTCAATATCTGCCCCGCTCTCGCTTCTGGAGATCGGACGCCGTGCCGCAATGGAGGCAGAGCGCATAGCCATTGAGCGGGTACTCAACGAGACACGTTGGAACCGTCGCCAGGCGGCTAAGATTCTAAAGGTAAGTTACAAGGCTTTGCTTAACAAGATGAAGGTGATGGCCGAGCAGGATCGTGGCAATAAGAATCCTTCTGTTGCTAAATAGTGGTACCAGTATACCAACATCGATGATTTTTTTCCGCGTCTCGCGGATCGAAGTTTCGGAAAATCGAAAGCTCTGCCTCTCCGAATTCCTCTCAGGTGAATAGGTTAGAATTTTTTTCGAATAGGCCCGATAATCGTGCGCCGCTGGCCTCGAACGTGCATCAAAGGAAGTAACTAAGAGGCTGCGATCTTCGAAATGAAAGTTCCTCTCAAGAAATATCGACTTCTCAAAGCTGCTCTGATTCAACGGAGCGGCGCCTAAAACTCTCCTGCCTTTCGATCCCTCCTCCCTTGCCTCTTCAGAAAGCGGCCCCCAAAAAGGCCGCTTTTTTGATGTACGCAAGTTCGGTCCCGACGTCGCCCCAGAATGTCCGCCCCCAAAAAGCTCGACCGCGTAAGACCGGTCACCCCAGCGTCGGCGCGACTAGCTCGTAAGCAGTGACGATTTCCCGCCATCGCTCCGGGATCGCGATCGACGCTTGAGCTTCATAGTCAAACGCAACCATCGTTGAAAGCCCGCGTGCGGCCCGCGTCTGACGAGTCTCACTCCAGATCTCATAAACGATGTCGAAGGACTTGCGCCCCAACCGAGAAATGCGGCACCCGACCGCCACTTCTTCGCGATAATCGAGCGGTTGCTCATAATCAAATTCCAGTCGTGCCAGAATGCAACCGTTCTTCCTCGGCAACGGTTCCTTAAGCACGTCGCCAAAGTAATCACAGCGGATCGTCTCCGCCCAAACCACATAGGAGGCGTGGTTGACATGGCGCAGCATGTCAACGTCACAAAACGGGACGCGGAAACGCATCGCGCATCGAAAGTCAGCTAATGCCATTAGGGTTGCTCCAACAAGCAGCGTCGCATGGTATCCATTTCAGCTCTCATTCTATCCCAGCCGAACGGAAACTCTTCCGCGACCCATTGCAAAAGGCCAGCAGACGATGCTGGCCTTTCTGGTTGGGATACGGTCATCCCGAAACGTCAGCGAACCGAATCAAACTTGTCTCTCGGGGCGGTGCAGATGGGACAGTGCTCTGCTTCTGCGGGGTCGTCGGTAACTTCGCCGCAAATCAGGCAGACGTAGAATGTCGTCTGGACCCGCTGCGCTTCCATATCTGCCAGTGCCTCGCCGTAGAGCTTCGCGTGCACCGCTTCCGCCTTCATCGCCAGATCAAAGCTGCGGACCGCGTCACTGTTGCCGGCGAGTTCGGCCTCCTTGATGAACGCTGGATACATCACGTCGCGCTCGTACTCTTCCCCGGCCTTGGCCGCCTCAAGGTTTTCCCGCGTGCTCTTTACTTCGGGCGCATGAATCGTGGCATGGGCTGTGCCTCCCAGCTTGGCAATCACACGCGCATGATGCGTGGCATGGACCTGTTCGGCTCGTGCTGCGGCGCGGAACAGTGCTGCAGCGCGCAGGAAGCCCTCGACTTGCGCCTTGATAGCGAATGTCGTGTACCGGACACTGGCGTTGCTCTCGCCTTCATAGGCGGCTAGAAGATTGGATAAAGTTCCGAATGCTGGGGCAGCTGCGTTGCTCATGGGTTACCCTCCTTAACGCAGACTACTACCGGAGTAACCGTGTTGGCTGTGACGAATAAACACCTGAGCTCGACATAGGTACCGCATTGTGGAACGCAACTGCGGGCCAGTGACCAACGCCAACCCAACCATGCGCCCCGGGCATCTGTAACTGCGGAATCCATAACGTATCCGCGGCTGGCCTTATGAATTTTTTGTCAATAGCATATGAATTTTTTTCTGAGTTATTCCCTCAAAATCGAGGTAAGCTGTTTTACTGCCATCTTAGCCACAATTTGAGAGGGATTGTCTGACTGTTTCAGTGGCAGTCGTCGTATTGAAATTACTCGCACGAGGATAAAGAAATGAACGCACATGCCGCTATCTCAACCGATCATTCTTGTCGAAGCAGTATCCAGTTTCTGGAGGCCGTGACCGCCGGCTACCGGCAGAAAAACTATGCCGTAAGGCTCTGGGACGGGTCTGTCTGGGGAGATACCCATGAGCCGCGATTTACCCTCGTCCTCAAACATCCAGGAGCTTTGCGAAGCATGTTCACCTCGCCCAATGAGCTGACATTAGGTGAGGCGTTCATCTACGACGACTTTGACATCGAAGGCGAGATCGGGGCCGCATTTGACTTCGCCGACTTTCTCTTGAATCGAGATTACTCAATCACCGACAAGCTGAAACTTGGCGCTATGCTCGCCTTGCTTCCCTCCGGTGACGGCAGCAACGGTCGTAACCAGGGTGCAAGCCTCAAAGGCAAACCGCACTCGAAGGAACGCGACCGCAGCGCCATCTCGTATCACTACGACATCTCTAATGACTTCTACTCGCTTTGGCTCGACCGTTCCATGGTTTACTCCTGCGCCTATTTCAAGTCTGCACAAGACGACCTGGACACCGCGCAGACCAATAAGCTGGATTACATCTGCAAAAAGTTGAGGCTTCGCCCCGGAGACCGCATGCTCGATCTCGGCTGCGGATGGGGCGGCCTCCTGATGCACGCCGTCAAGAATTACGGCGTCGATGCCTTTGGCATTACCCTCAGTGTTGCCCAGGCGGCGCTGGCCCGTGAACGCATTCGCCTGGCCGGTTTGGCCGACCACTGCAAGGTTGAGGTCTGCGACTATCGCGATCTGGAACCAGCGCAGCGCTATGACAAAATCGTCAGCGTCGGCATGTTCGAGCATGTCGGAGAGAGGTTGCTGCCGGAGTATTTCCAGCGTGCGTGGCAAGCGCTGCGTCCCGGCGGAGTCTTCCTCAATCACGGCATTGCCAGCTCGGCGACCATTCTGCCCAAAGGCCCGTCCTTCACCGAAAAATACGTGTTTCCAGACGGCGAATTGGTCCCGGTAAATAGCACTCTGCGAGCCGCCGAAGCCTGTGGCTTCGAGGTGCGCGACCTCGAGAACCTTCGCGAGCACTACGCCCTTACGCTTCGCCAGTGGGTTCGCAGATTGGAAGAGAAAGCCGGCGAAGCCCGGAAAATCGCCGGCGAAGTGGCTTACCGGATATGGCGGCTCTATATGTCTGGTTCGGTTCACGGCTTCGAGACCGGCCGCATCAGCATCTATCAAGTACTCTTCGGCAAGCCCGAAAATGGCGATTGCCAGTTGCCGCTCACCCGCGAAGACTGGTACGTCTAACCAGCTTCCACAAAAGTTATATTCAGGCTGAATCCTGAGGGTGCCCCACATTTGCCGCAGTTAGCAAATGTGGGTTCAGTCCCAGGCCAGAAAACGCGCCCCAATATTCCATTTCATCATGCTCCCGCTGAATCTGTCGGAATGCTGTCACCGCGTTCCGGTCCGGCGCTCGCGAGTTACCAGATTGTGAAGGTCGCGTTGTCAACCCATTCATGATAGCCAGTTCCGCTGCCGTTGACGTCGAGTTGCCACTGCACGCCGGCGTTATCGCTCCAACCCAGGTTTTTTGCGGGCTGCGTCTGGTTCAGGTTGTAAACCTCACCGTCAACCACCAGTGTCTTATAGGTGTAAGTGTGGCTGGTATGGTCGTTGGTCATGTACCACTGAATATGGTGCCAGCTTCCGGCCGCGAACTTCGTGCAGGGGACGGTAGTATGCACCCATGCGTCGGCGGATTCATTCCAGGTATCCCACACACCAGCGGCGTAGTTGCACTCCGAGCCCATCATGTAGTTGTAGCCGCCAACAAACTGGAATGCGTCGTACTCGAGGGCTTGTCCCGCATCGACCGAGGCGCTGTCAAGTTGCACATAGAAGTCCCACAAGAAATTCGTTGCGGCGTTGTCGGCACCCGTTTTCATGTACCAGAGGGCGTTGCTATCGCTGCCGTCCTGGAAAAGCTCCATACTGCTGCCGCTGAGCGCAGGCGACGACTGATTGAATGCCTGCCAAAAGGTACCTTCGCCGCTGCCGCCGGCGCATGCCGCTGTATTGCAAGAAGCCCATCCCGCAGTCATCTGTTCGATGTTGCTATAGACCGTTGCCGTCGAGGGAGGCGTAGGAAGTGCGCCAGCGGGGGTCACCGGGGCTGTGGTTGGCGTCGGTGTTGTAGTCGGTGCCGGGCTTGTAGGTGCCGGTGTGGTTGGCGTCGGTGTGAGCGGCGTGGGTGTGGTTGGTGTAGGACTTTGTGTGCCCGTGGAACCACCTGAACTCGGCTGGCCAGTCTGGCTAGCTTTAGCGCCAGCACCGCAGGCGACGCTGAAAGATAGGGCTAACAGGATCATGCCGAAAAGCAGCTTCTTCATCTGACTCCCAAGTGAAAAAAAGTTCAGGACAGCGCGCGCTGTCCTGACATTGCCAACTATGGGCGAGCCTGGAAGACATAGGTATGGGCTGAAGTCCCTAGGGAACTCAGGCTTTTAGGGCTAGATAAATCTCATTGGAACTAAGTGTTTTGTGAGACTAAGCTCATGGTTAACTCACGCGGCGGGACTCAGGTGCGTTGCTGGGGATGGACGAAGCAAACGCAAAACCAGGCAAATCGAATCGCAATCGAGTTATAAGAGCTATCCCACGGAATCATGTGGCAAAATCGCGCCGGGTGCTCCATCTTAGCTGCCTCTTTTGGCAAGTTAAGGTGGGATCGATTGAAGCCGCGCGAAGCGTGTTCAAGCTTCCATCCGTCCCGTATCCCAGCGGTCGGTCAAGCGCGTCTTCCAACGCCGAATTTCTCGATTGTGAGTAATACGGCGATTTCCCGCCAGCATCGGCCCAATCACAGTCTGCTGCAACAGGGAATAGAACATCTCATTGTGGTTCTTCCCAGAACGGAAAATCAGGCGCGAAAAGCGACCCATAGAGTGCCATCAGACCGACAGTGGAGATCGGGTACTGAGCAGGCGCAGATTCGTTGCGCGATGAGAAATAGATCCTCTTCAAAGCATAAGACAGTCTCGTCGCCAATGTGCAACTCTCTTTGGCCGTGACTATGAGCAGATGAACATGTTCGGGCATCGTCTACGTATCCATAGACCCGAAATTGATAGAGCCTGCGCGCCCGCTCCAGTGCTACGATAAATGCCATGGCAAGTCCTGTCGTCTGCCAGCTGAGGGAGCCTGTGGTAACGATGAAGGTCACAAAATGCGACTGCCCGTGTGGTGAAAGTGTCAGAAGTCAGCTTGGCAGAAGATCAGTGTAGCGAAAAAGAGCCTACGGTGTAAGCTTCATCGCCTCCCACATTCGCCAAGATACAGGCGCATGTCGGCCACCCGCCGAGATACGATTTGCTTGGAAATCGAACGTGCATCCTTCTTAAAGATCATTTCTGCGCTCTTTAGAGGTCCAAGGTGCTGTGCAACCTAAAGGGAACCGCCCGCCCGCGCTGCTACCGCATCGTAAATCTCCAATAAGCCATCAGTAGCAGAATCTGCAGCAGCCCCACCACGGTAATGAATATTGCGTACTTGGTCACATCCTTCCAACCCGTCGTGTTAAAGCCCAGCGAAAGTATGATCGGCGTGCCTTGGAACGGGAAGACATACAGCCCCGCGCCATAGGGCAACAACATCGCCGTCGCCTTCGGCGTCAGCAGTCCCGTCTTCAGAATGATCGGAGTCAACAGTGACACCTCGCCCAGCGTTTCCAGCAAAAAGTGCAGCACGAAAGCGAACAGGATCACCGCCGTTGCGGTAAACACAAAGCCGGAGCCTTTCAGGAATGATAACGACGAAATGCCCGAAGCCGCCCATTGCGCAAAGCCCGTCCTCGCCAGTACCACTCCCATCGAATACGAGCCGCCGGCGAAAATGAACGTGTCCCACGACATCGCCTTAAAGTCCGCCATTCCCAGGCAGCCGATATAAGGCATCAGGAACAGAATGCCGATGATCACGCCCACTTCATTGGTGCCGATCTTGAGGAACGGATCAAATACCCACAGCAGAATTGCCGCCACCACCAGAATCGCGGAGCGAATCTCGGCCGCCGTCCACGGCCCCAAACCCGCCAGCGTCGCCGCCACTTGGCGCTTCATATCCGTGGCCGAGATGGCCTTGTCCGGCCGGTAAACTCGCGTCACGTAAAAGTAAGTGGCAATGGCGGGGATCGGGATCGTGCACCCACATGCTCTTCAGCCAGCTGATCCAGGAAATATCAACCCCGGCAATGTCGTGAACCAGGCCTGTGGCGATAAAGTTCGGCAGTGATCCGGTTAGCGGTGCGCGTCCCATGGTCAGCGTCAGCACCGCCACAAAGCAGGTAAGCCCGCAGCTTATTTTGCTGTTTGGGCCGCGCTCAATTCCCAGCGCGTCCATAATGCCGATCGCCAACGCCATGGTCAGCGACACGCTCGCCACCGTAGAAGGCAGAAAGAACGGGAAGATAATGCACAGCCCAATAAATACGAGGACGATGCCGTTGAATGACAGCGCAGTCTTCGACATCAGCCATGACGCAATCCGCTTTCCCAGCCCCGACCGCTCCACGCCTTTTGCCATAACCAGCGCAAAGAACAGCATCCATATGCTGGGACTCACAAATCCGCTGAATGCGTCCACCGGCTTGGCAACCCTCAGTACAAAGAAGAGCGAGCAGGCCAGCACCGCCGGAAACGCCGGCGGCATCACCGCCAGAATCCACCAGATCGCGGTCAATACCGCCACCGCCAAAGCGTGCGTACCGGGTTTGCTCAGCCCCGGAATCGGAGCGAACCAGATCACCAAGAAAGCAATCAGTCCCAGCACCAGGCCGAACGTCTTCGCCTTGCCGGGCGCAGCAGTTTTAGAAAGGGTTTGCAGCAGTTGCAGCGTTGGGGGGTGGAACGACAGTGGTAGCCATCCAGCATCCTTCCAGGGGCCTTTACGCCCCCTTTCGAACCAAGATTGCAGAGTCACTGCACGCGATAGTAGCACGGGTCTATTCCCGCGCGTCGCTCAACGCGCGGGAATGTCAACCGTGACTTTGCACTACTTACCGGCAGCGGCGGCCTTCACCTTCAGATCGTCAAAGAAGCGCAGGCTCGGCGGTGCCCCGTGCATCCCCAGCTCCTGCCAGCGTGCCACCGCATGGGCATACTGGTCCTGGGTCAATGCCGTCCGGAGCGCGAACTTATCCATGTTCTTCTGCTCCTTGCACGCATAGATCAAAGCCTTCGAACCCCATGGCCGCTCCGAGTTTGGATTCTTGCTCGGATCAAGGTACGTGGACCAGGTATTGCGCAGAATGTCGATGTCGTCCGAGCAACGGCACCGCGTCGACGCTGCCCAGATCACTTCTTCCAGGTTTGAGGGATCGATATCGTCATCCACAATGTAGATGAACTTGGAATAATACGCGCCACCCGCGCATTGTGCCGCAATCGCAGCCGCCTGCTGCGCGTGTCCCGCATACATCTGCTTCATGCTCACTACCGTCATGCCAAAGCCGCCCGCCGCCTCAGGAGGCCCCCATACGCCCTTGATTCCCGGAATCCCGCACGCTTCCAGATCGGACCAGATGCGAACCCCGCGCAGCATGCCCAGGAACAAACTCTGTTCATTGCATCCCGGCGTGTCCGCCATCAACGCCGCGGTGATCACCGGATTGTTGCGGAAATAGACGGCCTTCACTTCGATGTACGGCGTCTGCTCATGCCCCGGCCGTCCATAATAGCCGGTGAATTCGCCGAACGGCCCTTCCGCCTGTCCCTGGTCCGGATACGCAAAGCCTTCGATCACAATCTCAGCCCGCGCTGGAATCGGCAGCCCGGTCACTTTGCCCTTCACCACTTCGATCGGTGCGCCGTTGATGCCGCCAGCATAGTCGTATTCCGAATCCATCTTCGGGAAGCCGGTGGCCGCACAAATGAACAGCAGCGGGTCCAGCCCGTACACGCTCACCACCGGACACGGCTCGCCCTTCGCCCACCATTTCTCGCGGTCCAGCAGCGTGTCTTTGCCCGGCGAGGAATAGTAGCCAACCCGCGCTTTTCCTTCGACCATCTGCCGATACGTGCCCAGGTTCACCCGCCCGCTCTCCGGGTCCTTGGTGATGATGGCGTCAGCCGTCCCGATGTAGTTCCCGCCATCGCGCGGCCAGTGCATCGGCGTCGGCAGTGAAGTCATATCGATCTTGCTGCCCGTCCACTCGTTTTCATAGATCGGCGCATCTTTCGCATCGACAAACTTTGGCGGAATCATCTTCTTGTTGGAAGCGAAGATGTCCTTCAGGTATTCGACCAGCTCAAGCGGCTTTCTTCCCGGCTTCGCCCGCATCGCCAATGACAGACGGTCGATGCTGTTCCCAATCGGGTTGAAGAGAACCTTGAACGGTCCATCGTGCCCCTTCGGCTTTTCAAACAACAGCGTCGGATGCCCTGGGTTCTTGCCGTTCATGTAAGTCAGCGCGCCCATCTCAAGCGTCGGATCGACCTCCTGGGTCACCCGCTTCAACTGTCCAATCTTCTCGACTTCACTCAGCCAATCCCTCAAATCACGAATGACGATCTCGGCCACGATTGTTGCCTCCTGAACCTTGCATGAATTGCCCATTGGGCTCGCCGTCATTCTCCGGCCACCCCAGGACAATATCAAGTAGCGGCAGCTACACGATTTTGCATTTATTTCGGGTCTCAATCGTGATGGCCCACATCCGTCTTCTTTTGGCGAATGTGGGGAACATCTAGCGATTTGCTCTCCAGGCCATGTCATTGACACCGAAGCGCGCGCTGACTATGTTGTTGGTATCTCCAATCAGGGCCGCACGTTTCCAGATTTAGAGCTGCGCGATCCTTCGGCCTTCTCGCTAGGCGAAACCACGGGGGAATATGTCCGCTATCGTAAAAATCGTTCCCAAGGACGAAAGAACGGACAAGCAGGCCTGTTCGGAGAATCCCTTCTGCCGCGCCCTCACCCCGGAAACCCGATCCATGATGTGCGCCATGAAATCGCTGCTCTGTCACCCGCGCCGCAAAGTGGTTTCCCTCAATCCGGAGAAGGATGGCAAGATCTTGCTGCTCCGCCGCGGCGAAGTCATCACCTATCGCGAGCGCTTCGAGGGCCGCCAAAAAGGCATCGAATGTCTCACCGCCGGAGACATCGTCGGCATCAGCCGCTTGTTCGGCGTTCACTCTCCGCTGCCGGTCAATATCTACGTCAAGGTAAGCGCCCAGTTCTGTGTCTTTCCGGTTGAGAAGTTCGAGAGCATGGCAATGGAGCGCGCCGACTTTGCCAAGGCCGTCATCGCCAACGTAGTCGGACGATTTTTCTTCGCCATCAATCAGCTCGAACACATGACGCTCGACACCAGCGAGGAAAAGATCCTCTACACCCTGAGCATGCTTCACGCCCGCGCTGGCCGCTCCCCTGACGGCCCCTCTCCCGTGGCCGTCACCCATAAAGAGCTGGCGATTCTCGCCGGAGTCAACCGTATCACCGCCACCCGCGTGCTTGAGCACCTGAGGAGCGGCGGCGTCTCCGTTCCTGCCGGAAAGCATAAGCAGCCCAACCTACCCGGCTGATTTTCTTTCGCGCCCCACCGCTGCCGCTGGATTATCCTGGCCATTGATTTGGGTCTTACCCTGAGCGCAGCGAAGGGCTCCGGCATCGCTCCTCCCTTACCGCCGGAAGAGTTTTTTCATCCGTTTCGCCATCCCAAGTAGTACAATCTCCCGCTATGAAGCGCAGCCCTGCCCTGCTCGCCCTCAGCTCTCGCGTTCTCCCTCTTCGGGCAAGCCCAAAACAGAGGGGATCTGTACCTGGCTTCCCAGTAACATCCCTCCTTCAGCCCCCAGGAAAACTCCGTCAACGCCGCAACCTTTCGGCGAAACTTACGCTGGCAGTGTGACTCTAGTGGCGGTGGTCAGCAACACCGGATACGTCTGCGATGTGCGAGTGCTTCACGGCGTAAACAAGGAGTTCGATGCCCGTGCCAAGAGAGCGGCTTTTTCCTGGCACTTCGAACCGGCCAAGCAAGGCGGGCGACCGGTACGCGGTTGCAGTTACCATGGCAGTGGACCTGTGGCTGAAAAAGAACGGAGAGGTGGTCCCATTAATTGCCAGTGCGCCATCCGCTATCATCCCTCCTCCGGCCCCACCACCACAGCCTGCTAGCACAGACCCATAACGCCCGGCCCGGTGCTCCCACATCAACCGTCTTTTGCCGAATAGGATGCCGTTGAGCGTACCCCTGCCCACCGCCCCGTCGCGGCAAACTCGGACAGGGCGGTGGCAGAAGAACGCACAGCTCACTTGCTGGCAAACTCCTCGATCCGGTCAACCACATTCACATTTTCCTCATAAACCTTCGGCAGAATTGCCGCCAGGTTGTGATACTCCTTCGGACAGTGATAGGCAAGGCCATGGGCGAGTCCGGCGATCGCTTCCGCCGGCACGTCCTGGCTGACGCGGACCGGTTTACGATCAACGATACTCCAGCCGATCCAGAAACGGCTCCTAAGCTCGACGCCACCCGGAATTGCTCGTGCAACGTGGGTGAAGGCTACCAGGCGGCTTCCGCTATCGTGAATGCCGGAGTTGGCGCTGACGGCCGTGACGGCTCCCTTCTTGAAAGCTTCCGGGTCGTATCCGAAATCATCCGGCGATGCGAATGAGATGTCGAGAACTACGGAACCGGTCCCAATGTCTTCGGTCACTACGTCCGTAGTGTTCCAATTTCTTTCGCGCAAGCTGAGTTTTGGATTCAACCGGCGATGCAGGTCTTGCGGCGCAACGTGAATGTCATAGTGGTCGTCCGGGTCCCAGATGCCATAGCGCAGACCTTCCAGGCCGTGCCAGGCAAACCACCAGTCCAGCATGTCGGCAGTTACGCCAGGCATTTTGGTAAGGCCGGCGACAAATCCTGAACCGTCGGGCATGATGCAATACCCGCGCTCCACGGGAAGATATCCCGGCTTCAACAAATCATTACGCTGGTGAATCGGTAGAGCCATTGCTGGATCAACCGGGCCCCGGTCCAGTAAATCGTAGATCTCCTTGGGAGCCGGAGTCATCGGGACGCTGTAATACTTCGCGAACGGCTTACCCTTCTCGGGCGCCGTCAGTTCTCTTCGGGTTGCAGTTGTCATAATTGCTTCCTCCTGCTGTCTACCTTTGAATCGAAATTAAGCAAAACTCAGAACGCCTTACCCTTGCATTTGCTCGTCGTGGCACAAACCAAGGCGATCGCAATGATATCTACAAGAATGAACGCTCCATAGGCGCCAGTCAGACTCTTGAAGATGGCCAGGGTGATCCCCATGACCACAAAGCACAGGGTTCGGACCACGACAGAGATCGGCATGATGATTCGGTTAGCGGCCATGAAGTCGTAACGGCCATAAACGGTTCCCACCATCGAGGTAATCAGATTCTTGATGCCCCCGAGGCCGAGCCCCACGAACACTACGGTGAGAAAGGTCAGTGCCGTATTCTTGGTTTGAACGATGAGCAGAATCAAGGTGATAATGTAGAGCGCACCGTAATAGATGCTGGCCAACTTAGTTCCGTAATTCTGATCGAGCCACCCCCAGAGGATCGAACCCGGCAGAGCGCAGACGGCCGCCGCCGAAAGCAGAGCAATGGCATAGGGCTGGCTGTATCCAATGCTGGTCATGCGCGGCACCAGTTGCACCACAATGCCCACGGTCACCATCCAAAGACTGCCCCACCCAACAGAGATCAGCCACATATCTTTGTCCCTGAGCAGCCTTTTGACTGTAAAGGGGCTGACATAGTTGTCCATCTCCTCAAGGTTGGCCTTCATTTCAGCCTGACTGATGGGCTCGTTATCGGGATAACACCCGATCTGCTCCGGCTTGTCTTTGACAAAGAAGAATCCAAAGACCGCAAACGCAATAAGGATTACCGCTCCAGTGGAAGTCGCCAAAGCTATGCCCATTCGGCTGAACATAATGGCGATGATCGGAACAAATGCAGCCGTCGCGAGCGGGAAACCCATGGTAGCCCAGCCCAACGCAATTCCCTTCTTCCGAGGGAACCAGGTGGTCATCAGGGTTCCCGTGGCGATAAAGCCAAAACCCGCCCCAAAGAAATTCATGATCATGAAGGATATTGCGAATTCCCAAAGGTGGCTGACTCGGCCAAACCAAAATACGGCCGCAGCTGTGCAGACCAGGCAGCTGGTCATCACAAAACGCGGTCCCTTCTTCATGATGATCTGACCAAAAAAACCGGATCCGACCACACCAAGCAGAGCCCCAGGCGCCACCAGACCTAGCAACGTGGCCGTTTCCCATCCACGTGCGTGCTCAAAGGCTGTCGTGAAGATGTTGAGCCCATCCACCGTCCAGCCGGCGTAGAACATATACATGAACACCGAATAGATGATCATGCCCCAGCCCCATCCTCCGAAGCCGCTCTTGCCCCTGGGCCGGGCGCTCACCTCAAGTTCTGCATTCACCGCCATAAATCCTCCAATCGAGCGCGCGCTCGCAACAGCAATCTGCCCAACTTTCACCCCCACGGCTGTTTTTGTTCTCTGTAGATCTTCGGCAACAACTCCGCAAGATTCGTATGCTCAGAGACGTTATGTAAGCCAGTCCTTCCAGAACCAAAATTAAAAATAACACTACAGATGTAGTCACTATTGATGTAGTTAGTCGGAGATATTAGAATTAAAAAGTTGGAGTGTCAAGCCAAATCATGGGGGAATGTATTGGTCTTACAAGCGAATAACTTACGCGGGGCACGTCGAGGGGAACGCCGGGTTCAGGTCGCCGACGCCACAATTCAGGTTTTGGCGCGCGAAGGCGCCCGGGGTTTAACCCACCGGATGGTTGACCGGGCCGCACATCTGCCGCAGGGATCAACCTCCAATTATTACCGCACGCGTATCGAACTGTTATCCGCAGCCGCACATCGCATCGTCGAACTGGATCTGCGCGACCTGGAGTGGCAGATTGAGCTGGCAGAAACGCTTGAGGGAGACAGGGCGACAAAGCAATTTGCCGACAAAACAGCCGCTGGCTTAATCGACTGGCTTTCTCCGAAAAACTGGGAACGCACCTTGGCCCGGTTGGAACTGTTTCTCGAAGCCACCCGCGACAGCACTCTGAAATCCATCATGACCCAGTCCACGCAGGAGTTCAAACTCCGAAACGAAGCATGCTTCCGGGCCGCGGGAGCAAAACACCCTGAGCGTGCGGCCACCTCGCTGATCCATTTCCTTTTAGGTGTACTGTATGGCCGGGCGGTTCTGCCAAGCAGGCGCTCCCTTGCCACTGAACTGAAGGCATTGTGTCGCAGCACCATTCTCACGTTGAAGCAGGAGTAGGTTACTCCCGCCGTGGCGGCAAACCCTTATGGTTTATGCAATCGCCCCACGTTTGTGCATTAACAAGCGCGGCACAAAATCTCTATTCCACTATTTCAGCAGATACGCATCGTAAACCACTGCTTTCCCCAATCGCATCGCATAGCCCACGGCCATCGCCCGATTGAGCCATCCGTACTTCTGCGAAGAAGTCTCAAACGTCATATAGACCCGGAAGTAATACTTGCTTGGATCGACGGGATTTCCTTTTGCAACCTCCGCCATCACATCGGCAGGCCCATAGCGATAACCCTTCGTCTGCAGATAGACGAGCGAGTCGTCATCGGCCTGCAAAAGATAGCGTGTATCAATGATGGCCACCCCATCAGGAGTAACAACCTGCCAATCGGCGCCGTTGTTCAGAATTTTTCCGTTGAACAGCGGCCCTTCAAAACTGCCGCCGGTGATCGGGATAATGCGCCGCTTTCCCAGAGCACTCGTCTCCTCCAACTCCCAAACCGGGCCCACCAGATCCACCGTGAAGCGGGCCATATATTCGAGCTCCGGCTTCGGCGGCTCAAAACTGCTCTCCGTCAAAGACATCAGTCTTCTCCTCGTTAGCGTTGGAATTGTATCTCGTTTGATTCGCCCACCAGAGGTTGACACACTCTACGCTGCATGGGATGTCGCCCTTGCCTCCGTTCTTACCTTGAAACTCTGAAACCTTGAAACCTTACCCGGCTGTTACGGTAAACTTGATTGTTTCTCTCCTGGAGAGCCCTGAATGCTGCGTCGCCTGTTCATCTTGATTGTTTTGCTCGCTTCATTCTCCGCCTTCGCCCAGAAGCGCCCCTTCACCTTTGAAGACATGATGAATCTCAAGCGCGTCGGAGACTTCACGCTCTCGCCCGACGGCCGCTGGGTCGCCTTTTCTGCCGTCGAAGTCTCGCTCGCCGACAACTCAAAGCAGTCGCACCTCTGGATCGTTCCTCTCTCTGGCGGCGAAGCGCACCGCCTCACCGAACCAGGCCAGGGAACCGAAGACCGCCTTCGCTTTTCGCCCGATGGCAAGCGCGCTCTCTTCACCGCCGTCCGCAACGGAGTCTCTCAGATCTACGTGCAGCTCTTCCATTCGGAGACCGGAACCCTTCTCGCGCTTGCCCGCCCAGGTCACCAGCCTTTCCACCGAAGCCGATGGCGGCATCTGGTCGCCCGATGGCGAGCAAATCCTTTTTCTCTCCGCCGTCTGGCCTCAATGTCATGACGATGCCTGCAACAAGGCCAGGGATGACGCCGCCGAAAAATCCAAGGTCAAGGCCAAAGTATTCACCCACCTGCTCTACCGCCATTGGAACGCCTATGACAATGGCAAGCGCTCGCACCTCTTCCTCATCAACCTTGCCTGCAAAGGGCCGGACGCCTGCGCCGCCCGCGACCTCACTCCCGGCGATCACGACGTGCCGCCCTTCTCTCTCGGCGGACAGGACCAGTACCAGTTCTCACCCGACGGCCGCGAGATCGCCTTCACCACCAATCTCGATGAGGTGCAGGCTACATCGACCAATAGCGATGTATTCACCCTTTCGCTCGTCACGCCCAACGCTCGCCCCAAAAATCTCACCGCCGCCAACAAAGGTTCGGACTCCACGCCCCTCTACTCGCCTGACGGAAAGTACCTTGCCATCCGCTCTCAGTTCCGCGCCGGATACGAGAGCGACCGCTTCCGTCTCCAACTGATCGAGCGCGCTACCGGCAAAATCATCAACCTCACCGAGAACTTCGACCGCTGGGTAGACTCCGTCGCCTGGTCGCCGGACTCCTCCAAACTCTACTTCACCGCCGAAGACGCCGGCGATTCTCCCCTCTACAGCATCGCTGTTGCCGGCGGTCAGCCCAGGGAAATCGTGCGCGGCTGCAACAGCTCTCCCCTCCCCACCGCCGATGGACGGACCCTGGTTTTTGCCCGCAGCTCCGTGCGCTTTCCCACCGAACTGTTCGCCATCTCCACTCCGGCCGACATTCCGCCGCCGCCGCCTCCCGCGCCCAGCACCGCCAAGCGTCATCGCAATGGACCGCCCTGCTCCCCCGCGCGTCGCCTACATCGAGAAGGATGACGCCCTCGCTCCCTCGGTTCTGGCGCGCCAGCTCACTCACGTCAACGACGCTCTTCTGGCGGAGATCCAGATGCAGCCCATCGAGTGGTTCTGGTTCACCGGTTCGGAGAAAAAACAGGTGCAGGGCTTCATCGTCAAGCCGCCCGGCTTCGACCCTTCCAGAAAGTATCCCGTCAAGTTCCTCATCCACGGCGGCCCTCAGGGCGCATGGGGTGACGATTGGAGCTTTCGCTGGAATCCCAACCTCTTCGCCGCCTCCGGCTACGTCGTCGTCATGATCAATCCGCGCGGCTCCACCGGCTACGGCCAGCAGTTCATCGACGACGTAAATGGAGACTGGGGTGGCCGTCCCTTTGACGACCTCATGCTCGGCCTCACCTACGCCGAGCAGACCTACGAATTCATCGACCGCGACGCGCGAGTGCGCCCTCGGCGCCAGCTATGGCGGCTACATGGCCAACTGGATTCTCGGCCACAGCGACCGCTTCAAGTGCATCGTCTCCCACGACGGCATGTTCAATCCCGAGAGCGCCTACGGCACCACCGAGGAACTCTGGTTCAACGAGTGGGAGTTCAAGGGAACTCCCTGGTCGAACCGCGCCCTCTACCGCCGCTGGTCACCCGCGCTGGCCGCGCCTAACTTCAAAACTCCAACCCTGGTCATCCACGGCCAGCTCGACTACCGCCTCGATGTCAGTGAAGGCTTCCAGCTCTTCACCACCCTGCAGCGTCTCAAGATTCCTAGCCACATGCTTTACTTCCCCGATGAGGGACACTGGGTGCTCAAGCCGCAAAACTCTCAGCTCTGGTACAAGACCGTCACCGAATGGGTCGACTGGTACATCGGGACTCCGGGCAAGCATCCCTACGATGCCCCGCCCGCCCCGGAGTAGTATCTCGAATGCATACAACGCAACAGGCACCCGGAGTGGGTGTCTGTTGCCTGTCCTGCAATCGTTTCACACTTGTGCGAACATTGCCTAAAACCTAACTCCGCGCTCCCAAACGATTACCTTATTGATCAATCGTCGCTGTCTCCGTCGGCTCCGGCGTCATCAGGGACTTCCTCTGCGCCGTCCTCATGTCCTGCGCCGAAAGATGCGCTCCTCCCAGCAGCAGCAACCCCGAGAGAAAAGCCCAGAAAATCAGCGTTATTGACACATAGAAGGGGCCATAGGCATCATGAAAGTCCAGCAGCGGAAGGCACGCAACGAAAACCAGCTTTGCAACCACCCACGCTATGCCTGTAATGATCGCCGCCGGCAGAACTGCCTTGTACGGTACTTTCCCATTCGGCAGCAGCCAGTAGATCAGGAAGAAGATCAGCACGCTGGCAATCGTTCCAAAGATCTTCAGCGCAACGAACTGAATCGTCATGTTGATCTGATCCACCAACGAATAAATAATGCCGGTGCCGATGTGATTGCCCAGCCAGACCTGCGCCTCCGCCGCTGGAGCCCATATTCCCGCCGTGCCCGCAACGCTCAACAGCGCCAGGATGCCGCAGCACAGCGCCAGTCCCAGTGACACGGCCTGATTCATCAGATAATTCCTGGACTTGAAGCCCCACACCGAGTTCAGTGCCACCTCCAACGGGAGGAACACGCCCGTGCAACTGATGAACAGCATCACGATCGAGACCAGTTGGATGCGATGTGTCGACGACATCGCATCTACCGTGGAGACAATAAATCCTTGGTTACTCGGAAGATACGCGGCCAGCATGCGCTTGATCGCACTCACCATGGACGGTGAATGAAACATGCGCCGACTGATCGTCAACAACAAAACCGATGCTGGGAAAAAAGAGAGAATTGCGTTCGCGGCCACCGAAAACGCATAGGTGTGAACTTCGGTCGTGCCCAGATATTTCAGCGTGGAAATGCCGTTGCGCCGCAACGTCTGCAGCATTGAAGTGCGCAGTTGTTGCATGGGAGCGTCGTCGGTGGAAACTCCGCTGTCTACGGCAGTCGCCGAGGCGCCCGCTCTGCTGTCGCTAGTCATGATGTCTTCTTCTATTGTATCGAAAGCGGCTCGCTTCAATCGGCTTCTCCGCCTCTTGAAGTCCTCGATTCCGCTGCGCGGCTACCTCAATTTCGCCTTTTGGGGCGATTTTTCGCATACTCCCCAAAATTGCACTTGCCAACGTGAGTAGGTTGGGGTATTTATGCCATGTCTGTTAAATCAATGTTTTGGCAGGCAGTGTTTGCGGTGCAGTGTAGGAATATGTGGATGTGCAGTCCGTAGTGAGTGCAGCATTCAAGTCCGGATTCCAGCATCTTTTCCGCAGCGCAGTTGGTTGCATACGCGTTCGAAAAGATGCCGGAACCCGGATTTGCTTATTGAACCGCTTTCGGATCGAGAGCTCTACAACGTTCCTCATTCTTGAATTTTGATTGTTTGCAGGATGTGAAAGGAGTAGTCGTGAAGGAAAAAGGCACGGTCAAGTGGTTTAACGGCGCAAAGGGGTACGGCTTCATTCAGCGCAGTACGGGTGAAGATGTATTCGTGCATTATTCCGTAATTCAGGAAAATGGTTATCGCTCGCTGAATGAAGGCGAAACTGTTGAGTTCGA
Organism: uncultured Acidobacteriota bacterium; assembly: GCA_963800195.1. Taxonomy (GTDB): domain Bacteria; phylum Acidobacteriota; class Terriglobia; order Terriglobales; family Acidobacteriaceae; genus TOLSYN. The sequence goes on from CAWCZZ010000001.1 coordinate 186,828, forward strand.
ATGTGTTAAAGGACCTAAGGGACTCCAGGCTCAGAACGTGAGCCGTGGTTAATCATCAACGCTGATTTCCCAAAAGGCCCTTTCCAACAAGGGCCTTCATTGCTAAAGCGACCTCCTTCTACTTATCAATTCAATTCCAGCGACACCAAGTCGCCTTGGAAGTCGCCGCTTCGCCGGTAGTTGATCGATACAGGCATGTCATGCCAGCCGCAGTCAAAGTGCTCCGCTCCGATGAGAACGGTCGCACTTCGGTCGGCTGCGAGCATCTTCCAGGCGTGCCCGGCTGAACTCACGTTGAGAATTGCGCCCGGCTCTGCTCCGCACTTGACGCTTACGATGCGCCCCTTCAGAAATTCGATTTCCCGCGTGTCCGGCCGCGGCTTCAGGGCTTTGTGCTCTGCCTCCGCCTCTGCCTTCTCATCCTCCGCAATTGCCTCATCGAGATTGTCATATTTGCTGTGCTTCGCGTTAGGGTCGGGATACAGTCCCATTGCCTTCCAGTCTTGTTGCCGCTTGGTTTCTCTGTCGAGTTGGTTGAGCCACCCTCTGGCCTCGCCGGCTATCGCATCGCCTCCGGTACTTGCGTAGAGCATCAGGTTGCGCGCGGCCTCCAGGTTACCGATCGCCTCATAGGCGCGCGCCAGATTCAGATAGTAACGGCTGTTTCGCGGGCACAGCGCCGAGGCGCGCTGAAAATTTTCCAGTGCCGGTTTCGTATCGTCGCCGCTCAGCTCTGCAAGCCCCAGAAGTTCCATCGCTGCGGCGTAATTCGGATCGCGCTGCAACGCAGCCTTCAACTCAGTGCTCATGTGAGCTTCGGCTGACTGGATGCGAATTTTATCCGCCTCGCCCTGATTCACCCATCGCGCGTAAAGGTAATGCATGGCAGCGTCGGAATCATCCAGGGCCAGCGCGCGGCGAATGTGCTCCGCTGCGTTTTCCGGATCATTGCGCAGAAGGAAGGCCCAGGCAAGAGAACGGTGGACCGCCGCATTCTCCTGGTTCAGCCGCATAAAAGCCACCAGCTCGTTCAGCGTGCGATCCGCTTCAGGGCCCCACAGCGAGAGGCTCGCCTCGAGCACATGCGCGTCCGCCGCAGAAAGCTTTCGCGCTTTGGAGAAGCCGCCCTCGATGCGTGGCATGGGCGCGTTCTTGGCGGGGGGCTTTGCCAGTGATTCGCGAACCTCGCGCTCGAGATCGGCAGGACTCATCGAAAAAGCCTCGGCCAGTGCACGCTCAGGAGTGGCGCCATGCCATTGCAGCGCATTCAGGTAATCGCCTGCCTGTGACATTCGGCTGTTGCCGATCAGCCACCGCGCCAAAGCCCACGACTCTGCTTCAAAAGCCGCACGTTGCGTGGCAGGCAACTGCGAGAGCTCATTAATCTCAATAAGTTTTGCGAATGGAATCCATTCCTCGGAGCGCGGCACAGCCATCCCCGGCGGAGGTTGGCCGAGCTGCATCTGATCGGCGTTGACCTGTATCCCAGCCAGATAGCTGGCGATACCGGAGTCAAACCACGGTTGCGCCCGCGGATAGTTATCTTCCAGCGTGAGGGTAGCAATCAACCTTGCTGCCCGTGGCCACGAATCCGGCCGTGAGAAATCAACGATCACAAAATTTGCGGCAGGAGTGCGAATCAGCGCCGAGCCATGTATGGCGGTGGCTGCGGCGTTCTGCGGCAGCGGGGCAAGGTTGGCTATCACCCGCAGCGGCGTGGAGAAGCTGATCTGCTTGCGATGAAATATTTCGCCGAAGATGGCAATCAGCTCTTCGCTGCGCTGCGCGGCTTGGAAGGCGCCACGGTCGTTGCCATCGCAGGAATAGCTAATGAGGTGAGCACTCTGGACCGAGAACCACTGCTGCGCAAACGATGCTGGCGTCAAAGCCAGCAACAGCACTGCCAGCAAGATTCGTCGAGTGCTCAAACGGTTCCTCCCCGAGCGGGACTAGCCCGGCTAATCCTTTGGATGCTTGCTCGACCGGCTCAGGTGGATAACGGATTGAACAGCTCCGGTAGATGCGGAGCGCCCGGCTCAGGCGTAACAGAGTTCGCTGAGCAGCAGGCGCTGCTCGGCAGTAGGCTGCACAAAGCGCAGTCCGGCGCGGAATCCTTGGCAACGGGTAATAACAGAGTGCAGGCAGAGCGCAGTGTCGCTGCCGGGAAGCCGGAAGCAGAGCATTACCTTGATTCCCGAAGGCAACTCGCGAGTTAGCGTCAGCCCGACTCCGCTGCACGAAACGTCATGGGTTCGCGCGTGAACCACGATGCTCTCGCCCGTCGAGTGCTGCGCAACCAGCCGGGCGCGCACATCAAGAGGACGGCGGGAAAGAATTCTGCTGGCGTGAATCTCAGATCGGCTGCTGATCATGGTTGCCATCCGGCATCGCCTCCAGTCTTGCAATCGCCCAGCGCGCGCACTCGGCCACTGCCGCGTCTTCATTCTGCGTCAGCCTGCGCAGCCGCGGCAGGTGTTTTCGATCTCCGCTATTGCCCATTGCAACGGCAGCGTTGCGCAAGAGTCCGTTAAGCTTCGCGCGTTTCACCGGTGAGCTGCGAAAGGTGCGCTGGAACTCCTCCACCTTCATACCTGAAATCCACTCCAAAGAGGGATTGACGAGTTCGGTACGCGGCGTAAAGGCCGCCTCCGGTGAAATTGGCGCGTGGCGATTCCACGGGCAAACGTCCTGGCAGATATCGCAGCCGAACAGATGCCGTCCCATTTTTTCGCGAAGCTCTGCCGGCGCTGCTCCGCGCTGCTCAATGGTGAGATAGGAGATGCAGCGGGTCGCGTTGAGTTGACGCGGCGCGATGAAAGCCTGCGTGGGACAAGCGTCAAGGCACAGCGTGCAAGAGCCGCAGCGGTCGGCTGCAGGCAGATCGGGCGGCAGCGCGTGGGAGATGAGAATTACTCCGAGAAAAAGCCATGAGCCAAGCTGCTGATTGATGATGCAGCCGTTCTTTCCTGTCCATCCAACGCCGGAGTGCGCTGCCAGCACGCGCTCCACTACCGGCCCGGTATCGACATAACACCACGTTCGCGGGCTTGCACCACCACTGAAGGTGATGCGCTCCACCATGCGCTTTTCAATGCGGCGTAAACGTTTCAGCAGCAGTTCATGATAATCGGAGTCGGCTAGGGCGTAGCGTGAGATCCATCCCCGCGCCGGGTCTGGGCACTGCGTCGAGTGAGGTGCTTCCGAGTTGTAGTTTGCGGCGCACACCACCACCGACCGCGCCCACGGAGCAACGTTGGCCAGCGCCGCACGCCGTAGCTCTCCCGCCTCGTTGGTCTTTGCGAGGTACTCCATCTCGCCGTGATATCCGGCTTCAATCCAGGCTGGAAAGTAGTCAAGCTCGCCCAGCGGCGCGGCCGGGGAGATGCCGCAGAGCGAAAAGCCCTCGTCGATTGCCACCTCTTTCACAAACTCCGCCAGCAAGGACATCGCAACCTCAGAAGGCCCGGAAAAACATCCGGAAGGATACCGTCGTGCAATTGCGGCCGCTGCCTAACTTCGCCTTCTTGCCACTGCGACGATGGCTGCAATCTCGGTGAGTGAAATGATCCCCGCCGAGGTGACGCACCAGATGCAGTAGGTCTCCAGGACTCGCGCTTCGACGTAGGTCAACAGAATCGAGAAGGCAACGGCGCATGTAGTCAGCAACAGCACGATCCACCAGCGCCGGAGCAGAGCGAAAATCGCGATTGCCGCATAGCCCAGGATCCCGAAGACCGCCACCTGAACCTTCTCGATTTTCGAGAACGGACTATGGTTGACCGCTTCAGCAATCGGGGGACTCAGGGAGAGGAGGCCGCCGATTTCCGCAAACGGACTGTGGTTGACTACGCCGCAATCCCACTGTTCGTTGATGCTGCACGGCGATGCTTCGGTGCGGAAGTGTTCGCGCAGGGCGAAGCAGGAGACCACAATCCCGGCAAGAGCAAGAAGGGCTATAAGATAGCGCATAAATCCTCCGCCCTCATTGTAAGCAGTGGTCGGCCCTGACGGCTACGGGGTAGGGCTGAGCCTGACTGGTAGGCTTCAGCCGGAAAACTGAATTTTCAGCTATTCCCGGTGCTTCTGCGTCCAAAGCTTTGCCGGCGCATCGAATTGAAGTGTTACGATAAGACTTTAGCCGTGCCGCCCCGGCGATTCCGCGGCAAGAGAGTTTCCGCACAAGAAACTGGAGGAAGAATGGCAAGCGAAGCAATTCTGGAAGTGACAGACGCGAGTTTCGATCAAGAGGTGCTCAAGAGCGAGCAGCCTGTGCTGATTGATTTCTGGGCTGCGTGGTGCGGCCCCTGCAAGGCTCTTGCGCCGGTGGTGGATGAGATTGCCAAGTCCTATCAAGGCAAGATCAAGTTTGCCAAGATGGATGTAGACCGCAACACTGCGACTCCGCAGCGCTATGGCGTGCGCGGCATTCCAACCCTGCTTGTCTTCAAAGGCGGCCAGGTGCAGGAGCAAATCGTCGGCTACGTCCCCAAGGAGACAATCGAGAAGGCGCTGGAAAAACTCGCTTGAGCAGAGCGCAACCGCCGATCGTCAGCCCGGTCATGGCCGGGCTTTTCCAATTACGAGGTCGGGAACCTCGCATCGCACCGGAAGACTCGCATAATTATTGGGGTGGATTCTTTGCGGAAGATTGCTTAACGAAATTACAGAATGGCTTTGGCGGTGCGAATCAATATCATCAGGTCGCTCCAGAGAGTAGCGCGCGATGCGTAATCCACATCCAATGCGACCTTTCTGGGCAGCACCTCACGAACGTAATAAGATCGCAATTCCTCCGGCGGAATCTTCGCGAGTAATTCTTCCTCGTGCCGAAAGTGCAGGGTCGCCCATCCGGTAATGCCGGGGGTTAGTGATGCAAGCGATCTTCGACTCGCCGCGTCCAGTTCGGCGATGAATTCCGGCAGGTCAGGACGAGGGCCTACCAGGCTCATCTCTCCACAGATGACGTTGATCAGTTGCGGCAGTTCATCGAGCTTCCACTTTCGAAGTATGCGTCCCAGGCGAGTGATACGCGCATCTCCGGCTTGAGTAACTCCCATCCCGGCGCTGTGCGTCATCGTGCGAAACTTAATACACTCGAACTCACAGCCATTGCGTCCACACCTCTTCTGCCGAAACAGTACCGGGCTGTCGGACGAGAGCCTGGCGCTGGCCGCAATAAGCAACATGAAGGGAGCCAGCACAATCAGCGCAGGAATCGAGCAGAGCAGATCAATGGCGCGTTTTCCCGGCGAACTGCACCAGTTGCTCACTGCGCCAGCCGAGCTGAGCGAACGCGGTTCCAATTCAAACGTTGCCCGAAGATGATTCATGCGACCGTCGATTTCCGCTTTCGATGTGCTCTTACAATCTCGCCCACCGCGCTTATAACCCGCTCCTGTTCCGCAGTTGTCATCCCCGGAAAGATCGGAAGCGACAGACATCGCGAATAAGTAGCTTCAGCGTTGGGAAACTGTCCGCGCCTGTACCCATAAGCGCGCTGATAAAACGGATGCAGGTGCAGCGGAATAAAGTGGACGCTACTTCCGATATTGCGTTTCTTTAGCTCCTCCATGAACTGACTGCGGTCAAGGTTGAGCAGCCCCGGGCGAATGCGGAGGATGTACAAATGCCATGCATGGCCAGCCGGATCTTCTCCCAGCGGCGGATTCTCAAGTTCGTCAAGTTCAGAGAAAGCGTCGCGGTAGCGGACGGCAATGGCGCGGCGCTGCTCGGCAAAGCTATCGCACTTCGCCAGCTGAGCAGAACCCAGCGCTGCCAGCAGATCACATAAGTTCAGCTTGTAGCCGGCATCGTCAACCTCGTAGTACCACGACCCTTCCTTGGAATATCGTTTCCAGGCGTCTCCGCTGATGCCGTGCAGCCGCATCATCGAGATCCGTTGCGCATAATCATCGCGGTCGGTTACGAGCATTCCACCTTCAGCGGTCGTAATGGTTTTTGTCGCATAGAAGCTGAAAGCGGTCAGGTCAGAGATGGTCCCGATCTTCCTCCCGCGATAGCTGGCTGGCAGCGCGTGCGCAGCGTCTTCGATCACCTGCAGATGATAACGCTCCGCGATGCTATGAATCGCATCCATGTCGCACGCCTCACCCGCAATGTGAACAGGAATAATTGCGCGCGTTCTTGCGGTGATGCGTTTTTCCAAATCAGAAGGATCGATGTTGAAAGCGCCCGGCAAGCTGTCACATAGCACGGGCCTGGCGCCGAAGTAAGTTGCGACTTCCGCGGTCGCAGTGAATGTATAGGTGGGGACCAGCACTTCGTCGCCTTCGTGAATTCCTATGGCATCAAGAGCCAACTGCAGCGCAGCGGTTGCCGAGTTCACTGCCAGGGCGTGTTTGCATCCGACATATTCTGCAAACTCGCGTTCAAAGCGCTGTGCCTCTGGCCCCGTGGTGAGCCACTTCGACTCAAGCACGCGATGTACGGCGTCGTGCTCCTCTTGCCCAAGCGACGGGCGATGGAAAGGTATGTAGGACGAATCGGTCATAGTAGCTTTCCGCTATTCATGTGAGCCATGGGATTAGCGCTTTACTCATGCAGCCTGAATTTCCTCGCCCGTCAGCGCGGCGCGCGCACGTCGATACGGCAACAAGCTGTCGTACCGGTCCGTCTGACAGAGTGCCAGTATCTCCACGCTCGGCTGATATTCCGGGACGATGTTCTGGATGGTTGCCACCAGGGCGTGAACATTCTTCGCTTCACTGTGAGCCGACAATTCGTTGAGCCAGGACTGTACGTGCTCAAAGCTCGGACGCAAACCATCTAGGACCTGGATTTTCTTGTGCGTCGTGGGGATCATCCCCTCGGCCTCCAGGTGCAACTCTTCGTAGAGCTTTTCTCCGGGCCTCAACCCGGTAAATACAATTGGAATTTCGCGGTCCGGCTCGTATCCCGAGAGCCGTATTAAGTTACGCGCAAGATCCACGATCTTTACCGGCTCGCCCATATCGAGGACAAAGATCTCTCCGCCCTTTCCCATGCTCAGCGCCTGCAACACCAGTTGCACTGCTTCGGGAATCGTCATGAAGAATCTTTCGACTTCCGGGTGAGTGACCGTGACCGGGCCTCCGCTGGCTATCTGTTGCTTAAACAGGGGAAGGACGCTGCCACTGCTGCCCAGCACGTTGCCAAAGCGAACGGCCATGAATCGCGTGTGCTGCTTCTGAAGCGCCAGGATGAGCAGTTCTGCCATGCGTTTGGTTACGCCCATGACGTTAGTGGGACGAACTGCTTTGTCCGAGGAAATCATCACAAAGTCATCCACCTTGTACTGTCGCGCCACCAGCGCGACATTATAAGTTCCAAAGACATTGTTTGTGACTGCCTGGAAGCAGTGCTGCTCCATCATTGGAACGTGCTTGTAAGCCGCGGCATGAAGCACCGATTGCGGCCGGTGTTGTGCAAATACCTCGCGCAACAGGTTCACGTCCAGAATGTCTCCGATAACGGGCACATAGTTGAGGTCTTTGTGGGTAGCTGCAAGTTCCATACAGATTCTGTACAGATCGTTCTCCGAGCGCTCGAAGAGTATCAGGCTTCTGGGCTCAAGAGTCGCAAGTTGTCGCACAAGTTCGGAGCCGATGGAGCCGCCCGCGCCTGTCACCAGTACGGTTTTGTTTCGGATTTTCAGCCGGACATTCTCGAGGTCGTTGGGAACCGGTTCACGTCCGAGTAAGTCCTCAACCCGCACGTTTCTCACCTGGCTCACCAAATCGGAGCGTCCGATTTGATCCCTGAACGGCGGAAGAATCTTGAATTCGACATTGCACTCGCGGCAACTGGCGACAATTCGCTCGATCTCGGGTCCTTTCGCGGATGGCAGTGCAATCAGTACGCAGGCAACTTGGTGGCGCTCGACGAGCAGTCCAAGAGCTTCCGTGGTTCCCAGTACGGCTACGCCATCCAACCGAATACCTACTTTGCTTACGTCGTCATCGACGAAACCCACTGGGCTGTAATTCAATTCCGGCTGTTCGCGCAACTGGCGAGCAATCGATGTTCCTTCCCGGTTAGCGCCGACCACCAGGGTTCTGCGCTGTTTAGTGTCCTGCCGAACCGTTTCCGTATAAACTCGGACCGCAAAGCGCGCGCCACCGGCCACGACCACGGTCAACATCAGGTCGATCAAGAACACCGAGCGCGGATAGCCAGGCGTGTGGAGCAGGTAGTGAATCGTGACAAACTGGAGTGCAGCACTGCAACAGGCGGCCTTGGCGATATCAATCAGGCTGTGCACCCCCACGTAGCGCCACCAACCGCTCAACAGACCGAAACAGGCAAAAACCGTCAACTTGATCACAACTACGCAGTACAAAGTCTGCCCGATCAAACTGCGATTCGCCGCGTCCAGCGTGAGGTCAAATCGAAGCAGGAAGCTTAAACAGTAGGTCAGGGCAAAGAGGACCATTTCGAAGGCGACAATAAGTAGCCACCGGTACGAAATTACTGCGTCAGAAGTCGAAATGCGCTGCGTGTCACCGGAAACAATGTTCGGCATATGCCTTCCAATAGACTTCACGAGTCCCAATACTTACAACTTTTCAAACACAAGCAGCTTTACCGCAGCCAGACGCAGGCACTAATAGCATCTCAAGCTGCGGCGCTAGTGGCCGCGCAAATCCGTTCAAGATTGGATGCTTCGACCTTGACCTCAACTGAGCGCATGATCAGGTCAACAGAAAGAACGAATCGCGCCTCTCCGTCGCGACGTACTACCCTTCCCCTCCATCCGGCAAGCGGCCCGTCGGCTATTCTTACCAGGTCTCCGGTGTTTAAGTACGGAACGGGCTCCGCGTTGAGGCCAAGAGATAGACAGGCGCGGAGTTGCTCCACTTCGGCGTCCGGCAGAGGAATAGGCAATCCTCGCGAGTTAACCAGGTGAAGAACGCTTGGGGCTTCCAGCACGCGCATCCGATCCTGCAGTGAAGTGCGAACAAATACATACCCCGGAAACAGCGGCAGATGTAAAACCGCCCGCCTTCCGTTCCACAAATGGGTGGTTCTATACAGTGGCAAGAACACCTCCACTTGTTTCATCTGCAGATAGGAGGCGGCTTTCTTCTCATGGCGCGCCTTGGTACAAGCCGCAAACCAGCGCGCCGTGGCCAGATCGCCCCTATCAGGACAACGTGTGAGGCCGGTGGAATCTCCAAGTTCTAAAGCAGACATAGCTTTGGCCTCCCTTTGCACATATTCTGTTGCGCTGCTTTGAGTGATCATGGCCCTGTTACCCACCAACAGCGCCCATAAATCCAGCACGCATTTCTATCCGACGCAGCAGAGCAGTTCAGGGTTGTGTCTCACGAGGGTAAGGAAGTGATTTAATTGCGCAGGAGTGAACTATTGACATGCTTTTGCAGATTGGCGACACGATTTCGGCGCGCGCGGCGTCTCAATTCTCGCGCTTCCGACGTGTGAAAATCTTGGCGGTCACCGCGCAAAAGCGGCCCAAGCGGTACAAACACGGCCCAGGGACGAACTAAGCAGTCTATTTAATCCTGCTCTGCTTTGCGGTTCATGCTAGCGGCCTGCCTTCACTGCAACAGCCAACTCTCGCAATAGTCCTTCGGTTTCTTGCCAGCCGATACAGGCATCGGTGATGCTTTGTCCGTAGGTGAGCGATTTGCCTTCTACCAGGGGCTGCGAGCCGGCAACCAGGCTGCTCTCAATCATCATACCGATGATGCACTTTCCACCGTTAGCGATCTGCGCCGCAACGTCACGGCACACCGCACCCTGCTTGGTGTGGTCTTTGTGGCTATTTGCGTGGCTGCAGTCGATCATCACCTGGGGCTTCAGTTTGCACTTCTCCAGCTTGGCGCAGACTTCCGCCACGGCATCTGCGTTGTAGTTCACCATCTTGTTGCCACCGCGCAATATAACGTGGGTATCTGGGTTGCCGCCGGTCACAAAAATCGCCGATTGGCCATATTTCGAATGGCCTAGAAAAGTATGAGGATGGGCGGCTGAAAGCATCGCCTCAATCGCAATCTGCACATTCCCCGAAGTTGCATTCTTGAAGCCGACAGGGCAGGAAAGCCCGGATACCAGTTCACGATGAATCTGGCTTTCTGTGGTTCGCGCGCCGATTGCTCCCCAACTCACCAGTGCCGCCACATACTGCGGCGAGATCATATCCAAAAATTCGGTTCCTGCGGGCACCCCCATTTCGGCCAGGTCCAGAAGGAGACGGCGAGCCAACCGCAGACCATCGTTGATCTTGTAGGACTGATCGAGGTGGGGATCGTTAATCAGTCCCTTCCAGCCAACTGTGGTGCGCGGCTTCTCAAAATACACCCGCATTACCACCACCAGTTCGTTGGAGACCTCGGAGATCACTTCCTTCAGCCGACTGGCGTACTCGTGTGCGGCCTGGGTGTCATGAATGGAGCAGGGACCGACCACCACGATGAGGCGCTTGTCCCGGCCAGCCAGCACCTCGCAGATCGCGCTGCGCGCCTGGAAGACGGTGGCCGAGGCTGTATCCGTCATCGGCATCTCCTCCTCCAGAAAAGCCGGAGGCAGCACCACCTTCGTCCACTTAATTCTCAGATCATCGGTTGCGTAGAGCATAGCCAATTATCGCATCGCGTGGCGAAACACGGCCACCGCCGCGATGCCCACCTTCCTCCGGCTGCCCGGCCGGAAATCTCAATTTGCGGGATGTATGAGCGTAGAACGAATTGGTTCTGCCTGCAACCCTCGCCAGGGCCGGAGCCGCGCGGCGGCAATTTCTGCGGGCTGTGACTTAAGTCGCTAAGGCTTTCCCAGTTCTCCGGTAGGATCGATTCATCGTAAAAAAAAAGGGAGCTTCATTAAATGTTTTGCTACCAATGTGAACAAACCGCCAAAGGCCAAGGATGCTCGCAGATTGGCGTCTGCGGCAAGGATGACAATACCGCCAACTTGCAGGATCTGCTCGTGCACGCACTCAAGGGCGTATCGATGTTCGCCCATCGCGCAGCGAAACTCGGGGTTCGGGATGACTCCATTGACGAATTCGTAGTCGAGGCACTCTTTGCCACTCTTACCAATGTTAATTTTGATCCCGTCCGCATCGCCCATCTCATTGCACAAACCGCGAAGACTCGCGACCACGCCCGCGAATTGTATCTGGGCGCCATCGCCGCCAAGGGCATGCAGCCCGAGCATTTCAACGGAGCCAGCAAGTTCAAGCCAAAGGCCCACCTCGATGATCTGATCATCCAGGGACAATCCCACAGCATTCCCATAGCCAGGGAGAAGAACGGGGATGAGGTTGCAAACCTTCAGGAATTAATCCTTTACGGCATCAAGGGAGTTGCAGCATACGCCGAGCACGCCCGCCAGCTTGGTGGCACCGACGCCGGAGTTCACGCCACCATTCACGAGGTTCTCGATTTCCTGACCCACCCCGCGCCCTCGCTCGAGGATCTGCTGGGCTACGCTCTTAAAGTTGGCGAGCTGAATCTGCGCACCATGCAGGTGCTGGACAAGGCCAACACAGACGCATTTGGTAATCCCACTCCTACCCCGGTGCGCCTCCACCCCACGGCAGGCAAGGCCATCGTGGTCAGCGGACACGATCTTGCCGACCTTGCCGCCCTGCTCGAGCAGACCAAGGGCACTGGCATCCAGGTTTACACCCACGGTGAAATGCTGCCCGCCCACGGCTATCCCAAGCTCAAAGCTTACGGGAATCTCGCCGGCAACTACGGCGGTGCGTGGCAGGACCAAGCCGAGGATTTTGCGGCCTTTCCCGGCGCCATTCTCATGACCTCCAACTGCATTCAGCAGCCAAGGAACAGCTATGGCAGCCGCATCTTCACCACTGGCGCCGTGGCCTGGCCTGGCCTCACCCACGTGACCCGGAAGGACTTCTCCGCGGTCATCAAAGCGGCGCTTGCCGAGCCGGGCTACGCCGAAACCGGCCCTGACGAGTCGATTCTCACCGGCTTCGGCCATCACGCCGTCCTCGGCGTTGCAGACAAGGTTATCGGTGCTGTGAAGGCCGGCAAGATCCGTCACTTCTTCCTCATCGGCGGATGCGATGGCGCGCGCACCGGCCGCAACTACTACACCGAGCTGGCCGAATCCGTGCCCGATGACTGTGTGATTTTGACGCTGGCATGCGGCAAGTACCGCTTCAATAAGTTGCAGTTCGGCGATATCGGAGGCATTCCGCGCCTCCTCGATGTCGGCCAGTGCAATGACGCGTACTCGGCCATCCAGATCGCCGTCGCCCTCGCAGGCGCCTTCAACTGCGGCGTCAACGACCTGCCACTCTCGCTCGTGCTCTCATGGTATGAGCAGAAAGCAATCGCGATTCTGCTGACCCTGCTGCACCTAGGCATCAAGAACATCCGCATCGGTCCCTCGCTGCCTGCCTTCATCACGCCCACGGTCCTCGGGTTGCTGCAAAAGAACTACAACCTGATGGCAATCACTACTCCGGAGCAGGATCTGGCTGCGATTTTGAAGTAGCTTCACCGAAGCGACTTGACCTCCTGACGCACCGCCGAAAGCCCCAGGAATTCGAACCTCCTGGGGCTTTTTTTACCTTAAAACGGTCGAGAGAGGAGCTTGGCTTGACCAAGGGTCGAAGATTTACATGACATTCACATGTGCGCGTACAGCTCATTTCATGCTCGCAAAGATCGCGATTGGCCATTTTCAGATGATTACTCCGGCAGTACTGTGCTTTGCCTGTCTGTACCGCGCGGGATATCATGAGGTGTTGTTCGGGAAAGATTCCGGAGGATACGCATGGTCCCCTTGCTCGTATTCGTAGCCATTCTGGTTGTCATCGGCCTGATTATTGCCGGAATGTATAACGGCCTGGTGCAGCTCAGAGTCCGCGCAGATAATTCCTGGTCCGACATTGACGTTCAACTGAAACGCCGCCATGACTTGATTCCGAATCTGGTGGAAACCGTAAAGGGCTATGCCGCGCACGAAAAAGGTACTTTTGAAAACGTAGCCCGCTCGCGTTCCGCCGCCATGGCCGCTACATCCGCCCCCGACCGTGCCCAGGCCGAGGGCCAGCTCACCCAGGCCCTGCGTGGATTACTCGCGGTCGCCGAGGCTTATCCTGACTTGAAGGCCAATACCCAGTTCCAGGCGCTGCAGCAATCGCTATCTGAACTGGAAGAGGCGCTGCAGAATTCGCGCCGTTACTACAACGCCGTGGTACGCGACCTCAATACCAAAATTCAGTCGTTCCCGTCCAATATCATCGCGGGGATGTTCGGCTTCCAGCAGCGGCAGTTCTTTGAGATCACCGATGCCACCGAGCGCACCGTCCCAACCGTGAAGTTTTAATTTCGGATCAACATGAATCGGACCCAACGTTCGACATTCCTGAACCCCGGCCGCTTACGCTGGGGTTGCCTGCTTGCCGTTCTCCTGTTGGTGGCGGCGCCTTCATTTGCCCGATCGTGGAAGATCTCCCGCTTTGATGCTCACTACGCCGTGGCCGACGATGGCACGGTTCTGGTCGAGGAGGAGATACAGCCATCGTTTGAAGGCTCCTTCAACGGTATCCTGCGCGACATTCCAGTCGAGTATCCCGGCCCCAACGGGACCGATTACAAGCTTTTCCTCAAAGTGGATTCGGTCACCGACGAGAATGGGCAGAAGATCAAATTCGAGCAGAGTACGCGCACCGAAAGCACCGGCAATCAGTTTCTCGTGCTCAAAATCTATGCCGGAGGCACGAACACCGAGCGCATGGTTCGCATCAGGTACCGCGCCCTCAACGCCATCCGATTCTTCAACGACCACGACGAATTCTACTGGAACGTGACCGGCAATGATTGGAAGGTTCCTATCGAGGAGGCCTCGGCCTTCGTCGCCCTGCCCAGCGCTGCCGCCGGACAGCTCAAGGCGCAGGCCTTCACCGGCGGCTATGGCGCGCGCCAGCGCGATGCCACCACCAGCGTTCAGGGCAGCAACATTAACTTCGAAGTATCCAGTCCGCTTCCACCCCGCAGCGGGCTCACTATCGATGTCTATATCCCCAAGGGCATTCTCAAAGAACCGTCGTGGTTCACACGATATGTTATTTGGTTTGTAGGCGGCAATCCCGGTGCGTTTATCCCCGTCTGGGCCTTCGTCGTCATGTTCAGCCTATGGTGGTGGAAGGGACGCAGCCCTGATCCGGGCGTCTCGGTTGCTCCCATGTATGAGCCGCCCAAGGGCCTCACCCCAGCCGAGGCAGGTACTCTGCTGACTGATGCCATCGAAGCTCGCGACATTACATCCACACTTGTCGATCTTGCGGTAAAGGGCTATCTCAAAATTATAGAGAGCGATGAGAAGGTGCTTTTTATCACCCACAAGGATTACATTCTGCGCTTGGTGAAGCCGCGCCCGGAGTGGCAGAACCTGGCGCCGCATGAGTTCGAAGTACTTAACAACATCTTCCCTGAAGTCACCGCCGAGGAGACCACGCTCTCCAGTTTGAAGAACCGCTTTTACGTGGCCCTGCCCTCGATACGCCGGGAGATCATGGACTCACTCGACGGCAAAGGCCTCTACTCCACCGATCCCGAATCGGCCAAGGGACTTGCATTTGTCGGTGTGCTGCTGATTGTTCTCCCATTCGCATGGCTGCAAATGACTGGAGCGGTCCACCTTACCAATTCACCATTAGTGTTGGTGATAGCCGTGCTGCTTACCATTGGCATTGTCTATCTCTTTGGCCACCACCTCGCCGCAAAAACCGTTCGAGGCGCGCGCACCCGGGTCGAGTGCCTGGGCTTCAAGGAGTTCATGACCCGCGTCGATGGCGACCGCATCAAGCGCATGCCTCCCGACACCTTTGAAAAGTTCCTGCCCTATGCCATGGCCTTCGGCGTCGAGCAGCACTGGGCCAAGGCTTTCCAGGGAATCATCACCGAACCGCCCTCCTGGTATGTCGGCTCCGGCTACGGTCCCGGACTGATGTGGACTCCGCTCATGTTCACAAACTCCATGAATGCTTTTTCCACTTCTGCCTATCAGTCGTTCGAAGCCGCACCGCAGGCCAGTTCCAGTAGTTCAGGCTTTGACAGCGGCGGTGGCTTCGGTGGCGGAGGTGGCTTCTCCGGCGGGGGCTTCGGCGGTGGCGGCGGCGACGCCTTCTAATCGAGCTTGCGAGACTCTGACATCGCTCTGCGTCTGCCCGGAGTTCCGGACAGGCGCGGGGCTTTTTCTCGGATTCCGGGCAACCGCCCGATGGCCTGCCAACACCCGGGCGTCTTTGCTCATCACAAAGCTTGACGTCCGAACTCCGAGGCTCAACTATGTCTGAAGTTCCCTCCGACGATCCTCACGATCCACGCGCTCCTGAAAGCGGAGCGCGACCAGCCTCGTCATCTCCCGCGCAAAACATATCGCCTGCATGGGAGAGCGCAGGGCCGTCCCTTCACACAGGCGACTCGGCAGCTCAACAGAAGGCTGCGGCCAGCAACGCCACCGGCTTCACCCTGGAGCACGGCAATCGGAGCAGTATGACTGGCACCGCAGAGCGCATTGGCGGCGCCGTCGGCAGCGCGCAACGCCAGCTACGGCGGGGGCTTGAGTTGGTGCGCAAGCCCGCCGCGCAGCCCGGTTTTTCTTCCTCCTCGGAAGCCGAACAGGATGAGGCCGGGCGGGTCTATCATGCGGTGCGCGAAGGCGTGGAACGGGCTTCGGTCATGGCGGAGACAATCGTCGAAAAAGCTGGCGATGCTCGCCAGCGCGCCGCGCAACAGTTGGACGAATGGAGCGAGGAGGCTGGGGAGCGCTTCCAACTCTTCCGCAGTGAGATCAGCAGCGCGCTCTCCCGATCCCGTGAACGAGCCAAACGATTGGTCGGCGTGTATCCGCTGCAGACCATCGCCGCCATGGCCGGAATTTGTTTTGCTGCCGGCGTAGCACTTCGACTCAGCAGGAGGTCTCACCGTGGCTAGCCGACCCAATTACTACCCGCCCGAAAAGTCCTTGGCGCAAGTGCTATCTGAATTCAAGGACGAGTTGAAGGAATTTGCCTCAACTAGGATCGCAATGTTGCGTGCGGAGATGAGCGAGAAAATGGCCCTGGCCATGGCGGCTCTTCCGATCATCGCCGCCGGGGCCGTTCTCGCTATGTTTGCGGGCTTGTTTCTTTGTGTCGCTCTGGTTGCCTTGGTGGCTATGATTTTGGGCGGCGGAGCCGGAGCCTGGGCTGCGGCCTTTGCTATTGTAGGAGCCGTCTTTCTGCTGACCGGTGGATTAGCGATTGCATTCGGAGTAGGTCGGCTGAAGCACGGGCTCAAGCCCGAGCGTACCCTGCGCATGTTGAAGCAGGACCAGATCTGGTTACAGAACGAAACCAGGAGCGCGCGATGACCAACCCAGTTCCTACCGATGTCTTAGAGCAGCGCGCAGCCAGCCAGCGCCAGCGTCTGCATGAATCCGTCGAAGAATTGCGGAGCACGGTGCGCGAGCGCCTCGACGTGCAAAAGGCAGCCCGCGTCTATGTCTTGCCGCTTTCGGCAGCGGCCGGTCTGCTGGCTTTCGCCCTGGGATATGGCATCGCGGGCGCGTTCAAGGACTGAATTCCTGCGCGAACGCCGGATAGCCTGCTCCGACTTCTTTTTTGCGAATTTAGGCTTCACTTAGGAAGTTCCAGTTGGTGGAAGTTCCAGTTGGTCCGTCCGTACCCTCTTTTAGAGAGCGTGGGGTCGGGCCTCGTGTACCATCATTTCTGCAATGCCTTTTCTCCCCTGGCTCCGATCGAAATCCGAGCGCACTCAACCCTGCACGCTCTCACAGGAGGTCGATCGCCTCTCTGCCGACTCCCGAGTTCATCAGGTTTTCGAGTGGTTTTCCCGCCACGAGCGTGACATCGCAGATTTCCAGCTCGCTATCACCGCCGTTCCTGCACCGCCCTTTGCCGAGCAAGCGCGCGCCGCCTGGCTTGCAGCGCGCCTCCAGTCCTGCGGACTCAGCACGGCAACTGATGCTGTTGGCAACCTGCTTGCCGCGCGCCCCGGCTTGCAGGCTGACTCCCCATCTGTCGCCGTTAGCGCTCATCTCGATACGGTCTTCCCCGCCTCCACACCACTCGACGTCCGGCGCGAGAATGCGCGGTTGCTTGGTCCTGGTATCAGTGACAACGGCTCTGGACTTGCCGCTCTCTGGGCCTTAGCCTCAGCCTTACACGAGGCAGGCATTGTCACCGCCGTGCCGCTGCTCTTTGTTGCCAATGTCGGGGAAGAGGGCGAGGGTAATCTGCGCGGCATGCGCCACCTTTACCGCGAGCATCTGGCTTCCACCCCTTCCACAGCTACAGATGATTTACCAGCGCCTTCTATAGCGACCCTGGTCGCTCTCGACGGTGCCGGCATCGATAACATCATCTCGCAAGCTCTTGGCAGCCGCCGTTTCGAAATCGTGATCACGGGCCCCGGCGGCCATTCCTGGAGCGATTACGGCGCGGCCAATCCCGTCGTTGCAGCCTCACTCGCCGTGGTCACTCTCTCCCGCATCCCGCTGCCCGCCAATCCTCGTACCACACTCAATATCGGCAACATCGATGGTGGAATCTCCATCAACACCATTCCCCAGCGGGCCGTCGTCAAAGTCGATCTCCGCTCCTCCGACTCCACGCGCCTTGACGAGTTCGAGCGGCT
>CAWCZZ010000002.1:0-300760 GCA_963800195.1 uncultured Acidobacteriota bacterium
ACTGCGATTGCCAGCAGTGCTCCGCGCGATCCAGTTACAAATATTCCCGAGGCGATTAGCAGAGCGCAGAACGAAAGCAGAAGCTTGCCGATCAATCTCGTCGAGCCCAGAACCTCTCCCACTACGAGGGAGAGCGGCAGCAGAAGGCTCGCTGCGAGAAGGTTGGGATCGGCCTGCCTATCGCCTAATACAAGAGTTCCACGCATGTGCATGTTGAGATAAAAGATTCCATTGCGAAACTCATAGAGGGTAATTGCCGCCGCCACGAAACCGCCGAAAATCGCGAACCGGCTGATCCTCGATACTTCCTTTTCGGAGAATTGGTAGCTCGTCATTACCAGGTAAAAGGCCAGCAGGCTGAGCATGGTAGGCAAGCGAGCGATCGCCGTTTCTCGGTCCACTGACCACAGCACCGTGCACCCTTGCCAGGCTATAAACGCGAACAAGAGGGTCGCCGGACGCAGAGGAAGGCAGAATCGGCGCAGCGCCAGAGCGGAGCCGAGCGCCACAAAGAGGGTCACCAGGCCTATGAGCAGGGTGAGTGTCGTGCCGCCTCCGCCAGACCGCAGCGACAGAAGATCGTCGAATGGAACGAGAAACACAAATACGCCAAGCCACATATACGCGGGCCATATCGCCAGCAGAACAAGGCCCAGAGCTCCAGCCAGCGGAACCCATGCTTCCCGCGCTACCAACCACCCCACCATCACGGCGAGCAGCAGGAGGGCTGCAGCAAACAACAGTTTTCGCAGCAATGAAGTTTCGCTCAGATACATTTTGGACTCGGCGGTCGAACGATGAGATATAACCTGCGAACATTTTCTGGATGCAACAACAGCAGGCTGCATACGTACACCAGGGTCCCAGTCGCGATTTCCAATATCAAGCGGCCAAGTTCGGGCCACTCGATGGGCAGGAATCCCCGCGCCAGGAGCAGGGCAGCAGCCATCAGAAGTCCTGAACTGACTGCGGGCCACAGAGCCTGCAGAAATTGAACCCATGACAACTCGATCTCGCGAAAGGTTCGAATGAAAAGCGGAATTGCCAGCAAGGGATACAGCAGCAGCCATGTGGTCGCGATGCCGTTAGTGCCCCAGGCCGCGCCAATCAGGAATCCAATCGGGAAGTAAATGGCGGCGGCAATGTTCGTCCACATGGTGAAATGGGTCTGTTGTCTGGCATTCAGTAGCGGACCCAGAATATTGGTCAGCGCACGGATCACCGCGTAGCCAAGCAGAATCCGGAGCGGACCGACCGCTGCTCCCCACTTGGCTCCAAGCACTACATTAAGGAACTGGTCGGCAATAATTGCCAGGCCTACGCCCATCGGTAGCACGATGACAGAAACCACTTCGGCCAGAGTCAGCAGATAAGTCCGCAACGCGCCGGTCTCGTTCTCCTTGTGCGCAGCCGCAAAGTACGTAGGCATTACTCGATTTACGAGCTTTGCTATCTTGTCCACCGGAGCGCTCGCCAGGGTCCATGCGAATGTATAAGCGCCCAACGCCGCCTGTCCGAGCATTCGGCCCGCGGCCATGAAGTCGGAGTTCGAATAGATATACCAGGCCACGTTACTGATCAGTATGTGGCTGCTGAAGCGAAGCGGGCGGCGTAACGCGATGCGGGTGGGCCAGCGAAAGCTTTGGCGCCGTACCCGCAACGTCAGCAATGTTGAGACCGCGGACATCAAGACCAGTCCGGCGACCAGGCTCCAGTACCCGGCACCCATCAACGCCAGCGCCACAGTACAAAGCGCGTAGGCCAGGTAGGAGGCTGACTCGATGGTCGCCAGGGATTTGAAATCACAGTCGCGCTGCAGGAGTGCTGCCGGCACGATCCTGACTGCGGTGAGCAGAAAGATGATGCTCATCCAGAACAGGATCATTGGCATGTGCGGCATGTGGAAAAACGTTCCGATTGCGCGCGCGAGCAGGCAGGTCACCCCGAAGCCTGCAGTGCCCACCAGCGCAACCAGTGTGTTGAGCTCTCCGATCTGCTCCTCGCTCAGGTCATGGAGGTTTACCACTACCCATCCCAGGGCACCGCAGATTTCCGTCATGACGCCAATGCACAGGTAGGCAACTGCCACCAGTCCGAAGTCTGCCGGGGTAAGCAGACGGGCCACTGTAAACGTCGCCAGCCAAGTAAATAGCTGAGTGGACCACATCCCCACGCTGGTCCAGGCAAAACCCTTCGCCATTTTGTGGAGATTAGACTGGTGATCTTCCGAAGACGCCGCCGGGACTGCTCCGGAGATGGAACTTAGTGGCGCTGCCAATTCAAATTCACCGTGCTTCCATGAGCCTTGTCAAAGTAAAGACAACTTAGATGGATCCAGGGTTTCTCATGCCGCGCCGGTAGATTTCTTCTCATAGCCGTAATAGGCGTAATCTCCGCTGTCGATGAGAGCGCCGTTCATCACGACTTCGATCACCGGTGCTGAGTTGACCGTCTTCAGGATTGACTCGCTCTGCGCCAGAGCGTTTCGAGTGGTCACACCGTAGCGGCATACCATGATGATTCCATCCACCAGCGTGGAGAGCACGCGAGCCTCGGCGAAGGGCAATAGTGGCGGCGCATCGATCACCACAGAATCAAACTGAGAGCGCAATCCGTCCAGAATTTTCCGCATTGCGTCGGAACACAGCAAGTCAGCCGCATTTGAATTTGCAGCCGCTTTGCCGGCGGTAAGAACCATCAGGTTTGGCAGCCCTGCGGCTGGATTCAAATGGATGGTCTGCTGCCCCGCAAGCAACTCGCTTAATCCCGAGCTGGAGGTAATACCGAAGGCCCTAGCGACCTTTGGCGCGCGGAGGTCGGCGTCCACCAGGCAAGTCTTGCCATGGCGCGAGAGCGCGCTGGCAAAGTTCACGGCCAGGGTTGACTTGCCTTCTCGAGGAAGTGACGAGGTGACCAATATGACGCGCAACGATTTGCTCTCCCGCGCGAGCATTACACATGAACCGAGGCTGCGTAGTGCTTCGGATTCGGGCGAACGAGGGCGCTTTTGCAGGTACATCTCCGGCGCTCCTGCTTCTGTAAGCTTTCGCATTCGCGCTCTCTCGCGAAATGTCATGTCGCTGCCAAACTCCGGTATGAACGAGACCGACGAAGCAATTGCCATTCCCCGGAGATCCTCAACAGCGTGAATCCTTGTGTCAAAACTTTCGCGGATAAAGCCGATCAGAATTCCTCCCAGCAGTCCAATGAGCGCTCCTGCCGCGAGATTCAAAGTCCAATTCGGACGGGTCGGCCGATCAAGCACGCGCGCCGGATCGACGATTGCCATGTCTGTAGCGCGAGCGCCGGCCGTGATTCCGGCTTCTTTAATACGGCGGTAAAGGTCATTCGCTAAGGTGGTATTTGTCTCCACGTCTTTTTTAAGCTCGTTGTAGCGCGCAACCTTGCCGAGTTGCCCCGAGGCGGTTCGCACTTGGGCGGCGATGGCGCGCTGGCGCGTTTGAGCGGCAGCATAGCTGCCCTTCATCTGCCGCATGATCGCATCTGTTTGGATATTCAACTGGTGCTGCAACTCAGCTGCTTCGTCTTTCAGTTTTATGACCGTGGGATGATTCTCGCCATAGGTCACTTCCTGCCTTTTCAAATCAACCTGGGTTTCTGCAAGCTTTTTCGACAGATCTTGAACCACCGTGTTCTTTTGCACGTCGGCGACGGCATCGGGGTTAGAGACCGCGGAGAACAGCGACTCCAGTTGCGTGCGCTCGGTCTGAGCCATTGTTTCCTGGCGGGTAAGCTCGGCCAACTGCTCAGACACTGTGTTCTTGGCGTTGTCAACGTCGGCAATTCCCGTCTCTCTCTGGAACTCGGCAAGGGCGCGACTCGAGGCATTCAGATTACTTCGCACGTCGTTCAACTGTGCATCCAGCCAGCTGGAGCGTTGCGCAATGTCCGCCTCGCGCTGCGCGAATGTCATCTGGATAAAAGTAGTCAGCACTGTGTTTGTAACATCGGCGGCCAACACCGGATCGGTGCTCGAGTAACTGACGCTGATGATCCTGCTGGTCGAATCCCGTTGCACTTTGAGCTGCTTATGGAATCGATCAAGGGCCAGGTTTTCCTCACGCGTAAGCCGGACCGCTGCGTTTGAAGGGAGCGCGGCATATGTGGCCTGGGCCGGGCCGGACACGTTTCTCAGCTTTGCGACCAGGCGTTCAAGCAGCGTAGGCGGCGTGGCAAATTCCGGCGCCTGATCAAGATGAAGCTTTCGAATTACATTGATCGCCAACTCGTCGCCTGTCAGCTTCTTGGTCGCCGTACCCAGGTACTCGTCGCTTCCGGGTTCGGAACTGGCGTTCGGTGAATTGAATAGCGCCGCGCCCTGGGGATCGATCTCCAACTGCGCAACCGGCTCGTAGGAGGGCTGCGTCGCGATCGTCACGGCTGCAACTACCATAAACACCGTGACGGCGAAGAGGGTGGAGAGTTTCCAGTGTTTCCGCAACTTCGCCCATAAGCGCGAGACCTCCGACATCTCGGAGGTAAATAGGGCGCCGGCAAAGTTACCGGGCGCTTGCCTCATGGTCAACATTGCTGGCGAATCGATGTTAGCTCTGACTGGGTGAGGATCGGATGGCTCAAGTTTAAGACTCATTTTCTGGTTCTCCAACTTCGACTGGGCGAGCGGGGTGGCGAGAAGTTAACGTTATCGAGCGACTGAGGACGGTCGTGAGGTTTGTGTCAAAAAGGGTACAGCTTCGCCCTCTGAACCGCAGCCTTATCTCCGGGCTGACAGCTAAAGTGGCCTGCTATCAAAACTTACCGAAACGCGCTGTTCTCTTTCTCTTCGTGCGCATCGTACGCGCCAGCTCCAGATCGGATCAGCTTTGAATAAGATGAGAAAATTGCCCCGAACGATGCCAAGCCAGCGACAAAGCTTTCAGTCCGCGGCTCACTCCATCGCACTTTCTACACTCATCTCACTCTCCGGTCGCCGTTCTCGTAAGCAGCGCCGAAGTGTTTGCAGCGCCTTCCATATCCTGGCTGGGGCGTGCTTCCGAAACCAATCTTTGGCAGCGCACAAGGCCTGCCCACTTGCCAGATAAGCGGCCCCGGCGCTACCCCGTCGGGCAAAGTGAATATCGATGTAGTAGCCTACGTTTGCGGCCCAGCGTTGCTTACTTGCCTGGTCGCCATAGAGAAAATCATAGAAGCGGGTGCCACGCTGGATGCACTCCCGAAGAATCTGAGAGCGCAGCACATATCCCACGCTGTCGGTGGCATAAGCGGGATCGAAGCCTTCCTGTAGGGCATAGAAGCAGTTTCCGTAGCGCATGCCGATCTGCGCCGCGACGGCGTGGCCGTCCATCTCCATTAGCCAAAGCTCGAGCCAGCCGCGGGATAACAGCGCCCGCGTCATCTCTTCATAGAAGAGTCGCCGCTCGGGCAGGCTGAAACTTCCCGGCTCCCCTTTTGTTTCCCATCGCTTCTGGTGAAGCGCAAAAAGAGTCGCCAGAAATGCAGGTAGCTCATGAAGGTGGTCACAGCGCCGGAAGGATACCTGATGCCGTGATAGCAGTCTGCGCAGTCGAATGCCAACCTTTTGACGCTCTTTCGCGCCGAGTTGCTTGAGATATCTCTCCCATGTCTCAGGAAGCGCAACCCTGGTGTACGGGCGATGCGACGCCGTACCATGCCAGCCTAGCTCTTGCATCTCGTCTCTTAGCAGGGCTACTACTTCGGATTCGGACGAAAGGCACTCGAACTCACACAGATCCCACGGGGCCTGGCGCATCCAATCGAAAATGCCCTTAGCGACCGCCGCTGCATAGCCCGGCTTGGAGATGAAGTCCAGGTCGTCAGAGTCTCCCGATCCGTCGCCCATCAGTCGCAGCACGCGGAGTTTGGCAAAGGCCATGAATCTTCGGCTCTCCCAGTACAGGGGCGCAATGCCAACAACGCCAGCTCGCGGATCGGTAAAAACAAGCACACAGAGTTTTTTGTTCTGTCCGTAAGCGCGCCACCAGGAGAACAACCATTCCGGGGTTACGAAGACACTTAGTTCCGGAGCCTGGGCTACGAGATTGCTCCAAGAAGCTTGGATGTCTTTCAACTCAGCCCACTCGCGATACTCCGAAACCATCAGCGAGTGCGACTTCGCAGAAACGATATTTGACAATGCGCTCATAAGGGTTTTAAGCCAGTGTGGACGAAAGCTTACCTGCCACTCACAATTAGTTGGAATTGTGGGCGTTTTGGATGCCTGAAGCCTAAGGCCCCGGCTCAAATTGGTTAGGTACATCCAAGATGTGAATTGCTGCTTCTAATTGTATTGATTGAGGTAAACGCGAATGACTGCAAGTCGAGCAATCCTTCCTTCGGCGCAGCCACGGAGCTCGGGTCTGCAGCTCGTTTCAAACACGGGCACCGTGCGAGGAGTCGAAGAGCTGCGCTCAGCCTGGGAGGTTCTGCCCGCTGTAAGCCCGATGCAAAGCTATATCTGGGCGCAAGCCTGCGTAGAAGCGTTTCCTAACAATGGACTACACTTCGTGGTTGCAGGTGATCCCAGTCCTCGCGCCATTGCGGCCTTTGTCGCGAGCCCGGATTCAAGCGCGCTTGTCCCACTCGGAGTCGAGTTGTACGAGCCCACCGAATTTGCCTACGCCGATGCCTCCGCTGCGGAGGAACTCAGTGAGTTGATCGTGCGCATGGGCACGCCCGTGCTGATCCGGGACATGCCGGCTGACTCTGTCATCGTCGAAAGTCTGCGGCGCATCGGCGGGCGGCGTCTTGTTACGCGTCCTTCGTATGGACGGCCGTGGCTGGAACTGGACGACAGCTGGCTCGAACCCGAATCACATCTCAACTCCGGACGCCGCTCAGATCTGCGTCGTGCTATGCGCAATGCTGAAAAGCAGGGGATGGTGCATTGCGAGATCGTGATCCCGACAACGGAAACTCTCGCTCCACTGTTGCGCGACGCATTTCGAGTGGAGGCTGCAGGGTGGAAGGGACAGCAGGGCTCGGCGCTGGCGACCGACCCGCATGTGGGAACGTTCTACGCGCAGCTTGCACAGGCGGCATGCCGGCTCGGTACACTGCGCGTCGGAATGTTACGCATTGGGGATCAGCCGGCCGCCATGCAACTTGCCATTGAGCACGAGGGTTGTTTCTGGCTCTTCAAGATGGGCTTTGACGAAAGCTTCGCGCGGGTATCTCCAGGCACTTTGCTGATGGTGGAAAGCCTGCGCAGTGCGCGCCAGCGCGGCTGCGCCCGCTATGAACTGATGGGCAGGAGCGAAGCCTGGAACCAGATCTGGGCACCGCGTCTGCACGAGTCGGTCAGTCTCAATCTCTGTGCTCCGACCATTCGAGGCTGGGTAAATGTTGTGGCCGAGCACGCCAAGGATGCTATCAAAACGCAGTTGCGCGGTCGAATGGAGAATTCCAGGTGAACCATTCCATACGCCAGCGCATTGCGCGCATGGTGCTCCCGGTGATGCGGCGCGCCGCACGCTCCTATATCGCGGGACCCGAACTTGGCGATGCATTGGCGACGGCCAGAGCGCTGGGCGGCCGCGGCATGGCCAGTAGTATCGCTTTCTGGGATGAAGAAGGAGCCGCACCGGACTACGTGCTCAACGCGTGCCTGGATTCGGCGCAGGCACTTGAGGGTGAGGCACTCGACTGCTACCTGTCGGTGAAGGCACCGTCGATGCAGTACTCCACCGAAGCATTACTGCAATTGATTGACAAATGTAAATGCAGCAAGACGAGGCTGCATTTCGATGCGCTTGGATTTGACTCGGCCGACCCTACACGCGCCTTGTTGGAAGCATTGCTGCCACATTACGCGAACCTCTCCTTCACCTTGCCCGGGCGCTGGGCGCGCAGCCTGGAGGACGCGGATTGGGCGGTGAATCGCGGCATGGGCGTGAGGGTTGTCAAAGGACAATGGGCCGATCCGGCGATGCCGCAGCGCGATCCACACAAGGGATTTCTGGAGGTCATCGAGCGGCTGGCGGGAGGTGCGAGCTTTGTGGCCGTTGCCACGCACAACCCCACTCTTGCTGCGCCCGCTCTGCAACGGTTAATGAAGGCGGGTACGCCTTGCGAACTGGAATTGCTTTTTGGATTGCCTTCGAAAGCGGTGCTGAGAATTGCCGCCGCAATGGGAGTGCGCACTCGCGTGTATGTGCCGTATGGCTATGGATGGCTGCCATACAGTTTGTCGCAGGCGCGAAAGAACCCGCGAATTTTCTGGTGGATGCTGAAAGATGCGATGCTCAGGAGGCCGGAGACGGCAATTTGAGGTGAGAGAAAAACGAGGCAACGATCGCACGAAGAGTTAATCGTTTCAAGGCGTGAGTTGACGGATGAGTCTTTGTTTGCCCGAGCGTAGAAAGATTGACCTCAGAGGTAACGGAATGATCGCTCACGATTGATCCATGGTTGGGAAGATGTAACGAAAGGGCGGCCATGATGAGGCCGCCCTTTGAATTGCATTCCAGAGTATCAATTGGCAGTGTCCAAATGGGGACACGGTCCTCTTTTGAAAACACGAGAAGCAATCCTCTGAAAAACCGCCGAAGAAAGTGGGCAAGAGCCGGCCTTTCCGAAGAAGATAACTCGACAGAATTTTATTTCTTTAATCAAGGCTGGCAGGCCACGCCATAAACGGGAGAAACAGAGAATGGAATCGGCTGAAGCGATGGGGGAGTTTCCTGCTTTGAGGACACACAGCCAGGAGTCGGCGAAGCAGACGATTCTTTTGGTCGAAGACGAGGAGATGGTTCGCGGGCTGATGTGCGAGGTGCTGGAGCGGGAGGGTTATAACGTACTGTCGTGCTCGCATCCCAGAGAGGGGATCGAAGCGAGCAAGCGGCATTGCGGGCAGATCGACCTATTGCTGACCGATGTAGTGATGCCGGGCATGAACGGGCGGGAAATGGCGAATCGGATACTGGAGTTTTTGCCGGAGTTGCACGTAATATTCATGTCGGGATACGCGGAACACGCATTGACACGCGATGGAGAGATCGATCCGCAGACGGAATACCTGCAGAAGCCGTTCACGCTGCGCGCCCTGACCGATAAACTGGCGCGCTTGCTGAGGTCCGAGGAAGTGCCGGTGCAGTGAGGAGTAAGGTTTCAGAGTTTCAGGGTTTCAATGTTTCAAAGTGAAGAGCAAAGACGAAGGGCAGAGGCGCACATCCGATGACTACGGCAGATGTGGGGCGATTGGGAACAATGTCGCGCTAAGGGCTGAGTTTTGCCAACTTAACGATGTCTTTTACTTCCAGAATATGTTTCGGATAGCCGTTGCGTGCAGCCTCGATCATAGCTAGGCCCACTTCCTTCAAAGTACAAAAGCCTGCTGGGTAAAGTGCCCTGCCGATGGGATAGAGCCAGGCAAAAAACTTGTAGTAACTTTTTGTATTCTTCTGGCCCGGTGTTGCTTTCATAAAGGCGGGGCGGAACATATAGGCATGTTTGAAGAGGCGTAACAAGGCGTTTTCTGTCGCGCCTTTTATGCGCGCCCAGGCAATTCGTCCTTTTTCACTACCGTCGGTACCCGCGCCAGTCACGTAGCAAAAGGTCATCTCCGGATTCAATTTTGCCAACAGCTGCGCTACGTTCAGCGTGAGGTCGTAAGTAATATGCTTATATTCCTCTTCGCTCATGCCGACGGACGATACACCCAGACAAAAGAAGCAGGCGTTGAATCCGAGCAATTGTTGTTCTATGTCTGCCAGATTGAAAAAATCTATGTGAATCATTTCGCGCAGTTTTGGATGCGACACTCCTCCTGACTTTCGATTGATGACCAACACCTGTTCTACATCGGGATGGTTCAGGCACTCGATCAGAACGCCTTCCCCGACCATGCCGGTTGCTCCGGTGATGATTGCTTTAATTTTCATTTTGACTTTGCCGGCATATGCCGGTCCTTCCCGCGCTTGTCTCGCCTGCCTCAGCCAATCAGACGGTTGGCTTTTCGCTCTGAGTTTACAGCTTAGCGGCGGGTATTGGGGGAGAGGTTGCGGGAGCAGGTGAATGCGCAGCGACGATCACGATATCGACGCGCCGGTTGAGGCGCCTTCCGTCTTCAGTGGCGTTATCGGCAACGGGGTGATACTCGGCATAACCTGCGGCGGAGAGCCGTTGCGGCTCAATGTGCTCGCGCGTGAGCAGGATTCGAATGATCTCAGTGGCGCGTGCGGTGGAAAGCTCCCAGTTGGACTGGAACTGCGGGGTATGGATGGGAATGTTGTCCGTGTGTCCCTCGATGCGGAGATTGCTGGGTTCGGAGCCAAGGACGGAGCCGAGACGATCAAAGGTGTCCATGGAACTGGCGCGGAGCGTAGCCGAGCCGCTTTCAAAGAATCCGACCTCGCGGAGGCTAAGCACGAGGCCATCTGGGATTTCGCGCACGGAAACCGTACGGCGTTCGAGCTCCTCGGATAAACCTCGTTCCAGCTTGGCGCGGATGGCGTGAGCGGAGTTGGAATCGTTGGCCGGGTATGGCGGCGGCATGGGAATAGTATCCGGCACGACGATGGTGGCACCGCCCTGGCCTTCGCCGTTGCCGAGGTGGGAGAAGCCGGCAGTGATGGCGCTGGAAAGTTTCGCCATGCGCAACTTATCCACCTGCGAGGAAGAGTAGAGGACGACGAAGAAAGCGAAAAGCAGAGTCATGAAATCGGCGTATGAGACCATCCAGCGTTCCTGGTTGTCTTCGCGGCGCCGGCGTCTTCTCATAAAGCTTCATTCGAGGCGGAAGCTCCGCCAGCCTTGGCTCGGACGTGGAAGTGGCCGGAGGCCGATGGTTTTTCAGCGGCCTGCTGGAGGAATCCTTTGAGCTTGGCTTCGAGCATTCGGGGATTGATGCCTTCGAGGATGGAGATGACGCCTTCGAGGGTAAGCTCGCGCAGGATCTGACGGCGGCGCAGGCGATGGCGGAGTTTTCCGGCGATGGGCAAAGCGACGAGGTTCGCGAAGCCGACGCCGTAAATCGTAGCTACGAACGCAACCGCAATGCCTCGACCGACCTCGTCGATTTTATCGAGATGCTGCATGACCTGGATGAGGCCGAGGACGGCGCCGATGATTCCTATGGTGGGGGCGAAACCTCCGAGCGACTCATAGACGCGTGGCAGATCGTCTTCGGCTTCGGCGCTGGCGTCAAGTTCAAGTTGCATGATCGCCCTGAGTTCGCCGGACTCAGTGCCATCGACGGCGAGCATGAGGGCGCGGTGCAGGAATGGGTCCGCGATTTGCGAGAGCTGAGCGTCCAGCGAGATGATGCCGTCGCGGCGTGCCTTCTGCGCAAGGTTTGTGAGGCGGGTGATCTCATGGCTAGCGCGTGAACGCGGTTCGAAGAACACGGTGCGGAGACTGCGCGCGGCAGTAAACACGGTAGCGAGGGGATATTGCAGAAGCACGGCGCCGACGGTTCCTCCTGCGACGATGAGAGCCGCGGTTGGCTGGAGGATCTGGCTGAGTTTGCCGCCTTCAAGCAGAAGGCCGGCGGTGATGCCTCCAAAGCTGACGATGATTCCGGCAACAGTTCCCTTATCCACAATGACCTCCAGTTATTCCTGATCGGAGGGCGGGACGTTGGGAGCGGAGTCCAGTTCGCGAGAGTAGGTTGGCGGCAGAAGATCAGGGTGAAGAAGATTACGGCGGTATGCGAGGACACGGAGCATGACCACGGGTGCCGCTTCGCGTACAACCATTTTATCTCCGGTGACCAGGGTGATGACGGTGTCAGGGTTCTGCTCGACAAACTTGATCAACTCAGCATTGACGATTAGGGGATGGCCGTTGAGCCTGGTGAGTTCAATCATGAAGTTGTCCTGCTTCCATCCAAGTTATCGGCGAAGCAGAGGAAAACTTCAGCTGACGGAGTGGAGAGCGGCGGTTAGAAAAAACAAATATTTTGGAGTGCGGTAAAGCTTGATGGGGAACCCTCCGATAGCAGTGGTGTACGAAACAACGGCTCAAGCGGAAGGCGCGGCAATCCGGCCGGCTCCGTCAAAGAGGGCAAGAAGGAGAGTTTCCATGGCACTCAGCATTCTGAACAACCTTTCCGCTCTGACAGCGGAGAACAATCTGGACATGACGCAGACGTCTCTGCAGAATACGTTGACCCAGCTTTCTTCGGGTTCGAAGATCAACTCCGGTTCTGACGATCCGGCGGGCTTGTCTATTGCGAATGGCTTGACGGCCAACATCGCGGCGCTGACGCAATCGGTACAGAACGCCACCAACGGTACGGGGCTGTTGCAGACCGCGGACGGCGCGTTGTCGCAGGTGACCACACTGCTGAACCAGGCAGTTACGCTGGCTACTGAGGCAGCCAACGGAGGCTTGACCGGGCCCCAGGCGCAGGCGATTCAGACCGAATATACGGCGATTCAGACGCAGATCGGCAGCATCGGCACCACAACCAACTTTAACGGGCAGCAAGTGTTCGTGAACAACAACAATTCCTCGTTTACTTCGACCCAGGGAAGTTTGGCCACCACCACCCCTCTGACATCGGGAAAAGAGGTGACCATCAGTGACGCTACCACGGGCGGCACTTTTGTTTTCACGGCCGGCGGGACAAGTAAGATTTCAGATCTGCAAAGTGCCATTACTGCCGCAGTCGCTGAAGGGACGCTTTCTTCCGGTGTGGGTGCAGCGATAAGCGGAGGAAACCTGGTGATCTCAAACACGACGAACGCCAGCGACAACCTGACAGTGTCTACGAACGACAGTGTGCTGGGTCCAATGACTCCCACTAACACATCCGCCAACTCCGCTGACGTCTACCTTGGGGATGGCACCTCGTTAGGGCATCAGACGGTGCAAACCTCCATCACGACCCCCGGTGTTACAAATCTGCAGCTAAACAGTGCCGACACGGCACTGACAACCACCGCTTCTGCAGCGACCGAATTGGTTGCGATCAATAAAGCGATTGCGACGGTTGCGTCGTGGCGCGGCACGATTGGCGCCAGCGTCAACCAGTTGTCGGCAGCGACCAACGTTATGAACAACCAAGTCCAGAACCTGACGAGCGCCGAGAGCGGCATCAGCGACGCGGACGTGGGTAAAACGGTGGCCAATATGACCAAGTACAACACCCTGCAGCAGACCGGTATCGCCGCGCTGCAGCAGGCCAACCAGGCTTCGCAGACGATTCTGAAGCTTCTGCAATAATTCGGCCCGGCAATGGCGGGATAGTTGCATCCCGCCATTGTTTCATGCGATCCGATTTTGCGAGGTGAATGATGAGTTCCGTGGGTCTATCTAGTTCCAACCTGGCTTCGTTACTGGGATCGACTTCGACGACATCTTCCAACGGTATCGACTTAAGTTCGTTGTTGGAGGCGGCGACCGGCTCCAGTTCGGAGGGCATTGACGTTACTTCGGCGGTGAACGCCGCGATTACTGCGGCCGAAGCTCCAGAGACGCAGTGGCAGGCGCAGGAGACGGCGATACAGGGTCAGGAAAGCGACCTGACAACGATCAATAGCGCAACAAGCGCGGTGGAAAATGACTTAGCGGCGCTTAACAGCAGTACGGGGGCATTGGCGTCGGTCGATGTGGAATCTTCGGACTCGAGTATTGCCACGGCGACCGCGACGGGTTCAGCCGCAAGCGGCACTCACGTGATCAACGTGAGTAATCTCGCTACGACTGCTTCCTGGGTTTCCACGGTGTCTGTGGCCAGCAGCAGTAGCGGGCTTTCTGCGGGTAGTTTTTCGTTGCAAGTTGGCAGCGGCACGGCAACCCAGATCACGGTGACGAGCGGCGAGACGCTGGCGCAATTGGCAAGCGACATCAATGGGCAGAGCCTTGGCGTGACGGCCAGCGTAGTTACGGATGCGAACGGCGCGCGGCTTTCTATTGTCAGCAACAGCTCAGGTGCGGCAGGCAATATCACGATCAGCGATGCTTCCCCGCAGTTCACTCAGGCGGCCGATGGATCGGCTTGGAACTCCTCGTCAGTGGCTGACAGCACGGGAGTTGCGGCCGGCAGCTTCTCCATTCAGATTGGCAGCGGCACGGCAACCCCGATTACAACGATGGCGGGCGAAAGCCTGAGCACACTGGCCAGTGACATCAATGGCCAGAGCCTAGGGGTTACGGCCAGCGTAGTGAGCGAGGGCAATGGTTCTTCTTATCTGTCGATTGTGAACAGCACAACAGGCGATGGCAGCGGGATCACGATTGCGAATACATCTCCGCAGTTTACCCAGGCGGCGGTGGGAACCAATGCGTTGCTGACCGTTGACGGGATTTCCATCAGCAGCGCGAGTAACACGGTGACCGGTGCGGTGAGCGGGTTGACCGTCAACCTGATGGGAATCAGTTCCAATGCCAATACTGATGTGACGCTTACGGCGACGCCTGACAGTTCGACAATTACCTCAGCGATCAATCAATTTGTCACGGATTACAACACGCTGATCGGACAAGTGAATGACGAGTTCACGTACAACGCAAGCAGTACGAGTGCACCTCCGCTGGAGGGCGACAGCACGGTGGAGATGTTGCAGAATTACCTGCTGGGAGCGGGAAGTTACTCGGCCAGTGGCAATGGGAGCCTTTCGACCCTGGGCTCGCTGGGCATCACGATGAACGACGATGGAACATTGAGTGTGGACAGCGCGACCCTGGACGACGCGATACAAGACAATTTTCCGCGGTGCAGCAGTTTTTCGAGGGAACTTCGCAGAATGGTTTTTCCAGTACTCTGAGCAATCAGTTGCAGAGCATGACGAATTCGGCGGACGGCGCTTTCACCGTGGAACTCAGCAGCCTGAAGAGTAACTATAACGACCTGCAGATCGAACATCACTAACTTTCCAGAATAACTACATCGCTCCACTACAGGCGAGCCTGACCGCTGAGTACGATTCGGCGGAAATTGCGCTGCAAGAGGCTGAGTACCACGACGCAGGAGATCAACGCGGAGCTGGGCAACAACAACACATCATCATCTTAAGGAAACCAGATCATGGGCAAGAATGAACTCGAAGCATATCGTGAGGCGGAGATACAGGGCTCGTCGCCAGTGGAACTGGTCCTCATGCTTAGCGATGTACTGGTCAGAGATATCGGGCGAGTGATTGCCGCTATCGGGTGTGGAGACATCGAGGATCGGGTGCATCGGTCGAGCCATGCATTCGAAGTACTCCAACAATTAGAAGGCTTGCTGGACATGGAAAACGGCGGAAGCACGGCAGAGGATCTCTCGCGCATTTATGCGCATATCCGGGCGAAGGTAATGGAGGCGCAATTCAGGCTGGAGCCGGCGATTCTGCAGAAGCAGATAGAAATGATATCGCAGCTACGAGAAGGCTGGGCAGCGAGCGGCGGTGACGGCATCAACGGCATGGCCGAGGGAAACTCGTGTGTCTCCGGCGCGTGCGGCGAATGGCTATGCAGGCCCAATTGAAGAAGCACAGAGCTTCCGCTGGTCGGCCTGACGGCCGACAGTTAAGGGGATGTGAATCGTGAAACGGCAAGGAATAGACATTCGCCAAACGATAGGGAAGAAAATACAACCAGAAGAATCGCAAGTGTCACTGACAAATAAATATATTAATAGAGTTGCGCGTTGGAATGCTTGGATGGCGGATGTTCCAAGTTTGGAGCGTCGCATTTTTGTTGGCGTAATTAGTGGAGGTAGCTGAGAAGGTTGACCTGTGTCCATCTGGGCGGCGGCGGCCACGGTGGCAGAGAGGATGGTCTCGGCCTGGGTTACGTCGGTGGCGGCGGTTGCGGTGTCGGCGGAGACCAGAGTGTTCTCGTGGGTGGTGATGTTGAGTTTTTCCTGAGAGAGATAAGTCTCATTGGTGGTGAGTTCGTTGACGGTTGCCGTAGAAAACCTGGGCTGTGTTTACCGAGTTGAGAGCGTTGCTGACCTCGGTTTCGGCGCTGGCGATCTGGTGGTGTCTCCGGATTGCAAGGCGGTGACCAGGGACTGCAAGGCGTCGAAGACATTGCGCCGGGTTGAGAAAAGATGCTGCTGCCTGGCAGATTGGCGGCGACGGAAGCCAGTCCCGATCTGCACCTTGTTCTGCTCGTGTTTCCGACGTAGTCGATTTGGGTTGATGGTGGCGTCTGGGACATAGGGGCGGTCCGGTGGCGGTGCCGGCGAACAGGTACTGTCCCGCATAGGAGGTATTGGCGAGCGAGAGCATCTGGCTCTGGATGCTGGAGACTTCCTGCGGCGATGGAGTTCAGGTCGGTCTGATTCATCGTGCTGTTGGCACCCTCGACGCCGAGACTGACGGCGCGCTGGAGAAGGGTGACGACGGAATTCAAGGTGCTGTTGGCGGTGTTGAGAACGTCGGTGAGCGAATCGGAGTTTGCGGTGTATTGATCGACGCGGCGGATTGGGAGTTTTCGGCGACCATCGCGGCTTCGGCTGCGGGATCGTCGGAAGGGAGGTTGACGCGGCGTCCAGTACTGAGCTCCTGGGCGCATTGTTTTCGTTCTGTTGCGCCTGATCCATCAGGTTGACCATGTCGGCGGTGTAGTTGGGATTGACTCTCATGACTTAGTACTCCCGGATCCGTGACGCCCATATCGAGCATATTTCCCATAAGCGTATCGACGGTTGAGATGACTTTCGCGGCAGCCTGGTAGGAGCGCTCGTAGAGCAGAAGATTGGACGATCTCCTCGTCGAGCGAGACGCCCTCGACGGAGCCTTGCTGATTCTGCAACTGGGTGAGGATGTTGCCGGTGGCGGTGGCGTCGGAGTTGGCGTGCGAGATGGTGTTTCCGATTGAAAAGGTGAGATTGGAAAAGGCGTCGGTTGGCGTGCTGCCGTTGATGATCGACTGGTTCTGCAGGTCGATCATGTTGGTGAGATTGGAGTTGTCGCCCGAGGCTCCGCCGTTGGCGGCGGCCGCGATTTGCGAACCGCTGGTGAGTGCGACGGTGATGGAGGAAGCCGCGCCGGTGGCGATTCCGGAGGTGGTGTCAGGCGGATTGAAGAGCGCCATGCCAGGGTTTCCGTTGACGTCGGAGCCGGCGGTCTGGACATTGTTGACGGCTTGTCGCGAATTGATAGGCGAACTGATCGAGCTGGGCGCATGGTTGCGAGAGTCTGGTCGCGAGTCTGAAGATAGCCGCCGAGATTGCCGCCCTGGATGGTGCTGGTAATGTCAGTGCCTCCGGCATAGACGTCATTGTAGCCGCTGGCGTTAAGTTGGTTGGTGAGCGAATAGGCTTTGTTGCCGACGACGAGCGGAGTGCCATCGGTGGTGGTGAGGGTGAGGCCGTCAGAGCTGTTCACCGTGTTGTAACCGACGATGGCCGAGAGCTGGGAGAGCAGATCGGAGAGCTGATCCTGATCGGAGTTAGAGCTCTGGCCAAGATTCTGAGCCGTGGTGATCTGGGCCGTTGGTGGCGGCAATCTGCTGCAGCAGGGAATTGGCGTCGCTGGTGGACTGGACGACGGACTGATCCGCCTGTTGCTGCGCCTGGGTGATGACCGATGCGGTGCTCTGGAACGAGGAGGCGACGTTGCTGGCGGCGGTGAGCACGCTGGAGCGCAACGAGCCGTCAGACGGTGAGGTGGAAAGCTGCTGCAGAGAGCTGAAGAAAGAGTCGATGCGTGGAGCCGATGGAGCCGGAAGCGGTATCGGAGAATACGGTCTGGACGCGCGGAAAGAGAGCTGGAGATGGTGCTGTTCAGGTTCTGCTGCGAGGTGGCGGCATTGATGCTGAGATCGAGAACGCTGTCGCGCAGGCTCTGAATGGATTTGACATCGACTCCGGTGGTGCTCTCATCGTCGCCGGTGGGAGCCGACTCCTCAAGCACGACGCGGCGGCGCGCATAGCCGGGCGTGTTCATGTTGGCGATGTTGGTGGTCGTCACATCCATGGACTCAGTGGTGGCAAGCAGCGACTGCACGGAGACGTTGAGGTCGGCGGTGAGTCCCATGGTCAGCCTCTGAAGTGCACGGAGGCGAGGCAGGGAGTATGGATGGCCGCCGGCCTGAAGGATAGAGTGAATGAGTGCGCGTCCAATGAATGGAGTGCTGGAGAAGGCGATCGTAGACGCGGTTGAGCTCGCGAACTTTGCGCGCGGTCGCGGCCGGAGAATATCACTGCGGGCGGAGATGAGGGGTCGGAAACGCTGCACTGCCGGCCGCAGGGCGAGGCGTGGTCGCAGATCTGAGGCGATCGCGGACCTGGCGCTCGACGGCGGACTGAAAGGCCGGTGATATCCCAGGCCACAAGGGCGTCGATGCGCCTCAGAGATGGCGGACAGCAGGGCGTCGAGTTCGTCGGGCTGCGCCGGTGGAGCGTTGGGCGCCGGGGGGCGGGCGGGCTTCATGCTCAGCTCCGGAAGAGGTTCTGGAACATAGCGGTGGCAACGGCGTGGGCGTTGACCGTGTAAATGCCGGTATCCATCTGTGCACGCAGGGTGTCGACGCGATCCTGCCGGATCGCGAACATCGCCCGAGAGCTGGCTGGTGGCGGAGCTGATGGAGGCGGTGTCCTGCGCCGCGTTGGGCGCGGTGAGAGTGGAGTCTGTGGACGCCGAGCCCTGCAGCCGTCTGCGCGCTGCTGCTCTTGAAGTTGGCGAGGAATCGATTCCGGCTGAGCCTGGTTCTGAATCTCGAATGTTCATAGAACTCCTTTGCTTCCTTCTGAATTATTCATCGACAATATCCGAAGAGCTTTAGTAACATGAGTGGAAATCTTTATTTATTTTTCATGGAGTTCGCGCGGGCGGAGTTCCCATAATGGGAGGGCTGGCCGGATTTTAGTCCGAGCGAGTGTTCGATCATGCTGGCGATTCCGAGAACATGACGCTGGGCGAGGGCCTGGGAGACGGCGCGGACGCCCAGTGCGCCCCAGGTGTCGTGTCCGGCATCGTTATTCTGCTGGTCTTCGATGGAGAGATTCTTCTCCATCTTTTCCAGCACGGAGCCAAACAGCGATGCTTCCAATTCCTGGGCTCCGCTGCTGGCACGCTGCGAGTGCAGATGCGCGGCGAGCTTGCGGGGTCGCGCAGGAGTTCGGTGGTGAGCGGGGTGATTTGCGGCGTGCTCACAAGACCTCCAGATCTGCTTGCAATGCACCGGCGGCCTTGAGCGCCTGCAGGATGGAGACGACGTCGCGGGCGGTGGCTCCGATGGCTTGCAGTCCATTGACCAATTGCTCGACGGTGGCTCCTTCGTTGAGTTCGATGCGCTTGGTTGGATTGTCATCGCGCGTTCATCGTGGTCTGCGGCACGACGGTAGTTTCGCCATTCTTGCTGAGAGGATTGGGTTGAGAGACCTCGAAGGTGGTGGCGATTTCGATGGAAAGCGAACCTTGCAGAATGGAGACAGCGCTGAGCCGCGCATCGCGTCCCATGACGATGGTTCCGGTTTTTTCGTTGACGACGACGCGGGTGGGCGACATGATCTCACGGATAAGGATTGGATGCGGGCGAGCATGGCGGGAACGTTCTGCCCGGCGCTGATGATTTCAATACGGCGGCTGTCGGTGACGGTGGCGATCGGGTGCCCGAACTCGCTGTTGATGCGTTGGGCGATGAGTTCGGCGTTAGCGAAATCGGCTTCGCGCAAGGAGCAGCGAGAGCGATGCGATATTGTGCAGATCGGGAGCAACATCCCGCTCGGCGATGGCGCCGTTGGCGATGCGTCCGACCGTGGGGTGATTGAGTTGCTTGCTGACTCCGGCACCTCCGGCGCTGTAGCCGCCGATGGCAAGCGGACCCTGCGCGGTGGCATAGATCTGGCCGTCTTCGCCGCGCAGCGAAGTGAGCAGAAGGGTTCCACCCTCCAGGGATTTGGCATCGCCGATGGAGGAGACGACAACGTCCATCTGGGTTCCGGCGCGGGTGAAGGCCGGAAGCGACGAGGTGACGAAGACGGCGGCAATGTTTTTGACGGTGATGCCGGCGGGAGCGATCTGCATACCCATGCGCAGCATGACATTGGCGAGCATCTGGGTGGTGAAGACCGTCTGCTTCTGATCGCCGGTGCCGCGCAGTCCTACGACCAGGCCGTAGCCGATGAGGGAATTTTCACGCATTCCCTCAACGGTGGTGATCTCGCGAATGCGCACTCTGCGCGAGGACGAGGGCGCGGCGAGTCGGCGGCGAAGGCGAAGGGCGAGCGAATGAGCAGAAAGATGGTGAGCAAGCGTCTTTTGCAGTATGGTGAGCCCATCTTAGAACCGCTAAAGCAATGAAAGTAAAGAAAAAGAGAAAAGAAGAATAACGAGGAAAAAGAGGACAGGGTTGTGCACCTAAGAGAAAATGAAATGAATGAGTAGCTTGCTCGACTGGAACTCATCGAATTGAAGCTGTCACTGTTTGTCATGACGTTATCGGTCAATCCACTGATTTTAGAAGCAAGCGATGCAAAAGAGCGATGACGATGTTGGGCTGGCGTACGGAGTCGCTGATGACACCCTTGCCCTTTACCTCAAGCTGCAGGTTGAAGAGCTGGTAGGAAAAGACGGAATTGTTAGTGGAGATGTCGGCGGGGCGCACGACGCCGCGCAACACCACATTCTCATGCTGCTGATTGGCCATCACCTGGCGGCGCGCCTCGACCACCAGCGAGCCGGTGGGCAAAACGGCGACGACCTGAGCGGTGAGCACGGTGTTCAGCGAGGATTGCGAGGCGGCGGCACCGGTGCCAGTGAGCTTGGTGCTGGAGTTGGCGGCGAGCAGTGGATTGAGGAAAGCCGGCGCTTGACCGCCGACTCCGGTGACGCCGCTGGAGTGCGAGAAGTCGCGCTCGGTGGCAACGTTGCCGCTCTGCGAGATGGTGGTGGATTCGAGGATTTGAATGGAGATAGTGTCGCCGACAGGATGAGCCTTGAAGTCCGAGAAGGGATCGGCGAGCAGACCGCTGCTGGTGAACAGGCTGCCGCTGGGTTGGTGGCCGGCGTGGCGAGGGCGCGGCAAGCTGCTTCATATACTGCTCAAGCGAGTCCTGCTGCTTTTCTGGCTTTTTTTTTGGCGCAGGCGGGCTGGCGAGCAGAAGAAGCGCGAAAGCGAAATGGCGAATTGTGGCTACGGTTCATAGTGCTCAGGCTCCTGCGGCGACGATGGCGACGGCGTGTGGCGTTGAGAATGCGGGCACGCAGGATGCGATTGGTAGTTGGCGATGCGCACACGGATCTCGGCACCGGCGGCTCCGGAGTCGAGGGCGACCACCGGAAGTTGAGCATGCAGTGAGTCGGTGCGCCAGTCGGCCCGGAGCGCGGCACCGGCGCGCACGATGTTGGGGGGTGGCGGGGCCGATGCGGGCGCGGGAGTACCACATGCGCCGAAGGGGCGGATGTGGCACCCTCCGCGTGTGCTGTTCGGCATTCGCCTGCAACGGTGGAGGGGGCGGCTTTGTCATGGAGAAATCGAGCAGCACGAGATGCGGCAAAGCCGGTGCGGGACAGCGCAGCGAAAGCGAAGTTGCTCCGGTGGACGCGCGGCGAGCGCGGGTGATGGTGCAGCCTTCGAGCGTGGCGGCTCGGGGGAAGACGAGAATCTGCGATGCTTCCACCGGGCGGTGGAGCTGATGCGAAAGCCACAGCCGCCCGCCGCCTGCGGCAGATGTTCGGCAGCGGTCCTGTGCGGGGCGTATTCTGCTCCGGGCGACGGGGCGTCGTCGGCGGACGCGGAAAGAGCGAGAGCAGAGGGTAAAGAAGAACGAGAAAAGATGTGAAGACGCATGGTCATTTCCCGAGCTGATTGACTTCCTGAAACATCTGATCGGCGGCCTTGGCGACCTGCGAGTTGGCCTCATAGGAGCGCTGGGCGAGGATCATCTGGATGAACTCTTCGACGGTGTTGACGTTGGACTGCTCAAGCGAGCCCTGCAACAGAGTGCCGAGTCCTTCCGAGCCGCCGGGATTGCCGACGATGGCTCGCCCGAGGAACTGGTGGGCAGCAGGAGATTGGCTCCGATGCTGTTGAGTCCGCCGGGATTGGGAAAGGTGGCGAGCTGAATCTGTCCGATCTGCTGCGACTGGGTCTGTCTGGGTTGAGTACGGAAACGGTTCCGTCCGAGCCGATGGTGATGGCCGTGGCATCGGCGGGAATGGTGATGGCAGGCTGAAGCGCGTCGCCTTCGGAGGTGACGACGTTGCCATGCGAATCGAGATGGAAGCTGCCGCTGCGGGTATAGGCGATCTGTCCGGAGGGCGTGAGGACCTGGAAATATCCGAGTCC
This sequence comes from uncultured Acidobacteriota bacterium, assembly GCA_963800195.1. Taxonomy (GTDB): domain Bacteria; phylum Acidobacteriota; class Terriglobia; order Terriglobales; family Acidobacteriaceae; genus TOLSYN. The sequence goes on from CAWCZZ010000002.1 coordinate 22,168, forward strand.
CTGGATGGCGAGGTCGAGCGAGTTTCCGGTCTGCTGGAAGTCGCCTTGCGACTGCAGAATCTCAGTGGCGGCGGCGCGGGTTCCGAGCCCAATCTGCATGCCGGCGGAGACAGTCTGCTGGGTGGCGGCAGCGCCGGGCGTGACCATGTTCTGGTAGATGAGATCCTGAAACTGGACGCGGCGTTTGCGGAATCCGGCAGTATTGGCATTGGAGAGATTGTTGGCAACGTTGTCCAGATTGGTCTGCTGCGCGGTCATGCCACTGGCGGCGGTATAGAGCGAACGAAACATGGCGGCTCCTATAACCTTGGGCAAATCTTCGGCTGCGGTCTTGTTGAACTCGTTGTGAAAGGTGGTGAGCGCGCGCTGCATCATTTCCGCATTGCGCTGGATTTCAATCAGGCTGACGGCGCACTCGACGGGATTGATGTTGGAGCTCTCAAGCGAACCCTGGCGGACGGTGAGCTGGCGAGGAGTGGCTTTTTATAAAAAAAAAAAATTAACGTGAGTGTGGCGCCGGAGCAGCGGCGGCCGCAGGCGCTGCAGAGAAATAGGCGTCGCCCAGGGAGGTGAGAGGAACGCCGGCATCGAATTCACTGAGCTGAAGCTTTCCGGCGATGTCGCCGTTACCGAGATGACGCCGGCGGAGCTGATTTCGGCGTTGCCCTCCGGCAGCGTAATTGGGCCGTGGTCTCCGAGAACCGGATAGCCTTGCGCCGTAACCAGCGCGCCGTCCTTGGTGAGATGGAAGTTGCCGTTGCGGGTGTACTGTATCCCGGTGGGAGCCTGAACGGCGAAGAAGCCGAGCCTTCGAGCGCCAGGTCGAGCGGGTTGCCGGTCTGCTGCAAGGAGCCTTGCGAGAAATCAGTACGCGGGGAGCCGAGGACTCCGAAGGAGTTGGCGGCGCGCGTGGAGACGTTGGCTGAGGCGGTCATCATCTGAGTCTTGAAGCTGACGCGCTCGCCGCGAAATCCGCTGGTGTTGGCGTTGGCGAGATTGTTGGCCGCGAGATCGAGCTCCTGGGTGCGTGCGAGAAGACCGGTGCTGGCGGCATAGATGCCGTTGTTCATAGCAAGACTCCGCTGAAGGGGAGAGCAAGCGGAGTGCCAAGGCGATTGGAGAATTCTAAGAACGGAGGGGGAGAGAGAGGAGGGGTTAGTCTTCTTTCATGGCCGCAAACCAATATGTACCGACTCCCGAATTGCAGGTTGATACGGAGGAGACGGCGAGCGAGACAATATTTCGCTGTACGGGCAGAATTACGTCTTCGACGACGCCCCTGATGCAGAGTACGGTTCGGAGGGTAATTCCTGAGAAGAAGACCGTCGTCCTGGATCTGTCCAAGGTGAGCTACATGGACAGTTCCGGCCTTGGTGCGCTCGTCGGCCTCTGGGTATCCGCACAAAAGGCTGGCTGCGAGCTAAAGCTCATCAGCCTAAGCCAGCGGGTGAAGGAATTGCTTCACCTGACCAGCTTGGACAAGGTGTTCGCGACCACAAGATTACCAGAGGAGCTTTAGGCCATAGACCGAAGCACAGGGTTTTCGTTTTAGTTTGCGGCGCATTAGTTTGCGGCGATGACCAGGAGCGTTGCGTCGTCCTGAAATTGGTTGCCGCAATGGGCGGCGACCTGCGCGAGCAGCCGGCTATTCAACTCCTTTGCCGAGAGCGCGACGTTGGCGTGGGCAAATGCGGCGATGCTTGCTTCTTCGAATTCTTACCGTCTGCATCTGACGCTTCGGTGATGCCGTCGGTGAAGAGGAGCAAGCGTTCGCCTGCGGCGAGCTCAATACTCGAGTCCCAATATCGAGTCTGGGAAAACGCCGAGCACGGCGCCGCCTTGTTCCGGCATCCGGACGGAGCCGGCAGAGGCTAGGATTGGGTATAGATGCCCGGCGTTGCAATACTGAAAGGTACGCGTTGCGGTATCCAGGATTCCATAAGAGGAAGGTCACGAACTTGCCGATCGCAATGTTCTCGTGCAAGAGGCTGTTGACCTTACTGCACAGCCGGGCCGGACTTTCCGTGTCATTCGCATAGGCTCGTACCGCGGCTTGTACGTTGGCCATCAGGAGAGCTGCGGATACACCTTTTCCGGCGACGTCGGCGATGCAGATTCCGAGGCGATGGCCGTCGAGGCGGAGCACGTCATAGTAATCCCCGCTGACGGAAAGAGCAGGCAGCCAGGCTCCCGCGACCTCGAATCCGGGAAGCTGTGGAATCTCTCTGGGGAGCAGCGACTGCTGTATCTCGCGGGCACGCCGCAGTTCCAGTTCCTGCATTTCAATGCGGGCGGCGCCGCGTTCCATCGATTGCTGGAGCTCCGTATTGCGCAGCATGAGCCGGTCTTTCGTGCTGTGGAAGAGAAACGAGACAATGCCGAAGACGAAGGTAATCAGGAGCGCGAACTTCCATCCGGTCAGAATGAGCTCAGAAAACGACTGCGGAACTGGGGGAGCAATTAGCCATACCACGGCGCTTGTAATGATGTAAACGGGGACCATGAGCACAAGCAGGACAGAGAGGAAAATCAGCCAGTTGAAGGGAAATGGCCTGCGCCAATAAAGGAACTGCAATCGATTTAATGCAGGGGCGAGGAGATTGCCAATGCAGAGAGTGCTCACCAAAGCGTTGGCAAGGTTGACCTTTTGTCCGTTGGCCCAGAAGATGGCAACGACGACTACCGAAATGGCTACGTAAACGCTTTGCCGCCGGAAGAATCTGGCCAAGGATGGATAGCTCAGCGCGCATAACATTACCGGGTCTGATCCCATGGAGCTAGCGACGACGCAGTCGGAAGCGATGCTCTGATGAGCTCTCCTCCGTGCGTCGTGATCATACTATCTTGCCATTGTGGTGGCGCTTGGCGTGGCGACTTTGGCGCGGTGCGGTTCCGCCAGCGTCGACGGATTTGAGTTGCGTCTATTCGTGCAGTTCGAGGGTGACCCAGAGAGGCTTGCCGTCGAAGTGGAAGATGAGCCTCGATGGTGTTGCCTCCGGTGAGCGAACGAGTCCGTAGTCGGTGCCGACGATGATGGTGGGAACGGACAACATGCAGTGGTTGCCGACTCCGCTGAGCTTGCCTTTGAAGTTGCCGGCGATCATGTTGGCGATTTCGCCGAGTGCGTCCCAGCTATCGCTGTCCACTTCTTCAGGGGGCATGCCGAGCATCTTGCCGGCCATGATGCGAGCGGATTGATCGGTGCAGCGAATGCTGAGCACGCCACACAGGCTGCCGGCGAGGCCGACCAGGGCGGTGAACTCTCCGTCGCTGGCGGCTGGGGTCGAATCGCAGGAGTGAGCCGGGTGCCGAGCATGATGTCGAAGACCTCGCGGGCGGAGAGTTCGAGAAGCGGCGTCCAGTGAGCTGTGGTCGAAGACGGGCGTGGACGCGGATTTGCAGCGATAGATGTCAGAGATCGAGTCCTGTCATTCAGTCATAGTCCCAGCACGGGGAGCACGTGCTCTTTGACCTGATCCGGCGTGAACGGTTTGCGGATGTATCCTTTGGCTCCAAGCGAGAGCGCCTGAACCACGTTGGATTCGCTGCCTTCGGTTGTGATCATGACGACGGGAATGCCGCGAAGTTTTTCGACGGTCTGCAGCTGGCGCACGAATTCCAGTCCATCCATGACCGGCATATTGATGTCGCTGAGGATGAGATCGACGGGATTGGTGTCAAGTAATGCGAGCGCTTCGGCGCCGTTGCCGGCTTCGATGACGGAGGAGAGATCGAGTCCGGCCTGGCGAAGAGAGCGTTCGACGATTTTGCGCATGACGGAGGAATCGTCCACGATAAGGGCTCTGATTTGGTTCATTTTGTTCCTCCTTGGAAATTCTCGACCGGCGGAGATTCGTTTCGGAGTGATGCGGTTGCGTGAACGCGGCGGAGCTGGGGGGCAGAACGTGCGCATGGCTCGAGGATCTGAGACGAAGCAGCGTGCAGAGACGCTCGCCGCCCAGCAGGACGACGGCTTCTTCGACGCTGAGCCGGGGCCAGCCGAACTCCTGGCAGGCGGCTTCGGTGACGAGATAGCAGAGATTGCGGTCGGCGTGGATGGACTCGCGCCAAGTTCGGCGAGATTGATGGCGCGCTGGCCGCGAATGAGGGCGAGCACGGAATGCGATTGTGCTGCCGGGCCGGGCGAGCCGATGCGATGGAAATGACTCTGCAACCCGAAGTTTGCTGATCGAGGATTCATAGGTGCCGCTCAATGGATGTATCGGCTGAGCGGAGCGGCACACTTTAGCGAAAAAGTCTTCAGCGGGATGGGCCCTCGAAGACCAGATCGAGATGCGAACGCCGGGAGAGGAAGCGAGCCCAGATGTTTCCTTCCACGGCGTGCAGGCGGATGGCTTCGGCGCCGGTCTGCTGCGCGTAGCTGAGAATCATGCGGGCGGTTTCGGCGGCGGAGTCGGGGCGGCTGACGGCGACCTCGCCGTTGGTGTCGCGCTTGCGGTAGTCGAAGAGCTGGAGAAGTTTGGGCTCGGGAATGATGCAGGCCTCGGTATCGCAGCCGAGCATGCTGCTCGATGGCGATGAGCGCGGTGTGGTTGACCTTGTCGCAGAAGCCGACGAAGAGGCGGCGGCCCTGGCTGACCAGATGCACGGGCGACATGCGGTAGCGCTCGATGAGGCTGAAGGGCACCAGCATGGAGCAGGCGGGCTGCACGCTTTCGGCGGGAAAGACGGGACATCCCCACTGCGTGGCGACGACGGAGGCGATATCTTCATGGGAGATGCAGCCCAGGCGTTGCAGGCAGGCGCCGATCTTTTCTCCGGAGCTGCGCTGCAGTTCGATGGCGTCGCGCAATTGGGGATCGGAGATGACGCCGCGGGAGAGCATCATGAGGCCCATGGGCATGGTGGTGCGAATCGGGTGCGGGACGGCGATCATCGAAGAAATAGCCGAGCAGATGATCTTCGAGCGAATCCTCCAGACAGCGCGGGCTGCAGAACCACTGCTGCTCGTTGAACCAGAATCCGGAGGCGCGGTGCAGCACGCCGCGTCCAACGGAGCCGGTGCTGCACTCGGGGTGGGCGCAGCGAAGGACGAATTGTTTCCATGCGATGGGGCGTTTCCATTTTTTTCTCGGGAAGCCTGTACATTGAGATTTCTCCTGGCAGTCAGCGAAGTGAATGCGATCAATTACGGCTAAGGCAGACAGGCGATTTTTTCGCCCTGAGTTGCAACCTGGGTGACGCGAAGGCCGTAGTTGCCTTCGACGATGACGACTTCGCCTTGGGCGATGAGGCGGCCATCGATGAGAAGATCGACGGGCTCCTCGACGCGGCGGTCGAGTTCGACGACCGAGCCGGAGCAAAGTTCAATGATGTCTTTGAGCAGCATCTGCCGGGTTCCAAAGCGCAAGGTCGCGCCCAGTTCGATATCCAGAAGCAGATCGAGATTGCGGTTGCTGGACTGGCGGCTCGGCGGTCAGCGGTCAGAGCGTACTGGCTGCGCGATCGGTTGCGGCGACAGTTTCGCGATTGCGTCGTCGATGGGTTGCGGTTGCGAGCTTCGGCGCGGAGCGAGGCGCAGGATGTGGAGCTCGAATTCGAGCGCGTCGCTTTCGCGCGGCGATGAGAAAGAGCTGGCGTGCGCCGCTCGCCGAATCGCGCTGCGGCGGGATGAGGTTTGAGTTCCAAGCGGGCCAAAGGCGCGGCGCAGGCGGTCGGCGGCATTGCCGCAGATCTGCTGGATGAGTTCGGCGGCTGCCTCGCGCGTGTCGCTGCTGATTTCGGCTGCCGGTTCCGCGGTCTCGCCGGTGAGCAGGGCGGCGAAGTGCGCTGACATGGGGGCCGAGAGGGCGATTTCGCAGAGGCCCTGGAGCGCTCCGGTGATTTCGATGCGGATCAACGGTCGCCGCTTCCGATGGCGTCGTCGAGCGCGACGGGCTGCGCCTCGAGCGCGGTGCCGGCGATCTGCGAAAGCACGGCGGAGGCGGCTTCGGCGAAATGCTGGACCAGGACGGAGGCTTGTTCCTGGGCGATGTCACTCATGAGTTGTCCTGCTCTTCGCCGACGATATCGAGGATGAATCTTGGGATCGAACTGCGACGGAATTGGCAGCATCTGCGAAGATTCTGGATGCACGCTGGTTTCCGGCGCGCATTGGAAACGCCTCATAAAGCGCGCGCCCGGCGACGATTCCTTCGATGGGCGAGTCGGCGCGATGCGGAGAAGGCGAATGACGTCTCCCGGAGTGCAGATCGAGCAGAGTGCGGACCGGAAGCTTCGTAGAGGGCATTCCGAGGGAAAATTCAAAGGGGAAGTCGAGGGCGTGTTCGGTCATGCGTTCGCGGGCGGTGCTGGGGCCGCGATGGCGGCTGTATCCGCCTTCCTGATCGAGCCGGCGCAATAGAGCGTTGGAGGCGACGGCAGGGAAGGCGACGTTCATGACGCCGTGCGACTCGGGCATATGAATTTCAAAGCTGAGGCAGAGAGTCTTGTCGCCGGGCGGCATGAGGCGCTGCAATTGCGCGGGCTGCAGCCGCTCATCGAATTCGAAAGTGGAGCCGAGCGAGGACCAGGCGGTTTGCAACTCTCCGCAGAGAATGCGAACGACGCCCTCCATGATTCCTTCTTCGATTTCGGTGATCTCGCGCTCCTGGTCGTTCATGCGGCCGACGCCGCCGAGCAGCAGGTCAATGATGGGGAAGACGAGCGAGAGTTCGAGATCGAGCGCGGCGGTTGCGCCCATGGGGTTGACCTGAAAGGTCGCAAGATAGGCGAGATCGGGAATGCGATGGAGAAACTCGCGGAAGGTGAGCTGCTCGACCGAGACCAGATTCACCTCAAAGACGACGCGCAGATAGGCGCCGAGCGCATTGGTGAGGTTGCGCGCGAAGCCCTCATGCAGATTGCTGATGGCGCGAACCTGGTCCTTCTTGATCTGCCCGGCCTGCCTGAAGTCGCAGGGCTGATAGCTCGGGGAGCGAAGACTGCGCGCTCTGGCTGCGTCCGAGCGCGGCGCGAAACATGGCATCGATTTCTTCCTGGTTCAGTACTTTTTCCATGCGCCCTCCAGGGCGGTGCGGACGGCCTGATCGGCGAGGTGCGGCGGCATCTGTTTGCCGGCGAGCAGGGTCTGCAGCCGGGTGCGAAGGCGGAGCAGGGCGAGCGAGTGAATCTGCGAGACGCGCGATTCGCCGACGCCGAGCACGGCTCCGGCCTCCTTCATGGTGAGCTCTTCGTAGTAGTAGAGCGAGAGCACCTGCTGCTCTTTTTCGCTCAGCTCCTCGATGGCGCGGACGAGAAATTGGTGCAGCTCGGACTTCATGGTGAGGAAGTAGGGACTCTCCTCGGGATTGCCGGGCAGGTACTCGCAGAGATCGTCGTCGTGACTCTTGTCGTTGCCCTCGATGTGGAAGCTGCCGAGATCGAGGCCTTCGAGTTCGCCGAGCAGGTGCTGGAAGGAATCGAGGGTGAGGCCGAGTTCGGCGGCGATCTCCTGCTCGGTGGCCGGACGGCCCAGTTCGTGGCTGAGGCGGGCCGAGGCCAGCTTCGATGAGGCGGGCCTTGCGGCGCAGATCGCGCGGACTCCAGTCGAGTTCGCGGAGACTGTCGAGAATGGCGCCGCGGATGCGGAACTTGGCATAGGTCTTGAACTGAACCTGGCGCGCTTCGTCGTACTTGGTGAGCGCATCCATCAGGCCGAGGACACCGGCATGGATGAGGTCTTCGATGGGAACGTGCTGGGGCAGACGGTCATGGATGTGGCGCGCGATGTAGCGCACCTGCGGCATCTGTTCCAGGAGGATGCGGTTGCGCACCTCTTCGTCGAGGGTTGGAGGCGCGTAGTTGTTTTGCGGATTCTTCATGGCAGGCCTCGGTGAATGATTCGTCATGGTCATGGGTTGAGACTTCCGATGGAATGCACTGGAGTGAGCGCGGGAATTTCGCCGTGCGAGATGACGACGATTTTGGGAAGAAATGGCTCGAGCAGACGGCGCAGATGGAAGCGCGTGTTGACCGAGCAGAGAATGACCGGCGTGGCAACGTCGACGTTTTCGCCGACCAGCTTGCGCAAGGCTTCGAGCAGGCGGCGGACGAAGGTGGGTTGCAAGAGCAAGCGAGCCTGAAGCCGGCATCTGCGGGGTGAAGGCCTGGTTGAGCTCCTCCTCGATGCGGGGATCGAGCGTGACCACGCGCAGCGCGCCTTTTTCGTCGAGCAGAGGCTTGATGAGGGAGCGGCCCAGAGCCTGGCGGCAGGCTTCGACGAGCGCGACCGGATTCTTATTGATGGCCGCGGCTTCGACGAGGGTTTCAAGAATGGTGCCGAGGTCGCGGATGGAGACCTGCTCGCGGAGAAGCTGCTGCAGAACCCGCTGCACCTCGCCGAGGGTCATGAGCTTGGGCACCAGTTCGTCGAGCAGCTTGGGGTGGGAGTCGTTGAGGCGCTCGAGCAGGCGCTTGGTCTCGGCGCGGGTGAGCAACTCGTGCGCGTACTGGCGGATGATTTCCGAGATATGGGTGGCGAGCACGGAGGTCTGATCGACGACCGAGTAACCGGCGGCGATGGCCTGCTCGCGCAGTTCGGGGGCGATCCAGCGGGCGGGAACGCCGAAGGCCGGCTCCCGGGTCTCGATGCCGGGCAGGCGCGGCGGCTCGGGATCGGAGCTGATGGCGAGGATGCGATTCTCCGGCATCTCCCAGCGGGCGATTTCGACGCCGCGAAGCGAGATGACGTACTCGCGCGGCTTGAGGCGCAGGTTGTCCGTGATGTGGACGCTGGGAATGATGAAGCCAAGCTGGCTGGCGAGATGCTTGCGCAGGGCGCGAACGCGGGGCAGCAACTTTCCTCCCTGGTTGGCATCGACCAGGGCGACCAGGGCGTAGCCAACTTCGAGCGAGAGATCGTCGAGCGCGAGCAGGGCGTCGAGCGAGTCGGACTGAATGGTTCCGGGCTTGTTGGCTCCGGCGGCTCCGGGCTTGGCCGAGGGCTGTGGCCTCGGCGGGCAACTTTTGCAGTCGCCACGCCATGAGCCACAAGCACGGTGACCATGAGGAAGAAAGAAAACTTGGGCATGCCGGGGATCATGCCCATGGCAAACATGGCGGCTGCCGGCGATCCAGAGCACGCGCGGCTGGGCGAAGAGTTGCTGGCCGAGATCTCCGCCGAGGGTTTTGTTGGACGAGGCGCGGGTGACGACCAGGCCGCCGGCGATGGAGACCAGCAGCGACGGAATCATGGTGACCAGGCCGTCGCCGACGGTGAGCACGGTGTAGGTCTTGAGCGCGTCGCGGAAGGGAATGTCGAGTTGAAAGACTCCGATGAGGAATCCGGCGACGATGTTGATGGCGGTGAGCAGAATGGTGGCGAGCGAGTCGCGCTGGCTGAAGCGGGCGGCTCCGTCCATGGCGCCGTAGAACTCGGCTTCGCGGGCGACGGCTTCGCGGCGGGCGCGGGCCTGTTGCTCGTCGATGAGTCCGGCGTTGAGGTCGGCGTCGATGGCCATCTGCTTGCCGGGCATGGCATCGAGGGTGAAGCGCGCGGTGACCTCGGCGGTGCGCACGGCGCCGTGGCTGACGACCAGGAACTGAATGGCGATGAGCGCGATGAAGAGCACGAAGCCGACCACGTAGTTGCCGCCGACGACAAACTGTCCGAAGGCCGCAATGACGTTGCCGGCGGCGGCGGTTCCTTCATTGCCGTGGAGCAGAATGCGGCGGGAGCTGGCAAGATTGAGCGCCAGGCGAAAGAGCGTGAGCAGCAGCAGCAGGCTGGGGAAGACGGAGAACTGCACCGGGCGAAGGATGTAGACGGCCGAGAGCAGGACAATGACCGAGGCGGTAATGCTCATGGCAAGCAGAAGGTCGAGAAGAAAGCCGGGCATGGGCACCAGCATGACGAAGACGACCGAGACGGCGGCGGCGGGAACGATCCAGTCGAAGTTGGCGTTCTTCAGAAATGACGCGGGCTTGCTTGCTTCGGCCATCAGGAGTTCCTCCGCGCCGGTTGCTGGGCGTTCATGCGGAAGATGTAGGCGAGGATTTCGGCGACGGCGGCGTAGAGTTTTTCAGGGATCGCCTGGCCGACCTCGACGGTGCGATAGAGGCTCTGGGCGAGCGGCGGATTCTCGATGATGGGAATGCCATCCCAGCGCGCGATTTCCTTGATCTGCTGGGCGAGCAGGTTCTGTCCCTTGGCGACCACGGTGGGCGCGGCCATCTCGTCGCGAGTACTCCAGGGCGACCGCGAAGTGGGTAGGGTTGGTGATGACGACGGTGGCGCTCTGGTGGCCTGCAGCATGCGTTTGCGGCGGGCCTGGCGCTGCAGGCGGCGAATGCGTCCCTTGGTGGCGGGATTGCCGTCGTTCTGCTTCATCTCTTCGCGAATTTCCTGCTTGCTCATGCGCAGGCCGCTTTCGAATTTCTGGCGCATGGCGATGTAGTCGACGGCCGACCATGCCAGCAGAACCAGCGAGGATTTCCAGAAGACCTCAAAGACGATGTTGAAGAGGTGCGCCGAGATCTGGCGCGGCGAGGCCCAGAGGCCCAGGCCGAGAGCTCGGCCACTCGCGGCGGAAGATATTGACGGCGATGAAGACGATGGCCGAGCCGGGAACGAGCGCCTTGAGGACCTGCACGAGGGTGGTGATGCTGAAGATCTGGCCGAGTTTCTTGGCCGGGTTGATTTGGCGATGTCCGGTGCGAGAAGCTTGGGAGCGAAGACGATTCCGCCCTGCGCGAGCGAGACCAGAGCGGCGACGCCCCAGGCGGCAGCGAGCGGCTTCCATGTCCACAGGAAGACCAGCTGCGCGGTCCAGGGAAACAGCGGCGTGGCGATGGAGAGTTCGTCGCGCACCGCGTGGTCGAGCACGGCGTGGAAGAACTGGCGCCAGAGCATGAGCCGGCGGGCCCCTGCGCGACCAGAACGCTGATGCCGGCGAGCATGGCGGCGGTGGCGCTGAGTTCGCGCGAGCGGGCGACCTGGCCCTCTTCGCGAGCCTTCTGGCGGCGATGCTCGGTTGCTTTCTCGGTCTTGTTGTCGTCGGCCACGGTTGAATCTTCCTTAAGTCGCTCAGGTGCAAGGGTTTGCTCGCTCCAGCGAATTGCGTTGGCGAACTGGAGCGAGAAGAAGCGCGGCCACGCTGCCATGGTCGCGATCAATACGAGCATTCCTAAAACCGATTTAACCGAGAGACCGACGAAGAGTACGGGCAATTGCGGCGACGCTTTCCCGATAAAGGCCAGTACAAAATCTGCAATCACCGTGGCGATGAGTGCGGGCGCGGCGATCTGCAATCCGAGAACCCAGATGGCGGCGGCGGTATGCAGTACGGCCGCGACGCGTCCGGGGGTGAGCACGGAGTGTCCGGCGGGAAGGTAGTAGAAGCTGGAGACCAGGGCGCGCAAACCCAGTGGTGCACATCGAGGGCGAAGAAGATGAGCAGGACGATGGTCTGATAGAAGACCGAGAGCACGGCGGAATCGGCCTGGGATTGCGGGTCGATCATGGTGGCGAGCGAGAAACCCATCTGCATGCCGAGGATCTGTCCGGCAAACTGCGCGGCGTCAAAGATGAAGCTGAGCAGCAGTCCGACGATGATTCCGATCAGCAGCTCGTTGAGCGCGATGCCGGTCCATGCCGAGGGGTGAGACGTGCATCTGCGGAATCGGCACAACCGGCCAGAGAAGCACGACGAGAAGACGACAAAGGCGGCCTTGGTGCGCGCAGGGCACGGCGTTGTTGCTGAGGCCGGGAGCAAACAGCAGCAGTCCGGAGACCCGCAGTCCGATGAAGACGGCGGCGGCCAGAATGGATTCGAGTGTGAGGCTGGTCGGACGTTCATTGCAGCAGAGGGCCTGAAATCGGAGAAAAGATGAATGGTGAAGGCGGCCAGATGACGCAGCATCCAGGGCAGCAGAAACATGGCGCTCAGCGCGGTGGCGAGCAGTCGCGGAACGGTTGACACCGTCTGGTCCTGAATGCTGGTGAGCACCTGGAGGATGTTGATGACGATCGAGACCACGGTGGCGATGGCGAGCAGGGGCAGCGCCGCGAGAATGGCGTACTCAAGGGTGGTGCGTCCGAGTTGGATGACCTGTTCGAGAGGCATGAGGTCACGCAAAGCTGCACGTATCGAAACTGCGCACGTTATCCGAAACTGCGCATCAGGGAGCCGACGAGAAGATTCCATCCATCGACCATGACGAAGAGAAGAAGCTTGAGCGGAGTGGAGATCACCACCGGCGGAAGCTGCATCATGCCGACCGAGGTGGTGATGGAGGCGACGACCATGTCAATGACCAGGAAGGGAAGAAACAGCACGGCGCCGATCTGAAAGCCGGCCTTCAACTCCGAGAGAATGTAGGAGGGCATGACAATGCGCATGGAGAGATCTTCCGGAGTGCTGCGGGCGCGGCTGCTTGGCGAGTTCGAGGAAGAGCGCAACATCCTTCTGGCGGACGTAGCGGAGCATGAAGGTCTTGAGCGGGCGCGAGCCGATCTCGACCGCGGCCATGGGCGTGATCCGTCCCGCTTCCAGGGGAACGATGGCCTGCTGCTGAATGGCGACACCGACCGGCTGCATGAGAAAGAACGTGAGCACCAGGGCCAGTCCGATCAGGGTCTGATTGGTGGGCGTGCTCTGGGTGCCGAGCGCCTGGCGGAGAAAGTGAAAGACGATGAGCAGGCGCACAAATGGCGTCATGGACAGCAACAGCGCGGGGATCAGGGTGAGAAGGGTCAGCAGGACGACGATGGTCCAGGGGGCTTGCCCGCCGCCGAAGATTGGCCAGCGGGCAGCCATGCCGCTCCCGGGCGGCGCCACGGGGGCAAGGGCCGCGGCGAAGGCCGCAGGCGGCCGTCAGCAGCAGCATGCCGATCAGGCTCGAGCAGATGCTTCATGCGCTTTCCTGACTGAGGGGGCGAGGGGCAATGACGGTGGTCGCGTTGCGCGTTGATCTCCGCCAGAAGGGAGACCGAGGTGGCGGCTCCGCCGATGAGGAATTTCTGTTTGCCGACGCGTACGATGGCGACAAAGCGCTTCTCGCCGAGTTGCTGCATTTCCAGGAGTTGGAGTTTGCGCCGCGTGCCGCGCCGACTTGAGAGAGCCGCTTGCCGAGGCGCTGGATTGACTTGCGACCAACCGGGCACGAGAGACGAGCGCTCGCGCGAGTGGGGTTGCGGCGGAGGCAGCGGGTCGCGTCGTGGAATTGCTGGGTAAAGGCGATGCGGCGGCTTGCCGGAGACAGGGCTGCGCGGCGAAGGTCGACGAGAGCCGTTCTGCTGGCGATTTTTCGGACTTGCATGATTGCGTTTGCTCATGCGATTTGGGTGAGGCGCGCGGCCAGATGGTCGTCAATGACTTCGAACTCGGTCCAGCCAATCAGTTTTCCGTTGACGTGCAAGGGCACATCCGATCCTTGCAGCCAGTGCGTGTTGATCACGTCATTGGGGGAAAGACGCAGCAGCGCGGCGATGGTAAAGCCAGGAATCGGAATCTCCAGTGAGAGCTGGCAGGGAAGAAGTTGAAACGCGCTCCAGTTCTTGGCTTGGAAGCGCCGGGGCTTGCTGCCGACGGTGAGTGCGGTGTACTTTCTGCGGTTTCGTTCATGCGACCTCCGCGTGTGCGGATAGGAATGCGGGTGCTGCACTGTAAGCAGATGCAATCGGCTGGCCGAAGCGGGGCAGAGTTGGTGAAAAAACTCTCAGAAAGCGGAACGAAACGTGCTGACCAAAAGATGGCCTCGCGCCGGGAAACGCGAGGCCTGAGATTCGGAGAGAGGCGTTAACGAATCAGATTGATGGTGTCCTGCGCAATCTGGTCGAAGGTGGTTACCGACTTGGCGTTGGCCTGAAAGCCGCGCTCGGCGATGATGAGGTTGGAAAATTCCGTGGACATATCGACGTTGGAAAGCTCCAGCGAGCTGCCGGTAAGAGTGCCGAGGGAACTGGTTCCCGGGGCGCCGATGACGGCCGAGCCGGAGGAGATGGTGGCGCAGTAGTTGTTGTCGCCCTGATTGGTGAGACCCTGGAGATTGGCGAAGTTGGCGAGAGCGACCTGGCCGAGAACCTGGGTTCCATTGGTGAACGTGCCCGTAGATGGTGCCGTCGGAGTTGATGGAGAAGTCCGGTCAGGGAGCCGCTGGTGTTGCCGTTCTGGGTGGTGGAGTTGGTGCTGCTGGCTCCGGAGACCTGGGTGATGAGGCCCTGCCGCTCGAGACTCGCCAGATTCCAATTCATATGCGAGCGTGCTGGCGCCATCGGCCAGATGCGGCGATGTTAATGGCAATCGGAGTGGTGCTGGTGAGATTTCCGCTGCTGTCGAAGGCGAGAGTGCCGCTAGCGACGGTGGTGTTGGTGCCAGTGCCGCCGGTGATGTCACTGCTGGGCAGGGTGGCGTTGTAGCTCCAACCGGCTAGCCGGTGCGGGTAAAATCGACGTTGAGCACATGCGCGGTGCCGAGCGAATCGTATACCGTGACGCTGGTGTTGTAGGAGTCTCCGACGGCGGCACTGGCGCTGAGGTTGGCTTGAATCGAGAGGCTGGTGGTGGCAGTGGGCGGACTGGTCATGCCGATCGGCAACTGAATCGGGACGAGCCCGCCGTTGGTGTTCACCACTCCGTTGGTGGCGGGATAGCCCATCACCTGGTAGCCGTCGGCGGTGACCAGATTGCCGTTGGAGTCCTGGGTGAAATCACCGGCGCGCGTGTAGTAGGTGTTGCTGCCGTTCTGCACCACGAAGAATCCGTTGCCGGTGATGGCAACGTCGGTGTCGACTCCGGTGTCTCTGAACACTGCCGCCGGCGAAGTTTGTGTTGATGGAGCGACCGAGGATCCCGCGCCGACCTGAAGCTGATCGCCGGATCCGTTGGTGCCGAGCAGCTGATAGAACATATCCTGGAAGTTGACGGTGGTATCCTTGTAGCCGGTGGTGTTGAGATTGGCCAGGTTGTTGGAGATGGTGGCCAGCGCCGTGTCGCTGGCATTCAGTCCGGAGAGCGGAATTGAAAAATTGGGCATTAGTTTCCTCCCGAGATGCTTTGTGCGGGGTGGCTGTTAGGCGGGCCGGCTGGAGGCGTCGCTGGTGGTAGCGCTGCCGTGGCTGCACTCGTGGTGGCTGCGCTGCCACCCTGCAGAATCGAATAGATGCCGGCCACATCACTGAGCTGATTGATTTGCACCATCTGGGTGACCATCGTGGTTGGATCCATGGTCTGTGTCGGATCCTGCGACTGCAACTCGGTGGCCAGCAATTGCATGAACATCGAAGTGTAATCGGTGGCGGTGTGGTTGTGCTGCTGGTTGTGCGTGCTGCTGGTGGTCGAATCGTTGGCCTTGGGGGTTGCCGCTGATACTGGGTAAATGCTCATATCGTTTCCTTCTCCTTGAACTTAGGCGCGAACGCTGATGCTGGAGTAATCCGGAAGAAACCGGCGGTGCCGGCTTCAGCGGTGGTGGAGGTTGTTGCTGCGGCGGCAGTCGATGACGTGCGATTTGAGGATTGAGCAGAGGGATGAGAGTTCTGCTGGCGTTGCTGTCCGGCGGATTGGCCCTGGGCGTGGGAGTCGAGCAGAGAGCCGAGAATCACATCGCGCGACTTGAACACCTGCTCAAGGCCGGTGCGGTCGGCGGCCAGCACCTGTAAGGCGTCATGACGGAAAGCGGTGAGGTGCGCGGTGGTGACGTCATGCGCGGTGACGGCGCGTACCTCGATCTTGCCGAGTTCGGGAAGTTGAACACTGATCTTGAGTTCGCTGCTGCTGCGGTCACGCGGAGTTGGCCGGAGTCCGTCGTGCGGGCTGCGTCAGCGGTGGCGCTGTGCCGGGAGCGGCGCTTGTGTGTGAGCCGGGGCTTGCGTGAAGAGTGGCACCGGTTGCGCTGCGGCGGCGGAGACGGACTGGGCCGTGGATTGGGTGGCGTACAGGGTTGCGGACGGGGTCGGGACCGGGACAGCATCGGCCGTTGCCATTACTTTGCGCCGTGGCCTGCACGGAAGATGAATGTGCGTTGAAGGCGGATGCAAGGCTTGTGGCAGAGTTGTGCTCGTCGGAGGCGGTTACGCTGCTTTTTTCAAGTGCGGACGGCAAGTGCGCAGCTTGCAACCCCAGGCTGCGACGTTGCCTGCGATGGGGGGCCGGGTTGACGCCTGACTGGATGAACTTTGCAGCATGGTGTGAGTGGCGGAGGAATTTGTTTCCGCTAAATTGTGCTGCGCCAAGGCTGGACGGTTGCTGAGTGCGAGCTGAATCGTTTCCCGATGCCGCAAGCACGCCATTTGCCGTAATGGTGGCGCGGGCGGAATTGGCTGGTGGGGGATGAGAGCGCGGCTTGCGGCTTTGATTTGGAGCGATCGGAGATGGAGACCGCAGCCGAAGAAGGTGCGAGGTGCGGTGCGGGTTCTGGCGCAAGGGAGGTCGAAGAAGTTGTGAAAGCACTGAACTCGACGGCGCTGGCTGAGGTGGAGGCAGTTGCCACTGCGGTGGGAGCCGCGGCGTCGGCCGGTGTGGTGGAAGGCTCAGAGGTGAAGTGCGGCGGACCGACTGTATCCCCGCCTCGGACTGTATGTCCTCGGCAGGCCTGAGCGGTGCCAACGGAGTTTGGTGGCGAAGATAAGTTGGAGAGCACGACCGCCTCAGCCGGAGTTGCAGCGGTGACGAGCAGGAGAGCAGTTGGGGCTTGCAGTGGTAAGCGCTGTTCGTTGGGCTCTTCTGCGGGTGCCAGACCGCTTCGCATTCCGCTGCTGGATTGGGGGCGGTTGGCGCCCTTTGCTGACATTGTTTTCTCTCTTGAGTGAACCGGGGAGGGCGTGGACAGCGCAAGTGCGCCCGTCTTCCGCGTTGGAACTAGTAGGTAAAGTGGGAGTTACCTCTACAGTTACTCCGGAACTTACTCTAGAAGTTACTCCGGAACCGACCCAGGACTTACCTTAGAACTTATCGCGGAACTTAATGCAAAAAGTTTTTCTGTGCTTACGCTTGGGGGTTGCGGGGAACTTACTTGTGCCTTTGTTTCAGAACTTTCTCGTGTCCCCGTTTCGGGAGTTACCGTGGGAATTGTTAGGCGAGCCGTTACGGGAGCGCAATTGTTGCAGCACCTGATGAAAATCGGAGTTGTCGGCGGAAGCTTTAGGGCTGGTGCTGACCGGGGACGGGAGCGTCTGCGGCGAAAATTGGCGAGGCTTTCATGCGCGGTGATTCAATGCACTTGGGCGGCCAACTCACGAGCTTGCAGGTTAAATTCCTGTCATGGATTCGGTTCAGGATTCGTCGGCTTTGCCGTGTGGCGTTGCGGGAGTGGATTAGTTTTGCGAGAAACATTTCATCCAGAGCGGATTGGTCGCGGCGGGATTGCTCGGCCTGAAATTGGCGAAGCGCGTTCTCCCGCAAAGTGCTGACGGTTTTGCGTTCGCGCCGGGCGTCCAGATAAGCTGGCGCGAAGTTCAGCGGCACGCTGCTCCTCCTCTTGCTTCTGGCGCTGGGCAGCGGGTGATCGCTTCCTGCGGTCTGGCGCAGAACGGATTCGACGAATTGCACTTCGGCGGCGGGAATGAATTTGTTGGAGGAGCGGGTCGCCGCAGTATTCTGGCTCCATTCGGTGGCTTCGGCGAGGCTGTGTTCAGGGCGCGCAGGCGCATCATGGATTCATCGAGACGTTCGCGCGCCTGGCGTTCGAGCAGGCGGCGAATGCGAAGCACTCCTTCGAGCTGGAAAGCGGAATCGCATCACTCGGCCATGGTGAGCAGAGCTGCGATGGTGCGCTCCAGTTGCGGGATCTCACGCTTTCGCTGACGGGCGAAGGCGCGCGAGGTTGGGCATCACCTGCATGGCGCGGTCGAGATCGGGGTCCGAGCCCTTCTGATAGGCGCCGATGCGAATCAGGTCCTCCGAGTGGGCATAGTCGGCGATCATGCGGCGGAGGCGCTGCGCCTTGGCGAGGTGCTCGGGCGAGCACACGGCGGGCATGAGGCGGCTGAGACTTTCGAGCAACTGGATGGGCGGGAAGTGGCCCTCGGAGGTGAGGCGGCGGTCGAGCAGGATGTGGCCGTCGAGCAGCGAGCGCACCGCATCGACGATGGGGTCCATCTGATCGTCGCCTTCCATGAGCACGGTGTAGAAGGCGGTGATGGAGCCGGTGCGAAAGTTTCCGGCGCGCTCGACGAGCTGCGACAACAGGGTGAAGACCGAGGGCGTGTAGCCCTTGGCGGTGGGCGGCTCTCCGGCGGCGAGTCCGATCTCGCGCTGCGCCATGGCGAAGCGGGTGATGGAGTCGAGCACCAGCAGAACGTGCTTGCCGCGGGCGGCGAAAAACTCGGCAATCGAGTGCGCCGATTGCGCGGCCCGCAGACGCAGCAGCGGCGACTGATCGGAGGTGGAGACGACGACAATGGAACGGCGCACGTCCGGCTTCGCCAAGCGCGTCTTCGAGGAACTCGCGCACCTCGCGGCCGCGCTCGCCGACCAGCGCGACGACGGTGAGGTCGGCGGAGGTGCCGCGGGCCATCATGCCCATCAGGGTGCTCTTGCCCACGCCGCTGCCGCCGAAGATGCCGACGCGCTGGCCGCGTCCGCAGGTGAGAAAAGCGTCGATGGCACGAACTCCGGTGCCGATGGGGTCCTGGATGGGTTCGCGCTCAAAGGGATTGGGCGCGGCGCGGACGACGGGCATGAGTTCGCCTCCCGTCAACGGCGCGCCACCATCGATGGCATGGCCCTGCGCGTTCGACCACCCGCCCGATCATGCTGGTCGCTGACGCTGATGCTGGGGCGAGCGTTCCAGGTAGAGATGAGTGTCGCCGAAGCGGACGCCGCTGGCGGGATAGAGCGGCATGGAGAGGACCGTGGAGCCGTGAAAGCCGACGACCTGGCCTTCGACTTCGTTGCCGGCATGGTCGCGAATGAGGCAGCAATCGCCCAGGGCACAGTGCGGGCCGACGGATTCGACCAGTCCGGCGACGGCCTTGGAGATGCGTCCGCTCCAGAGCCGTTGCGGAATCTGCTGGAGTGCCTGGTGGTAGCGGTCGAGAATCATTGCACGCGCGCCGTATGTGGTCTCCGGGGGCGACGGCGATGGGAGAGCAGGTCAAAGAAGCCGCGTTCAATTTCCTTTAACTCGCGCTCGAAGCTGACGGTGGTGGATGCCGAGAGCGGTTTCGATGCGGACGTCGCCCGGCGGCGAGCGCCTTGTCGGGGGCGACCTCGACGGGACGCGACATGGCGGGGGCGGCTTCGTTCCAGTAGCCGAGGTATCCGGGGAGACGAGGAGGCGCACGCTGGTCGCGGCGTCGAGTTGCTCGAGTTCGTAGTTGACCAGACCGGCGAGCAGGCGTGGATCGATCTGGGTTTCGCGATGGATGCAGGCGGCGGGCGATGGCCAGCGCGAGGTCGACGACTTCCTCCTCGGCGTGGCGGAAATATTCGTCGCGCTGGCTGCGCAAATTGTTCGATGGCGCGAGCGATTTCGGCGCGGGCGCGCTGGATCTCGCGCTCTGCCTCCTGGCGTGCCTGGGCGCTGATGGCGCGGCGCTCTGCTTCGAGGCGGGCGGCCAAGAGCGCTTCAGGGTCGGGTGTGATCTGCTTCCACGGCCGCGGGCTGGCCGCCGGCATTCCCGGTCGCGGACGGCTCGGGCAATGAGACCGGCTCGCCGGCCTCGCGATATTCCAGAGGCGTGTAGGATGCGGCTTCGGACGTGGATCAGACGACGAGTTCATCTTCATTCTCCTGCTTCAGTTGAATCTTGCCCTGCGGCCTCGAGTTTGCGCGCGACCGCGACACACTCCTGCTGTGCCTTGGTCGACATCTCTGGAGCGGACCGGGCCGAGCGCTTCCATGTCTTCCTTCAGCATGTCAACGGCGCGGGAAGACATGGACTTGAACAGATGATCGCGTAGTTGGTCGGAGGCGCCCTTGAGCGCCTGGGCGAGAGTCTTCTTATCCAACTGGGCGAGCAGTTCGCGGATTCCGACCTCCGGCACGCCGAGCAGATCGTCAAAGGTAAACATCAGATTGCGGATGCTCATCGCCAGCTTGGAGTCATCGCGCTCGATGAGTTCGAGAATGACCTTGCCGGAGGCGGGGTCCATGCGGTTGAGCAGGTCGGCGACGCCTTTGAATCCGGCGTAGGCGCGGCGGCTCTGTTCGCCGAGAGCCTGCAGGCGTCGGTGCAGCACGACGGATACCTTCTGCGCCATCTCCGGCGAGAACTGGCGCAACTCGGCGAGGCGTTTGACGGCTGCAGCGCGGGTCTCTTCCGGAAGCTTCATCAGCAACGCCGAGGCCTGTTTGGGATCGAGGTGGGCCATGATCAGGGCGATGGTCTGCGGGTGTTCGCCCTGCAGAAACTTGGCGAGTTGCTGGGGATCGGCTTTCTGCAGCGAGTCGAGCTTGCTGGCGCTGACCTCCTGGGCGCGGCTACCGCCTCCAGCATGGCGCGCGCGCCATCCGGGCCGAGCGTCTTGATGAGCAGGCGCTCGGCATATTCGGTGCCGCCCTGCGCGATGTACTCCTGGGTGACGGCCAGATTGTGGTATTCGTTCAGGATCGCGGTGGCCTCGGCGGGATCGACCGATCCCACCTCGGCGATCTCCTGGGTCACCTTTTGCAACTCGCTTTCGTTCAGGTTGCTGAAGATCAGGCTGGCGACCTCCTCGCCCAGCAGGACGAGGAGAATGGCGGCCTTGCGGATGCCCGAGTGCGCGGTTGCGGCGAGCGGGACTCATCGCGTTCCCATCCCTGATCCAGCTTTGGACGAGGCGCGAGGCCGAGACCGGCTCGTGTTTGACGCGGGTGGCGATGTCGTTTTTGAGGCTGCGCCAGCTGCGGACGCTACTGGGCGGCGCCGGGAACGCGGTCGGAGAGTTCATCGCCCTCCGGCAGGCCGGCAGGCATCGCCGGGCTTGGACGCCAGCCGCGCTCGGCTTCTCGGCTGGATCCGCATTCAGCGAGCGGATGAGCTGCTTTTTGACCGGGCGCAAGATTAGCAGGTAAGTGATGCCGAAGAGCAGCAACAGGGAGGCGATGCGCACGTAACTGCTCCAATCCATTCAGCGTGGTGCGTATCCTTCTCCAGCGCGGGTGGGCGCGCGGCGGAGCTCGACGGGCACAACCTGAAAGCTGATGTTCCGCACGGTAAGAATGTCGCCGCGGGCGCTGTCAAAGCCGACCGAGGCCTTGGCGATCTCCTCGATGCTCTTCAGCTCTTCGGGCGAGCGCTTCTGACGCGGGTTGGCTTTGTTGCCGGGGTTGTAGCTGTCATCGACCAGGACAGCGACGGCCAGGCGCTTGAGGCGTCCGGCGGGCTGGATGGAATGGCGCACGAGTTTGTTGACCGCGTAGGTTCCGTTCTCAGACTTGGATTGCGCGAGATTTTCGCTAGCTGGCGGTCTTGGCCGGGGTTCCGCCGCCGGGAACATTGGAGGCGGTTCCGGCGGCGCCGCCGGGCTGCGGCGCGCCGTTGGTTTCCTCGGTGCGCTGCATGGTGAGCGCGACCGTCTTTTCCGGATCGTAGCTCTCCTGCTGCTCCTCTACCGTGCTGGGGTCGAATTCGGCGTGGACGGTGGCGCGGACATGATCGCCTCCGACGACCGGTTCGAGGGTATGAAGCAGGCGGTCGGCAAGCATTCTCTTCGGCGCTGCGCTCCTCGCTGGCCGACTGCGCGCGTCGGCACCGCTGGAGCGCGCCGGCGTCGGCATCGACTACGGTGACACTTTGCGGATCAAGCTTGTCCACCGCACTGGAGACCAGACGTTGCACGGCCGTGCGCAGGGCGGCGGAGAGATGGTGATCGTTGAGCTTCAGGATGACTCCAGCCTTGGCCTGGCGATCCTGTCCGGAGTAGATGGAATCGGGCGGAATGGCCAGATGAACGCGCGCGGCTTCGACGCCGCTCATCGCCTGAATGGTGCGCTCGAGCTCGCCTTCGAGGGCGCGCTGATAGTTCACCTTGTCGTCGAAATCGCTGGTGGCCCAGTTGGTCTTGTCGAAGAGTTCGAAGCCGAGGCGGCCGCTGCGCGGGCACACCCTGCGAGGCGATCTCCAGGCGCGCGGCGTCCAGCTGATCGGCGGGGACGAGGACGGATTTGCCGTCGGGCGAAAGCTGGTAGCGGATGTTCTTCAGCGCGAGGCGCTGGCCGAGCGACTGGGCATCGGCGGGCTCCATGTTGGAGTAGAGGGCGGTCATCTCCGGCTTGGCCAACAGGTGTACGAAGGTAAACAGGACGACGGCGACCAGCAGGGCGCCTCCGCCGAGCAACATGCGCTGGCGTGCCGTGAGGCTCGGAGGCGAAGTCGCGCAGCTGGGTGATCGCTTGCCCGAAGCTCTGGTTCGGATGTCACTCATGACGAGATGGCCTTAAAACTGGAGCTTGGAGATTTCCTGATAGGCGCTGACGACTTTGTTGCGCACCTGCAGCATGAGATCAAAGGCGAGCGAGGCGCGCTCGACCGCAAGCGTGGCGGCATGAACGTCCTGACCGTTTCCGGCAAGCAGGCCGGTAACCTTCTGCTCGGCGGTGGCCTGGAGGTTGTTTACCTGCTGCATGGCGGAGCTGAGCAGCGCCGGCAAAATTTCCGGCTGGCGGGTGCGGCGCTTCCGGCAAGGCAGTGCTGGCTGCGCTGGCGATGCTGCCCAGTGATGATGGCGTGATGCCCATGACTTCCTGCTCCTATTTCAAGAGTTCGATGGACTGCTGGATCATCTGCTTGGCGGCCTGCACGGCCGATGCATTCATCTGGTAGGCGCGCGCGGCGCCCATCAGGTCGGTCATCTCCAGCACGGGATTGATGTTGGGATAGGCGACGAAACCGTCGGCGTCGGCGTCGGGATGCGAAGGTTCATAGCGCATGATGGGCGCGGCGGTGTCGGAGACGATCGAGCGCACGGCGACCCCGCCGGCGACTCCGTTGGAGGCCGCGCCGCCGGCACTGGCCAATTGCATGCGGAAGCTCGAGGGCGCCTGCGCTCTGGAAGACCACTTCCTTGCGCTGATAGGGGCCGCCTTCGGCGGTGTGCGTGCTCTCGGCGTTGGCCATGTTGCCGGCCACCACCTCGGCGCGGGTGCGTTCGGCGCTGAGCCCCGAGGCGCTGATCCCCATGACGCCGAACAAATTCATTGCTGAGCTCCTTCATGAATGGCCTGGCTGAGGCGGTGAATCTCCGACTTCATGAGCGCGATGCCGGTCTGAAATTGCAACTGCGCCTGGCCGAGCGCGAGGCCCTCGCGATCCATGTTGACGTTATTGCCGTCAGGACGTTCGGTGAGCCCGGCGACTTCGGTGACGCGCGGCGGCGGCGGGTTGCGCATCGCCGCTCATCAGCGAGGTGAGCTGGCTGCGGAAGTCGAGATCGCGGGCGTGATAGCCGGGGGTATCGATGTTGGCGATGTTCTCGGCAATGATGCCGCCGCGATAAGCGGTCGCATCCAGAAAGTGCGAGAGGCGCTGCATCAGCGGCGTTTCAATCAGATTCATTGCACGCTCCCGCCCTCAGGCGAGCGAGTGCAAGAGGGATGAAGCCGGTTTCGATTTGCGAACCGGGACGGAAGCTTCCCTGCAGAAATCGCGAAGCAGCTCTCATCGCGGCAGATCAGGTCGGCGAGGTGGCGAACATCGAGAAGTCCGTCATGGGGCTCCAGCAGCAGACGCCGCAGAACGGAACGCAATTCAGTGACATTGCCGGGCCAGTCATAGCGCAGAAGCGGTCGATGAGCGCCTGGGAGCAGCGAATTCTCTCGAAGGGAGAGGCGTTGCGCAGGAATGCTTCGGCGATGGCGCGAATGTCCTCGACCCGCTCGCGCAGGGCCGGTACGCGTATGCGCAGCAGCATGTCCGGCAAGATCGGGATGCAGGGGGAGTGGCGCATGGAGCGCGGGGCCGCAGGTCATCAGAAGCTGAATTCCCTCGCCGCGCGGCCGGCAGAGGTGGTCATCGAGGGTATGAGCCAGACGTGCCTGGGTTTTGAGCGGAAGAGACTCGGCGTGCAGCAGCAGCAGTCCACCGCCCATGGCGAGACCGAGCTTGCCGAGATGGAGGTGGCGTGAGGGCCGCTGGAAGAGGGCTCGCCGAAAAGAAGCGCTTCGGCGCCATCGTTGCTGAAACATGCGGCAGTCCAAGGTGAACAGCGAGCGGGCGCCCGGACTGCGGCGGGACCACGCGCTGCGCGCCAGCAGGCGGCGGCCGCTTCCCGCTTCGCCTTCCACCACGAAGTGACGGCCCAGTTCGACGGCATCGATGGCCTGCATTGCGGCCATTCGCAGCATCGCATTGCAGCCTACGATTTCAGGAATAACTTGCCAGTCTTTCATCGCGTGACCTCAGTCAATGGAGTTACCTAGCGTCCGGTGTGTGTGCACGGGAGCTGCCAATCAACCGCCGCGGAATTAAGAACTTTCTGATGCGAAGCGAACCGATGCGCAAGGCTTGCGCACAAGTATCTGTTCGGGGGCGATCACGGCGCGGCCGTCGGCCAGCACAAAGGCGCGCTCGATCACATTGCGCAACTCGCGAACATTTCCCGGCCATGGGTGCGCGGCCAGTTTCGCTTCGGTCTCCGGACTGAGGTTCACCTCCGCGCTTCCGGTAAGCCGCTGCATGAAATGCCGCGCCAGCAGAGGCTATGTCCGCCGAGCGCTCGCGCAGCGGCGCTAGCTCAATGGGAAAAACCGAGAGGCGATAGAAGAGATCTTCACGGAAGAGTCCGCTGCTGCACGCGCTTTTCCAGATCGACGTTGGTGGCGGCAATGACGCGGGCATCAAGACGGAAAACATCGCTGGTTCCCAGCCGTTGCACCTCGCCGCACTCCAGGAAGCGCAACAGCTTGGACTGGCTGGCAAGCGGAAGCTCGCCGATCTCATCAAAGAAAATGGTTCCGCCCTGGGCGGCATGAATCTTTCCCAGGCGCGACTGCACTGCGCCGGTGAAGGCGCCGCGGGTATGGCCAAAGAGTTCGGCTTCAATCAGCGCTTCCGGTATTGCCGCGCAGTTGACGGTGATGAAAGGCTTGTCAGCACGGGGGCTGAGCTTATGCACGGCCTCGGCCACCAGCTCCTTTCCGGCGCCGGTTTCTCCGGTGATGAGCACCGAGGTGGAGTGCCGGGCGACGGCACGGACCGATGCGGCAAGTTGCCGCATCGCCTCGCTGAAGCCGACCATGCCTGGCAGCAGCATATGGGCGTCGCTCTGCGGGCAGGGCAGAAGGTCGGCCGGTGCGGCGGCGCAGGGCGCGCCAGTGCGTGAAGTTGAACTCCTGCAAAGCAGCGATAGGCGGGATTGGCGCGCAGCTCCTCTGGTATTTCGATGGTGCCGTTGCCGCTGTCCAGCAGGACGACATCGGTGCAAGGGAAGTGGCGTTCGACGACGCCGATCAGTTCGTCGCAATTCAGGTCAGGAAGCTTGCGGTCCAGGACGACGATGCGGGCACCGCGGCGCTCCAGCATGCTCAGAGCCTCGGCTCCGGAGCTGGCGTCCTCCACGAGAGCGGTCTTGCGCAGGGTGTCGCCGAGGCGCTTGCGCAGAAGCTGTGTCAGGCGTGGCGATCAGAATGGTTGCGGCACCACGGAGTGAGGGAATAATGTTTCGAGCGGCTGTCATGAGATGCGTTGTACCCGGCCATTCTTGGAAAGAGATTAATGCGAAGTTAGAAGTTGTTCATCCGCTAAAGTTATTGCCGGAAATTGCCGGTAGGAGCTTTCGCGGAATATTACGGAAAGATCGCCGATGGCAGAGACGATGGCACTGCCGCCGGCGAACTGCATAAGCTTGCGGGATAGCGTTTGACGCTGTCCTTGCGGCGCGCCGGAGGACAAACTCGAGGATGAACCCTTCTTCACAGCGGCGCAGCGAAATCGAGATCGCTACGGTTGCATCCGGCGCGGGCGATGCATCTCGTCGAGCAGAAAAAAGAGCGCGCGCTGAAAGGTGGGTGCATGGCAGAGAATTTCAGCCGGTTCCGCGTCAAGCTGTAACGCGACGCCGCTGGCCTCGGCGACGGGCGCCATCTCTTCGAGCGCGGTTCGCAGCAACGCCTGACCATCGCTGGAGCTGAGCTGCGGCGGGTCGTTGAGATTGGCGATCTCGCGCAAAACTGCCATCTCCTGCATCAGGCGATCGGTTAGACGGAGGCAGTCCTCAAGAATGCGACGGGCCGGTTTGCGGGCATCATCGCGGAGACCGAGTTCGACGGTGGCACGCAAGGCAGCGATGGGCTGCGCGATGGTGTGAAAGGCCTCGCTGATGAATTCGCTCTCAGGGCTCATGCGACTTCTCCCGATCGGTCGCTGAGTTCATAGCCAACACCCCGGACAGTGTGAATAAGGCGGAGAGGCGCGTCACGGTCCACCTTTTTGCGAAGGTAATTAATGTAAACGTCGACGACGTTGGTGCAGGTATCGAAGGTGATATTCCAGACGTGCTCGATGATCATGGAGCGGGTGATGCGCCGTCCGGCGTTGCGCATCAGGTATTCCAGCAAGGCGAACTCTTTGGCAGTCAGCTCGATGCTGCGACCGGCGCGCTCCACCTTACGCTCCACTCGATTCAGGCGGAGGTCTGCGACCTGGAGGTTCGATTCAACCGATGGACGGCCGCGACGCAGCAGAGCACGCACGCGGGCGGAAAGTTCGGAATAGGAGAACGGTTTATTCACGCAGTCATCGGCTCCACTATCGAGCGCGTGAATCCGGTCTTCCACCCGCGGGCGGGCGGTCAGCACCAGGACGGGCAACTGCGGTTTGCTCGGGCGCACACAGCGCAGGACGGATATGCCGTCGAGTCTGGGAAGATTCAGGTCAAGAATCAGGAGGTCATAGTCCAGATCGGTTGCCATCAGCGCGCCCTGTTCTCCATCCAGCGCTATGTCCACGGCATAGTGTTCAGCTTCGAGGCCTTTGCGAACATAGGAGGCCAGCGCCGAGTCATCTTCAATCACGAGAATTCGCATCCATCGAGCTCCGGTTAATATTGCTGTCAATCAGCATGACGCGCCGTGAATCGCTTGTTTAGCTTTCATTTAATTTTCAAGGCGTTACCGGCGGATGTAACTTCCCGTTCCGGACAAATTCCCGTTGCGAGCATTTGTTTGTGGCAGAGCGAAATCTTTCTGGCGCAAGTCAAGGTGAGGGTGCGGACTGTGACGCGATGCGACTTTGCGATCTAACTGTTTGATGTAACTGTGCGATGTAGTCCAGGCCTTAACAAAGGCAGGTACTGACTCGCAGAAAATACCTGGGGAACTAAGGCTTCAGTAACGGGAGCTAGTTGCTCAACCTGATTGTGAAAGGCCTACTGGGTGGGTATGCTAAGGTTCACTCCGAGTCTGAGGCGAAGCGGCTTCCATGGATCGATCACATACGAAGCACCGTGCCAATCCGTCTCTACTAAAAAGAGTCATGAACGTGGCACGCCCGTGTTGGCCTCATCTGACCGGGATCAGTCTGCTGTGTTTAGTTTCCACGCCGGTGACGCTGCTGGCGCCATTGCCGTTGAAGATTGCAGTTGACAGCGTGCTGGGGACACGGCCACTGCCGAATTGGCTGCATGCGCTGCCATGGCCGCAGCGATGGTTCAGTGCGGCAAACGGTGGACTGATCATATGCGCGGCACTGCTGGTGCTGGTCGCTCTGCTGAACTGTCTGCAGTCGCTCGGAAGCTGGCTGCTCTGCACCTACACGGGAGAAAAGCTGGTTCACGATTTCCGCGGGCAATTGCTCTTCCACACACAGCGCCTGAGCTTATCCGTACACGACCGGCGCGGCGCAAACGATACTGCGTACCGCATTCAGTATGATGCGCCTGCGATCCAGACCTTATTGCTGCAAGGGGTGATCCCTATTTTCTCCGCGGCCATCACCTTCGTTGCGATGCTGGTGGTAACCATGCGGATAAGCTGGCGTATTGCATCGATTGCGGCCATCCTTTCGCCAGTGCTGTTTGTGCTGGCCCGCAACTCAAGCCGCAAGGTGCGTCAGGGCTATGACGAAGTCCGCGAACTCGATAGCTCGGCGATGCTGGTGCTGCATGAGGTATTGACCTGCTTGCGCACCGTCAAGGCCTTTGGACAAGAGGCATTTCAAGATGCGCTATTCCGCCGGAAATCGCGCCAGCGAATGGCAGAGCAGGTAAGACTGGCATCGATCCAGGCAGGCTTTCATGTGCTGATTGGATTCTGCGTGGCGATTGCGACGGGCGTGGCGCTGATAATGGGCGTGACCGAGGTTCGGCAGCAGGTGATGACTGTGGGCGAGTTCCTGCTGGTGATGGCTTACATGGCGCAACTCTACGATCCGCTGCACGCCATCAGCACGAAGATTCCCGAACTGCAGTCGTCGCTGTCCAGCCTGCATCGAGCTTTTGCGCTATTGGAGGAGATTCCGGAGATGGGAGAAAGCCATCAGGTCGGCGAAGCAGTGCGGGTTCACGGTGAAGTGGAATTCCGCAATGTCTCATTCCAATACAAAGCGGGAGGGCGCAGCGTGCTGAACGACGTCTCGTTCCACGTTCGTCCGGGAATGCGCGTTGGGGTGGTAGGGCCGAGCGGCTCAGGCAAGAGCACACTGGTGAATCTGCTGACCCGCTTTTATGATCCTTCGGCTGGGACGATTTTGATCGACGGCAGGGACTTGCGGGAGTACGGCCTGGCGGAGTTGCGGCAACAGTTTTCAATCGTGCTGCAGGAGCCGATGTTGTTCTCTACTACCGTGGCGGGCAACATTGCCTATGCCGATCCGCAGGCCTCACGTACGGAAGTGATACGAGCCGCTAAACTGGCAAACGCGCACGAATTCATCGAACGCCTGCCGCAAGGTTACGATACGCCAATGGGACAGGGTGCGGCCGGACTTTCAGGCGGAGAGCGACAGCGGCTGGCGATTGCCCGTGCGTTCCTGAAAAGTACTCCGATGCTGATTCTCGACGAACCGACCAGCGCAGTGGATATGCGCACGGAACAACTGATTATGGATGCGCTGGATAAGCTTATGGCTGGGCGCACTGCGTTCATGATCGCGCACCGGTTGAGCACTTTGGAGCGATGCGACAAGGTGCTGGTCATGCAGAATGGATCTTTGCAGTCGATCACGAGCAGCCTGGACGAAGCTAAAGAACATTTGCTCTCCTACGGGGGGGCGCGCCGGAGTGAAACGGCAATGCCAGCACCGGGACCGGTGCTGGTGCGATCTGACAAATGAACTGCTGGTCCTCTGGGCCTTCGATGCTCAATGCGAAGGTGCAGAAAGCCGCCGCCGCATAGCCCGGCTTCTCGGCTTGGGTTTCCTGGGTGATTTCAATGAGGCAACTTCAAAAACCTGCGCCAGCCATTCGACCGGTACGGTGTCATCTGCGATAAAAGTTTCGTCGTACATGAGAGACGTTGTTCGCTTCCGCGCTGTTGCGGGAAGCACTCGAATCTCTAGCCTGCTCTTGCTGTAATTTCCCTCGAAGGAACCCACCCGAGTCAGCTTGGGAAGGCCTCCACTATGATTTGACACCAACAAAGAACGTGAATCCAACCTTTCCCACCGAAAAGGTCAGCTTGTGCTGTTTCAGGATTCCGAGATATCCGAGGGTCCGGGGGCCGATCGCATAACTATTGCTATTTCAATGGCATAGGGATTTCATGCGGTTAGGCGGCGTTTTCCGGGGAAAAGCGAAGAAAAAGCGGTGAAATGGGAGCTCGGCGGTCAGGAGCGTACCTTCTTAGCGTTGGCGTGCTTGCTTGGCGTACATATCGTGGTCGGCCACATCGAGAACCTCATCCAGGGTTTCTCCCTCTGTCCACTCAGACTTTCCAACGCTCACGGTCAGTGGAAAGTTTTCCAGATGCGCGCCTTCGTTCCATCGTCTCAGATAATCCGCAATTCTATGAACTACAGTCTCTGCGTTTTGCTCCGATGTATTGGCGAGGATGATGAGGAATTCATCGCCACCGTAGCGGACGACGGCATCGGAGCCGCGGGTTGTACTTCTGAGCAGTCCCGCCACCTCGGAGAGGACGAAATCGCCGGTGATATGTCCGAATCGCGTATTTACCTCTTTGAAGCGATCCACATCCACAATCAGAAAGGTAAGCGGCTCCTGCGAGCGCCTCGCCCGGCTGATGAACCGCGCGGCCATTTCATCCAGTGAACGGCGGTTATAGACCTCCGTCAGAGGATCGGTAAAAGATTGCAAGCGAACCATTTCGTTTTGGATCGTACTGGTAACGGCGCGGCGGCGCACACGGCGCAATTCTGCGCGGCGGGTTAGAACGTAGGTGTTGAGCAGCATCAGAACCGCCAGCACCACAAAGAAAAGCCGCCTGGAGACGTTAGTCTCCAAGTGGATTTCGCCACCCTGGAGAAAAGTGGAAGGGAAAAGTATGCAGAGCAGTGTGCAGGCGCCAACGATGCCGGTTAAGCCAACAATCAACCAAAGCTCCAAGTCACGTTTTTCCAGCCGCGTAAGCTCTTGAGTCAGCTTCGCCGCCAGATTCTCGGCTTCGACTGGAGTCGCCAAATCTGGCTTGGAGCTCATACCCGCGCTCCTCTCAAACGGAGAGTGATCGACGGCTGTGCTCGCGAGTTTGGCACAAATTGAACTCATACCTATGCATTCTGCTCGCCCTGCTCTGTCTGCGCAACTTACATAGGTAACCTCCCGATGTGCCAGAGCCGGGGCTACACCTGTTCCAGTTTGGCGGTGAAGTGGCGGAGGAATGGAGGTTCGTAGGTGAGGCGGAGTCCACGGATGCAGCTGCGCTTCTGCCAGACCTCCGTGATGACCTCGATGACGTAGTCGATGTGGCTCTGGGTGTAGGTTCGGCGGGGTATGGCGAGGCGGACGAGATCCATTTTGGCTGCCTTGCCGAACATCAGGGAGCCGATTTCGACGCTGCGGATGCCGCCTTCGAGGTAAAGTTCGGCGGCCAGGGCCTGGGCAGGAAACTGTTCCAAGGGGATGTGCGGAACGAAGGCGCGGGCGTCGAGGTAGACGGCGTGGCCTCCAGGAGGCATGACGATGGGGATTCCCTGGTCGTTGAGGTGGTTGCCGAGGTAGGCGGTGGAGGCGATGCGATAGCGCAGGTAGTCTTCATCCACGGCCTCCTGCAGGCCGACGGCGATGGCTTCAAGATCGCGTCCGGCCAGTCCTCCGTAGGTGGGGTAGCCCTCGGTGAGGATGAGCAGGTCTTTTTCCTGCTGAGCCAGCAGATCGTTGTTGGTGCAGAGGAAGCCGCCAATGTTGGCCATGCCGTCTTTCTTGGCGCTCATGGTGCATCCGTCGCCGAGCGCGAACATCTCCTGGGCGATCTGCTTGGGAGATTTGTCCTCATAGCCGGGCTCGCGGAGCTTGATGAAGTAAGAGTTCTCGGCAAAGCGGCAGGCGTCAAAGTAAAACGGAATATTGTGTTTGCGGCAGAGTTCGCTGACCTGACGCGCATTGGCCATGGAGACGGGCTGTCCGCCGCCGGAGTTGTTGGTGATGGTGAGCATGACGAGCGGAATGTGCTCGCGTCCGACGCGGGTGATGGTCTGCTCAAGGGCGGCAACATCCATGTTGCCCTTGAAAGGATGGATGAGTCCGGGCTGCTTGCCTTCGGGAATGACAAGATCGACAGCTTCGGCGCCGACGGCTTCGACGTTGGCGCGAGTGGTGTCAAAGTGGGTGTTGTTGGGAACAACATCGCCGCGTTTGAGCATGACGCTGAAGAGGATGCGCTCGGCAGCACGGCCCTGGTGGGTGGGGATGACGTGGCGATAGCCGAAGATGCTCTGCACGGAGTCCCGGAAGCGGACATAGCTACGGCTGCCGGCATAGCTCTCATCGCCTTCCTGAATGGCTCCCCACTGATAGATGGACATGGCGCCGGTGCCGGAGTCGGTTAATAGATCGATGAGGACGTCATCGGCCGCGAGAAGAAAGAGGTTGTAATGTGCAAGTTGAAGAAACTGCTCGCGGTCCTTGCGCTGGGTCCAGTGAATGGGCTCGACACTCTTGATGCGGAACGGCTCGATGATGGTGCGTATCGGCATTGAAACCTCGTTGGGAACTCAACATTGTATTGCGGCGAGGTCAGAGCACGAAATAAAAATCCCGTAGCCACGAGAGCTACGGGAAAGAGTCACACGCGCGAACGACGAGGAGCTAATTCCGGTATTCCTTGAATTCAAAGGTCACTATGCAGGCCTCGCTGCCCTCGAACTTAGCCTGCTTTACGGCTTCCTGTGCCGCGGAGACCAGCAGAGGATTACCGCCCAATACCTTGGAGTCATGCACTGCGCCGTTAGAGGTGAGCCGAAGCTCGAGACGAACGACGCCGGCGATCCGCATCCGGCGGGCAAGTTCCGGATACGAAACCTTGAGATCTCCACCTTTACTCTTGCAGGGCTGCTGGGCGAAAGCGGCGCAAGAAAAAAGAAGAAGAGCCGCGCAGAGCAATGCGAGCCTTCGTACAGAGACAAGCGCCGCATTGGTAATTGTTGTCATCATTTTTGCCGACAGCCGAAGAAACACCGCCCATAATACTCATTTATCCCCCGATGGAGTAGTTACCGAAGAGCGAAGCCCTATCGGGTTGGTTCTCCTGCACAGCGGTCATTGGGTGATGATGCCGCACGCGATACGGGCCCCAGCGTTGCCTGCCGGGTCGCTGACTTCGTCATCGGCCTTGGCGTGAATGACGAGCGCGGTGCCTCCGTTGGCGAAAAGTGAATTGGGCAGACCGGGCTGAAGTGTTACGCGCTCATCCAGAACCGTCTGATTCGCGGTTCCGTCAGCGGCGACGGTGAAGTTTTCCATGTCCCCTGCGTGGGGACCAGCGGGATTATGCAGACCGTGGTGCGCGCCCGTGGGATTAAAATGTCCGCCGGCGGACTGGAAGTCAGGAGCGTCGCACTTGGCATTCTGATGGAAGTGAATGGCATGCACCCCCGGTGGAAGATTTTTCAGAGCAAGATGAATCGCAACACCCTGCTTCTCCGGCTCGATGGTTGCAGTTCCGATTGCGGCGCCCTTGGCGTCGATGAGGGAGACCACTTTGGATTTCTCGCGGGCAACCGTTGCGATGCACGCCAGCGCGACGATAAGGGTGAGGCAAATCAAGAGAACTCTTCTCATGGCTGATCCTTTCATTGGGACATCATTCACAATTCGCCGGATTCCAGCGCGTGGTATTGCGCTTCGGTCAGTGGAACGACCGAAAGGCGTCCCTGGCGCAGCAGCGGCGATGTGGTGAACAAGGCACTCTGTTTGATGTCAGCGAGGGCCGCGGGGTGCCCAATCGCCTTGCCGGCGGCGATTCGTACCAGGGGGACTTTGGGATCCGAGGCGTCCACCGAGAGCACGCGGGCGGTGCCGGCGGTACGGCGCTCATCGCCGGTATGGTAGATGATGAGTTTGGCACCCTTGGTCATCTCGCGCAGATACTTGACGGCCTGGGGATTAGTGACACCGTCCCAAACGGTCTCACGATCATGCTGCAGTTGCTGGAAGGAATAGACGGCAGGCTCTGTTTTGAGCAGATAGTACATGGGGATGCTCCGCTAGCTGGAACAGATTGCGGGGACGGCTTGACTCCGTGGGCCCGTGCAAGGGCATTTGTAGCATAGTTTGCCCAGCGCCGCACCGGTGCCCATCCTTTATTATTGAGTGATGACAGACGAACGATTTTCCGAGGAAGCGGTTCGCCAGCGGATGAAGGCGATTCCAAGCCAACAGGCCTTAGGCTACCGGTTGGAAGAGTTGAGCTATGGGGGAGCGGTGATGGTGGCCACGTATGATCCCAAGCTTGACGGCATCTTCCACTGCTTTCACGGAGGGCTGCTGGCCGCGCTGGCAGACTCGGCGGGAGGAACCGCCACGCTGACGGTGACCGGTGCGGAGACTACAAACCCGACCACCGACCTGAGCATCCGCTTTCTGGCTCCATGCCGCACCGATGCGCGCGCCACGGCGAAGGTGATACACGTAGGAGGAACGCTGATCATTGCTGAGATCAACATCCATGATATGAAAGGCCGGCACATCGCCGTGGCTCAGGCCACTTACATGCGGCTGCAAAAAAGATGTTGAGAGCCGGTTGAGGCGCAAGGCTATTGCACCGGACTCCGAGGAGTGGAAACTTCGAGCATTAGACGCTGCACCTGGGGAACAAGAATCTGGAGCTGACATTCCAGCCGCTTCCATTCCTGCTGCACACGCCGGGCGCGCCCGGTGCGGATTGCGGCTTCAAGGGTTTCAGCGGTGCATGACACCGGACCGGAACCGAAGAGAATCAGGCAGTTGCGCAACTGCTGCAGGGCACGTTCGGTGCTCAGTTGATGGCGCAGTTTGATGGCCGAGTGCAAGGAATCCAAACATAGGGGGAGCTCGTGCAGAAAGACGTTGCAGAGCTGCATCAACAGCTCAGGGTCGCCTCCAGCGTGAGTCAAGACATGATCGCAGTCGAGCGTAACGTCTTCCATCGGTACGGCGTTGGTTGAGCTATGCATCGGCTTCGAAGAAGGCTGGTTCATCGCGGATTCCATTCAGGCCCCGCCGACGGCTTCCCAGAGGAAAGCCTGACGTTTGTGGCGGATGACCTTCAGCTGAGTTATCGGCAGGTTGTTGGGAAATCTAAAGTGAATAAGCCAAGCCGGCTGCAATGGTCAGGTCGAGAGCACCAGCCCCGGCTATACTGTCGGCACCGTGCGATTCACCTTGGCCACCCCGGTAGAGATTGCTGCGCGCCCCAAAGGCATCGGCACCACGGCGCTTGCCCTGGGCGCGTTCATTTTCATCTATCTGGTCCAGGCTCTGATCCGACCGTTCGGCGGAGCTCAGGCAGCTTCCATCTTCGAGCGGCTCCTGGTGGGCGTGAGTTTCGGCCTGGCGGTACTCATCGTCTGGCTTTACTGGAAGGGTCAGGACTGGGGCCGCATCCTTGTTCTCCTCTGGTCGTTTGCAATCGCCGCCAAAGAAATCTCCGCCTTCATTGATCGCAACGGCGATCTCACCTCGCTTATGAGCCAACCGGTGCGCTTCGCTCAGGCGATCATGGCAATTTTCCTGCTCTATTTTCTTAACACTCGTGCGGTGCGTGCCTGGTTCAAGAAGATGTCTGCCAGTGCTGCCGATCTGATCGCGGATCATCTGGTGGGCAAGCTATGTACCGCTGTGGAGCGCGATGGCTCCAGCGACGTGTGGCGTGTGGCCTTTGAACATGATGCTGAGCTGACGCTGCACTGTCCCTGGCGAATCGTGCTCGATGACAACCTTGCGTTCGCCAGCACGCCTGCGCCGGAGATTGCTCCAGGCGGGGAAATGCCTTGGCAACTTGTGCAAAACCTCCGCGTTAAAGCCGTGCGAGTAGCGCCACGCACCTCCGACCTCTTCGTCTCCTTCGAGATGGGCATCGAACTCCAGAGCTGGAGCAACGGTTCTCGCACGCAACAGTGGAGATATTCCGACCCGCTGCTGACGGTGGTAGCCGACGCCGAGGGACTGACCTCGCAGGCCATTGCCGCACCGCTTGGCAAGGAAGAGCCGGACAGCAACGACTGAGCGCGCATCCGTGTGCTAGGATTTGAAGGTGCGGCATCTTCCGCCGTGCGGAGTCGGGGCGTAGCGCAGCCTGGTAGCGCACCTGCCTTGGGCGCAGGGGGTCGTAGGTTCGAATCCTATCGCCCCGACCATTGTTTTCTGTTAGTTAGCTTTTTAGTTTTCATGTTGTTTATCCAATTGCGGTGGAAATTGCGGGGACCCTTCCCCAATTTTCGGGGAACTTATGGCTTCCACGGCCCCGCATGGCTCTTCCGTTCCGAAGTGACCGTCCCGCGCCGCCATCTTCGCCATTGTCCCGGCAGACCACGCTCACCTTCGTTGACTGCTCGGGAAAAAGACAGAACTGACAGCCGCTTTTGATGGCTTCCCCGTCCGCAAGCAAAAGTACTTGCAGGGGATCATCGAGGGCCAGAGTAAGCGGCAAGCAGCACTCGACGCGAGCTACTCACAGCACGTTGCGGATAACCCTGGGCGCTCTATCGAGACCGCAAATGTCCGCGAAGCCCTTCAGAAGCTAGTTCGCCAGCGAATTCCCGCCGAGAAACTTGTTCAGAGGATTGCCGAGGGACTGGATGCGACCGAGACGAAGTTCTTCCAGAAGGGTGGCCGAGTTATTGAATCACGCGAGGTAGTCGCCTGGAGCGAGCGACGGCATTATGGGGGGGCTATCGAGGGGAAGCGGTCGCTCCAGTCGTGATTGCGATGCGAGTGGTGGCAAGAGGCGCATCGTTGTTGAACTGAACGTCACTGCCGTGAAGTTCCAGACCGAGCTGTTTCCATAAGTCGCTCAGATCCACATTGAACGGCTTATCCTTCATCTTTTCATAAAGCGGCACCAGGACGGCCACGCCGGTCGTGTGGTCTCCAATGCTGAGCGCCTGGTCTATGTCCCAATCCTGACGAATGTCTCCGCCCGCCGCAAGGATGCCGCGCAGTGCATCCTCCAACCCCTTATGATTTTTCGTCTGGCGGCGAATTTCTAAATCGGCAAGAAAGCAGAACAGCGCTCCTCCCCAATAGGTTCTCCCCCATGTGTGGGTGTTGTCGAGTCCTGCGTCCCCCGCTTTGGGCAGTCCTTGGGGCAGATCGCGCATCAACTCATACCACATCTCCGCGGCTCGCAGATGTCCCGCCTTCGTGCGCGCGATCGGTTCGACATAGGTGGCGATTCCTTCTTCGATCCAGTGGTGTTTTCTCGCAACCGACGGGAAGGCCAGGTGGACCATTTCGTGCGTCATCATCCAGTCTCTGTCGAGTTCAGAGACGGTCGTTTCGCTTCCGACTCGGATCCGAATCATCCCTCCTTTATCGGCGCCGAAAGTTTGGCCGCCCCGGATGCCATCTCCCTCGAAGGGAATAACGTGAATCAGAACTTGCGGGACAGGATACCGTTGGTAGTAGCTGGCAACAGACTCAGCAGCAGAACGGACCCATGCGAGTATCTCCTCGTGAGAAACGATAAGACGACCGTTCTCCTGAACAACTTCGATACGAGAGTTACCGATTTCAATGGTGGATGTGACCTGATCGCGAGTCTCGCAACACACCGGCTGCGATGCAAACAGAATCAAAGAAAAGAGAACAACAGAACGCATAGTTTATCTCCGGTGAGTTGGCAGGAGGCCACATTTGCGGTACGCAGCAGTTTGGAATGTGCAACCCGTCTTCACGCATCGTCGACTTGTAATTCAAGCGATGCGGTCGATGCCACCGAAGATACATTTCGACATAAACCGCCGTTGGCGACGACAGCAGCTTGGTTTCGAGGCTCGAACACGTGAGATTCGCTCCGTCGCGCCGAGATTCAAGAACGGAGTTTCTGGCGGCCAATAGGAATTGCGCGACCGAAGTCAATTTTTCTGTATCTAACTTAGTCTCCGAGGCAACTGAGGAGTTAGAGGTCCGCGAAGAACAGAGACCGATCATGGCCAAGCCAATTTTGCTAAGTGTGGATGATGACTCAGATGTTCTGCGGGCGATCGAGCGGGATCTTCGCTCGCAGTACGGTGCTGAATATCGTGTGATCGGAAGTGATTCTCCTGAAGGTGCGCTCGACCTCCTGAAACAGTTGAAGGTGCGCAATGACAGTGTGGCCTTACTCCTTGTCGACCAGCGCATGCCGCGCATGGACGGGGTCGAATTCCTGCAGGAAGCTATGGCTATCTTCCCTGGTGCGAAGCGGGCATTGCTTACCGCGTATGCCGACACCACTGCCGCGATCAGCGCCATCAATCGCGCCAGCATCAACTACTTCTTCTTGAAACCGTGGGACCCTCCGGCGGAGCACTTGTATCCACAACTGGACGATTTGCTCGATGACTGGCGGGCTTCCTTCCGTCCAACATTTCAAGGCATCCGGGTGCTAGGCACGCGATGGTCGCGCTCGGTCGTACGAGCTGCGGGACTTCCTGGCTCGCAACCACGTCCCGTATCAGTGGATCGATGTCGAGCTTTCCGCGAATGATCCAGAGACTAAGCGCCTTCTAGAAGCTCTAGGTCCGGAGGCGGCCAACCTCCCCGTTGTGCTTTTTCCTGACGGGACGAAGCTTCTCGAAAGTGTGCCCGCGGACGTGGCGCATAAGGTTGGATTGCGGACGCGTGCGCAAACTGATTTCTACGACTTTGCCATCGTGGGAGGAGGGCCGGCTGGTTTGGCCGCTGCCGTCTATGGAGCTTCCGAAGGTCTGCATACCGTGATGATTGAGCGGGAAGCGCCTGGTGGCCAGGCTGGTATGAGCTCCCGGATTGAGAACTATCTTGGATTTCCGACCGGGCTCAGCGGCGGCGATCTGGCCCGGCGTGCGGTAGTGCAGGCCCAACGTTTTGGAGTGGAGATTCTGGCACCTCAAGAAGTCGTGGGCGTCCGGATGGAAGCGTCATATCGGATCATCAAACTGGCGGATGGCAACGAGATCTCATGCCACGCATTGATGATTGCTACCGGAGTGCAATGGCGGCGTCTGGAAGCTCCCGGAATAGACAGGCTGCAAGGCGCGGGGATTTATTATGGGGGCGGCGCTACCGAGGCTCTGTCCTGCAAGGGCGAGACCGTCTACATAGTGGGAGGCGCAAATTCGGCGGGACAGGCGGCGATGAACTTCGCGAGATACGCGGAGCGTGTCGTTATTCTTGTGCGGGGCGAGTCGCTTTCCAGCACCATGTCGCAATATTTGATTGACCAGATTCAACAGACGCCCAACATTCAGCTATGGAGACATGCCAGCGTGGCTGAGGCGCATGGCGAAACCCACCTGGAAGAGATTTCGGTTCTTTGTTCTGATACCAACAAGGTTGAGCGCGTGCCCGCGAACGCGATGTTTATCTTTATCGGCGCATTGCCGAGGACGGAATGGCTGGCGAATATCGTCGAACGGGACGAGCGCGGTTTTCTGTTGACCGGTGCAGATCTCATTCGTGACGGCCAACGCCCGAAAGGATGGGAGCTCGACCGAGATCCGTTTCTACTCGAGACCAATGTTCCTGGTATTTTTGCCGTTGGCGATGTCCGCCACGGTTCCATAAAACGGGTGGCTTCAGGAGTCGGTGAAGGATCGGTGGCGGTGCAGTTCATTCATCAGTATTTGAGCAAAGTGTAATGATCGAAAAGTCAGACCTACTTCGCGTTCCAGCATTCTCTGATCTGCCTGATGATCAGATCGCCTGGTTCCTTAGCCAGTCGCAAGAGCTAGCATCTCAAGACGGGAGATACCTATGTCCGGCAGGGTGACCCTGCGGATTCAATGTTCGTAATTCTCGAGGGGCAGTTTCAGTGGCGAGGCGAACTGGGCGGCGAGACCATGGTGTTTTCAAATAAGGTGGGCGACATCACCGGAGTACTGCCGTTTTCCCGAATGACACACTTTCTCGTAACGGGGCGGGCGCTGTCTGACGGGCGTGTTCTGAAATTTCCGGCTTCGCTGTTTCCCGATCTTGTGCAGAAAATGCCAGAGTTGGTCAAACGGCTAGTCGGCGTGATGTCCGACAGAATCCGTGAAACCACTCGGATAGAACAACAGCGCGACCGGTTGGCATCTCTCGGGAAACTCTCGGCGGGACTTGCGCATGAACTCAACAATCCGGCTTCTGCCGCCAAACGTGCCGCAAGCCAGTTGCGCGAAATTCTAAAGAAAATCAAGGACGCGAGCCTCGAACTAGGAAGGCGTGATCTCACTTCTGCGCAGAAAGCGGAGATCGAAAAACTGGAAGCCTCGCTCACCCATCAGGACATTACTCCACCCGAAGCTTTGACCGTCAGCGACCTGGAAGACCAGATCGATTCTCTTTTGCGCAGTCATGGACAAAACGACTTGTGGCATCTGGCAGCCGGTCTTGCGCGACGGAACCTGAAGCCGGAGCTGCTCGAATCGTTGTTTGCGAATCTCGACCGGGACACAGCCCGAGCGGCTTTGGTCAGAATCGCCGCTTCAGTGGAAGTAGCAAGCCTATTGCATGAAATCGAGAGCAGTACCTCGCGGATCTCTGATTTGGTCGGTGCGATCAAGGAATACACCTACATGGACCAGGCTGCGGTCCAGAACGTCGATATCATAAAGAGCCTGGAAACCACACTTACAATCTTGAATCACAAGCTGAAACAAGGAGTGGCAGTGCAGCGCAATTACCAGCGAGTTCCTCTGCTCGTGAATTCTTTTGGGAGCGAACTCAATCAGGTTTGGACCAACATCATCGACAATGCCATCGACGCAATGGGTGGAAAAGGCGAGCTCCGAGTTCGAACTTATCGCGAGGATACTTTCGTTGTAGTTGAGATTGGCGACAGCGGCCCTGGAATTTTACCCGACGTTCTACCGCACATCTTTGAACCCTTCTTCACTACCAAGAAAGTTGGGGAAGGAACGGGGCTGGGATTAGATACTGTTCAGCGAATTGTAAGGAAGCACCGGGGGAACATTCAGGTCAGCTCTAAACCCGGTAACACGCGTTTCCAAGTGTGGCTTCCGTTGGCGGAAGCTTCGACCTAAAACCCTTGTCTCAAGTGGTTGTGCCTGCGGTGAATGGGCCTGCAGGGTCGTGGGCATGAGCCACTGTTTTTGTCGAGCAGCATGCATGGAAAGCCTACTGCCAACCTCCACCGAGTGCCTTGTAAAGTTGCACAAGGCTTTGGTACTCATTGCCTCGGGCCTGGGCGAGAGCAAGCTCGGCATTAAAGAGTGATCGCTGCCCATCGAGGACCTCGAGATAAGTGGTGATGCCTCCCCGATAGCGTACGAGCGACGTGTCGACTGTATCCTGCAGGTCCTTGACTGTTGTCTCTTGCGCGATGCGGACCTGATGAATTTTCTGATAACCAATCAGCGCATCGGAGACATCGCGGAACGCCAACTGGATGACCTGCTTATAAGCAATCAGTTCCCGGCGATGTTGCGATTCAGCCAGTTGTAAATTCCCGCGCAGGGCACCGCCCGTGAAAATGGGTTGACTGACTTGGGCGCCGTAGGACCAGATACCAGTCTGCGAACTCATGAGGCCGGTCAAGAGACTGCTACGCCCGAACGCGCCTCCACCGGAGCCGGTGAGGGAAATCTGCGGAAAGAACGCAGCTCTGGCGACGCCGATCTCGGCGTTGGCGGCGATCAGGTCTTGCTCGACTTGGCGAATATCCGGTCGGCGTTCGAGCAAAGTCGACGGCATGCCCGGCGGCACGTCCGGAGGAAGCGGCTGCTCGGCCAGCGGGCGCCCACGTCGCACACTCTCGGGATAATGGCCAAGGAGAATACTGATTGCGTCTTCCTCCTGGCCGATTTGTCTCTCAAGGTCCGGGATCGCTGCATTGGCTGTATCCAGCACTTGTTGGGCTTGAAGCACATCCAGCTTGGTGCCGACGCCGTGGTCAAGCCGCAACTTGGTCAGCTTGACGGACTCTTCCTGTGTGTTGATCGTGTCTCGCGTGATGTGGAGTTGGAGATCGAGATCGAGAAGTTGAAAATAGTCACTGGCCACGTCGCTCACCAGGGTCAGTATGACGGTATTCTGCGCATCCTCGGTAGCCAGGAGCTCGGCGCGCGCGGCTTCAGTCGCGCGTCGCAGGCGGCCGAAGAGGTCCAACTGGAATGCCGCGTCGGCCGTGAGCGCCAGAATGTTGAACTTGGCTTGGGTAGCTTGGGTCCTTTCCTCCATCGAAATTGCCATTCCCCTGCACTTGCGGAAACAAACTGGAACGGGTGATGGTGAGCTGAGCGCGCGCAGCGGTGATGCGCTCGGTCGCCAGTTGCAGGTCGTAATTTTCCTTCAGGGCGGTGCGGATGAGCTCTTGCAGCTGCGGGTCCTGGAAGACTTGCCACCAGGGAAGGTCTGCGAAGGACGCCGCTTGCGGCTGGGCCTGCGCGTTTTCGCTCAAGATCACGGTACACGCCTGGAGTCTGAACGACGGGCCGGTGGTAATTCGGGCCGACCATGCACCCGGCCATCGAAGACCGAAGGCCAAGATCAGTGGGCATTAAAGGCGCCAGCTTCTTCATGACCTTCTCCGCTGTCTCGTCCCTCTTGTCCATGCTCCAGTCGATCATTTCAGTCTCCCTCCGCCGGGGCAGGCGTTACTGGCAGTGCTGTGACGACCCGCTCCTTGCCGGCACCCGACCATTTCTCCACCAGATAGAAGATTGCAGGCACGAAGAAGATTCCGATCAGGCTGGCGGCCAGCATCCCGCCGATCACCGTAGTGCCCATGATTTGGCGGGCGACCGACCCGGCGCCGGTCGCCGTCCACAGCGGCACGCAACCGAGAATGAACGCGAAAGACGTCATCAAAATCGGCCGCAGACGAAGCCTGGCTCCCTCGAGCGCGGCATCCGCCAAAGGCTTTCCTTTTTCGAATTCATCCTTGGCGAACTCGACGATCAGAATCGCGTTCTTCGCGGCCAAGCCGATGAGCATGACCAGCCCGATTTGCGAATAGACGTCGCTCTCGATCTGGACCAGGTAAGGCGGCAGGAAAACGCCGAGCAGCACGCGGCGCAACCAAAGGATTCCAAAGGCTCCAAAGATCGCCACGGGCGTGCTCAGCAGCACGCTGAACGGCAGCGACCAGCTTTCATACAACGCCGCCAGAATCAGAAAGACGAACAGCAGCGAAAGTCCGAAGATCAACCGGCGCGGGCACACCTTCCCGCGCTTTCTGCTCCTGAGAAACGACATGCCCGAATAGTCGAAACCCATCTCCCGCGGCATGGTCTGCTTGAAAACGTCTTCGAGAGCGGCTGTGGCCTGGTCCGCGCTGTAGCCCGGCGCAGCGCTGCCATTGATTTGCGCGGAACGATATTCGTTGAAGCGCAAAGTAAATTCCGGGCCGAGGCGCGGCTTTACAGTGGTAAGTGTGGAAAGCGGGACATTCTCTCCCTTGTTGTTGCGGACATAGAACTGCCCGACGTTTTCCGCTTTGGCCCGGTCTTCGCCTTCCGCTTCGATATAGACCTGCCACTGGCGGCCGAAGCGGTTGAAATAGTTGATGAAATATCCGCCCATGAAGGCCTGGATCGTCCGGTACACATCGTTGAGGGCCACACCCTGCTTCAGCACTTTGTCGCGGTCTACTTCAACGAATTCCTGCGGGACGCTTGCCAGGAAAGTGGTGCTGAGGCTGGCGATTTCCGGCCGCTTTCGGGCAGCCTCAAGAAAAGTGCCCAGGTTTTTGGCCAGGAACTGAATATCGCTGCCCGAACGGTCTTCGAGCATGAAGGTAAATCCGCCCGCAGTGCCGACGCCTGGAATCGCGGGCGGAGAAAAACCGAAAGCAACTGCTGCGGGCAACTTGCTCAACTGCTGGTTCAGATGCGCCTTGAGCGATTGAAATTGCTCGGCTCTTGTCTTGCGCTCGTCCCAGGGCTTGAGGGTTCACGAAAAAGGTCGAGTTGTAACTGGTGCGAACAAAACTGAGCAAACTGAAGCCAACGAAGCAGGTACGTGTTCGAACCCCCGGCGTATTCATGAGGATTTTTTCCACATCAGCCGAGACGGCGGTCGTGCGTTCGAGCGAAGCCCCATTCGGTAGTTGCAGATTGACGTAGGCGTAACCTTGATCTTCGTCAGGAAGGAAGCTCGACGGGATTCGGTTGGCAAAAAAGCCACCCGCCACGCAAAAGACCACAAGCAACACGACCACGACGACGGTCTTCTGGACTAATACTGCGCTCCAACGCACATAGCCCTCTGTGGCTCGCTCAAAGACGCGATTGAACCAATCAAAAAATCTCCTCAGGAGTCCTCGGCTCTGGGTCCTGTGGCTTGAGCAGCAGTGCGGCAAGCGCCGGGCTGAGCGTGAGCGCATTGAACGCGGAAAGCAGAACGGAAATCGCGATCGTGACGGCGAATTGCTGGTAGAGCTTGCCGGTGATTCCGGGAATGAAGGCGGTTGGCACAAAAACGGCGGAGAGAACCAGAGCGATGCCAACGACGGGGCCGGAAAGCTCTTCCATTGCTTTCAACGCCGCGGCCTTCGGCGTCATCCCTCCTCGATGTGGCGTTCCACGCCTTCGACCACG
Organism: uncultured Acidobacteriota bacterium; assembly: GCA_963800195.1. GTDB lineage: Bacteria > Acidobacteriota > Terriglobia > Terriglobales > Acidobacteriaceae > TOLSYN. The sequence continues at coordinate 66,127 of CAWCZZ010000002.1, forward strand.
ACGATGGCGTCGTCCACCACCAGCCCGATCGCCAGCACCAGACCAAAGAGAGAAAGCGTGTTGATGGAGAAGCCGAACAGCGGGAAAAGCACGAACGTGCCGATCAACGAAACCGGCACGGCAAGCAGCGGAATCAGCGTGGCGCGCCAGCTCTGCAAGAAAAGGTAGACCACGAGGATCACGAGCGCCGAGGGCGATCAGAAGCGTTTCGACGATTTCCTTCATGCCTTCCGTGACCGCGCGCGTCGTATCCAGCGCAACGACGTAATCCAGATCCTCCGGGAAGCGCTGCTTCATCTGCGCCATCAGCTTATTTACGCCGGCGGCCGCATCGACCGCGTTCGAGCCCGGCAGTTGGTAGGTGGCAATGATGGCGCTCGGCTTGCCGTTAAAGCGGCCGGCAACGCTATAGTCTTGCGAACCCAGTTCGATTCGCGCGACATCGCGGACCCGGACGATTCCGCCGTCGGGTGTCTCGCGCACGACGATCTGCCCGAATTCTTCCGGGGAGATGAGCCGGCCCTGCGCGAGAACCGAATAAGTAAATTCCTGGCCCTTGGGCGCCGGTTCGCCCCCCGCTTTCCCAGCCGGGTTCACGGTGTTTTGCGCTTGAATGGCGCTGACGATTTCCGGGACGGTGATGCCCAGCTTGGCCAACGTGTCGGGTTTTACCCACAATCGCATCGCGTATTGGCCGGCGCCGAATACCTGAACGTTGCCGATGCCTGGCGAACGCAGAATGGGATCAACAAGATTGATGTAGGCGTAGTTCGCCAGAAACGTCGGCATCGTAGGTTCCATGCGGCGAGTACACGGCAATCAACATGAGGGGAGCGGTGACGGACTTTCGAACCGTGACTCCGTAATTGTTGACGTCCACGGGAAGCTGAGAAGCGGCCTGGGTTTCACGGCTTTGCGCGAGAATGTAATCGGTGTTCGGATCGGTTTTTGCGTCGAAATCCACGATCAGGCTGGTGGTCGAGTTGGCGGTCGCATTCAGCGAATACATGTAGTTCATGTTGTCCACGCCGCTCATCTGCTGCTCGATGGGCGTGGCAACCGCTTGTTCCAGGGTTTGCGCGTCCGCCCCGATGTAGGTCGCCAGAATTTGAATCTCGGGCGGAGCGATGTTGGGAAACTGCGCGACCGGCAAACTCAGGATGGTGAGAGTGCCAACGAGCACCAGGACGATGGAGATCACCATGGCCACGATGGGACGGTTGATAAAGAACTTTGACATTGGATTACCTTCCCTGCGTCTCCGGCGGCAAACGGCTTGGGGTTCACCTGCATGCCCGGACGCACCTTCTGCACGCCCTCGGCGACCACGCGTTCGCCGGGCTTCAGTCCGTCCGCAATAATCCACTGGTTGCCGACACGGTCGCCGACTTTGACCGTCCGGATGCTCACTTTGTTCTCGCCATCCACCGTCGCGACCTGATAGCCGCCTTGCAGCTCTGTGACTGCACGCTGAGGTACCAGCAACGCGTCCTGCTGGATTCGGATGACCGCGCGAACTCTTGCCGTACCCGCCGGGACGCAGAATATTTCCAGGATTTGGAAATAGCCCGGCGATCCGAATTGCCCCCGTGCTCTCATTTACTTGGCGGTCCGCAAAGTAGAATGTGCCCTCATGCGCATAGGTTGAGCCGTCGGCCAAAATCAGTTCGAGGCGCAGATTCTTGTCAGCCGCTTCCGGGCTGGTTTCTGTCGGGAAGCGTTTTCTCCAATGCCAGATACTGCGGCTCGCCGACTGTGAAATAAACCTTGATGGGGTCGACGGTGGACACGGAGGTCACGGGCCCGCTGCTCAGATTGACCAGAGCGCCCACCTGAAGCTGAGCCTGCCCGGCGATGCCGTCGATGGGCGCTACGAGGCGCGTAAAATCAAGGTTGATCTTGGCCGTTTCGACGGCAGCCTCATCTGTTTTGATTTGAGCCTGGGCCGTCTCCACTGTGGCCTTGGCGGCCAAGTTATTCTGAACGGCATTGTCGAGATCCTGCTGGCTCGCTGCTTGCTCTTTGGCCAGCGGAGTGTACTGCTCGACGTCAAGCTGGGTTCTCACTTGAACTGCCTCGGCGGTAGCAAGCTGAGCTTTGGCCTGTGCTAACTGTCCCTCGAGCCTGGTCGAGGGCCGCTTGAAAAGGCCGCGGATCGATCTCGAAAAGTAACTGGCCCTTCTTGACGAATGCGCCTTCCTGATAGTCCTGCCGCAGCAGGTAGCCCGTGACCTGTGCCTTGACGTCGGCATTTGTGAATCCGTCGAGCGTGCCGATCCATTCGCCATAAATCGGAACATCCTTCTGCTCAACCTGCACGACCTCAACATCCGGCGCTGCGCCGGGCTGCGCTCCCGCTACACGGTTTGGGCGAATCGCTCCAATAATCAGTCCGATGACGAGCAAGCAAAACGCTCCGCCTATCCAGACTTTGTATTTCAAAAGCGTATTCATCTTCATCCCCGGTAGCGTGCCTATACGCTAAGATCGACGATTTGGGTTTTTGGATTTCTGCGCCACATTGAACCAGCGCTCAATTTTGTTGCGAGTCTCGGACTCCTAGTGGGCCCCAACCCAGTGACTCGCGGGCAATACGCTTTGCATCCCTCTCACCCCGTGACGCCAGCCCAGCTCTGGGGGTCGTTTGTTGGGTTGCTTGATTGTCAGCAATTGCTGATCTTTCAGCATGTCGTCGCGGATGCCGAGGGACAGGAGAACAAGGTGGAGCTTTGAGGAGATCAGGCGGGAGTACCGTCTGCGGTCCTCAAACGGGCACGGAAGGCCATGCTGGAGTTTGAGCTTGTTTGGCCAGAGTTACTGTGAGAATATTTCGGCACGAAGCATGGTGGGTTGTTGGGGTACGCGCCGTCCGCGAGAGCACGTGGGGAAACTCGCGATCAGGGTTCCGAAACGAAAACGCCGGTTATCAAGTCAGCATGCTCAATCGAGCACTGCAGAACAGCAACGGTGCCAGCAGGAACAAACTGAGCGCATGGCGCAGCTTTTCCGGTGCACGACCGATGTTTGCCGTGGCCTGGGAGCGGGCGCCGCAATTGCCGGGCAGGATTCCTCAGCGCAAGCCTGAAAAGCGGCATGCCGAGACAGGACTTTGGGTTCCAGGAAAGTGCACTTCAGACCAACGGGAGAAATGAACCGTACCTATTGAAGAACTTACCGCCAAACTGAGGAAATAAAATGAAACGATCGACCGCCGTGATTTCCGTGTTCCTGATTTTTGCTGCGTGCATTTGGGCTGAAGCGCAAGAAGTTACCATTGGCGTCAATTTTTCCACCACGGGGCCCGCGGCCTCTCTCGGAATTCCCAACAAGAACGCCATGCTGCTCGCCCCTCAAGTGCTCGGGGGCCAGAAAGTCCGCTACGTCTTCCTCGACGATGCTTCCGATCCCACGCTCGCCGTGCAGAATGTGAAACGCCTGATTTCTGAGGACAATATCGATGTCCTCATCGGTCCGAGCATCACGCCGACCACATCGCGGTCATCGAAACCATTGCCGCGGCCAAGGTGCCCATGGTCGCCCTGGGATCGACCAGCCGTCTCATTCTTCCCATGGACGAAAAGAAGAAGTGGGTATTCAAGACGGTTCCCAACGATGACATCTTCTGCGGGGCGTTGGTCAATGAGATGGTCAAGAAGGGCGTCAAGACTTTGTCCTTGATCGCGGTTGACGATCCCTTCGGGGAGAGCTGGACTGAAATCACTACCCGGCTCGCCACCGCCAAAGGAATCAAAATTCTTACCGTGGAAAAGTTCAACCGTTCTGACACAAGCGCCACCGGCCAGGCGTTACGTGCAATGAGGGGCAACCCAGATGCGATCGTGATTGCCGCCGTTGGGACGCCGGCGGTCACTCCGAACCGGGCCCTAGTCGAGCGCAATTATAAGGGACAGATTTATCATACCGGCGGCATGGTGAATGCAGACTTCCTGCGCGTTGGGGGAAATGCCGTGGAAGGCATCTTTACCCCAACTCCTCCTCTGGTGATCGCGGAACAACTGCCGGATGGCTATCCCACCAAAAAGGCAGCGGTCGCATTCCTCAAGCTATACGAGGCCAAGTACGGTCCAGGATCAAGGTCGCAATATGCCGGCCACAGTTGGGATGCCATCCAGGTGCTCAGTGTGGCCATCCCCGTCGCCATGAAGAAGGCCAAACCGGGGACGTCGAGTTTAGGGAGGCTTTGCGCGACGCGCTGGAAAATGTGAAGAATGTGACCGGTGTTCAAGCTATCTACAACATGACTCCCGCTGCCCATAGCGGAATCGATCAAAGGGGGATAGTGATGGTCAAGATCGAGAACGGCACCTGGAAATTGGTCGATTACCCGAAGTTCTGACTTGTCATGGAGGCTCTTTATCGGTCGGATGCTGTTGAACGATTCGCAGTAGCCGTTCTCCAAACAGCTTGCCGATTAGGCCATCGGCCGTTGAAAGGTTGAACATTTGCAATTTGGCGACGGCCTGAGCCCAGGCGTGTTCCGACAGCAACACTGGTTGCGGCCTATGTTCCGATAAGAGTTCCTAACGGAACGTCCGGCAGCACGCAACCCGCGCCGGATGATGCAACAACTTAGGAGATGGCAGCGATCAGGGATTTCGGAACATGCCAAAGCCCGTGTGGCTTGTTCCAGTTTCCCGAGGCAAAAACTAGCGACCGTCACCCTCGAGTCGCGAGTGCAGGAGCGCCAAGTAAGAATCCTACCCAGGTGTGCTTCTGACTTAGCAGGTTGCTGAATAATGGTTCCGCACACCCGGACGATGATGCGAACCGCGCTGCGTTCGCATCATACGGCTCCAGAACCGGCTTGGTAATCTCTCCTGCAAGCTGATCGGCAACAGCTTTCATTGATCCGTTTGAATCGGTAGAAGCTTCCCCCTAGTCCGCTAAGAGAGAGGCTTCAAGGTCGTCTGTGTTGGAATGCCTTTGAAGGTATCGTTGTTAACGATCATCAGATCATACTCATACTTCTTACCCTTTACCCATTGGCCGCCGACCAGTGGAGTCTTGCTGACGTTCTTGACCGGGTCACCGAATTTTACGTGGCCAGTAATGGTGTCGAGGTTGGTTGCCTGCAGCGCATCGCGGACCGATTCCGGCGAATCGATGTTCTTGGTGCGCTTAAGAACATCCACTGCAATCTCGAACAGAGAATGTCTGAAGCCTACCGCCGCTGTCCATTGCTTGCCACTTTCTTTTTCCCACTGTGCGCACAATTGAGCTGCCGACTGCCCGGTGAGACTGGACTTGAAGGGGGAAAAGTTTGACCACCACACTTCGGTCGATAGACCCAGTCCGCGCGCACCGTAGGAATCAACCGCGGAGGGAAACAAAGCCGCTTTGGCAACCGTAACAATCTTGGGCTTGAAGCCCTGCTGCGCTGCCTGACTCCAGAAGGTGACGAATGCGGGCGGCGGAATAACCCCAGTGACGATCTCGACTTTCCCCTGCTTGAACTTGGCGATCTGGGCCGAGAAGTCGTTGGTCATGGTCTCGAATCGCCCTGGATCGACAACTGTGAATCCCTTCGACGCCAAAAATGGCGGCTCACCCTTGGCCGTCGCATTGCCGTCATTATCGTTCGGCCACAGACCGCCCACAACCTTATTGGTGGGAATGCTGTTCCACAGGTTCGTGTACACAGCGAACAAGTCCTCAATCCCCCAGAAGTAATGGTAGGTCCAGTCAAAGCCCTTGTCGGGCTTGGCGCCTCGTCCAAAATAAAACACTTGCCACGGAGCATTATTCGACAGGCATGGCACCCCGTTTAGCTCACACTGATCGGCAACCGGATTGATATTCTCTGGTGAGTCCGATACGACCATCAAGTCCACGTTGTCGGTTTTAATTAAAGATGCCGCCACTTCCGCTGCCCGATTCGCATCCGACCTCGTGTCCTTCACGATGATCTGAACAGGGTGATTGACCCCATTGACTACAATTCCGTTCGCCACCATTTTGCGAACGCTGGTAAGCACGAAATCGTCCGCCTCAGCAAAGACCGCCAGCTGACCGGTCTGGGGCGAGGGAAGCCCGATCTTGATCGGGCGCACCGCGGCGTAAGCTGACTTCGTCAGAATGCTGGGAGCAGCGATCACCGCCGCAGCCAAAGCCGCCGTCTTCACAAAATCGCGGCGCGTTGGTAATGTTGGTTGCTCCACAGCAGCTTTTTGGGTCGGTGAATCGTTATCAGGATTCATAGGGTCCTCTCTTTTGTGGTTTGCGAACTACATTCAATAGGCAGCACTCAGCTCTTGTGCCGCTCGGTGAAGCTATCCCAAAACTGGGTCGAAGGAATTGATTTCCCGTATCCCAGCAGATCGTCCGCATACACAAAGGCGGGATTGAGGGACGGCACGGTGGAAATTGCCGATTTCACCAGCCAGTGGCTCAGCCCTTTAGGCTTGTTGTACGGGCAATTCTGAATGCACAGGCCGCAGTTGGTGCCCACCTTCGTCCAATACTCGCGGCAACGGAGATGGTTGGCTTGCCAGCAAAGAACTCCTTTGGAGGCAAAGTCACCGACCGGCTCGTACGAACGCTCACCGATGGAAAGTGCCTCGGCAGGACATTTCTTGGCACATTTCTTGCAACTATCGCAGAAGGCAGTGACGCCAAAGCTGATGGGATGGTCCGGAGCCAAGGGCAAGTCGGTAATGACCTTGGAGATGCGACAGCGAGGTCCGAAAGCGGGATGAATCAGTTTGGCATTACGCCCCAACTCGCCGAGGCCGGCATCAATAGCCAGAGGAATATTAATCGCAGTGTCGTTGGCGCTGGGTATGGCCTGATAACCTAGAGCGCGTATGAACTCCGCTACGGCCTGGGTGGTAAAGGCGATATTAGAATAGGAGTGCCATGTTGTGGCCATATGGGTGAGCGCCGGAGCGGTTGCAATGCCTTCCCTGTCCATCTCATGGATGAAGACCAGGACGTACTTCATGCCGGCAGGGATGACCAGGGACTTATCTTCCGCAAACCCCGGCTGGATGTGTTTCTCATAGCCGGACTCGTCATTGAAACGAACTGGGAACGCTTCGCGCGAGGGTGAATCGTAATAGTTGGAGTACACCCACCGGCGGTCCAGCAGGCAGGCGCCCACATCATTGGCGCCGAGGGTGCGGGCCAGCCCTTTTAGTATCCGTGTGGTTTTTTCCGGTTCGCCGCTCCAGTCGGGAAGTCCGTCGATGTTTTTGTAATAGCCCTGCTTGATCATCGGAGTCCACGAGGTGCCGCCGGTGTTGGGACGATTCACTACAAAGTTTGACGCGGCCAGGTTGGCCACCAGTGCGGAATAATAGGCCCAGTCGAGGCGGGTAAAGCCCGGCAGGTCACGGCTTAACTTGTTAACCCGTGTGGCGTGCCATTGCTCGTCTGAGATGTGTGCCAGACGGGGGTTCCACTCGCCCTGATAGATCATGTTGTACTTCTGGTTAAAACGCTGGTAATCGGCGCGGACCGTGTAAGGCGGATTCGCGTGCGCCAACGTTCTGGTTCCCAAGAGCTGCATTTATTCTCCTCAACAATTCGCCACACCGACGCGAGGCCGGTGCGTGGGACCACTATGGCGCCCACAACGAATATAGTGAGCCATAGTGGGTTCGGCGCCTAAACGGCCATGCGGGCGGCTATTTCGCGGCCTGCGCCGCGGGGGCAATGCCGGCGAGTTCTTCAGCCAATAGGATGAGGGCCGAGAAGTCGAGCTCACCTTTGCCAGTGGCTTCAGCGGCTGCATAAAACTGCCGCACCAGTCCGGTAAGCGGCAATGGCACGGTACGCGCTTTGGCCATGGTCAAGGCCAGGTCAAAGTCCTTTTGCATGGCCTTCACGGTGAATGCAGGAGTAAAGACTCGCTCCGACACCGGCGCAGACTTGTACTGGATGAGGCGGGAGCCGGCGACACTGCTGGCGAAAACCTCGATCATCTGCTTCCAGTCCAACCCGGCGCTCTTGCCTAATACAAGGGACTCGGCCCACATTTGAATAGTGGTGCCGATCATCATGTTGATAGCGATCTTCATGAAGCGAGCTTCTTCGGCGCCGCCCAGGTAGAAGTGGGTGCTGCCCAGCACATTGAAGATCTCGAAAACCTTGTCGTATGCGCCGCGGTCGCCCGAGCAGAGTATGCCCAGGGTGCCATTCTTTGCCAGGACGGTGCTGCCGGTTACGGGCGCCCGCAGATACTTGGCTTGCCTGGCCTCCACGGCCGCGTTGACCTTGCTGGACGCCTCGGGATCAACCGTGCTCATGTCGATGAGCACCGCGCCGGGCTTGAGAGCTGCAACCGCGCCGGTTTCACCGAGGGAAACCGCTTCCAAAGCCGCCGAGTCGAGGATCATGGTAAAGACCACGTCGGCGCCCTCAGCGGCTTCCTTGGGAGAGCTGGTCAATCTGGCTCCGGCTTTGACTGCCTCGGCGGTCTTTGCCTTGTCACGGTTGTATACGGCAACCTGGTATCCAGCTTCCACCAGCCTCATCGCCATAGGCTGGCCCATTCGACCCAGACCGATCCAACCAATCCTATATTTATCGGACATGTCGCTCCTCCCGAACGTAAGTGCCGCGCGATGGCGGATGATGAAGATATTGGGACTGGAGTGCGGCGGTGTCTAATATATTATTCCAAGCTTAATAAGACGTTTTACATATGACGACGGGAAAGGCATAATTCTGGCGTAATCCTTCGTCGGGAGCAACCATGGAGCTTCGCCATTTGAGATATTTCGCCACCGTCGCGGAAGAACTGAACTTCGGGCGTGCAGCGCTGCGCCTGAATATTACGCAGCCTCCTTTGAGCCAGCAAATCAAGGCCCTGGAGCAGGAGCTTGGCGTCGAGCTCTTCGCGCGCACTAATCGCAAGGTGGAGCTGACCAATGCGGGGCGCGTCTTCCTGGGTGAGGCGCGCGCGATCCTGCACCGCTCCGACCGGGCGGTTCTGATGTCGCAGCGGGCGCATCGCGGCGAGGCGGGGCAACTGAGCATCGCTACGGGCGAGGTTGCCATGTATTCCGTGCTTCCGAGAATTTTGTCGGCCTTCCATAAGATGTATCCCGCCGTATCCATCACCATTCGCAAATCTCTGACCGGAGGGTCGGTGAAGGCTCTGAAGCAGGATGAGATCGACTGTGCGTTCGTGCTGCCGCCGATCCGGGAAGAGGGAATTGTGCATGAGGTAATCATGGAAGAAGCGATGGTGTGCGTGCTGCCTGCGCGCCATCGTCTGGCACAGGCCGCGTCGGTTTCCATTCGCGAGATCGCGGACGAACCGATGATCGTGATCTCTCGGCAACTGGGTGGCGGATTGTGGCAGAAGATTGCCAGCGCCTTTTATGACGCCGGGACGTTACCTAAGGTGACGCACGAGGTGGCCGGCACCGAACTGGCTCTGATGCTGGTCCGCTGCCGATTCGGTATAGCAATCATGCCCGCTTCCGTGGCGAAAGCGGAACACATCGGATCGGTAGCGAAGCCACTGCGCACGCGGATCTCCAAGCTGCAACTCGCGATTGCATGGGCCGAGGCGAACCCGTCACCGATCCTCGGCAACTTCATTTCCTGCGTGCGCAGGGAATGCCCAACGCCTTAGCACATGACGTGGGTTTGAATGAGTGCAGTTCCGCCCGAACTGCAAAGGTGTTTGAGGTCGATAGAGACATCCGCCTCTCGTCTGGTTGTGAGGTTCATGACTCGCATCTTACTTCGCATCTCCCAAACTTGACTTCGCCTCACGGCTTATTTTCCGCTACTGGCTGCTCATCCACGAACCCGAGGGTGGTTTCCGCCGTGCCGGCTTCGTTCAAGTCAGGTTCGCGGAATTTATCTAAGCCATTGAAAGCGCCTTGTCGGTCATTGCGAGGGGCGCTCGGAAGAACCTTGGAGGACAGTGGGGACGGTCCTGTGGATTGTGGCAAGCCCAACCCCCAGCTCGTGTGCAATCGTCCGCCAGGAAGCGCCAGCGCCACGCGGGTGAGGCTCTGTGGTGGGTCTTGAGGGGATCGACGTGCGGTGATACGTTCTTGCTTAGCCATGCTGCCCTCCTTGTGGGCGACATCGGTTAGCGCCGGGTGAGTGCTAGAACACTTGCTCGAAGCGTTGTTGTTTTGCGGTATACTCAAAACTGCGGTGAAAATTGTGGGGACCCTGGCAAGAAATCCACTGAAAACAAAAGTAACCACGGATGCGCTAAGACCCGCATAAAACCTGATTCCGATAACAATCGTAGCAATCAGCAGTAAACCGTGAAAATCGTGCATATCCGCCTTGGGCGCAGGGGTCGTAGGTTCGAATCTTATCGCCCCCAGGTATTTTGTTGGTTTGAGGCCAGTCAGAAGCGCAACCCTGGAGGGTCCATGCAGTTAGGGGAGACTGAGCTTCCCAGAGCAGCGAAAAGCTTTTTGCCTTCGGGCAAAAAGCTGAGTTCGCTGAACGGACTGCGCGCGCTGGCGATTCTTCCGGTTTTCTTCCACCACATGACATGGGCGATTCCTCACACAAATCTCGTGGTGGACTGGCTCCGGTATTTTCTGTTCCAGGGATGGTTCGGCGTTGACCTGTTTTTTGCGCTGTCGGGGTTTCTGATTACGGGAATTCTGGTTGACACACGGGTTGCGGAAAATTATTTCAGCGGCTTCTACGCACGGCGTGTTCTGCGAATCTTTCCGCTCTATTATGCGGTGCTGATCGGAATTCTGGTTGCGGCCAGCTTCATCCATCCTTACCCCACGCAATTGCCGGTTGCGGGGGATCGCAAGCTCTATTTCCTATTTCTGGCCAACTGGCTATGTCTCTGGAAAGGGCAGTGGGGGCCGAATGTTCTGGGGCACTTCTGGTCGCTGGCGGTAGAGGAGCAGTTCTACCTTTTGTGGCCGCTATGCGTCTGGATGGTGCGCCCCGGAAAACTGAAAGTTGTAGCGGCATGGCTCTCGGTTCTGGCGCTGGTGATCCGAGTGGTATGGGCGACGCACGGCGGGCTGGGGCAGGGAATGACGATGATGACCTTCGGCCGGATGGATTCTCTGCTGCTGGGAGCCATCGGCGCGATTCTTTTTCGTGATGCTGCAGCGCTTGGCCGTGTCCAGCGCTGGTTGCCACGGGTTGCGTTGGTCATGCTTGGAGGCTTCCTCGCTGTGATGGCCATGCTGTATGGCCGGAGCGAGTTGACCAGCTCATATTTTGTTCAGACCGTGGGCTATTCGATGCTTGCGTTAGGCTTCGGTTCGCTGGTTTTGCACGCCGCCGCCACCGAGGGATCGCCCATCTTGCTGCAACGTATCCTCCGTCATCCGGCGCTCACCAGATTGGGGGCATATAGCTACGGTTTTTACGTTTTCCACGTGCCTATTATCGGGGCCGCTAAACTAGTGATTGTGCCGCATCTATCCGGCACCGTGCTGCAAAGTCTGTGGTTCTCTCTGGTGATGTTCGTTGGCCTGGGACTGATTACTTTTGCGATTTCGGCGGCGAGCTATGAGTTGTTTGAAGCACCGATACTGAGTTACAGGCGCTATTTTGAAGCTCGTTTCGCGAGTTCTCCCGAGACTGGCAGCTCGCCCGCTCCTCTGGCGGAGTCCGTTGAGCTCTCGTGAGGAAGCGAAGCATCCAAGTTGAAATTCCAGCGCACTTCCCTTAAAATTCGGAGTGAATGATAACTCAGAGCGCAATCCCGCACCCGCTCCCGCGACCGTCGGTCGAGGGCCCGCGTGCATGGAGAGAGCTTCCGTACTTGTAATCGCAAGCAATCGTCTCCCGGCCCGCAGGCATAGCGCCCGCGGGCTTTTTTATGAGACCAATATCGTTTTCACTTCGGTATACGACTCCTGGCCGCATGTAGTGCGTAGGATGAAAAAAAGGACCCATGAAATCATTCAGTGAAGAAATCACTCTCGAAGGACACATCATCGATTCCTGGACGCTCCCCCGAGCCTTTGACACCATCATGGACATGGGAGGTACGTTCGACGTACAGGAGATACAGGTCGGCCGCGCCAAGGATGAAGTTTCCTTTGCCCGTCTCAAGGTTCATGCCGACGCGGAGGCCAAGCTGGAGGCGATTCTGCTGGAGTTGCAGTCCTTCGGTGCGGTGCTCGCCTCGCGCGACGACGTAGCCTATCTGCCCGCGCCCGCCAACGGCGTGCTGCCAACGGATTTTTACTCGACCACCCACCTGCCCACGCAGGTGCGGCTCAACGGCCGGTGGATCGATGTGAAGAACACCGAGATGGACCTGGTCATTGTCGTCAGCCCGGCTCATTCGGAGGCTCAAATGATTCCCTCGTCCGCGGTGTGCCAGGGAGAACTCGTGGTGGTCGGACATGAGGGCATCCGCATTTTGCCGCCGCAGCGCTCGCGCGAGCGCGAAATCTTCAGCTTCATGGGCAGCAACGTCTCCTCCGAGCACCCCAAGCGCCTGGTCATCGAGGAGATTGCCAAACAGATGCGCGAGATTCGTGGCCGCGGCGGCAAGATACTGATCGTCGCGGGCCCGGCCATCGTGCACAGCGGCGCAGGCCCCCACTTGGCAAAGTTAATCCGCGATGGCTATGTTCAGGTGCTCTTCGGCGGGAACGCCATTGCAACGCATGATGTGGAAAGCGTTCTGTTAGGTACCTCGCTCGGAGTCGCCCTCCATAACGGCCGTCCGGTTCCAGGCGGGCATCGCAATCACATGGCCGCCATCAATGCCATCCGCGCCGCGGGATCACTGCGCGATGCAGTCGAGCAGGGTGTTCTGAAGGAAGGCATCATGTATGAGTGCATTCGGCAGAACGTAGACCTCGTGCTTGCCGGCTCGGTCCGCGACGACGGGCCGATGCCCGACGTCATCACCGATATGGCTAAAGCGCAGGTTCGCATGCGCTCCGCACTGGTCGGAGTTGAGATGGTGCTGATGATTGCCACCATGCTCCACTCCATCGCCACCGGCAACATGTTGAAAGCCTCGGTGAAAGTTGTGGCCGTTGACATCAATCCGGCTGTGGTCACCAAACTTGCCGATCGTGGAACGTTCCAGGCTCTCGGGCTGGTGACGGACGCAGAGCTGTTTGTTCGCGAACTATCGAGCGCCATCGAGGCCTGCGGCCCTCAGGACTAGCGCAGTCCAGCAGCCCCATTCCGAGTGGCGTTTCCTGCAGCTCTGGAATGGGGCTGCTACGCCTGTGCCGGATCGCAATCTCCTCCGGCGATAACCGACGTCTGATCCCCGGCTTGCCTTATACCTTATAATGGAATGTCTTTTTGCTATTTTCGAGGAGCGCGTAATATGCCCGTCAAAACCACTGAAAAAATCTGGCATAACGGAAAACTCATCGCCTGGGATGATGCCAAGATTCACGTCATGGCGCACGTAGTCAACTATGGCTCCGCGGTCTTCGAGGGCGTCCGATGTTATGAGCTGCCTACTGGCCCTGCGATCTTCCGCGCCAAGGAGCATATGCAGCGCTTGCTAGACTCTGCAAAGATCTATCGCATCCCGGTGGACTACAGCTGCCAGCAGTTTGTTGATGCCATGGTGGAAACCATCAGCGCCAACGGGGTGTGGCCATGCTACATCCGTCCGCTGATCGTACGTGGCTATGGCGAAATCGGGGTCAATCCGCTCGGTGTTCCCACCGAGTGCTACGTCGCGAATTTTCCCTGGGGTAAGTATTTTCCGGGCTCTGAGGACGTTGGCGTCGATGTCTGCGTCTCTTCCTGGACGCGGCTTGCGCCGAACACTCTGCCTTCCATGGCGAAGGCCGGCGCCAACTATATGAACTCGCAACTGATCAAGATGGAGGCCGTACTCAACGGCTACGTAGAAGGCATCGCGCTTGACGTCAACGGCTACGTCAGCGAAGGTTCAGGCGAGAATCTGTTTTTTGTGCGTGATGGCAAGTTGTTGACGCCGCCACTCGGCAACTCGGTGCTGGCCGGCATCACCCGCGACTCCGTATTGCGAGTGGCGCAGGACCTCGGCATTCCGATTGTTGAACAGGTTATTCCCCGCGAGCTTCTTTACATCGCCGACGAGATTTTCTTCACCGGCACGGCCGCTGAAATTACGCCAATACGCTCGGTCGACAAGATCACGGTAGGCGATGGCAGTGTTGGCCCGGTCACCAAGGCAATCCGCAAAGAGCTGTTCAGCATCATTGACGGCAGCAAACCCGACCGCTACAACTGGTTTACGCCGGTTCCGGTGCGCCAGAAAGTCGGCGCATAGTCCACGCAATCAATGCCCTCCGCCTTTGCAGCGGAGGGCATCTTTCTCTTCCCATCCTTGTAACTGCGGGTCTGCCGTAGTCGGCAGACGTGGGTATCTCTCTACACTCAATCCGTACGCTTACTGGGATTTACTTCCTTGGGCAGAATCTCTCGCAGCGCCCAGTCCACGCGCTTCATCGCATCCTCGATATCGCCGGACGTGCAGTCAGGGGAGAGCACCTGCTGATTCACAATTACCTGGAGGGAGTTGCGCACATGATGATTCAGTTCGTCCACGGCAGCCTGTAACTTGCGCTCGTAGCGTCTGCGGAAAGCCTCGTAGATAAAACAGATCACTATGCCCATGATAATTCCCATGAGCAGTTCGTCGATTATCGTTGCTTCGAGGTTAATCCTGAGCGTTCGGATGAAAGGACGCAGAACCACGCCTTCCAAGACATTCATGCCGACCAGAGCCGCAATGATCGCGGCCCGGATTCCCCATAAACGCATGTTGGTAGCCTAGCACAGCATTAACTCTGGTTCTGGAAACCAGACCATTTGCAAATGTGGATTAACTCCAATACGCCATCGCGCGGAGAAAATTAGCTCCGTTTGCCGCTCCGTCTGGGCCGGTAGATGACTTCGGTAACCTGTGTGCATTCGCGGATTGCAGCAGCCTCGTCAACGTGGTAGTTTCTGGATACCTCGTTTATAAAAAGAGATACAGCCGATGACCATCGACGATCTGTTGCGCATAGCAGTAGAGCGGAAATCAAGCGACCTTCACCTTAAAGTCGGCAACTATCCGCATGTGCGCGTGGACGGCGAACTGATGCCTCTGACCGACCAGCCCCGCATCACCGGCGAGGACATGCTGAACATGGCTTTCAGTATGATGTCCAACCGCCAGAAGCAGAAGTTCAAGGAGTGCGCGGAAATCGATCTGGCATACGGCACCGCCGGCTTGGGGCGCTTCCGCGTCAACGTATTTCAGCAACGCGGCAATGTCGGCATCGTTCTGCGCGTAATTCCTACCAAGATTCGCGCGCTGGAGGAACTGTATCTTCCGGCGGTCACCGAGCGAATCTGCGAAGAAGTGCGCGGCCTGGTGCTGGTCACGGGTGTCACCGGTTCGGGTAAGTCCACCACGCTTGCGGCGATGATTGACCGCATCAACTCGTCGCGTCCCGAACACATTATCACCATCGAAGACCCAATCGAATTTCTTCACCGCGACAAGAAGGGCTTCGTAAATCAGCGCGAGGTGGAGGTCGACACGCCTTCGTTCGGCAGCGCTCTGCGGGCCAGTCTCCGCCAGGATCCGGATGTCATTCTGGTCGGCGAAATGCGCGATCTGGAAACGATATCGACGGCGCTCCACGCCGCCGAGACCGGCCACATGGTCTTCAGCACCCTGCATACGCTGGACGCCGTGGAGACCGTGAACCGCATTATCAGCGTCTTTCCGCCACCGGAGCAGAAGCAGATCCGCCTGCAGCTTGCGGCGACTCTGCGGGCTGTTATCAGCCAGCGCCTGGTGAAGCGATGCGACGGCGCCGGACGCGTGCCGGCGTGCGAAGTGCTCATCACCACTGCCTACATTCGCGAATGCATCGTGATGCCGGAGAAGACCCGCAACATCAAGGAAGCGCTCCAACAGGGAACTTCGCAGTACGGTATGCAGACCTTCGATCAGTCGCTCTACGACCTGCTCCAGAAGGGCCTGATCTCCTACGAGACCGCGGTTGAAAATGCCAGTAATGCTGATGACTTCAAGCTTCGCGTGCAGGGAATTTCCGGCACTGCGGAATCGACTCGCGATCAGCTTTCGCAACAACTAGGCCGCTTTTGAGCAAAAGTTGTTTTCCGGAAATCGACTTCTGTCCGCAACTTCAGCTCCTCACACCGCTGTTTTGCTTGCGTAAATTCTTCATCGGTCTGAAACTGTTCTAACCATGGCATGGAAGAATCGCGCGGCCAGGAAGATCTACACGGAGAACACGCTGTACGAATATGCGGTCGGCGCCCTCGGACGCCGGATGCGTACGGTCGCCGAGATCAAACGCCTGATGCGCACTCGCGCCGCTCAGCAGCCGGATTGCGATGCTCTGGTCGAAGCCGTGACCGCTCGCCTCAAAGAACAGCGCTATCTCAATGACACCTTCTATGCAACTTCCTACTCTGCATCGCGGCGCGACAGCGAAAAGTTCGGCCGCATGCGCGTGGTGCAGGAGCTGAAGGCCAGAGGCGTGCATCCTGAGGTCATCGGCAAAGCGGTTGAGGAAAGCTACGGCGGGATCGATGAGCAGAAGCTTGCGCGCGAGTTTGCAGAACGCAAGCGCCTCACTGAGCCAAAGGATCAAAAAGCCGCGGCGCGCATCTTCCGCATGATGGCGCGCGCTGGATTTTCTACCCGCGTGATTGTGAAGATGCTGCGCAATTGGAGGGTGGAGGACGAAACAATTTCCGCCCTGGAGCAGGAGCGCGAAATGGCCGAACAGATTGTCCCAGGCGAGGAAGAATCGTGAAAGTGAAAGCTCTGGCGCAGCCTGAGTGGTCGCAGGCCATCGAACATCTTTCCGCGGCCGATCCCAAACTTGCCGCGCTGATTGCGCAGGTCGGCCCCTGCACCCTGGAAATTCCACACCATTTCAGCATCTTTTACTCGCTGGCCCGCTCGATTGTGTATCAGCAACTTGCCGGAGCTGCCGCGTCGGCGATCATGGCGCGCCTCGAAGCGCTTTTTCCCAAGGGGCGCATGACGCCCAAGAACCTGCTGGCGATGGACGATCTCGCGTTGCGTGGCGCAGGGCTTTCGCAGAACAAACTCTTGGCCTTGCGCGACCTTGCCAGCAAGTGTTTGGATGGTACCGTTCCCACCAAGCGAGCGCTTGCCCGCATGGCCGATGAGGAGATCATCGAGCGCATCTCTCAGGTGCGCGGCATAGGCCGCTGGACAGTGGAGATGATGCTTGTCTTCCGTCTGGGCCGGCCCAATGTCCTTCCCGTGGATGACTACGGTGTACGCAAGGGCATACAGCGCCTCTACAAACTGCGCGAACTGCCCGGCAAAAATGCGATGCGACGCCGCGCCCGCAAATGGGAGCCATGGTGCTCCATAGCCAGTTGGTATATGTGGCGATGCGCCGAACTCCCCGGCCGCAAGACCGGCGCCAAAGGCACAGCCGCAAGAGGCTTATCCCAAGCCAGACGGCTGTTAAGAAAAATGCAAAGAAAAAGCCGGGCGCTAGCCGGCCTTGAAGATCGTGTGCCCAGTGGCGGCTACTTCAACCGCACGTCAAACGTTGCGCGGCAATGCACGTCCGGCTTGAACTCCACTGTCTCCAACTTGTCGTCTTTGCTGATGTAAAAAAACACGGGCTTTTTGGGAACCTCTGGCAGCCGGAGGAACTGTGCCTGTCCATTGGCGCTGGTAAAGGTTTCCAGATCGAGTCTTTTCAGCCCCATCACGCCATAGTGGATACGCGTGGAAATCTTTGCATTATAGATTGGCTTGGAGTCCGCTCCGGTCACGTTGAACAGTGCCGAGCAGGTACCCAGGTCTGCGGAAATCTCCGTGGGTGGAACCGCGGCCGAGGCGCTCTGGGCGATTGCCGGATGTACGCAGAGCATCACAGTGAAGATCAGCAGGTAAGAAGAAAATGAGTTTTGCATATCCTCAAGCCTACCGCAGTGCCGCTATCTCTGCACGCTCTTCAGCACATCAGTCAGCCGCTCCTGCGCATCGCTGAGCCGTCCGATCATCTGCACATCCACCAGGGTGTGGTTGCTCTCCAGCCGTTCGCGCAGCGCCACAATGAGTTGATGCAGCTTTTCCACCTGCGCCAGTGCCTTCAGCTTACTCGAGTTGGTTTCGGTGTGGTTCACGGAAAGGTCACGCAGAATCTTGTTGAGCTTCTCCTGTCCATCCCAGCCCAGATCACACCACTGCACTCCCATGCCCACCGTGGGGCGCGAAGATTGCACCTGAGCCACGCCGCTGATCTGCACGCCGCTGAGGTTGAACTGTCCGCTTACGATTTCGCCAATGGGGGCCACGTTCACGCACTGCACGTAGCATCCGCCTGCGCTGATATCGCGCAGCGTACCCCAGATTGGCGTGGAAAGGCTTGCCGTATGCAGCGAGACCGTTCCGTTGCAGGGATACCGCTCATCGCCGCGGCGGTCGCTACCCGTGCTCTGCTTCATGGTTTCGCGCCACGGGCTGGTGCCTTTTTCCAGGCAATGCAGACCAACTTGATAAGTGCCGTCCGGGTTGATGGAAGTCCAGGACACTTTGAAGCGGCACTTTTCTCCGCTGCTCTGCAGACCTACGATATCGCCGGGATTGAGCTTTGCCGTTAACCCGGTGAGACGCGCGCCTGACACGCTGACATCGACCGTCACCGCCGCTTGATGAAACGCCTTACCGTTAGCGTCAATGCCCAATATCCGGACATTCAGGGCAACGGGTAAACGCGCCTCACGCCGCTTGGGGAGCGTTGGAATCGAGCTGCTGGGCTTAACCGGGTGATCCATTACCTATACTTACCTCGATATACGGTCGCAATTATGACTCTGCATCATGAATTGTCGCTGTAATTTCACAGCTCAAAAAGCCACCGGTTGCAGGATTGGGTAACTTACGATAGCACAGTTCCATTTTTGGACTTGCCCCAGAGCTGATTACGGGGATGCTAAAATCGTGATTATCGTCTCCCTCCGGACGTCTGCCGCCGCGCATCAGGCGCGGCTTTTTGGCGGCCCTGGGGATTCACCGAAAGTGACTCATATGCCTACCGGAAACGATGTTCGACGCATGTTCCTGGACTTTTTCGTTCAGAAGGGCCACCGCCAGGTGCACAGCTCTTCGCTGGTTCCCGCCAATGACCCTACGCTGTTGTTCACCAATGCCGGCATGAACCAGTTCAAGGACGTTTTTCTTGGCGCTGAAAAGCGCGACTATGTGCGCGCGACCAGCTCGCAGAAATGTGTCCGCGCCGGAGGTAAGCATAACGACCTTGAAAACGTTGGGTTTACCAATCGTCACCACACGTTCTTCGAGATGCTCGGCAACTTCAGCTTTGGGGATTACTTCAAGCAGGATGCCATTGCTTACGCCTGGGAGCTAGTTACCTCGGACCAGTGGTTCCATATGCCGGCCGACAAGCTTTACGTCACCATCTTCCAGGGCGAAAGCGGCGTCCCGCGCGACACCGAGGCCTATGATCTCTGGCGCAAGGTTGGCGTCCAGCCCGAGCGCATCTTTGAACTCGGCATGAAGGAAAACTTCTGGCAGATGGGCGACACCGGCCCCTGCGGCCCCTGTTCGGAGATCCACTACGACATGGGCATCGCCTCAAGCGACAAAAAGTTCCCGGAGTGCGCCGCCGGAGAGTGCAGATTTCCCTGCGAGTGCGGCCGCTACGTGGAAATCTGGAATCTCGTCTTCATGCAGTTCGATCGCGGCTCCGACGGCGTCCTCAATCCGCTCCCCAAGCCATCCATCGACACCGGAGCCGGGCTCGAACGCGTTACCGCCGTCCTGCAAGGCGTGGTCAGCAACTATGACACCGACTTGTTTGTTCCGCTCATCGAACGCGCCGCCCAGTTGACGAACGCCGACCGGGCTAAGGCCGGGGTGGAGAACTCCAGCCACGCCGCCTCGCTGCGGGTCATCGCCGACCACAGCAGGGCCGCCACTTTCCTTATTAGCGACGGCGTTCTCCCGGCCAACGAGGGTCGCGGTTACGTCCTGCGCAAGATCATTCGCCGCGCCATCCGCCACGGACGTCTGCTCGGCCAGACCCATTCCTTCCTTCATAAGATGGTCTACGCCGTCATCAATGAAATGGGTGGGGCCTATCCCGAACTCATCCCGACCGCATCGCACGTCGCCAAGGTAATCGAAGCGGAAGAGACGCGCTTTGCGAATACGGTCGCCATCGGCCTCTCCAAGCTGCAGGATCTCCTCGATCACGCGGAGAACAATACGCTGCCCGGAAGAGAAGCCTTCAAGCTCTATGACACCTTCGGCCTGCCGCTTGACTTCATGACCGATGCCGCGCGAGATCAGGGGGTCGTTTTCGATCAGGCAGGTTTCGACGGCGCTATGGAGGAGCAGAAGGCCACCGCCCGTGCTTCGTGGAAGGGTGGCTCGCAGAAGAGCGCATCTCCGGTCTTTGCGGCGCTGCCCCAGACTATTTTTGAGGGCTACAGGCAGGAGCAATCTTCCAACTGTGAGGTTCTTGCCATGGTGGTGGGCGGGCAGGGAGCGCAGCAATTGCCCCCCGGCCAGCAGGGCGAGGTGGTTTTAGACCACACTCCCTTCTACTCCGAGAGCGGCGGGCAGGTCGGCGACAAAGGCTGGCTCTACTCCGCCGACCACACCGTAGTTGTAGCCGAGGTCGAGGGTGTGCATTCGCCGGTGCAGGGGGTGCGCGCGCACAAGGTCACGGCGCGCGAGCCCATCGCCGTCGGCGACAAGCTTGTCGCTGTCGTCAACTCCGAGCTGCGCAGTGCCACCCGCCGCCATCACACGGCGACTCACCTGCTTCACGCCGCGTTGCGCCAGGTGCTCGGGACTCACGTCAAGCAGGCGGGCTCGCTGGTAGCGCCGAATTATCTGCGCTTCGATTTCTCGCACTTTTCCTCGGTTGCCGACGAAGAGTTGCTGGAGATCGAGGACATTGCCAACCGCGAAGTTCTCCGCAACCAGCGCGTGGAAACGATCGAAGACGTTGCCATCGACGTTGCCGTCAACGAGTACCACGCCATGGCGCTCTTCGGCGAAAAGTACGGCGAGAAGGTACGCATACTGAAGATTGCCGATTTCTCCACCGAACTCTGCGGCGGCACGCACGTCTCAGCCACCGGAGAGATCGGACTGATCAAGATTCTGAAAGAGGGAAGCGTCTCCAGCGGCGTTCGCCGAATTGAAGCCGTCGCAGGCGAGCAGTCGCTGCGCCACTTCCGCCAGGATCACGAACTCGAAGGCCTCGTTTCAACGCTCGTCGGGCGCAGCGACCTCAGCCCAGCCGAAGCCCTCCGGCAGGAACTCGACCGCCGCGAGGAAGAACTTAAGCGCCTCCGCAAGGAGCTCGACCAGGTTCGGATGAAGTCGGCCGCTTCAGCCGTTGCCAGTGCCGATGAGAATGTGAGGGAAGTGAAGGGCGTGAAGGTTTTGGCTCACCGCGCAGATAATCTCGACCGGTCGCAACTGCGCACCCTGGTCGATAACTTCCGCAACAAGATTGGCTCCGGCGTGGTCATTATTGGTTCGGTTGCCGACGGCAAAGTTGCCCTCATCGTTGGCGTCACCAAGGACCTCACGGCAAAGCTTCCGGCAGGCAAAATCGTTGGACAGGTCGCGCCCAAGGTTGGCGGCTCGGGCGGAGGTCGCCCCGACATGGCCGAAGCCGGTGGCAAGAACCCGGAGGCACTCGACCAGGCGCTGCGCGAAAGCTATGCCACCGTCGAAGCCTTGCTCGGCTAGCTCGCACTGTGGCAACCGGGGCGGATTCCGTCATCCCCCCGGCCTTCGGGTTTCATCGGCGTGTCTCGTCTCCCTGCTGTCGCTTGGCCGTCTCCAGCGACGGCGGTTCATGCCAGCTGCGTCCGTATTCTTGGCCAGCCATGACCCCTCGTAACCATGCACGGCTGCTTCTCAGGTTTTCTCCTGTGTTTGTACGTGTTTTACCCCGTTCACTTAGTGGGTTCCCTGTGTCTCAATGATTGCTGTGCAGCTTTCATCAGCCTTATAATCCAGTCACTCCGGGTAGAGTTGCTGCATCTGCGCCGGGCCGAGTGGTCCTTCAAGGATTTATGAGCATCGACGTGTGGACATTTCGACGCCCCGCCCGACGCCACCCGTTTTGCGTTGTAGTCGCAGGGACAGTGCTTTCGCTGGGCTCGCTGCTCTCGGCACAGTCGCTCCGGGCCACCTCAGAAAACGGGCGCACCATCTGGACCAATGATGCTCCGGCGCGCGTTACCAGCAACTCGTCGCAGCTCCAATACTGGAGCAACGCCGAACAGCGCTGGAAGCCGGTTTGTCCCCCGACGCCCAAGGCAATGCGCTCCGCTCGTGCCATTGCTGGCGAGGTATCCAGCTACATTGATTCACATCCTGCACTGGATTCGGGTGCAGCGAAGGTCCAGGGCAAGCTCGCCGCGCAGGATCCCAACTACTCCAGCGCCGCAGGTAACCGCTCGGTAAGCGCCGCCGAGATCGACCGCTACATTAACGAGGCAGCCGCGCGCCACCATGTGGACCCTAACCTGGTGCGTGCCCTCGTGAAGGTTGAGTCCAACTTCAATCCCAGCGCCGTCTCCCGCAAGGGTGCGATGGGGTTGATGCAGTTAATGCCAGACACTGCGCGTAGGTACGACGTGCGCAATCCTTTTGACGCGAAGCAGAACGTCGAAGCCGGGGTTCGACATCTGAAGGGTTTGCTGGAAAGCAATAAAGGAAACGTTTCGCTGTCACTGGCGGCATACAATGCAGGACAGGGAGCCGTCGAGCGCAACGGAGGTATCCCGCCGTACACGGAAACGCGCAACTATGTAAAGCGCATTACGAATCTTATGGGGAGCGGCTCTGATCTGGCCTACAACCGGCAGGCGGTTCCCATCGAAGTCCGTCGCGATACGCGTGGCAGACTGGTAATCACGAACACGGACTAGCTTTCTGGCGGCTTTGAGGATGATGCAGTCAATGAAGGGATACAGGCATGCATGGAAGCAGTGGCTGACAACATGTTCTTTGCTGTGCCTGTTGGTTTCGCCCGCCTTCGGTGCCAGCGTTCAGGCCAAAAAACAGCAGGCACGCTCGCAGTTTGAAGAGGCCGAGGGAATGCGGGAGGAACTCAACGGCGTGCCTCAGCGCGAGCGTTCCCGCCGCGACTACCAGCGCGTGATTGATGCCTACCGCCGGGTCTATTTCGCCGCGCCCACCAGCAGCAAGGCGGATTCCAGCGTGGTGGCCGTTGCCGAGTTGCTCGCAGAAAGCGGGCGCACCTTCAATGATGACAAGTCGTTGCGTTCCGCCATTGCACAGTACGAGTTTCTGCGCCGAGAGTATCCTGGCAGCAAGTATCGCTTCGACGCTCTCTTTACCATCGGCCAGATATATAAGGATGATCTGGAGGAGTACGACAAAGCGCGAGCAGCTTTCGAGGAGGTAATCCATCGCTATCCTCGTCTGCCACTTTCCGCCGACGCGCGCGAAGCGCTGACAGAGATGGATCAGCAGGCGCGCAACCGGCAGAAGCCTTCGCGCGCCGCAGAGGTAAAGACGCCAGAGGCAAAGCCGGTCGAGGTCTCCAGCGATGCGCCCCGCAGCACACTGCCGCTGGTCACCGGAATTCGTCACTGGTCCACCCCGGATTACACTCGCGTCGCCATCGATCTTGAGCAGGAAGTTAAGTACGAGGCGGGACGTATCCCCAATCCCGACCGGATTTTCTTTGACCTGCATGACACCAAGCTAGCCTCCACGCTGGTGGGTAAAACCTTCGAGGTCTCCGACGGATTTCTGCGCCGGGTGCGCATCGCTCAATTCCAAAAGGGCATGGTGCGGGTGGTGCTCGAGGTCGATGACGTCTCTGATTACTCGGCTTTTCTGCTCCCCAATCCCTATCGCCTGATCGTCGATATCCACGGGCGCAGGCCCAACGCGCCGCAAACCCAGGTGGCGCGGGCTCAACAGCAAGGCGAGCAACGGGTTCCGTCTCCGGCGCCTCAGGAGATGAAGCCGGTCATTCCGGCGTCGTCTGTGCCTTCGGCTGCCCCAGCAGCGAAGCCTGTAGTTGAATTCGGACCGAAGATGGCCGATGGCAGCTTCGTCTCGCGGCCCTCTACGCCTGCGGAAAGCGCCACGGCTAACAGTAAGCCCGTGTCATCGGCAGCATCCGCCGCAACAGTCTCTTCAACCCAGACTCCGGCGAGCAAGGGCGAAGCTTCACACAGCACCACGGCTGCCTTGGCTCCGAATGCGTCCCAGGAGTCCACCCGGTCGGAGGTCGCCGAAGTCGATGGTCCGGAGCTGAAGGCTACTGACAAACCAACCTCCCAACCCACCGTGCAGGTAGTGGCACCGCGCGGTCCGGACAAATCGGCTCCCACGGCCGGCAAAAAGAGCGCGCGCTATCCGGAGATTCGCCAGGCTCAGCCCGACTCCGATGGCCAGCGCTCACTGATCCGCGCGCTTGGCCTCAAGGTCGGACGCATTGTCATCGATGCTGGACACGGCGGACATGACACTGGAACCATCGGCCCCAACGGCCTGCTTGAAAAAGATCTCGTGCTCGACGTATCGCTGCGCCTGGGACGGCTGCTGCAGGGCAAGATGGGGGCCGACGTAATCTATACTCGCGAAGACGACACATTCATCCCGCTTGAGACGCGCACCGCCATCGCCAATCAGCAGCAGGCCGATCTGTTCATCTCCATCCACGCCAATTCCAGCCAGGATGCATCGGCGCGCGGCGTAGAGACTTACTATCTTAACTTCAATCCTTCACCGGACGCCCTGGAAGTCGCTGCCCGTGAAAATGCGGTTAGTGAGAAGTCGGTTCACGAACTCGGCGACTTGGTGAAGAAGATCGCTTTGAAGGAGAAGGTCGAGGAATCGCGGGAGTTCGCCGTCGATGTGCAGCACTCGCTCTATCAGGGACTAGCAGGCAAAGAGAAGACCATGCGCGACCGGGGCGTGAAGAAGGCTCCATTCATTGTGCTCATCGGAGCCAACATGCCCTCCATCCTCGCCGAAATTTCGTTCGTCTCTAACCCCAGCGACGCGCGCAAGCTGCAGACCCCGGAGTATCGCCAGAAGATTGCAGAGTCTCTCTACCGGGGAGTGGCGCGCTATATCAATGGGCTCAGCGGGATAAAGGTAGTGGCCAGCAAGGGCGCGCCCGGCGAAGGTCCGCAATAGCGGCTTCTGAAAAGAATAGACTCCAACGAAATGCGCCCTCTCACCGATTCATGAGAGGGCGTATTTCGTTCTGCGCGCAGACCAATCTCAGGCGAGAACCGACTGATACTCCTCGTAACTCCCTTTGAAGTCGGTGATCTTGTGATCGCTCTCGAAGTGCCAGATTCTGGTTGCGACCTCATCGATCAGGTCGTGATCGTGGGTAGCGATCAGCACCGTTCCCGGATAACGCTGCAGTGAAATATTCAACGCGTTAATCGATTCCAGGTCAAGGTGGTTGGTCGGCTCATCCAGCACCAGCACGTTCGGCTTTTGCAGCATCAGCTTGCAGAAGAGCAGGCGCGCCGTCTCGCCGCCGGAGAGCACATCGGTTCGCTTGTTCGCCTCGTCGCGGGCAAACATCATCTGCCCCAGCAGTCCGCGAATCTCCTCGTCGGCTGCTCCGCCGTCCCACTGATGCAGCCACTCGAAGGCCGACATCCCCGGTGTGATCAGCGCCCGGTGATCCTGCGCGAAGTATCCCACCGCCGCTTCATGTCCCCAGATCACTTTTCCGGAGCTCAGAAATTCACCATCGTAACCGCTGCTATCGCGCAGCTCTCTCATGGGCGTGGTCGGCGAATTGGCCAGCAACGCATTGATCAGCGTTGTCTTGCCGGCGCCGTTCCGGCCCATCAGAGCAATTTTTTCTCCACGCGTCACGCTTGCGGTGAAGCCGCACACCACAGCGACGTCCCCATAAGACTTGCTCACGCCTTCCAATTCCAGAATGTGCTTGCCGGAGGGGCGCTTCTGCTCGAACTTCAGGTACGGGCGCTGAATGTTCGACTTCGCAAGCTCGGTGACCTGCAGCCGTTCTACTTCTTTGCGGCGGGATTGCACCTGGCTGGATCGCGTGCCTGCCGAAAAGCGCGCAATAAAATCATTGAGCTGGGCAATCTTCTTCTCGCGTTGCGAGTTTTGCGACTCAATCTGCGAGCGCACCTGGGTCTTGGCCAGCACCATCTCATCGTAGGTTCCGGTGTAGGTGATGATCGTCTCGTAATCGATGTCGGCGATGTGGGTGCAGATGCTGTTGAGGAAATGGCGATCGTGCGAAATTGCGATCAGCGTGCCATCGTAGTTATTCAGGAAGTTCTGCAACCAGTGAATGGAATCGAGATCGAGGTGGTTGGTCGGCTCATCCAGCAGCAATGCCCCAGGATGCCCGAACAATGCCTGAGCCAGCAGCACGCGAACCTTCTGCCCGCCCTGTAGCTCGCCCATCTTGCGCTCATGGAGTTCATCCGGCAGGTCAAGTCCCTGCAGCAGCAGCGCCGCATCGGTGTCAGCCGAGTAGCCGTCCTCGTCGCCGACGATGCCTTCCAACTCGCCCAGTCTCATGCCATCGTCGTTGGTCAGCTCTGCCTTGGCGTAGATGATCTCGCGCTCTTCCATCGCCGCCCACAGCCGTTTGTTGCCCATGACCACCGTGTCAATCACGCGATAGGCGTCGAAGGCGAACTGGTCCTGGCTGAGCACTCCGAACTTTCGCGGCCGCACCACGCTGCCCTTCTGCGGCTCCAACTCGCCGGTTAAGAGCTTCATAAAAGTTGATTTACCGGCTCCGTTCGGACCCGTCAAACCGTAGCGCTTGCCCGGCGTGAATGCCGTGGACACCTCGTCGAACAGAACTTTGGCGCCGAAGCGCATGGAAACACTGGACACTGAAATCATAGTTTTCTTGTTAGTGCTGGAACTGCCGGAGGGCGGGACGCACTGAATGTATTAAGGATATCATGGCATCGGCTTCGACCCATGAACCGCTTTGGTCCGCAACTTCTCGCCATCCGCCGTGGTCTAATAGAGAAGAACCGATGAAACCTCTGCGCCGATCTATGTGCGTCGTGCTGCTGGCAATGTTTTTTGCCGCGCCTGCGCTGTTCTCCCAGGCCAAAGCTTCTGCCGCAATCCTACCCGAGGCTTTTGCCGGCTGGGAACTCAACGGCGCGCCTCAACTCGGCACCGATCCGCGCAAGGTTGACAGCGCTTCGTCCAGCGTACTCAAAGAGGATCGCCTCACAGACTTTGAAGTGGCCACCTACAAGCATGACGACCGCACCATCAAGGTGAAGGCCGCGCGCTTTGAAGATGCGGCAGGCGCCTACGCCGCATTCACCTTCTATCGCCAGCCACTCATGCGCAGCGAAGAGATCGGAATACTGGCCGCCTCGCTCAACGAGCGTGTGCTGTTTTTCTCCGGCAACATTCTCGTCGATGTGCAGTTCGATCACGTCACCGGAATGAGTGGAGCCCAGCTCCGTGAACTTGCCGCGAAGCTGCCCGCGGCCAAGGGGCCAGCCGCGGTACTGCCCACGCTTCCCACGCACTTGCCGCGCAAGCCGCTGGTTGCTGAGACAGCACGCTACCTGTTTGGCCCTGCCGCGTACTCCGCGCTCAACATCAACCTCAGCCCCGAACTCATCGACTTCAGCAAGAGTCCTCAGCTTATGTGGGCGCGCATCAACGGAGAAGAAGCAGGTTCGGCCGAAGTTCTGCTCGCTGAGTATCCCACGCCTCACATTGCGATCGACAAACTCGCCGGCTTCGAGCAACTTGCTCCGCCCAGTGGAGGAACCAGCGCGGCCAGACGAAGCGGTCCCATCATCGCGCTTGTCCGCGGCAACATCTCACCACGCGATGCCAGCCAGATTCTCGGCAGCGTGAACTATGACGTCAATGTCACCTGGAACGAAAACGCAGGTCAGGGCAAGCGCGACAACATCGGCAACCTGGTGATCTCCGCACTCACCTTGGCAGCCGTTCTTTTCCTGATTTCGATCGGCGTCGGAGCTGTTTTCGGCTTCGGAAGGTTCTACATTCCCCGTTTTAGGCCCCGAAAAGCCGGGGAAACCCGCGACGATGGCGAGATGATCCGCCTCGACCTGCGTTAGGCCAAAGCACCCGTAAGCTGGCTTGAAGCAACAGGTTAGGCCCGTTAAAGCGGCAAAGTGACAAATTGTGTCATAGTTACAATCTTGTGTTAAAAAGTTAAGTTGTTGATACTAAACACATTTGAATCCGAGAATTCCCTTGACACCCTGTTTTGACGGCCCATAGTATTTCTGCAGAGAGTTTTGACGGTCTAGCCTCCGTTGGAACTATTCTCCCTTGAAGAAAAGGTCGCCCAGTTGCCGGGCGGCCTTTTCGTTTGCGTTTCACGAAGGCGAGTCAGTAATTCTTCAGCGCATCGCACGTGGCGATCATTCGATCGGCTTTTCATCAAGCTTATATTTCAAAATTCAAGTCCACGGTTGCGCCTACCGTCGCCGAGCGATGTAGCACGAGAGCTGGATCATTTCTCTTGCTGCCGTTGGATGGGATTATTTGCAATCACGAAGCGATCTCACGCCGAGCAAGATCGAATTGCTTTCAAAAATCATATTCTCAAAAATCAGATTTAAAGATTAGGTTGAGTGCTGATGGCCTCAACCTTCGTCGCCATCGATTAGCGCCATCTCACCTGCTACCATATTTCTATCGCCCGTTTTCGGAATCTTATTGTGTCCTCGAACCCGCTCTCCTCCCGCTTGCTCTCCGGGCGCTTCTATCATCCCGAACTCGATGTGCTTCGCTGCTTCGCCTTCCTGCTCATCTTCATGCATCATGCCTTCGCGCATGACCAAGCGTTCTATACGCGGATGGGCACGTCCCCTGTGCTTGCGTCCATGCTGGCCGCAATCGCATCCACCGGAGCACTCGGCGTCAGCCTCTTTTTTCTGCTCAGTGCCTATCTTGTCACCGAGCTTCTCATCCGCGAACGGGCTCAACTCGGCCACGTCGATCTCAAGGCCTTCTACATTCGCCGAATCCTGCGCATGTGGCCGCTCTATTTTGCCTTCCTTGTCCTTGCATGGGCCATGCAATGGTTCGTTCCCGGACAGCATATCGGATGGCGTGCCGGTTTGGCGTTCGTGCTTTTCGTCGGAAACTGGTGGGTAGTTTTCGTAGGCTTTCCCTCGTCGGTCATCTTTCCGCTCTGGTTTATCTCCATCCAGGAGCAGTTCTATCTCTTCTGGCCTGCCGTGATGCGCAAGCTAAGCAAGCACGGAATGCTCATCGCTTCTGCTCTTATGATTGCCGTTGCTAACCTTACCCGCTGGTATCTCGCCTCGCGCCATACATGGGAATCCAGAATCTGGGCCAACACTTTCGTCCATCTCGATTCCATTGCCCTTGGCATAGTGATCGCCGTCCTTCTCGCCGGACGCGCTCCGCGACTGGCTCCCATCGTCCGTGCCGCGCTCCTCACCGGAGGGTTCACCTGCCTCGTCCTGGCCGCCTATTATTTTCGAATCAAATTCGATCCGCTCACAACTCGTCGCGTTCTTCTCGGCTACCCCACGGCGGCCGTTGGAGCTGTCGCCTTGTTTCTCGGCATACTCTGCGAAATTTCTTCGGGGACTGGACCACATCCGCCCGCTTTTGGCGAATGTGGAGACGGGCTGCCCGCCCGCGCCCATATCTGGCGAGCGTGGGGCTTGCGCCCACTCATCTACCTGGGACGCATCTCATACGGCCTTTACATCTTTCACGTTCTCGGCCTCATGATCAGCGACTTCACCATCCCCAACCATGAGTCGAGTCTCAGCCGCTATCTTTTCCGCAATGCAATCGCCTTCACCATCGCCCTCGCTTTCGCATCCATCAGCTACCGATGGTTTGAGACACCATTCCTCACCCTCAAGCAGCGCTTCACTCGGGTTCTCTCCCGACCCGGCGGTTAGCGGATCAGCTTGCAATTATTTCGTGCGAGGAAAGCGTTCCTTGGTCAGACGCGCGCAAAACCGATTGCGATAGGAATGGACCATCCCCAGAGAACTAGCGCCCGAATAAGACCTGCGAGAGCGAGTGCAAGTTCGGGTGTAATCCATCGCGAAGTCTGCACGGAGATGCAAATATCAGAGAACCCTACATAGGCCGCGAGAAGCGCAATCGTCAATAACCAGACTGCGCCGATTGTGAACCAAGCCCAAGCTTTCATAGTTAGGAATAATAGCGCGAGCGGATGGTGTCGATAGCAAAAACCGGCGCGAGCCGCAGCCCGCGCCGCACGAACCCGCCCTGTTACACACCGTAGATCGGCCACCATGGCGAGGCCGTTTTCAGACTGGCGTTGACGTTTTGGATGTTCTTCACACCTTCGACTTCGAGCCATTGGCGGAAGGCGGGCAAGCCTTTTTCGGCGAAGACCGGAATGCCATCGGCCCAGGTGGCGCGGCCGCACAGCACGCCGTTGTATTTGACGCCGCTTTCGCCCGCCAGTTCCAGGCTCTCGGAAAACTCCGCGTTGCTGACGCCCGCCGAGAGATAAATGTAGGGCTTGCTGGTGGCTTCAGCAGATTTGCGGAAGTGCTCCATAGCCTCGATGCGGGTGTAGGCCTTCTCGCCCTTGAAGCTCCTGGTGCCTTCGACAAATTTCATGTTGATGGGTACCTCGAGCTTCAGCACATCGACGCTATAGCGCGGCTTGCTGAACTCGCGCATATAGGCCTGCACGATCTCCGGTTTCTTCTTTGCGTAGGCGAGGCCCTTTTCGTCGAGGCCCTCTTCGTAGCCGATGATCTCCAAAAAAAATGGAATGTCGTTGGCCACGCACTCATCGCCGATGCGCTCAGTCCAGGCGTGCTTGTGCTCGTTGATCGCTTTTGGATCCGAGGGCGCATAGTAGAGCAGAATTTTGATGCAGTTGGCGCCCGCTTCCTTCAGCCGCCGCACACTCCACAGATCGAGCAGATCGGGAAGACGCCCAGGGACGAGCTTGTCATAGCCGGTTTTTTCGTAGGCCAGCAGCAGTCCTGCTTTGGGGTTGCGCGCCTTTGCTGCGGGCAAGCCCCACTCGGGGTCCAGCAGAATTGCGCTGGCGTAGCGAGTGAGAACCTCACTCACCGCAATCTTGAAATCGATCAGCTCCTGTTCGGTTGCCTTTGCGCCGAGCGCCTTTTTCAAAGAGCCGCGCTGATCCATGGCGGCAGCGGCAATCACGCCCCGCTCGTTTGAGACTGCTTTCAATCCAGAAAGTTTTCCGGCCGTCAGTTTCACCTTTGTCCTCCTGCACACCTTTCAGATGCGAATCATCCGCGGCGCGAAGCTGCGCGGCCCAAGGGAAGCAAACATCTTTCGCGCAATTCCGGCAAACTCAGAGAGGTCACTGCGCGCGGGGTTCACAGCTTTACGCCTGCAGCCGAGAGCAGCTCACGCTGCCGCGCGGTCAGCTCTGTGATTCCCTTGCGGGCAAGCGCTGTCATCTGCGCGAGCTGCTCATCGCTGAAGGGCTCGTGCTCGGCGGTTGCCTGAATCTCAATGAACTTGCCGGCGCCGGTGAGCACGTAGTTCATGTCTACCTCGGCGCGCGAATCCTCTTCGTAAGCGAGGTCGAGCATCGGCTCGCCATTGACAATGCCCACGCTGATGGCGGCGACCGTGTCCTTGAGAGGAAGCTGCTTGAGGGTACCTGAAGCGACGAGCTTCTGCATGGCCAGGGCCATGGCCACAAAGCCTCCGGTGATGGATGCGGTGCGCGTGCCGCCATCGGCTTGGATCACGTCGCAGTCGATCCAGAGAGTGCGCTCGCCGAGCTTTGCAGTATCGACAATGGCGCGCATGGAGCGGCCAATCAAGCGCTGAATCTCATGCGTGCGTCCGCCCGTGCGTCCCTTGGCGGATTCGCGCGCGGTACGTGTGAGGGTGGCGCGAGGCAGCATTCCGTACTCGCTGGTGACCCAGCCGCGGCCCTGGTTGCGCATCCATCCGGGGACACTCTCTTCGATGGTGGCAGTGCAGATGACTCGCGTGTTTCCAACCTCAATCAGGCATGAGCCTTCGGCGGTACGAATGAATTCAGGAGTCAACACCAGCGGGCGCATCTGGTCAAGCGAGCGATTGTCAGAACGAAAAATCATCTTGGTTTCCTAACTTCCTGCAGGTGCCGCCGGTCGCGGCGGCGGGTTTGATTTAAGGCAACGATTCACTTTTATGCTAATGGTTTTGCGGCGCGATGTAACTTTCAAGATAATCTTTGCACGAAGTTCAAACGATTCACCATCTGTGCACCTGGGCGGACTGCAAAGATTGACCAAAAGGGCAATCGTTTGGCGCACAGGATTCGCGTCTCTGTGCTCCAGCATCCTGCATCGAGATCGGCGGCTTCACGTCAAGGTGTTATTGCTGCCACTCCAGGGTGATCTGCGCCATGTCCCGGCTCCAGCCACTTGCATGGGGCATCGGTCGCTCCGACCATCGCATCCCAATTTACAGGCGGCATCTTACCGCCGAAGAAGGGGGATTGTCATGACCTCCGTTCAGCGTCTCGTCATTCTTGCTCTCGGTGCCTTCTCCGTGCTCGCTACTGCGCAACAGACAGTGCCCGGCAATCCGCCGCCAGCCACATCGCAGAGCACAACGAGGCAGGAGCCAACTGCCACTAGTGCTCCGGACAACTCCGCTCCCATGAGCGCAAAGGAGAGGAAGGCACAGCAAAAGGAGCAGGAAAGGATCGCGAAGGAGAACGCCGATGCCGCGAAACATCATGCCAAGGCCCTGAAGGCGCAAGAAAAGGCGCTCAAGGAAGAGCACAAGTCCACCGACGCGGCGGAGAAGGCCAACTCAGGAGCGAAAGCCAGCTCGGCAGAGAACCCCAGCCCGGCAGGGATGGCAAAACCGACAGGCACGGACAACCCGGCAGAAAAGTCCAGCCCTCCTCAATAGTCCCGAACTCTGCCACGGGCGATTAAGCTCTCCATGTGCATGGCAGTGCCGCGCCGTGTTTGCTCTAGCATCCGGCATCGAGATCGGCGCGCTCCACGGCATCTGCGGCAAAGCCGAGGAAGACGGGAGCCTGTCTGCGGAATTTCTCGACCGAGTCGGTGACGAAGAAGCTGTAGGCAGGCTCGCCTGCCCTGAGGTCGTGGCCCTCGAGAAGCCGCAGCAGCGCTCGGGCGGTGGCTTCAGCGGAATCCACAATCTGGATGCGTTGTGGAATTACCCGCCGCAGCAGCGGGCGCAGCAGAGGATAGTGGGTGCAGCCAAGCACCAGGACATCAACATTTGCGGATGCGGCGCGGAGCGCTTCGATGGTGTAGATGCGGGCCACCTGCTCGGTGACGGGCGAGTCGAGCCATCCCTCCTCGACGAGTGGGACGAGCAGCGGGCAGGCCTTTTCATGGGTGGCGAAGCCCCGGCGGGCGAGGGCGCGCTGATAGGCATGGCTGGCGCAGGTTGCCTCGGTGGCAAAGACGAGCGCCTCGCGGCTGGCGGAGATGGCCGCCGCGGCGTCGGCACCGGGCTCGATGACGCCGATGACGGGAATGGAGACTGCCGATTTTATGTCATAGAGCGCCAGGGCAGAGGCCGTGTTGCAGCCGATCACCAGCAGGTCAATGCCGCGGGCGGCGAGGAACTGAGCGGCCGCCGAGGAGTAGCGTGCAACGAACTCCTGCGACTTGGTTCCATAGGGAAGGCGCGCGGTGTCTCCAAAGAAAAGATAGTCGGCGTTGGGGACGAGGCGGGCAATGGCGGCGAGGACCGTCAGGCCTCCGACGCCAGAGTCAAAGACTCCGATGGTGGGACGATGTGAGTGAGCAGTCACCTGAATCAATGTAGCGCAAAAGAGGCGGGCGCGGGGAGAGTGGCAGACGAACCTTGGTCGGGCATCTTTCCCAAAGTATGAAGGCATCATACTTTTTGACGGAATTTAATCCCTGTTTTCGGAAGAGAGCCGCCCCATGTCATCGCAGGAGAAGCGCACATTCAGTTTGCCGACCGCATTATCGAAGTACATTGACGAGCTGGTGGAGTCCGGGGTTTATGCCTCGGGAAGTGAGGTGGTGCGGGCGGGTCTGCGTTCGCTTCTGGAGCGCCATGAGGCAGTGGAGCGCTGGCACGAAGACATGGCCGTGACGCACCACACGCTGCACGCGGAGCCGGGGCGGGTGACGCACGCCAAAGAGCAAGCACAGCAAGAAGAATCGCACCTTGACGAGTGGAAGAAAACTGCGTGAATTTCTGACGGCCTCACGTTCGCTTCACAGCCGGGTATGCGGCACCGAATGCCGCTCCGGCCGCAGGCGCTCGGCGGATGTGGGGCACTCCAATCAAAAATGAGTGTTGACGCGTCGGGAGAAAGTGTCCCCCCAGTTCATTTGCGCCCGGCGAGATAGCGCCGCCAGGGTTCCCAGTAGTACTGTTTCCATCCCTCCGTGACTCCCTGAAAATCAACCTCTGGCACGTCGAGGTGGACGAGTTCGATGCGTCCATTCTTTCCTTCGGGGATAAATGTGAGAATGAGTGTCGAATCGGGGTCGCCGGGATGGAAGTTGGTGGAGCGCCATGACTGGACG
The DNA here is from genome assembly GCA_963800195.1 of uncultured Acidobacteriota bacterium. Lineage (GTDB taxonomy): Bacteria > Acidobacteriota > Terriglobia > Terriglobales > Acidobacteriaceae > TOLSYN. The sequence continues at coordinate 100,642 of CAWCZZ010000002.1, forward strand.
ATGAGCGTCGATGGCACGGCGACCAGCATGGTTCCTGTGAGGCTGCCTCCGAAGGCGCTGAAGGGTGAGCCGGGTTCCGCACTGATGGTGACGGGGGCTCCGGTAACCGCCGCGTGCTTTGCGGGATCGAGGTAGGTTTCGTAGAGCGCTTCCGCAGGTGCGGGCAAAAGCACCGAGGCTTGGATGAGACTTCTCATTTGCTGAACTCCAGTCGGATGGAACTGCCCCCACTCAAGCCAAAGGAGCGCTTGAATGGGCCACCCGCGTTTGACTCCGCGAATGTTGATCTATGGCGCACAGGGATGTCAAGGCGAAGTGCTTGCCAGGTTCGTCAAGGGCGTGTGAATATGGCCAAAAGCCGAGCTGGAATTGGGCCACTTGCCGGGGAAATATTGGGCCAGCCGCCGAGTCGCCATGAGGGCCACCTGCGCGGTGGGAATCCGTCGAACTGTGTGCTAACTTCTCCGCAAGAGTGGGGAGGGCAATTCCGTGTCATCGCATGAGAAGCGCACGTTCAGTTTGCCGACGGCAATGTCGGAGCACATCGATGAGCTGGTGAAGTCCGGGGACTATGCCTCGGAGAGTGAAGTGGTGCGGGCAGGGCTGAATTCATTGCTGGATCGCCATGAGGCGGTGGAGCGCTGGCACGAAGAAGCTGCCGCCGCATACCACGCGCAGCACAGGGAGCCAGAGCAGATAGCGCCCGTCAAAGAGCCGTACGACCACCACGATGAGTGGGGTGAGTGGAAGAAGAGTGCATGAACATTTGCTGGCCCACCTTAACAACGCCTTCGCTGTTATCGAGGCCACTCGCCGCCGGAGCGGGCTCCTGGTCGAAGTGCCTAAAAGACACAGTCTTGTCGCAGCCAGCACTCAGGCGTGGATGAACTCGGCGGGGGCTTCTTCGGCGACGGGCTGCGGGGCGGCGGTTTGGGGCGCGGCCTTGGGTGCGTGGTGTTTCTTGGGGTCCTTGAGGAGGAAGACCATTGGGACCATGAAGAGAAAGACGACGCCCATGACCTTGAAGGCCTCAACGAAGGAGAGCATGGCTGCCTGTTGTTGCACTTGCATGAAGATGGCGACGTAAGCGCGCCGCGCGGCAGTCACCGGGTCAGCACCTCTGAGGTAGAAGTATTGGGTCGAGTGGTGCAGCATGGCCCAAACTTGCGGCTGGCCGGGAAGGACGTGCTCGACGAGGCGGCTCTGGTGGAACTGCTGGCGGCGGGCTAGAAAGGTGGTCATCATGGCGATGCCAATGCTGCCGCCGATGTTGCGCATGAGGTTGTAGATGCTAGTGGCGTTGCCCACCTTCTCGCGGGGCACGTGAGACATTGAAGCGGCGGAGAGCGGCACGAACATGAAGGCCATGGCTGCGCCCTGCAGCACCTGCGGCCAGAAGATGTCCCAATAGCCGGCGTTGAGGTTGAGGCCGGCGAGCATGAACATGGTTATGGCTCCGACCCCAAATCCCATAATAAGGAGTTTGCGCACGTCCACGCGGGCGGCAACGGCACCTACGACGAACATGAGAGCAAAGGAACCGAGGCCGCGCGGGGAGAGCGCGAGTCCGGCTTGCAGCGAAGGGTAGTGGAGCAGGACCTGAAGGTATTGCGGAATCAGAACCATGCTGGCGTAAAGGCAGAAGCCGACCAGCGACATCAGGAGCACTCCGACGGCGAAGGTGCGGTCTTTGAGGGCACGCAGATCGACGATGGGATGCTCGACGGTAAGCTCGCGAACGAGGAAGGCGAGCAGTCCGGCGATGCAGCAGAAGAGCTCGATTTGGATGGCGCGCGAGCCTAGCCAGTCTTTGCGCTGTCCGGTGTCGAGAAGAATCTGCAGTGCGCCGAGGCCGAGGGCGAGCAGGCCAATACCCCAGAGATCTACGCCGGCATCGCGATTACGCTTGATGTAGGGAGGGTCGTGGATGAAGCGAGCCATCATCCAGAGCGAGAAGATGCCAACGGGAATGTTGAGGTAGAAGATCCAACGCCAGGTGTAGCTGTCGGTGATCCAGCCGCCGAGGGTGGGGCCGACGATGGGCGCGCAAACAATCCCGAGTCCGTAGGCGGCCATGGCCTGGCCGTGCTTCTCCTTGGGAAAACTCTCAAAGAGGATGGCCTGGGCGAGGGGCTGCAAACCGCCTCCGGCGAGGCCCTGGAGAACGCGGAAGACGATCAGTTGAGAGAGGCTGGTGGCCATGCCGCAGAGCAGGGAAGCGAGGGTAAAAGCGGCAACGCAGGAGAGCAGCATGCGGCGGCGTCCGAAGTAGTTGGCCAGCCATCCGGACATGGGCAGGATGATGGCGTTGGCGACCAGGTAGGAGGTGACTACCCAGGTGCCTTCTTCGTAGGTGGCGCTCAGGTTTCCGGAGATGTGCGGAATGGAGACATTGACGACCGTGGTGTCGAGAACTTCCATGAACGTGGCAAGCATGACCGAGATGGTCACAATCCACGGATTCACCAACGGGCGGGAGTCTGCTGTGCTCATAAGCGTTTGCCTGAGAAAGTTCAGATTAGTCGGCTGCACGGCGCGGGTCTGTGATGCAGAACACCACACGCCGATATAATTTTCAGCCTATTCGACACTCCGAAGAAAGTTGCGAGCAGGATTGGGCGTAGCTGGCTGGCCCTGACCCACGGTTGAGAAGGCTGGGTGCGGATCGGATCGCCGGAGGGAGGGGATGCGGCGAGTACTATAATATCCGGGGATGGAAGCGTAGCGTTCTATTTAAGGCGTTTCTGCAGGGACTCCGTGAAGGATGGTTACTCAATGGTGAGTACCGATATTGCCCTGGGTTCGGGCACTGACAGCCGCCATGAGCGCGAAGCTGTCGTAAACAATTTCAGCATTCAAGTAGCTACCGTGAACGGTTCGGGATCACAGTCGGCGAACTCCGTTCTGATGCGCACGATCTTCCAGATGGGCGTTCCGGTGAGCGGCAAGAATCTGTTTCCGTCGAACATTGCGGGGCTTCCGACTTGGTTCACGATTCGGGTGAGCAAGGATGGGTACGCGGCGAGAAAGCACGATTCGGAGTTGTTGATCGCGATGAATCCGGAGAGCGCGGCCGACGATGTGAGGGCGTTGAAGCCCGGTGCGGTGGTGGTGTTTGACGAACCGCTGAAGCTGGAGACTCTGCGCGACGATCTGATCTTCTATTCCGTGCCGTTTGACAAGCTGGTGGCGCCGGTGGCTCCGGAGGCGAAGCTGAGGAAGCTGCTGCGCAACATGGTCTATGTGGGCGTGATGGCACACCTGCTTTCGCTGGAGATGGCGGAGGTGAAAGAGGCGATCCGCAAGCAGTTCAGCGGCAAGCAGCGGGCGAGCGAGGTGAACGTGGCGGCGGCACAGGCCGGCTACGATTTCGCTGCGGCCAATCTTGCACGCGCGCCTTTTCGGGTTGAGCGCATGAACGAGAACGCGAACAAGATCATCATCGACGGCAATTCGGCGGCGGCGCTGGGGGCGCTGTTTGCGGGAGTGACGGTGGTGTCGTGGTATCCGATTACGCCTTCGTCATCGCTGATTGAGGCGCTGGTGGAGTACTTGAAGGAATATCGCGTGGATGCCGACGGTAAAGCTACGTTTGCGGTGGTGCAGGCCGAGGACGAGCTTGCGGCGATTGGGATGGTGCTGGGAGCTTCGTGGGCGGGAGCGCGCGCGATGACGGCGACGGCGGGGCCGGGAATCTCGCTGATGGCTGAGTTTACGGGACTGGGCTACTATGTCGAGCTTCCGGCAGTGATCTGGAATGTGCAGCGGGTTGGGCCTTCGACGGGGTTGCCGACACGCACGGCGCAGGGTGATCTGCTGTCAACGGCGTTTCTCTCACACGGCGATACCAAGCATCCGATGCTGTTTCCAGCATCGGCTGGCGAGTGCTTTGAGTTCGGCATGACGGCGTTCGACGTGGCCGAGCGGCTGCAGACGCCGGTGTTTGTGCTGAGCGATCTGGATATCGGGATGAACAACTGGGTGAGCGATAAGTTTCCGTATCCCGAGGCGCCGCTGGAGCGGGGCAAAGTTTTGAGCAAGGAAGACCTGGACCGGCTGGGCAGTTTTGCGCGCTATAAGGACGTGGACGGCGATGGGATCGGGTATCGCACGCTGCCTGGAACCGCGCACCCGAATGCGGCGTGGTTTGCGCGCGGCAGTGGACACAATGAAAAAGCGCAGTACTCGGAGCGTCCGGAGGATTACGTGCATAACCTGGACCGGCTGGAGCGCAAGTGGAGACGGCGCGCAGCACGGTTCCGGGGCCGGTGCTGGAGCGCAGCACGCACGGGGGCAAAGATCGGCATTATCGCCTTCGGCTCGTCGCACTGGGCGGTGATGGAGAGCATGGACGAGTTGAAGCAGGAGCGGATCGCGGCGGATTACATGCGTCTGCGGGCTTATCCGTTCAGCGCGGCGGTGGGCGAATTTATTGCGGCGCACGAGCGCGTCTATGTTGTGGACCAGAACCGCGACGCGCAGATGCTGCAGTTGATCAAGATGGATATTGCGCCGACCGAGGTTGTGAAGCTGCGCAGCATTCGCCACTACAACGGGCATCCGCTGGACGCGCAGACGGTGACGGAGGCGATTGTGTTGCAGGAGCATGCGGTGCCGGAGCGCGTGGCGCTGGATGTTGCGAACAAGGAGCAGAAGTAATGGCGACTACACCGAATCCTCCGGTTAAGACGAACCGCATTGGGCTGGCGGTGCTGGATTATCGCGGCGGCAAGAGCACGCTTTGCGCGGGGTGCGGACATAACGCGATTTCCGAGCGCATTATCGACGCGTTCTACGAGATGGGCATTGAGCCGGAGCAGGTTGCGAAGCTCAGCGGCATCGGCTGCTCGTCGAAGAGTCCGGCGTACTTTTTGAGCCGGGCGCATAGCTTCAACGGCGTACATGGACGCATGCCGGCGATTGCGACGGGCGCGGCGGTGGCCAATCACAAGATGCTGCATATCGGAGTGAGCGGCGACGGCGATACGGCTTCGATTGGGATGGGACAGTTCGCACACCTGATGCGGCGCAATCTTCCGATGATCTACATCATTGAAGACAACGGCGTGTATGGATTGACCAAGGGTCAGTTTTCGGCGACGGCCGATATTGGCTCGAAGCTGAAGACGGGAACGATGAACGAGCTGCCGGCGATTGATACGTGCGCGCTGGCGATTGAGCTGGGAGCGACGTTTGTGGCGCGCAGCTTCAGCGGCGACAAGAAGCAATTGTCGGCCCTGCTGAAGGCGGCGATTGCACACAATGGAACGGTGCTGCTGGACGTGATTTCGCCGTGCGTGACCTTCAACGATCATGAGGGTTCGACGAAGAGCTACAAGTTTATGAAGGACCACGAAGAGCCGCTGCAGGACATTAATTTCATTCCGGCGTTCGAGGAGATCAACGTGGAGTACGAGGCGGGCGAGGGAATCGACATTGTGATGCACGACGGCTCGAAGATGCACCTGACGAAGATCGAGGAGGATTACAATCCGACCAACCGGATTGAGGCGCTGAAGCGGCTGGCGGAGGCCCGCGCGCACGATGAGGTGCTGACCGGGCTGTTCTATCTGAACGCGGAGCATCCGAGCTTTACCGATCTGCTGAATCTGGTGGACCGTCCGCTGGGAACATTGCCGCAGGAGGTGACGCGGCCTCCGAAGAGCGTGCTGGATAAGATCATGGAGGAGTATCGGTAGGAGCGGTGCGGTAGGGGATTGGAGAGGCGCGGAGAGAATCCGCGCTTTTTTTGCAAGCCGAATGTTGCGGCGATGGGAGTTTCTGTTTGATCATATTGGGTTGCGAAATGAGGAGGGGCGATTGGAAATGCGTCAGGAGCAATCGTATGTTGAAGATCGGCTTCAAATTGCGGATTTGATGACGGGTTGGATCTATCGGGATCTGGGGCAGTGGGATAAGATGCGCGAGCTGTTTCATGCGGACGGCACGATTGAGATATCGTGGTTTGAAGGTTTATTCAGCAAATTTGTCGATGCTTCAATCGGCATGAGTGCGTCCGATATCAAAACCAAGCACTTAATCGGCAGCCCCGTGGTGACGTTTAACGGTCACAAGGCGATTGTAGAAACCAATGCCATGATTATTGGAGAAAACGTTCGACTCGGCATGGGATGCAGTTCGCACAATCGGTTTTATGATCGGGCCGAAAAGCGCGATGGCGTGTGGAAGCTTGTGCACCGTCAGAGCATCTACGACATGGGGACGTTTACCTTTCCACAAGGGATGTATGCGATTGATACCGAGGTGGTCAAGCGCTACCCGCGTGAATATGCGGCGCTGGCTTATTTGCTTGAGGCAAGTGGCTTTCCGCTGAAACGACTGCAGGCCACCAAAGATAGCGATCTGGAGAAGGCCATGAAGGCAGCGGGACAGGCGTGGCTGGAGGGTTAGCGCGCGCTGCGGGGGGAATCAAGATCAACGTCAACAGCCGGCTTGATCGAAATGAGAATCCGCGCATTTTCTGCGAGCGTGGATGAGGCAAAGGCAAGATCAACAGCCCCATACAAGCCGAAGGAAGGCTTGTATGGGCCACCCCGGCCCGCTACCTCATTATTGTTCGGGGCTGCGAAACTTCTTTGCGGGAATCATGGACTCGCAGGAGACACCGGTCTGGCAAAGGCCGCAGACGTCCACGTCGAGACCAAACTCGGTCCGCACGTAATCCGCAGTGAGTTGGTCTATGTAGTTCTTGCACTTGGCCTTGTCGTGACCGGCTTCGGTGATGGCTCCGACTGGACAGCGTTTCATGCATTGTTCACAAGCGCCGTGTGAGAAGTGCAGGCAGTAATCGTGATGACCACTGTAAGGCCGAGTGGTGGGCGGCAGCTTGATACGGGAAACCACCGAGCCGCAACGCATCGCTTTGCCGCGGGGCGTGATCAGGCCGTCGCACAAGCCAAAGGTCCCCAACCCGGAAACGTGGGCGGCATGCCGCTCAGACCAACTGGAGCACATTCCATATCGTTCCGACATGGCGATTCGCCAGAAAGGTGAGATGACCGGAACGAGGGCGGGAAACCCGGCGCTGGTGAGTGTTTCGGCAACGTGGCGGCGCAGAGCGAGATTGAATTTTTCGCCAAAGAGTTTGCCCCTTGCCCATCTTTCAGTCGGGTGGCTGGTCTGCCGGGCATTATCGGCCTTGGTGACAGCTGTGAGCGGAAGGACCCAGCTAATTACAGTGAGTTCTTCGGCCTGGACTTCCGCGGCTGGAAAGGTGCGAGAGAAGATTTCCAGCGGGGTCAGGTAGAAGTCGCCAATGTCTTGCTGCAAGAGACTGTAAAGCGGGTCAGCACCGCTGGAGAAACCTACGATGGGCGTATCAAAAGCCTTCTCCCCCGCTGGGTTCCCGAGGGAATTTTCTGGGGAAGATGAGAAGTCGTGGATGGTGCTTTCCACCCAGGCAGAAAGATCTGACGGCTGCACTGCGCACTCCGTTCCGTACTGGATTTCGAAACAACGGGAGAGTGGCCCGTTATCGAGTAACTTTACTACGGGTCTCTGAACAAGTGAAATAGTTTCATCTGATTACAGTAAGAGCTGCTGCATATAAGGCTGCCGCATATAAGAGAGACAAAGACAGAGTCAACTGCCCCATTCAAGCCAAAAAATGGCTTGAATGGCCACCTGCCAGCCGCCGGTGCTCACGCCCGCCACTGCTACTCGCGCCTTCCTTCTTATCGAGGGCCACCTGCGCTGAAAGGCTCTTCTCAGGGCGCTCGATTGGTGTGCGGCTGGTTCTAGGACGTTGCGATACGACATTCGTAGCATCGTAGAAGGCGCGGTGGTCCATCCAAATAATTAAACACCACGAGATAGAAGGGGGGAGTTGTATGGCGGAGTTCATCTATCGAGAAGAGGAGGTAAAGCCAGTTTTGCTGTGGCACACGGACTGGAGTGCCATCTGGGCTGGAGCTTTTGTGTTCACGGCGATCTGGGCAGTATTTGGAGCGCTGGGGGTGGCGATTTTTGCGAGTGCCTTCAGGCCGGCCGAAGCTGGGGCGTTTGCCGTGGGGATGGGTATTTGGGAGATTGTGCTCACGATCATCGCAATGTACATTGCGGGGCGCGAGACGGCGCGACTGGCGGCAATTAACAGCCGTCATGCCGGAGTGGTCTATGGAATGATCACGTTTGGGCTGTCGTTAGTCGCTATGGCGGTTCTAGCCATTTGCTTTAGTGTTGCCGGTTTCGCCGTGGGTCCATTCATTTTGAGCCTGGGTGCATCGGCGGGCTTGGGATGGGCTGGATTCCTGGTTTTGTTTTTCGGCTGGATTTCAGCGATGTCCGGCGCGGTGAGTGGAATCAGACCGAAGGCCGCAGCCGAAGTGCGCGAATTCAGGCCGGCAGCGTAGGCTCCGGAGATGGCAGTAGCAAGAGCAGTCCCATCCAAGCCGGTCACGGCTTGGATGGGGTGAGCCTCTTGCGGGCGCGAAAGAGAGTTCAAGAGCACAGGCGTGTCCAGGTGGCTTGCGAAGCCGCGCTAGTCGGCGGGTTTCAGCATTCGCCTTTCCAGCGTTAGAGTTCCAGTAATAGCTGCTCGCCGGTTGCGGGAGGGATTACCCCGCGCTTGAGCGGGGATCTTCCGGACTGTTGTCCAACCTAAAATTCAGATAGCATGATAAGCGGCTGCGACGCACCTCGCGAACTTTCGGTATCCAGCAATGCTTGTACGCCTGAACTGTTGCCGATCTCAACTCTGGAGCGACAAACTGACATGGAGCAGACGGGAAGTCAACCGTTTTACAAGAATCTCTACTTTCAAGTACTAGTCGCAATCGTGATCGGCGTTGCTCTCGGGTATTTCAAACCGGGAGCAGGGGAAGCCATGAAGCCCTTCGGTGACGGCTTCATCAGGCTCATCACAATGATGATAGCTCCCATCATATTTTGCACTGTGGTGCTCGGCATTTCCGGAATGGAGAGCATGAAAGCGGTGGGCAAGACCGGCGCCCTGGCCCTGTTTTACTTTGAGGTCTTGAGCACGATCGCACTGGCGATCGGCCTCATCATCGTGAACCTCGTCCATCCCGGATCGGGCATGAACGTGAGTGTGGGGAGCCTGGATGTAAAGTCCGTGGCCGCCTACGCCGGACCGGGCAAGATGCAGACCACCTCCGGCTTCCTGCTCGACATTATCCCTAGCACCATTGTTGGAGCCTTTGCCAAAGGCGATATCCTCTCGGTCCTCTTCTTCGCTATCCTCTTCGGCTTCGCGCTGCACATGGTTGGCGAAAAGGGCAAGCTGATCCACACCGTCATCGAGGAGTTCTCTCACGTCCTGTTCCGCATCGTCGGCATGATCATGCGCGTGGCTCCCATCGGAGCTTTTGGCGCCATGTCCTTCACCATCGGCAAATACGGTTTGCACACGCTCTTCCAACTCGGCAAACTGATGGCTTGCTTCTATGCCACCTGCCTCATCTTCATCTTCCTGGTGCTGGGCGTAGTAGCGCGTCTCCACGGCTTCAGCATCTGGAAGTATCTGAAGTACATCAAGGAAGAACTGCTCATCGTGCTCGGAACGTCGTCGTCCGAGGTGGCTTTGCCGCGCATGATGGCCAAGATGGAACTCGCCGGCGTGCACAAGTCGGTGGTCGGACTGGTGATTCCAGCCGGCTATTCGTTCAACCTCGACGGTACTTCCATCTACCTCACCATGGCGGCCATGTTCATTGCGCAGGCTACCAACACCCATCTCACGCTCAGCCAGCAGATTGGTTTGCTGGCGATCCTGATGCTGACCTCCAAGGGAGCGGCCGCCGTTACAGGCGGCGGCTTCATCGTGCTGGCTGCCACGCTCTCGTCAACCGGCTCGGTGCCAGTCGCCGGATTGGCCCTGATACTTGGCATCGACCGCTTTATGTCGGAGGCTCGCGCGCTCACCAACCTGATCGGCAATGGCGTGGCAACCATCGTGGTCGGCAAATGGTGCAAGAATCTCGATGAGAAAAAGATGCGGCAACATCTGCTTCATGAGACTTTGGAGGAAGCGAACGAACCCGAGCTACTGGTCTAGCAGCATAGCCCGGTTGAGCATTGACGGCCAATGCGGCAGTTCCAGCTACTTGAGACGAAGTGGCTCGCCCGAACTGGAGCATAGCCAGAAAGCGGACAATGAGAGTTAAGAAAAAGCGCTATACGTTTGTGCTTGAATTCCTGGGGGGCACGTATGTCCGCCAGGCTTCCGGCGAATCTCCCGAACTGGCATTTCGCGCCTGGCTGCGCGTTGCCAGCGAGGATTTTGAATGGGCAAGCCATCGGGTCGCCCTTCTGCGCGCGGCGGGGGACGAGGCGGCTGTTCCGGTTGAAGGCTGCCAGAACGTGTGGTGCATCTCCGGCCTCGCAGGCGAGCATCTCTTTCTTGTTCATATTATTGGCACGGAAAGCGGCGCGGCCGAAGGCCGGCGCGTAGCCGAGGCACAGATGGAGCAGATGAGCGCCGATCCGAAGCGTTGGGGCAGGGGAGATCGCCGGTAGAGGTGAGTACCTGAGTGTGGTCTGCGGCAACTTGGGAGATTGCGTTAAGGTGTTGCGCTGATTTCCGTCGGGCTGGGGCTGATTCAGAGTGTCTGCTTGAGATTGCTTATTCACCCCGGGATGTTCGCTGATAACGAGGTATTCACAACATGCTACGAGAGATGAACCGCTTTGTTCTGGCTCACGACCGCTATCTCGCGCTGGACCAAGCCCGCACGGAATGCACCAGCCCGGCGCAGCGCGAATTCATGCACATTCAAATTCTTGAAGCCTATCTGGAAGTTCAGTACCGGGCCCGCCACATCGCAGGGATGCAATACGCCGACGGCAACAGTTACGTGGACCAAAATTAGTAAAAGGCCGCAGCCATCGGACTACGGCCTTGCACTTCGCCTGGGTTCGGCGGGGGCGCTGTTTGCATACTTGTGAGTCCAGCCTTTACTTGTGCGAGACCAGCTTCACCAATTCCGAGTAGTCTTTCTTTTCCAGACCGTGAACTTGCTTGTTGTACTCGTCCACCTTGGAGGAGTAGTTCATCGAACAGAACTTTGGCCCGCACATCGAGCAGAAGGCGGCGTCTTTGTAAAACTTGTCGGGCAGAGTCTCATCGTGCATCGCGCGCGCGGTCTCCGGGTCCAGAGAGAGCTCAAACTGCTTTTCCCAATCGAAGGTGTAGCGCGCGTGACTGAGCGCGTTGTCGCGGTCCTGAACTCCCGGACGATGGCGCGCCAGATCGGCAGCGTGGGCGGCGATCTTGTAGGCGATGATTCCATCCTTGACGTCTTTTTCGTTGGGCAGTCCCAGGTGCTCCTTGGGGGTCACATAGCAGAGCATGGCCGCACCATACCAGCCGATCATTGCGGCGCCGATGGCGGAGGTGATGTGATCGTATCCGGGAGCGATATCGGTTACGAGCGGGCCCAGGGTGTAGAACGGCGCGCCGTCACACCACTCGACTTCCTTGTCGACCTGCTCTTTGATCTTATCGATGGGAACGTGTCCAGGGCCTTCGATCATCACCTGTACGTCATGCTTCCAGGCGATGCGTGTGAGCTCGCCGAGGGTCTTTAGTTCCGCGAATTGCGCTTCATCGCTGGCATCGGCAATGCAGCCGGGGCGTAGTCCGTCACCGAGCGAGAAGCTTACGTCGTACTTCGCCATAATCTTGCAGATGTCTTCGAAGCACTCGTAGAGGAAGTTCTGCTTGTGGTGGTAGGCCATCCACTGCGCCAGCATCGCGCCTCCGCGGCTGACGATGCCGGTGATGCGCCTAGCCACCAGCGGAAGATATTGCACCAGCACCCCGGCATGGATGGTCATGTAGTCGACGCCTTGCGCTGCCTGCTCTTCGATGACTTCCAGCATCAGGGAGGCCGAGAGGTCTTCAATGCGCTTTACCCGCGACACAGCCTCGTAAATGGGCACCGTCCCCATAGGCACCGGACAATGGCGAAGCAGGGTCTCGCGGATGCCATGAATATCGCCGCCGGTGGAGAGGTCCATCATGGTGTCTGCCCCGTAATGCACCGAGGTGTGGAGCTTTTTCAGTTCCTCCTGCACGTTCGAGGTCACCGCCGAATTTCCGATGTTGGCGTTGATCTTGCACAGGGAATCGACGCCGATGCACATTGGCTCCAGCTCGGGATGGCAGATGTTTGCGGGAATGATCAACTTTCCTTCGGCGATCTTGGCGCGCACCAGCTCCGGCGAAATCTTCTCGCGCTCGGCGACGAAAAGCATCTCCTCGGTGAGCTGACCTTTGCGTGCAAAACGCATTTGCGTTAGGTTGCCGTCACCGCTTTGGGCCGCTGCTTCGCGGCGCCGCGCAATCCACTCCTGGCGCAGTTTAGGGATCCCCTCGCTCGGAATTCCGTGTGGTGAAACGCTTGTACTACCGTTGCCGCTCGAACCGTCTGTTGCACTCATTCCAGCAAACCCCTTTTTGATTGCTAAGCGCTCATTATACGATGCGAGCCGCTGTTGCGAAGTCGCGCAGTTAACTGAGTCTCTATGCCGTTCTCCGCATCCAATACAGACGCCGGACATTTATTGACCCCGTGGCTGGTCCGAATTACCCTTTTTGCGATGGGGAAGCGGATGGCAGCTCTGGGCGCGCGCTTCGGTTGCTGTTTTCGCTACAGGTGAAAAATGAACAAGTATCTGAAGTTTGGCGTGCCAATTCTGGTCATTGTAGCCGGCCTCGGCTATCTGGCGGTGAGCGGCGTGCAGGAGAGCAAGAGCTACTACGTCACCATCAAGGAGATGAATGGCATGGGCGACGGCGTTTACAGCAAACGCCTGCGCGTTGCCGGCAATGTGCAGCCCGGCTCGATCCATCGCCAGGGTACACACGTTGAGTTCATTCTGGCAGAGGAGGGACGGACCCTTAACGTAGTTTATGCGGGCACTGAGGCTCCGCCAGACACATTCAAGGACAATGCGCAGGCCCTTGCCGAGGGCAGCTACGGACGCGATGGCGTCTTCCATGCCAAGCAACTCCAGGCCAAGTGCGCCTCCAAGTACGGCCCGGCGCAGCCCGGCCAGACTGGCGGCTCGGCGGCTTCGCCAGCGGAAAAGGCCCAGGCTGCCACGCCCGCGATGAGGTAAGCAAGAGGCAGAGCAACTGGAGCAATTCCTGGCCATTGCGAGCCAATCCCGCGAGAACGCGCTACACTTCCATTGATTGTGACTGATACCGCTCGACAACAATCTGCCGTTTCCGTGCGCGAGGTGGTGCGCCATTTCGGGCGCTTTGCCGCGCTGCGCGGCATCACGGCGGAGTTTGCGCCGGGTCAGTTGTACGTTTTGCTGGGCGAAAATGGCGCGGGCAAGAGTACATTGCTGCGCGTGATTGCCGGATTGCTTGCGCCTTCGCGCGGCACGGTGAGCGTTCTCGGTTCACAGAATATCCGTGCGGTTGCGACCCGCTTCGGCTACATGGGGCATGCTCCGCTGCTCTACGACGAGATGTCGGCGCTGGAAAATCTGCAATACTTTTCCGCACTCTACGGGATGGACGACCGCGCGCGTTGCGAAGAGCGCGATCCGTACCGTTGGCCTTGACCCTGCGCTGGAGCGCCGCGTCGGCCAGTACTCGCAGGGAATGCGGCAGCGCATTTCGTTGGCGCGGGCAATTGTGCACTCTCCTGAGCTGCTTTTTCTGGACGAGCCTTTTTCCAACGTAGATGTGCGCTCCGCCAAGCAGATGACGGGCCTGCTGGCGAAGCTGCGTGACGAGGGAACCACCATCCTGGTTGTGACGCACCAGGCTGCGCTGCTGGAGCCGGTTGCCGACGAGTGCCTGGTGCTGGATGCGGGGCGCCTGGTTGCGCGAGAGAAGGGAATACCAGCGAGGCTGCTTACGCCTTACCTTGCCGAAGAGCGCGCGGCGTTGCAAGGATCGCAGGGCGACCCGGAGGCGCAACGATGACCAGCGCACCCATGCTAATGCCCCCATGACTACTGCTCCCGGAAGCACTGCCCCCAGCCTGTGGGCGATTACGCGCCGTTCGCTGGTGAAGGATCTTCGGCTGGAGTGGCGCTCCAAGGATGCCATCAACAGCATGTTGTTTTTCGCCCTGCTGGTCGTCGTCATTTTCAGCTTCGGCTTCGATCCCACGGCTGAAGAGTCTCGCAAAATTGCCGGTGGCCTGCTCTGGGTGGCAATTCTGTTTGCCACGGTGGTGGCGCTCAACCAGACCTGGACGCGGGAGCTGCGCAACCAGGTGCTGGATGCGTATCGGCTTTCGCCAGCGCCGGCGCAGGCGCTGTTTCTGGCCAAAACCGTCGGCAATTTCATCTTTGTTTCGATTCTTGAAGTGCTGATGGTTCCGCTGTTTGTGGTTTTCTACAATCTGCGCTCGGTGGGGCCGCTTTGGCAGTTGCTGGTGGTTGCCCTGCTGGCAACCTGGGCGCTGGTGGTCAACGGCACTTTTTTTGCGGCACTCTCGATCCGCACCCGGAGCCGCGAGATTATGCTGCCGCTGATTCTGTTCCCGATCTCGATTCCGGCGCTGCTCGCCATGGTGGATGCCACGACGTCAATCCTCACCGGCGACAACTCGGCAGGCTTCTGGATACGGCTGCTGGCGGTGTATGATCTGGTGTTTACTACCGTCAGCCTGATCCTGTTTGAACCGGTGCTGAACGCGGAATGAAAATACTATTCAAAGTTCTTGCAGTGCTCACGTTGTGCTGCTCGGCTACGGCTTCTGCCAGGCGATGTTCATTGCGCCGACGGAAGCTACCATGGGCGACGTGCAGCGCATCTTCTACTACCATCTGCCCTCGGCCTGGGTGGCATTTCTGCTGTTCTTCGTCAATTTTCTGGCCTCGGTCTGGTATCTGATCCGCCGCAATGCCGGCGCGGATGCGCTGGCGCTGGCGGCGGCCGAGGTGGGCGTTTCCTTCTGCACGATTGTGCTGCTCACGGGACCGATCTGGGCGCGTCCGGTCTGGGGCATCTGGTGGACCTGGGATGCGCGGCTCACCAGTACGCTGGTGCTGTGGCTGATCTACGTCAGCTACCTGGTGCTGCGCCACTACGCCACCGGAGGGCAGGTTCCGGTGCTGGCGGCGGCGCTCGGGATATTCGGATTTGTCGATGTTCCGATCGTTTATATGGCGATCCGATGGTTCCGCACCCAGCATCCGCAGCCGGTGATCGGCGGCGGCGAGGGTTCGGGACTTGCACCCCGCTATGTGGCTCGCGGTGCTCTGGAACCTTGCGGCCTTCGCGATGCTGGCTCTGATGTTCGTCTGGATACGCTACCGGCAGGCGCTGGAAGAACAGGCGCTGGAAGAGGCGCACGCCAGGCCTCGCTGGAAACGGAGGGCGCAATGAACGGCTCCCATAACAATGCCTATCTCTACGCAGCCTACATCGTAGTATGGGTGGTCCATATCACCTACGCTTTCACGCCTGATAAGCCGTGGCAGGCGCATGAAGCGAGAAGTCGGGAATTGAACGCGCCGGTAGCAACTTTTCTTCCCCAGCGTGTGGTTAATATGAGTGTTGGATTTTGGACTTTGCTGTCGCAGGTTGAAGACGTAGCATCGAACCAGGTGAAGTCCTATATGAGAACAGTGCAAGGGTTAGAAAGAAGAAAGAGGAAAGAGAAATGAAAAGACTCACAGGATTGCTTGCAGCATTATTGATCTGCTCGGTTGCGGCTTTCGCTCAGGGAGGCGGACATGAAGGGCGGGCACGAAGCGCCGCCCCGAGCGGCGCACCCGCCGCCGGCCATGAGGTTGGAAATGGCCATATTCCTGCGCACGCGCCCCGCGCCGGTAAGCAGGGCGCTCCGCCGCCGAAAATTGCGAATCCTCCAATGAAGGAGCAGCCGGAGCATCCCGGAGCACCGCCTGCGCAGTAGAGAACAGGCCATCCCGCTGCGCCGCACGTCCACACAAACGACCTCTGGGTCGGCCATAACACGGGCAAAAACGATCCTCACTATCATCTGGACCATCCCTGGGAGCATGGCCACTTTCCCGGCGAAATCGGCCGCGGACAATTTGGCGCCTCGGCGGCGGCGGCCCAGGCCGCTTCTGGTTCGGCGGATTTTATTTCAGCGTAGCGCCCTATGACGTTGGCTACTGCGCTGACTGGGATTGGACCACCGATTCGATCGTGCTCTACGACGACCCGGATCACCCCGGCTGGTACCTGGCCTACAACGTCCGCCTTGGGACCTACTGCCACGTGGAGTACCTGGGAGGAAGAATTCTGCGTTGCAAATGAGCAGGCTCCTGCTATGGTGGGAGCCTTATTTTTCGCTTGCGGAAAGCGCTAAAGATTCTTCACGGTCTCGACGGTTACCGCGTAGTCGTCGTTTGCGTGGCCCGCTTCGACGGCCTTCTGTAGACCTTCTCGATCTCTTTCAGCGCAGGCAGTTGGAACTTCTCCTGACGAGCCGCTCGAGCATCAGGTGAATGTCCTTCAGCATCAGCCGGAGGGGGAAATTCGGAGACCAGTCCTGTTTGAGCACGAAGCTCGATTTGTAGTCGGTGACTCCGCTGCGGATCATCGAGGATTCGAATCAGCTCGATCAGCTTCTCCGGAGGTACACCCAGTTTTCCGGTCAGGGCGAGCGCTTCGGCAAAGCCTTCGAAGATACAGGCGATCATCAGATTCATTCCGATTTTTGCGCTTTCGCCTGCGCCGGTTTCGCCGACACGAATTACTTTTTTGCCCAGGGACATAAACAGAGGATCAAGCGCCGCGACGGTCTTCTCCGGTCCGCCTACGATGAAGAGCAGTTGCGCGTTCTCGGCGCCAATCTTCGATCCGGTGACGGGAGCGTCCACGAACTCCGCGCCCCTGGCCCGCACGCGCGCGGCAAAGTCGCGGGTGGCCTTCGGCGCAATCGTGCTGGAATCAATCACCGTGACACCGGGACGCAGCACAGTTGTCCACGCCATTTGGGCCGAACAGCACGGCTTCGACCGCTTTGGTGTCGGCAACGCAGATCCACACGATTTCGGCGTCCTTCGCTGCTTCGGCCGGAGTGGCTGCCGTGCGCGCGCCCTCTACGTTTTTCGGCGTCCGGTTCCATACCGTTACATCGTGTCCGGCCTTCACCAGGTTCACGGCCATCGGACGTCCCATAATTCCCAATCCCAAGTACGCGATCTTCACGACGATGTCTCCTTTGCAATGCGAAAACTCGATTAAAAGCGAGATGCGCCAATGTTGCAACCCCGGTCCAGGGCGTACCATATTGGAATCGTGGGCGGCGGGGTTCGCGTCCAATGGAGTAAGATGCTCAACGTAAAAATCGGCACAAAGGCTGGCCAGCTCGGCCGGCTGGTAAAACACTCTGCAATGGCCAAGCGCACCGGACGAACCCATCGTCCCGTGCTCGCCGCTGATGGGCAGATGGGAGTCACGTTCATCGGCCACTCCTCTTTCTTTCTTCAGATTGGCGGATCAAGCGTTGTGGTCGATCCGATCTTTGCTCCCTGGCTCTTCGTGCTGAAGCGTCTGCGCCGTCCCGGTCTGCGAATTCAGGATCTTCCGCCGCTCGATGCGGTACTGGTCACGCATGCGCACTTCGACCATCTGCATCGCCCATCGCTGCGCGCGCTGGCTCGCGCCACCCGCATTAAGAGCGGACGCACGCCGCTGCTGATTGTGCCGGACAACGTTACCGATCTGGTCTTCGACCTCGGGTTTGATCGCGTGGTGGAGTTGGGCTGGTGGGAAGAATTCCAGCTTGGAGAAACACTGGTTACAGCCACGCCAGCCAAGCACTGGGGAGCGCGCGTTATCCGGGATATGCATCGCGGTTACGGCGGCTACTGCCTTAGCGGCGGCGGCCATTCGATCTATCACTCTGGGGACACCGCCTACTTCAGCGGCTTTCGTGAGATTGGCCAACGGCTCCATCCCAATGTGGCGCTGCTTCCCATCGGGGCCTACCAACCAGAGAGCTTTCGCGCCGTACATACCAGCCCGGAAGACGCCTTGCGCGGCTTTGTCGATCTCGGGGCCGGGCGGATGATCCCGATGCACTTTGGAACTTTCAAACTCTCGCAGGAGCCGGTGGACGAACCGGTAAAGCGGCTGCTCTCCGGCGCACTCCGCCTCGGTGTCGCGGATTGCGTGGATGTGCTCGAAGAGGGAGTTGCGGCGTTCTTTTAGGGAATGGCTGGCTCTACCAAGCCAGCAGGATGCGCAAGTCGCGTACGTTGGTTCCGGTGTATCCCGTCATGATCGTATCGCCCAGTGCGTCAAAGAACGGATAGGCGTCGAAGCCCGCAAGGGCGGCCTCAGCAGATAATCCCTTGGCGAGTGCGCGGACGATGGTGCTTCCATCCGCAACAGCTCCGGCGGCCGGGCTGTTGCCATCGATGCCATCGGTTCCAGCGCTGAGCACGCAGATGTTTTCTCCCTGGATACGCTGAGCGCAATAGAGCGCAAACTGCTGGTTGCGTCCACCTGTTCCGGGGTCCTGAACAACCGTGACAGTGACCTCACCTCCTGAGATCAGGCAGACGCGAGAAACGCCTTGGCGCAACTGGCGCACGCGCTCAAGCAGGTAGTCAGCGGCTTTGCGATAGTCCCAGTCATCGCAGGTGTTGTCGATCTGAATGGCGAATCCGCTCATTGCCGCACGCTCCACGGCGGCCTTCTGGGCGGTGGCGTTCGAGAGCACGGTCCACCAGCGCGCCCGCTCGAAGAGCGGATCTCCCTTCTTCGGTGTCTCTCCCAGGGCGTGCATCTTGAAAAGCTGGCTTACGCTTTTTGGCAGTTGCGGCAGCAGAGCATACTGCTTTGCGATCTCGTAGCATTGTTCGCAGGTGCTGGTATCCGGCATTGTCGGCCCGCTAGCCAGAGAATCCGTCGCGTTATCCGGCACATCGGAGATCATGATGGAAAGCTGCGAAGCCGGTGCGGCAGCCACGGCCATGCGTCCACCTTTCACCGCTGAAAGGTGTTTGCGCACGGCGTTGATCTGCGCTATGGGAGCGCCTGAGTGCACCAGCGCCCGGTGGGTACTCACCAGGTCGTCGAAGGAAATCTCGTCCGCGATGGGCTTTTCGACAATTGCCGAACCGCCGCCGCTGATCAGGTAGATGACAAGCGAGCGCGCGTTCAGCGAATCGAGCGCCCGAAGAATGGCTTCGGCGGCGCGCATCGATTCGTGGTTTGGAAGCGGATGGCCGCCTTCGAAATAGCGGAAGCCGAAGACCTGAGCCGGCGGCCGGGTGGGCGCGCAGACGATGCCAGTTGCTCCTGCTCCGGCGCCGAGGCGATTCATCAGGGCCTCCAGGCTGCTGTGTGCCGCTTTACCGAAAGAAATGACGAAGATCCGCGAAAAGGTGGCAAGGTCGTAGAGATCGTCGCCGACCTGCAGAATGCTGCGTTCGTAATGGAGATTGCGAGCGAATCCGCGCTCGATGCTGCTCTCCTCGAGCGCGTGTTGAAAGATCTCACGCGCGATGGCGCACGTCTGACGCATGGCAATTTCACAGTCGGAAGATTGGTCGGGCGCATTCATTGCGCCAGAATTATACGGCAGAAACTGCCGCCGGTCCCAAGACTTCGCTTACCCAGCCGCTGAGTGCGGCGCGCATTTCGTCGAGGTGTCCGGTGAAGAAGTGGTCGGCTTCGGGAATCAAGACCAGGCGTTTGGGTTCTGCTGCGCCGGCAAATACCTCGGCCAGTTGCGCCGGGGTCGCAAACTCATCGCGAGCGCCACTGAGCAGGAGCTTGGGCTTATTGCTCTCCTGCAGTGGAGCGTAGGTGTATTCGCGGCCATCGGCATTGACCGGGGTGCCCAACGAAATCAGTGCTTCCACCCGTGGGTGCGGTACCGCCGCTTGCAACCCGATGGATGCACCGAAGGAAAATCCGGCGAAGATGATTGGCGCGCTGAATCGCTGGGCCAGGAAGTCGAGAGCCACTCGAACATCGGCAATCTCACCGCGTCCGTAATCATGCTCTCCCGCGCTGGCACCGACGCCCCGGAAATTGAAACGCAGCACAGGGAATCCGAAGGCGTTCAGCGCCTTCATGGCGTGGAAGACGACTTTGTTGTGCATGGTTCCGCCGAAGAGCGGATGCGGATGGCAAACCACGCAGGCATATGGGGCGCTGGGTAGACCACGGTTGAGCAGTGCTTCGAGCCTTCCGGCTGTGCCTTCCAGAAAGAACGATTCAATGCTGCCGTGGTGCGAACTCACCCCCGCGCCTTGAGCTTGATGGAGTCCAGAACCGCGACTCCGGTCTTGCCGTCGCGCGAGGTGAGAGGACGATTGGAGTGGCAGGTCGCCAGCAGCAGGGTCTGCCCGTTGGAGATAAAGCGGACGAACCAGTTGTCACCTTCCTCGTCACGGAAGCGCGCGCTGGCCCGCTGCTTGCTGCTGTCGCCGGTCTGCAGGCGTCCGGCCACGGGAGCAGTGTCGAGAAAGTGCTTCAGGTAGTCACGCGCATCCAGCGATTTGACGTCTGCATTGCGCTGGTACGCGGTTACGATGACGGTGGTCTCGCTGGCCTCCGACTCCACCTGGACGTCGTCATTGGTCTGCCGCAAACTCCAGAAGGTGGGCACCGCAATGCTCACATGTCCGCGCGGCACGATGTAGGTTCCGGGATGAAAGCCGTTGGTTGCAGCCTTAGGGATTGAGGTTTTGGTTGAGGCCGGGATGGATGTTCTTGGTTGAGGTCTTTTTTGCTGCTTTCCTGGTTGCCGCTGTCTTCTTCAGATGTTTCACGGTAGTGGGCATGTTCTCACTCTAGCGCGAAGCTGTGCTGCTGGTCGAATTATTGTGAGATGTAGATTCGTGCCCAGATTATTGAGAGCACACTGGCAGCAATAGCTCTTCCGGTGCAGCTAACCGCCCTGCCTAATGGCGTTCTGCAGAGCGTGCCGCAACTCGCTTGGCGGTTGAGATGGGGGGCTGGCAAGCGAAGCCGCTGCAGAGCATCGCGAATGCGCCATCCTCGATGCAATCCGGGAACGGCAGAGATGGTTTCCGCCAGTGCCGGCGGCAGGGTCGCCCGCAGACTCGGCGGCATCCTTCACTCTGAGCACAATTTTGTTCAGCGCGAACGGAGCAAGAGCTTCCGCGTATAACTCGTCTGCCTGCGGGCCTTCGCCGATCACCACCACCTGCGTGTGTGCGCGAGCCATCCAGACGGATGCGAGACCGTAGGTGCCAGCGTAAATGCCATACTGTCCGGCGACTCCGGCAAAGACCTCCAGCGTCTCCTTGGCGAGTTGATGCAGACGCGCATCGCCATTGAGCGCATGGAGGCGCAGCAGCGCCAGCGCAGCGGACGGAGTCGCCCGCCGGAGTCGGCGAATCCTGAAACGGCTTTCGCCGCGCGGTCAGCGCTCCAGATGCGTCGGTTGAGGCTGCGCTGTCGAGATCGAAGAAACCGCCATCGCTCTCATCGTAGAAGCCGGAGATCATGCGCGCGGCAATCTCCTCGGCACTGGCCAGGTAGCGCAGATCGCTGGTCGCCTCGTAGGCGTCCAGGCAGGCCAGAACGGTGAAGGCGTAGTCATCGAGCACTCCGGCGGGACGGCTGGCTTGCTCCATCTTCGGCATAGGCAATCACATGGAGCAGTCCGAGTCGGGCTGATAGGCGTCGGCGAGCAGACGATCGAGCGAGCGCAGTGCGAATTCCTGCTCTGCGTTATCTCCGAGCACGCGCGCGGCCTGGAGCACGGCAGAGATGCAGAGTGCATTCCAACTGGTGTAAAGCGTGCGGTCAATGAACGGCATGGGACGCTGGAGGCGCGCGGCATAGAGCTTCTTGCTTCGCCGACGCAAGCAGTTCCGCCGGTAGCTTCCACGGTGCGATTCTGGCCGGCAGCGATCTGAGCGATCGGATTCGCTTACCCAGAGCACGTTTTTCGTTGGATCGTGCGGCATCTCGCCGCGCTCGCCGATATCGTAATGCGCGGCGGCGACGGCGAGTTCATCCGGGGTCAAAACGGCGCGAGCTTCGTCCAGCGTCCAGGTGAAGTAGTCGCCGTCATCATGCAGATCGATGTCCGCGTCCTGCGAGCCGTAGTAGCCGCCGCGCTCGCGGTCGCTGAGCCACTCCCGCATCCAGCGCAGAATGTCGCGCGCGACATCGGCGAAGAACGGATTGGCGGTGGCCTGCCAGGCGTGCACATAGTTCTTCAGCAGCTCGGAGTTGTCATAGGCCATCTTCTCGAAGTGAGGCACGCACCAGCGTTCATCGACGGAGTAGCGATGAAAGCCTCCGGCGAGCTGGTCATAGACTCCGCCGAGCGCCATCTTTTCAAGAGTTGTGGTCGCTACCTTGCTCCACCTGCTGCTTCGCCGGTGCGCGCGTACCAGTCGAGCAGCAGATCGATGACGGGCGGATGGGGAAATTTGGGAGCCTGACTGAAGCCGCCATTTTCGCGGTCAAATGCGCCGAGCGCCGCCTGCACCATCTCCTCCACAATCTTCGGAGAAAATTCAGCCGCTGTGGCCGAGCATTCCCTCGGAGTGCGCCAGCGCATGCATCAGTCCTTCGCTTTCGCTTCTCCACCTCATCGCGCCGCTCGCGGAAGGCTTCTGAAATTGCGAGGAGAATGCGCTGAAAGCTGGGACGGCCATAGGCATCCTGCGGGAGGGAAGTAAGTTCCGCCGAAGAACGGCTTGCCCTCCGGCGTGAGGAAGACTGTGAGCGGCCAGCCGCCCTGTCCGCTGATGGCAGCGACCGCTGCCTGGTAGCGCGCGTCCACGTCCGGGCGCTCATCGCGGTCCACCTTTACGGGGATGAAGTGAGCGTTCAGAATTGCGGCGATTTCGGCGGATTCGTACGACTCGCGGTCCATGACGTGGCACCAGTGGCACCAGACCGCGCCAATGTCGAGCAGGATTGGCTTGTCCTCCGCCTTGGCGCGCGCGAAGGCCTCCGGCCCCCACTGCTGCCACTGCGTGGGCTGGTCCATTGCGGATCGGAGATAGGCGGAGGAGGCGTGGACGAGAGCGTTGGGCTGGCTCGTACTCATGCCGACAAGTGTAACGCGAAGAGGGAAAGAGCGAGCCCTGGCGGGATGGAAAGATGCGCCGGCATGGCGTCTCTTATCGTCAAGGCATCGGCGCAAGGGGAGCACTGACTCCGCTCAAGCAATGGACGGACCTCAAGTGCGAATCGTAAGACATCGATTCTGAGCGCGAAAACATTGACCCGCCAGAGCCGCTCAATTACCCTCAGGTTATTCAATCCAGACGGGGTGGACATGACTATGCAGACTCGTTTCATATTGCCACAATCCTCGATTCCCACCCATTGGTACAACTTGGCCGCGGATTTTCCCGAGCCCATGGCCGCCGCCGCTTCATCCGGGCACGCGCCAGCCGATCTCGCCGACAGACATGTATGCCATCTTTCCCGGAGAACCTGGTGGCCCAGGAGATGAGCGCGGAGCGCTGGATTGAGATTCCCGAGGAAGTGCGCATGTGTACGCGCTGTGGCGTCCGACGCCGCTGCTGCGCGCGGTTCGCCTTGAGAAGGCGCTGAACACGCCTGCGCATATCTACTACAAGTATGAAGGCTCCAGCCCGGTGGGCAGCCACAAGCCGAACACCGCGGTGCCTCAGGCGTATTACAACAAGATCGCTGGAACGCGCCGCCTCGCCACCGAAACCGGCGCGGGGCAGTGGGGCACATCACTGGCGCTGGCCTGCCAACTCTTTGGGCTGGAGTGCGCCGTGTGGATGGTTCGCGTGAGCCATGACCAGAAGCCGTATCGCCGCCTGATGATGCAGACCTACGGCGCGACGGTGTATGCCAGTCCCAGCGACCAGACGGAGTTTGGGCGCAAGCGGCTGGCCGAGGATCCCGATTGCGCGGGCAGCCTTGGCATTGCCATCAGCGAGGCGATAGAGAACACGGTCACGCATCCGGGCACTAAGTATTCGCTGGGCAGCGTACTGAACCACGTATGCCTGCACCAGACAGTGATTGGCGAGGAAGCGATCAAGCAGATGGAGGAGGCAGGCGAAGAGCCGGACATTGTGGTGGGCTGCGCGGGCGGCGGGAGCAACTTCGCCGGCATCAGCTTCCCCTTCTTGCACAAGAAGATTACGGAAGGCAAGAAATATCGATTCATCGCCGTGGAGCCCTCATCCTGCCCGTCGCTCACCAAGGGCGAGCTGCGTTACGATTTCGGCGACACGGCCGGCATGACGCCCCTGATGAACATGTACACGCTGGGCCACGACTTTATGCCGCCATCGATCCACGCCGGCGGATTGCGTTATCACGGCATGTCGCCGGCGGTGAGCCATGCCTACAAGCTTGGACTTTTCGAGGCCGTTGCCTACCCGCAGAATTCGGTCTTCGAGGCGGCCGTGCTCTTTGCCCGCACCGAGGGACTGGTGCCCGCGCCGGAGTCGTCGCACGCGATTCGCGCCGTGGTGGATGAGGCCGTCAAGGCCCGCGAGGAAGGCCGCAAGAAGGTCATCCTCTTCAACCTCAGCGGACACGGGTTGCTCGACTTGGCCGCCTACGACGCTTATCTCAGCGGCCAACTGCAGGACTAATCAAATGCGCTTACACGTGGAGGATGCCTCCCGGCATCCTCCACGTACTCTCTCGCCCGCCCTCTCGCGGTGTCCGTCTCTGCGCAACTCCGATCAGCGCAGCAAGTGATTCCGATCTGCACATAAAGATCGATCGCCTGCATCAGCTCTGCCTTGGAGAGGAACTCCCGATCCGTGTGCGCCACTAGAATCGAGCCCGGCCCCAGCAGTACGGGTTTACCCCATGCCGAGAGCCGCGGAATGTCCGTGGTGAAAGATGCGGTCATAGTTGGGATGCCGGGAACGGTAAGGAAGCGCATGTAGGGAATATCCAGAACGAACTGCACCTCAGCCAGCGAGCCCACGGCGGAGACAATGGCTGCGCGGAGTTCCTGGGACGGGGCTACCAGACGGTAGAGCAACTGTGCCTTGGCAAAATCCGGGATGACGTTGGTGGCGCAGCCACCTTCGATAATGCCGATGTTCACCGTGCTGGGACCGATCTCCGGATTGTGCGGGAGCGGCATGGCGCGCAGGGCCTGGAGCGCGTCCAGCAGTTTGTCAATCGCTGACTCGCCCAGCTCCGGGTAAGCCGAGTGTGCCATGCGCCCATGCGCCGTTACCTCCACGCGCAACGCGCCCTTGGAAGCAAGTGCGATGCGGTTGTCAGTGGGTTCTCCATTGACCAGAAATCGCGAGCCGCGCGGATTCTCGTTGGCCATGGCAGCGCCCAGCGAATCGCGCTCTTCGCCGACGACGAAGAGCAAGGCCGGCGGAGTTTCCGGTTGCGCGGAGGCGCTCGCAGGCAGCAACCTGCGCCGCAATGATTCCTTTGGCATCGCAGGCACCGCGCCCGTAGATGTTGTCGTGGTCTTCGCGAGAGGGGAGAAAAGGTGGAACCGTATCCAGATGGGTGGAGAAGACGAGCGCGGGTTGGTCGAGATTTGCTGGTTTTGCAAAAACGTTGAAGCGTTCGCCCTCGACCGGCATGCGTTCGACGAAGTAGCCAAGTTCTTCCAGGTAGCCCGCAAGAAACGCAGCTGCAGCGCCTTCCTTGCCGGTGACAGATTCGATGTCGATGAGCTGACGGGTCAGCGCGACTGGATCCATGGAAACAGCATAGCAGGAGCTGCCGCATGAAAACAGAAACGCCACCCCGAAGGATGGCGCTCCTGTTTCCTATTCTGCGGTTAACGGCCGGCAGTAGCTTTCGCGAACGCATCGGAGGTCTTGACGATGCGCATCTTGTAGAAGCTGCGCCAGACGAAGGTTGCCGATACCAGGAAGAAAACTAGCGCCAGCAAATGGGTCAACAGTTCGTTTCTGGAATTCAGGGTCACGGCGAGCTGCACCGCGAGAAGTCCGAACAGGGTGGTGAACTTGATGACCGGATTCATGGCGACCGAAGAGGTGTCCTTGAAGGGATCGCCTACCGTATCGCCAACGACGCAGGCGTCGTGCAGGGGAGTGCCCTTGGCCTTGAGTTCGGTCTCCACGATCTTCTTGGCATTGTCCCATGCGCCGCCGGCATTGGCCATGAAGATGGCCTGGTACAAGCCGAAGATCGCGATGGAGAACAGGTAGCCGATGAAGAAGAACGGCTCGATGAAGGAGAAGGAGAGGGTCGCGAAGAAGACAGCGAGGAAGATGTTGAACATGCCCTTCTGCGCGTACTGGGTGCAGATTTCAACGACCTTCTTGGAGTCTTCGACGCTGGCCTTTTCTGCGCCTTCGAGCTTGATGTTGTCCTTGATGAACTCGACCGCGCGGTAGGCGCCGGTGGAGACCGCCTGGGTGGCCGCGCCGGTGAACCAGTAGATCATGGCGCCGCCCGTAATGAGGCCGAGCACGAAGGGTGCGTGCAACAAGGAAAGTTTGTTTACGTCTTGTGTGAGGCCGTGGGTAAGACCCATGATGATCGAGAAGATCATCGTGGTAGCCCCGACGACGGCGGTTCCGATCAGCACTGGCTTGGCAGTCGCCTTGAAGGTGTTGCCGGCACCGTCGTTTTCTTCCAGCAGGTCCTTGGCGCGATCAAAGTTCACGTCAATGCCAAAGTCTCTCTTGATCTCGGCTTTGACGCCTGGAATCTGCTCGATCAGCGAAAGCTCATAGACAGACTGTGCGTTGTCGGTAACCGGGCCGTAGGAATCGACGGCGATTGTCACCGGCCCCATGCCCAGGAAGCCAAACGCCACCAGGCCAAAGGCAAAGACCGCCGGAACCAGCATCAGCGCCGCAAGGCCGTGCAGACTCACGAAGTAGGCAATCGACATCAGAGCGACCATCGCCAGCCCCAGCCAATAGGCGGAGAAGTTGCCCGCCACAAAGCCGGAGAGGATGTTCAGCGAAGCTCCGCCCTCTCGCGACGAGGTGACCACTTCCTGCACGTGGTCGCTGGAGGTAGAGGTAAAGACCTTGACCAGCTCCGGAATTACAGCGCCAGCCAGGGTGCCGCAACTGATGATCGAGGCCAGCTTCCACCACAACGTGTCGTCGCCGCCGAGGGTAGGAATCATCAGGTAGCTGACGATGTAGGTCAACACGATGGATACGACGGAGGTCAGCCAGACCAGCGAGGTCAGCGGCGCCTCGAAGTTCATGTGATCGCTGTTACCGTACTTGGCCTTGGCTATGGCATGGTTCAGGAAGTAGGAACCGGCGCTGGCCACCATCATCATGACGCGCATGACGAAGATCCAGACCAGCAGTTGCACCTGCACGATCGGATCATGCACGCCGAGCAGAATGAACGTAATCAGCGCGACGCCGGTTACGCCGTAGGTCTCAAAGCCGTCAGCCGAAGGTCCAACCGAGTCGCCTGCGTTATCGCCCGTACAATCGGCAATCACGCCGGGGTTGCGAGCATCGTCTTCCTTGATTTTGAAGACGATCTTCATCAGGTCGGAGCCGATGTCGGCGATTTTGGTAAAGATGCCGCCGGCGATGCGGAGAGCGGCGGCGCCGAGCGATTCGCCGATAGCGAAGCCGATAAAGCATGGACCGGCGTAATCGCCGGGAATAAAGAGCAGAATGCAGAGCATGATCAGCAGTTCGACGCTGATCAGCATCATGCCGATGCTCATGCCAGCCTTGAGCGGAATGTCATAGACCGGGAAAGGCTTGCCGCGAAGACCGGCAAATGCAGTGCGGGAGTTGGCAAAGGTATTGACGCGAATGCCGAACCACGCCACGCCGTAGCTGCCGGCGATGCCCACCAGGCTGAAGGCCAGGATGATTGGCAACGTGACGCCAATCGACTTGCCGGGAACCGGGTTTAGCCATCCGAAGTAGGCCGCGATGATCACGGCGATGAACGCCCACAGGACGAGGATGAACTTGCCCTGAGTGACGAGGTACGTCTTACAGGTCTCGTAGATTAACTCCGAGATCTCAAGCATGGCGCGATGGACGGGCAGGTTCTTCAGGTGGGTGTAGATCGCCAGACCGAAGACCAGTCCGAGGACGCAGAAAACGATGCCGATCAACAGCAGTTTATGACCATCGATGGCGCCGCCAAAAAAGCTGACGCTGCTGAGGTCGGGAAGCTTGAGAGCAGCTTCGCCGCCTGCGGGCTCGGCGAGCGCTGCGATGGAGGTGACAAGGGTAAGGGCAATGAGTGAAAAACCGCGACGGAGCAGAGACATCCTGCCCACACGGCCCAAGCGGTTGAGGCTCTGCAAGAGCCACAGGTTCATACGATTCCTCCGAGTTAAACTCGTTGCGGGTTGTTACTGCCCATTCAAATTGGCTGCACGCGAAAGTGCACGATGTGGCGGGGCCACACGTACGACGCTTTCGGGCAACAATCGAACCCGAAACGCGCTTCCACTTCAAGGAATGTTGAGGCTTGGCCGCGTTGGGTGTCACAGGAGCTGCTTGCGAGGCGCTCCTCCCCTGGCAGAATGTATATCTTCATACTTTCTCCAAGGGACTTAAGTCTATACCAAGCAGGAATTCCAGATCAACGCTTCTTGTGCATCGGCTGCCGGATTTTGAGCTCTGGTTAATCTCCGCGCATGTTGATCTTGATTTGCCGCGCCAATTTGTCTATCTCCTCGGTCTTGCGCAACACCTCAATGGAGAGGATATTTTCGCCGGATTTGTCGACGTAATGTTTCAGTTCGGTCGCCAGTTCGAGGAGCTTTGCGGAGTCACGCTGCATGTCCTCAAAGCGCTTTTTTTGCCTTAATATCAACAGCTTATGTTGTGAATCCGGCTCGATCGGCTGCTCGATGCCCTGCGTCGGGTCCGGGGAGGCGGAAACGGGGCGTGCTGGGCCCATCCGGACGCAGACGACGCAAAGAAAAGCCAGAGCAGGAGCGTAGTTACCTGAATGAAACGGAAGCATGGCATGGCATCGAAGCCCTCCAGGGCAATGGAATAGCAAACCGCCTATTAAGATGGCTTTTCCAGGGCGCAGGACGATTTATAATCCGCTACTGTGAATCCTGCGCAGCTTCCGCACACCTGGCATGATCTGTTCCGCCTAAACGTATGGTATGAGGACATTTTTGTCCTTGTGCATGACAAGTTGCCTAAGATCGTGGTCACGGTTGTTGTGGCCTTCGTACTGATTCGCCTGCTGAATCTGGTGAGCGGCCGGCTGGCCCGCATCAATCAGGCGAACATGGCCACCTCCAGCGTTCGAGCGCAGCAGCTCCATACTATCTCGTCGATCACCCGCAGCGTCGGGATGGCCGCCATCGTGTTTTTTGCGTTCGTCACGATCCTGTACGATCTCGGCATTCACGTGGAGCCGCTGCTGGCCAGTGCCGGCATCGCCGGCGTTGCCGTTGGCTTCGGCGCACAGAGTTTGGTTCGCGACGTTTTGAACGGATTCTTCATCCTGGTGGAGAACTGGTTCGATGTTGGCGATGTCGTTAAAATCGGCGCGTTGCAGGGTTCGGTAGAGATACTGACGCTTCGCCGCACGGTTCTTGCGTGACGCCGATGGCTCCATGCATACCATCCCGAACTCGACCATCACAGCGGTCACCAACATGACCCGGGATTGGACCCAGCTTGCCCTGCACGTATCGGTTGACTACAAGGAGAACAGCGAGCGAGTCATCGAGATATTGCAGCAGCTCGGCTCCGAACTGCGCAGCGACGAACGCTTCCGTGACGTGATCATGGCCGATCCGCAGGTTCCCGGCATCGACCGCGTAGCAGGCAACGAGGTGCAGTACCTGATGCTGGTGAAGACGCGCCCCGGCCAGCAAGACCTGGTCAGGCGGGAGCTGCGGCGCCGGATCAAGAGCTGCCTGGAAAGCAACAAAATCCAGCCTGGAGGCCAGGACCGCTTTTTTGCCCTCGATTCAGGCGCTGCGCCCGCTGCAATAGTCGGCAGCGATGCTCACCCCTGCCCGGGGCCGGGTGCGAGCGACTTGGACTGAGCCAGAGCAACTAAAACTGAGCTAACGGCAATAGCATCTTTCTGCAGCCTCTGCCGCATCCCAGAAGCTTGTGATATTGCAACTAGCCCTTCTCAGCATCAGTCTCGCAATTATGGTCATAGCCTTCTGGTACTGGGGATTCCTACGCTTCAACCGGCGTCGCGCGCTTTGCGTTCTCCACTGGTTGGAGGGAGCGGTTGCCGCACATGGCCATATCAGCGGCGTTGAGTGGATCAGCCCCTCGCACCTTCGCGCGCGGCTGCGGCTGTCGGAGGCCGCCTTCCTTCAGCCTTCTCTGGATGTGAGATTGGCACCGCGCCAAGTGCCTCTGAAGTGGGCGATGTGGCGCTGGCGCCGACGGCAAGAAACCTTAACGTTTGAATCCAATCTTAGCTGCCCGCCGCATCTCAACGTGCAGATCGGCCGCACACGTTCTACCGGCATTACGCGCCGATGGGTGCGAAACACCGGCGATTGGCCGATGCACACGGTCGCGTCGCTCTTCATCTCCACGGTGCCGGAGTGGGAGCCGGAGATTACTTGTCGCATGAGCGGTGTAGTATCGATGCGCGAATTCGAGTTGCTGGGAGTATCGTTTCGGAGCCTGGAACCGCAGTTCTCGGTAACGCTCCCCTTAAGGGAGACGCTGAAGCATGCAAGCGACGAACTGGCAATCTTCGATGGTCTTCGCGAACTAGCGGAAGGCTCGCCCACCTCAAGGATGTGAGCGAGGCGTAGGGCTGTTGCGATAGAAACAATGAAGGCCGATGCCCGGAGGCATCGGCCATTGTCATTATGCGTGAGGCTATTTCAAGAAGTCCGCGATTGCCTTCGACTGGTCCGGGGTAACGCTGAAGGGCTTTGCGTGAATGCCCTTCTTGCCACCGTTGGTAAGCACATCAACGACGTCGGTCTTGCCCTTGATGGCTGGGCCCGACTTGCCTTCGCCAGCTGCGCCATGGCAGGCAGAACACTTCGACTTATAAAGAGCCGCGCCATCTTCCGCAAACGCAGCCGTAGACAACATCATTGCCAGAGCAGCCATAACAACAGTCAAACGCTTCATGAACAGATCTCCTGTGATGTATTAGTTGCACGAACATTCTGCCATCCCCGGGGAAATTTTGCCAACAGAATGTCGATTGGCGGGCGTTGGCTTCCGAGACGACAAAGCCGATGCCCGAAGGCATCGGCAAGGCTCGCATCAACCAGATAACTATTTCAAGCCGGCGACGTAGTCGGCGATTGCCTTCGCCTCGTCCGGCGTGACGTTGAAAGGTTTGGTATGGGGGGCCTTCGCTTTCCCACCTTTGGTCAGCACATCAAGAACATCGGTCTTGCCTTTGATGGCCGGACCCATCTTGCCTTCGCCGGCAGCGCCGTGGCACATCGCGCACTTCGACTTGAACAGAGCCGCGCCATCTTGAGCAAACGCAGCTGTGGACATCATCACCGCCAGGGCGGCCAGAACAATCGTTAAACGCTTCATGGAACAGGATCTCCTGTGAGTTAGGGTTGCATCAATACCGATGTCTTCCTCCAAGGAACACTTACCAAGTGGAAGCATCGTCAGTCAGACGCGTTCTTATGAACCCATCCGGAAAAACATTCTATCGCGACGGGCGTATATTCCGTAAAAAAACATCCAGCGAGTGGCGATTTTTGCCTGGAGACGGTGCTCTGCCAGACAAAAATCACCACCGACCTTGTTATCTTGAGCGATGCGGTCAGATTCGAGAGGCGCCAAAAACGCTGGAGTCGAAGCTTCCGTGCTGACGCACTCCGGTGTGTGCGGCCATTTCACTCCGGTCTGCATGGAAGATTCGACACTCTGCTGAGGTGCCGCGGTGTGGCACAATACCGGATGCAGGAGGGCGCGACCTATGGCGCGCGCATTTCGCCCTGACTGCTGGAGCTGAGAAATACATGTTCTACAGTTGCTTCCTGGAGTCGGTAGAGCGCTGGCCTACGGCACCCGCGGTGGAAATTCAGCGCCAGCCCGGAGGGCTAACGCCGCAATCGCCGTTGTGCAGTATCACTACGGCAGCCGATGGACACACGATCGAGAGCTTTACTTACCAGCAGCTTCGCCGTTTTTCCGACGGAGTGGGGCAGTGGCTGGTCAGCTCAGGTGTTGGCGTCGGCATTGCAGGAGGCACGCGCTGCGCCATCCTCGCATTCAACAGTCCGAGCTGGGTTGCGACCTATCTTGGAATCATCGCGAGCGGGAACACGGCAGTCCCTTTAGACACGGCTTTCACTTCACATCAGGTCAGAAAGCTACTTGATGACTGCGGCGCAACGCTGCTGTTTGTGGATGAGCGTTGCTTTGCCGTCGCCCAAGAAGCCGTGGCGGAACGGCCGATTCAATTGGCAATGCTGGACGCGCCACGCGAGGGGTTGGCTTACGTGCAGGAGATGGTACTCGCCGCTCAGCCGGGTTTTGTCGCTGTTGCGGTGAAGCCGGACGATGTTTCGGCCATCATTTACACCTCTGGAACCACCAGCGATCCCAAGGGCGTGATGCTCGCCGACAGTAATCTAACAGCCGAGTTGGAGTGCATCCGTAAGTTTATCCGCATCGGGCCAGGAGATGGTTTTCTTGGAGTGCTCCCCCTGTTTCATGTGCTGGCGCAACTGGTCAATCTTTATCTGCCGCTTGGCAATGGCGGCAAGGTGGTCTTCCTTGATTCGCTTAATACACAGGAGTTAATGATTGGGCTGCGGGAGCGCGGCATTACTATCTTCTGCTGTGTTCCGCAATTCTTCTATCTCATCCATGAGCGCATCTTCGGTGAGGTTTCCAAGAAGGGACGACTGGCCGAGCGCGTCTTTGGCGCAATGCTCAGGCTAAGCACGGCATCGCAGAAGCTTGGCTTCAATCTTGGCAAGGTGTTCTTCAAGAAGGTCCATGCTCAACTTGGTCCCGATCTTCGTTTTTTTGTCACCGGCGGCTCGCGCTTCGACTCGCAGATCGGCCGTGACATTGAAGCGCTCGGTTTCACGATGCTCCAGGCTTTCGGCATGACCGAGACCACTAGCGGCTGCTTCTGTACGCCTGTGGAAGCCAACGTAATGGGCTCGATTGGTCCGCCGATGCCGGGACTGGAGGCCAAGCTGGTGAATACCAGGGTGGACGAGAACGGACATACGGTGGGTGAGATTGCCATCTCCGGCGCGACGGTAATGAAGGGCTACTATAACCGTCCTCAGGCTACTGCGGAGGTTTTAAAGGAGGGCTGGCTCTATACGGGTGATCTCGCCTACACCGACGCCAAGGGAAACTACTTCATCACCGGACGCGCCAAGGATGTGATTGTCCTCAGCTCCGGAAAAAATATCTACCCTGAAGAGATCGAAGCCTGCTACATGCGTTCACAGTGGATCAAGGAATTGTGCGTGCTTGGACTGGAGAGCCGCAAAGCCGGCGAGCCGCTGAGCGAGCGCTTGCACGGTGTGATTGTGCCGAACTTTGAAGTGTTGCGCGAGCACCGGATCGTGAATATCCGTGAGGTCATTCGCTTCGACGTGGAGAGCATCTCAGCAGCGCTGCCGGCGACCAAGCGAATTCTCTCTTACGACATCTGGCAGGATGATCTAGCGCGCACCACAACTCGCAAGTTGCGCCGCCAGGAGATCCGGAAAAAGCTGCTTGCGCTGCATGCCAGCGGCCAGAGCGAAGAGGTTATCGCCCAGGAGCGCACCTTATCCGAGCAGGACCACCTTTGGCTTGCCAACGACGAAGTGCAGCTTGCGATGGCGGTGGTGGTGGAAGCAGCAGGCAAGAAACATGGGAAAGAAATCCATCCGGACGACAACCTTGAGCTCGATCTCGGATTGGATTCGATGGAGCGCGTCGAATTGCTCAGCGATCTGGCCCATCGGCTCGGAGCCGACGTGGAGGACTCGGCGGCCAGTGAGGTCTACACGGTTCGTGAACTGGTGGAGCTTGTGTGCCGGAACAGGGGCGAGGCCGTTCGTAAGGGGCCGGGTTGGAGTACGGTTTTTGAAGGGGAAACAACCGACCCGCAGGTGCTCGCCATTACCCATGAGCGCCCTTTGGTGGCATTCCTTTGGTGGCTTTTTGGCAAGTCCGTGAAGTGGGCTTCACACGTGCTGTTCAAGTTACGCGTGGACGGGATGGAAAATCTGCCGCCTGCGCCGTTCGTTATGTGTCCCAATCATGCCAGCTATCTGGATGCGCCGATTCTGACCGCAGCCCTTCCGTGGAAGGTATTTCACAATGTCTTCTACGTTGGCTCAAGCGAGATCTTCGGCGCGGGTTCGATGCGAAAGTTTGCGCAGTTTCTGCATCTGATTCCGGTTGATCCGAATTCAAATCTGGTGCCTGCGATGCGGGCCGGCGCCTATGGGCTCCGCGCGGGAAAAATCCTCATCATGTACCCCGAAGGTGAGCGTTCGATTGACGGGGCACCGAAGAAGTTCAAGAAAGGCGCGGCGATTCTTGCACAGCATCTGAACATTCCCATCGTCCCTGTCGCTGAGTATGGTTTCCATGCCTGCTGGCCGCGCGGCAGAGGATTCCAGGGCTTTCATCCGTTGCGCATTTGTGTCGGCAAGCCGATTTATCCGGATCTGAATGAAAAACCTGAGCAGGCGTATGAGCGCCTCACCGAAGAGCTTCGCAAGCGGGTTGTAGAGATGTGGGAGGAATTGGCTAATGGTTCAAAGCCGAAGAATGAGAAGCCTGCGGAACTAACTCATGCTTAACGAGACGGCAGCTGGGATGCAAGCTCACGAGCCATTTCCGGTCGAACGGGTTAACTGACATCAATCGGCGTTTCACTTTGCGCGCGGATGCGTTTTGTCGTAAACGTCCAATACCTGCTTGGTGGTGAGCTGGGTGTAACGCTGCGTGGTGGAGAGACGCTCGTGGCCAAGCAACTCCTGAATCGCACGCAGGTCAGCGCCTTCCTCGAGCATGTGAGTTCCGAAGGCGTGGCGCAGGGTGTGGGGATGCACTTCACCAGAGAGGCCGCCGGCGACAGCAACGGACTTGACGATTCGGCCAACGCTGCGGGAAGTCAAACGGCTTCCGCGCAGGTTGACGAGCAACGCGGCTTCGCCGGTGCGATTGTTTTGTTCGAGGGTGCGGGAGCGACGTGGCAGGTAATTGCGCAGCGCAATCTGCGCCGAGTCTCCGAACGGAACCATGCGCTCCTTCTTGCCTTTGCCGCGCACCAGGATTACTCCCTGCCGCTTATGTAAGTCATCCATGTTGATGCCGGTCAGTTCACTATTGCGAATACCGCAGCCGTAGAGCAGTTCGAGGATCAGATGGTCGCGCTGGGCGAAGGCGGCTTCTTCCGGCATCTCCGCATCGAGCACGGAGTTGATCTCCTCCATGGTCGGCACGCGGGGTAGCTTCCTGGGAAGTTTCGGAGCCGCAACGAGCAGAGCGGGGTTGGACTCAACCATGCGCTCGCGACCCATCCACTTAAAGAATGAGCGGATGGAGGAGAGCGAACGGGCGACCGATGCCTTGCTCAAGCCGCGTGCGTAGAGTTGCCCGAGAAAGTCGCGGATCACCAGATGGTCAATCGACCTGAGCTCGTGGGAGCCGATGAAAGCAGTGAATTCCGCAAGATCGGTGCGATAAGCCTTGACGGTATGCTGCGACGCGTTGCGCTGTGCGAGAGCGCGGAGGAAGGCGGTGAGAGCGGTGCCCGCTGGAGTCTCCGGAGAATCGGGACGAGTGTTATTTGCGGAGCTCACTTGTCTTCCTTTCGCGAGGCGCGCACTTGGGCACGGGGGTGATGCGCAGCATACACCTTTTGAAGGCGGTCTAGTGCAACGTGCGTGTATACCTGCGTTGTAGAAATGTCGGCGTGGCCTAGCACGGTTTGCACGGTGCGCAGGTCGGCTCCATGAGAGACCATGTGAGTGGCCGCAGAGTGGCGCAGCATATGGGGCGAGGCGTGGCGGCCAGCGGTTTTCGACGCCTGGTCGACGATTGCCCAAATGCGCTCGCGCGTGAGTTTGTGTCCACCGCGCGCCAGAAATAACTCCGGTATGTTCTTGCGCCCTGCGAGCAGCGGGCGGGCATCTCGCAGATAGTTGCGCAGGGCTTGTTGCGCAGGCGCGCCGAGGGGAACAATGCGCTCTTTGTCGCCCTTGCCGCGCACCAGCATATAGCCGAGGTCGAGTTTAGTGTCTGCAACGCGCACATCGACTAATTCGCTGACGCGCATGGCTGCTGCGTAGAGAACTTCCAGCATGGCGCGATCGCGCAACGCAAGCGCCTGCGAGGTGCGTGACTGCGCAGAGGCGGCAAGGTTCTGTCCGGGACTTTCCACCAGGGCGGTGACCTCCTCTTCGGAGAGCGCCTTGGGAAGCACCTTCCACTGTCTGGGGCTGTCGATGTCCAGGGTAGGATCATGAGCGATCAGCTTGTCCAAAAGCATGAAGCGATAAAACTGGCGCAGGGCCGAAAGCTTGCGGGCGACGGAACGCGAATCCATACCGTGGCCGAGCAAGTGCTGCAGCAAATCCTTCAGATCCTCCCGCTGTGCGATGAGAACCGTTTTTTCACGCTTGGAAAGAAATTCCGCCCAGAGTTTCAGATCGCCGCCATAGGAGCTGACGGTCAGCGGAGCGAGACCTTTTTCCACCCGAAGGTAGACGGAAAAACTTGCCAGGGCGCGATCCTGCTCGGTAGAAGTCACGGCTAGAGTATGACTGGTTTCCATGTGTCAGAGGGGTTGACGCTTTTGGTTCGCTTGCATCGGCAAAAGAAAACGAAAGACCTTAGGAATGGGCAACCAACGAACCCATCTGGATGATCCTACTTCAGGTAGAGTTTTATGCCGGTGAGGGCTGTCATGGCATTGCGCGCGCGTCAAATTCCGAATCGTTCTCACGAGACAGCACCGAGCCGTGAGGCGAGTGCTGCCGACCGGGAGATGCTGGTTTCTGAGCCCGCGCATCGGGTAAGCGCGGCGCGGGGGTTGCTGTTCGCGATAGCGCTGGCGTTGCCATTCTGGCTTGTACTCTACCTACTGCTGCGCTAGACGATTGGGCGACTGCGATACTCAACAATCAAGCACTTCAATGGATCTGTTTCAGTGTTGGATGGGAGTATCATGTGCTCAGGTATAATGGCTGTTGAGCGCCCGTAGCTCAGCTGGATAGAGCGAACGCCTCCGAAGCGTTAGGTCGTGAGTTCGAATCTCGCCGGGCGCACCATTTTTCTCCTTCTTGAAACGACGGTTCTCAATGAGCTGCTTGTGCCCGCACCAGTAGTTACCCACTCCAGCTTGTAATTTCTTGTTTTTAGAGCCCAGTCGCTCGGAACGGAACCGTGATCACGGCCTCCAGGTCGATGGCGTGGCCATTCTTCAGCGCCGGATGGAAGAGCCAGCGCGAGAGCGCCCGAGCCGCGTTCCGATCGAGTTCTGGATCCAGGCTCTTTGCCACTGCTATGTCGCTCACGGTGCCGTCGGCGCGTATGATGGCCGTCAAAACCACTGTGCCTTGTACGTGGTCGTGGATCAATTGACCGGGATAAGCCGGGTCGGACTTGCTGGCCACCTCTGGCCTGGCGATTAACGATGACGACGAGTCCGGCGTGCGTTCCACATAGTGGATGATCCAGCTTCCAATCGTGGAATTCAGATTCGGCATATTGACCACCAGCGTGTAGGAGCGCCGTCCAGCGAAGATACGAGTCTCCAACTCGCTTTGCGTCGTTGTGGTGGCGGGTGGCAGAGGCCGGTGTGCTGGGACGGATGCGATTGCAGTGGGCCGCATCGCCGCCAGCAGCTTTGCCCGCAGCGCGGGATTGGCTGCGTCCGGCGTGGGTGAGGGCGCGTTGGGTGCAGCTACGGGGAGAGGGGGAGCTCCCACGCTGATTCCTGGCGGCGCGTTCACAGTGGCGTTGTCGTCGCGCGCGCCAAGACCCAGGGAGTCGGCCGGCCCCGGCGTCCCCTGGGCGTTGGGGTGGCCGAGGGGAGAGGCGGCAAAGTCTCCGCTCCGGTTGCCTTGCGGTATCGCTAATGGAGCCTGAACCGCAGCGGGATGCAAACTCAACGCTACCACCTGCGGCATATGGGCATCGCCCACGTTTGGCGACGCAGGAACCGGGGCGACCGACGGAAGGAGCTGGGCAAGGCTGGTGTTACCCCTCCGGCTAGTCGAGCCGACCTCTGGAGCGGGCTGCACCACGTTCGGTTGGAAGTCGAGCAAGGCGCGCTGGGGTTTGATCTGCACAATCTCCGGCGCAGGCTCCACCACCTCCGGGATTAGCGAAGGGATTTTGGAACTGGAGTGCAAAGAGCCAGTCTCCGCCGCCGGGGCCAACACTGCGGGCATAAATAGGGGCAAAACGTTCGAGCGCGAACTGGCCTCGAGCGGCTGCGCTGGCGGTGCTGACTCGTAAGCTACAAGATTCGGCAGGTCCACGTCGTGCTGCAGTTTGAGCCTAGGCGGGGTCACGATTGTCTGACGTAGGTTGTCGGGCGCGTCCGGAAGCGAGCGGATCTCCTGCTGTGCAGGCACCGGGTCCGCCTTGCCCCCATGCGTGCGATGGGCAGGAGCCCCATGCAACTCCGGCAGATACTGGTTGGGCCGGTAGCTATTCAGCGTCCGGTAGGAGCGCGAATCGGTGAGGTGAACCGTGGCTTGCGGCCAGATTGAAACCGCATACAGCAGACCCAGCAGCGCGGCATGCGCCAATACCGAGTCGATCAATCCGCGCCGCGGAAATCGCGATTGCAGATCGATGTCGCGCCAGAAAGCGTGGTCAGGCGCAGAGCTCATCTCCACCACCGGGACGACGCGCCCAGTCATGCAGTCGAAGAGGTTTTTGGCAAATACCTCGAACGGCGCAGACCAAGCGGGCAGCAGCCGAAGCTCAGGCGGAGGAGATGGATCACGGCCTTCCATCGAAACACCTCTCATCGCAGCGAGATTCTCCAACAATGGCCGCTCTGGTTCAAGCGTTATCGCGAGAGAGCGGCAAGCGCATCAAGTAGCGACTACAGTATCACCTCGCCGCTGATTCAGCGGCCGTGGCGCCGTGGCTAGCGAAGATCCTCAAACAACATTCCCTGCAACCCAGCGGGAGCGCGATTCCTAGCGCGCATCAATTCTTGAATCCCCCTTGGAACTGGTAGGAGACGCCAATCGCAAGTTGGTGTCGAGCATCAAGATTCCCTCCGGGTGCGAGACTCCCGCGACTTGGGCAACCCCGAAGTCTATGTTCAGCTTAGGGTACTCCTCACCTCATCCATGGTGAATCGAAGGAAAGGCACCTGACGGTACGATGCGAATTGCATAGGTCAGAGTGGTCGGGATGACAGCTGTAGAAGTCCCTCGACATGCCGCGGTTGCTGTAATGCCTCGGCGGCAAAGAACAGCGAACTTCTCGCCGGCCCCTTCAATACAAACGCCGCAGCACCAAAAGGGCGTCCTGAATACCCCGAAGCGTCACCCGCCAAGCCGACTTCCGCTGCGCCCGGCTCACTGACGCCCTGAGCGGGATTTGTAAATCTAGAGATGATGACATTTGCATCGGAACTGTTTACGGATACGACTTTCGTCGATGTGTCTCGCAAGCCAGTCTGGTCAACTCGCAACCGGGACATTCCCATCGCTTTGCTCAGAAACATGAGCGTGAAAACCGCGCCTTGGCCGGAGATTCCAGGTGCGGACAAAGGTCGTGAGATCGAAATATTAATGCGCCCAGCCGATGGATCTACACGATAAACCAGTACCGCAGAATGTCCGCCGCGGTCGAACAGTCCTCCGCTCCTGACGGTGAGGAGCTGTAGCGTTCGCGAGTCGTAAAGAATTCGCATCGGCGCGGACCAGACATTGTTGGCGCCTTTCAGAACAACGTTTACCGAAAAAGTCGCTCCCACTTTCTGATCGGTCACCGGAGGATCGAAGCTGATTACCGGCATCGAAGCCGGTACAACCGCTTGTTCGCTGGTATCGACGTTGGGTGGTTCAGCGCCGATCGAGGAGGTGCTGTTCCGAGGCGATGCGGCTCGGTTCCGAGAGGCGAACCATGCTACCAATGCAAGGAAGATGAGCAGCACAGCCAGGATGGCTAATGAAGCTACCACCAGGGACCGATCGGCAAATCGCGAGCGGGCGGCAGAATGGGTCAGAGCCGGGCTGTCAGCATCGGCTTGGAGAATGGTGGGGGATGAGGTCAGCGGAGTGAGGGCGGTGCTCTGAACATCCTCCTGCGATTCTTCTTCGCCGACTGACTCCATTCCCGGCACGGTGGCCTGGGACGCCTCTGATTCAGGGGCTGATTGTTCTTTGATCACCACGGCAAGAACAGCTACCAAAGGTTGCAGTTGATTGAGATGGCGATCGCTGAAGAACTTCGTATCTCGCGAAAACACCTCCAACAACCCCACTGTGTTTTCCGCCACGGTGATGGGAACAATGGCGAATGAGCGCGAGTCCATCTGCTGGGCGGCTCCTGCATTCACGCGTGAGTCCGATCCGGCATCACTGCAGATGACGGCCACACCCGTACGCAGGCATTGACCCGAAAGTCCCGTATCCGGGCGGATCTGTGTTCCCACGTCCGGCGCGCTTCCGGCGCTTGCTCGACACTGCATGCCGCTGCTATCTCCCAGGGCAATCGCGGCTCCGGTCGCACCGGTCAGGCTCATGGCGCTACATGCGAGGAGGTGCAATGCCGCATCGAAAGCGTTTGCTCCGAATCTACCTTCACGGATAGAGAGCGACAGAGCGGAATCGGAGCTCTGGTTCGACAAGTCTTGCTCCGTCCCTTGACGTAGTTCCGGCAATGTTTGGAGCGGTGCGTTGAGGAAGCGAATGCCAGCAAGTCCTCCCGGTCTGCCCCAAGCCACCAGACCCTCACACACAGGCAAGATCCCGGTAGGAAGAGAAGGGTGGATTTTCGCGACGCGGCCTTGCACCAGAGGCCGGAATGTCTGGACAGCCATCCCACCTTTGCTGATGTTGAGAACAATACCGTGAGTTCTGGGGGCCGGGTGCGAGATCAGGTCAACAACAAGCAGATTACCCGAGAGAACCTCTGCGCGGGCTTCGCGACGCTGTTCGGAGGAGGCGTGTGGCACCTTCATCTCGATTCCAGCCTACTTTTTATAGAAGGTGTTAAGACTGATGTTCGCGACAAGTTCCACTCGGTTTATGAGGAGGCTTCTCCGCGACCAGTTCGAGTAACTTTAGTTACAGAGCGTTTCTGAAGCAAGCAAATTGCAGAGCTGGCGAGAGTCGAACAAAGTCGGACGAACGGATCGTAGGTTTACCTAAAGACTAGCGCAACGCCCGCTTTGTTCAATCGACAAAAGCTTCTGGACCATCGCTCTGAGCGAACAGGAACTGTTATTTTCTCTGCGTACCGCGATGGAATGCGGCTGTATTTCGGCCTGTGATAGCATCGGCATCGGCCAGCTACTTCTGTTATTCGAAGGCTTGAGAGCTTGGAGTGAAAAACAAGACTGCAGTTATCACCGGTGGCGCCAGTGGCATTGGGTATGCCATTGCTACGGCGTTTGCCCAAGCAGGCGCAAACATTGTCATCGCCGACCTGAATCCAGAGGCGGGGGAGAGCGCTGCCGCCGAATTGCGCGGACGCGGACAAGATCACTGCGCTGAGTTCATCCTGACAGATGTCACCAAACCGGAACAGGTAAGCCGGCTGATGTCGGCCGCCGCAGAGCGATACGGCGGCATTGATGTTCTGGTTAACAATGCGGGTCTGCAATATGTTGCTCCCATTGTCGAATTCCCCGAAGAGCGCTGGAACCAGTTGATCGGCGTCATTCTCACCGGTGCGTTTCTATGCTCGAAGTACGCGCTGCCCTACATGATCAGGCAGCGCTGGGGCCGGGTTATCATGATTGCCTCGACACAGGGAAAGGTAGCGACGCCTTTCAAATCGGCGTATGTGGCGGCCAAGCACGGGCTACTCGGATTGACCAAGACCATTGCGTTAGAGGTGGCCGAGAGCGGCATCACTTGCAATGCGATCTGCCCGGCGTTCACGCGCACGGCGCTGGTGGAAAAACAAATCAGCGAGGTTGCGCGAAACAATCGAATCGCCGAGGACGAGGTTGTGCAGAAGCTGTTTGTTGGTCCGGCGGCTATCAAACGACTGCTACAGCCGGAGGAAATCGCATCGTTGGCGGTTTATCTCTGCTCGGATGCGGCCGCCGGCATCACTGGCGCTGCCTTGGACATCGACCTCGGTTGGACAGCCTTTTAGCCGAGGTGCAAGCCGCGAGAACTCGCATCGCTAAAGTAAGGCGTGCCGCGATGGCCGGTGCTTTGCTTGTCTATCTTCGGGGTGATGCTGCGGGCCTCCGCTTACGGGAGGCCCGTTTAGCCCATCTCAGGCAGAGTTCAGGCGACGCTGACCGTTTCCGGAACCGCTTTGCGCCGACGGGCGGCGTCGACGTGCCGCTTCAGGATCATGACTACGATTGCGGCAACCACTCCGGAAAGTCCGTTGACGACACAGATGCGTGTAACGCTCCAGTTCCGACTGAGGAGCAGACCTCCCACAATCGGTCCGACCATCGAACCTACTTTCCCGAAGCCATAAGCCCAACCCACGCCCGAGCCGCGCATCGACACTGGATAGGACACAGTACAAAGTGCCATCATGCCGGCATTGGCGCCAAATATGAACACACCGGTTACGACAGCCATCACGGCGATCATCATGAACGAACCGCCCACCATCATTCCGAAGGCCCCAACGGTTATAAAAGCGAGAACAAAGGTGCCCGCCACCGTCCGGTAGGAGTCAAATCGATCCATCAGAACACCAATGGTAAGAGTGGCTACCAATGAGCCGACATTAAGGAATGCGAACACCAGACTACCCTGTTGGCCGGTAGCACCGCTTCGGTGAAGCAGAGTCGGAGTCCAGGCGAGCATGACCCACATCAGGAAAAAGCTCAGAAAAAAGAGTATCCAAATCGACACTGTGGTGAATGCCCGTCCCTCGGTGAAGAGATGAATGACAGGAACGCCCGCAAGCTTCTTCTCAGCACTGTAGAACTCTACATCTTTGTCTGCAGCAAGCCTCGGCGAAATCTTCGAGACAATCTTGTGAATTCGCGGCTTGTCCGTCCCCTGACGCACCAGGAATGCCAATGATTCGGGAAGAAATAGCGCCACCAGTACGGCGATCACCAATGGGGGGATACCGCCCACCCAAAAGAGAATTTGCCATCCATGATGCGGCAGAAGCCAGGCTGCTACAAAACCGGCTGCGATGGATCCAATCGCCATCCCAGACCACATCAAGGTGGTGAAGGATGCGCGTTTGCGGGTGGGTGCGTATTCGCAGCCGAAAGACAGAGCATTTGGAATTGCTCCACCCAAACCAACGCCGGACAGGAACCGGAACAGCGCCAGTTGCTCGACACTGGTGATGGTCGTGGTCAGCAGGGTAAAGATTCCAAAGATAATGGCGGATAAAATCAATGTGCGCTTGCGCCCGAAGCGGTCAGCGAGCATTCCTAACGTGATGGCACCTACCAATGGCCCCAACTGACCGGCGCCGACCGCGAGGCCGAGGGCGCTTGGACCGGCATGCAGGAACTGCGCGATTTTAGGCAAGGCGACCCCGATGACCATAAGGTCAAAACCGTCGAAGAGGGTCACACATATGCAAAGGATGAAAACCCTGATTTGGAAGGGCGTGATTGGGCCACTATCGAAGACTTCGTTCACGCATACGTCTCTGGTCGCCATTTGTTGCTCCATGGAATTATTTTGGCGAGCTTAGCAACGCGTCGCCAGGATATGTTTTAGGGTCCGGATTGGGACATTACTGTTGTTTGCCGGAGAAGAGAAATAGTTAATTCCACTGAATTGGAAACGAATTGCTTATAAGTTGCTTGCAGGCGGGTTGTTTGCTCTCTACTATTGGGGTGAGTCCAACTGGCATGAGAGGAATCGCATGGATCAGCGCTATCTACGCTATTTCATTGCGGTTGCCGAGGAGCTGAGCTTCACTCGGGCGGCGGACCGGTTGCACACCGTGCAGCCGTCGTTAAGCCAGCAAATCAAGAGACTTGAAGATATCGTTGGCACACCGCTGTTCCATCGGGACACACGACATGTTCAGCTCACCGAGGCGGGCCGGGTTTTTCTTCCGGAAGCCCGCAATCTGCTGCAAGCCACAGATTATGCGATCGCTCTGGCTCGGTTAGCGGCCCGGGCCCAGGCCGGACAACTTACCATTGGCTTCTTGCCGGGAGCTGAAGGCAAGGTATTCGGATACGTTCT
This sequence comes from uncultured Acidobacteriota bacterium, assembly GCA_963800195.1. Lineage (GTDB taxonomy): Bacteria > Acidobacteriota > Terriglobia > Terriglobales > Acidobacteriaceae > TOLSYN. Next base: position 144,810 of record CAWCZZ010000002.1, read on the forward strand.
GCCGGTTCTCCGAAGCAGGTGTCCTGAAATTCAGTTATCCCTGCGTAGCCTCTCGTCGCCGGAACAACTTGCCGCCCTGCAGAGCCACCAGATAAATATAGGCTTTTTGCGCGGCCCGATAGAGGATCCGGAGATCGCCTGGGAAGTTGTCACGCGCGAGGCAATTGTGGCCGCTGTGCCAGCGAAGCACCCCCTGGCGAAAATTGAGCGAATACCGGTTCCGATGCTGGCGCAAGTGCCACTGGTAATTATTTCTCGGTCGTACGCCCCGGCCATCCACGATTTAACGAATCACATCGCGAAGCGGGCAGGTGTAAGTTTTCACGCAGGTGTGGAAACAGATAACATCGTGGCGACCCTGCATGCAGTCGGCTCCGGTTTAGGATTCAGTTTGTTTCCGGAATATGCGCGGCAGATTGTCCCTCGAACCGTGGTGATAAGGCCGCTCGATCTTGATCCTGTCCCTGAGATCGAACTACTGGTCGCTTATCGTAAGGATCACAACCTGCAGGTGGTGCCGTTCTTTCTTACCCTGCTTCACGAATTCATGCCAGAGAGCCATTAATCGAAGATCTACGTCGCGACTTCCCATTATGTGAGAGGGGTCGGCTATACTTTCGTGACTCCCTTTCTACGTTAGGTGAACAGTTTTGTGGTCCAGCTTCCGCCAGATATTGATGTTGTACTCGACAAAGCATGGCGAGTAACCAAGGATGTGCCTGGGTTCCTGGGCGAGAATGAAGCCCGGTTATTAGGTCTTTTCGCTGCTTGTATTCCCGCTCGCGGTTCGATTGTGGAAATCGGCAGCTTCAAGGGACGTTCCACCGTCATGCTCGCGATGGTCGCAGCGCATTATGGTTTTGGCCCGGTGGTCTCAATCGACCCGCACACACACAATCTCACCACGGGCGTCGACAGTTCTGTGCTGCCTTCAACGTATGAGGAGTTTAAGGCGTCCCTTGACAAATCCGGAGTGAACCAGCACGTCGAAATTCACAAGGCATTTTCGAAGGACGTGAGTCCTGGATGGAACAGGGGTATTCGTTTCCTTTGGATTGACGGGGACCACACGTACGAGGGCGTGAAAGAGGATTTTGATGGTTTCGCACCATTCCTTGCGGCTGGCGGAGTTGTGGCCTTGCATGACGCGCTGAATAATTTTTCGGGACCGATTCGCGTGTTTGTTGAAGATGTGTTGAGGGACAATCGGTTCGGGCCAGTCGGATTCGTGCAGTCAACTGCCTGGGCACAGTTCCAGTCTGGCAATCCATCGAGCTTTGCGGCAGCCAGGGAGACATTAGATCGGAGTGCCAGCCGCCTCCTCCCATTCGTGCAAGGAAACCAGGAACTTCGCGGGTTGGAGAAGATCCGGTACAAACTGATTCGTTCGCGAGTGCCCCACGGGCCCCTTGAGCCTCTGCATCTTGCTCGCTTGTTGAGTTAAATCAGCCAGGGACTACCGCTACGAATCAACCCCAGCTCAGCGTTCAGGGATCTGCACCGGTAGCTTTCCATGAGCAGATGAACATGCCCATTTTTCGCCCGTTGATACTCCCCGTTGCAAAGATATGGAACTGGGGAGGTGTTCACCTTAGGTTACAAGCGATATGGTAGGCTTTCCTTGGTGCGGTGTGCGCTTGGTTGCCCCGCAGGAATGATTTTGACGGCGGGCTTCCCGCTGGTAAGTAATTGAAGGGCAAAGCATTGATTAATTCTCTGATGGCCAAGATTTTCGGGACTCATAACGAGCGCGAAGTTAAGAAGATGCTGCCGCGTGTGGAGCGCGTCAACGCGCTGGAGCCCGAGACACGCAAGCTGACGGACACGGAACTGCGCTCGAAGACCGATGAATTCCGGCGCCGGGTGCAGGAGCGCATGGCGCAGTTGCAGGAACCGACCGAAGAAGAGATGGATGCGGACCGTCGCAAACTGTGGGAAAAAGAACAGCAACGCGCTATCGACGAAGTGCTGGACACCATTCTGGAAGAGGCGTTTGCAGTGGTGCGCGAGGCGGGACGCCGCGTGCTGAACATGCGTCACTTTGACGTCCAGTTGATCGGCGGTATGGTTCTGCACTCTGGTCGAATCGCCGAGATGAAGACCGGTGAAGGCAAGACGCTGGTGGCAACCTTGCCAGTGTATTTGAACTCGCTGGCCGGACGTGGCGTACACGTGGTGACGGTGAATGACTACCTGGCCAAACGCGACTCGGAATGGATGGGAAAGCTTTACAGCTTCCTGGGACTAAGCGTGGGTGTGATCGTCCACGATTTGGATGACGAGCAGCGTAAAGCTGCTTATGGTTCCGATATCACCTACGGAACGAACAATGAATTTGGCTTCGATTTTCTGCGCGACAACATGAAGTTCGATATGAAGGACTGCGTGCAGCGCGGACATAACTTCAGCATCGTGGACGAGGTCGACTCGATCCTGATTGACGAAGCACGTACGCCGCTGATTATCAGCGGAGCGAGCGAGGAATCGACCGACAAGTATGCGCGCGTCAACGTCATTATTCCCAGGTTGGTAGCGGGCGAAGAACTACCGGGCGCCGAGCCGCAGGAGAAGATCTATACCGGCGATTTCGTGATCGACGAGAAGCACAAGACCGCGATGGTGACCGAGGCAGGCTGGGAAAAGGTGGAAAAGCTGCTCGGGATCGAAAACATTGCGGATCCGGAGAACTGGGAGCTGAAACATCACGTGGAAGTTGCCGTGAAAGCTCACCATCTTTACAGGCGCGACGTGGAATACGTTGTGAAGGATGGCGAAGTGCTGATCGTCGACGAGTTCACGGGGCGCTTAATGCCGGGACGGCGCTGGTCGGACGGATTGCACCAGGCGGTGGAGGCCAAGGAAGGAGTCAAGATCGAGCGCGAGAATCAGACGCTGGCGACGATTACCTTCCAGAATTACTTCCGCATGTACAAGAAGTTGGCAGGCATGACGGGCACGGCGGAGACAGAGGCGGCCGAGTTCGACAAAATTTACAAGCTGGAAGTGGTGGTGATTCCGACCAACCAGCCCTTATTACGCAAGGAAAATAAGGATGTAGTGTTTCGCACTGAAAAGGAGAAATACTTCGCCGTTGCCGATGAGATTGCGCGCATCCACGAGACTAAGCAGCCGGTACTGGTGGGTACGACTTCGATCGAAAAATCAGAGCGGTTGAGCGATCTGCTGAAGAAGAAGGGCATCAAGGACCACGTTGTGCTGAACGCCAAGTACCACGAGCGAGAAGCCGAGATTGTGGCACAGGCCGGACGATACGGGAGGGTGACCATTGCGACCAACATGGCAGGCCGTGGCACCGACATTCTGCTGGGTGGGAATCCGGAGTTCATGGCCAAGCAGGAGGCGATGAAGCGCGGACTGGCGACAGCCGTCAAGGCGGTAGCGGGCGACGTGGAAGCGCGGCCCGACGATCCGACAACGGCCTACTGGTACTACCAGGGGCAGGAGTTCAGCATTCCTTCCGGCATCTGGGCGGAGCTGCTTACAAAGTACAGGGCCGAAACCGACGTGGAGCACGACCAGGTGACCGCAGCGGGAGGATTGTTCATCCTGGGCACGGAACGGCACGAGTCGCGGCGCATCGACAATCAGTTAAGAGGACGTGCAGGACGCCAGGGCGATCCAGGCGCGTCACGCTTTTATCTTTCGCTTGAAGACGATCTGATGCGCATCTTTGCCAAGGAATGGGTCTCAAACCTGCTGCGCCAGCTTGGCATGGAAGAGGGTGTCCCGATTGAATCGGGCATGATTACCCGGCGCATAGAAGCGGCACAAAAGGCTGTGGAGGCCCAGAATTTCGAGGCCCGCAAGCATCTGCTTGAATACGACGATGTGATGAACAAACAGCGCGAGGCGGTTTATGGCCTGCGCCGTCAGCTCCTCGAAGGGAATGAGCAAAAAGAGTTGATACAGCAGGATTACGTGCGCGACCTGCTGGGTGGAATTTTGGAAAAGTTTGCCGGCGAACAGGTTCGCCCGGAGAATTGGGATATCTCGGGACTGAAATCCGAGATCTTTGGCCGCTTCGGGGTGGATTTCCTGGCCGAGGGCGTAGATCCGAGTTCGCTGAATCATCATGATCTAGGCGATGCAATCTTCGAGCGGCTGATTGCACGCTATGACGCGAAGGAAAAACTGATCGGCGGCGAGGCGATGCGGCAGCACGAGCGGGTCATCATGCTAAGCGTGCTGGACCAGCTATGGAAGGACCATCTGCTGCAGATGGACCACCTGAAGGAAGGGATTGGGCTGCGCGGCTACGGACAGCATGATCCACTGGTGGCCTACAAGATGGAGTCGTTCACTCTCTTCGAAGAGATGATGGAGCACTTTGAGGAAGAGACGGTGCGCTACCTGTACATGATGCGGGTGGTAGACGAAAACGGCGACGAGATCAGCTATGCCGCGACCGCAGTGGGAAATTCGCGGCGTCCCGGTTCCACCGCCGCTGAGGGAGCGCAACAATTGGCGGCGGCTGTGAATGCCGATGGGGACGGACGCGGGCCGCGCCGGGTGCAGACCTCGTTGGACGACGTGGAGAGGCAGTTCCAGCGGCGCAAAGCGCGTGAGTTGGAACAGGCGCGCCGAGCCGGATCGGGACAGACAGAAACTGTGCAACAGGTGGTCCGCGGCCGAAAAGGTTGGACGAAACGACCCCTGCCCATGCGGCAGCGGCAAGAAGTACAAAAAGTGCCACGGGGCGAACGAATAATCCCGAACGGGTTCTCGTGGATGGAAGTCTTCCGCCGCAGAATTTCTCAGCGCTCAGCTAAGTGCGCGGCCTTCCGCACTCCTCAAAGGTCATGTTGAGGGCGGAGCTGCCGGTGCGCTCTTTCCAGCGGAAGAACAGAGCAACGTAGGAGTCGGTGATGTAATCGCTCTCAGCGATGCCGATGCTATTGGCGATTCGGTCGATGCTCTGGGGCACGCCTTCGATTTCGGCAAGGTCGCCGATGGGGGTATGGTCGATTACCACGTCGCTCGCGCCGTCGCTCCACTCGGCACGATACTTCTCATAACGGAACGATGGGCGGTAGCCGAGGACTGTGAGGATGGCGTGCATCTGTTCGCCGTTCGCTACCGCGGTCTCGTGTTCGACGCGTTCCTTATGCTTGCCCGCGCTGCCACGCGATTTGTGGGTAAGCGTCCAGCGGTCGCAGTAATGGCGGAGGCGCAGGACCTCTCCGGCTCGGCGAAGGTCGCCGGAGGCTGTGTCGTAAAGTGTGTTGGCCTCAAAGGTTGAGGCGGTCCGTTCGTGGAATCCCGCGCTTCTGCAGCGAGCGCACCAGTGCTTCAGCATCATGCACCAGGAACTTGATCTCCACTTCGTTATTGTCATGTGTGGTCATAAGGGTTTCTAGCCACGGTGGCCAAGCAGGATTCTGTCGGCGGTGACCGCAAACAGAATCAACATGGAGATGAATCCATTGGTGGTGAAGAATGCGGCGTTAAGTCTGCTGAGATCATCGGCTTTGACGAGCGTGTGTTCGTACAGCAGTGCAATGCCGGTGAGCGCAACTCCGGCAATTGCAAGGCGTCCAAGGCCGAAGCTAAAGAGCATCCAGGCAAAAAAGGCGAAGGCAATCAGGTGGAAGATGCGAGCGAGGCGAAGTGCCCCGGCGATTCCGAAGGCTTGGGGAACCGAGTGGAGGCCGCTGGCAATGTCGCATTCGTAATCCTGGCAACTATAGAGGATGTCAAAGCCTCCGCCCCAGAACATAACAGCAGCTGTAACGATGAACACGCGCACATCGAGGGTTCCGCGAACCGCAACCCAGGCGGCAGCCGGAGCGATGCCCATGGCGAAGCCGAGGAAAAGGTGCGCCCAACGGGTGAATCGCTTGGTGTAGGAGTAAGCACAGACAATCACAAGCGCCAGCGGCGAAAGGCGGAACGCCAGCGGGTTCAGCATCCAGGCAGAGAAGAAGAGCAAGGCAGAAGCTGCAATGGTAAAACAGAGAACAAATTGGCGCGTGAGCAACCCGGCGGGCAGAGCGCGGATCGAAGTGCGCGGATTCAGTGCGTCGATGTCCGCATCAACCAGGCGATTGAAGGCCATGGCGGCAGAGCGCGCGGCGACCATTGCGACACAGATCCAGCCGAGCGTGTGCAGGGATGGAACGCCATTGGCAGCAATGACAGCGCCAGTCAGCCCGAAGGGGAGCGTCAGGAAGGAATGCTCCCACTTAATCATATCGAGAGTTACACGAATGTCATGAAGCATGTTTATGAAACCACGGCCCGGAGTTATTGTATCTGGAGCGTGGAAGCTTGTGCATCTTCGGGCAGCACGTCATGGATGGAAGCACGTCAGATCAGATAGAGAAAGGTTCGTCTCGTGAAAAAAAGGCAGCTCGGTCATTCTGGAATCGAAGTACCTAATCTTTGCCTGGGTGGTAATGTCTTTGGCTGGACGGCGGATGAGCAGCGCTCCTTTGAATTACTGGATGCCCTGCTGGAGAACGGCCTGAACTTTGTGGATACGGCGGATGTGTATTCGCACTGGGCTCCGGGAAACCATGGCGGAGAGTCGGAGACAATCATCGGCAAGTGGTTTAAGGCTCGCGGAAATCGCGGCGCGGTGATTCTGGCCACCAAAGTGGGTTTGCCGATGGGTGAAGGCAGGAAGGGACTATCCAAAATTTACGTTCGGCAGGCGCTGGACGAGTCACTGAAGCGGCTGCAGACCGACTACATCGACTTGTATCAGTCGCATCGCGACGATGAGAGCACGCCGCAGGAAGAAACTCTGGGAATTTACGCGGAACTGATCCGTGAGGGAAAGGTGCGCGCGATCGGCGCTTCTAATTTTACGGCAGCGCGGTTGGAGTCAGCGCTGGAGACCAGCCGCAAGTACAATTTGCCGCGTTATGAAGCATTACAGCCGGAGTACAACCTCTATGCTCGTAGCGGATATGAATCGGCACTGGAAGGGGTTTGCGTGAGCCACGGGCTGGGCGTGATTCCGTATTACTCTCTGGCAAGCGGCTTTCTGAGCGGAAAGTACCGCTCGCCTGAGGAAGTGGCGAGCAGACCGCGAGTAGGAATGTTGAAGAAATATTTCAATGAACGGGGAATGCGGATTTTAGAGTCCCTGGACAAAGTAGCTCGCGAGGTAAACGCCAGGCCGGCGCAGGTGGCGTTGGCGTGGCTGATGGCGCGGCCCAGTATTACGGCTCCAATTGCGAGCGCTACCACGCTGGAGCAATTGCGCGAATTGGTGAACGCCACGCGGTTGGACTGCCGCATGATGCTATCGAAAAACTGAACCGGGCCAGTGCGGAGACAGTGGCAGCCTAGTCGCTCGTAATCGGCGCGGGGACAAGTTGGTTGCGATATCATACGAATATGCAGGAAGTTAAGTATCCCATCACGGCATCGCGGCACGGCTTCTTCAGTGAGGATGCGCGGCTCAATCGAATTCATGACAAAGTAATCGCAGGCGAACGTCTTGACGAGAGCGACGGGCTGGCGCTCTACCGCACCTCCGACATGCTGGCGGTGGGCTGGCTGGCGAACCACGTGCGTGAGCGGATGCATGGCAACATTGCCTACTTCAACGTGAATCGCCACATCAATCACACCAACGTTTGCGTGGCCGCCTGCCGGCTTTGCGCCTTCGGACGCAAGAAGGGAAGTGAAGGCGCCTACACAATGGCACTGGAAGAGGTCTTCAAGTCAGCGGCCTCCGGCTATACGGAAGCAGTGACGGAGTTCCATATCGTCGGGGGACTGCACCCGGATCTGCCGTTACAGTATTTCCTCGACATGCTGAGTGGGCTCAAGGAGCGCTTTCCACAGGTGCACCTGAAGGGCTTCACGATGGTGGAGATCTCGTTCTTCGCAAAATTGAATAAATTGACGACGCGTGAAGTCCTGCTGAAGCTGAAAGAAGCTGGGCTGGATTCGATGCCGGGCGGCGGTGCCGAGATATTCTCCGAGCGGGTGCGTGCAATTATCTGCGACCACAAGATTGACGGGAACGAGTGGCTGGAAGTGGCGCGAGAGGCACACCTGCTCGGGATTCGATCCAACGCGACGATGCTCTACGGGCACATCGAAGGCGACGAAGATCGAGTCGATCATTTGCTGAGGTTACGCGCGCTGCAGGATGAGACCAGAGGGTTCCAGACATTTATTGGGCTGTCTTTCCACCCGGATCACACGGTGCTCCAGCATTTGCCATGGACGACCGGCATGCTGGATCTGAAGCAGATTGCGGTGGCGCGGCTGGTACTGGATAATTTCGCCCACATTAAGGCCTACTGGCAGATGCTGACGCCGAAAATAGCGCAGATTGCATTGCGCTTTGGAGCCGACGACATTGACGGCACGGTGGTCGAGGAAAAGATTTACCACGATGCTGGGGCGACGACTCCGCAGGGCTTGAGCCGCCAGGACCTGATTCGGTTGATCGAAGCTGCGGGCCGGCTTCCAGTGGAACGCGACACGCTGTACCGTCCGGTGACGCGCACAGAGACTTCGGTTACCGTCGCCTCGTAAGTTCAGCTGAAAACACGAGATTTTGACGCCCTCTGTCGGCGCGTTCAAAGCTGCGCCAGAATCTCCTGTGCGGGGTAGGTGCCGTCGTGATTTGCAGTTCTTGCCTTAGCCCGTGCAACCAAGCTCTTTTTTTCTTGCCTCTTTCTATAAGAGTGGTACATTCCACCAGTTAAGCAGTTAGGGGACCGTACCTGCCAAAGGCATCGATCTTTGCGAGGCTTGCAGATGAACGTCCATTTTACGTACAAGTTGGATAAATCCCCCGCAGCCGAGTCCTATCTTCAGTCACAAATTGAAAAACTTGGGCCACGGCTGCATGTGTTCAATCCGGACATGGTTTCCCTGCGCGGACTGATCGAGGCAGCTCCGAAGTCAGGATTCAAGGTGGCGCTGAACCTGCGCTTGCCCGCCGGACAGATGACTGCGCGGACGAGTGCGGATACGCTTCACGGAGCCATCAGGGTAGTTTTTGAGGACCTTACCGAGCAACTGCGCAAACACAAGGAGCACTTGCGGAGCGAGTACCGCTATCCCAGAGTGCGCGGCGAGGAGCGGCACCGGATAGAGCCGCAGGCGCGCTTTGAGGACACGGTTGCAGCAGTCAAGCCGGAGAAGATTTCCAGCGTTGATATCGCTGGATTTGTAAATGCGAACCTGGAAAGGCTGCGCCGTTACGTAGATCGCGAGTTGCGCTTCAGGCGGGACAGCGGACAGCGCCTGCTGGAGGAGGTCAGCGCCGAAGAGGTTATCGACGAAGCGATCGCGAACGCACTGGACGAGCACCAGCCGCGCCCGGAGAAAGTTGCACTGGAACCGTGGCTCTACCGGCTATCGCGTTCAGCGATGGACAGGCTGGCAACTCAGATTGACTCTGGAACTCGCCTGCCGCAGCGGAATCATGCCGAGATGCACCCCTCGCTGGACGCAGCCGATGAAGAGATGCTGCAGTTTTATCATCCCGACGAGAGTATGGCGAACGAGAACTTGATCGCGGACCGCCATGGCAGCTCGCCGGAGGATGAAGCTTCGCGCGAGGAACTGATGGCAATGGTGGAGCGTGCGTTGCGGGGTGCGTCGACGCAACAGCGCGAGGCGTTTCTGCTTTTTGCGCTGGAAGGATTCCGGCTGGCGGAGATCGCCGCGATAACCGAGCGGACAGTGGAGCAGGTGCATGCTGACGTGTGCGTTGCGCGCGAGCATCTGAGGCGTTCGCTGGTTGCAGCCGGAGAGCGCAGGCAAAAGCTTGTGGCGGATCGCTTATCACGTCCACGAAGCGCATAGCGAGGATCAGTTCGCCATGGTTCGGTATGCAGCCATGGCGTTTTTTGCCTATTAAGCCAAGAAACGGCCGCTGAGTAACTGTCGCAGGGCTACGGGCTACAAGAGCCGGGTCATGAGTTCAGCGGCGCGGTGGCCGATCCGGAGGCGAAGGTGCTCCATGGCTTTGCCGTGGATCTGCGAGACGCGGGACTCCGTTTTCCCAATCGAACGGGCTATGCGCGCCATGGTCCAGTTCCTGAAGTAGTACAGAGTCACGACGTTTGCTTCATCGACGGGGAGCTCGGCGATGAACTTACGAAGCTCGTTTCGCGATTGGTTCTGATGGCAGATGGCGTCTGGGCGTTTTTCCGGGTCATCGGCCAGGGTCTCCTGTACGGAGCGGAATTCGCTGTCTTCCTGCGGCTCAAAGTCAACCTCTTGCCGGTTCTGCACGGCTTGGGCGAACTCAAAAAAGGTGTTCAGGTCCATGCCCAGCGAGTCGGCAATCTCTTCGCTCTCGGGTTTGCGTCCCAGTTTGGACTCAAGGGTGCGAGTTGCGTTGTCGAGCTTTTGCTGCCGGGTGCGGAAATATCGCGAGGCCCAGTCAAGTTCGCGGAGGCTGTCAAAGATCGCGCCGGTAATGCGGATGCGGGCGTATTGGCGGAAGGGAAGATGATGGCGACCGGGGACGTAGCGTTTGGCGGCATCGATGAGACCGACCGAGCCGGCCTGGACCAGATCGTCGAGTTGCACGGAGGCAGGCAAGCGACGCATGATGGAGCGCGCAACCTGCCTTACCTCATCCATGTGGCTGAGTACAAGTTGCTCCTGCTCATCTTCCGGCAGCGTATCCATAGAGGGAGGCGGAAGGAGGGGAAACAGCGGCGGATTCGAGTGAATCTGCGCGCTGGTCACAGACCGTCCTGTCCGTCGTAGCAATACCGGCGCAAGCACGAGAGATGTGGGCAGGGATGTACTCTCAGTGCGACTCCTGACAGAGCATCCGGCACCAAGTCCGAGAGCAGCATTCCGATCACTAAGCGATTCATCAAGAGCTTCATCGGCAAGCGAGGAACTCAGCTTGAGATGGCCGTGGGCGCGATGTGGATCGGCAGAAAATACAAAGAGAGCGGAACTGCGAGAGGTTCAGTCAGAAAAGAGAAGCGGGAGGGCTTGTACGCACTCCCGCTTATTTGCGCTGGCCTGACGCAGCAAACTAATTAGCGGACACAGGATCCCAAGCCCCTTCGCCCTTGGTCAGCAGAATTGAAGCTACCGCCGGCCCGCCATGGTAGTAATTAGCGCCGTGCTGGTCAATCAATATGGTGCGATCATAATTAGGGAGACTCTGGACTAATTTCCCGTCAATATCGAACATATCGCCCGCTTTGGTCGTCTCCCACTTCCATCTGTACTGAACCTGGAACTTCTGTGGGCTAAGTTTGGTTACCTTCTCCACCGATACCAGCTTGCGAGAGGCTAGTGGCAGAACAAAGACCGTGGTATGGTCCTTGTTCTGCATGGTTTGCACGTTGGGGAGCGAGGCCAGGAATTCCTTGCCGGAGGGGGTCAGATCGACCTGAGCGGTATAGCCCTTGGTTTTTCTGATTTTGAGGATTCCGGCGTTTTCAAGCAACTTGTACTGCGGATCGCTCGACTTGTCCGCGGTGTCGTAGCTCAACGAGCCGGTACGGAAAGAAACGGTAACGGGTGGGGACGTTTTCAACTTCTTGTCGATTGCCGCTGAGGCCTCTTCGGGTTTCAGCGTTCGCTTGCTCTGGAAGATGACGACGCCGAGGCTGCCGACAAATAACCCGACCAAAATGAGGATGATTAGAACTGGGCCAAATGATGAACCTTCCTTCTTTTCCATCTCGATTTCTTGTTCAAACATCTGCGTGCCCTCCGAAGTGGGACCGCTATCGTTGCGACTCGGTAGAATTGTGGAACTCTACCGGCGACATCATATGCCCGTTTTGCTCCGCTAAAGAAGAAAAATCATCAGAATAGGGTATCGACAGTGGGGGAGCGAATGCGGCTCCCGCAGTCGCGGCGCCCGCAGCGGGATGGCTTGGGAAACCGGATGGAATGGGAGCTGCTCTCCGGTGAAGCTGCATTTTCCTTAAGCAAAGGCTGGGTTGTACTATAAAGCGTTCGAGATTCATAAAGAGGCACGGCAGAGTGAACCCGTCCGATCATCGCGAGCAGGTAGGCCAGGAAGTCCTGGAGACTCGGGAATGGCTAGATTCGTTGGATTACGTTCTGGAGAATGGCGGACGCGGAACGGGCAGGCCGGTTACTGCAGCAGTTGGAACTCCATACTGCACGCTCCGGTTATCGTCTTCCGTTTTCGGCAACCACTCCCTACGAGAATACGATTCCATCCACGAATCAGCCGCCATTTCCCGGCAATCAGGAGTTGGAGCGCCGCATTAAGAGTCTGGTTCGCTGGAATGCTCTGGCGATGGTGATGCGGGCCAACAAGCGGCAGGAGGGCATTGGCGGGCATATTTCCACCTTATGCCTCTGCCGCAACTCTGTACGAGGTCGCGTTTAACCACTTTTTCCGCGCGCAGACGCCGGATGGGGATCGCGACCTGGTGTACTTCCAGGGACACGCGTCGCCGGGAATCTATGCGCGTGCTTTTCTGGAAGGGCGAATCAGCCGCAAACAGCTTGAGAATTTTCGTCGCGAGCTGGCCGAGGGCGGCGGACTGACTTCCTATCCGCATCCGTGGCTGATGAAGGATTTCTGGGAATTTCCGACGGTCTCGATGGGCCTTGGCCCGATCCAGGCGATCTACCAGGCTCGCTTCAACCGCTATCTTGAGAATCGCGGGTTAAAGCATTGCAATCAGGGCAAGGTCTGGGGCTTTCTGGGCGACGGGGAGACGGACGAACCGGAGTCGCTGGGCGCAATCACGCTGGCCTCGCGGGAGAAGCTCGACAACTTGATCTTCGTCATCAACTGCAACCTGCAGAGGCTGGACGGTCCGGTTCGCGGCAACGGAAAGATCATCCAGGAGCTCGAGGCAATCTTCCGCGGCGCGGGCTGGAACGTGATCAAGGTCATCTGGGGTAGTGACTGGGATCCGTTAATACAGCAGGATCGCGACGGTTTGCTGGTTAAGCGCATGGGCGAGTTATGCGACGGGCAGTATCAGAAGCTTTTCGTCGAAAGCGGAGCATACACGCGCCAGAACTTTTTCGGCAGCGATCCGCGATTGCTGAAGATGGTGGAGCACCTGAGCGACAAGCAGATCGAGAGGATGCGGCTGGGAGGTCACGATCCGATCAAGGTGTATTCCGCCTACAAAGCCGCTGTTGAACATACGGGATCGCCGACGGTGATTCTGGCGAAGACGATTAAAGGCTATGGCCTCGGCGAGAGCGGCGAGGGCAGAAACATCACGCATCAGCAGAAAAAGATCAACGACGAGGAGTTGATGATCTTCCGTTCGCGCTTCGGCATTCCTATCGCGGATGAAGATCTGCATGATGCTCCTTTCTACCTGCCGTCCGACGACACTGCTGAGATCCAATACATGCGCGAGCGCCGCAAGCAACTCGGCGGATATCTGCCGGAGCGCAAGATGCGCGCGCCAAAGCTGGAACCGTTAAGCGAAGAGTTGTTCAAGGAGTTCCACACCGGTACAGCGGACCACAAAGTCGCGACCACGATGGTGCTGGTGCGTTTGATCGCCAAGTTGTTGCGCGACCCGAAGATTGGCAAGCTCATCGTTCCGATCATTCCGGACGAGGCGCGCACCTTCGGTATGGAAGCCTGTTCCGCCAGGTAGGAATTTACTCGAGCGTTGGACAGAATTATGAACCGGTTGATATGGACACTCTGCTGTATTACAAGGAGGCCAAAGACGGGCAGATTCTGGAAGAGGGCATCACCGAAGCGGGCGCGATTTCGGAGTTTATCGCCGCCGGAACCTCGCCGGCCAATCACGGGATCAATACGATTCCATTCTTTTTGTTTTACTCGATGTTTGGCCTGCAGCGGGTGGGCGACCTGGTTTGGGCGGCAGGCGATCAGCGTACGAAAGGCTTTTTCTGTGGAGGCACGGCAGGACGCACAACCCTGGCGGGAGAAGGATTGCAGCATCAGGACGGTCACAGTCATCTGCTGGCCTATCCGGTACCGAACCTGCTGGCCTATGATCCGGCTTTCGCGTACGAAATTGCCATCATCGTGCAAGAAGGCATTCGCCGCATGTATGTTGAGCAGGAGGATATCTTCTACTACATCACGGTGATGAATGAACCGTGGGCGCAACCGGCTATACCGGGCGACGTTCACGAGGGCATCCTGAAAGGCATGTACCGTTTCCAGAGCTCGAAGAAAACGGATTCCAGGATGCGGGCACAATTATTTGGCTCTGGCGCAATCATGCTGGAGGTTTTGAAGGCCGCACGAGATTCTGGAAGAGAAATACAACGTTGCCACCGACGTGTGGAGCATAACCAGCTACAAGGAACTGTACAAGGACGGCAACGCCTGCGAGCGGTGGAACATGCTGCATCCGGGCGCAACGCAGCGCGAGCCGTTCGTGGTTTCACAACTGAAGGAGACTGAGGGCGTGCTGGTGGCTGCTTCCGATTACGTGAAGGCGCTGCCGGAGTCAATCTCGCAGTGGATGCCGCGTCCATTGATTGCGCTCGGCACCGATGGCTACGGCCGTTCGGAGAGCCGGGCCTCGCTCCGCGACTTCTTCGAAGTGGATGCCAAACACATTGTGCTGGCGACGCTGACCGGGCTTATGCGCGAGGGCAAGATCAAGGCTGCCGAGGTGAAGAAAGCGATTGCCGATCTCGGAATCAACACCGGGAAAGCCGATCCGTTCTCTGTGTAGCGGCTCGCGGGTATATAGTTCAGGCGCTGGCAGCTTCGCGAGCTCACGGGGCGATCTGGGTATGGGGATTTCAGGCGCGGCAGTGAGGGGCGCATTCACGGAAAGGAAGCATTGTGGCAACAGAATTCAGACTGCCGGAACTTGGTGAAAACATCGAGACTGGAGACGTGGTTCGAGTCGCGATCACCGCTGGTGAAACAATCAGGGAAGGCCAGACGGTCGTCGAACTCGAGACCGACAAGGCCGTAATCGAAGTGCCATCGACGGTCAGCGGCGTGATTGATGAAGTTGTTGTGACTCCTTCTTCGCAGGTGAAGGCGGGCGATGTGCTGTTCACCTACACAGCCCAAGCCTCCGCAACAAAGGTCGCCGAGCCAACAAAGTCAAGCTCAGTAGCGCCCGTTCCAGCGGAAGTGCGCGCGCCGGTGGCTCAGGCTGCGGAGCCCGAACTTCGCGCCACGGAAGGGAATGTGTCGATCGTCGAGTTCAAGCTGCCCGAATTGGGCGAAAACATCGAATTCGGAGATGTCGTGCGGATGGCGGTCACTCCGGGAGAAGAGGTGACGCACGGGCCAGACGGTGCTCGAACTGGAGACCGATAAGGCGGTGGTGGAAGTGCCATCGACGGTTAGCGGAACAGTCAAAGAAGTGAAGACGCAAGTCGGGCAGAAACTGAAGGTTGGCGATGTTGTGTTCACGGCCGCAGTAACCAAGGCGGTCGCTGCGCCCGACGCAGTCCCCACGCCCGCTCCCGAAGAGCAGCCTACAACTGCCGAGGAACATCCCTTCGACCCAAGTTACATGGCGATGACGCGGCACACCTTCCGTTCGGCTCGCACAGCGGAAGGCAAGAGCGAACTCGAGGCTTTTCCGCCGGACGCTCCACAGGAACTTCAGTTGGATTATCCATCGGGGCTGACCAAGCAGGCGGGACACGAACACCACACGGTTCCGGCGGCTCCGATTGTGCGCAAACTAGCGCGCGAAATCGGAGTGGACATTTCCATGGTAAGAGGAACTGGCCCGAGCGGACGCATCAGCGAGAACGATGTGAAGGCGTTTGCCAAGGCGGTGTTTGCGAAGATGGCCGATTCGGAAGCTGCGGTGCGGGTCGCTCCGGGAGTTGGAACGGTGGTGGTCAAGCTGCCGGACTTCAGCCGTTGGGGCAAGATCGAAAAGGTTTCGCTGCGCGGGGTGCGCCGCAAGACTTCCGAGCATCTGGCGCTGGCGTGGAATGTCATTCCTCACGTTACGCAGTTTGACAAGGCGGATGTCTCCGAATTGGAAGAGTTGCGCAAGCGCTTTGCACCCAAAGCGGAGAAGGCGGGCGGCAAGATGACTATGACAGCGATCGCGCTGAAGGTCGTCTCGTCTGCGCTGAAGGCTTTTCCACAATTCAACGCCTCCATTGACATCACCAATGAGGAAATCATTTATAAGCGCTACATCAACATCGGCGTTGCGGTGGATACCGACCGCGGGCTGTTGGTCCCGGTGATTCGCGATGTGGACAAAAAGAACATCATCGAGCTTGCGGTTGAGCTCTCGGCCATCTCCGGGAAAGCTCGCGACAAGAAGCTTTCGCCCGAAGACATGGAAGGCGGAACGTTCACGATTACCAATCTGGGTGGCGTAGGCGGCACGGCATTTACTCCGATTGTCAATCACCCGGAGGTCGCAATTCTTGGGATGTCGCGCTCGCGGATCGAGCCGGTGTGGATCAATGACAAGTTTGAGCCGCGCACCATCATGCCGCTCTCGGTATCTTACGATCATCGCATTATCGACGGAGCCGACGCGGCGCGCTTTACGCGCTGGATCGTGGATGCGTTGGAGCAGCCATTCCTGCTCTCGGTGCAGGGATAATGGATGCTTTTTAGAAGCTAAGGTGCGGGGAGCATGCGTCTGAGTGGAAGGTTGAAGTCCGTGGAAGGCGAAGCTCGTTTGTCAGCAGTCCTTGAAAATGAAGTAGACTCAGAGCTGGGTTGGATCAATCATTTCGAATCGGAAATTGGAAGCGAGATATGTCGAACGCGAACGTTAAAATTGCAGTGATCGGGGGCGGCCCTGGTGGCTACGCCGCTGCTTTCCTGGGTGCCGATCTCGGCCTGAACGTCACTCTTATCGATCTTGAAAAGAACCCCGGCGGAGTTTGCCTGTATCGTGGATGCATTCCGTCCAAGGCGTTATTGCATGTAGCGGCACAGATTAATGAATCCAAGCACGCCGCCAACTGGGGAGTTGAATTCGCCGAGCCGAAGATCGACATTGCCAAGTTGCGTGCCTTCAAGGAAGGCGTTGTAGCCAAGCTGACCGGCGGTCTTGGCATGATGTCCAAGCAACGTAAGGTCACCTACATCCAGGGCGAAGCGAGCTTTGTGAATTCGACCACGCTGAAGGTGAAGAAGAGCACGGGCGGCGAAGAGACGCTTCAATTCGACAAGATCATCATCGCTACGGGATCTTCTCCGGCGCGGCCCGGGCCGCTGGCCGCAACCGGCGCTAACATTTTGGACTCGACCGGGGCGCTGGACCTGAAGGATGTTCCCAAGACTTTTCTGGTCATCGGCGGAGGTTACATCGGACTGGAGCTGGGAACCGTTTACGCTACGCTGGGGTCAAAAGTGGACGTGGTCGAGATGACGCCGGGACTGCTTCCCGGTGCGGATCGAGACCTGGTTCCGCCTCTGCAGAAGCGGTTGGAGAAGCTCTTCGACAAGATCATGCTGGACACAACTGTGACCGCGCTGAAGGATGAGATCACGAAGGTGAAGGTTACCTTCAAACTTCCCAGCGGTGCGGTGGAAGAGAAGAGCTACGACAAGGTCCTGGTGTCCGTTGGTCGTCGTCCGAATTCGAAGATTCCGGGGCTTGAGAACACCAGGGTGAAAGTAAACGATCGCGGATTTATCTCAGTCAACAAGCAACTCCAGACCGACGATCCTGCGGTATATGCGATTGGCGACGTGGCGGGCGATCCGATGCTGGCGCACAAGGCAACGCACGAAGGACGGACCGCGGTCGAGCACATTGCAGGGCACAAGGTAGAGTTTGCGCCATATGCAATTCCGGCGGTGGTGTTTACCGATCCTGAAATTGCATGGGCCGGATTGACGCAGGCGGAGGCGGAAGCCAAGGGCCTGGACGTTGAAATCGTGAAATTCCCCTGGGCGGCAAGTGGACGCGCCGTCACGCTTGATCGCACCGAGGGTCTCACCAAGTTGCTGATCGACAAGAAAACCGAGCACGTGCTCGGCGGAGCGATTGTGGGTCCGGGAGCCGGCGACATGATTGCTGAGATCGTTCACGCCATCGAAATGGCGTCTACGGCTTACGACCTAGGGCACACCATTCATCCGCATCCGACTCTTTCAGAGACCATCATGGAAGCTGCGGAGATCTTTTACGGAACCTCGACCGATCTGTATCGCCCGAAGCGCAAGTAAGCACGGCGTCAGCCAAAACTCTCGTCATCCCGCCGCCGGCGTCTAAGCAGTTTAATGGGACGCCGTTGGCGGGTTACGCAGAAAATCCAGGGCTTCAGCGACACTCATCCCCGGTACCGGCCGGTAATCCCACGATGTCTCCGTCTCGTCAACTTTGAGCGGCTTGACTATGACAATGCGGCCCTCGAAGCTCAACTGCATCCGTGTCATTCCCCAGTGCTTGCCTGCAACCTTGGACTGTGTGATATCTATGCTGCCGCCGCGATTTAGCCTGCCGAGAAAGCCCCAGCCAAAGGTGACATCCTTGAAGAGAGTACCCTCAAGCTTTACGATTCGCTTCTCGTCGCGGTCGATCAGGATGACCGCCTTCATACCCTGCAATACCTGCGATTCGTAATTTGTGGGCGAGAAGTTCGGATTCGGCGAACACTCCAGGCGAAGGTTGCGATCCTCGTGCGCGACACCATACTCACAATGAAACGCATCCGGAAGCGCAAATAAAATGCGTTCGACGTGCTGCTGATCGTCGTTCTGCTTCTTCGCCTTATCGCTCATCTTCTCTGGATCGAGGAGGCGATTGATGCGCGCATCGTCCTGTTGGCGCTCTGCGGGGGTAAGTGCTCTGTCATTGAATGCGACAGTACGGGCGAGAATTCCCTGCGGCGTCTCCACCATTAACTTGGTCACTGAACCACGCGGTTTCTGCAGCCGGGAGGTCCAGGAATAGTAATCGTGTTTTCCGCCGGGATCTTCATTGGCCACGGCTTGGCGGAGCAAATCGTTCGCCCCGATGGCCGGCTCGCCCGCATTGCGAGGACTGGCCAGCGCCGCACAGAGGAGGGCCAGGCCGGCGGCCATAACTAATCCCGCTGTCCGCACCTTCAGGCGGTTGTCCACTTGAAAAACCATCCTCTCAATTATCAGGGATGTCAGGCTCACTCTCAAGGCGCAGAGCCGAAAACCCAAGAATTCGCATTGCGACAAGCGCGCGAATGGGCGCAACGGAGAGTAGCAATCCGCGCATCGACCTCAGCGCTGCAACAGTGACGCGATTGTGTCATGCAGCGAATCTGCGAGCTTCGCTGATGCCAGATGCGAGTTTGCATCCATTGTTTTTCCCACTCTGATCTCGAGGCTATGCGAGCGGAACCAGTGGCGTTTTCCTTGTTCGAGTTCGCCCAGGCCCTTCAGCGCAACCGGCAAAATCCGCGCACTGGATTCGGCCGCCAGCAGAGCGATACCGGCGCGGAATGGTTGCAAGGTTCCGTCCGTGGACTGTCGGCCCTCCGGGAATACGAGCACGTGATAGCCGCGGTCCATGGCTTCGCCCGCATGCGCAAAACTCCGCCGGAAACCGGCTCCGCGCGGCAGCGGGAAAACGTTGAACAGTGCCGCGACCAGCCAGTACTCGACGGGGGCGAGAAAGTTGAGCAGCCAGTTGCCCTGGTTGCGCGCATGCCGCCAATCCTCAAGAATGTCACCGGCCATGGCAATAGCGACCCTTCTGCGCATCGGACTGGGCAGAGCGTAGAGAACCAGTGGAGCATCGAACGCCGTGACGTGGTTTGCGATCAGCAATAGAGGTGCTTCGTCCCCGTGAAGATCGCAGTAGCGAATAACTCTGGGCGCGGCAAGCAGCCAGACCAGCGGGCGCATCACGATCTCCTGAAAGATCATTCGCATCGCCTGAATAACAGGCCACCAGGTCCATCGCGGATAGACGAAACGGAGCGGTTCATCCTGCAGGCTGTGCACCGTCTCCTCGTACGCGCCAGCCTCGGCGATCTGTTTGGCGCCTTCGGAACCAGAGGATCGGTTCGGTTCAAAGCCGAGCCGCGCACGCAACTGTCCGAGTGTAGTGATCCGTTCGAATTCCTCGTCAGGGATGCTGACGCCAAGGCGCTGCTCGAGTTCGGTCTGCAACTGCACCCGGGCAAGGCTGTCGAGGCTGAGATCGCGGTCGAGACGAGCGTCGTCACCCGTCGTCGCGGGCTGGCTGCCGGTAACACTGGCAATGAGAACTGATAATGGATCTGAGGCGTCCGTTTTGAGAAGTGCCGCATTGCTCTCGGTGGCGAGCCAATTCGTAATCTTCTGGCGCTGGATCTTTCCTGTGCCGGTACGCGGAAAATCCAGTTGCGGCCATAGCCTCCACCGCCGGACGCGTTGATATTCGGCCAAGTGAGCGTTTGCCGTATCGACTGCTACCTGAGCGTGTTCCGGACTGCCGCGGAATATCAGAACGGCCACAGCTTCTGTGCCGGCCGTCGTGTCGAGCGGAACAACTGCGGAGGCTTTCACCCCGGGCTGTTTGTTTAGCTCCGTCTCTATGTCCTCAGGATGAATGTTGAGCCCAGCCGGGGTTACGATTACTTCGCTCTTGCGTCCGAGGAAGTGAAGCTGCCCGCTCTGGTCCTGCTCGACCAGATCGCCGGTTGCGAGCCACGGATCGGAGCGCATCTGCATTCGACCATCCTGCCATTGGGCCGAAGCAACCATCTCACCGCGCACCATGACCTCGCCATCGTCGCCGATGCGAATTTCGCGGCCAGGAAGTGGTTTGCCTATTGTCCCCTGCGCGATGTGAAAGGGATGATTCAGGGTAATGAGCGCCGCCGTTTCCGTCATCCCATAACCCTGAATTAGTGCGAAGCCGAGATCGCTCCAGAAACGCTCCAGCGCCGCAGGCAGCGAAGCGCCACCGCAGACGAAGGCCCAGAATTTGAAGCCGATCTCGCGATGTACGTCACGGAAACTCCACCACTTGTGCCATATTCGCTGGCCGCGCGTAGAAGCCAGCCGCTCGGGGAGATCAGGAAAGGTGCCTTCAAGATGAGATTTGAGCAGGTCAAGGACACGCGGCACAGCCGCAAGAACGGAGATGCGCCGGCGATGGATCAAATGCAGCAGGCGAGACGCCTCAAGTCGATTTTCAAAATGCAATTCGGCAGCCAGCAGAGGCGGAATCCACAGCCCCATGAACTGCCCGAAGACATGGCTCAATGGAAGCGTATGGAGAAAGCGCAGGGGATGGAAGATGCGCTCCAGCGCAAGATACTTCCGTATCTCGCGCTCGATCGGTGCAAGGCTTGCGATGATGTTGCCGTGGGTATGCACGATGCCTTTAGGCTGAGAGGTTGTGCCGGAGGTGAATAGAATCTGCAGCGGTGTTTCCGGCCCTAACCCCGGCTCCTGCAGCGTAGCCTCAAAGGGTGGAGAGGGAAGTGCGGCCGCAAGTTCGTCGAGGGCGATGCATGGCAAGTTGAGAGGATGGGCCGCGTCGAGGCGAGAGAGCAGCGAACGGTCTGCGGCGAGCAGACGGGGCTGGGTTTCCGCGATGACGCGTTGGGCGAACTCAATACCGCCGGCAGCGTCCAGAGGGACTACGATTACACCGCGCAGCACGCAGCCCAGGAATGCCCCAATCCACTCCGCGCTGTTTTGCCCCCAGAGCACGACGCGGTCGCCGCGGGTCAATTGGCGCCTCATCAATTCGGCGGCGAAGCGCTCCGCCAGATTTGCAACTTCGGCGTAACTGGAGATTTGCGTGCGATTGCCGCGATAGACGACCACGGCTCTTTGCTTGCCGTGACGGCGGTAATCGTCGATGAGCGTGGCCAGATGAAGGCGCACAATGAAGGTAAGTATGCCACATTCATCATCGTCGAGTCGGCGCGCAAGGACTGAGATTTGCGCAACCCTTGCCACCACTGCCGCTGGTTCTACTCCGGGAGGACAAATGCAACGTAGTTAAGTTGACCGCTGCGCTCGATGCTGAAGACCACCGGATCGCCAGGCTTCAGCGCTGCCAGTGCCCTGCGCAGAGTTTCCAGCGAATCGAGCGGCGTGCGATTCAGCAAGTGCAGCACGTCTCCGGGGTGCAGGTCGAAGAGCGATCCGTTGCCACCCGCGGTCAGCGCGGTCACCAAAATGCCTCCCGGAAGGCGCGTGGGCGGGATGAGTTGCGCGACTGAATCGGTAATCTGTATGCCCACGATCCCTAGTTTGGGGATGATGTTGCCGGCCGATTGAGTGGGATCGAGAATGCTCTCCGGATCGCCCTCGCGCTCGGTGACGGGGACTTTTATAGTAAGCACCTGTGAGCCTCGCTGGATTTTAAAGACCGTCGTATCGCCGACTCTTTTTTGAAAGAGCAAGACCGAGAGGGCTCGCGGATTGTGAAAAGACTTGTCATCGACGGAGAGCAGGATGTCGCCCGGATGCAGGCCGGAGCGATCGGCGGAGGAACCCGGCACCACGTCTTCGAGAATGATGCCGGACTGTTCTGCGAGGCCAAGTCCACTGGCAAGGGTCGGCGTGATGTCACGCGCAAGGATACCGATGGCACCGCGGCGCACGTGTCCGTGCCTGCGCAGCTGATCATAGACGATGCGCAATGTGTTCGAGGGAATCGAAAAGCCTACGCCTTCGCTGCCGCCAGACTGCGAAGCAATCATCGTATTTATGCCGATAACCTCACCATCGATATTGACCAGCGGTCCGCCGGAGTTGCCTGGGTTGATGGCTGCGTCGGTTTGCAAATAAACCACCGGGACCGCGCTGTTCAATTGCCTCTGGGTCGAGCTGATGACGCCCATGGTCACAGTATTTTCAAGACCGAGAGGACTACCGAAGGCCAAAGCAAGCTGACCAACATGCACCTCATCGGAGTTCGCCAGCCTGAGGGAAGGCAAATCGGAGGCCTCAACTTTTAGCAGCGCCAGGTCAGTCAGAGCGTCACGGCCTAGAATTTTGGCGACAAAACGTTCAGCATCTTCGGCGCCCCCAGCCTGTTCGTTGCGATGGCGAAATACCAGAACCGTGATAGAGGTCGCATGCTCCACGACATGGGCATTCGTCAGGATATACCCCGATGGATCGACCACAATGCCGGAGCCGAGTGCTTGCTCTTTGGCGATATTCGTCTGCCGGGTATTGGGGTCTTCTACCGCCGTCAGGCCAGTGACCTCGATTGTCACCACCGCCGGGCCGACTCGCTTGGCTAGCGCCTGCAGATCCTCATCGAGCGCGAACAGACCGTGACGCACTGGTCCCTGGGCAGCCTTCGTTGCTGGCCCGGAAACCTGCGCGGCTCCAAACACTACACACAAAATTACGACACCAAGGACAGGCAGGCCGGAACGTCGCAAGAGAACCTCTTTTTCCACCGCACGACTAAAGTGCAATGCCCCATTATCCTTGAATCGCCGCTTAAATCCCAACCGCTAAAACAACGAACCCCACCGGAATGGTGGGGCTCGTCACTAACCAGGGAGATTGCTGGTTGCAAGTTTCCATTCAGAAACCTTGCAACCAGTACTCTCAGTAGCTACCACGCTGCAGTAACTGTCATTGGTGCCGACACTACCTGTGCCGTTCCTCTCGGAAACTTGGAATGCCATGGAGCTGAGAGCAGATTTGCTTCTGCGTCTGCCTTCGCTTCAATGACGAAGACGTAGGTCCCCGCGGCCAGCTTCAATGTTGGTACGGTAAGCGACAAATTCGTCGTGTACAAATCAACAAGCGCGGTGCCCCAGGATCCGCTTCCAGAGGGTGCCGCATAGACCATCACGTGATAGCCAGTGATTACTGCGGCGCCGCTGACGGCGGAGTTGAGGGTTGCCGCCCCCCAGCTCAGAGTCATTCCCGGAGCAGGGGAAGCAAATTTGTACATACCGACGGGTGTAGTATTTCCGGGCCAGGTGATCGTCGGGGCCGCCACCGTGGAGACGAGCGGCTGATCGGTGATCGCCGAACCGAGACTGGAGACGGAGAACTGACTGGTGGAGATCGTGGAGAAGTTGCTGGTGTAGCCAAGCTTGGTTTGAATTTCAACCTGGCTCGACAGCACCATCGGCCACCCCGTGGATGCAAATGCGTTGTCAACCGGCATGGTTACAGTGTCACTATCAGGAGGCGTACAGAGTGACGAAGGGAGCGACGTCGAGCACGTTGACGAATCCAGTGCCGCGTATGCCATGAACAGCGGGCTAGCGTCGGTCGCCGCTTCGCGGGTGTTTTGCTGGTGTGGAGTGCTGAGGAGTGCCGGGTCCGGCGCGTAACTGGTATAGGGCGGCCATCCCACAAGTCCTGGGGCCTCCGTACACGGCACGGTGTTAGAGACGAGGGTGCTCGAACTGCAGCTTGGGTAGCCGCCACCGATTGCCGACAGTGGCGCTGTGGTATAGGGCAGAGATGCCAGATAGGTTCCGAAGTAAACCATTCCTGGTGTCGTCGTGCCGCCGGAGAGCGTATACGTGCCCGGAATCAGCGAACTCCAGCCCTTTGTGGCAAAGGACAGCGTCGCCGAAGTTGAATCGGTCAGCGCGTCCGTCGCCCCGATCGGGGTGGCATAGGTAAAGCCCGTTCCGAGGCTGGAATCGGCGGCGATGGACATACCAGCGTATCCGACGGTGCCCGCTCCGCCGGTGATCGATCGAGGAGTGAATTGGAGTATCCAGCTTGGATCTGGATTCCCTCCGCCGGAGTTAATCGCCGGCAGAGTACCGAGCGCGATGGTTCCCGTGTAGGTCATCGGAGTGAGCGTCGGCGGCAGCGGAGTGCCGCCCACTGGGCCTTGCGGTGCCCACCAGGCAGTTGTGTTGGGGCTTCCAATCCAGATCACATCGTTCGGAGAGACATTCGGGGACGCCGTAGCAAGCAGCGGCAGAGCGGTGATGGTAACCGTCTGGGCCGCGGCGTCGGCCTCCAACAGCTGTCCAATAAAGTCCGTACTGCCGTCGAAGGAGCTGACGTTAGTCCAGTACCTCTCAGTGGGACCGTTCGCCAGCCAATAGTATCCCGCTGGCACATTGTCGATTATGTACGTGCCCGTGGAACTCGTCAGGGTCGAGGCGCAAAGGTTAAAGGTGTACCCGCCGCTGGTGCAAGTTGTGGCCGAGCCAGGTACGATTGCGCCCAGAACGGCTACACTTTCAAGCGGCCCCACCGCAGGACTCCCCGGACCCGCATTCCAGAAGTTATCACCGTATGTCACCGTAACGTTGCGCAACGGTGTCACTGTCCACGACTGCGCAGTCGAGCCACCTGCGTTCGTTGCCGTAACCGTAAAGTTGGACGGCATGAGCAGTTCTGCCGCCGTAGGAGTCCAGCTCACTGTGCTTCCGGTGAGCGTCGCCCCTGCGGGGAGGGTGGTCGGCGCTAAGGTGGCTCCGGTTGGGGTAGTCGTGATCGCGTAAGTATAGGTCGCGCCCACAGCCAGTGTTGTAGACGGCGTGCTGGTGAATGTCGGCTTCTGAACCGCCGCGGAAGTGACGGTGATGGTGGGTGTGGTCGCCATCGCCGATGTGACTGCCGTGCTCGTTGCGGTGCAAGTATCGCTCCCGGCCGTAGCCGGTGCCGTATATACGCCCGCGCTTGTGATCTTCCCGCTACCACACGCCCAAGTCACGGTTTGGCTCTCGGTTGATGGCGCGACCGTTGCCGTGAACGTCAGGGTGCCATTAACCGCTACCGTCGTAATTGGGGCACTGACGCTGACGCTGGCCACCGTGACGGCAAATGGCGACGACGACATGGTTGTGTCTGCAACGCTAGTCGCGGTGCAAGTATAGTTCCCGGCCGTAGCTGGTGCCGTGTACACGCCCGTGCTGGCGTTCACCGTCCCGCCAGTACACGCCCAGGTGACGGATTGGCTCGGGCTTCCCGTGCCATTAACCGTTGCGGTCAGGGTCACGGTCCCACCAGTCGCCACTGCTGTTGCTGTGCCACTGACGGTCACGGACGTCACTACGACAGGCACAGTCTTGGGTGTTGAGCTCCCGCCCCCGCAGGCGATGAGCAATGAGCCCAGAAGGATCGCTACTACGGCGAGACAGGGTAGAGCGCTGTCGAGGAGATGCCGGAAGTAGGTGTCAATCGGGCGCGAGCTGTGGCGGTCACTATGACTATCGCGAGAGCACGAGCGACCGGCAGCGAGGATGGACGGGAGTTGTTCGAAAAGTCGGCGAGCCATATTTTCACCACCACCAGAGGATTTAACTACTCGATCCAGAGATCGAAGGAGAAAGACACTGTGTTTGTCATTTAGAGTTGTCGCCGGCGCCATGCTGAAAAAACCGGCAAAGGTTGAGAGGCGAAGTCCGAATGCTTTGGCATAGGAATCCTGATCGGATTCCATGCGGCACAACGGAAAGCTTCTTCGCGCTGGACATAGCTCTGCACTGGGTTTCTGTCTACGCGGGCGGAGACTCAACGCCGAAGACAGGCGCGAAAACGGATTGCAGACCGAGTTCACGTGGCGTACACGAACGTGCAGCACTGACTTAAGACGCTGGAGCAGAGCAGAACGTTGTCCTTGGGAGTAAGAAATAGTTGTCGAGCCGAACGCCCGATGCGCTCCAACAGCCGCAAGCTAAGCATGGCGAACGCTTTAGGGGACTTTCGCACAGACTTGGTAGCTGCAAGATATTTCCGTAGGTGACCTGTGTTGTACAGAAAGACGAGAAAGCGTCCTGCAGAAGCTGGGGCGCAGGGTTCTCTTTCGGTGTGAGCCGGCTGTTGTTGACTCCTCGAAGAGAACGGACTATAAAAAGGGGGTCATGATGCTCTGTTGCCAGATCTGTCGGTTCTGCGCCTGCTGTTGTTGCAGAAGGCGGCCTTCTGGCGAAAATGAGATCGTGGAATAGAAAGTTATTCGGGAAAAGTTCACGAACCCACCGCCAGTAATCATGGCCGGTGGGTTTTTTGTTGGACCGAACGTTCGTCCAGTGCATCGGAAACAGTAGGGCCAATCTCCCTGCCGCGTTGTATGCCAGCAGGAAACCTTCCAAGTGCAGTGAATTTTTCGCGGTTCGCCAATCGCGGGCCAGATGGAGATGAAATGCCGATTGCAAACAGCATCACCGAGTTGATTGGAAAAACGCCGCTCCTCTACCTCAACAACATCACCCGGGGATCGGCTGCAAGAGTGGCTGTCAAGCTGGAGAGCCAAAATCCGTTGGCCAGCGTCAAAGATCGTATCGGCTTTGCAATGATTGAGGCCGCCGAGCGCGATGGCAAGATTAAGCCGGGTAAAACGGTCCTCATCGAACCCACCAGCGGCAATACGGGAATCGCGCTGGCGTTCGTGGCGGCAGTCAAGGGTTACGAGTTGATCCTCACCATGCCGGAGACGATGAGCTTGGAACGTCGCGTACTCCTGCTGGCTTTCGGCGCCAAAATCGTGCTGACCCCCGGCCCCAATGGCATGAACGGTGCAATAGCCAAGGCCGAAGAGTTGCTCGCCAACACCCCCAACGGTTACATACTCCAGCAGTTCAACAACCCGTCCAATCCTGAAATTCACTTTGCGACCACGGGCCCTGAGATCTGGAAAGACACGGACGGCAAAGTGGACATCCTCATCTCCGGCGTCGGTACCGGAGGAACTCTTACCGGGATCGCCCGCTATATCAAGCCGAAGAAGCCGTCGTTTAAGGCGATTGCAGTGGAGCCGGCCGACAGCCCGGTGCTCTCCGGCGGCAAGCCGGGACCTCACAAGATACAGGGAATCGGCGCGGGTTTTGTGCCCAGTGTGCTGGATACCAAGTTGATCGACGAAGTTGTCCAGGTCTCTAACGATGAAGCAATCGACCTTGCGCGCCGCCTACCCAGGGAAGAAGGCCTGCTGGTTGGAATCTCTTCGGGAGCCGCCGTGGCCGCGGCCTTGAAGGTGGCCCAGCGTCCCGAGAACGCAGGCAAACTCATCGTCGCCATTATCCCCAGCTTTGGCGAACGCTACCTGAGCACGATTCTCTTCGAAGAACTGCGCAAGGAGGCGCTCGCACTGCCTATTACGCCGATCGGCGAGCCCACAGCTCCCAAAGCTTAGGCGGTCTGTTTGCCAGCGGCTGGCGCGATTGCATTGCCCAAGTGGAACGCATCAATTCACAAGAGTCGTTCCAATGGCGAAGTCCCAGGGGCTCAGGCTCCCTGGGACCGCTCTGTATCTACACTAGCCGCCAACCGGAGCTTAACGGCTGCTCTATTCTGATTCGATCCGACGGCTGCTGGAAGCCAGGCCGCCCGATCAATCGCGCGAGATCCGCATGCCGCCCCAAGCCAGCCCGGAGCCCACCACTGCCATGTGGATCACGCAGTGGCGCAACTCGTCCCAGTACTGTGAGAGCACGGTAGGCGCTCCCGCGGCGCCGCAGTTGCCAAAGTAAGCCACGTTGGCATAGTGATTTGGACATTCAATGCCGGTGCGCTTGCAGACGTTCTCCAACATGCGCAGGTTGGCCTGATGACCGATGAAGACCTGGCGACGTGTCTCTGACGGGGGCATAGTGGCCTGCAAATGTTTCACCACGTCCGTGGTCGTGCGGATGGCGAAGACCTGGACCGCATGACCTTGTTGCGCAAAGTGCCCGCCAGTGGGAATCGTGATCTGGTGTTGTCCTCTCGGATCGCAGCCGAAGGTGGTCTCTGAAATTACCGAGGGCGCAGGCACACGCGACGAGATGATGGCGGCCGAAGCCGCATCGCCAAAGAGCACGGCCTGGCGGCGGTCACTGTAGTCGATGGTGCGGGTAAAGGTCTCGCTGCTGACCACCAGCACGTAATCGGGCAGCGCTTCGGGGCGCATCTGGTTCAGGAAATGAATCTGCGAAGCGAAGCTTGAGCAAGCCGACTGCAGATCAAAGCAGGTTGCGCGAACGTCAAGTGCGTTGGCAATGCGGCTGGCGTCGGCGGGAATCTGCATCTCCGGAGAGCATCCACCGGAGACGATCATCCCAAGTTGCGAAGCATTAAGCCCGGCGCGCTCCAGCGCCATCCGCGCGGCGCGCTCTGACATTTGCGTTGGCGTGGTGTGGGCCGCTTCGGAAGCGGCGCGTGGATCTTGATTGCGCGTCTGGCGCAAATATTCCAGTGGCAGCGTAGTGCGCCGCTCAACTATGCCGACCCGGTCCTCGATCCATTTCACATCCACCCCAATATCCAGGGATGACAGAAAGTGATTATCAAGAACCGTCTCGGGATGAAAATGTCCCAGAGCGTGGAGGTACAGCAAAGAAGCGTCTCCTGTGTCTTCCCCGCGAATTTCCCTGCCGCAGATTTGTGCAAGCCGGCCGCGATTCTCGTTCCGGCCATCCCGCGCCAGGAATTTGGACAGGCTAAGGCGCTCCGATCCGGCAGGTCGCAGCGGGTCAACGCTCCGAAGTTTAAACGGATTGGAGCGCCGCGATCAATGGTCGGACCTTCTTTCCATGAGTTGTAAAGAGTTGTGACAGAACTATTACCTTGGCTCAATTCCGACGGCGAGATTCTGTCCTGCCGTCGCGCGGTAACGAAGTTTGATATCGGATAAGTTTTCAACACGAATGTGGAAATGCCGGTCTAAAAACTGAGTTCAGGGGCCTTAACCCTCACTCTGGCGAGCCGTTCTCCATCTTGCACAAACGTCGGTGCACATACTCCAGAGCGCGATGGCGTAGAAGCGGGGAACTGCGAGCCCCCGCGCTTCAGGCTCGCATAGTGAGCTCAGTAGCAAAGCAATTAGCCGTCGCTGGCCCGGACATCTGTCTTACACTATCCGCCATGGAGAACAAACCCCGCGCAATTTTGCTGGTGTTGACTGCGGTCGTCATGCTGGTTTCGGTTTGCGTTCCGTTACCAGCGGCTGACGCAGCCCCTGTACTCTTGAGTGACCAGCGCTCCCGGCAATCCGCGTCATACCTCGGCTTCGATCGCAACGACTATCCCGGCGACGCCAGTCTTGCAGCCTTGCATAAAACCTTCGCCTTTACCGGCTATTGGCTAAGCAATCCTCCGGGCGAAAGCTTCAATAGCTGGCAGGGCAAGCGAACTACGCTGGAGCGCGCTGGCTTCGGTTTTCTGCTGCTCTTTAACGGGCGCTCCTACGCCGAGTTGAAAACCCGGCCCAACCTTGGCGCGTCCGATGGCGTGGCGGCCTCGCGAGCGGCAAGGGCTGAAGGTTTCCGTCTAGGCAGCGTGATCTTTCTCGACCAGGAGCAGGGTGGGAGAATGCTCGAATTACAGAAGCAATACATCTTCGCTTGGGCGGCCGCGGTGAAGAATGCTGGCTTTCGTCCCGGAATCTATTGCTCCGGCATCGCGGTCGCCGAGCCGGATGGAAGCCTCATTACTACGGCGCGCGATCTCCACGACTCCGCACAGGGAAGCGAACTCGTCTTCTGGGTCGCCAATGACACATGTCCACCTTCGCCCGGCTGTGTTTTCCCTAAGATGCCGCCGCCGCCGCATACCAGCGGAACGCCCTTTGCCGAGGTCTGGCAATTCGCGCAATCGCCGCTGCGTTTGGGGTTTGCCTCTGCCTGTGCCGCCAGCTACAACCCCGACCGGAACTGCTATGCGCCGGGTATGAGTACTAGGCAAAAAGTGCATATTGATGTGAATGTGGCGCGCACCCCGGACCCCTCCCACGCTCGCGACTAGCGATCCGGCGCGGTAGGTGCTACGATAAATCGTTGCCTTGCTATTGCTGCGCGCTGTTTTGCTGCGGTTTTTCCATCGTTGAGCCTTCCTGGGACGCTCCTCACGAGGTCATGATGCAGAAGGCTACTCCAGCAAGCAGCTGGGGTGGGTGAGCGGCACTTGAGCTCATCGAGCACAGGGAAACGTGGAACCCGAGTCTGCCGTCAGAGAGTGCGGCGGGGGAGTATCATTCCAGATTCGATAAGAATCAATAAGTTAAGTTAGCAAAAAAGAATCTTGACCTTATCTTGGCAAAGTTTTAATGTACAACCTGTCGAAGACGCCTTAGTAGTGTGAAGTCATTCCGACACTCATCTCCAAGGCCCGGAAGCGCGTGGGCCAATGGCAGAGTCCTCCAAGCAAACCAGGTTGAAGGTACTGATCAGGAGGTCATCAGCCTATTGCGTTCAGTGATGCGGAGCGCGAGAAAAGGAAAGTCTGTCTAAGGGGAGTGAGAGGCTCAGATAGGAACACTGTAGCCCGGATAAAGTGGCGAACGACCCTTGCCCTGCATCTAAATAGCAGCGAGAGGTTGAGTTTCGGCCAAGACATTAAGCAAGATATGTTGACCTTGGAACGGTATTAAGTGCCGGCAGGTTCGACGCAAAAGGAGAAAGCATGCGTTCAGATAAAGTCTTTGAAGCTTTACATACATTGCAAAATCGTTATATGCTCTGCCAGATTGCTTCCAAGGCAACTCGTAAGTTTCACAAGCCCAACACACGCATTCAGGACACAACCAATGATGTTCTGAACCGCATTTCCGACAATGAGCGTGACAATGTGATGGCCGATCCGGTGAATGCAAAAGATGCTCAACGTCGGGCGGCTTAAGTGGAAGTTTTCGAATTCCACTTTACGGCTTGCCGCGTCGGCGGCAGCCGCAGGGGATGAGCTCCAGCAACGTAGCACCAGGTAACTGCAGTATCGCAGAATCGGTTCGTAGCAGATGTGCGAATCGCTCATCCGGCCGTACAAGGCTCCAGGCCGGCTTCCCATCCAAAAGGTTGCTCGCTGGATGAGCCAGGATTGACGGCAACCACATTCCCTGCGCTTTGCGGCGCACCCGATTCCTTCCTTTCATTAAACATTCCGTAGGTGGACATGACGATCGCTGAACTCAAAGAAAAGAACATTACCGAGCTGACCAAGATCGCTCGCGAGTTGGACCTACCTGGTGCGAGCGGTTTGCGCAAGCAGGACTTGATCTTTAAAATCCTGCAGGCGCAGAGTGAAAAAGAAGGCCACATCTTCGCCGAGGGCGTGCTTGAAATTCTCCCCGACGGCTACGGCTTCCTCCGCTCACCGGATTACAACTACCTGCCCGGCCCCGACGATATTTATGTTTCGCCCTCGCAGATCCGCAAGTTCGACCTGAAGACCGGTGACACAGTCAGCGGACAGGTTCGCCCTCCCCACGAGGGAGAAAAGTACTTCGCGCTGGTCAAGATCGAGGCTGTTAACTTCGAATCGCCCGATGAGGCCCGCAACAAGATTCTCTTCGACAACCTGACGCCGCTTTACCCTCAGGAGCGCCTCAAGCTGGAAACCGTGCGGGACAACATGAGCGCCCGCGTCATGGATATGCTGATTCCCATCGGCAAAGGCCAGCGCGGGTTGATCGTAGCTCCGCCGCGCACCGGCAAGACCATGCTGCTGCAGAACATCGCCAACTCCATCACGGCCAATCATCCGGAGGTGGTGCTGATTGTTCTGCTCATCGATGAACGTCCGGAAGAGGTCACGGACATGCAGCGTTCGGTCAAGGGCGAAGTGATCAGCTCCACCTTTGACGAGCCCGCTGCCCGACACGTGCAGGTCGCAGAAATGGTGATCGAAAAAGCCAAGCGCCTGGTTGAGCATAAACGCGACGTGGTGATTCTGTTGGATTCGATCACCCGCCTGGCACGCGCTTACAACACCATCGTTCCTCCCTCGGGCAAAGTGCTCTCCGGCGGTGTGGACTCCAACGCCCTGCAGCGGCCTAAGCGCTTCTTCGGCGCCGCCCGCAACATTGAAGAGGGCGGCTCGCTCACCATTATTGCCACGGCGCTGATTGAAACTGGCAGCCGTATGGATGACGTGATCTTTGAAGAGTTCAAGGGTACCGGCAACATGGAAGTCATCCTCGACCGCAAGCTCAGCGACAAGCGTGTTTTCCCGGCCATCGACATTCAGCGCTCGGGAACGCGCAAGGAGGAGTTGCTCCAGGTCAAGGAGGATCTGCAACGCATCTGGGTTTTGCGCCGTGTTCTTAATCCGCTCTCGCCCGTCGAAGCCATGGAGTTGCTGATCGACAAACTCAGCAAGACGCGCGCCAACGGTGACTTCCTCTCCAACATGAGCAGTCTGTAGCGAGGTGTTTTTGCAAGAGAATGCGCCCGGCTTCGGCCGGGCGCTAAGCTTTGAGCCTCGATGCATTGTCACCGCCTTGTGCTCTCTCCTGCTCCTGCCGTTCTAGTCGAGCGCAACCGTTCGCACGGGTCTTCCCGGTATAATCAAAAGTTACATCATCACGGTTGGTTAAGGACGCATCCTTGCACATGCATGCACATTCAAATGCCCCGCAGCCCGGAGGGCCGCAGGCGATTCCCAGTGTCAACTCCATCATTGCGGTCGGTTCCGGCAAGGGTGGAGTCGGCAAAACCACGCTCTCCGTCAATCTTGCGCTGGCCTTGGCGCGCCTCGGTTTCAAGGTCGGGCTGCTTGACGCTGACATCTATGGGCCCAATGTTCCGCTGATGCTCGGCGCAAGCGGCGAACCCGAATTGACGCCTGACAATTTCATCGTCCCCGCCGAGCGCTATGGCGTCAAGGTCATATCCGTCGGTTACCTGAATCCCGGCGACAAGCCTCTCGTATGGCGCGGCCCCATGTTGCACGGCGTGATCAAGCAATTCCTGGAGCAGGTGGCCTGGGGCAAGCTCGATTATCTGATCATCGATCTGCCGCCCGGCACCGGCGACATCGCGATCTCTTTGACCCAGACGGTGCCGCTGACCGGCGCGATTGTCGTCACCACGCCCTCTGACGTTTCCTTGCAGGATGCGCGCAAGGCGCTCGAGATGTTCAGCCAGGTGCGGGTTGAAATCCTCGGCATCGTCGAGAACATGAGTTACCTGGTCTGCCCGCATTGTAATCATGAGATCGATGTCTTCTCCGCCGGCGGCGGCGAGCGCACAGCGAAGCAGTTCAACGTGCCTTTCCTCGGACGCATAGAACTCGATCCAACTATTCGCGAAGGTGGAGACTCCGGCCATCCTGTAGTTTTGGCTGGCGAACAGGCGAACAATGCCAAGAGCCTATTCGCTTTCGCACGCAAGGTTCTCTCCCGCATCGAAGAGTTGAAGGGCAGCAGCGGCGGCAGCGTCCTCAGCATCGATTAAATCCGGGTCAATCGCGCAAGGAGAAGCATGGAGAGCACCACGCCCGATTCCGCATCCCCCAATTCCGTTTCCGGTGCCGCGCTGAACGGCACTGTTGTGGTAGAAAGCCGCCCCATTCCTTATTGGCACACCGCCCTGCTCCTGCTGGTCCTCGGCGTCTTCAGCGCGCTGAACGCCAGGAGCGGGCACGGCTTGCACTCCGGTCATGCTCTCGTGCGCATCTACCTCGTCACGATGTTCTACGAGTGGCTGCTGACGGCATATGTCTGGTGGGGATTGCACAGTGCCGGCCTGAGCCTGCGCGAGTTGATCGGAGGCCGCTGGCAGCGCGTCGAAGACTTTCTCCTCGATATTGCAATTGCGGTGGGCACCTGGTTCGGCGCTTTGCTGGTCATCGCCGTGGTTGCACTTGCCATGGGCATGAGCCATTCCGGCAGCCTCGATGACGCTCGCAGGCAGATTGGCTTCCTTGCCCCACAGAGCGGACTGGAAGTGCTTTTGTGGATCTGCCTGAGCGCTACGGCAGGCTTCTGCGAAGAGGTCCTCTTCCGCGGCTATCTGCAAAAGCAGTTTTCGCGATTGCTCGGCAACCGCTGGATTGCGTTGCTGGTGGTGAGCATCCTGTTCGGCCTCGGCCACGGGTACGAGGGAGCAAAGCGCATGCTGCTGATCGCTCTGCTCGGTCTCGCTTTCGGCATCGTGAGCATCTTGCGCAAAGGTCTTCGCCCGGCAATTATGGCGCACACCCTGCAGGACACAGTCTCCGGATTGCTGCTTAGAGCGTTGCGTTAGACGTCTCAAGCGACGTAATTTTCTCGAGGTGACCGAAAAACTTACGCTCCCATTTTCTTTTTTTTCTTGACATGGATTTTCAAAGAACATATACATCTAACCAATTGCAACGTTTCGTTGCAGTTAAATTCCAAGATTGTTCAAAGGGAGAATAGTCATGGCAACCAAGAAAGCTGCGAAGAAGGCCGTTAAGAAAGCCGCTAAGAAGGCCGCAAAGAAGAAGTAGTAACTTTCACGAAAAAGGCTACACAATGGGGGAACGCGAAAGCGTTCCCCTTAGTGTTTATGCGGGTAAAATGCACTTTCGCATTCAATTGAGAATCGCTGCTACAAGCGCCAGCGCGGCAATCGCCGCGGTCTCGGCACGCAAGATCGCTGTTCCCAGACTCACGCTGAGCCATCCCGCAGCGTCAAACTGAGAGAGTTCCTCTTCCGTCCACCCGCCCTCTGGTCCAACCGCAAAAATTACCGGCAGGGCCGCTTTCGAGAGAATTTCGAAAATATTTTTACTGCGTTCGTTTTCGTTCAGGAGCAGGCGCGTCGGAGCTTCCAGGGCTAGCGCGGATTTGAGCGTCACCGCCTCGTCGATCTGCGGCGCGCGCAGACGGCGCGATTGCTGTGCCGCCTCGTGCGCGATGCGCCGCCACCGCTCCACGCGCTTCACCGCCGCCGTTGCCAGATGGGTATCAGTGCGCCGCGCAATCACCGGAACAATCCTTGTTGCGCCCAGCTCCGTGCATTTTTCAATGGCCCACTCCAACCGGTCGAACTTGTAGATCGCCATTACCAGCACAATCTCAGGCTCCAATCGCTCTAAGACCGCCTCGCCGAGGGAGAACTCTACACGCTCTTCGGAGACCGAGGTTATGGTGCCCAGACGTACCGCCTCGCCGCAGACGATGTCATACTCTTGCCCCACACGTGCCCGCAGAACGCGCGCGAGGTGCGCGGCATTTGAGCCCAGCAGTTCGGCGTCATGGTCGGAGAATCGGTCGGCAATCCAGCGGCGTCGTGTCATGCCTCCAGCCTAAAGCAAGCGGCGGGAGCTTTCAAAAGGATTGGCGCCGCGCTGGATCAGAAAAAGGAAAGGCGCGGAAAAGCTCCGCGCCCGTCGGTTGATCCTTTGAGGTCTTAGTTGAAGATGTCTTTCATTTTGTTCAATAGGCTGCGCTTTTCGGGTGCGTTTTCCTGCCCCAGCGTCTGTGCCAGCGCTTCCAGTAGCTCGCGCTGCTGCCGCGTCAGCTTTTCCGGGGTGGTCACCTTCACTTCCACAAACAGGTCGCCGCGCCCAGAGCCGTTCAGTACCGGAACGCCCTTTTTGCGCATGCGGAAACTGCTTCCGCTCTGCGTGCCCGCTGGAATTTCCAGAATGGCTTCACCCTCCAGCGTAGGAATGTTCACCTTGGCACCGAGTGCGGCCTGGGTGATGGAGATAGGGATGACACAGTGCAGGTCTTTGCCATCACGCTCGAAGAACGGATGCTCGGCCACATGCAGCACAATGTACACGTCGCCGGCAGGACCGCCGTCGAGTCCCGTGTCGCCGTGCCCGCTGTATAGAATGCGGGTTCCGTCTTCCACGCCGGCGGGTACTTTCACCTGCAGGGTGTGCACCCGGCTCAGTACTCGCTGGCCCTTGCACTTGGCGCACGGACTCTCAATCATGGTTCCGGTGCCCTGACAGACTGGGCATGTGCGGGCCACACTGAAGAATCCCTGCTGGTAACGTACCTGCCCGTGACCGTTGCACTGGCGGCACTGGCTGGGCGCTTTGCCGCCGCTGGCGCCGGTGCCCTGGCAGGTGTCGCACAGTTCGCGGCGACGCACGCTGACTTCCTTCTCCACGCCGAACGCCGCATTTTCAAACGTAATGCTCAGGTCTTCGCGGAGGTCTGCGCCACGCTGCGCGCGTGAGCGCCGTCCCCCTCGTCCTCCGGCGTTGCCGAACAGATCGCCGAAGCCGAACATCTCTCCGAACAGATCGCTGATGTCCACATGCTGGAAGCCACCCTGTCCCTGTCCACCACCGCCGTTGGTGAAGGCATCATGACCGAAACGGTCGTAGGTAGCGCGCTTCTGCTGATCGCTGAGCACAGAGTAAGCCTCACTGCACTCCTTGAAGCGTTCCTCGGCTTGGTGGTCGCCGGGGTTGCGGTCCGGGTGATACTGCAGGGCAAGCTTGCGATAGGCGCTCTTAATCTCGCCGTCCCCCGACGTGCGGGTGACGCCGAGAACTTCGTAATAGTCACGTTTAACGTTAGTAGCCAGTGTTCAAAAGACCGCCTGAGCGGTCGTCCTCCGTGGCGCAAAACGCGCCATTCCAATTTATTTGTTCGGGTTCTCGGCAACTCGCACCATGGCGGCGCGCAGTACGCGGTCGCGCAGGCGGTAGCCCCGCTGCAGTTCATCGATCACGTGATGGTCCGGAACCTTGGTGGTTTCCACCATCTGGATGGCCTGGTGCAGGTTGGGATCGAAGGGCTGTCCCTGGGCTGATATTGGTTCTACACCGAAACGTGTGAGCACGTCATGGAACTGACGGTCGATTAACTCTATGCCGGCGCGGAAGTCCGCCGTTGAGATGTCCTCCACCTTCAGCGCGCGATCCAGGCTGTCAAGAATCGGAAGCAGTTGCTTGATGAAATCGTTGAGCGCGTATTCGCGGAACTCCTGCTGCTCGCGCTGGCTGCGTTTGCGGAAGTTTTCGAACTCTGCCTGCAAGCGCGCCAGGCGGTCGAGATAGAGTGCGTTTTCCGATTTTAGCTTGTCGATTTCGGACGGCTCTGCGCTGACCGTGTCGTTGCTCGCATCGCCCTGGGCCAGTTCATGCTCAACATCAACTGGAGGATTCTGAATGTCTTCGTTCGTCATTTTCGTATGCTTATTCCGAGTCATTTAGTAGCTTGTCAAAAAGCCGTGCGATGTAAGACACGGCGGTAATGGTGTGCTGATAATCCATTCGCGTGGGACCGATGACGGCCAGCCGCCCCAGAATCTCCTGTCCGCTGCGGGCAGGAGCGCCGATGAGCACAAAGCTACTCAAGTCCGGCAGTGTTTCTTCCAGGCCGATGATCACGCGTACCGCTTCCTGGCGCGTATCCACATAGGAAGAGAGCAACTCGACTATGCGTGTTTTCTCCTCCAGCGTCTTCAGCAATTGGCGCAGTCGGTCGGTGTCGTTCTCTCTTTGAACCAGGTTCGCCGTGCCTTCCACGTAGACCTCGGCGTCTTCGTCCTTTGTGGCCAGCGCGCCGCTCTGGTATAGCTGAGCGACGGAAACCATCAGCCGGTCATATTCGCTACGCTCCTGTTCGATGCGTCGCTCAAGCTCGCGGCGCACGTCCTCAATCAACCAGCCGCGAAAATTGTCATTGATGTAGCGCCCTGCCAAGTCGAGTTCAGACTGACTCACATCGCGAGGAAGGCGCAGCACGCGGTCGCGTACTACACCACTGAGCGTAACCACAATGGCAAGCACGCGCTGCTCGGCCAGCCGCTGGAAGTGAACGTGTTCCAGTGCCTTTCGCGGGCCGGTCGAAGTCACCGCCACACCAACGCCCGACGAGATTAGTGAGAGCACGTGCGAGGTGCGCTCCATGAAATCTTGAACTTCATTTACGCCCTGAAAGTAGCGCTGAATGGTCTGCTCGTCGTCCGGCTTCAGACTCACCTCACCGGAGAGCTTCTCGGCATAGTAGCGATAACCTTCTACCGAAGGAATGCGGCCAGAAGAGGTATGCGGCTGCGCCAGCAATCCGGCTTCGGCCAGATCCGCCATCACATTGCGAATGGTTGCCGCACTCAGATTTTCCCTGTTATGCCTTGCCAGCGTACGTGAACCCACCGGTTCACCGGTCGAGATGTAGGTCTCGACGATGGCAGTCAGAATCTCCTGCTCACGTCTGCCGATGGTCGCCATTGCATATACCTCACCGTCATCCTGACGGGCGTGTTCCACCAGGAGCGGACATCTTATTTAGATGCAGCAGCTTAATCTGCGATGCGGGGGAACGCCCGCTCTGGCTTAAGGAACTGCTTCAAGTTTAGCAAAGTCAGCTCAAGTTTGCGATGAGGATCGCGAGGGTTAAGGAAACTTATAGTGCCATTCCTGAAAGACATCGTGGTCAGCAAGACCACTCGGAGCTCCACCATCCCCGGCTTGTTCGAGCAAGGCCCCCGGCCAATCAGATCGGAAGGAAGTTGAAACGCGTCGGCAAGGCAGGGGTACCGGTCTGTGCTCGTCTCTCAAATCTTCAAAAGTTGATATCCGCTTCGACAGCCTCATCGGCGGACGGCGGCGCGCGCATGCCGTTGCAGGCGCGATGCCCGAAGGAAATGCTTGCGGTAAAGGCGATGGGAGGAATACAACAAGACAGAAAGCAAGAAGCTGGCCGTCAATGCAATGTTCACGAGCTGGTTCTGAGTGAGCAGGCCATGGGCGTGCGATGCCGTCGGGCAGTGTGGGTAGAAACTTGGCCGGCGCCAAAATTAGAGACTTGGTGTTTACCCGGACATGAAAGTGATCCTCGTTAAGGGGAAAGTTGCCGACGTTCAGTAGCTCCCGAACTGAAGGCGAATTACTAGGAATGCAGAAGGAGAAGTTAATGTTCAATTGGCACAGCCGCAAGGCGCGCATTGCCGTGGTCTTGATTCTCTTGGGCGCAGTTGGCGTGCTGGCCCAAGAGGAGAAGAAAAAGGATGAGCCAGCGAAGCCGAAAGCTGCCGCGGCCCCAGCCAAGCCCGCCGGTGCGGGCGGAGCTTCAACCCCTGTCGGAAAACCAGCCCATGGTCCAACTGCAAGCGGCGGTGCTACTGCCCACGGGCCCACGGTGAATGGCGGGGCTACAACACACGGGCCCACGGCGAATGGCGGCGTGGCCCATACAACGAGCGGCGGTAGCAGTGCTCCTACGGGCACGCCTGCCACCGCGGGACACACCACTGGCGCAACGTCCACTTATGTTGGAGCGCCCATAAAGCCTGCCGCAGGATCGGCGAGCTATGGAGGTGCGCACCCGGCAAACATTGGTATCTCGGGCAGACCGGCGCCAGTTGGAGTCCACGCGCAGCAATTGCAAGGCGGCAGTGCAATCCAGCGCCGTCCCAACGGCCGCGTCAGCGACGTGCATGACGCCAGGCGCGGCATGTATATCCACCATGGATTGGACGGTGGTCGCCGGGTATACCTCGAACGTGCAGATCATTCGCGGATCGTCGCCGAGCGCGGACGTCCGGGATACATTCAGCGGCCATACCGATTCCAAGGCCGCGATTTTGCGCGGCGCAGCTACTACTATCACGGACGCTCATATGACGTGTACTACCGTGGCTATGGGTATCATGGTGTTTTCTTGAATGTCTACGCGCCGGTCCGCTTTTATCCCGTGGGATATTACGGATGGGTCTATCACCCTTGGGGTGCGCCGGTGGTCTTTGCCTGGGGCTTTGGTGCAGCCCCATGGTATGGCTTCTACGGCGGTTACTTTGCGCCATACCCGGTTTACCCGAACGCATCGCTTTGGCTGACCGATTACATGATTTCAAACTATCTTGCCGCCGAGTATGAGGCGCGAAGAGAAGCTGAAACCTTGCCTCCTCCTGAGCAATCCGGCAACGCTCCTCCTGCGTTGACGCCCGAAGTGAAGCAGATGATAGCCGATGAAGTGCGTAATGAAATTGCGTTGGAAAACGCCGACGCACAGCAGAGTGCGAATAACCAGGAACCAGATCCGGGATCCAGCAGTATTGCCAGAACCCTGGCCGATGGCCAGCCGCACGTCTTCGTGGCCGGTGCTGCACTGGATGTGGTGGACGCCTCTGGCGCCGAGTGCGCTCTGAGCGACGGCGATGTTCTGCAATTGAGTGCGCCGCTTGTTGACCCCAATGCCACCGCGGCATCCCTGATTGTGCTTGCCAGCAAGGGTAGAGGAGAGTGCGCCAAGGCTGCCACCGTAGCTGTGGCCCTGACCGATCTTCAGGAGATGCAGAACCACATGCGGGAGACCATTGATCGTGGAATGGAAGAGCTGCAACAGAAACAGGGCAAGGGTGGAATCCCGGCGGCGCCGCCATCTGCAACTGCTCCTCCCACAACAGCCGCCTTTGCAGCGGTCGCTCCACCGCCTGATCCCAATGACGCCAACGACATAAACAGCCAGTTGAAGACGGCTGACCAGTCCGAGCAGGAAGTGTACTCCCAGGCAGCGCAGGAGGGTGCGCGCTGATCAAATGATCGGATCGGGGCGGCCGCGTGCTGCGATCGCCTCGATCCATAACCGAATAACTTCGAATCCTTCCTCTTCCGGTTTCTTCCGCTGCGATGGGTAGTAGTACCTTCGTGTGTACCGTTTGTTAGTAATCTTCAACGGCATTGAGCAATGACTCTGGATGTACGCGGCGCGCTTGTGCTACTCTGGGCCGAGAAGTCAAAGATTATTCCTGGATCGGAAGTTCTTGCTACTCGTGAAAGCTGCGCCTGTCTGTATTCTGTGTGCAATCGAAGCCCGCACTCGCGGCTGACCGGTTGGTGTTTGCGGCCAGCGATGAGTTAATGCTGTGAGATGTGGACTTGAAGTGTGGAGCGATTCGTGGGAAGTTTAGCGTCGTCGCGAGAGGTTGGGCAGAATTCTTCGTTGCGCACAGGCGATCGGCCTTGGACTTTGCGCTGCTCGCAATCAGTAAAACGTGGTTTCGACATTGTCTTCTCTCTGCTCGCGCTGGTCTTCATCTCTCCGGTACTGCTACTGCTTGCACTGCTTGTGAAGCTGGATTCAGAGGGCCCGGTCCTTTACGTTTCAGAGCGGATCGGCATGAATGGAGAGCGCTTCCGCTTCTTGAAGTTCAGGACGATGGTGAAGAATGCAGACTCGTTGCGCGGAGCTCTGCTGCATTTGAACGAGCGCGATGGGAACCTGTTCAAGATGTCGAATGACCCGCGCGTGACGCGGTTGGGACGCTTTATGCGGCGTTACAGTTTGGATGAGCTGCCGCAGTTTTTCAGCGTTCTTACCGGACAGATGAGCGTGGTTGGACCGCGGCCGTGCCTGCCTAGCGAATATGCGCGCTATACCAAGAAGCAGCGGTTTCGGGTGGAAGTGGTGCCAGGGATCACCGGATTGTGGCAGGTGGAGGCGCGCAATGATCCTTCGGCGGAGGCGTACTTCAGGCTGGATACTTACTACGTTGCGAATTGGAATCTGTGGCTGGATGCGAAGATTCTGCTGAAGACGGTTGTGGTGGTGCTTTCGGGTACGGGACAGTAGAGAAAATATAGGGGATGATCCCCAAAGGGGCCGAGGCCCCTTTTTTGCTGTTCCAAACGCGATTACGCGCGCGCGTGGGAAGGGTGGCTGCGGCAAAATCGGCGTTTTAGCGGCGGAGCGCGGCGGACGTTATCCGGAGCAACGATTGCGATAAAGAGAATGGCGTGACGAGCGAAGTTGCTCAAAAGGTGAATGCTTGCGCGAGTTCTAAACGATTGCCTGGGAAGGCAATGGAGGATGGCGAGCGATGCTCAGATAGTTAATGCCGCTCCCGTTAATGTTGCGGTGCGGGCTGGGAGGCGGATTGCAGGGCGACCTGCTGGGCTGCCGACTGTAAGGCTTCCTGGAGTCCGGCGATGTGGTCGGCGGTGCTCAGGTAGCTGATGATCATCATGCGCAGAACGCTTTTGCCGCGTACGTGGGTTCGGCTGATCCAGTAGCGGCCGTCGCGGTTGACCTCGTCGAGGAAGGCCTGATGGGTGGCTTCCGCGCGCTCTTCGCTGACTCCGCGCAGGCGGAAGTTCAGGATGGGCAGGGTCTGCGGAGCGGCGAGCTCGAAATCCGCGGAGCTTTCGAACCACTGGCGCATGAGGGAGGCAAGCTGCATCTGGCGCTCGATCATCTCCTCATAGGCCCGGCGTCCGTGGACGCGGAGAGTGAGCCAGAGCTTGAGGGAGTTCATGCGGCGCGACCACTGCGCGCTCACCTTGAAGTTGTCGGTGAGGGCGGGACGCGCCATGCGCGGCATGTATGGCGAAGCGACGGAGAAGGCGCGTTCGAGCATGGCCGGGTGACGGGTCAAGATGATTCCGGCGGCGAAGGGCATGGAGAGCCATTTGTGGGGATCGACGGTGATGGAGTCGGCGCGCTCGATGCCGCTGAGCAATGCGCGGTACTGGTCACTGAAAGCGGCGGCTGCGCCGTAGGCACCATCGACATGGAGCCAGAGTCCGTAGCGCTCGGCGATGGTGGCCAGTGCGTTGATATCGTCAAGCGCGCCGGAGCTGGTGGTGCCCGCCGTGGCAACGATGCAGAAGGGAAGAAAGCCGCAGGAGTAGTCGGCCTCGATCTGCAGGATGAGGCGGGCGGTGTCAAGCCGCAGATTGTCATTGACGGGAACGCGGCGCAGCGCCTTGCGTCCGAGGCCGAGTAATCCGGCTGACTTTTCCAGAGAGTGGTGCGACTCCGCCGAAGCATAGAAGACGGGACGGGCACCGATGGTAGCGATGCCATCCTCGATTGCGTTGGGGAAGTGATGGGCGATGGCCAGGGCGAGGGCGGTGAAGTTGGCCTCATTGCCGCCGCTGGTGAAGGTGCCGTCGCAGAGTATGGCCTCGGGCGCGGGCGGTTCGTCGCCGATGGATTTATGCCAGCCAAAGCGCGAGGCGACCCAACCGATGGTTTCCGCCTCAAGGGTACTGGCAAATTGCGAACGCGCCAGAGAGGCAAGCTGCGGATTGAGCGCGGAGACGAGTGCTTCGGCAAGTACGGCCATATAGGTTGGCGTGGGATTCATGAGGCCGAAGTAGTTGGCGGCGGGGATGTGAAAGCCGCGGTCGATCATCTCGCGGCAGAGGTCGTCGAGCACCTGCGCGGCTTCCGAGCCTATCTCCGGCAGCGGGCGCGGGGTGTGGGCGACGGTGCGCTCGGCGGCGGGAGGCTGTACGGCTCGATTGTCGAGGGTGGAGAAATACTGATCGATGCGGTCGATGAGGCGGTAGCCGAGTTGGCGGCGTTCCTCGCTGCTGAAGTCAAATCCCATTCGGGTACTCGCTTCTTTGCTGGCCCAAGGTGAAGGATGCGAGGCTCGACCCCGCGACACAGGTAGCCGTCCTCGTCGACTAGTGTAGAGCAAAAAGAAGCAGGTTTCAAAGTCTCAAGGTTTCAAAGTTTCAAGGTTAAGAGCAGGGGCGGCGGCTCGGATTGGTAGCAGGTACCTCTGGAGCGAACGATGGCTGGTGGAAAAGACTCTTGGGCGGCACGGGAAATTTGATCGGCGCAGGAGCCCTTCGCTGCGCTCAGGGCGACCCGTCATCCTAGGGAATGAATACGTCGCTC
This sequence comes from uncultured Acidobacteriota bacterium, assembly GCA_963800195.1. Classification (GTDB taxonomy): domain Bacteria; phylum Acidobacteriota; class Terriglobia; order Terriglobales; family Acidobacteriaceae; genus TOLSYN. The sequence goes on from CAWCZZ010000002.1 coordinate 188,855, forward strand.
GGCTGGGGCGAAAGTCAAAAACCCCACCCAGGCCAAAAGAAGGCTTGAATGTTCACACCCGCCAGCCGTTCCCACATTTGCCAAAAGAGGGCAAATATGGGGTACCCGCCGGGCCGTCAACAGCCTGACTACTTAAGATGTGGGTCTAGCGGGCGATTAGGCCGGCTCGACCAGTCGCGCTTGACGCCGGTAGGAAAGAGCATGGGGACATGCTCGCGGTAGGCCCCGTAGTCGGCACCGTGGTACTTCATGAGGTCACGCTCCTCGAAGGCGATTCCGATGAGGATGTAGGCGGTGGTTGCGACTGAGAAGACGAGGTGCCCGACGGACATGTGCGGAGCCGCCCAGAATGCAATCACAAAGCCGAGCATGATGGGATGGCGAACGAACTTATAGAGGCCACGCTGGGTGAAACTCAGCGGGGTGTAGTCGAGTCCACTCATCCGCAGGTACACCTGGCGAAGACCAAAGAGATCGAAGTGGTTAATCATGAAGGTGGAGAGCAGCAGGATGAGCCAGCCGAGCGCGAAGATCGCATAGAGGAGGGCTTTGAGCGGGGGCGAGGAAACGTCCCAGACGACGGCTGGGATGGCTTGCCATTGCCAACAGATGAGGGCCAGCAAGAGGCTTGAGATGAGGACGTAGGTGCTGCGCTCCACCGAGCGCGGAACGATTTTCGTCCACACGGCCTTGAAGCCGGGCCGCGCCATGACGCTGTGCTGCACGGCGAAGAGGCCAAGCAGCACAAGGTCGATGACGAGCGATTCGGGAAATGAGGCGCTGGGAGCTGAGTCGATCGTCTTGGGAACGATGAAGTTGCCGACGAAGCCTATCGCGTAGAGAAATGACGCTAAGAAGATGATGTAGCTGACGATGCCGTAGACGAGCGCGATGATTCCCATGACAAGGCCCCCTGGATTTCAGATGGAGTTAGGTCATTTCGAGTTATCCGGTTGCGGTTGTTTCCAGCAGCGAGTTTGCCCGATGGGCAGCTCACGACCGCAGCAGCAGGTGCTGACTAGAACCACAGCTGCATCATTCAATCCAAAAGAATCTAACGGCGGCAGATGTGGGCGCCACCGATGGTAAAAAGCAGGAGTGCAAGATGACGGTATCGGTTTTTGTTGGCACGAGTTTGGATGGCTTTATAGCGAGGGTAAACGGCGATCTCGACTTTCTGCCGGAGGGCGGCGGCGAGCCACATGGGTACGAGGAGTTCATGGCGACGATTGATGCGATTGTGATCGGCCGGAATACCTTCGAGAAAGTTCTGACGTTTAAGGCGTGGCCCTATGGTGACAAGCGCGTGGTGGTTCTGAGTAGCCGGCCGCTCGACTTGTGCGCTGCCAGGGGAGGCGTGGTTGAGCAGATGGCAGGGGCTCCGGGGGAGATTGTTGCGCGACTGGCGGCGAGTGGTGCGCAGCACCTGTACGTCGATGGCGGAATCACGATTCAGAGGTTTCTGCGCGCCGGGGCAATCCAGCGGCTGATTATTACTCGCGTGCCGGTACTGATAGGCGAGGGAATCTCTCTGTTCGGCAGCTTGCCGCGCGACGTGAGGCTGCGCCATGTGGTGACTGAGAGCTATCGCAGTGGGTTGGTGAAGAGCGAGTATGCAGTCGCGGAGTGAGAAAAGAAGGCTTGAATTGGGCTACAAACGCCAGCTCTGCTTCTTTTTCATTTTTTAACTTTCACCGGTTGACATGGGGATCGAATTGGAGGAAGATCGAAACATGCTGCAATGCAGTACGAAATGCAGCGGCACATCATAATAAAGAATCTCCAAGGAGGAAACATGAGCACCAATTCAACGAAATCGGAAGCGGAAATGAACGAAGCTACATTTTGCCCGGCCGCGTATGCGACCCTGGTCAACAAGGGATTTGAGCGTGCCGTTGAGGTGAGCAAGACCTCCCTGGATATCGCAATGGAGCAGAGCGCCGAGGTTTTGGGCTCTTATAAGAAGATGCTGAAAGGGTCGTCAATGCCTGGCCTTTTCATGTTCGATCTGGCTGGACAGGCTTTCGAAGGCTTTATCACGCTTCAGAAGAGCCTGCTGGATATGGCGGTTGAGCAGAACAGCGCCGTAGCAGAAGCGGCCCGCGAGTGCATGCACGACCCCAACACAGCGAAGGCCGGCATGAGCAAGCTGATCCAGGGATCTGTGGACCGGATGGTCAATGTTCAGAGCTCGGTTCTGGATTCCGCCGCGAAGCAGGCAAAGGCAGCGTACGAGACCGTAAAGCAGCAGCCGAATGTTGCCGGCACACCAATTGAGACGGTTACGAATTCAGTTCAGCGCGGGGTAGATACTGTGCTGGCGGCTCAGAAAGATATGCTGAACATCGTTGCCAAGTCGGCGAAGGCTGCGTCGGCCAAGGCATAAAGCGGTTTAGAGATATTTCGACGTTAAGAAGCGGAGCGTCCGTTTTGCCGAACCTGGCAAATGTAATCGGGCGCTCCGCTTGTTTTTGTTGGGCCATCACTGAGAGTTGGTGGCCCGCGCCTTGTGCTGCGCTGTTGGTGTTCCTACTTGCCGGTGGCGGCGGCGACCATGGCTTTGACGTTCTCGAGCTTGGCGTCGAAGGGAATGTCACAGCCCTGGCCAAGGATGAAGCCGGTGGGGCCGATCTCTTTGATCAGCCGGGTGCTGTAGTTATAGACGTCGTCTGGGGTGCCTACGGTGAGCATGGTTGGCGGAACATCACCGTTGATGCACATGTGGTCGCCAAGCACTTCTTTGATTTTGAAGATATTGGTTGCACCGTCCGGATAGAAGAGGCACTTGCCTTTTGGCATCTCCTTGAAAAACTCCAATTCACGCTCCCAGTTGGAATCAACGTGGAAGATAGGAACTACTCCCATTTCAAGGACAAGGTCTGCCAGTTGCTTCATGTAAGGCCATGCAAAACGGCGCCATAGTTTGTGGGAGATGAACTCGGGAGCGGAGCGCCAGCCGCCGACCCATACACCCATGGGCTTGGTGGCAAGCAGTTGTTGTTTGACATTAGCGAGGATGTCGATGATTGCCACGTCGAATACAGCCTGGACCTTGTCAGGCATTCTGTATAAATCCTTGAAGAAGTTGTTCATCGAGCGTCCGCCGCAGATGTATTCAAAGGGCTGTACGGCGTGGGCGCCACGAATCGGGACAACGCCGCTGTCAATACAATGCTGAACACCTTTGGGAGTGTAGGCGAGAGTGGGCGCCACCTTCGTCATCAGGTTGTCTAAGCGATTCTGCAAGAAGTCAGAGTAGAAAAAATTCCAACCCTTGTTGAGGATCACGTCATAATCCTCAAGTTTGATGAGCTCTTCTTCATGAACCTGCCAGAGAGAGTCCTCGGGCAACTCGACTCCGGGTAAATTTACCTTTGAGAGCCAAATCAGACTGAGCAGCCGTGGATCGCACACGGGTAGCTGAATGCCGTCAACGCCAAGCTCTGAGGCCGAGGCTACGATGGTTTTATTGGCGAGAACGACGTCGGCGCAGAAGTCGCTCATTTTTACACCCATGTGAACGGGTGCGAACATGTCATTGAGAATCACTACCGGAGTGCGGTCGGTTGGTTGTAAGGCAATGGCTCGCTGAATGCGGGTGAGCCGTTCGTTGAAGAGCGCCTGGGTGTTGGTGGTAGGTACTGCGACTTCACTCATGGAATGCCTCCGGTGGCCAGCTGTTCTGATGCAGGTCAGTATTTTGCCACATTCGCGGGGTGAATCCACCAGGAGAGAGAATCATACGTGGCGAGGGAGCTCTGAAAATCAATGGGTGGTCGAAAAGCCTCTTGGGCGGCTGGGGAGAATTGAGCGGCGCAGGGGCCCTTCGCTGGCGCTCAGGGTGACACCTCTAAGAACAAGATCAAGTGCAAAGGCGATCAATTTCCTGCAACTTAGGAACAGCAGCAACCACAAAAGTGAAGCGAATACGCGATTTCCCGCTCAGGTTATTCGAGTTCGCAGCCGCAGCCGGGTGAGGGAACCTGGACGCGGAGGAAGTCGGCGACGCGCTGGTAGGCGTCGATCTGGTTTTCAACGCGCGCGAAGCCGTGGCCCTCGTTCTCGTAAATTTTGAGGACGGCGGTGCCGCCATGTTTTTTGACGGCTGCGGCGACTTGCTCGGCCTCGCTGCGGGGGCAGCGCGGATCGTTTGCTCCGGCGAGGATGAGCAGCGGGGCTTTAACGCGGTCGATGAAGTTGATGGGCGAACGCTCTTCCCAGAGAGCTTTGTCTTTTACGGGGTCGCCCATGAAGAGACGATCGTATTCCTGAAGCTGCGGATCTTCATTTTCGAACTCGGTGAACCAGTTGACGAAGGGGACGATGGGGACTCCGGCGGCCCACATCTCGGGATGGCGGGTGACGGCCATCATGGTGAGGTATCCGCCGTAGCTGCCGCCCATGACGATGAGCTTGGCGGGATCGACGAAGCCGGTGCGGAGGACGAAATCGGCGGCGCCGACGACGTCGTTGAGCTCCTCGCCTCCGGCGTCATGGCGATTGCCCTCCTGGAACTCGCGGCCGTAACCGGTACCGCCGCGATAATTCGGGGCGATAACGAGATAGCCCTGATTGTTCATGTACTGGATGAAGCGATTGAAGCTGTCCATGGACTGGGAGGCCGGGCCTCCGTGGATGTAAACGATGGCGGGATATCTCTGGTTGCGGATGATGTTGTTGGGGATGTAAGCCCAGGCGGAGATGGTGAACTTTCCGTCTTTGCTGGGGTAGTGGACGAGGGTGGGGGCAACCATGCTGGCGGGACTAAGTCCGGCGACAAAGGAGTTAGTGAGCTGGATGGATTGCCTGGACTTGAGGTCGAAGGTGTAGAGGTCATTGGGAGCTTTGGCTCCGCTGTGGTAGTAGAGCAGGCGCTGGCCGTCACGAGTGAAGGGCGAGAGGTCTCCGGCGAAGGCGTTGACACCTTCAGGAAGTTCGAGGCGATGGACCTGGCCGCCGGAGCGGGCGCGGTTGTAGAGCGCTTCGCGGCCATCGACGTTGGCGGACCAGCAGATGCTTTGGCCATCGGGGGAGAAGCTGTTGGCGTGGATCTCCCACTTGTCGGAGGTGACCCAGGTGAGTTTGCGGGAGGCGATGTCAAGCAGGGCTACGTTGTCATACCCGCGAGCTGCGTCGGGCGCGGCGTTGCTGGTGACGAGGAGGCTTTCGCCATCGGGCGAGAATGCATCGGCGGAGAACGTCTGGTCGCCGGAGTGAGGGGTGAGGTTGATGGTGGTTTTGGCGGCGAGGTCATAGAGGAAGATGTTGGAATCCTTGCCGCTGGCGTTTTCCTGGGTGTAGACGAGCAGGCGACCGTCTGGTGACCAGAGCGGCGAGACATTGCCGAGTTGCGGCGGAGAGTTGCGGGTGACGTGGGTGGTGTGGCGCGAGGCGACGTCGATGATATCGATTTCGAAGCTGGGCGAGTGCTTGTCCTTGGTCATGTAGGCGACGGAGCGGGAGTTGGGCGACCAGGCTGGAGCTTCGTCGGCGCTATTGGGCGAGGCGGTGAGGTTGGTGACCTCGCCGTTTTGCGGGCTGACGAGGAAGATGTCCCAGAGCTCGTTGCCGTCCTTGTCACTGATGTAAGCGATCCATTTGCCATCGGGCGACCAGGCGGGCGAGGCCTGGCGCTGGTCGCTGATGGTGAGTTGAGTGGGCCAGCCTCCGGTGGAGGGAACTGTCCAGAGATTGCTGCGACCGCTGATGTTGGAGATGAAGGCGACCTGCTTGCCATCGGGCGACCAGGCGGAGTCGCCGGTGTGGCGGGTACTGTAGAGCGCGGGGATGGAGAATTTCTGCAGGTTCTCGACGGTAGCCGACTGGAGCTGAGCGGGATCGGTGACAGCCTGCGGAACGGGAAGAGACTGCGGCGCAGCAAAGGTGCTCATGCAGATGACGATAGCAAATGCGAGGCGCGGAAGCATGGGGGAAGTGTAGCAAACGGAGGTAGCGGCTTTCGAGGAGCGATTCTGTGGCGCTGGGCGGGGATGCTCGGGTAGGATTTCCGGCATGAGCATGCATGAGGCGATCCAACACGGGATGAATGCAAAGAATCCGTGGCTGCCGTTGCTGGTGATTCCTGTCGCGGTCGTGGTTGGCGGTTTTCTGGTCAGCCGATTGAGTGGCTGGGGGTTGCTGGCGCGGCGATTTCGAGCCAGTGAGCCGTTCGAGGGGGAAAGCTGGAGCTGGCAGAGCGCGCGCTTCCGTGGCTGGTGCGGCTACAACAACTGCCTGCGGGTAGGCGCGAGTCCGGAGGGATTGTTTCTGGCTGTGGCGTGGCCATTCCGGCTCTTTCATGCTCCGCTGATGATTCCGTGGCGGGAGATTGAGGTGGAGCAGGGAAAGGCGCTGTTCGGGCTGTACGACACGGCACAGCTTCGTATCGGCGTGTGAGAGTGCGTTAGCATGCGCATCTATGGAAGGCTGGTGAATCGGGTGAGGGAGGCGGCGGGGACAGGCTGGCCGCTTTATGGGATCGAGCGGATGGATGAGCAGACAAAGCACTAGCGAGGGTTAGGCACAAGAGACAAGATCAAGAGCCCCACTCAAGCCAAAAGATGGCTTGAATGGCCACCCGCGGCACGTAGCGGCGACGCTTAGAAGCGGTAGGTGACGCCGCAGTTGACGATGGGGTAGAAGCGCAAGGGCGCGATGTCATTGACGACCCTGGCGCGCTCGGCGTTCAGGTTGGCGGTGAATCCGGGGATGCTGGCGACCGGAGTGCCGGGATTGCTGGGGGTGCATAGGGCACTAACACAGGCGCTGCCGGTTACATTGAGAGTGAACTGGGGAGTGCCGTAGTAGGCGGCGCCGATCTCGACGGGAAATGCAAGGCGACCGCCGGTGCGCGGAATGGCGTTGCCCCAGCCCAGGGTGAAGGTGGGAGCAACTTTGGTTGGATAGGTGAAAGTGACCTTGGCCGCCAATGGGCTGGCTACGCCGTTGAAGTAGTGCACATCGTTCAAGGAAATAGATTTGTTGGCGGCGACAGTGCCCGCACCGTCGAGATTGAGGTCATTGTAAACGGCTACACCGGCGCTTAGGCGGAAGCTTCCGTGGAAGGGGAAGAAATCATAGCTGCCGCGAACTTCGCGGATATTGAGAGTGCCATTGTAATTGACGCCACTCCGCTCAGGAGACAGGCCCAGGTTGAAAAAGGAGCCGTCAACGCGGAGATTGGAGCGGATCGAAAGCGGGGTTGCGAGCTGCACAGTGGGGCCGTAGCTGCCGAAGGCGAGGCCAATTGCGAGGCTGGAAAAGGGACGGAATGGGATGACCACGGCGGGAGCTGTCCCGGTCTCGACGATGGGAACCGGCGAAGCGGTGTTGGATTCGGAGTAGCCTGGCTGCAAAGCGAGAAACATAACAAAGAAAGCGATAGCGAGAACGCTAAAGCGACTAGATTTCAACGGCCGGCGTGCGATGCAATCCATCGGATAGTCCTTTGTTTGTGCGGCGAATGGGCACTCTCAAATTGTGCAACTCTGGGCAGAGACTTTCTCTTCTGAGATTAGAACAGGCTTGGGCTGGGACGAGGAGAAAATTTTTGGGGAGAGTTACTTTGGTTCCCGTTTCCGGGCCTCAGGTCACTTTGGAAAAAGGTGCTTCGGCTTGATTGTGGACAAGCAGACAGTCTTGGAGTCCGCCTAGCTGAGTTGGCCCGATACCTGCGCCTCGGCAGGTTCCTCGATGCTTGGAGCGGCGAAGTTTTCGTCTTCCGGCGTAAACAGGATTTTGAGAATTGGCGGTGGCAGTACGGTGGTGACGGCGGTCATGATGATGACAAGGGCGTATGCGCGCTGCGAGATCAGGTTCATTTGCAAACCGATCAGCGCCACGATCAGTGCGACTTCTCCGCGTGGGGTCATGCCAACGCCAACCTTCAGCATGTTACGCCAGCCTTCGCGATAGAGGGGCAGGCCGCAACCGACGACCTTGGAGACGACAGCAATTGCGGAGAGCCCAAGCGCCAGCAGCACGACAGAGCGGGAGAAAACTGAGAGATCCAGACGTGATCCCATGGTGAAGAAGAAGAAAGGAGAGAGGAACTGATTGATGGCTTGTGCCCGCGGCTCGAGATTCCACTCCGGCGAATAATCCGCGAAGGCAAGGCCGGCGAAAAAGGCACCGATGATGGCTGCCATTCCTACCCAGGTGGCGGCAACCGAGAGTCCGAGACAGAGTGCCAGGGCAAGCACGAGTGGAGCATCGTGAGTCTGCATCTGCTTGATTCCGGGGCTAAGGCGATTGACGACCTTGGGAGCCACGAAGATCATAAACAGAGCAAATCCAATGGCTTCAAGACTGACCAGGCCAAGGTGCAGCCACTGAATGCCGCCCTTTCTGATGGTGCTGACCAGTATGCCTAGCAGCAACATGCCAAGGATGTCATCGAAAACGGCAGCGCCCAAAATGATGCGCGCCGCTCGCGACCTATGCACGTTCATGTCACGCAGCACGCGCACCGTGATGCCAACACTGGTGGCAACCATGGCGGCGGCGACAAAGACGGCTTCCTGCCGGGGTTCTTTATGCAAGCGGAGGAAGAGGAGGCCGGTTGCGAAAGGCAAAGCGACACCGGCGATGGCGACTCCCAGGCTAAGGCGCCCGACGCGGATCAAATCGCTGGGGGCGGTTTCCAGGCCAATCGTGAAGAGCAGGAAAACGGCACCAATTTCAGCGATGGAGTAGATGGTGTCTCCGGGAAGGATGAACCGGGTTGCGTAAGGGCCGAGTATCACGCCTGCCAGGATTTCGCCGAGAACCGCCGGCAGGTGCATTCGCTCGAACAACTCACCAAAGACCTTCGCCCACACGAAGATGGTAAACATCTGCAACAGAAGCGAGTCGGTTCCATGAGGCATATTGATTGGTCGTCCGTGCTGCGGTAAGAGAGCTCCAGTTCGGCGGGCTCAACTAGATCATTCTGGGGTATCAGATGCCGAATCTGCGAGTAAATTCGAAGGCTGCCGCTCGATTTTAGGAACTGTTTAGGAACTGCAATCAGCACTGAATCGCCACTGCGTGGGTTGTGAGCAGACTGCAAGCGCAGCCGCTGCTCTGGTTCGCTGTTCAACAATTCTGAAAGTGAAAGGTCACCGAGTCGCGAGCCGGAGTTGCAGGCGGCTCCGGTTTGCTGCTGGTTACGCGGCCTGCTACTCGTAGCGCAAGGATTCTGTAGGCTGCAGCTTGGACGCACGGTTAGCCGGGATGTATCCGAAGAGCACGCCGGTGGCGCAAGAGACGACGAAGGCAACGATCACGGAGTAGATGGAGATGGGAATCTTGAGACCGATCTCCGGGGGAATCAGCGGCTCGATGAGTATTTTGGCGACGACGGGGATGGCGATTCCGACGATAGCGCCCATTCCACTGATGACGAGGGCTTCGATGAGGAACTGATAAAGAATCTCATGACGCTGTGCGCCGACGGCCTTGCGCAGGCCGATCTCGTGAGTGCGTTCGGTGACCGTAACCAGCATGATGTTCATGATGCCGACGCCGCTGATGATCAGGGCGACAGCGCCGACGAGCATCAGGACGAGGGTGAGGGCCATGGAGATTTTGCGCGCCGCCTCGAGAATGGACGCGAGATTCTGCACCAGGTAAACGGCTCCCGTGGCATGGCGGCTCTTGAGCAGCGATTGCACGGCGATAGTGGTTTCGGGCACGGTTTCGGCGCTGTCGGCCTGGGCGTAGAGGGTGCGAATGTAGTCGCTGCCGGCATAATACTTGATGAGTCCGAAGGGGATGAGCACGGAGTGCGTGCTGATTTCGGATTGGCCGAAGGTGGCGACGCGTTCGCGAAAGACGGCGATGACGGTAAAGGTCTGCTCACCGACGCGGAGGTGCCGGCCAATCATCGGTCCCGGAGGCAATTGCTTGGCCAGATCCTGGGTGATGAGGCATCCCTTGGCACCGGTCTGCTGATCGAGATCGTCGAAGAAACGGCCCTCGACGATCAAGAGGTTGCGAATCTTCTGGAAGCCCTGAGTTACGCCGATGAGCGCTACGGGCTTTTCCTGGCCATTGATGACGATGCTGGTGGGCATGTCGAAGGTGCCGGCGACCTCGACGACGTGGGGCAGGTGGCGAATGGCTTCCATGTCACTGACGGTGATTTCATCAGCCTGCGAACGCGCACCGGCAATGCCTCCGCCGTAGTCGGCATAGACGATGTTGGAGCCGACGCCTTCGATCTGGGCCAGTACGTAGGTCTTGCCGATGAGCGCAATGGTGACCACCAGAACGATGCATGCCGAGCCGATCACCACTCCGAGCATGGTGAGCGCGGCCTTTACTTTGTTGGCGCGCAAGGCGTCGAGCGCTACCTGCCATGTCTCTCGGCTGATGTACGGCGGCATGGATTCCCTTCAGTCGGATGATCGCATCTACAGTTTCAGGGTTGGGGCGTGCTCTTGGCAAGCCTCCGGCTATGGGCGGTTGCTATTTGCGTGCCCTGTCCGCTGACGGGAGGCGACTGTTTAGTACGTCTTTTTCCCCTTCCACGGGCAATTGCTGCCTTGGGTGGAACTCGGGTGGTAGTATCAAAATATACTGTTATGTCTCTGAAGACGCTATTCCTTAACCCACCTTCGTTTGAGAACTTTGACGGCGGCGCCAGTTCACGCTGGCCAGCTACGCGCGAGATCGAGTCCTATTGGTACCCGGTTTGGCTCGCTTATCCGGCGGGGATGCTGGAAGGGTCGCGCCTGCTGGATGCCAACCCGCACCACGTCAGCGCGGACGAGACGATCGCCATCGGCAAAGACTACGATTTTATGGTTCTCTTCACCAGTACTCCTGGATTCGACGGCGATGTGAAACTCTCCGGACTGATGAAGAAGGCCAACCCGAGGCTCAAGGTCTGCTTTGTGGGACCGCATGTGACGGTTTCGCCGGATCACGCGCTGAGCCATCCTGAAATTGATTTTATCGTGCGCCGCGAATTCGATTTTGCGGTGGTGGAATACGCCAACGGCAAGCCACTGGCAGAGATTCTCGGGGTTAGCTTCCGCGATCCGGATGGCAGGATTGTGCATAATCTGGACCGGCCTGCTGTGGAGAATCTGGATGCGCTGCCGCACGTTGTGGATGTGTACAAGCGCGACCTGGACGTGACCCGCTATAACGTGCCGTTTTTGCAGCATCCCTATGTGGCGCTGTATTCGACGCGCGGATGTCCGGCGCAGTGCACCTTCTGCCTATGGCCGCAGACGCACTCGGGACACGCATGGCGGAAGCGCTCCTCAGACGATATTGCGGCTGAGCTGGTGAAGGCGAAAGCGTACTGGCCCGAGGTCAAGGAATTCTTCTTTGACGACGACACTTTCAATATCCAGAAGGCACGCACCATTGAACTGTGCTCAAAGCTGAAACCGCTGGGACTGACCTGGAGCTGTACCTCGCGGGTGACTACCGACTACGAGACGCTGAAGGCGATGAAGGAAGCAGGCTGCCGTTTGCTGATCGTCGGATTCGAATCAGGCGACGCGCAGATCTTGAAGAACATCAAGAAGGGCGCAACGCTGGAGCGGGCACGGCAGTTTGTGAAGGACTGCAAGAAGCTGGGGCTGATGGTACACGGCGACTTCATCCTGGGGCTGCCGGGTGAGACGCGGGAGACGATCCGGCGCACCATCGACTTTGCCAAGGAACTGAACGTGGAGACCATCCAGGTTTCGGTGGCGCACGCGTATCCAGGCACCGAGTTCTACGATTACGTGCGGGACAACAACTTCATCATCAAACAACATGACATGGTGGATATCGGCGGACACCAGGTGGCGCACGTGCAGTATCCGGGGCTGCCGGCCGACTACACGATGGAGATGGTTCATAAGTTTTACGATGAATACTATTTCCGGCCGAAGGTCTGGGTGCCGATCGTGCTGGGCTCGATGTTCAAGAGCGAGGATCGGAAGCGGCTCTACAAGGAAGCGAAGGAATTCCTGGCGCTGCGCAGATCGCGCATCAAGGCGGTGCGCGAGGCGAGGGCGAAGCAGGCGGCAAGGGAAGCGGTGTAGGAGAGCAGGTTTCAAGGTTTCGAGAGTTTCAAGGTTAAAGGCAGAGGCCCGCAGCGGATGCGGGCCTTTTGATTTTTGAGATGATCGATGCCAGCGATGAAGTACAAAAGCCCCAAAGTTGATCCGGGTACAACCTCTTGAGCTTCTATAGCCACCCGCCCACTCGCCGCGCTTTCGTTAGGCGGGCCCCCAAGCCAGACAACCGTTACGCTACCGCTCGCTGCCGCTGTGCCCGCTTAATCTCGGGCGGAGCCCAACGGCCATCGAGAACCTGAACCTTAGGTGCGTAGAGCCGCATGGTTACTCCTAGCGGACCGAGCGGAGCCGGCAGCCAGTTCGATTCATTCTTCGCGCCGGGGCTTTCATGCTGAATGTACAGGTCGAGCGAACCGTCAGAGTTGTATTTCAGCGGGTCGCGATCGCCGATGGCAAAGCGATTGAGGCTATTGGCAGCCTGGAAGCCATCTTTGTCATACATGGTGACGGACCAGAAAGCTTCTACAGGCGGCAACTCGTCTTTCGCGAAATGCAGGACGTAATCTTTAGCGCCATCGAGCTGGTTCCCGGCGCTATCGCCAATGTTGATGGGGTAAATCGCATCTTCCGGCAGATTCGCGCCCAGTCCTAACATGGAAACGATCGAGCGCTTGAGGTAATAGTTGCCGTAAACGCCCATGGTGTCGGTATTCATCTGCCAGCCATTCACGACACGTGCGACGGTGGGGATCTTGGCGTACATTCCCTTTAGACCGTCCGGGGCGGCCTGTTCGAGCGCACTTTTGACCGCTGGGCTGGCGTTTTCATAGTAGAAGCTCTTGCCAACCTCGATTCCGATCCGCTTCATGCGAGCGACGATGGGTTGGTCGGTGATGTGAGGCGGATGCACCTTCAGAAGTTCGGCGGCGTAGCTGAAATATTTTCCAGCCGGCATCTTGTTGACCTGCTCTAGCGGAGGCGTCTTCATGTCCACCGTGGGGTCGATCTTAACTGTGACCGGCCTCGGCGGCTGGCCCCACAGGGAAAGCGGGGTGAGCTTGTAGCCGTCCTGAACCTTGTTCACGGCTTCATAGTCGCTGGGTCCGTTGGTCTGTGTGCGGCCTATGATCCAGGCATAGGGAGTCGGCGCATCAATACGCTCCACTCCTGTGGGCAGGGTGCCCTTCCAGCCAGGCGGGACGACAGCAAAGTGGCCTTCTTGGGTTCCGGTGGTGCGCTTGCCGGGGACGGCGAAAACGTCGGTCCACATGTCCAGCATGGGGAGCATGTAATAACGGCCATTCGTGTCCGGAGCCGAAACGATTATCGGCTCCTGGGTGAGGTCGAGCCATCCAGAGGAGTACAGGGTGTCGAAATTGGGGCGAACAACCACTCGTAAATCAGCGCTCGGAAAGGCCCGCATGTGCGAGAACGTGTTCATCGGTCCACGACCGAACATTTTTCCAGCCTCAATGTTGGTGAGCTGCCGCCGCGTTACGTCCATCGTGAGCAGCGAGTAAAAGTAGATGTACGCTTCGACGCCAATTTCGTAGATTTCTGTTTCTGTGCTCATAGCGATTCCCCTCTGGAATTGACCTTTAGTTGAGGTTTTGAGGCTCGATCCGAGACGGAAGGTGCCCAGCGATCAAGAAAGATTCACATTTCTCTTTCATGGACGGTCTCACCGGCGGAATCGACCAACAACTGGCAGTTTTCCAGTTGGTACCGACTAAGGTTCTGAGTTAAGAAATGCAAGCGCGCAGCGAATGCAGTCTTTTCCTTGCGGTAGCTGACTGAGAGATGGCGTTGACGAAGAATCGATTGCGGGATGAAAGCCTGGGGCCGCAGGAAGATGCGGACTGTGCTGGGGTCCTTCGCTTCGCTCAAGGATGACACTTCAAAACACAAAACAGTGCCTTTCAGGCGGAAGAGGCGAAGACGAAGTAAGTAGCTCTTGAAGAGCGTTAGTCGGCGACGGTTTCGGCGGAGTCGATAGTGGCGGAGCTGGCGGCAGCTTCGGCATTGGCGGCGCGGAGGCGGTTGCGCCAGTGGCTGTGCACGAAGTAGATGATGCCGATCAGGAGGGCCAGTACGATCAGGGCGTCAAAGCGATGCAGCCACTGCCTGAGGCGGGGATCGGTGTCCCAGCGCAGGCCGAGAGCGAAGCCGCAATAGGCGAGGGCGAAGCACCAGGGCCACGAGCCGGCAAAGGTGTAGAGGTGGAACTTCAGGCGCGGCATGCGGGCGATTCCGGCGGGCAGGGCGATGAAGGTGCGCACGACGGGGAGCAGGCGTCCGAGAAAGACGGTGATGCTGCCGTACTTTTGGAAGAAGCGGTCGCTGACATCGAGGTCGTGCCGGTTCATGAGGATGTACTTGCCGAAGCGCTCGATGAGAGGGCGGCCACCGTAGGCGCCAATCTCATAGGCGAGCACGGAGCCGAGATTGCAGCCGATGGCTCCCAGAGTTGCCACCATCGCGAGGGAAGAGAAGCGTCCTGCGTAGACCAGAAATCCGGCGAAGGGCATGATGATTTCCGACGGCAGCGGGATACAGGCCGACTCGATGCCCATGAGAACCGCGATGCCGGGATAGCCCAGCGAGGAGATTACGGACTTGATGAATGTGGCAAGCAGGAGCAGAACGTGTTCGATCATGAAGCCTCAAAATTCCTGGTTTGAATCCTGGGTAAAAACGTAGCCCGGCAGCAGAAGTCCCTGTGCCGTCTTGCTAACTTTGATGCGGCGAGTCTCCGCCGTGGGCGCCGAGGCGTCGGCTGGACGCAGCATGGCGTATTGCGAAAAGACTTCGTTATAGACCTTGGTGATGAGGAAGCTTTTACCGCTGGCCTCTTCGCGCCATACCTGCCCGAGTTGTATTGTGTTGACTGCCATTAGCTTAAGAGTAAAACGTAGACGGGGCGGGGTCAACTGCCGATAGACACTGACCCTGGCGGCTGAGCGAAGCTAAAGCGGTTGATAGGTCAGAAGGACCATCCCGGAACGGAACGCTCTGGTGTTCAGAAGCTTCATGCGGAGTCTGGCTTGGCCTGGAAAGAGGGGATGGCCGCTGCCGAGGACAACCGGATACAACATGATGCGGTATTCGTCGATGAGCTGGCTTGGCGCTAATGAGGCTGCAAGTTTGGCGCTGCCGTAGATGATGATGTCCTTTCCCGGCTTCTTTTTCAGTTCGGCGATGATCGCATCGGCTTTCTCTTTCACCAGTCGTGTGTTCGCCCATTCGGCTCGATCGAGCGTGCTGGAAAAGACAATTTTGTCGGTCTGGTTCATGCTGCGGGCGATGCGCGGATGGGTGTTCATGGCGCGGTCGGTTGGCCAAAAAGCAGCCATGAGCTGGTAGGTCAGGCGGCCTAACACTATGGTATCCACGCAATCCAGTTGCTGGGCGGCGAAGTTGAGAAACTCTTCATCGACGATGTGCCAATCGAGGGCACGATTGGAATCTTCAAAGAAGCCATCGAGGGTCATCATGTTGAAGAGGACGAGCTTTCTCATCGGTTGCTCCTTCAGTTCGCGCTGCGCTGGTTCGCACTACTCCACCTTGGCCTCGACGCTGTTGGCTTTGATGCGAGCGATGCGCTAGGGCCTTGCCGGACGTCCCGAGGGAGCGGGGCGGCTGCGGGGAAGCGGCTTAGGGGTTTTTCCTTCGAGCAGTGACGGCAGTTCGCTGGCAGCGCAGCGGAGACCGACGTAAAAGGTTCCGAAGTTGGAAAAGACGGCGCTGACCTCGTCGAAGCGCATCTCGTAAATGAGTTTTTTGAAGATCACTGGCTCGTCGGCGAAGAGATCGACGCCCCACTCCCAGTCATCGAAGCCGATGGAGCCGCTGATAATCTGCTGCACCTTTCCGGCGTAGCGGCGTCCGATTTTGCCGTGCAGATCCATCTGGCGCTGGCGTTCCTCGATGGGGAGGGTGTACCAGTTCTTCAACTCGCCGCGCTTGCGGTCCATGGGATAGAAGCAGAGGTAGCGGCCTTCGGGCACCTGGGGAAAGAGGCGCGGACGCATGGCCTCGCGCTGGCGGCTCATTGCCTCTTCGAGCGCCTGGTTCCACTCGGGCGAATGCGGCTCGACGCCGCGCGAGACGAGGTCGCGATAGCCTTTGATGGTTGACTCGTAGAGTCCGAGTTCGACGACGGAGAGGTAGGAAGAAGCGGGTTCAAAGTATTCGTTGAGTCCGAGCTGGCTGAGGGTGAGCTGGGCCTGGTTGAGGGCCTCGAAGTCCGGGCGGAAGTGGACAAAAAGCAGGTCACCTTTGTGTCCGAAGAGGGAGAACAGCGCCGAGCCTGCGCTCTCCATCTCAGCCAGCGAACGCTGCGCCTCGGCGGAGATGCGGGCGCGCTCTTCGGCGCTCTGGTTGAGCCACTGGTTCCAGCGGAAGCGGAACATCTGGTGCAGGACGGCTGAACCTTCAAGGGTGAGAGGAACAGCGGGCAGTTCAAAGGATTGGGTGGTCGCGCTTTGATCGATTGTGCTCATAAGGTTGTGAGATCCCCGAAATCGAGGTGAAAGCTCTGGGGAGTATTGTAGCGCGGGGAGGGGCATGGCGAGGTTTCAATGCCAAAGGCGCAGGGGTGGAGGGCTCCGGGGAAAAACACAATGCGGTGAATGGCCGGGATGGGGGTACAATTTGGCGGCTAACATAAGTCCGAAGACGGTACGAACAGGAGTGCAGAATGAAAACTCTGAAGGAAATGCTCGCCGAAGCGAACGCGGCGGTGAAGACTGTTCCGGCAAGCGAGGCGATGGCCATGCTGAAGCAGGCCGACGTTACATTTATCGATCTTCGCGATAGCGCCGAGTTGGAAAAAGAGGGGATGATTCCAGGCGCTGTGCACGCGAATCGCGGGATGCTTGAATTTCAGATCGAACCTACCAATCCCAATCATAACCCGATATTCGCCAGCGGGCGGAAGTTGCTGTTTTACTGCAAGGGCGGCGGACGCGGCGCACTGGCGACCGCTACGGCCCAATCCATGGGGCTAACTTCGGTGTGTTCACTGGGCGGAGGCTTTGACGCCTGGAAGGCTGCGGGCGGCGCGGTGGTAGCGGTCCGTAAGGAGCAGTAACAAATTCGCAGCGTCATGTAAGCGCGGAAAAGGATTGATTGAGATCTGCTGGAGAGGGCTGCTCTGGTAGTGGCTTCTCTGGGTGTGGCTTGTCTGGTAGTATCCGTCGCAGACGATATGGCGACGACGAAGAAGTCGGTGAAATTCAATCCGCTGGCACCGGAGCGGGTCTCGGCGATCCTGGAGATACTGGAGCGCACGTATCCGGGAGTGCGCTGCGCGCTGCATCATGAAAACGCCTGGCAACTGCTGGTGGCGACGATTCTTTCGGCGCAGTCTACGGACGCGCGGGTGAACATGGTGACTCCGGCACTGTTCAAGGAGTATCCAACTCCGGCGCGGATGGCGAAGGCGGAGCCGGAGGAGATAGAGCCGCTGATTCACAGCACGGGATTTTTCCGCAACAAGGCGAAGAGCGTGGTGGGAGCGGCGCGGCGCATTGTGGAGGAGTTCGGCGGGAAGGTTCCGGAGACGATGGAGGAGCTGCTGACGCTGCCGGGGGTGGCCCGCAAGACGGCGAACGTAGTGCTGGGTTCGTGGTTCGGGAAAGGCGTGGGGATTGTAGTGGACACTCACGTACACCGCATTTCTCGTCGGCTGGAGCTGACCAGCTCGGATGAGCCGAAGCAGATTGAGCAGGACCTGATGAAGGTGATTCCGCAGGCGAAGTGGATTGACTTCGCTCATCAGGTTATTCATCACGGTAGAGCACTGTGTACGGCGCGGGCTCCGAAGTGCGCGGAATGCCCGCTGGAGAAGCTCTGCCACGCGGCGGATAAGACGTGGTCCACAGTGGAGCAGCACAAAGGGGCGAAGGCAAAGAAAGGGTAGGGAAGAGCAAAGGCAAGGACAGAGGCAAAAGCAACTTCCCACCCAAGCCAAAAGAAGGCTTGGATGGGGCACCCGCGCACCCGGCATGCCTTACCCGTTCAGGCTCATCTTGTGTTGGAAAAGACTCGGGCTAGCCCGATTTCGTCCGAGCATTTATACTGTGCAGTTAGGTGTGGGGGCACATGCGACTCTTTCGGAATATTGCAGCGATTGCCAAGGGCATGAGCATCACCTTTATGGAGATGTTCCAGCCCACAACGGTGGAGAACTATCCGGACGGAAAAGGTCCGATGCGCGGTGCGGTCTTCCAGGAGCGCTTCCGCGGACTGCACGTGCTGCAGCGCGATGAAGATGGGCTAGAGAAGTGCGTGGCGTGCTTCCTGTGCGCGGCGGCATGCCCCTCCAACTGCATTTACATTGAGGCGGCGGAGAATACAGAGGAGCAACGCTTCTCCAGCGCCGAGCGCTATGCCAAGGTGTACAACATCGACTACAACCGGTGCATCTTCTGCGGCTACTGCGTGGAGGCTTGCCCGACCGACGCGATCACGCACGGGCATGGCTTTGAGCTGGCGACCTACAACGCGACCAACCTGGTCTATCGCAAGGAGCAGTTGCTGGCGATTACGAATGCGCATGAGGGTGACAATGCGCGCTTCAACGCCAAAGACGCGGAGAAGATGAAGGCCATCGCAAGGTAGGCAAGAGGGCAGTTGAGTTTACTGTGGACCGCCGTTCTGGCGGTCCATTCTTATTTGGGCTGGCATAGTCTGCGGTGCCGACGGCTCATCCCCAGAGTGACATTGGGTCATCAGGGTCGTTGGGATCGTCGGAGGAATCGTCCTCGGCGGCTGCCCTGGCTTCTGTGTCTGCGTCGTCGGCATCTGCGTCTTCGTCTGGCGTTTCTGGATGCGGGCGTTTGCGACCGGGAGGCTGGCGGGAGTTTTGTTGCGCTTGCTTGGCGATTGGGAAGACCTTGCCGGCGTCGAGTTCGTCTTCCATCTCGCCGGTGCTTGACATCAACTTTTCGCGTACCTCTGCGGCACGTTTTGCTGCGGCGGATTTCTCGGCTGCAGCAGCGGAGTAAGGATTGAGCGCGTTGGGGTCAAGGTGAGTGCCGTGAACATGCATAGTCCACCCGTGAAGGATTTGGGCAGTTGTGGGGCCAACTAGAGTCTGGGGAGATTAAAAGATATTTATTTCGGGAGAAGGCAAAGACCCGCATTCGCTAACGACGGCAGATGTGGGCACCAGCAAGCTGCCCCGCTCAAGCCGAAAGAAGGCTTGAATGGGCGCCCGCCACCGCCATACATTTTCAGCTATTCTAGTAAACCTGAAGGCGAAGGACTTCCGAGCCGATGAGTGACTTTCTGAAGGCCGTCAATGAGCGCGTAATCGTCTATGACGGCGCGATGGGGACAAACATCCAGCACCGCAACCTTTCAGCCGGCGATTTTTGGGGCAAGGAAGGATGCAATGAGCTGCTGGTGCTCTCGCGTCCGGATGTAGTTACGGATATTCATGCGGGCTTCCTGGGCGTGGGCTGCGACGCGGTGGAGACCAACACCTTTGGCGCGAGCCGCATTGTGCTGGCCGAGTATGGGCTTGAGGATCGCACGGCGGAGTTAAACCTGGCCGCCTGCAAGCTTGCACGCGATGCGGCGGCACAGTTCTCCACGCGGGCGCGGCCGCGCTTTGTGGCCGGATCGATTGGGCCCACGACCAAGCTGCCATCGCTGGGACACATTACCTGGGACGCGATGCTGGCGGCTTATGTGGAACAGGCCGAGGCGCTGATTGCGGGCAACGTGGACGTGCTACTGGTGGAGACTTGCCAGGACATTCTGCAGGCCAAGTGCGCGGTGGCCGCTTGCTTTGACGCGATGAAGAAGGCAGGCAAAAGGGTTCCGCTGCAGGTGCAGGTTACGCTGGAAGCCACGGGCACGATGCTGCTGGGCACCGAGATCGGGGCAGCGCTGACGGCCTTGGAGGTCTTCGACGTCGATGGAATTGGATTGAACTGCGCCACCGGGCCGCTGGAGATGAACGACGCGGTGCGTTACCTGGGACTGAATTCGACCAAACATGTTTCCGTGATGCCGAACGCGGGGCTGCCGCAGAATGTGAGCGGGCGCGCGGTGTATCTGCTGAAGCCGGAAGAGCTGGCCACCTTTCATAAGCACTTCATCGAGGACTATGGAGTGCGCATTGTGGGCGGATGTTGCGGAACTACGCCGGAGCATATGAAGGCGGTGATCGCGGCGATTGAGGGCGTCACTCCAGCGGTGCGCAAGGTTGAGGCCACGGCGGCCGCTTCCAGCGCATATACGACTGTGCCGCTAGACCTGGAGCCGAAGCCGCTGATTGTGGCCGAGGAGATGAACACAACGACGCGGCTGGAAGGCTTCCGCAACATGGTGCGGGCCGGCGACTACGACGGGATTCTGACGCTGGCCAAGAAGCTGGTGAACGACGGCTCGCACATGCTGGACCTTTGCTGCGCGGTGGTGGGCGAAGACGAAAAAGCGTACATGAGCAAGGTGCTGGAGAAGATTGCGACGCGAGTGCCCGCGCCGATCCTGATCGACACGACAGAGGCTGAGGTGCTGGAAGAGGCGCTGAAACGCACTCCGGGCAAGGCCATCGTCAACTCGATCAATCTGGAGGACGGAGAGAAGCGCAGCGCGCGGGTGCTGCCGATGGCCAAACGCTATGGCGCGGCGGTGATCGCGCTGACCATAGACGAAGACGGCATGGCGCTGACGGCGGAGAAAAAAATCGCGATTGCCAAGCGCATCTGCGAACTTGCGGCGAACAAGTATGGGATGAGGCCGCAGGATTTGATCTTCGATGCCCTGACCTTGCCGATTTCAACCGGGCAGGAGGATTACCGCAGCGCGGGAGTGGAGACGTTGAAGGCAGTGCAGGGAATTAAGAAGGCGCTGCCGGAGTGCGCGACGATACTGGGCGTCTCGAATATTTCATTTGGGCTGAACGCGCATGCGCGGCGAGTGCTGAACTCAGTGTTTTTGCGTGAAGCGGTAGAGCGCGGCCTCGATATGGCCATTGTGAATTACAGCAAGATTTATCCGCTGTATAAGATTCCCGAGGCCGAGGTGGAGCTGGCGCGCAAGTTGATTTATGCCGATCGCAGTGCGGGCGATCCGTTGCAGAATTACATGGCTCATTTTGCGGCGATGAATGGTCAGCAGGAGGCGCTGCCGGCCGCGCACGCCGAGTCGCTGGCGGTGGAAGACAAGCTGAAATTCTGCATTATTCAGGGCGAAAAAGGAGTGGGCGAGGGCAGCTCGCGGCAGACGATTGAGCAGATTCTGGAGACGGCTCTGGGAAGTTATACGGCGCTGGAGATCATCAACGTGATTTTGCTGGACGCGATGCGCACGGTGGGCGACCTGTTCGGCGCGCGCAAGATGCAGCTTCCGTCGGTGCTGGATTCGGCAGGGGTGATGAAAGCTGCGGTGGCGTATCTGGAGCCGAAGATGGAAAAGACGGAAGGCTCGCAGAAGGGAACCATGGTGCTGGCCACGGTGCGGGGCGATGTGCACGACATCGGCAAGAACCTGGTGGACATCATTCTGACCAACAATGGCTACAAGGTGGTGAATCTCGGCATTAAACAGCCGGCGGAGGCGATCATTCACGCGGCCCAGACGCACAAGGCCGACGCCATTGGGCTGAGCGGGTTGCTGGTGAAATCCACACTGGAGATGAAGTACGTGGTGCAGGACCTGGAACTGCAGCGGCTGAAGTTTCCGGTGATCTGCGGCGGAGCGGCACTGACCCGCAAGTTTGTGGAAGACGATCTACGGCGCGAATACGCTTCGGCGGTTTTCTACGCCGAGGACGCCTTTGCCGGCCTGCACGCCATGGAGAAACTGAGCGGAGACGGGCGCGAAGCAGCGATTGAGGCAGGTATGGTGGTGCGCGAGGCGGTGAAGGCGAAGGCGGTGGCCGATGCATCGCTGCCGGATAAGCCGCGCGATCCGATTGCCGAGGCGGTGATTCCGCAGCCGCCTTTCTGGGGTGTACACACGGAGCGCGCTGAAGATTTCGACCTGGCTACGATTTTTGAGTACATCAACCGACGGCGCTCTTTAAGAACCAGTGGCAGTTGAAGACGGCTTCGCAGCAGGATTATGCGCGGTTGGTGGAGGAGAAGTACAAGCCGATTCTGGCGGCGCTGCAGAAGGACGCGATTGCCAACGGATGGTTCGACCCGCAGGCAGTGTACGGCTACTTTCCATGCCAGTCGCAGGGGAATGACCTGATCGTGTACGCTCCGGCAACGGGATTGACGCTGGAGGATTTCCGCTCGGCGAGCCCGTCGTTTGAGGCAAAGACGCTCGAGGCGGGGGGCGCGCTGGCGAAGGAGTTGCCGGAGTTGTTGCGCTTCACTTTTCCGCGGCAGGCGGAGGGACGGCGGTTGAGTATTTCAGATTATTTTCTGCCGCAATCGAGCGGGCGCGCCGACGTGATTGCGCTCTCGCTGGTGACGGTGGGCGCGGGGGCGAGCGCGGAGACGCAGAGACTGTTTGCGATGGGCGAGTACACGCGCTATCTCTACCTGCATGGGCTTTCGGTGGAGACCGCAGAGGCGCTGGCGGAGTTTCTGCATCGGCGCATCCGGCAGCAGTTGAAGATTGCAGACCAGGACTCGCCGCGCATTGGCGACCTCTTCCACCAGAAATATCGCGGCTCTCGATACAGTTTCGGCTATCCGGCCTGCCCGCATATGGAAGATCAGACGAAGCTGTTTGCGCTGCTGCGCCCGGAGGAGAACATCGGCGTACATCTGACCTCGACCTACCTGCTGGAGCCGGAGCAGAGCACCTCGGCGATTGTGGTGCATCATCCGGCGGCGAAGTACTTTGTCGTTTAGAGGGCGATGCAAGCGGGCGAGCACGGAAGTTTGTGTTGCCATCATTTTGCGGGTGCGTTGATTACAGCGGCGAAGGTGACGCGAGCAGGGGACATTTGTTACACTCGCTATGCGAGCGCCTGCTCGCTCTGCGCCGCGGAGAGGTGGCAGAGTGGCTGAATGCACCTGACTCGAAATCAGACGTGGGGGTAACTCCACCGGGGGTTCAAATCCCTCCCTCTCCGCCATTAACTAGTATTAACTGTCATCTACAAGCCCATTCGCACTTTTTCGCGCGGTGCAGCTTATTACCCGTAGCGAGCCATGAGGCAGGAAAGTGTCAACGGAAGATGGTTTGTCGGCTGCGGGGATTTTAGTTTGCCTGGACTTCGCAATCGGATACACTAGTTTGAAACTCCATTCACACAGGATTTTTCCTTGGAACATCTTCAGCAACAGTATGCGATGTCACTGCTGAGCGGTGACGAAGCGGTTGCCCTTGCCGCTTTCGACGCTGGGGTGAAGCTCGGTACGGGATATCCCGGGACTCCCTCGACAGAGATATTAGAGACATTCGAACGCTTGGGCGGAACTGCACAGTGGTCGCCCAACGAGAAGGTGGCGCTGGAAGTCGGGATCGGAGTCGCTTTTTCCGGTGCGCGCGCCCTCGTAACAATGAAACATGTGGGCTTAAACGTTGCTGCCGACCCCTTGTTCACGGTAGCGTATACCAGACTGGAAGGAGCGCTGGTCGTGGTTTCGGCCGACGACCCTGGAATGGCTTCCAGTCAGAATGAGCAGGACAATCGGCGTTATGCCGTCGCTGCCGGCGTGCCGATGCTCGAGCCCTCGGATTCGCAGGAAGCTTACGAGTTCACGTTGCAGGCCATCGAACTCTCCGAGCGATGGCAGGTGCCTGTTCTGTTGCGGCTGACTACGCGCGTCTGTCATTCCAAAACCATCGTGCGCCGCGGAACGGTTGCGATTCCCAAGCCGCGCCCGGCGCAGTTCACGCAGGATGTTCGCTCCCGCGTGATGATTCCAGCCTACGCCCGTCCGGCCCACCGCCGGCTGCGCGATATTCTTTCGCAGATAGCTGCCTGGAACGACGAGGCAGGGCCGAATCAACTCATAGCAGGCTCGCCGTCGCTCGGAATTATCACCTCGGGAATTTCCTATCAGCATGTGCGCGAAGCCGCGCCGGAAGCCAGCGTACTGAAGTTGGGATGCACCTATCCGCTTCCCGTGGAGCGCATGCGTGGCTTCGCTGCCAGCGTCGAGCGCTGCATCGTCATCGAAGAGGGAGATCCGTATCTGGTGGAGGGCGCTCGTACCGCGGGCATCGCGGTCGAAAGCAAGCAGGAGATGTTCCGTTTCGGCGAGCTGAACACTACCCGCGTGAGCCGCATCCTGGAGGGCGATTGTTCGCCTGAGCCGAAACCCGCTCCTGGCAAGCCGCCGGCTCTGTGCCCCGGTTGTCCGCATCGCATCGTCTTCACCGCCCTGAAAAACCTGAACTGTATTGTCTCAGGCGATATCGGCTGCTATTCACTGGGAGTCTTACCGCCATTCGATGCGATCGACACAATAGTGTGCATGGGCGCGGCAATCGGCGTGGGTCTGGGAATGCGCCATTCATTGCCTCCTGAAGATGCGAAACGCGTGGTGAGTGTCATCGGAGATAGCACTTTCGTACACAGCGGGATCACAGGTTTAGTCGAGATGATTTATAACCCGCCAGCCAGCGGACACGTGCTGTTGATCCTCGACAACGGAACCACGGCTATGACGGGCTTGCAGGAGAACCCGGGAACAGGGCGCAAGTTAGACCATGCGAAGACAGGCAAGGTAGTGTTTGAGGACCTCGCGCGAACGCTTGGCATAAAAAATGTTCACGTGGTTGACCCAACGCTGAATCCCTCGAAGTTTCAAGAGCTGGTTCGAACATGTCTGGATACGCCGGAGCTTTCCGTTGTGATTGCCCGGCGAGATTGTCTGCTTGCGACCCGTGCGATCCGCGAGTACGAGAGGTGCAATGAACAACCGAACAACTAACGTAGTCGTAGCAGGATTGGGCGGACAGGGCGTGCTGAAGATTTCTGACATTCTGGCCGAGGTTGCGTTTGGGGCTGGCCTGGACGTAAAGAAGAGCGAATTACACGGGATGAGCCAGCGCGGCGGCTCCGTCTCCAGCGATGTGCGATTTGGCGAGCGCGTATTCAGTCCCATGGTGCCGGAGGGCAAGGCAGATTTTCTGGTTGTCATTTCGCCGGACCAGATCACGGTAAATGCAGCAGTTCTGGCTCAAGGGGGTGTCCTCATTGAACCTTCGCAAATCGACGAATCGCGCCTGCCGAACAAAAAGAGCATCAACGTGGCGCTGCTGGGCGTGTTGAGCCGGCATCTGCAGTTTCCTCTTGAAGACTGGATCTCCGCACTCCGGCGCAATTTGCCCGAGGCGCTGCACGACGCGAATCTCGTATCCTTTTCTGTCGGACGGGACGGATGAGTTCGGGTAAGGCAAAGAGCGTCACCGACCCCCATCCTGCGAGCGCGCCCGATTACACTCCGGTTCCGCTGCTCCGGGAGCTGCAGTTGAAGCGCCTGCAGGCCATTGTGACGCGAGCGTGGGAGCATGTGAAGCCGTTTCGCGCACGCATGGATGAGCTCGGGCTCGCGCCGCAGGACATCCGTACGCTTGAGGACATCGCAAAGCTGCCGTTCACGGTGAAAAGCGATTTGCGGGACAGTTACCCCTTTGGACTGTTTGCCAGCCCAATCGACGACGTCGTCCGTCTTCACGCCTCCAGCGGAACCACCGGCAAACCCATCGTTGTCGCCTACACCGAGGAGGACCTCGAGGTGTGGACCTCTGTGATGGCTCGCTGTTTGGCTCGCGGTGGGGTGGGTCGTCGAGACATATTTCAAAACGCCCATGGCTATGGCCTCTTTACCGGGGGCATGGGTTTCCACTATGGCGCGGAACGGTTGGGAGCGGCGGTAATCCCCACATCAGGTGGCAACACCGACCGGCAGATCATGATCATGAAGGATTTTGGCGTGACTGCGTTGTGCGGCACGCCCTCCTACATTCTGCATATGAGCGAGCGCGCCGCCGAATTAGGCGTGGATATCAGAAAATTGCCGCTGCGGGTCGGATTTTTTGGCGCCGAGCCCTGGTCTGAATCCATGCGGAAGCACATCGAAAGTCAGTGCGGCATTGAGGCATTCGACATGTACGGACTTTCAGAGATGACTGGACCCGGCGTCGGCTGCGAATGCCAACAGCATAATGGCTTGCACATCACCGAAGACCACTTTTATCCGGAGATCATCGGTCCAGAGAGCGGAGAGCCGCTGCCCGACGGGATGGAGGGCGAGTTGGTGCTGACCACCTTGACCAAGCAGGCCATGCCCATGATTCGCTACCGCACCCGCGATATCACCATGATTCTTCCGGACACATGTGAGTGCGGACGCACGTTGCGGCGAATTCAACGCATCGGCCGGCGCACCGACGACATGCTGATTATTCGCGGCGTAAATCTCTATCCATCGCAAGTGGAGTCCGCGCTGCTGCAGGTCGAGGGCACCTTGCCGCATTACCAGATACTACTTACCCGCGAACACGGATTGGACCAGATGGAAGTGGAGGTTGAGGTAACGCCGCACGTGTTCAACGATGAGATCGAAGCGTTGCGGGGTTTGCAGAAGAAGCTTCAGGACGCGTTGCATAACGTGCTGGGACTCAAAGTAAAGGTTTCACTTGTCGAGCCGCGCTCCCTCCAGCGAAGCGAAGGCAAAGCGAAACGTGTCATCGATCGGCGGACATCATGAGGATTCAACAAATATCGCTGTTTGTCGAAAACAAGCCCGGCCACATCTTGGCCCCCTCCCGTCTGCTTGCGCAGGAAGGCATCGACATCCGCGCCTTGTACCTGGCGGACACACACGAATACGGCATTCTGCGAATGATTGTCTCGGATTGGCAGGAGGCCGCGAGGATTCTCGAAGCGCAGGGATTTGTGGTCAAAGTGACGGAGGTGCTCGCCGTTGAAGTGGCCGACCGTCCAGGAGGCTTGGCTGAGGTCTTAAAGGCGCTGGACGGGGCCGACATTAATATCGAGTATACCTACGCCTTCCCTTATGTACGTGGAGACAAGGCAATCCTTATCTTCCGCTTCGCCGACCTGGATGCGGCAATTGTGCGTTTGCAGGCAGCAGGCATCAGCATCTTGGCAAGCGTAGAACTATTGAAACGATAGAAAGCCTCCCGGCTCATATGCCTATGCGTGCCGCTGGATCCAGTCGGCGTGAAGGCTTACGACAAGCTCGCAGCGGGGAAGAGGAAAGCCGATCCGCTCCGCGCGGACACTCCCGGCAATCCGCCACGGTAGTTGTGCTACTGGGTCACGACGGCAGCCGTTGCTGAGGGTATCATTGAGTTCACACCTCATGACCTGCGACACACGGCAGCCAGCCGCTGGGTCATGGCTGGTGTCCCTCTAGCCGCTGTCGTTGGCACCTCGGCCATCCTTCCATCCAGATGGTCACGAGGTATGCCCATGTTCGGCCTGAAAATAAGGATCGCGTGCGTAGGTTCTAGTTCTCGGGCTGGATCACGATGCCGTCGAACGGAGTGGCGCCCACGAAGTGTCCATTGACTACGCTGATCCGCCGCAGCGGGTAGCCGGTATCCGGACCGCGCTGCCAGCTCTTGCCGCCGTCCTGGCTCTCGAACACCACGCCGGTCTCCGTGCTGGTCGCCAGCAGTTTGCTGAAGGCTGCATCGTAGGTGATTGAGCTGATGTTCTTCTCCGGCAGACCATTCCGCATGTGCTCCCAGCCGCCGCCCTGGTTGGGGCTGCGGAAGGCGCCTTCTCGCGAAGCGATCATGATCTGTTTGTCGGGAGTGATGGTGACGCCGCGTATGCTGCTAACGAACGGAGACAAGTTGATCGATTCCTGCCAGACCTTGCCATCATTGATCGAAACCAGCACGCCGCTGTGCGTGGCCAGCACAATCAGCTCCCCATCGGCTCGCATCGCAACGAAGTCCGACTTGCCCATTATCGGGCCGCCGCTCCAACTCTTGCCTTCGTTCCCACTGGTGTAGAAACCAGCCGATGTGGCCGCGTACCACCGCTTTGGAGTGATTTCAACATCATTCACCCGGGCAGTGAGTACGGAGTGCGTAGTCGGCTTTCTGGAACGCACGCTGTCTTCTACGGCATTGATCGGGCTCCAGATCGTCGCGTTGCGCGCCAGCACGAACATGCCACGATTGGTGCCGGCAATCAGTTCGCCGCTGCCTGCCTGCTTCAGTGTGAATACGTCGCGGCCGTCGAGCCCGGCGCTTTTCTGCGTCCAGTGCTGTCCGCGATCACGCGAAATGAACACGCCCCCCTGTTCGCGGTCATTGACCACGCCAACGTAGATCGTATCGACGTCTTTCTTGTCCGCAAGGATTGCCGTCACATAGCGATGCGTGTACCCGTGGTTGGAAGCGGTCCAGTTCTGCGCGCCGTCGTCGCTGGTCAGCACGCCGCCGCGATCGGTCGCGATTAATACCCGTTGTGAATTGCGCGGATCGACCATGACGTCATTTACAACGATCTCAGAATTGCTCACCCGTTTCCAGCTCTTGCCAGCATCGATGGTTTTCCATAAACCTTCAGTTGTCCCCGCATAAACAATCGCCGGGTTGCTTGGGTCCTGCTTCAGCACGCGCGTGCGCCGAGCGGTGAACGGAATCCCCTGGATTTTCTGGAACAGATCGCCTCCGTTCTGGCTCTTGTAGATGCCAGAGCAGGCGCTGGCGAAAACGATAGAAGGGTTCGACGAATCCACGATCACCGAGAACACGTCAGAATCGTCAATCATGCCCTTGTTGATGTGTCTCCAACTGGCGCCGCCGTTGTCGGTCTTCCACGCCAGGTGCCAGGTTCCGGCATAAATCGTGTTCGGGTCCTTTGGATCGATGGCGATGGATTCCACATTGTGAATTTCCTGAGTAGAGGAAGAAATCTTCTGCCAGTTCCTGCCACCGTCGTTGCTGCGGAAGACGCCTTCCAGCGTACCGGCTACGAGAATCTTCGAATCGGATGCCGCAATCGACATAGCGCGGATCGACTTGCCACGCATCGCCGGAGTGGTTTCCCAGTTCTTGCCGCCGTCGTGGGAGCGGAAGAAGTCGCCGGCCTGCTGGCTGTCCACACTCCAGGCCGCGACGTACATGTTTTCAGGATTCCGGGGATCGATGGCAATGTGGTCAATGACGTAGTCGTCGGCTGATCCTAAATGGGCAAAGCGCGACCAGCTGTGTCCAGCGTCACTGGAAACGAAGATCCCGCCGGTGCTGGTGCCTAGAAAAAGGTGATCCGGATTGTGCGGATCCTGGGTCAAGCTGCGGGCGTCGCCGCCGTTCGGCCCGAGCGCGGTCCATTGCCCTGCCCAAGCAGTGGCGCACAACAGCGCCAGCGAAAGGACGATTACCCACTTGCGGCTCAATACATTTCCAAAAGTCATGGTTTCAGTTTACCCGAAATGAAGTGTCGTCAGGGCTGCAGTGTGACAGGGTACCAGGGACGCATCAAGTTACCCAAGGGAGCGACCGTTGCAACGCCGGAAGAAGAAGGTTAGCCATTAAAGCAGAAAAAGCCTGCAGGCCCGGTGCGGGTCAGTTTATGGGCAGGTTGCCCATGGTTGATCCATCACAATCCAACTGGTCGAGTGTTGCGCTCGACCAGTTGGATTGCTGCGCATCCCTGAGCTTACTGGGCTGCGGGTTTCTTGGCTGCCGCTTTGTGTGCCGCAGGATGATCCGGTACTGGCTTCACCTGCGACTCGTCCACGGCTTGTGTGCCTTCGCCGGAGAACGTTCCGCCTGCGGGAACGATCCAGTACTCGGCAGTCTTGGTACCAGCAACGCCGGTGCGGGTCTCGATCCGGCTCGGATCAATTCCCAACTTGGCTTCGCCAGAGGTCAGATAAGCCTTCGAATCGACGGCGCGCTCGGCGGCGAGATTCTTACGCTTCTCGGTGGGCTCGGAATTGCCCACGATGACCAGTTTATTGTCTGTGGTCTGCTGCAGGTTCTTGCCCACGTCGTCGAGGATCGCCTTGCAAGTGTTGTCCACGCGCCACGGCTTGACCGGGTTCGGGAAGTCGCACTGGCTTAGCTTGGAGGCCTGCGGCACTGGCGGCGGTGGCGGATTCGACACCATCACCTGAGCGTTGGTAACCGAAGATTTCAAACCGCGCGCATCCGTGCAGGTTGCGCTGACCGTGACGGAGCCAGGCGCTGAAGTGCTCAGGGTTGCGGTATTGCCGCTTCCGCTGAGGGTGCCGCTCGACGCGCTCCAGTCACCGACCGAGACGGGAACGCCGTCCGGGCTGGTGCAAGTGCAGGTGATGGTCGAGCTTCCACCCGGTTGCACCGATGACGGACTGGCCGAGCAACTCATGGTCGGCGGGTTCTTGGGTGGTTCTTTGACGGTGAGGGCGGCCGTGCAGCTTGCGGTATTGTTCTTCTTTTCCTTCGGATCGGTAATGGTTGCGGTCGCGGTGTAATTGCCACCCGCTACGCCATTCGTGTCAATGGTGGCAGTGGTACCCGTTCCGGAGACTTTGCCGCCATCGCTCTTCCAGGAATAAGTCAGCTCGTGCTTGGGATTGAAGCCGCCGCCGGTAGCCGTCACCGTGACTGGCTCGCCGACCATGACTCCACTCGGCTGCGCCGAGCAACTTGCCGTCGGAGGCGCCGGAGGAGGGCCGCCGCCCATTTTCAGAACGATTCCGCTCTTGAGCCGAAAGCTATTCTGATTGTTGTTGTTGCTGCAGGCAGCAAGCGCGCAATCGTTGCCGAAGCGGGTGTAGAGATATTCCGCCTGGATGAGCCGTATGGAAAGTTTTCGGTTCACCGCGATGTCAAGTCCCCCACCAGTCGTCAAGGCGAAGGCGGTTTTGGAGTAAGTGCCCGTGCCCGCAAGTGTGACGCACGTTCCCGAGCTGTTTTTGCAACTCGCCGAGAGTCTGTCGGCGCCGAATTGGAGATCGAAAAACGGCGTGACACGGCTCGAGTTTCGGAAGGCGATCCGCGGCCCGAACAAGAAGGTGGCCTGATACCCATTAATCGTGTTGCCCAGACCGAGCGTGTTACCGAAAAACTTGCAGGCACCCAGATCAGGCCCAAAGCCTAAAAATCTATTTACGTTAAAGGTGATTGTGCCTCCGCCGCCAGCGCAATTGAAATCATTTTGGCCCGTCACAAACGGTAGACCTGTCACCGGATTTGTTATGACGAACGCTCTGGTGAAGTTAGGGCTGGTGCGGATGAACATGAACGCCGGCGATGTTTCAATCTTTGGGTAAGGCTCCTGAGCTAAAGCCAAGCCTGTCACCAACAAAAGCAATCCCACTAGAACAAACGGCTTACGCATTTTGTTTCTCCTTAGTCGATCGGGATAGACCTCATACAGCAGAAGACCACGCCAGTCCACAGACAAACCCCCGTTCAGCGCGATCGAACTGCCCGCCAGACCGCAAACTCGTCGGAGTAGCGGGCACTCAGAGACACTCGAAGATACTCGACTCTCTCAGATTCGCAAGCCTAGATCATTGTTAGCCTTTTCTACACTGGTAAAACTATCAGTCCTGTACCGAAGGAAAAAACAGCCCGTCGGCGGCGAGAAAAGACCCAAACCGTGGAAGGAAGCTGCCTGCCTGCCGATTTCTGACCAGAGCAACCGGCCAGCTTCCGACGGCTCGGAATTACTGGACGTGCTTGGGCGATTTCTTTTCCAGCGTAGTGAGTAACAGCTTGGCCGAAGCTGGAGCATGCACGACACCGTTCAACACAATATCTTTCGCTGGAACATCCTTTCCATACAGGGATTTGTTGGCCCCGTTATCCGGACGGAGGGTTGAGCCTTCCAGCGAAATCCCGGCGAATAAGCCGCGCGCCCGCGAATAGCTGAGGATCTCCGCCCGCATTGTCACATCAGTGGCGGCAGCAGCGTCACGTCCCTTGGGGCCAGCGGCAGCAGAGGCGTCGGCGCCTAGCTTGACCTTACCCGTAAGTATGCCGTTGGCTCCGCGATCATTCATCACCAGCAAAACAAAGTCGGTGGCTTGACCTCCCAGTTGCAGGCCTAAGCTGCCTCCTTCCAGAGCCATCATTGTCGGCGCGCCCCAGGGGCCGGTGAAATTCTTGCTGCGGCACGTCATGACACCACGGCCATAGCTCCCGCCTATGCCGATAGCAAACTTGACGACCGACGGCAACACAATCACGCAGTCGGCTTTGTTCAGCAGTGACTGAGGGATATCATCGGGAACGTTGAGAATCTCCTGCATCACCTTCCCGGCATTCTGAACGCGGTCGCTTTCTTTGCTCGCGGCCCACGCATTCGCGCCCACAAGCGAAAACAAGGCCAGCACTGCAATCACTCTTTTCATGTCTTCTCCAGTCTCACTTCAGAAATGAACGGCAGAGTATTGGATCCACAGCGATACCCACGGATAGTGCAGCAGAGTTGATCCCGCTGCATACTGTCAAAACATCCAGTTTGGGAATGATTCGAGATTGCAGTTAAGCGACAGCGTTGAGCTTGGTCCGCCCTGAAGAAGGGGTTGGATTGATCCCCTTCCGCGAAAGTGGGACCGCGAAGCGTGAAAGTTTCTTTTCTTGAAGCCGTTATCCGGTCAAAAAAGCTACATCGGGGAGGCAACAGCAAATAGCACACGCGCCATCATCAATGGAACTCTCATTTGCATCGCCTTATTGTTGACTCAGGTTGTTTTGCAGGTATTAGAGTGTGCTGGTCCCGCGAAATGCGAGACTCATCATCCTGCGGTACGCAAGATGGCGTCACAAAATTGTGTCCAGCCAGGACCTCGTTGACCGCGAGTACCAGGTCGCTGACAAGCAGTGATTTCACGACGTAGCCATTCGCGCCAACAGCGAAGCAGGCCTGGACGAAGTCGTCGCCTTCATTGATCGTGAGGAAAACGACTTTCGCCCTCGATCCGTCATGTTGGAGTTGGGCGACAGCTTGTATGCCATTCAGAACAGGCATGGAGATGTCAACGACCAGAACGTCAGGATCCAGGGACTTGGCGGCCTCGACGAGCGCGGAACCGTCACGAACAGCTCCAACCACGTCGAAGTACGGCGCGAGCACTTCGGCGACGCTCTTGAGTACAGCACCATGGTCATCGGCAAGCAAAATACGCACTCGGCTCATAAGTTCCTGATTTCGTCGTACGTAGAAGAGTCACTTGACCCTGTTGGTTTACAAATACGCTCCTCAAGGCAGAAAGATACTGGCAAAAGTACGAGTGGACAGGTTAACGACAACCTTTGGGACTCGTCGTCCAGCGGGGCTCCGTTATCACGAGTAAGCAATGCATTTACCGCTGTACCTACTGAGCATGCTTCTTCACCTGCTCCACGTATCCCTTCGTCTCTTTCGTGAGGGCTCGTCTGTGCTGACTGCTTCTCCCTCGCAATACGTGCGGGCAGACACGGGGCTTTATAGCCGGGGCAGCGTAAGGATACGGTAAATCGGAAAGCACAGCAGGAGAGCGGCGATCACTAGCAGTCCTAATCGGACACCACGCGTCCGGAAACGCTGGCTGATCGCCATCAACAGCAGCACGGTTGCCAGCGTCACGGTTATGCGCACGTATTCGTCCGAGTGTTGCCGGTCTCGTGTGCCTTGTTCGAAGACTTGGGTGGCCCGGTCATTCAACGTGGCCGCCTCTTCCGCCTTGGAGTTTTGGTATTCCGCCATCCACTGGGGACCCGCTGGAGCATCGGGGTTGCTGAGTGGGTCAGTCTTCTTCCAAGCTTCAAAGACAGGACGAAACTCAGGAAGGATACGTCGTTCGAAGAGGTCGGCGAGCTGCTTGTCGCCGTGAGCTTCGGCCTTCAGCCACTCAACCACCGTCGAAGCGTTATACAAAAGCTCCTGATTGGCGTAGGTGGCGGCTCCCTCGGCTTGAACCCGCAGTTTGCTTGCTTGGCCGTACAGTTCTGCCTGTTGTCCAGTCCAAAGCGCTGCCTGATAGCCGCTCCAGGCAGTGGCGACAGCGACTACGGCGAGCACCACAGCCTCCATGATCTCCAATATTTCGTGTCCCAAAGACGGCGACGATTCTTTGTGCTCGCTGAGGTGATGGGCGATTTCGATGTTGGAATCTCCAGCTTCGGACATTGAGAAGACCTCTGTGGGCAATCAACAAGTGCAGGACACGCATAGTGCACGGAATTTGACCGGTGCACTGTCAGTTCATCCAGCCTGGCAAGCCAAAGGTGGTCAGGTAGTGGCTACCGCAGCCTCTGAGACGCTCACGGCGAGGTAGGAGATGGCTGCGGAGACCGAGGGGGGTTGATAGGTGACGGGGAGACGACCTATAGGCACAAGCGGTGCACTTGGCCGCCGCGCGGTCCCGCACGGGTCTAACGAGTTGGGGCGTTTAGAGCCGATGTGAACCGGGCCGCACGCTTCATTTGGAAGTCTCTAATTCAAGGCTCTTCAATGGCCGAGCACCCCATGAATCGAACTCCACATTGCGGTCCTTGCCCTTTACAACATTTATCCCCGTAATCTTGAGATCGAATTTCCCGATAGGAGAGAAGGAGTCCTTGTTGCCCGGTTTCCACAAAAATACCTCCCGGGGGGAACCACTCGCAAGCGTAATTCTCGCCTTCATATAGGCCGAATCCCAGTCGGTGAACTCCACGCTACGAAGCTCACTCCACGGAACGAGGTCGGGCTTGAGGCTAGTACCTTCACGTGGGATCACAGGATCGGTAACGTAAAGCCCCGCGAACTCCTGGAACTCGCTGCCCATTACGTAGCCTTTGGAACTGTCACATAGGATGTGTGCCGAAGAGAGCGACACCTTGGATGTTGCCGCAGAGAGCGGCACCTTGGATTTTGTCGTCACCACGGTCACGGTCAACGACTGCCCATACATCGTCATCGTGATCAGCATTCCCAACGCTACCGCCAAAACAAGTCCTGCTTTCGTACGAAGCATCGTTTCCCCCATTTGCCCCCATTTTTTCCATCTTTGGAGGCGGAATCAAGCTATTCTTTAAGTGCCTCCGGACGCGCTCAACCTCGCAGCACCCCGTATTCTACTACTCAGGAAAGATACGCGAAGCAGGAAAAGTTCCGGATTTTGAACTGGACGGTGCCGCTAAGGCGTCACCTGCGCGGCGAGAAAATCCGAATGCTCCATAAAAGAACTGGATCGGATTCGTCGAAGTAAGCTCGCGGTCAGCGCTGCCAATGCGTCGCAAAAACATCGCGCTTTTCTGGAATTTGTTTTGGGAGCTGCTTACTGAAACGGGGAGTCTTCGGCTGAGATATCGACTGCAAGGAAGTGTTGCCTCCCAAAAGTTATGGCTTCTGCTTGCTTTGCAAAGAATATATCCACGACCGGGCGAACTTCTTTGGCCGCTGTGGTATCCACAAAACGAGCGAGTCTAGGTTTCCGCTGCGTTTTGTCGAGTAGCACAATGTAGTCATTCATTTGTGCATTTAGATTTTTCTGTGCGGCCGGTGAGAGAGCGACATTGAGTACCTTGTCTTCAGGCAGGCTGTGCTGGGGGACGGCATAAGAATGTGCAGTTGGTTGGCCGTTGGCAAAACTACCGTGCCCGGTAAATGCTGTTACTTGCACGGCCGTTTTGTGCTGGTTTAAGTATCCAAGTTTATTTTCTGCACTTGCGAGAAGGTGTGTGGTTTCCTGTAACTGGAGCTTTGTCTGTTGAAGCTCGCTTTTCTGTGCGGTAATCGTGCGCAGAAAATGGTTCTTGTCATGTTGGTAACGTATGTTATTGGTCAATGCCGTACTGCCTGTGACCAGCAACAGCACACTCACTATCTTTGCGGTTCTCCACAATCGTAACCCTGGTAGCTTATGCTTTCTAAGCGCACGCACCACGGCATATGGGCATCGCAGTGCTTCCGTCATATATACCTCCAAAACTTGATTGACTTTATATGCAATAACTTTGCCAAAGGCACGGCGGAGAAGAAGTCGCAGGAGGCGGACTTACACAATGAAGTTAGAAATGTGGAAAAATGTCTGGTCGTCGCGTAAAAAAGTCGCCCTAACACCTTAAGTCGTGTAGAGACAGACCTTGGCTGCTAGGTTGCGGAGCGCTGCCGTTAACTGCGCAATGTTATCGTGCGGGTCATAGGAGTTAGGCGGTGGACCATCCGCTTCCAGAAAAAGTTTGCAGCCGCATCCGAAAGGTCACTGTACTGAAAGAAGACCTCATATCAATCTAGTTACCCCTGATTCTAATGTTTGCCTTGACGATACCGATCATTTTCTACAAACTTAGCTCGCCGGTGCGCACTGGGGTTGAGTCCATCGATTCGGTTCCGGCTGGATAAGCTGCAAGTTCACCGTGCGGACAATGGGGGCAGGTCAGCAGCGGGTATATCAATCGCACGACTTGACCAAGCAGGTCGTTCAAAGTGTTTAGAGCAATTGCAGCGGAGACTACCGAATGAGTAAACAGAAGGGTTTCTCGTTGATTGAGCTTCTTGTTGTTGTGGCGATTATTATGATCATTGCTGCGATTGCCATCCCGAATTTTCTGCGCTCGCGTATGGCAGCCAATGAGGCTTCGGCTGTGGGCTCTCTTCACAACATCGAAACCGCCGAAGTTGCCTATGCCTCGGCCTATCCGACCTTAGGGTTTGCCCCTGACCTGAATACGCTGGGACCGGGCCCAACTGCCGGCAATACCACCTCGACCTCTGCGAATGCATGCCTGCTGGACGGCGTTTTGGGTTGCCCTACCGGGGTGGGTACCGCATCCTGCCAGAAGAGCGGGTTCAACTTTAGTATTACCGCCGGAACAGAAAGCCCAATTAGTTCCTACTCTACCAACGCGAATCCCATCGCTTTGGGGCAATCGGGACAGCGTTATTTTTACAGCGATGCTTCTGGCCTGATCCGTTACAACTCGACAGCGATTGCTACTTCGGTTGACCAACCTATTCAGTAAATCGAGTTCTCAGCAGGGAGCGCATTCAATCTCCGGCGGCTGATGTTCAAAAGTCTTACCGATGAAACGATTCGATCCTTGACGGCTCGGTGAGCTTTACGACGTACTTCTCCGGATTCGACCAGAAGCCCTGTCGCAGTTCCTGAAGACTCTGCGCGCCTCCATAGCTGATGGCGGAACAGAGATGCTTAAGCATGTCGTGAATAATGGTGCGGGCCGAGCCGCGCGCCGGTACGCTGACCTCGATTCCCTCAGCTCCGATTGCCTCCAACTCGCGCGGATCGGCTTCCTCAAGGTCGAGCCGGTCTCGAACCGCGGAGATGGAAGCCATCCCGCGGAACACCTTGAACGGAACCTTCACAAGCTTTTGGGATTCGGGCTCAAGCACAGACTTGAGTACGACCTCTCCCGGCGTCTCCTCGGTGCCTGCAAACGCGGATCCAAGCATCACGGAATCGCCGCCGAACAAGAGAGCTGCGGCAATACCGCCGTCGCGCTTTACACCACCGTCAGCAATCAAAGGTATCCGGTCACCCACGGCGATCCGGCATTGAACGAGCGCTTCGACCTGAGGAATTCCAAAATTCGTCGTCAGTCGGGTGGCGCATCCACCACCTGGACCGATGCCGACCTTAATCGCGTTGACGCCACGCTCCAAAAGGAAAAGAGCGCCTTCTGCCGTTGCCACGTTGCCGGCGATAAGTTCGATCTTGGCGAAGCGTTTATGCAGCTCCTCGATCGCACGTTCTATAACTCGCGAGTGCCCGTGAGCGATGTCGACGACGATCACGTCCGCGCCAGCACGGATCACCTCAGCCGCTCTCTCAAGGTAGTCGCCTGTCGCTCCAACTGCGGCGCCTACACATAGACGCCCCCTGCTATCTCTGGTCGCAAAGGGATGTTGCTTGTGCATCAGCAGATCTCTCGCGGTGATGATGCCCAGCAAAATTCCGTCCCGATTGACGAGCGGCAGCTTCTTAATCTTCCGCTGGATCATCACTTGCTCCGCGTCATTGAACGAAATTAACCCAGTGTGAACGATCAGTCGATCAAGCGGCGTCATGCGCTGAGAGACCAAACCTTCCTCACTCACAAAGCGCAAGTCGCGCTCGGTGATAAGGCCGGTCAGACGGCCTTCGGAGTCAACCACCGCCAGTGTCCCGACACCTGTACGCTCCATTCGCCGGATTGCCTCGTGCAAGTGCTGTCCGCCAGAAATGGTATGTGGGTCTGTGATGATCCCGTGCTGGGTGCGTTTTACCGCTGCGACTTCCGCCACTTGGGACTCAATATCGCCTGCGCGAAAGCCTCGGTCAATTACGCCGATTCCGCCCTCTTCAGCCAGCACAACGGCCATCGCGGCTCGCGTTACCGTATCCATGTTGGCGGAAACCAGAGGGCGTTTTATGGTCAGGTGCTCGGTGAATCTCGTCGATAGATCCACCGTGTCGGGATCTCTGCGTGCGAGGAGTCCATACTGAGGGGTAAACAGGAAGTCATCAAAAGTGCAACCACGTACATAATGCAGCAGATCCATGCGCGTTCCTTTCGCCTTGAAGTTTAGTACAAGTCCGCAGATTGCTGCTCTGCGCGCGCACAGGTTGATAACATCTTGTTCTGGAGAGCGCCTAGATTGTCGATGATGTTGGTAGCAATGCAGATATCGAAGAAGTGACCTTTAACAACTGCTCAACGAAGCAGGCCGTCGCATCCGAAGCGGGCTCCTTTGACGGCATTCCGGTGCCGCAGCGTTACTGGGCAATGCGACGCTTGCCCTCGCTGTGGGCATGACAGTTCGGTCGCTAACGTAGCCCTGCCGGGCAGGGCACGCAGTCCACACCTGTAAGGCGAACCTCAGGACTCGGGAGACGACGGAGGGAACGACTTAAACAGCTGCGGTACATCGATGACATGCTTGCCCTCGATGTACCGCAGCTGTTGATCAGTGGACTTCGTTTCCGCTGGCTTCAGCGCCGCCCGGCGTCGACGCGTCCGGGATCGGTATCAGAATATGAGCTAAACTCGCCTGTCTTCTGGTTTGTTTCCGATCCCTCGCCCTTCGCTCCCTGGTTTGCGCTCATCGCCCCGGGCATCCCGGAATTCGACTCCGCCTTGGAACTCTGGCAGGGCATCCCATTTTCCTTGGCCGCCGACGAATTGCTTTGTCCGTCAACGTTTTGGCCCTGTGGGGCTGCCGTCACGGCACTTCCGCTTTGCGCATCTTGCGTGCTCGGGCTGGTGCCACTCTGTGCCAACACCATGCCGCTCGCCATGAGCGCAACCAGTGTCACATACACAAATCTGCTTTTCATACATCGCCCTCCCTCGTGACTAAGTAACCCTGCCCCAGGGATGCCATTTGTCCGAATTATTTCGGAGTCGTTACAGGTCCCAGCAGCGGGCCGCTGTGTTACTCATCTAACTAAGAGTCCGGGACCTCGCTATAAGGCTCATTATATTTTAGGGCCTACCAGTAAGATGGCTCCGATTGTCACAGCCAGAATCCGTTACCAGTCCGCTGCCGGTACTCGAACTCTTCAACACTCGATGTTATTCAGCGCCAGCCCCCCGAGCGAGGTTTCCTTGTATCGAGACTGCATATCGAGTCCCGTTCGGTACATGGTTTCGATGACCTGATCGAGGGAGACCTTGTGCTCTCCGCTTTCATTCATGGCCATCCGACAGGCGCTGATGGCCTTCACGGCTCCCATTGCGTTGCGCTCGATGCAGGGAATCTGAACTAGTCCGCCAATCGGGTCACAGGTCATTCCCAGGTTATGTTCCATGCCAATTTCCGCGGCGTATTCCACTTGGCGATTGTTTCCTCCAAGGGCAGCAACCAACCCGCCTGCGGCCATGGAGCAGGCCACGCCAACCTCGCCCTGGCATCCGACTTCCGCACCGGAGATCGAGGCATTTTCCTTGTAGAGGATTCCGATGGCGCCGGCTGTGAGCAGGTATCGGAGGATGCCTTCGCAGGATGCCCCCGGAACGAAAATCGTGTAGTAATGACCGACGGCTGGAATGATTCCCGCCGCGCCGTTGGTGGGGGCGGTCACCACGCGGCCACCCACGGCGTTCTCTTCATTCACCGCCATGGCAAAGGCGGTAACCCAGTCCAGCACAGTCAAGGGATCGACGCTTGGAGTGGCCTGCAGCTTCTTGTAAAGAATGGACGCGCGGCGCCGCACCTTCAAGCCGCCGGGCAGAATGCCTTCGGAGTCCAAGCCTCGCTGGATGCTCTCTTGCATGGTCTGCCAGATGCGTTCGACAAGGGTCGCGAACTTCGTGCTCCGGACGCCAGGCTTTTTCGTTTGCCAGCGCAATCTCCCACAAGGCGAGGGCATGTTTGTCACCGATTTCGAGCAGTTCGTTTGCACTTGAGAATGGAAATGGAACTTTGGCTCGCGCCTCCTGCGCTGATTTTTCCTCTCCCTCTTTGCGTATGAACCCTCCACCCACCGAGTAGTAGACCGAAGTGGCGAAAAGTTGGCCTTCGGAATTGAATGCTGAAAACTTCATTCCGTTGGGATGGGCGGGGAGCGTCTCGCCTTTCCGGAACAAAAGGTCGTCTTCCATATTGAAAGGGACGCTATGACGCGGACTCAGCGGCAATGTACCCGCCTCGCGCACCTTAGAAAACTTTGCTTCAAGGGTAGCCGGATCGACGGTATCGGGAAGTTCGCCAAGCAGTCCGAGAACGACGGCGCGATCCGTTGCGTGACCCTTACCGGTAAGCGCCAACGAGCCGAAGAGTTCCGCTCGAATGCGTGTTGTGGAGAGCAGATTACCTTCGCGTATGAGTTCGGATACAAAGGCGTGAGCGGCGCGCATTGGACCGACCGTATGCGAACTGGAGGGTCCTATTCCGATTTTAAAGATCTCGAAAAAGCTGGTTTTCACTGGTACATCCGAGTAGAGGGAAAAAGCTAATGGCTTGGAACTGCCTCTCAATCCTTACCGATCACACCCGTTAACGCAAGCGTCCCGCCTCCCTGTGCGATGAGATGGGAGGCGGGAGCGATGCGTGGCTACTCTTCTTCGGCAAAGACGGTCGGAGTCTTCCGCCGTCCAACCCCACTTTTCGAAGAGGAAGAAGAACAGGCTGAGAAACATTCCGACGATAGTGGCGAGCACCATGCCGCGAAGCTGCGTCTGGCCAATCTTGAGGGAGACGCCGGAGATTCCGACGACCAGGATGATGGCGGAGAGCAGGAGGTTCTTGCTCTTCGAATAATCGACTTTGGCTTCGATGAGCATGCGCAGGCCGGAGGCGGCAATGACGCCGAAGAGCATCATGCTGATGCCGCCGATGACCGGCACTGGGATGGTGCGGATGGCGCCGCTCACCTTGCCGAAGAAGGCAATGAGGATCGAGATGACTCCGGCGCCGCCGATGACCCAGACGGAATAGACGCGGGTGAGGGCCATGACGCCCATGTTCTCACCGTAGGTGGTGGTGGGGCAGGAGCCGGAGAAGCCGGAGAGCATAGTGGATAGTCCGTCTCCGAGCAGGGAATTGTGGAGTCCGGGAACTTTGAGGAGATCGCGGCCCACGATGTTGCTGGTTACGAAAAGGTGTCCGATGTGCTCAGAGATCACGACCAGGGCAGCGGGAATGATGATGAGGATGGAGGCCCAATCGAAGATAGGCAGAACAGCGTGAGGGAGGGCGAAGAAAGCGGCGCCGTGCAAGGGAGAGAAATCCATTGTGCCTGGCACAAAGATGTTGACGACCACGGCCATGATGTAGCCGGCGACGACGCCGATGAGGACGGGAATGGCGGCGAAGAATCCGCGGAAGACCAGCGAGCCGATGACGACGACGAGCAACGTGAACATGCGAGATCAACGTGGCGGTTCCGCTGATCGCCGAACCCTTGTGGAAGGCCATGTCGGTGGCAACCGGTGCGAGTTCCAGGCCGATCAGGGCGACGATGGGACCCATCGCGGCGGGCGGAAGAACCACGTTGAGCCATTCGCGGCCAGCGAAGCGGATGATGAGCGAGACGATAGCGAAGATGAGACCGGAAGCAACAAAGCCGCCCAAAGCATGCTGGAATCCAACGCCGGGGGTTTTGGCCAGGGTGATGCATGTGATCGTAGGAGCGATAAAGGCGAAGCTCGATCCAAGGAAGGCCGGAGCCTTGCCGCGGCAGACGAAGGTGTAGATGAGTGTTCCGATGCCGTTCATCATCAGCACGAGAGCCGGGTCGATGACTGTGGTCCCTGCCGCCTGATTGAAGAGGATAGGAACCAGGATGGAGGCGCCGAACATGGCAAAGAGATGCTGCAGGCTCAGCGGAATGCCCTTGAGGAAGGGCACCTTCTGATCGACCTGAATGGTCTCGCGGGTTGGAAGCGGGAGCGGAGCTTGGTTGCCGCCGGTTGCGTGCCAGTGGGTGCAGATGGTATTCGATTGCCAAGGTGAGACTCCTTTATGGAGGGCTTAATTTGTGGAACAAGTGCACAAGGAAAACTCAGACATCTTCAAAAACGCTGCCATAGCTTTGCCGCCGAAACCCTGGCTTTAGCCATGATCTCTTCTTCGTCGATTACAAGAAGCTTTCTGTCCTGCATGAGAATCCTCCCGTTGACGATCGTGGTAACAACGGAGCGTCCGGAGATACCGAACAGGATGTGACTGCTGATATTCGAGGCGCACATAGGAGTCGGTGGATCG
Organism: uncultured Acidobacteriota bacterium; assembly: GCA_963800195.1. Lineage (GTDB taxonomy): Bacteria > Acidobacteriota > Terriglobia > Terriglobales > Acidobacteriaceae > TOLSYN. The sequence goes on from CAWCZZ010000002.1 coordinate 231,383, forward strand.
TAGTCCACGATAATCACGTCGGCATGCGCGCCGGGAATGAGTTTGCCCACGGAAGCGCCCGAAGCATTCACTCGCGATAGCGGCATTTTCGTCGAACAGCATCGCTGGGGGCTCTGCCCAGCCGGCACTTGGTTGGCGTGCTCTGGTGCTTGTGGAGAATGTTCGCAACCTTCAGCGATTCGAACATGTCGCAGGTATAGCCGTCGGTTCCCAGACCAACCCTCACGCCGCGGCTGCATCATGTCGAGCACCGGAGCGCAGCCGACGGCATTTGCCATGTTGGATTCGGGGTTGTGAACCACGTTCGTCTTACTGGCTTGCAACAGGCCGATCTCATTGTCATCGACGTGGACGCAATGGGCGGCGATTGTCTTGCTGCCCAGTATGCCGAGGTCGTGGAATCGCTGCACGATTCGCTTTCCGTGTTCGCGCCGGCACTGGGCCAAATCCTCCGGCCCTTCGGCGGTATGAACATGGAAGCCGGCATCGAGTTCTCCCGCAACCTCCCGGGAGCGCGTCAGCGTCTTATCGCTCAGGGTGAAGGAGGCATGCAGTCCGAAGAGTCCTTTCAGCATGGTCATCGTCCGACTGCTTGCAGTGCTGCAGAAACGCCCGATTTTCCTCGATGCCCTGAGGTCCGCTGATTTCCGCGCCATCGCGATCGGAGACCTCGTAGGCAGAGACAACTGCGCACACCGGTTTGGTGCGCGGCCTCCGCAATGCGGAACAAACTGCCGGCCACCGCGCCAGGACTGGCATGATGATCGAAGATGGTGGTAGTGCCGTTCTTGATGCAGTCGATCAGCGGCACCATCGCGCTGACAATAGACGTCCTCTAAGGTGAGTACCTTATCCAGCCGCCACCAGAGACGTTCCAGAATCTGCAGGAAGTTGCCGGGCGGAGCGTCCTTCAGAGCCATTCCGCGCGCGAAGGTGCTGTACAGATGCATGTGGGTGTTGATCAACCCCGGCATGATGATCCGGCGTTGTGCATCGACAAACTGAGCGGCAGGATAGTTTCGCTGCAGATCAGCCGTGGCGCCGACCTCGGCAATCAGGCCATTCTGGATGGCGACGCACCCATCCTCCATGAGGGGCAGGCGAGCATCATGGGTGATCAGCCGCCCATTCCCGACCAACAACATTCTATTGTCTCCGTTGTTGGAGGATTCTAGCATTGAGCCTCGCTGTTTCCATCGTCTGTTTATATAGCAAAAAATGATAGCGCCTAGTAGTACTATAGTAAAAGATGATTGGGACCGCGTCAGTGTGGTTTTCCGTCAACTGCGTCCGGGGGCAGAGCTCGAAATCCACGCCTGATACGGATGTTTTTGAGCTTTGGCCTGTAATCGATGGCACAACAGAACCGTAGCGGCATCGTGGCTGGTAGTTTCTTGCGCTCATGCGCTATGCTGCGACTCAATCACCCCGCAAGATGGGCAATTCTATGAAATGCTATTGGCATAAGATGAACTCCGGCGCGATCCGGAGAGTAGCGCGCAACTCTGTTTGCAGGCAGGCAGCCGATTTCTGGTGGTTCCAATGAACGGGAAGTGATATGGCAAATCTGAGTGTAAGAATCTGCGGGATCGATTTCTGCGAATCCGATTCTGCCGGCCGCTGGACCTCCGACCAAGGACGGAGCAATCTGCCAGGCAGCGGCAAAAGGCGGCGCTGGCGGACTGGTCACCAAAACGATTTCGGTGAACCCTGCAGAGGTTCCCCTTCCTTGCATGGCTGAGATCCGAGGCGGATTTCTGAATACAGAGCTGTGGTCCGAGCTACCCAAAGAGCAGTGGCTCGAGACGGAATACAAGTTGGCCAAGGCCACCGGAGTGCCCGTGATCGTCGGATTGGGATACTCGGCCGAGCAGATCCGGGAGCTGGCGCCTTTGGTCGAGCCTTACGCGGATGCGCTTGAACTTTCCACGCACTACGTTGGCAACGATATTTCTCCCATCATTGACGCGCTTCGCGCGGCCAAGGAAGCGGTCGACGTGCCGGTGTTCATGAAGATGAGCCCGCATCCCAACATTCAGGAGATCGCAAAAGCCGTGGAGCAGGCGGGCGCCGATGCGCTGGTGATGATCAACTCTTTCGGCCCATGCTTGAGCATCGATCTGGAGACCGGGCATGCCGCTGATGGGCAGCAAAGAGGGCTTTGGCTGGCTGTCAGGTGCGGCAATCAAGCCGTTGGCTCTGCGCTGCGTCTATGATGCTGCGCGCGCGGTCAAGATCCCGATCTTCGGAGTCGGTGGCGTCAGCAATGGCCGCGACGCAGCGGAGATGTTTATGGCCGGCGCTTCCGCCGTGCAGGTTTGCACGGAGGCGATCCTGAAGGGGCCGACCGTGTATCGGAAAGATTGCCAAGGAACTCAACGACTTTCCTCGACAGCCACGGCTACAAGTCGGTGGACGACATCAAGGGCCTGACCATTCGCAAGATGGCGGAACGGGGCGCGGCGGGAAGCGCAGGCCCGCCTGAAGTGGAGATGGACGCGGTGCAATCTGTGCGGCTTGTGTGAAATAAGCTGCCCATACGGCGCGATCTCCAAGCGGGATGGCGTACTGAAGATCGACGAAGAGAAGTGTTTTGCATGCGGACTATGCGTGAGCCGTTGCAAGAAGCAGGCTCTCAGAATGGCGCAGTAGCATTGCGCGATGCAAACCTGAGTGCGCCTTCTACGAGGTGGGGAAAAGATGAGTTATTTTACCGGGCTCCGGTGCGTTCATTGCGGACGCGAATACAAGCCGGATGAAGTTGACTACTATTGCGTCGCGTGCGGCTATCACGACGGCATTCTGGATGTGGTCTACGACTATGAGTCGATGCGAAGGTAGCTCAATCCTTCGGCGATTGCGCAGAACTCGCAATCTCTCGATGTGGCGCTATCTGCCTTTGCTGCCGGTGGCTGATCCAGCGCTGATTCCGCACCTGCAGGTGGGCTGGACGCCGGTTTATGCGGCCCCCAGACTGGCCGGCGAATTGGGCGTTGCACGTTGCTGGGTGAAGGACGAGGGCCGCAATCCGACCGCATCGTTTAAGGATCGCGCCAGCTCCATGGGCGTTGTGAAGGCGTTGGAGAAGAAGGCTACGCAGATCACTTGCGCTTCCACCGGCAACGCCGCTTCTTCGTTCGCCGGTTTCTCGGCCGCGGCGGGACTGGCAGCGACGATCTTCGTTCCTTCGCGTGCGCCAGAGGCGAAGGTGGCCCAGTTGCTCGTCTACGGTGCGCAGGTATTCTCCGTACAAGGAACCTACGATGAAGCATGGGAGTTGTGCATGCAGGCCAGCGCGGAGTTCGGCTGGTACAACCGCAACTGCGCCATCAATCCATATCTGATCGAAGGCAAGAAGACGGTTTCGCTGGAGCTGGCGGAGCAGTTCATGACCCTCACGCCGGGCAGCTTTCCCGACTGGGTCGTAGTCTCCGTCGGCGACGGTTGCACGATCGGCGGCGTGTGGAAGGGGCTGCGGGAGATGCATACTCTCGGCTTTATTCCCCGCCTGCCCAGAGATACTTGGAGTGCAGGCGGAAGGGTGCAAGCCGTTCCTTACGGCATGGCAGGAGGGTGGCAGTCTGACTCCGTGCGACGCCAACACCGTGGCGGACTCCATCGCGGTCGGGCATCCACGAAACTTTGTCAAGGGAATGAGGGCAGTCACCGAGTCCGGTGGCGCATTCGTCTCCGTTTCCGATGAAGAGATTCTTCAGTCCATCCCCATGCTGGCGCGCAAGGCTGGTGTGTTTGGCGAACCTGCCGGCGTTGCCGGCGCGGCAGGAGTGAAGCGGGCGGTGGAAGTCAGGCATCATCGACCCTTCGGAAAGCGTTGCGATCATCGTTACCGGCAATGGACTCAAGGATATTCAAAGTGCAATCCGCGCGGTGGGGCGCCCGATCTCAGTGAGACCGGATATTGAAGAAGTTCGCAAAGCGGTAGAAGTTGCAGTTACTCATTAATAATAATTTTGCGCTCGCCGCAAGGAGAAGAGTTGAAGATGGCAAAGATTCCGTTCGGCCCTAACTACGACGAGATGCTCAATCCGGGTCTTATCGACAAAGAGATACGTGCCAAAGCTTTGGCTGCTCTGAAGCAGGATGAGCTCGACCCCATCAACTTGTTCAACATTACGTGGAAGGATGCGACGAACCAGGTTCGCAAAGTGGTGTTGCCGCCGGCGTTGACTGGGATTGATGCAAACGTCGTGGTGATGCTGGGCTGCGGATTTCCGTCCGGATCGCACAAGGTGGGTCCGGCTTACAGCACACTGATCGAAGGGATGGTGGATGGGGAGATCGTTCCCGGCGAACACACCATTCTTGGCCCCTCGACGGGGAACTTTGGGATTGGAACGGCCTACATATCGAAGCTGCTCGGCTTCCGCGCCATCGTCATTATGCCGGACAACATGAGCAAGGAGCGCTACGAGCGAATCAAGAAGTACGGCGGCGAGTTGGAACTGACGCCGGGTTCTGAGTCGGACGTGATTCTGACCTTGGAGAAGACCCGCGAGTTGATGAAGAATCCCAAGAACAAGGCTCTGGCCCAGTTCGAACTCTTCCCCAACTATCGCTTCCATCGCCACGTAACTGGAAACAGCGCCATCGAAGCAGTGAAGGGCGTGGGCAACGGCCGGGTCGCAGGCTTCACGTCGGCACCGGGTTCGGCGGGCACGCTCGCGGCGGGCGATCAGATCAAGGCAGCGTTCCCTGAAGCCAAGATTGCCGCGTTGGAGCCCTATGAGTGCTCGACTCTGGCCAACGGAGGCCGCGGCCAGCATCGCATCGAGGGAATTGGCGACAAGATGTGCACGTTGATTCACAACGTGCTGGCCACCGACTTTGTCATCCTCATCAAGGATGAAGAGACGGTGCAGGGCGTGAAGATCTTCCACGATGGAGCGGATTCGCTGGTGAAGCTTGGCGTGGACCGGGATTTCGCTTTGAGTCTGCGCGATTGGTTTGGCCCCTCCGGCATCTGCAATGTGCTTGGCGCAATCAAGCTGGCGAAGTTCCTGCGGCTTGGGACCGGGAGACAATGTTGTGACTGTGGCGACGGACGGCTTCGATCGCTATAACTCGGTGCTGGAGGAGATGAACAGCCGCTATCTCGAAATGGCTCCGGTGGTGTTGGACCGCTGGACGCACGACATTTTCCTGGGCGCCTCCGAGGACCATGTATTCGACTTCCGTAAGCCTTCGGTGAAGGAGCAGTTGTTCCAGCAAAAGGAGAACGACTGGGTGAAGTTTGGCTACACCAAGCAGTTCCTCGATTCCATGCGGAGCCAGGATTTCTGGGATGCGCAGTACGCGAAAGTTCCAGCGTACAATCAGAAAATCAGTTCGTCGCGGTAGCGTGAATTCTCGGTAGCTTGAATTAAAGGAGTATCTGGCATTGGCAACAGTGCTGACAGGCGGGACGGTTGTGAACGCGACCGGAAGCGCGCGGGAAGACGTGCGCATCGAAGGGGAAAAGATCGCGTCGGTTGGAGTGAATCTGCAGCAGTCGGCGGACACGCTGATCGACGCTACGGGCTGTTATTTATTCCCCGGCGGAATCGATCCTCATACGCACTTCGACCTGTCAGTCGGCGCGACGGTTACGGCGGATGACTTTGCTGAGTGGCACGCAGGCCGCTGCCGTGGGCGGCACTACGACGGTGATCGATTTTGCCACGCAGAACAAGGGTGAAACTCTGGCCCAGGCGGTCGCGAACTGGCATGCAAAGGCCGATGGACGAAGCTTTGTCGACTACGGCTTTCACATCGCAATCAGCGAGTTGAACGACAGCGTATTCCGCGAGCTGGCTTCGATCGTGGAAGAGGCCGGCATCAGCTCCGTCAAGCTCTACATGGCTTATAAGCGGATTATGCAGGTCGATGACGGCGCGCTGCTGCGAACCCTGCAGGCGGCAAAGCAGCTCGGAATCCTGGTCTGCGTGCATTGCGAAAACGGCGATGTCATCGACGTGCTGGTCGAGGAAGCCAAGTCGCTGGGACATCGCTCGCCGAAGTATCACCCGCTGACCCGTCCGGCGGCGGTGGAACGGGAAGCAATTCATCGCGCGGTGACGCTCGCCGAAATCGCCGAGGCTCCGCTGTACGTTGTGCATGTGAGCTCCGGAGAGGGGCTTCGGGTCATTCGGGAAGCGCGAGAGCAGAGGGTTGGAGATCTACGGTGAGACCTGTCCGCAGTATCTCCTGCTGGATGCATCGCGTTACGACACGGATGATTTCAGTGCTGCAAAGTATGTGATGTCGCCACCGCTGCGCTCGCCAGAGAATCAGGCCCAACTGTGGGCGGGATTGTGCGACGGAAGTCTGGCTACCGTGGGCTCGGATCATTGCTCGTTCAATCTGGCCGGACAAAAAGAACTGGGGCGCGATGATTTCTCCAGAATCCCGAACGGCGGGCCGGGAGTCGAGAACCGCTTCGGCCTCATGTACACCTATGGCGTGGTTGCCGGGAAGATCGACATTCATCAATTTGTAGCCATTACGTCCACGAACGCCGCCAAGCTATTCGGACTCTACCCCAGGAAGGGCATTATCGCGCCGGGGAGTGACGCCGATATCGTAGTGTGGGACCCGGCTCCGCAGAGCGTTATCTCGGTAAGTACGCAGAAACAGCGGGTGGACTACAACCTTTACGAGGGCTTCCGCCAAGCGGGGGGCGCCCGCCATGTGTTCCTTCGCGGCAGGCAGATTGTGAAGGACGGCATTCTGGATGATGAGCCTTGCGGGCGCTACCTCAAGCGCCAGCCCAATGTTGCAAAGGAGTCACAACAGTGTTCCAGTTCACGCTGAACCAAGAGCCTGTCACGGTTGCCAAGAACAAGAGCCTGCTGGAGTATTTGCGCGAAGATGCTCGGCTGATCTCGGTGAAGAATGGTTGCAGCGAGGGGACGTGCGGCTCCTGCGCCGTTTTGGTGGACGGGAAGGCTGAGCGGGCCTGTAAATTGACCGTGGCCAAAGTGCGAGGGAAGACCGTGACTACCGTCGAAGGTCTCTCGGCTCGCGAGAAAGAGGTTTATTCATGGGCCTTCGGTGAAGTTGGAGCGGTGCAGTGCGGATTCTGTATTCCGGGAATGGTGATGAGCGCGAAGGCTCTGCTGGACCGCACGTCCTGCGCCCACGCAGCGCAGAAGTCAAGGCCGCCATCGAGATACAATCTTTGCCGCTGTACCGGTTACGTGAAGATCGAACAGGCGATTCTGCTGGCTCCAAGGCATTTCAGCGATGGCGGGACTCTGGACACGGAACCAAGTGCCAAAGTGGGTGCACGAGCCGCTCGGCCGGACGCCAAAGAGAAGGTGTTGGGAACCGGCGAGTTCGTGGATGACTTGAAGGTTCCGGAGATGTTGTATGGCGCCGTGCTCAGGGCGAAGTATCCCCGGGCGATTGGTGAAGAAGATCGACATTTCCGCTGCGCAGAGCTGCCCCGGTGTTGAGCTTGTGCTTACGGCCAAGGATGTCCCCGGTGAGCGCTTGCTTGGGCACATCGTCCATGACTGGCCGGTGATGATTGCCGAGGGCGAGGAGACTCGCTACGTGGGAGACGCCTTGGTTATTCTGGCCGCCACCACGAAAAAAGACGGCCCGGCAGGCGCTGGAGCTGATTCGCGTCGAGTATGAGGAGCTTGCGCCGCTGCTGACGACAGCAGGCGGCAATGGCGGAGGGCGCGCCGCTGCTCCATCCTAAAGGAAATTTGCTGTCGCAGACGATCATGAAACGCGGTGATGCCGATAAGGCGATCGCCGAGGCCAAGCATGTCGTCACGCAGCATTACTCAACGCCGCATCAGGAGCACGCCTTTCTGGAGCCGGAGAGCGCACTCGCCGTTCCAGCGCAGTGCGGCACGCTTACGGTTTATACCGGAGGCCAGAGTGTTTACGACGATCATCAAGGCATCGTGGAGATGCTCGGTGTTCCGGGTGAGAAAGTTCGAGTCATCAGCAAGTATGTTGGCGGAGGATTCGGCGGCAAAGAGGATCTCTCCGTACAGCATCACGCCGCGTTGCTGGCCTGGCACAGCGGCCGCCCGGTAAAGCTGACGCTGAGCCGCCAGGAAAGCTTTGCCGTGCATCCCAAGCGTCACCCCATGGACATGGAGTGCACCACGGCGTGTGATGCCAACGGGAAGATCATTGGCGGTGAAGGTTCGCATCGTGGCCGACACGGGCGCTTACGCTTCCCTGGGCGGTCCGGTTTTGCAGCGGGCCTGCACGCACGCCGGAGGGCCTTACCAAATCGACAACGTCGATATCGAGGGGCGCGCCTTTTATACCAACAATCCTCCTTCCGGCGCATTTCGTGGCTTTGGAGTGATGCAGACCTGCTTCGCCATGGAGAGCAATCTGAACCTGCTGGCGAAGCAGATCGGAATCTCTCCATGGGAGATCCGCTTCCGCAATGCCATCGAACCCGGCGGGGTGCTTTCCAACGGACAATTCGCCGATGCGGGAACAGCTCTGAAGGAGACGCTGCTCGCGGTGAAGGATGTGATCGACGCGCATCCCGATGCCGGCATTGCCTGCGCATTCAAGAACAGTGGGAAGGGTGTAGGCGTTCGCGATGTAGGCCGAGTGAAATTGAAAGTTCAGGACGGCGGCGTCGTGATCTGCACCAGCGCGGCTTGCATGGGGCAGGGAATCGCGACCGTGGTATTGCAGATTGTGGCAGAGGCTACGGGCCTTCCGAAGTCCGCCATCAGCGTGCATGCGCCGGACACAATGGTGACTCCCGACAGCGGCACCAGCACGGCCTCGCGGCAGACGCTGGTTACGGGCGAGGCGGCACGAAGAGCCGCCGAGGCACTGAATAAGGAACTTAGCGGGCAATCGCTGGCCGAATTGGAAGGCCGTGAATACTACTGGCGAGTATGACGCGATTACCGATCCCATGACCTCGGACAAGCCGAACCGGATGAGTCACATTACTTATGCATACGCTACCCAGGTAGTCATTCTGGATGCCGAGGGAAGAGTGCAAAAGGTCGTTGCCGCGCATGACGTTGGCAAGGCCATCAATCCGAATGGCGTCGAAGGACAGATCGAAGGTGGCGTGGTGATGGGATTGGGATATGCACTGACCGAAGAGTTTCCGCTCAGCAAAGGCGTGCCGACAGCCAGGTTGTCTACCCTCGGGCTGATCCGTTCCACGCAGGTGCCAGAGATCGAGTGCATCATCATCGAGAAGAATCCTGCGGAGCTGGCCTATGGTGCGAAGGGAATGGGAGAAATCGTGAGCGTTGCGACGCCACCCGCCGTGGCACGCGCATACTTTCAGCGGGACGGAAAGCTGCGCAACAGCCTGCCCCTGCAGGAGACTCCCTACAGTGCTGACCGAGCCGCTCGCAAGGAAGTTCCTGCGCAGAAAGAAGAGCCTCAAGCCGAGCCCGAAGTCTTCATAACGACAACTGGTGGAGAGTGCTGCGTGGGGTCCAGATCGGAGTTGTCTGTCCGATTTCGGATCCGCTCGCCGCTATGCAAGTCGTCAAGCCATTACGTGAGTCCCAGTTCTTCCGGCGGTCGCCTCTTCCAGCAAGTCTGTATTGGTGATAATAGCCTTCTGTTCCGCCCCGCTCCAGAAACCCAATCACCGCCTGAATCTTGGGTAGCATGCTGCCCGGCGCGAAATGATTCTGTTGCACGTATTGCTTTAGCTCGGCCAAGCGCACCTGATCCAAGTCTCGTTGGTCCGGTTGACCGTAGTTGAGGCACACCTTCGGCACTGTAGTCGAAATGACCAGTGTATCGGCGCTGATTTCAGAGGCCAACAGACTGGAAGCCAGATCTTTATCGATGACCGCATCGATGCCTTGCAAAGTTCCATCAGGCTGTTCTGAAACCGGGATACCGCCGCCGCCCACGGCAATGACGCAATAACCATCCGAGGCCAGCTTCTTGATAACATCCTTCTCGATGATCCTGCATGGCTTGGGGGAGGCGACCAGGCGGCGATACCCTCTGCCGGAATCGCTTTTAAAAACCCAGTCCGGATTGTTCTGCCGTAAGGCGCAGCCTGCTCTTCGGTGTAAAACGAGCCAATTGGCTTGGAAGGATTCAGGAATGCAGGATCGCCGGCCGCGACCACCACCTGGGTGATGATCGTGACCGCCGATTTCTTCAGGCCCCGGCGCACGAACTCATTGTCCAGGGCCTGCTGAATTTGGTACCCAATCGCGCCCTGTGTATCGGCCCCGCAGAGAACCAGCGGGACGCGGTGCATGTGGGCGATTTCGCTAGCGATATCCGACCGGCGCAGTATGAATCCGACCTGTGGTCCATTGCCATGGGTGATTACGACGTTGTATCCCTGCTCGATGATGCCTGCGACATGCTTGGCAGTTCTGCAGATGGCATCGTACTGGTCTTCCACGGATTTGTGGGCCTCATCGCGAATGAGCGAATTTCCACCGATCGCGATAATTGCCAGTTTTCGCAAAACTACCTGCCCCCCATTAACAGAGTCATAACGGCCTTCGCGGTGTGAAGACGGTTTTCCGCTTCGTCGTAGACGATCGAATGGGGGCCGTCGATTACCGAGTCTTCCACTTCGTTATTGCGATCAGCCGGCAACGCGTGCATGTACATGACATCCTTATCGGCCTGCGCAATCTTTGCTTCGGTGCACTTCCAGCTCTTCTGCGCTTTGAGCTTTGTCATCCACAACGCGGCTGGCGCCTACGGCGGTCGCGCCGGTCTGGTCGGTAACCCAATTGCCCCAGTTCTTCGGGATCACGATATGCGCTCCCGCGTAGGCTTCCTGCTCGTCGTTGGTGACGGTGACGGTACCGCCGTATTTCTCCGCGCTCGCCTTGGCTTTCGCGATGACCCAGTCCGGTAATTCCCACCCCTTCGGATGCGCCAGTACCACATCCATCCCATAACGAGGGAACAAGAGCAACTGCGAAACCGGCACCGAAATCGGCTTCTTATGACTTTCCGCGTAGGCCCAGATGATGGCGACTTTCGTACGCTTCAGGTCGCCGATCTTCTCTTTCATCGTCATCAGGTCGGCCAGCGCCTGCATGGGATGATACAGGTCGCACTGCAGATTGATGATGGGCACAGTGGCCCACTTTGCCATCTCGTTCAGATACTTGTTGCCGATTCCCCAGTTGCAGTAGCGGCAGGCGATTGCATGGCCGAAGCGCGACAGAATGATGGCCGTGTCTTTGGCTGTTTCGCCGTGTGAGACCTGCATGTTCTGCGCTGCATCCAGGAAGGTCGCGTGGCCACCCAACTGAGCAAGACCCGCTTCCATCGAATTTCGCGTGCGGGTAGATTGCTCAAAAAACATGAGAAATGCCGTCTTCTCCTTGAGGTAAGAAGTAGATACTCCCATGGCAAACTTCTTCTTGAGATCGAGAGATACCTCAATCATCGTCTCTACTTCTTCTTTGGTGAAATCTTCTAAATCGATAAAGTGTTTGCCGCGAAAAATTGACTGCATCGATGCAAGTTCCTCCTGGATATCTCTTCGTTTTCTTCGATAGATAGACAACAACACACAGCGGACTCGACAGTTTAGCCGACGAGGTTCTTCGTCGCTTCCGGCATTTCAGCCGCATACTGCTTTACGTACGTGATCGGGATCATGGAGTACAACGCTGCGGCGTTAACTAATTCATTCTTCCATGTCCGTTCGTTGGGAGCATGAGCCTGGTCCTCATGACCGGGGCCAAAGCCGATGCAGGGAATGCCATAGCGCCCCATGATGGAAACGCCATTCGTGGAAAACGTCCATTTGTCCAGGGCGGCCTTCCTGTTGAACAGTCCTTTATAGGCGTCCATCAGCGTGTGGCAGATTGGATGCTCTTCTTCAATCACCCACGTGGGGAAGTAGGCATCAGTGGGATAGACCAGCCCGGTATAAGACGGCCGCTCGTAGGTGTACATCTCAACGGTCGCATTGGCGGCCTTCACGGCGGGCAAGTTTCGGATCTGCTGCAGTGCCAGTTCGCCGTCTTCACCTGCGGTAAGTCTGCGGTCGATCGAAATCCAGCAACTATCGGCCACTGCACAACGCGACGGGGTCGTATGGAATATCTCCGAAACCGTCAAGGTTCCTTTTCCAAGAAATGGATCGCCCTTCAGGTTCTCGTGCAATGCTCTCAGTTCCAGGATGATCGGAGCCATCTTGTACACGGCATTATCGCCGCGCTCGGGTGCCGAGCCGTGGCAGCTTATGCCTTTTGTCGTGACTTTAATTTCCATCCGGCCGCGGTGGCCGCGATAGATTTTTCCGTCGGTGGGCTCGGTAATAACCACGAACTCGGGGCGAATCTTGTCTTCATTGATAATGTACTGCCAGCACAGACCATCGCAGTCCTCTTCCTGCACCGAACCGACCACCAACAAGGTGTAATCGTCTTCGAGATGGAGATCCTTAATGATCTTGCCCGCATACACCATCGACGCCATGCCCCCGGTCTGATCGCTCGCGCCACGACCGATGATAATGTCGCTATCCTCGTGACCTTGATACGGATCGTACTTCCAATTCTCGAGATTGCCGACGCCAACGGTATCGATGTGAGCGTCCATCGCAATCAAGTGATCCCCGTGGCCGATGTAACCCATGATGTTGCCCATGGGATCAATCACGACCTTGTCAAAGCCGACCTTTTCCATCTCCTCTTTGATCCGCAGTACTACCTTCTTCTCGTCGGCGCTTTCGCTGGGAATAGCGATCAGATCTCGCAGAAAACTGCTCATTTGCGGTTCATATTGCTTGGCCAGATCCAGTGCTTTTGAAAACATCTGCTTCAACATGCCAACTCCTATGTGTAGTGATTCTGAATCGTGGTTTTTAAAAGTGTTCACCTTGAGCGCCAGCATGACTGGCAGAACTAAGCTTCGACCGAGGCAGTTCCATCGCCAGCAGAAGAGTTTCACCGGTCGCGGGCAGCGAAAGCCTGCTCGCAGCGTCGGGACTGACAAACGAAACGGCCTGCTTGGCCGCCGTCCACACCGAAATCGCCAGCAACAGCGGAGGCTCGCCCAGTGCTTTGCTGCGCAGCAGACTGACGCTGTTATCGCGGAGTTCTCAAGGAATCCCAGGTTGAAGACTTCCGGCAGATCGCCAATGTTCGGAATCTTGTAGGTCGTCGGCGAGTGGGAGAGTAACTCACCGCGGCTGGAATACTTCAGTTCCTCGGTCGTAACCCACCCCAGTCCTTGCATGAACCCGCCGGAAAGCTGGCCACGATCGATACCCGGATTGATGCATTGGCCGGCATCGATCAACACATCGACGCGCTGCACTTTGAGTTCTCCGGTGAATCGGTCGATCTCCACTTCGGAGGCAGCGACTCCGTTGGTGAAGTAAAAAAATGGCGTTCCCCTGCCGGTATCGCGATTATAGTCGATTCCGGGCGTGGCATAGAAGCCGCGCTCGCCCAGATCGACCCGCTCTTTGTACGCTCGAGCCGCAAGCTCACGAAAAGTCGATCTTTTGCTCAGGCTGGAGGGAATCGCAGACGACACCGTTCTCAAAGCGAAGCTGCTCCGGCGAAGGGACGAGCCCGGTCTGCGGATCGGCCAGCAGCGGTGCGGCGAATTCGGCGAGCCGTTCGCGCAGAGCGCGGCATGCGTCAATCGCGGCGGCTCCGTTGAGATCGGTTCCGCTCGAAGCTGCGGTTGGCGAGGTGTTGTTGTTCTTGTCCGTGCTGGTCGGAGCGACGATCACGTCGTCGAATCCCACGCCGAGTTCGTCGGCCACAATCTGCCGCAGTCGCGTGTTGAGGCCCTGCCCCATCTCCGTGCCGCCAGTGGAGACCATAACGCTTCCATCGGTGTAGATATTGACGAGCGCGTTCGCCTGGTTGAGGGTTTTGTTCGTAAAGGAGATGCCGAATTTGACCGCCGTCATGGAAAGGCCGCGCACTTGGGTCGGGCTCGCCGCGTTGAACGTTGCGATCTCTTGCTGCCGCCGGTCGTATCCGCTGGAGTGACGCAGTTGCGAGAACAGCTTAGGCAAAGTGTTGTTGTCCACGCGCTGGCCATACGGAGTCGTGTTGCGGTCCTCGATCCCATAGCAGTTGATCTGCCGCACATCGAGTGCATCCTTGCCCAGGTGCAGGGCAATCTCCTCGATGATGTTCTCCATGTTCGCGACGCCCTGAGGTCCGCCGAAGCCGCGGAAAGCCGTGTTGCTCGGAAGATTCGTCCGGCACAAGCGCCCCGTGACGCGGAAATTTGGCAGATAGTAGGCGTTATCGGAGTGGAGCATTGCCCGTTCCAGGATCGCCGGAGAAACATCGCATGCGCATCCGGCATTGGCGAAGAGTTCAAGCGACAGAGCGGTGATTCGCCCTGACGAATCGAATCCGGCCGACCAGCGGCTCTGGAATGGATGGCGCTTGCCGGTATATCGCATGTCATCGTCTTTGCTCAACGCGATCCGGCAAGGCCGCCCGGTCTTTACCGCGGCGAGCGCCGCCATCGCAGCCGGAGCCGCGGCTTGCGTCTCCTTGCCGCCGAAAGCTCCTCCCATGCGCTTGCAGATCACGACGACATGATTGAAGGGAACGCCGAGTATTTCGGCCACAACCTGCTGCGTCTCGGTCGGATGCTGCGTCGAGGAGTGTATGGTCATCCGTCCGGACTCGCCCGGCTCAGCAATCGCGGTTTGCGATTCGAAGTAGAAATGTTCCTGCCCGCCAGTGACGAGCGAGCCATGCAGACGATGCTCGGCTTGACGCCAGAGCCGCGGCGCCGTCACCCCGCTCAATGACCTGCTGCTCTCCGATAAAGCTTCCGGCTGCGATGGCATCGTCGATGGAAAGAATCGGCGCCAGCTCCTCGATCTCCAGCAGTACGGCAGTTCGTGCGGCGTCGATTGCCTCTCGGGTTTCAGCGACAATCAGTACGATCGGATCGCCTACATACTCAACCGTCTCATCGGCCAGCAGGTGCTCATCCTGCATGATCGAGCCGAAACGATTGTGTCCAGGAATATCCCGATGAGTCAGCAACGCGACGACGCCGGGGAGCTTTGAGGCCGCCGATAGATCGACAGACCTGATGCCGGCCATGCGCGACCGGACTCCCGAGGAAGTCCACCAGCAACTCGTTTCGCGCGGGCGAAACGTCATTCAGGAAGACAGAGCGACCGCTCACATGTCCGGCAGCGGAATCATTCGGAATGTCCTTGCCAACCGATGGCATATACTTCGCTCCTGCTCAACATCGCCGATGGATGTGTTGTGAAGGCCTGGCGACGGGCTCTTAGGTGGCGCTCGCTTGCTTCTGGTCCGCATCGAGTTCGTAATACAGTTTTCGCAGAATATTAGCCGCCAGCATATTGCGATACTCCGCCGAGCCACGCACATCACTGATCGGAGTAGATCTCTGAAAGCGCCATCTCGCCGCGCAGATCGAATAGATCTGCCGAAATAGTGCTCCCTTTCAGATGAGCCTCGGTCCTCGGCAGGCGCACAATCGTCGGGGCCACGCCGCCATAGGCGATGCGAACATCCTGAATAGACCGGCCTGAAAGCTTCAGCCAAAACTGCTGCGCTGAACGTCGATATGTCCAGATCCCGGCGCTTCGACACTTTGAACAGCTTGAGTACCTCGCCGCTGCCAAGCCGGGGAAACCTTACGCGGCTGATCAGTTCATCCGCGGCAGGCAACTGTCTTCTTATAGCCAGCGTAGAAGTCATTGATGTTTACGCGGCGGGACCCATTTGCGCCGGACAATTCGATCTCAGCATTCAACACGAACAGCGCCGGCATGGTGTCGCCGATTGGCGAACCGTTGGCGATGTTGCCGCCAAGCGTGGCTGCGTTCTTGATCTGCGGTGAGCCGAAGCGGGCTAACAGCGCCGCATATTCCGGAAGGGCTTCGGTTACGGCGGTCTCCAGTTCTGCAATCGACAGGTTAGCCCCGGCAATTATTTTATCGTCACCGATGCTGAGTTCGCTCAGTTCAGCCAACGCCGCCGTGCTCAACACGGTTTTGATCTCGCGCACGCCCTTGTTCACCTGGACGCCAAGATCGGTTCCGCCGGAGACTATGACGCAATCCGGATGGGCGGCTTTGAAGTCGGTGGCGTCGGCGATCGTCGCCGGCTTGAAGAAAACCTTGTCTGCGGACTCCAGATAAACCGGCTGGTCGCAGGCGAGCGCAAGATCCGACGACATCGCGGACGAATTGAAGAGCTGACTCATGCGTTGTGCGCGGCTCGTGTCGATGTGCAGACCAGCGCGCACAATTGGATCGTAACCGGTGCATCGGCAGAGATTTCCCACCAAGCCCTGGCGCAGACGATACTCCGACAAGATGGGGTTCGACTCCAGCAGGGCATGGATCGACATCACGATTCCCGGCGTACAGAATCCGCATTGCGTGCCGTGATGTTGGACGAGCGCTTCCTGGACGGGGTCCAGGCTACCATCACAACCGAGCCCTTCTACGGTCACCACGTGACAACCGTCGGCCTGAAAGACAAACAGGACGCAGGAGCAGATCGAGCGGTATTCGATGGAAGCATGGCGTATTCGCCCTAGAAGCACCGTGCATGACCCACAATCGCCTTCCGAACAAACCACCTTCGTGCCGGTTAATCCCAATTCTCCCCGCAGGTAAGTGGAGAGCGACTGGAATACCGAAGCCCCGCGTAACTCACGCCGCTTGCCATTTACGAAGAGAACGATGTGGTCACGCATAAAACGGCCTCGCGATGCTCAGTTTAGCATTCCCTCGGCCACTGTTTCTCCGGCGCGAAATACTGCTGAGAATGCGGCAATAATGAGGCAATAAGGTGCATGGATTCGCTAATGGTGCGTATTAAATCTGTTCTGCTTATAAGACGAAATAATCGCCGCAATAAAAAGAATTGTCTAGTCCAGCTTGCTTGTTTTCTGGTACTCTGCGGTTACTCAATACAGTATCTCGCAAGAGTTGCAAGCGCATGTAGAGTACTTTTCTGGCCGCTTCTGCAAAGCAGGCGAGTATGGAGCAGTGGCTTTTTTTGTCATTGGATATTTTGTTTCAATGCACTTACCCGGTCCCCGGTTTCGGAGGTTACACTAAATGATTAGAAAACTTTTGGCGTCGGCCATATTGTTAGGCGCGACGTTTTGTACTTCAGCCGCTTATGCTCAATTCCAGGATAACGCTTTCCGCTACTGGGCTAGCCCCGATTTCAGAGAGCCGGACACCAATAACGGCGAGAATATCGTCAAGAACGTTCTATCGTTCACGCACGTCGACGGTGGCAACAAGCTCGGCAACAACTTCCTGAACGTCGATATGCTCAAGTCCGGTGCGGAAGATCCTAATGCATCGGCCACGCCCGGCAGCGACACGATCGGAGCGATTGAGGTTTACGTCGTCTATCGCCATGATGTGAGCCTTAACAAGAGCTTTAAGACCAAGAAGTTCGCGTTCGGCCCGGTGAAGGACGTCTTGATTACGGCTGGTGTCGACCTCAACACCAAGAACACCCAATTTGCTCCAGAGAAGCGCATGCCGGTTTTTGGCCCCACCTTCGCGGTGAAAGTTCCGAAGGGCTTCTGGGACATCTCCCTGCTCTGGGACAAGGAGTGGAATCACAACGGCTACGGCGGCTTCACTCCTTCTCACAATCCCGGCGGCCAGGTCGTGTTCAACAGCGCGGTAATGCTTGCCACTGCCTGGGCAGTGCCGATAGTGAAAATTGGCAAGGCTCCGCTGTCGTTTGAGGGCTTCGCTAACATCAACAGCGCCAAAGGTCTGGACGGCTCCGGCAACGGCACCAAGCCGGAAACCTTGCTCCACCCCAAACTGATGTACAACATCGGCTCGCTCTTCGGCGAGAAACATGTTTACTCGATCGGCGTTCGGATACGAATATTGGAACAACAAGTACGGCGAAGACAATCGGCTCAATCCGGGGTCCTGCCAGCACGCTCCGTTTGGCGAAGTTGCTATTCACCTCTAAACCGAGGTACAGATTTACCAGCATGATTTGTCCGGCGGCTCTTCACGGGGCCGCCGAACTATTTAGGGTAGTTTACGCGCTCAATGCTCGCTTCCAGGCCGCGGAACTAGGCAGTAATGCGAGCCGCAATACGCCGATGGCGCGCGAGCAGGGGCGTTAGCTCAAGAGCGGTTAGTTTATGGTCGTCCACCACAACCTTGCCTTCCACTACCAGGGTTCGCACGGTAGATGGCGCGCAGAGCAGCAACGCTGCGATGGGATCTTGCGCGCCGGAGTAAGCTTGGTCGCGAAGGTCGAAGAGCGCAATATCGGCGCGCTTGCCTGGTTCCAGGCTGCCGATATCGTTGCGGCCCAGACATTGCGCGCCACCAACGGTAGCCATGCGTAGCGCCTGTTGTACTGAAATCGCAGCAGCGCCGTGACCGAGCCGTTGCAGTAAGAGCGCCTGCCGTGCCTCGGCGAGCATGTTTGAACTGTCGTTGGATGCGCTGCCATCAACCCCAATACCCACGGGCGAGCCCGCCCGCCGTAATGCGAGAGCAGGCGCAAGACCCGAACCGAGCCGCATATTTGACGTAGGGCAGTGGGCAACTGCCAACACCCGCACGACCCAATCGCTTGATCTCCGCCGAGTTGAAGTAAATGCCGTGTGCCACCCATGTGCGGCTGGTAAGCCAACCCACGCTATCCAACAACTCCAGCGGACGCATGCCGAAGTGTTCGCGGCAATATTTTTCTTCGTCTTTTGTTTCTGCCAAGTGGGTGTGTAATCTCACGTTCTCACGCTCTGCCATCGCGGCGGTGTCGCGCATAAGCTTGGGCGTCACGGAGAAGGGCGAGCATGGGGCGAGCGCGATCTGCACCATCGCACCAGGTCTCGGATCATGATAGGAATGAATCAGGCGATCGCAATCCGCCAATATTGTCTCTTCGTCCTGGACCACGCAATCCGGTGGCAATCCACCCTTGCTTTCGCCAAGGCTCATGGAGCCGCGCGTAGCTGTAAAACGCAATCCAATCTTTCGCGCCGCAGCGATTTCTGCGTCGATTAGCTTTGCCTGGCCCTTAGGGAACAAATAGTGATGGTCGCTGGTAGTGGTGCAGCCGGAGAGCATGAGTTCGGCCATTCCCACCAGCGCTGCAACATTTACAGCCTCCTCATCGATGCGCGCCCAAATTGGATATAACACGCGCAACCAGTCGAACAGTTCCGCGTTAGCGGCCGCCGCCAGCGCGCGTGTCAGTGTTTGGAAAAAATGATGATGGGTATTGATAAGACCGGGAATTGCGACACAGCCGGAGCCGTCGATGGTGCGGGTGGCTCGCAATCCGCGCGGCACGCGCTCGCCGACCAGCTTGATTTCGCCACCAACAGCATAGATGAATGCACCGTGCAACTCGCGGTTGTTGGCATCCATGGTAGCGAGCGCGTGGATGTTGCGAATCAGCAACGAGTCGTTTGTGACCGGATGTGTCTCACTCATAAGGGCGTGAAGCTTTGAACATTATCACTTGCCCAGCTCACCTAATGGAAGCACAGTGCTCGGCAATGATCTCAGGAAACCTTCACCTACACCGAAAGAGGCTGCTTGGACTCGTGGGTCAACTGCAGGACTGGTAAGTGACCGCCCGCGTGCTTCATCGCTTCGTCGAACGGGATTCCTGCCATCATCAGGCCAATGCCTTCAACCGTCGCATGGCAGCGATCGACCATGCCCATGATTTTGCCCTCATACATCACCGCGATCCGATCGGAAAGGCTGCGGATCTCGTCGAGATCCTCGGAGATCAGCAGAATCGCCTTGCCGGCTCCGCGCTGCTCAAGCAGGCGCTGGTGGATGAATTCGGTTGCGCCCACATCCACGCCCCGCGTCGGCTGAGCCGCAATCAGCAGCTTTGGGTCACGGGATAACTCCCGAGCCATAATTAATTTCTGAATGTTGCCACCAGAAAGATTCTTGATCGGTGTGTCCAGTTGTGGCGTCTTCACGTTGAACTCTTTTATCAGTTCGCGAGCATGGGCCGCCATCTTCGTGATACTTAAAAAGATGCCGAAGCTGAACTTGGGCGAGGAGTGATCGCGCAGGAACAGATTCTCCTGTACGGTAAACTCCTTGATCGCGCCGTCACGCATACGCTCCTCAGGAATATATGCCGCGGCCTCCATGCGTTTCCGCAGATGCGCATGAGTCACATCCTGACCGTCGATCGTAATCTCGCCAGCAGTCACTTTGCGCAAACCAGCGAGGCACTCCGCCAGCTCCCGCTGTCCATTGCCGGAGACGCCGGCAACCCCCACGATCTCACCTGACCGGATCTCCAGGCTTACTCCGCGCAGCGCCTCGGTGCCACGGTCGCCAACGGCGCAAATGCCCTGCACTTTGAGGCGTACCGCTCCGGCCTTTAACGGCTGGGGAGCCAACGGCTTCACCTCGCGCCCCACCATCATGGTGATCAATTCGTCGCGGGTAACGCCCTCGACCGGACGAGTTCCAATCATTCGCCCGTCCCGCAGGGCCGATATGCGATCGCTGATCGCCACTACTTCGTTAAGCTTGTGGGAGATAAAAACAAGCCCATGACCTTCGTCCACCATTCGCTTCAGGGTCGTGAACAGATCGTTGACTTCCTGCGGCGTCAACACTGCCGTTGGCTCATCCAGAATGATCAGACTAGCGTCGCGATACAGAGCTTTGAGAATCTCAACCCGCTGCTGCTCACCGACCGACAGATGCGCAACCCGTGCCGACGGATCGACCTTTAAGCCGTAGGCGTGCGACAATTCACGCAAGCGCTTCGAGACCACTTTGATGTCCAGAAACGGCTCGCGGGATGACTTCAATCCCAGCGCCACATTCTCTGCCACGGTCAACCGCGGCACCAGCATGAAGTGCTGATGGATCATTCCAATGCCAGCGCGAATTGCATCAGCCGGCGAACGGAATATCTGCGGATTTCCGTCAATGAGAATCTCTCCCTCATCGGGCCGGTACAGGCCGTACAACATCCGCATCAAAGTGCTTTTGCCGGCGCCATTTTCGCCGAGCAACGAATGAACCTCGCCTGCATTCACGTCAAACGAAACGTTGTCATTCGCCAACACTCCCGGAAAGCGCTTGGTGATGCCGCGCATTTCAACTCGGCGCAGATGGCGTTTCGTAGTAGGCGCTGCTGCAGATGTCATCCTGCGAATACCTCAATAATTGTGCTGCGACTTGTCTCTCAAACGAAGCTAACTCCCTGCTTCCGTCGATGCGGAGCAGGGAGTTAGCCGGGAATTACGGAGTGACCGTGATGGAGCCGCTGGAGATGCCTTGGATCGTTTTGTCGCCCGCCGCTTTAACCGCGGGCGGCAATTTGAAAGACGGGTTGTACACGATCTTCAGTCCGCCGTTGTTGAGTCGTAGAACAAACTTCTCGCCACCCAATTTGCCGCTCTTACGGTCTTTGATCATCTGCTTGAGGATGCCGGTCCAGTCATACTGCTGAGAGGCTACGACGAGTTCCGGCGCGATCGGAGCTTCGTTCTGCTGAGTTCCGAACCACAGAACCTTACCCTTCTCTTTGGCCGCGCCAATGGAGCCCACGACTGCCTGCGAGGATCCGGTGAGCACATCTGCGCCAGCGGCAATGTGAGTCTTGGCGGCTTCAGCCATCAAAGCCACATTCGAGAACGACCCCGTCCACGTTTTGGAAACGCGTATTGACGGATCGACTGATGCGACGCCTTTGACGAATCCGGAGACGTAGGTCTTGGCATCGCCGATCTCGACCGGACCGGTCACGCCGATCACTTTCGACTTGGTCAGCTTTGCCGCAAGCACTCCATTCACAAACCCGCCTTCCTCAGCCGCCGCAGTGTACGCATAAACATTCGGCAGGCCAAAGGTGTTGACGTCAGTGCCCCAGGCAAATGTCGTCTTTGGGAACTCCGGAGCAATGTCAGCTACAGACGATCCGTACTGCGACCCATGTGCGATTACGATATCGAAGCCCTGGCTTGCGTAGTCGCGAATCGCGGCAGCCGCATCCGGCACCTTGTACATGTTTTCTGAATAGGCGATCTGCATCGCTGATTCGCCGCCCATCTCTTTTTGGATGGTTTTAAGCGCCGAAAACATGGATTGGCTGAACGCCATGTCGGTTGTGGAACTGGGCATCACAACGGCTACGCGCAAAGGCGCGGCTTGAGCGGCGGAAACGCTGAACGTGATAGCCAGCAGCGCCATAGCTAGTGCGACGATCTTAAAACTGCGAATGTTCATTCCTTCTTCTCCTCGTTCAAGGTCCGTGCACCCCGCCCAACCCTTCGGAAAAACGGAGTCCAAGGTACAAATCGTACATTACGTCAACTTTTGCAAATCCCGTTAATGCTCACCACGTTCAAAAGGTTGGTTCAGCGCTACTGGCTGGCGCATTAGCTTCGGAGCCATCGCCAGCGCCACGATCGTCAACACGTAGGGCAACATGACGGCGAGATCGGATGGGATCTTAACGTTCAGCACCTGCATCCACAACTGGAAGGCGTTGACAATGCTGAATAGCAACGCGCCCCACATGATTGCTACCGGCCGCCATCCGCCGAAGTACACCAGCGCAACCGCGATAAAGCCCATTCCGGCGGTAAGGTTCTCCTGGAACAGATTGACCAGTGCGAGAGATAGCGACGCTCCGGCAAGTCCGGCCATGATTGAGCCAATGGTGACGCTGATATAGCGCACCAGGTTCACGTTAACGCCCAACGAATCCGCCGCCGCGGGATTGTGCCCGACCGACTTGATCTTCAAGCCCCAGGTAGTCTTGTCCAGCAGTATCCAGGTCAGTGGGACTGTCAGGAACGCGGCGTATACCGGAAGGCTGTGCTGGAAGAATATCTCTCCGAGGATCGGAATGTTGCCAAGGATCGGAATTTTGATCGGCTGGAATCCCACCACCGTTTTGACCGTTCCAACCATGACCTTGAACAGCAGAGACGACAGGCCCAGCCCAAACATATACAGACCGATGCCGCTGATGCCCTGCTCGGCCTTCAAGGTGACGCTGATCAGCGACATCAACAGGCCCATCAGCATACCCACGATTACGGCTGCCAGTACGCCCAGCCACAGGCTGCCGGTGGTCAGTACAACGTAGAAGGAGGCAAAAGCGCCCAGCAGCATGACGCCATCAACGCCAAGGTTGAGCACTCCTGAACTCTGACCGATTGCTTCGCCCACGGCTGCGAACAGATAAGGTGTGGCCATGCGAACAGCGGCAGCGAGAATTCCAACAGCAACTGGGAGTCTGAAGATCGAAGTTTCTGCGGCAGCTTGGTACACGCTCAATCCCCCTCGGCCTTTGCTGCCGCAATGATCCTACGCGCAGACCATCGCCGAGACAGAAGATTGGAACCGACTACGAACATCACGACCAGGCCCAGTACGGTGTCGATGAGGGCGGAGGGTACCTGTACCGCGCGTTGCATTTTATCGGCGCCGACTAGCAGGCTGCCAAACAGCCACGAAGCTGGAATCAGTCCCAGCGGATGCAATCCGCCGAACAGCGCCGCCACGATGCCGGAGAAGCCATATCCGCTGGTGATTCCTTCCAGCAACCGATGCTGCACTCCAATCACTTCAAAAACTCCTGCCAGTCCAGCAAATCCGCCCGCCAGCGTCAATGAGAGCGCCTGGTAAACAGGCACGTTGATTCCCGCATGGCGCGAGGCTTCGCGATTCAAACCGACCGCCCGGATGCGATACCCGATCGTTGTTCGCCAAAGGAAGACGTAGACGGCCACGGCGAGCACCAACGCGATAATCGCCCCATAGTGCAGCAGAGTCTGAGGAACAAGCCGAGGCAGCCAGACCTGTCGCGGAAGCCGCTCGGATTGCGGAAGAAAAGTGCCTTCCTGGACCCCCTGCGGATCCATGAGCGGTCCGCGCAGCAAAAAGTTCATCAACTGGATCGCGATGGCGTTCATCATTACGGTGCTGAGGATCTCGTTGACATTGAAACGGACCTTGAGGATGCCGGGAATGAAACCCCAAGCCGCCCCGGCAAGAAATCCCATAATTATGGTGGCCGGGAGTAGCATATATCCCGGCCAGCTCCGGAAGGTCAACGAGAACCAGGTCGCCATCAAAGCACCTGCGATGATCTGTCCTTCGCCGCCGATATTGATCACACTGGCGCGGAAGGCAATGCAGATGCCCAATCCCACCAGCAGAAGGGGAGTGGCTTTCGCCAGAGATTGGGTGAATCCGTACAGATTGCCGAAAACTCCATTGACCAAGGCGGCATAAGCCGTAATCGGATTGGCCTTCAACAACAACAACATGAGGGCGCCAATCAGCAGTGCAGCCAGCATGGCGAGCACTGGTAGCGCTAATCGTAGGCCAATGTCCTTCCAATCGTACGCAAGCTTCCGGGAAGATGCAGAAGTCTTTGCGGCTATGTCTGACGACACCGGCACAACCTATTCGCCTCCATCGCGTTGCGAATCAGAGTAGGAATTTTGAGTCAGGAAGCTACTGATTGAATAACATCAAGCAGCATTGGACGCAATAATGTAAACAGCATGGATTCTATCAAATTTTCTTATCGCCCGGAAATCAGTCGAAGCCCATTGCTCGCACATCCAGATTTGCACTTAGTCGCGGGTGGGGTACAAACCTGAGCGCATCGTACAAGTGCCGTGCTCTCCTGCTCACTGCTTCTTTCCACTGGAAATCTTTACGGGCGCATGATCCGCAAATTTCAGCGTCGCCGTCAGCGAGTCGCGTGCGTCGAACTCCTCTTGCTTGAGCGGGAGCGACACAATCACCGAGCCCGTGAGCTTTTCCATTGGTGCAAGCTTGGCGTCTCGAACCAGCCCGCTGCGAGCATGCTGCTCCAGTGCAGGGAGGGCTTGGAAGTATCTAGGAAAGTCGGTTACCGATCCAAAGTCGTCGTTAAAATCCGCGCCCTTGGCATGCACCGCGACGTTGACATTGAGCAGACGAAGAGGTTTTTCAGTTACGTTCTGAAAGCTTAAGGTGACAATCACAAGCGAACTATTCTGGTTTGGGAGCGTTGCGGCGAATGCCTCGTCAATCGATCCGGTGGCCACCGGCTTGGCGCGCAGTACATAGGCAAGAATTCCGACGACGACCACGACCAGCAGCATGGCAACAACGACGGGAAGAGCATTGGGCAAGGTGTGCTTGAAGCTGTCGAACTCTTCCGTCATGGGAACTTGACCGGCGTTTGGCTCTGGGGGATTTGTCGGCGAAGTCATGGGCCCTCCTGCAAACAGGGGGTGAGATGCCTTAGGGCATCAGCGAGTTTACGCGAGCGCCGACCCGGCCCGGCAAGAACTGCTCCAGACGGCCCTAATCCCGGCTCCACAATGCTCTGTTGTCCCTAAAAAGACGACCTCGCTATCTCCACGGTACTTTTGCTTGATGTGCCCCGTAAGTACTCCGTCGGCTCCGAGTTTTGCGGTAATCGTGAAGCGCTGCTCCTGTGGAAATGGAGGATCAGCCGGAGTGGTTTGCAACAGGGCGTCTCTGGCAGCGGGGATGACGAGGGCTTGCTTGTCGCGCAGCACAGGCATCAGCAACTTGTATGGAGCGACTTCGGGGGTTGTATCCAGCCAGAGCAACTTGCCTCCCTGCGGCACCACAGTGATCACGTGGTTGAACTGCGCCAGCGAAGGCACCTCTGGGTCCAGCTTGCGCGAAGCGTGAATCATTGCGGGCCATGCCTCAATACCTTCTGCCTTGAGCAACGCCGCCAGCAGCGTGTGCTTGTCCTTGCAGTCGCCATACTCGTTGCTCAGAACATCCTCGGCGGAGTGTGGCTGATAGCGGCCAATGCCAAAATCGAGGCCCACGTAATGGATATTTACGGAAACGAAGCGATAGATAGCGCGCAGTTTCTCGTCGTCATTGGACAGATTACGTGTGAGTTGTTTGGCTTTCGCCTCGATTGCGGGTGTCACCGCAACCTGATCCTTTTGCAACTCCGAGTACCAGCGTCCAACCTCCTGCCAATTGGAAAGGTTGAAACCTGGATGGAGGGAGGGGGCAGAGCGCGGTGCGGCGACGGCGTCTCGTCGTCTTTGTTCTCGCGCGTAAGGTAGGAGTATTTCCAGGTGTAGATTCTGCTCGCGCCTTCTTCCTTGATCTCCGGCTTGAAGTCGGGGCTCTTGACCGTGAAGTGCTTGTCCTTGGGAACGCTCAATTCAAGGCGTTCGTCGCGGACTATCTGATTCTTGTCGAAGGAATGTTCGTACCAGAACTGGCCGGGAATCTCGGGCTTGAGGGTGCGGAAGCGGATTTTGTACTCAAGCACATCGCCCACGCCGAGGCCTTTCACGGCGACATGCTTCTCGCGCACGTCGCTGTACATGGGAGCGCTGCGGGTGATGTCGGCGGGCATCTCCTGGACGTTGTAATCCGGGGTCTTCACCACGCTTCCATCCGGCTTGCGGACACGGACGTAATCCACATCCACCACCTGATTGGCGCTGGCGAAGGTAAAATTCAGCACCGCCAGCGCCTTCACGCCGGCATCAGCCAGCAGTTTGATTTCAGCCGAGACTTCGCGCACGTCGCTGCCATCCGCTTCGACGGTCACTCTGGTGGAGAGATGTTCAACTACATAAGCTTCCTTGGAATAGTCGTTCGCTGAGCTCTGTTTCTCATCCGACTGAGCACTGCAAAGAGCGACCATCCCGAGAATGAAGATGGCAATAATAATGTCCTTGAATCGCATTCGATCGCCCTTATGAAGAGTCAGAAGTGCCGTGCAAGAGCTGTCGCACAAGTCCAACTTGCAGCGCAGTGGGGAATCAGGCTGAAGTGAGCTCACCGCACAAGATAGCAGAGCGCGCATGTCAGGGCGAGTCAATTGTGAGGGCTTGCCGGCAGGGCGTGCCATACCGGCACAAGAGTCAATTGTTTCAACAACCGCCCCTGTTCCAGCCGACTGTCGTCCAGGGAAAAGTGCTACAGGGGATAGCTACTAAGGTAATGTGCGAAACCGGCAAAAACGAGCGATTATAGCGCATGCACACGAGCTTGATTCACGGACTCCTGTCTGCTTGCCGCCATCAGTTCTCGTGGCCGCGACGCGACGAAATGGGCGAGAATTATCAGGTGTGCGTTCATTGCGGCGCCAAGTATAGCTATGACTGGGCAAAGATGCGCCGGGTAGCCCCGCTTGAGGACCAAGAGGGCGAGGACGCCGCCGCCCGGAAGTCGATACGAAAATGCGGGACGAAGAAAGCATGGATACCGCGCGAACGCCGTCTTCGCCATTGCGTCCCGGTTCAGTTCCGCATTCAGGGCAGGGACGAGTGGATCGAAGGAGTGACCGAGAACATTAGTCGTTCGGGCGTACTTTTTCGGTCATCCAGCCCTCTTGAGGTCGGCTCCAGCCTGGAGCTGAAACTTGAGATGCCGCACGAACTGACAGGCGAAGAAGACGCCCATGTTCTTTGCGAAGGCGCGCTGGTACGCGTCGAAGTTGTTCCGGCGACTCGTAAGAAAGACCTGCCTTCGTTCCTGCTGGCCTGTACGATCACGCTGTACACATTTGCGCCGCTCAGCGAGCAGCCAAGCCCCGCGGGTCAAGACTCTTCGTGCTTGTGAGCAGGGCAAAGTGCAGACGGCAGTAAGTCTGGCTAAGGCCATCACGGATTGACCTACGGAACGATTACCGCTGCCCCATCCACGGCATCGCCGCGAATCGCCGCAAGCGCTTCGTTTGCTTCATCCAGAGGAAATGTCGTGACCTTAGGCCGCATTTGGATCGCAGCCGCCAACTCAAGGAAGTCCCGCGCATCGGCGCGAGTCATATTGGCGACGCTTCGTATTTGCCGCTCTCCCCATAGCAGCCTGTCGTAGTCAAACTCAGGCATGCGGTCGAGGTGAATGGCATTAATCGCCACCACGCCGCCCTTGCGCAGGCTGGCAAGCGCCGCCACAACCACATCTCCGCTGGGAGCAAAGGTGACCGCGCGATCCAACTCCACCGGAGGCTTCTCCTTTTCTGACCCTACCCATCTTGCGCCCAGCGATTCGGCCAGCTTCCGGTGCGACTCGCCTCGTGTTGAGACATAGACCTCGCAGCCCCACGCCCGCAAAACGTCAATCGCCAGATGTGCAGAAGCTCCAAAGCCGAAGAGTCCAATTTTTTCTCCCCGCTCGACTCCCGCCACCCGCAGGCTGCGGAAGCCGATGATGCCCGCACACAACAGCGGCGCCGCGTGCAGTGCGTCCAATGCCTCCGGCAGAGGAAAGACAAAATCCGTGCGTGCCGAGGCAAACTCCGCGTACCCGCCGTTCACGCTGTAGCCGGTAAACGTCGGAGAATCGCAAAGATTCTCACGGTCGTGCCTGCAATACCAGCAGCTGCCGTCCGTTCCCCCAATCCAGGAAACTCCAACCCGCGTTCCCAGCGGCAACTCCGGCGTCGCACCCCCGACAACCCCTCCCACAATCTGATGTCCCGGGATCAGGTTCTCCCGTCGCGGAGCCAGCTCGCCATCCACAATGTGAAGGTCTGTCCGGCAGACCCCGCATGCCAATACCCGCAGCAGAAGCTGTCCCGTACCCGCCTCCGGCCTTGCCACCTCCTGCACCCGCAGAGGCCGATCCACAGCTCTCCCCGCAGAACCAAGCACGGCGGCTCTCATACGAGCTCCATCGACCCCCGTGTTTTTCGTTTGGCTCAATCCCATCGCCTCACCTCTTCTAGCCTCTTTTCACGCGGGCGCGTGTTTCTCTTCGGCAACACTCAGCTTCTGATGGTGGGACTTGGCAAGCAGCGCTGCCACAAGGCCGCAGATGGCCGCGAACGACAACCACAATCCTGGTATCGCCCTATTATTTGTCCGGTGGATCAGGTAAGTGCAGATGGCGGGTGTAAAGCCGCCAAAGATAGCGGTGGCAAGGCTGTATGCAAGCGAAAATCCAGTGGTTCGCAGGTCGCGCGGCATGATCTCCGTAAGATAGACGATCATGGCCCCGTTATAGCTGCCATATACAAAAGAAAGCCAGAGCGCCAGGATCAACAGCCTCGCAAAAGATGGCGCTGCGAGCAGCCACGACAAGGCCGGATAGGCGGTGATCAAGGCCAGCAGCGTGCAACTGATCAGCAACGGCCGTCGCCCAATGCGATCGGAAAGCGCTCCCATTACCGGCAGCCAGAACAAATTAGATACCCCCACGCACAGGGTTACAGCCAGGCTATCCAAACTGGTGAGATGAAGCACAGCCGTGCCGAAGGTCGGCGTGTATGCCGTGATGAAGTAAAACGTGACCGTGGTCATCGTGACCATCATCGTCCCGATGAGTACGATGCGCCAGTTAGCAGCAAGTGAATAGAGTATCTCCCTCATCGCGGGATGCTGCTTTTTCGCAACAAATTCATCCGACTCCCGCAGAGAGCTCCGAAGTTTAAAAAGCAGAGGAACGATGGCGCAGCCTATCAGCAGCGGAATACGCCAACCCCAGAGGAGCATTTTCGCGGGAGAAAGAATGGAGCTGAGCACCACGCCCAGCGATGCCGCAAAAACCACCGCAACCTGCTGGCTTCCAGACTGCCAACTGACATAGAACCCTTTGTGGCCGGGTTTTGCAATCTCGGAAAGATAGACCGACACCCCACCCAACTCCATCCCCGCGGAAAATCCCTGTATCAGGCGGCCGACCAGCACAATCAATGGAGCCAGCAGCCCGAGAGTCGCGTATCCGGGGACGCAGGCTATGGAAACAATCCCGATCGACATCAGGCCCAGCGACAGGATGAGACCGGCGCGGCGTCCATGTTGATCGGCATACGCTCCCAGCACAATGGCTCCCAGCGGACGCATCAGGAAACCGGCTCCGAAGGTCATCAGCGACAGCATCAACGACGCAAACTCGTTGCCGCCTGGGAAAAATGTGCGCCCAATATATGAGGCGTAGTATCCGAAGACCATGAAGTCGTACATCTCCAGGAAATTCCCGCTGGAGACGCGAACTACCGACCGGATCGTCTCTTTTTCGGAAGCCGTAAGCATGATCCCTTTTTCACATTACCGTTGCTGGATGAGAGTTGCATTTCATGTTTCGAGAGATAAAGTGGCACACTATTGTATATCTGTGCCTATCCTCATTATGTCGCATCAAATTTAGTGAATCATGCCCCCTCCGCTGAAAGGCTCCGCTGCGTTTCCGCCACGTAACTCGCGTATGGCTACTACGTTTCGCGCGCTGCGTTATCGCAATTTTCAGCTCTTTTTCGCCGGCCAACTGATCTCGTTGATCGGTACCTGGATGCAGACCGTCGCGCAATCCTGGCTCGTCTATCGATTAACCGGCTCCGCGGTCTTGCTCGGTTCAGTCGCCTTCGCATCGCAGTTTCCAGTGTTTCTGGTTGCGCCCTTTGGCGGTGTGATCGCGGACCGTCACAATCGCCATCGCACCGTAGTCGCAACCCAAACCGCATCCATGATTCTGGCCTCTATATTGGCTTGGCTCACGTTAACCAATCGAGTGCAAGTCTGGCACATCTTCGTGCTGGCCGCTGCATTGGGCGTGGTGAATGCGTTTGATATTCCCGCAAGGCAGTCGTTAATCGTCGAGATGGTTGGCCGCGAAGACCAGATGAACGCCATCGCGCTGAACTCTACCATGTTCAATGGCGCGCGCATCGTCGGCCCGGCGATTGCAGGCATACTGGTGGCCCGCATCGGCGAGGGCTGGTGTTTTATGGCGAATGCGATCAGCTACATCGCCGTACTCGCCGGATTGCTGATGATGCATGTGACATCCAGGCAAATTGAAGGTACCGGGGCGTCGCCCTTCCAGCATATTAAAGAGGGCTTTAGCTGGGTGAAGCGCACGCGGCCGATTCGCGCCCTGCTGTTGCTGCTAGGTCTGGTAAGCCTGGTCGGGATGCCTTATGTGGTGCTGATGCCGATCTTTGCCGATCGCATTCTCCACGGCGGAGCCCGCGGCCTTGGCATGCTGATGGGCGCAACTGGCCTCGGAGCTATGATGGCCGCGCTGACGCTCGCCGCGAAAAAGAGTTTGAAGGGATTGGGACGCTGGGTTGCCACCTCCTCGGCCGGCTTCGGCCTCAGTATGATTTTCTTTTCGCAATCCAGATGGTTCTGGGTCTCGTTTGCGCTACTCATCCCTGTCGGCTTCTCGATGATGTTGCAGATGGCCTCATCGAACACGCTGATTCAATCCATGGTGCCGGACCGTCTTCGTGGGCGAGTCATGTCCGTCTACTCGATGATGTTCATGGGTATGGCGCCCTTCGGTGCATTGTTTGCCGGGATGGTGGCCCATAAGCTGGGCGCACCGCTGACCCTGACGCTCGGGGGACTGGGCTGCCTGGTGGGATCGGCTATGTTCGGTGTGTACCTGCCCGGCTTACGCACCGAAACGCGCCAGCTGATCATTGCTCAGCAAATGGCCGGCGGTGATCCAGCTCAGGAGATGACCGCCCCCGGCGCCGAATGAACTGATGGTGCGGGCTGGCGGGCGGCCATGCGTGCTCTCAAACCTAGCCGATGCCATTGACGTCCTCCACGAGATGACAGGAGAAGCTAGATGCCAGACTATGTTGGAGCAATCGACCAGGGAACGACCAGCTCACGTTTTATGGTCTTCGACCGCTCCGGCACAATCATCAGCGTCGCTCAAAAGGAACATCAGCAGATCTATCCGAAGCCGGGCTGGGTCGAACACGACCCGGCCGAGATTTGGCATCGTGTCCAAGAAGTGATCACACGGGCGATGGAAGCTAAGGGGCTGAAGCCTTCGGATCTATCAGGCATCGGCGTAACCAATCAGCGGGAAACGACGTCAGTGTGGAACAAGAAGACGGGCAAGCCGATTTACAACGCCATCGTCTGGCAAGACACGCGGGTTGCCGACGCCGTTGCGGAATTCTCCGCCCATGGCGGCCAGGATCGCTATCGTGCCAAGACCGGTCTGCCGCTGGCCACGTATTTCAGCGGCCTGAAGCTACGCTGGATATTGAACAACGTTCCGGGTGCCCGCGCCGCAGCCGAAGCCGGAGAGTTGCTCTTTGGAAATATCGACTCATTTCTAATCTGGAATCTGACCGGCGGCATTAAGGGTGGTGTGCATGTCACCGACGTGACCAATGCCAGCCGCACTCAGTTGTTGAATTTGCACACCCTGAACTGGGACAACGACATTCTTGCAGAGTTCGACATACCACCGTCCGTGCTGCCGAAGGTTGCATCGAGCGCGGAAGTTTACGGCCACGCCGTTCTCGGCCCAATCCAGGGCGTTGCCATTGCCGGCGATCTTGGCGACCAGCAGGCGGCTCTGTTTGGTCAGGCGTGCTTTAACCCCGGCGAAGCCAAGAACACCTATGGTACCGGCAGCTTCCTGCTGATGAACACCGGTGAAAAGATTGTTCCCTCCAGGCACGGCCTGCTGACTACACTCGGCTACAAGATCGGCCAGCGCCCAGCGGTGTATGCGCTCGAAGGCAGCATCGCGATCACCGGTGCGTTGGTACAGTGGCTTCGCGACAACCTGGGACTGATCGAAAAGAGCTCAGACATTGAACTGGTCGCCCGCACGGTCAATGACAACGGCGGCGTTTACATCGTTCCAGCGTTTTCAGGACTCTATGCGCCGTACTGGAAAGACAGCGCCCGCGGCGTAATCACCGGCCTCACCCGCTACGTCAATAAGGGCCATATCGCCCGCGCCGTTTTGGAGGCAACTGCATTCCAGGTTCGCGAAGTGGTGGAGGCCATGGAAAAAGATTCCGGCATAGAACTGGCAACCCTGCGCACCGACGGCGGCATGGTTCAGAACCATCTGCTGATGCAGTTCCAGTCCGATATCCTGAACAAGCCGGTTGTTCGTCCGCTCATTCAGGAAACCACCGCACTGGGCGTTGCATACGCGGCTGCCCTGGCCACCGGCTTCCTGAAAGACACCGATGAAGTGCTAGCCAACTGGAAGGAAGACCATCGCTGGAGCCCCTCGATGGAAAAAGAGACGAGAGCATCGTTGTATCACTTTTGGAAGAAAGCTGTTACGCGCAGCTTCGACTGGGTTGAGTAGTATGTCGGGTAGTGCGCTGAGTAGTACAAGGTCACGCAACGCGCTCGCTGCTACCACAAACAGCACCCCGGCAGTTACTCTCGGTCAGCATGCATCTGCATGGGCGCGAGTTTCTCCGCCTCCGCGATCATCGCCTCCAGGCTCACGCGGATCCCTTCACCCCAGAAAGTTTCCTCGGTTGGGTCAAGGCCGAACGGTTGCAGCAGTTCGAATACGCTTTTCGTCGCGCCGGAACGGAGCAGGTCGAGATAGAGCGGTTCAAACCGGCTGCCGAGGCGCAATTGCTGGGCATACAAGCTCTGCGTTAATAGCTCGCCAAACGCATACCCATAAACGTAAAAGGGCCGATGGAAGTGCGAAACATACGACCAGAGATGGCTGGCATTTTCATAAGTGAATACCTCGCCGTCTTCTCCGTATAACTCTTTTGCCGTAGTCAGCCACAGCGCATCCAGTTCTTCCACGGACAGTTTCTTCGGGTCGTTCCACTCGGTGTATTCTGCATTCATGCCGTGTACGCGGCGCTCAAAATTCGAAAACCCAATTTGCCTCACCACGGTGTTCAGCATTCCCTCGATCTTTTGAGTGATCAGCGCCAGCAAAGCCGAATTGTCTCCTTTTTCAGCAAGCTGCTTTCGCAAAAAACTAAACGTCGTCATTTCGCCGAACACTGAAGCGGTCTCGCAGTACGCAATCGGCGGATGGAACATCAGCGGCCCCTGCGCCACGCCTGCCAGAATGCCATGCACGCCATGGCCAAGTTCGTGCGCCAGGGTCATCACGTCGTGATTCGAACCCAAATAATTCAAAAACGTGAACGATTGCGGATGGTTTCCAGGAAGCACAAAAGAACAATTAAAAGCCCCGCCGCGTTTGCCTATGGTCGCAGGAACATCGATGCGCTTTGACGCAATGAAGTCCTGGATAATGCCGCTCAGCGTGGGGCTGAAACTTTCATAGGCCGCGAGAACCGTCGACATTGCACTGTCATATGGCACCACGGTGGTATCCGCAAACGGCAACGGCGCATTTCGATCGCTCCACCTCAGCGTTTTCATGCCGAGCAACTCGGCCTTGAGGCGATAGTAACGGCGGGCGAGCGGTCCTGCCACGTTCCTAACCGCATTATGCAGCGCATCGACAACCGCATCAGGAATGCGGTTCTCCTTATTTCTGGACTCCATCGGGTTGCGGTAATGGCGTTCCTTGTCTTCCACCGCGCCCCTGCCCACGATCACATAAAGAGCCTGCGCCGAGTATTTTGCGAAATAACCTCCCAATCCATCATTGATCGCCTTCTGTACATCCGCGCGAAGTCCCGCATCTTTCGAATTTGTGAGAAGGTCGAGCATCTCGGTCAGATTCCTGCTCCCAGCCTTGTGCTCGAACCGAAGGTCCGCCTCGCACTCGTCAAAGAACTCATCCCACGACGCCGGGCCAAACGGCGCGCGCTTGGTAAGAGCCGCTTCCACCGGCTCGCTCAAGAAATGCGGCTTAAAGATTCGCTGATGTTCAATCCACGGCCGGTGCCGCTGGACTACAGCATCGCTTGCGTACCATTTCTCAAGAGTCGCATCGTCCAGCGCCACCAACTCCAGTTCGAAGAACGTCAAATACTCGCCCTGAATTTGGCTCATCGTCTGCTGTGCTTCGGCAACCTTCGCCTTCACCGCCTCGTTGGTTACATCAAGGCTTTGCTGGAGAGACAGATAAACCATGATCTTTCCGCCCAGCATCTCCAGCTCTGAATAGTCGGAAATCGCCGCCCCCAGACCTTCGGCCAGCTTTCCTTTGTAGTTCAAACTGAATTGCTGTGCTTGCCTCTTGAATTCCGCGATATCCAGATCGATTTGCGGATCACTGATGACGGAGTATATGGAGGTCAGATCCCAACGGACATTACTATCGGCGATTTGATGGCTAGGCATAGTTGTGAGTTGATTGCACTCGACTCCAGATTCTAGCAAAAGTCGAAGGCATCGATCGCTTATCGTTCGAAGCGGCTGTCGAGCTTTGGCTCTTGCCGGCGCACAGCCTAGCGGGCTTCATGCGCTGCGAGCACCGCCCGCACAGTCGTCCAACGAATACCCGGATAGCGATCGTTGTCGAGCGGTTCCAGCTTTGCCCGGCCCTCGAACATGTTACGCATGTACTGCATGCCCTGCCATGCCGGGTAAAGGTCGTTCTCCGCGGGGGCCACCATGCGCGCCACCTTGACCAGCGCGCCGAGCATTCCCAGACCTCCAGCGCGGAAGAGCCTGAACTTCGTTCCGGTCACCTCACTTACTACCGCCGTCATCTCCCGGGCGCTGAGTTGATCGCCCGCAATTCGCAAAACGCGAGGGGTTGAGGCATCAAGCGCCGCGCTTGCCGTGAAGGCGGCCGTGTCATCCATCGTCGTAAAGTCCATGCGCTGGTCTGCGTCACCCCAGTAGAGGACCCGCTTCCATTGAAAGAGAATGAGCGGCATTGGACCTGTCAGCAGTTCGGCAAACGCACCGTTGAATATCGTGGTCGCCGAAATCGGAGCCTTATCAAGGCGCTTATGGAAGTCCCGGCGCAGATCGAGGTTGCGATTCTCCCCGGCTGGAAAACGGGTGAAATCGATCGAGTAGTCGGACGGGATGAAGCGCGGTACTTCAGCCCTGATCGCCGCGTCGAGCAGAATCGTTTGCGTTTCCACAATTACGTCCCGCAATCCCTGTAGCGCGGAAACCAAGCAGGACGCACCTGCGCATGCCCGCGTCACCTCGGAAGCGCTTCTCAGGTCCACACTTGCAATCGTTGCGCCCAGTTTCTGCAATCGTTCAAACTTGTCCGGCGCAGTGCCGTGGCGAGCCAGCGCTCTTACGTTGGCTCCCCGTTCCAGCAAGGCTTTCGTGATCCGCCCGCCGAGATTACCCGTAGCTCCCGCAACCACAATCGCCGCGTCATTCATGGGAGCGATATTAGCTCTGAATCTCCTCCCGACCCGCTCCGATCACCTCGATCTCGAAAACAAATCGCACCATTCCGGGAATAAAACCGGCCGTGCTCAGTTCACTCACGTAAGCACTCGATAAGGAGACGTCTATGAGAGAAAAAGGTTCGGTTAAAGATGCAATACCACAGACTTCTGGAAGAACTTCTGCTGCCCCGCCCTCGAGTTCCGATGGCATTGACCGGCGCGGATTTCTTCATTGCATGGCGTGGGCCGGTACGGGAATTATCTGGAGCTTTGCTGGAGGAATTCCGGTATCCAGCGTCTTTGGAGCCGGGCCACCAAAGCAGCGCGCCGAAGATTTCAGCTTCATTCAAATCAGCGACAGCCACATCGGCTTCAACAAGGCGGCAAATCCGGACGTTACCGCAACCCTGCAAAAAGCCGTGGACAAGGTTAGAGCGGCTGCCACCGTGCCGGATTTCCTCATCCATACCGGCGACCTCACGCACACTTCCAAGCCCTCGGAGTTCGACACCCTGGACCAGGTTCTCCTTGGGACGAAAAGCAAAATCCTCTACGTCCCCGGAGAGCACGACACATCAGAGGACGATGGCAAACTCTACCTCGAACGCTATGGCAAAGGCACGGCAGGGAATGGCTGGTACAGCTTCAACCATAAAGGTGTTCACTTCGTCGGTCTGGTCAACGTCGTGCAGTTGGAGGGGATGGGCCGTCTTGGTCAGGATCAGCTTGCCTGGCTAAAGCAGGACGTCGCAGCCCTTGGCAGCAGCACTCCAGTGGTGCTCTTTGCCCATATCCCGCTGTGGACGGTTTATCCCGACTGGGGCTGGAGCACCTCGGACAGCGAGCAGGCACTCTCCCTGCTCAAGCGCTTCGGCTCGCTGACCGTACTCAACGGCCATATTCATCAGGTGATGCAGAAAGTGGAGGGCAACGTTTCGTTTCATACCGCCATGTCCACCGCATTTCCGCAACCGGCGCCAGGTACCGCACCTTCGCCGGGACCGATGAAAGTGCCTGCCGAAAAGCTGCAAAGCGTACTCGGAGTGACGGCGGTTCACTTCATTCCCCAACAACACCACCTGGCGGTAGTGGACTCGACGCTGGCCGACGCTGCCGCAGTTGCGGCATAGACGGCAGCCATGAGAACCCGCACCCTGGCCACCTGCGCGACCGTTGCAGCCTTGGTAGTCGCCGCTTCGTCACTCCTTCACCCATGGGGTAACCTGCGCACCGCCTCCATCGGAGACGGTGCCATCCTCACGGGCGCAAACGTTCCGGACGGGATACGAACGGCGCTGGCGCAAAAGTGCGGCGACTGCCATTCCAACAACACGCACTGGCCTCCATACAGCCGACTCGCACCCTTTTCGTGGGTGGTTGAGCACGACGTGCAAATCGGACGCCAGCACATCAATCTCTCCGCGTGGGAGAAGTACAGCATCGACAACCAAATCGATCTGCTGGGCAAAATGAGCAGCCAGCTTCGCCAGGGCAAAATGCCTCTGGAGAAATATCTGCTGTTGCATCCTGAAGCGCGACTCTCCGAGTCGGAACGTAAGCTCATCGTTGACTGGATCAAAACTGAACGCAAGCGTCTGGTGGCCGATGCAGCAAAGTAGCAGCAGAACAGACAGAAAACGAAGGCGAAGATGAATCCTATAGGCTTACCAGATCGCGCGTGCACCCGGAAGGCTCTCCTGGCCGCAGTTGTGTCCTCGATGTTGCTACTCGCTCTGGTCGTCTTTCCGAAAATAAGCAGCGCCGCCGAAGATGCCGACCAAGGCAAGCATCTGTTCGAAAAACGATGCACCGGTTGCCACTCACTCGAGCGCAACAAAGAAGG
The DNA here is from genome assembly GCA_963800195.1 of uncultured Acidobacteriota bacterium. Lineage (GTDB taxonomy): Bacteria > Acidobacteriota > Terriglobia > Terriglobales > Acidobacteriaceae > TOLSYN. The sequence goes on from CAWCZZ010000002.1 coordinate 269,186, forward strand.
TCCCAAGCTGCTCGGTGTCTATGGAAGGCAGGCAGGAACCGCGCCGAACTTCAACTATTCACCGGCGCTCAGGTCAGCCCACTTCGTCTGGGACGAACAACAATTGGATAAATGGCTCACCGACACCCAGGCATTAATCGAAGACAACAACATGGATTTCCACGTTCCGAAAGCAGATGAGCGCGCCGCGATTATTCATTATCTGAAGTCGCTATCCTCGCCGCAGGCTAAAGCCTCCCGGTAGTGCGAATTCTCAGGAGCGGACGGCCTCTCCCGTCCGCCGCTCAGGCCCTCCCGAATCGTCTAAGTCAAAGCGGATGTCCATCAGGGAATCTCTTCTGCGTATAGAGCAGGCAAGCCGGCCAATCAAGTGCGGGCCGCTTTTCTCATCAGCTCGCTCAGCGCGTGTACGTCAGAAGCCGGTGCGTCGCTGACGATAAAGTAGCGCAGCCCGCCTTCGCTCCAGCTCTCCACGTGGAGGGCGAGCCGCGTCGATACGGTCGTCCCGAGGTGAAAGTTCCTCGGCTCGTCCTTGAAGATAAACACAGAGAGCTGATGCTTTCGCACAGTGAACAGCAGTTGCGCACCCGAGCTGCGCTGGAAGTAAGCAACCCGCCCGCCCACAAGCGTGAACTCGCTGTTCTGCAGCTCCGGAAGATTGAAGGAAAACGGTAGCTTGCCCGCGAACCACGGCTTCACCGTATGGCGATCGGTTGAGACCACATCCACCGGGCTCGCGCTGGCCAGCTCCGTCACATGCAGATCGGCAATCTCGGTGAGCTCATCTTCGCGCGCGTTGCGATCCACCAGCAGCGCCGCCCCGGCAATCAGCAGCACGGCGGCAAAGGCAGGTATCGCGAACCTCGGCATGCGCCACCATTGCCGACTCTGCTTTGCGCGCAGGCTCTGCTCCATGCGCCGCCGGAAATCGGCCGATGGCACATAGCGCGTGCCGGCAGCGCGGGTTGCCAGCTTCATTTGCAGCCGTTCCCGAGCGTCCGTGGCACAGGCAGCACAGCCGCGCAGGTGTTGCTCGACCTCTGCCATCTCGCTGGACACAAGTTCGGAATCCACGTAAGGCGACAGTTTGCCACGCACTTCATCGCACATCATATCGATGCACTCCGCGATCCCCTTCGGATGCTGGCTTCCGTCAATAGCTCGCGCATCGCCTTCCGTCCGCGCGAAAGCCGTGACATCACGGTACCGACCGGAACTGCCAAGGTCTCGGCAATCTCCTGATACTTCATCTCTTCCACGTCGCACAATAAAATTACTTCGCGATACTGCACGGGAAGCGCCTCCAACGCTGAATGAAGCGCCTGCTGATCCACGCTGGAAATCAGAATCGACTCCGGCGTGTCGCATGCAACGGGCTCTGCGGGCGCAGCCTCGTCGTCATCCAGAGACACCACTGCAGCCTTCAACCCGGTACGCGAGGTGAGAAAGGTGTTCCGCAGAATCCGGTACATCCAGGCGCGGAAATTCGTCCCTTGGCGAAACGAGGCGAATCCCTTCAGCGCCTTCATGCAGCTCTCCTGCACCAAGTCCTCTGCTTCGCTGTAGTCCTGGGTCAGCCAGCGCGCGAAGTTGTACAGGCGGCCCAGTAACGGCAACGCTAGCTCTTCGAAGGATCCAGAATCGCTCTGATGGTCAGACACGGCGCAATGAGGATAACTCAGAATATTCGGTTTTATTCCCCGGAAGATTACCGGCTCGTCGAGGTCGCACCAGACGCAGGGCCGTGGCCGGCAACCTACCTTGCTGCGACCGCCTGCTCTCCTAGTTTGCAGAGACGAATCGCATTTCCGCTGTAAATCTTCTCCTTATCGGCAGCAGAGAGGCCCAGATTCTCGATGACCCGAATACCCTCGCGAGTGAACAGGCCCGGCGTTGGATCAAACGGAGCGTCGCTGGCGAAGACCACCTGGTCGGTACCGAAGAACTCGATGCCGCACCGCGTCGCGGGCAGCGCGCCGGACAACGCCGTGTCGCCGTAAAACTTATGGAAGTACTCCAGCGGACTCATCTTCATCGACTTTAGAAGCGCTCCGTAATCCTCATCCGAGGTGCGCGAGCCGAGCTGATCCCAACCAAAACCAGCTCGTCCTTCAAAGTAAGGAACCATGCCGCCCAGGTGATGGGTCACAATTCTAAGGTCAGGATGACGGTCGAAGATGCCCGCAAAAACGATGCGTGACATCGCGGCCGTGGTCTCATAGGGCCAGCCGAAGCACCACCAGATCTCGAAGCGGGATTTCTTTTCTGTCGCGTAATCGGTGAATGCGGCAGTGCGGGCAGGATGGAGCCAAATGGTCGCATCCAGTCGCGCCGCCTCATCAAAGATCGGACCAAATTCTTCGGCATCAAGCGGCTTGCCCAGAACGTTGGTAAACAATTGAATGCCGGCAGCCTTCAATTCCTTTACCGCGCGCGTGGTTTCTTTAACCGCCTCCGCCGGGTTGTTCAACGGCAGGGAAGCAACGAACGATGGGAAGCGCTTCGGGTGCTTGCGCACCATCTCCGCCAAGCCGTCATTCGCAAGCCTGGCCATCTCCGGAGTTTTGTCCGGCCCTGCCATGGCCTCCAGCGGCGGCGCCGCCAGAGAGATAATCTGAGCGTAGTCGCCGAACTCGTCCATAATGCGGAAGCGCGCATCCAAATCGACCACGCTCGGAATGTTTACCATCCGCTTGCCCAGATCCCTGGGGCCCGGCACGTTGATGAACTTATCAAAATAGCTCTTCGGAAATATATGGTTGAACATGTCAAGAATCATTTTGTTCTCTCTTCCCGTCTTCCAGTCTGTAGCTCCGCCAACCGCGAATTATTATAGTAGCTGCTCGATAATTGAAAAGTAGCTGGCGGCCGCGTTACATCGCGCACAGCTTTTCATTTGTACTTTACCGGCGCACCTGCTCGACTGAGCAGCGGCTCACGTGTGAGACTCACACGTCCGCCCTGATCGAAGACCATCCACTTATCTAATTTCCCAATTCGGAACAAGACGGATAACCATTTTCCCGCACCTCACCTCAAAGTGTGACGTAGTGGCGCAAGAGCCAACCGGAGCTGCAATGCCCGGTGCTCCGTCGCCGGGGCTGCTTTTCAACCGGTTACTCAGCGAGTTTGCAGATTGCTGGCTCTTCCGTGCCGAACCGCTTTGGCTTTTTTGCTCGGCACCGGTCACCGCGCGCAAGGAGTAGCCGATGTCAGAATTTGCCGAAGACCGTGCCAAGAAGCTCAACAAACGAACCCTGGTAAGTCTGGTTCCCTTTGGCCTCAACCAGCAACACCCCAACAACTACCGTGACATTCTCGAATCCGTCTGGGAGAACCGCGACAACCTCGACTACGCCTTTCGAATCCTGAAAGACGGTTGTTGCGATGGCTGCTCGCTCGGCACCAGCGGCATGCATGACTGGACGATGAAGGGTATCCATCTCTGCTCCGTACGCCTGCAACTGCTGCGGCTGAACACCATGCCCGCCATGGACGAGAGCCTTTTCCACGATGCTTCAACATTGCAAGGTCGTTCCGAAAGACAGTTGCGCAAACTCGGCCGTCTGCCCGCGCCCATGGTGCGCCGCAAGGGCGAAAAAGGCTTCCGCCAAATTGCCTGGAGCGATGCGACCACGCTGATTGCCGATAAAATGCGCGAAACCGATCCCAAGCGCATTGCCTGGTACATGACCTCCCGTGGGCTTACCAACGAGGCCTATTATGCTCACCAGAAGGTCGCCCGCTTTATCGGCACCAACAACGTCGACACCAGCGCCCGCATCTGTCATGCGCCCAGCACCTCCGCCTTAACTGCCACCGTCGGCTGTGCCGCAACTACCTGCTCTTACTCCGACTGGATCGGTGCCGACCTGGTCGTTCTCGTCGGCACCAATCTGGCCAACAATCAGCCGGTTGCCACAAAGTATCTCCATTACGCCAAAAAGGCCGGCACCAAGGTCTTCGTCGTCAATCCCTATCGCGAACCAGGACTGGATCGTTACTGGATTCCGTCGATCACCGAGAGCGCTCTGTTCGGTACCAGGATCGCCGACGATCACTTCCAGATCCATGCCGGCGGAGACATCGCGTTCTTCTCCGGCGTGCTAAAACACCTGATCGAGCGCGGCTGGACCGACCGCGAGTTTATCTCCCGCCGCACCATCGGATGGGGCGAAACCGAAGCCAAGGTGCGCAACCTCTCCTGGGAGTCGCTGGAGAGCAGCTCAGGACTCACGCGCCAGGACATGTTTCGCTTTGCTGAAGCCTTCAACAAGGCGCGCCACGCCATCATCGTCTGGAGCATGGGCATCACCCAGCATGTCTATGGCAGTGACAACGTGCGCGCAATCGTCAATCTGCAACTCGCCAAGGGCAACATCGGACGCGAGCACACCGGCCTCATGCCGATTCGCGGCCACAGCGGCGTGCAAGGCGGAGCCGAGATGGGCGGACAGCCGTCAGCTTACGTAATGGGCTACTCGGTCAACGAGCAGAACGCAAAATACTTCGCTTCCGCCCAGGAGTGGGGCTTCGAGCCGCCGTACTGGAAGGGTCTAACCGCCGCGCACATGGTGCTCGCTGCCGGCCGCGGTGACATCGATGTGCTCTGGCAAAGCGGAGGCAATTTCAAATCAACCCTGCCGGAGCCCGATCTGGTCAACGACGCTCTCGGCAATATCAAGCTGCGCGTCCATCAGGACATCGTTGCCAACCCCACCATGTTCGTCGAGCCCGCTGACACGGTCGTCCTGCTGCCTTCCCGAACCCGTTACGAGCAGCGCGGAGGTGGAACCGAGACCAGCACCGAGCGGCGCGTCATCTACAGTCCGGAGATCCCCGGCCCTCGTCCCGGCTTCACCCGCGACGAGTGGGAGATTCCGGTTATGGTCGCTCGCGAGTTTGATCCGAAGCGTGCGCTTGCTGCTTTTCCGTGGCGCGACACCCAGGACATCCGCAATGAAATCGAGCGCGTCTGCCCCACCTACAAGGGAATTGCCGGCCTGCAAAAGAAAGGCGATCAGTTCCAGTACGGCGGCCCGCGTCTTCTCGTCGGGCGATGCCTAACCCCCGATGGCCTCGGCCGCTTCAGCGCGGTTGGGCTTCCCGAAGAGAGCGTTCCTGAAGGCCGCTTCCTGCTTTCGACACGGCGCGGCAGGCAGTTCAACAGTATGGTGCTCGCCGAGAAAGATCCGCTCAACGGTGCCACCCGCGAAGACATTATCATCTCCGCCGAAGACGCCGAACGCATGGGGCTGAAGAACGGCGACCCGATTACCCTGCGCAACCAGTACGGAACGTTCTCCGGACGGGCACGGATCGATCGCATCAAGCCCGGCTGTTTACAGGCGCATTGGCCCGAGGCCAACGTGATAATCCCCGCCGGACGGCTGGATCCAAGCGGCGTGCCGGATTACAACGCCACCGTCGAATTGATTGGAGGAAAGTGCCTGAGCGTGGTCCAACCGGAAACGGATGCTGGCATAGCCGCCTAGCCTTTTTAGAAGCCGAGGGCGGCAGAGAAAGGAGGTTCTCAACAAGTAACGGCGCCTCGCAGTGAACGCGAACGTAATGGCCTTGGTCGGTTCTCAGGTCAGCTTTGCCATCGTTATCAAGAAATGGAGAAGAACCATGGCCACAAATCGTCTCGCAAATCGCTGGGGAATCGCCGCTGCTGCGGTCATCATGCAGCTCTGCCTCGGCGCGGTGTATGGTTGGAGCGTCTTCGTCAAGCCGCTCATCGGCTCTGAACACTGGACGCTAACGCAGGTTTCACTTAACTTCACCCTCGCCATCGTATTTCTAGGCGTGGGAACCGTAATCGGCGGACTCTGGCAGGATAGCGTCGGGCCTCGCCGCGTCGCCACCGTCGCCGGAATCCTTTACGGCGTCGGCTACATGGTGGCCGCCTTCGCCGCAGCCAGCCATTCGCTCTCCGGATTATATCTCGGCTACGGAGTTATCTCCGGCATTGGCATGGGCATGGGTTATATCTGCCCGGTTGCCACTCTGGTCAAGTGGTTCCCCGATAGGCGCGGCCTGATGACCGGAGTCGCCGTTTGCGGCTACGGCGCAGGTGCACTGGTGATGAGTCCGATTGCCGCCCGCGAAATTCTCGCCCTCGGCGTGCCCATGACCTTCCTCTCCCTCGGAGCCGTTTACCTGCTTCTCGTCGTGGTTACCGCCCAGTTTTACCAGAATCCCCCGCAGGGCTGGCGTCCTGCAGGTTGGGTGCCTCGCTCTGCCGTCTCCAAGGCCGCCTCAACCTATGACTTCACGGTAAAAGAGGCAATGGCCAGGCCGCAGTTCTGGCTTCTGTGGCTCATGCTCTTCCTCAACGTCTCCGCCGGAATCATGATCATCAGCCAGGCTTCCCCGATGGCTCAGCAACTGGTCGGTCTCACTCCAGTAGCCGCCGCCGGAATCGTCGGGGTGATCTCCATCTTTAATGGCCTGGGACGCATCTTCTGGGCTGCAACTTCCGACTATCTGGGCCGCGCGAGAGTCTATTTCCTGCTCTACCTGATTCAGGTTGGCGTCTTCTTTGCGCTGCCGCATCTGCACACCGCAGCGCTCTTCACCGGGGCGGTGGCGCTGGTCGGACTCTGCTACGGAGGCGGCTTCGGCACCATGCCGTCTTTCACTGCAGACTTCTTCGGCGCAAAGTACATGGGTGGAATCTACGGCTGGATCTTACTGGCTTGGGCGATGGCAGCGATCCCGTCTCCCATTCTGATCGCACGGGTCCGGCAAACCACAGGAGCCTACGGGCCTGCGATTATGGTCATCGCGATTGTGATGGTCTGCTCGCTCGTCCTTCCGCTCGTCGCCCGTCGGCCAAAGGTCGAGCCTGCAATCGGGCCTGCAGCAGTTGTCCCGCTGCCGGAGGAACACAAGAAGGCTGCATAGCTGCCACGGTTGTGCGACTCTCTGGTGCCCCACATCTGCCGCAGTCGGCAGATGTGGGTGTCTAGCGAACCGGGGCAAGCCGTGGATGTCCCTAGGGGGTAATGAGTAATGGATGGTGGGTGGATGGGGAGTTGGGTAAGTGAAGGTGAGTAGTGATAAGGAGAAGAAGAGGAGAGGGGGAAGTGGAGAGGGCGATAAAAATGCGTGTGAAAACGCGGAGCGGGCCTGAGCTGGAGGCACACACGGAGGCGGGAAGCGGGAGTAACTCACAGGATCGCTGCCATGGGCGGCGCGCTTGAACTCGTATGGCCGAAAAAGAAGTGAGGGGCGGGAGTGCTGCTGCAAGTCGGAAAAATCGAAAGTGTGAACGCAATTTAGTCGGGAGAGCCGAAGGAGGAATGATAAAGCGGCGTGATTACCCCAAGCGAATTATCCCAAGAGATCATAACTATGAGCGGATTCTTGGCTGCGATGTTGGTTGCGAACAGTGGTAAGAAATCCGTAATCAGGACTGACGGACCATCGCCAGCTCCGCTGGTCAGCGCAGACGCATAAAGTAGCATTCGACGGCAGGGAAGACATGCTTAGTGCTGGTTTCGTGCGTTCGGAAGCGTTGGATTATTGTCGGTGTGTTCGAATCTGTCGTCGCCAGAGGTCAGAGAGTGTAAGTGAGATGGCGAAAGAAGAACTGTTCGACACTGCATTCAGGGATGCGACGGCTTTTGCTTGCCTGTGCTCAGAGAGGGCCATTTCTCGCAACATGGAGGCCGAAAGCGCCAAGGCGTTTATAAACAAGCTTTATTCGCTTGTTGCTAGGCGGTGCGCTGGCCTGTTTGGTTTGACCCGGACCCACGCAAAGCTTTCACGACCGTTCAGGGACTACTTCCTGTCCTCTATTCACAAAAGGCACTTAACATGGAATCGCCGGGAGAAGGCGATATGATAGGCAAGATTGTGGATCACTTAAGCTCGTTGGCCAGACGGTGCAGACACAATATGCTTTTTTTACGGGTCAGGGGCCGAGGCGTTCGGTAAGTTTAACGCTTCGTTCTCATGCGGGCGAATTGTAGCAAGAATTTCGCAATTATTTGGCGAACTCTAAAATGCGGCTAGGCTTGCATTGCGGTTTATCATCGCTTAAACCCCCACCCGCCTCGGCAGCATCTCTCCGATCCGCTTCACCTGAGCTCCCACTCCACGCAGCTTTTCCTCAATCCGCTCATACCCGCGGTCGATGTGGTAAACCCGGTCGATGATCGTCTCATCATCCGCCACCAGTGCCGCCAGCACCAGGCGAGGCCGAAGCCCTCAGGTCGCTCGCCTGCACCGCCGCGCCGCTCAGCGTGCTCTTGCCGCGCACCACGGCCCGCCGTCCCTCCACCTTGATATTGGCGCCCATGCGGCACAATTCCTGCGCGTGCATAAAGCGGTTCTCGAAGATGTTTTCGGTAATGATCGAGGTACCCGACGCCTGCGTCATCAGCGCCATATACTGCGCCTGCACGTCGGTAGGGAAGCCGGGATATTCCTCTGTGGCAATGTCGGCGGCCTGCGGCGGAGCCGCGTCGCCCATCACGCGCACGCAACCCTCTCCCACCTTCACCGCCACCCCCACCTCCTCCATCTTGCTCAGCAGGGAAGTCAGGTGCGTCGGATCGCAATCGGTCAGCATCAGGTCGCCGCCCGTCAGCGCCCCAGCAAGGATGAACGTTGCGGCCTCAATGCGGTCGGGAATAATCCGGTGGCGTGCGCCGTGCAGTTTCTCCACGCCCTTCACTCGTATCGTCGAAGTCCCCGCGCCCTCGATCTGCGCTCCCATCTTTACCAGCAGCGCGGCCAGGTCCGCCACTTCAGGCTCGCGTGCGCAATTCTCCAGCACCGTCTCGCCCTCGGCCAGCACTGCCGCCATCAGCACGTCTTCCGTGCCGGTCACCGTGATCCGGTCAAACGAATAGTGCGCGCCCGTCAGCTTCTTCGCCCGCGCCTCGATGTATCCGTGCTCCTGCACAATCTTCGCGCCGAGCTTCTCCAGTCCCTTCAGGTGCAGATCGATCGGACGCGCCCCAATCGCGCATCCCCCGGAATTGAAACCCGCGCAAATCCCATCCGCGCCACCAGCGGTCCCAGCACCAGCGACGAAGCGCGCATCGTCTTCACCAGCTCGTAGCTGGCCTCGGGATTGGTACTGAGTTTAGCCGCGCAGATCGTGGTGCGGTGCTGCGCCCGTCCGTAGCCCAGCTCGACCTCCGCGCCCATCGCGGCCAGCAAGCGCCGCTCGGTCTCAATGTCGCGTACCTGCGGAATATTTTCCAGCGTTACTGCTTCGTCGGTGAGCAAGGCCGCCGCCATCTCTGGCAGCGCTGCATTCTTGGCCCCACTGATTCGTATCGTCCCCAGCAGCGGATTGCCGCCGCGAATTACAAGCTTATCCATTCAATGAGTCCCGGAAGAAACTGCAAGAGTTGTCAGTTAAGTTATTAGTGCTCGCACTACTTAAGATTCTACACACTCCAGCGCTCCGCTACGCCTTGCCGCTCAGAGTTTTTCCAGCGCATCGACAATCGCGTCATGCAGTGGCGGGCGCACCTCTTTGATCGCCTGGTTCCGCGCATCCGGCCATGTGCGGTTCGTCAGCAGCGTTACCGAGAGGCCGCGTTCAGCATCGCACCATAACGATGTCCCGGTATAGCCAAGATGTCCGAACGAAGATGCCGAAAAGCGCCCTCCCGACTGCGACGGACTCGATGGCGTATCCCACCCCAGCGCCCGCGAACTTCCCTCCGGCTCGCTCTGCCGCGCCGTAAACAGCGCTACCGTCTCGGGATGGAACAATGGCTTCCCTCCGCGCAACATGCACTCGGCAAACCGAGCAACTCCCAGCGCGTCGCCGAACAACCCCGCATGGCCCGCAACCCCGCCCATGGCGCTGGCATTCTCGTCGTTGACCTCGCCCTGCACCACTCGTCCGCGATAGGCAACGTCATTGACCGTCGGAGGAACTCCATCCAAATGAGCCGGATGCCGCAGAAATCTCATGTTTGCGTTTAAGGGCGCAAAAACTTCGCGCTCACAAAACGTGTCCAACCGTTCGCTGGCAATTCGTTCCAGCAACTCGCCCAGCAGGATGAAGCCGATATCGCTGTACTCGGCGCGCTCCATCGGAGCCGCTTCCAGCTCAACCCGCTCCGCCGCCTCCAGCATCGTCTCGCGTCCTCTGCCCGTCAGATAAAGCTTTCTGTGTGCCGGCAGTCCCGAGGAGTGCGCCAGCAGCATCCGCACCGTGGCCTCCTCGCGCCAGCCTCTCTGCAGCAAATCGCCTGAGGCAAAGCCGGGTAACAGCCCGGCAACCTTGGCATCAAGCGCAAGTTGTCCCCGCTCATACAGCAGCATGGCCATGGAAGTGGTAGCAATCGGCTTGGTCAGCGATGCCAGGTCCCATACGGTCTCGCGTTTCACCTCGGGCGACCCGGCCTCATAGGTGAAGCGTCCAAAGCCGCGCCAAGCCACCAGCTCGCCGTGCCGGCCAACCGCCAGCGCCGCGCCCGGAAATACCTTCCGCGCCACGGCTTCGTCCAGCAGGCCAAACGCCCGTTCAAAGCGCTGCTCCTGCCCGCCTGTGGCATCCTTCAGCCCGCCGCTGTTGTCATTCCCCTTGCTTACTTGATGAATGGCAGCATCTCCTTGAAGTGTGCCGATCCGCTTCGCCGCAGCAACTCATACATCATCATCTCCGTCGAGGAGACCACGCATCCGGCCGATTCCATGCGCTGCAGGCCAAGGTGCCAGTTCAAGTCGCTGCGTGCGCTCACCGCGTCCGCCGCCACGTGAACCATATATCCATTCTCCAGCGCTCCCAACGCCGTCTGCATCACGCAGATGTGGCTCTCGATGCCGCACAGCAGCAGGGTCGTGCGCTGGCCCGGCAACTCGTGCAGCGCGCCGCGAAACTCTTCGCGCCCAAAGCAGCCGAACTCCATTTTGTCGATCGCGCACACGTGCGGCAGCAACTCCGTAATCTCAGCAACCGTCTCGCCCAGTCCGCGCGCATACTGCGTCGTCAGCAGCACAGGAATGTTCAGCACCGTTGCCAGCCGAATCAGCACCCGCGAATTCCGCACCAGCTCCTCGCGCCGCTGCACCGCCGGCAACAGCTTTTCCTGGATGTCGATCACCACTAGCGCGCATTGCTCCGCGTCCAGGCTGCGCCTTGCAATCGGCTCATCGGTCAGTCCTGCCAGTGCGGGTAGCGAAGAAGGATTCATCTCAAACTCCTTCTTCTGCTCTCAACAGCGGTGCGCGCGCAAAATATATGCCCAACCATGCGCGCAAGATCCGCAACCTCCAGCCTACGCAGAGCCCGCCTCCGTTCCAGCCTTCCTCCGCAATTTTCCTGCGGGCAGCAGGGCAGGGCGGCATCGCATCCCAACTCAGCGTGAGATTCCAGCGTTCTTCGTTCCTGCTCAGCCGCGCCGCCCTGATCCTGCCGTCGTGCTCTTGGCTGCTCCCTTGCTGCTCGCCGCCGCCACCGTTCCGGTGCTCAAGCAAGTTGCCGTCCTAGATATTCCCGGCCGTCCCGGCTTCGATGAAATCGCCCTGGCCCAGGGCATGATCCTCGTCTCCCACCCCGGAGCCGGCGAAGTCGATCTCTTCAACCTAAAAAAGCGGCGGGTTGTCGGCCACGTCCGCAACATGTCCTCACCGCGCGGCGTTGTCGTCGATGAAGCCGCCCACCTGGTCTACATCGCCAACGCCGGAGCCCGCAACATCGTAGTCGTCTCCACCACCGACTGGCAGGTGAAACGCATTCTTCCCGTGGTCGACGCCCCGAATCGCTTCTGCTTGTCGGCACTCTCTACGCCACCTTTCCCGACTCGCAATCCATCGCGGCCATCGATCTCACCTCCAACGCCACGGGCAACAACGACCATTGACCAATCCGCCAGCCAAGCCATCAGCGACCTCCCGATCCGCCCCCGCTAACGCCGCGCACGCGCCCTCTATCTCGCGCGTCAAGCTCGACGGCCGCCCCTACGCCTTGGCCTATGATCCGGCGCGCCGCCAGCTCTTCCTCACCGTACTGGATCGCCGCCGCGTCCTCGTCCTCAACCCCGCGCTGGAAATCGTTGGCTAGCTTTTCTCTCAACGCCTCCGGCCCGCCGGTATCGTCTTCAGCCCGCACCATGACCGCCTCTACGTCGCCGTGCGCTACGCTGTTCTCGCCCTCGACCCCGCCACCGGTCAGGAGCTTTCGCGCTCCGCCGTCGGCGCAGGCATCGACCAGCTCATCCTTGACGAGCCTACCAACTCACTGCTCGGCGTCTCCAACGGCGCCGTCTTCGTCCTGCCCGCCACATCTAGCCTCGGACCCGCCAGCGAGCTGCCCGTTGACGTCAAAGGCCACACCCTCGCCTACGACTCCACCACCGGATACCTCTACCTCCCCGGCGGCACCGAAGGCCGCTCCAAACTCCTCATCCTCAAACGCCTCACCCCAAATTCAAACTAGCGAAACCCCGCGGAATACAAAAACTCATGGAATATTGGTGCCCCACATCTGCCGCATTAGCGGATGTGGGTCTTATGCTTCATCTCACCTCTTCGCTCCTCGCTTCGTTGCATGATACAAATGTCATCATGTCTGCAAAGCCTTCCAGCAGGTGCTGCGCGGAGTGGAAGCCCGCGCGGCCTGCCGAGTCGATCTCGCCGGCGGCACCATGGACATGTGGCCGCTCTATCTCTTTCATCCCGGCTCGCTCGTCGTCAACATCGCCATGCAGGTGATGACCACCTGCCGCATCATCCCACAGCCTCCGCGGCAATCGAACTCGTCTCCCTTGACACCGGACTCGCCGACAGCTTTCGCCAGCATGGCAGGCTCTGCGGCAGCGCCCCGCTCGCCACTCCCTCGCCGCTTATCTCTTGCGATTCTTTTACCGGACTCCGAACCTGCCACCGGCTTCCGCCTTGAAACTCACTCGGAATCCCCCGCCGGTGCCGGAATCTCCGGCTCCTCGGCGCTCATGATCGCCTCCACCGCTGCGCTGGCCCGCTTTACCAGGCGCAAGCTCTCCCCCGAGCAGATTCGCCAGATCGCGCAGAACGTCGAAGCCCAGCTCATCCGCGTCCCCACCGGATGCCAGGACTACTATCCCGCGCTCTACGGCGGCGTCAGCGCCATGCAATTGGCTGTCGATGGAATTCATCGCCACCCCATCGCCTGCGATCCCGCTGAACTCGACCGCCGCTTCGTCCTTGTCTACACCGGAGCTCCGCGTCAGAGCGGCATCAACAACTGGGAGGTCTTCAAGCGGCACATCGATGGCGACCGCCGCATCTTCCGCAACTTCGAGCGCATTGGCGAAATCGCCCGCGCCATGCACACCGCCATCGCCGCCGCCGACTGGCCGGAGACCGCCCGCCTGCTGCGCGAGGAGTGGAAGCTGCGCCGCACCAACGCTCCCGCCATCGCCACGCAATTCATCGACACTCATCGCCCTCTCGCGCAAACAACGGAGCACTTGGCGCCAAGGTCTGCGGTGCCGGAGGCGGCGGCTGCGTCCTCTTTATGACCACCCCTGATTCTCGCCCGCGTCTGGAGCAGAAGCTCACCGCCGCCGGAGCCGAAATCCTGCCCTTCGCCGTCGCCCGCCACGGCGTCTTCCGCTCCGCTCGCTCAAACCGAAAGCTCCGTCAGGGGAGCTCAGCTTAAATGACCGCCGCAGATGTCATGAACGAGCCGCCAATTCGAGTCAACTTCCATCCGGAGAGCCCTATCCCTCCCTTTTTGCCGCCTCTGCTTCGTTTCTTTATCGCCGCTCTCTGGGCGGTCGGAGTTTTCTGGGGAAGCGGCTTTATCTACGCGCTTTTTCCCGACGCAACTCTCCTTCCTGATCTTCTCTTTCGTCTCGTCGCCTGCGTCCTCACCGCTGCGGGCTTCGCCTTCTTCCTTCGCGTCCTCGACTACAATCCCATCCTTTGCCGGTAGCTCTAACCCTGCCGCTCGACCGCATTGCCTGTCGGCAGTGGAACACCGGCCTCATGCTCGGGGGGTGCTCATCAGCGCCGACGTCTTCTGCATTGCTGTATTCGGCACCTTCGCTTCCATCTTCATCTCAGCCGTGCCCATGCTGCTGCGTCTCGCCGCCGTGGCCGTTCTGCTCCTCTTCGCAGCCTGACTGGAGGAGCTCTCCTTTCGCGGCTATCCCTTCCAGAAGCTCACCGAGAGCTTCGGCGCATTCTGGGCGGTCATCGTGCTCTCGGCGCTCTTCGCAGCCGTCCACCTCTCGGAATCCCGCTCCGCAGGCTGGCTCAGTTGGGGATTCTTCAACACCATCGCCATAGGGTTGCTGTTCGCCCTGGCCCGCATCCGCAGCGGCTCGCTCTGGTTCCACTTGGCCTGCATTTCGGCTGGAATTTTTTCAAGGCGCAATCTCGGCCTTCCCGTCAGCGGCCTTAGCGATTTTTCCCCCTCGTTACCTCCACCGTTCACGGCTCGCCCCTGCTCACCGGTCAAGGCATACGGCCCGGAGGCCAGCCTCACCTGCGCCATCGTCCTCGTCATTGCTTTTCCGCTGCTCTGGCTCTTCACTTCGCCGCTAAATATCCAGCACCGTCCAAGGCGTCTCCCGGCCGCCTCCGGCATCTAACTTAGGCGAGCGTGAACGCGATGCGCATCGCCGCCAGAACGTCAAGAGCCCAAGGCCGTCATCCCCGCCTGAGGGTATCCCATTCCAAATTCGCCTCTCGTGCGAGTTCATGGTGCGCGAGTCTCTTCTGCCTCATCGTTCTCCTTTTGGCCTCCACGCTGGCCTCTGCCGGCGACACCTCGCTCACCGATTCGCAGCGCACCGAAATCCTTCGCACCTTTCTTGAATAGCGTCCCTTCGCGCACCGTGACATTCCGCGCGGCAAGCCGGGAATCCGCATCGAGGGCGCTAAGATCACTCCCTCCTCAGCGCAACTGGACCAGTTGATCAGGCCAGGATGGTGCCACCGCCAAAGGTGGTCAGCGTCTTCAGATCACCTGCGGTCCGCTTTGAACATGACGGAATCTACTTCGAAGATCAATGGAGGCCCGAAGGATCACAAGAGCTGGCGCGATCGCGGTCAGCATTGGAGTCAACGGCGCCGATGTACGAACCACGCCCGCTCAGTCCGCCGATGCGGCAGACAGCTACGCCATCGGTTCCTGCGTCTTTCTCGCCATCAAAAATGACGCCGCCTCCTTCACCACCGCCCACATCAAGGATCTGCTCGCGCCGGTGACCATCGACTACAATGCCACCAACCCCGCCGAGGCTTTTCAGAAGAGCCTTCCCGCCGCTGCTCGCCCAAGCCATCAAGAAACACCAGGCGCTGGTCGGCATGAATAAGGAAATGGTCGGCTACGCCATGGGTCGCCCGCCGCGTCGCATCCGCGAAACCAGCGATGGCAAAGATTACGAGGAATGGATCTACGGCGCTCCGCCGCACGATGTCGAGTTCATTCGCTTCGAGGGCGACAAGGTTGTCCGCATTGAAGACATGAAGGTCAGCGGTGAAAAACAGGTGCGGACCCAGAACGAAGTGGGCCGGCAGCTGGGTGGAGTTTCGATGCTTCGGGAAACGCGTCCGCGCGCCCAGACTCGATGGCCGCGCCTTCCGAGCAACAGCGCGGCACTCCAACCCTGATGCGTCCCGGTGAAAAACCACCCGCCACCACCAGCTCCACTCGCGATCCCAATCCCGCGCCTCCGCCTGACCTCAACGGCCCAGCGGGAAGCGGACCGCCTGCCCCCCCCGCCACACCAGGCAACGGCCCACCTACCATCCCTTCACCAACCGGCCGAAACTAGAGCAACTCCGGCCAGCCCTAAGCTCCCCCAGAGCAGCACTGTGGGTTTGACGAAGCTTTTTTCCCACCGCGCAAATGGGGACCGAGAGCAATCTCAGCCAAACCGCCGTCCTGTGGACCCATGGCGAGCCAACGAATCTCGGAGGTCTTGGTCCTGGCTTGAATTCGGCTGCCCTTGACGTCAACATCTTCGGGGTGGTGGCAGGAGTAGCCAATTACGATAGCGCCGGGGATTTTGCTCCCGTCGCATGGTACGGGGGCGAGATACATCACCTCCCGCTGCTAACGGGTTATACCGCCGGCCTAGCCTCAGAAATCAACGCTGAGGGAGTGATCGCCGGATTTCTGCAGGTATCTCCGTCGTCGTCAGTCATAATCCCCCTGTCTGTGGTATTGGAACGGCAACGGCTACACCACACCGGTTAACCTCGGAACCCTTGGGGAGACGGACGGGTGAGGCCTTTGGCATCAATACCCTCAACCAGATTGTGGGGTACTCGTATAACTCCACCAACAGTGAAGGGCCAGCTTTCCTCTGGTCTTCTCGTGGCGGAATCGGGGCCCTGCCCCCGCTTATCTGGAGACACATCCGCCATTGGATACAACATCAATGACCTCGGGCAGATCGTAGGAAACAGCGGGACGGCTATTGCCAGCGGGGCGCTTTCCCCCCAGCGCGCGGCGCTTTGGGAGAAGGGCACGGTGACCGATATCCAAACCTTGGTCCCGGCCGGCACGCTGCCTCTCACCTACTTAACCGGGACTATCAACGATCTTGGCGAGATCACCATCAACGCGACCAATCCTGATGGGTCGCCAGATGCTTTGCTGCTGGTGCCAAAGCTTTAACCGATCGCCAAAGATTTACTGCGCGTTGGCCGACTTCCTCGTACTGGGCGTCGGCCTTTTGTGAACATTCATTCGCCGCTCACAATCCCTCTTTAGCACTCTCCATCACCTCACAAACTTTGTACCCATCCCCTCGTGCGCTTTACACTATTGTTGTGAAGATCGCACTTGCTCAGATCAATCCCACGGTCGGAGATTTTACCGGCAACGCGGAAAAGCTCCGCCAGTTCGCAACCTGTGCCCGCTCGCGCGGCGCTGAACTCGTGGTCTTTCCCGAGCTTTCCGTCTGCGGATACCCGCCCCGCGATCTGGTCGAGCTTCCCGCCTTCGTCACTCGCTCGCGTCAGGTGGTGGAGCAGTTGGCCGCCGAATTTCCTGACCTCGCCATCATCGTCGGCTTTCCTTCCCCTGCTGCCTCAGAAACCGGAAAGACCGTAATGAACTCGGCGGCGCTGCTCCGCCACGGCCGCATCGACTTCATCCAGTCCAAGCGCCTGCTGCCCACCTACGATGTCTTTGACGAGATGCGTACCTTCGCCCCCGCCTCCGCGCAACACCTCTTCTGCATCGGCGGCCAATCCATCGCCCTCACCATCTGCGAGGATGCATGGAACGACAAAGCCTTCTGGAGACGACGCCTCTATGACGTCGATCCCGTCGACGAACTGCTCCGCGCCGGAGGCCAAATCGTACTCAACATCTCCGCCTCGCCCTTCCATGTCGGCAAGCCCGAGCTGCGCCAGGCCATGCTCGCCAGCATCGCCCGCCAGCATCACGTTCCCGTGCTCATGGTCAATCAGGTCGGAGGCAATGACAGCCTCGTCTTCGATGGCTGCAGCATCGCGCTCAATCCCCTCGGCGAAACCATCGCCCAGGCCAAGTCCTTCGAGGAAGATCTCATCCTCGTCGATACCGACTCAATGACCGGAGACATGCATCCACAGCTCTCCGGCGTCGAGCCAAGCGCCTACGCCGCGCTCGTCCTCGGAACTCGCGATTACGTGCACAAATGCGGCTTCCAGCAAAGTCGTCGTCGGACTTAGCGGCGGCATCGACTCGGCGCTCACCGCCGCCATCGCCGTCGATGCCCTCGGCAAAGAAAATGTCATCGGCATCTCCATGCCCAGCCAGTATTCCTCCGAAGGCAGCATCACCGACGCCCGCGAACTCGCCGCCAATCTCGGCATCTGCTTTGACGTAGTTGCCATCCGGGAAATCTTTCAGGCCTACCGCACCGCCCTCACAGGCGTCTTCCGGGGCCTCGCTGAAGACGTAACGGAAGAGAATCTGCAGGCACGCGCACGCGGCGGATTGCTAATGGCGGTGGCCAACAAATTCTCCGCCCTCGTCCTCACCACCGGCAACAAGAGCGAGCTGGGCGTCGGCTACTGCACCCTCTACGGAGACATGGTCGGCGGACTCGCCGTCATCTCCGATGTCCCCAAAACCCTCGTCTATCGCCTCGCCCGCTACGTCAACTCGCGCCGCGCCGTCATTCCCGAGGCCTCCATCACCAAGCCGCCCTCCGCCGAGCTGCGTCCTGACCAGAAAGACAGCGATTCGCTTGCCGCCCTATGACGTCCTCGACCGCATTCTTGAAGAGTACGTCGGCAATTTGAAATCCGCCTCTGAGATCGCCGCCCTCACCGGCTTTGACGATGCGGTGATCCGCTTCGTCATCTCGCTCATCGATCGCAGCGAGTACAAGCGTCAGCAAGCCGCACCCGGAATCAGAATCTCAACTAAGGCTTTCGGGATGGGCCGGCGTTTTCCTATCGCCGCTCGCCATCAGGTCTGGTAAAACTCAGGAAGCGGCCTGCTCCGCTTTCCGCAATTTTCTGTTTGAGGATGATCGCATGCGCAATGCTCTGAAGTTCTTTGCCGTACTTTTGCTCACCGCCTCGCTCTTCGCGCAAACCGCCGCAAACAAACCGGCTCCCAAGCCGCACGCCGACGCAACCGCCGCACTTCCAGCAGGCGCTCCCACTCCGCAGGTTGCGGACGCTTATTTCAAGCGCATCTTCGGCTATGACCAGAGCCTTCAGTTCAAGGTGCTCAATATCGGGCTCTCATCCATTCCGGAGCTCTATGACGTCGAAGTTCTCGTCACCACTGCGCAAGGCCAGCAGGTCAGCCACTGGTATGTCTCCAAGGATCTCAAGCATGTCATCCCCGGCGAAATACTCCCCTTCGGCGCCGATCCCTTTGCCGCCGATCGCGCCGAAGTGGCCAAGTCGGCCTTCGGAGCCACCAAAGGCCCTGCCAACGCCAAACTGCTGATCGTCGAATTCGCCGATCTGGAGTGTCCCGCCTGCGCCTAGGCAGCGCCGGTCATGGAAAAGCTTCGCAACGATTTTCCGCAGGCTCGCTTCGTCTTCCAAAGCTTCCCACTCGTCCGTCTTCATCCCTGGGCCGAGCGCGCCTCTGCATACCTGGATTGCATCGCGCGTGCCACACCCGACCACGCCTTCACCTTCGTCGATGCCATCTACGGTCATCAGAAGGAGATTGAAGCTGCCGTGCGCAAGACCGGAGCCGACGGCAAGCCAGTCATCAGCGATGCGAATGTAACCGCGCAACTGCGCCATTACACCGAGTGGGCCGGAGCCGATCCGGCCAAAACCCAGAGCTGCGCCGAGAACACCGGAGACCACCCAGCGCATCAAGCGCAGCCAGCAACTCGCCGAAACGCTCCGATGTCACCTGAACCCCGACCCTGTTCATCAATGGCCGCCGCATCGGCAATCCCACCCCCAACCAGTACGAGTCGCTCAAGGCTGTCGTCTCCTTTGAGGCCGAGCTCGCCGACACCGGCAGGTAGGAGCAAGGTTTCAAGTTTCAGAGGTTTCAAGGTTTAAGACAGGTGCTGAGACAACGGCGGGTGCCCCATTCAAGCCTTCTTTCGGCTTGAGTAGGGCAGGTTCACGCTTCGTCGCTTTGCTTTTCCGACTAAAGTGTGTCCTCTCGCCTTTGCTCTTAACCTTCGACTTCGTTCTTGAAACCTTTGAACCTCTTGCAACCTTGAAACCTTGAAACCACTGCCCTCCTACTTCGGCACATTCATCGGAACCGGAATATACGATCCCTGCCGGCTTCCTCCCGACGCGATATGCGGCGTTGATCACCACCAGCAACTCGTCGGCGATTCTTTTCCTTCGTCTGCACGCTGAAGCGCATTGCCCAGCACTGGAATCTCGGAGACCACCGGAATTCCGTTGATGGCTCGCTCATCTCGCTTTTTCCACCAATCCGGCCAGCACCACGGATTCGCCATCGTCGGTACTGATCGTTCCCTTCATCTCGCGGTTGGTGATATCCGGCAGCCCGTTGGCCTCGGTCGCGCCCAGCGCCCGCACCGCCAGTTCGTAATCCAGGCTGATCAGCTTGCCGTGTACATTCGGCGTCGCCTTCAGCACCAGTCCCATATCCTCATAGGTGAACTGCGGCGTAGGAATCGACGTCGGACCAGCGCCGTCCCGAGCTCAGCCCCAGGGATGACAGCAGGCTGCTGGCGGCGCTGGTCGCCGAAAACAGCGAGCTCACGATCGGATAGCGTTCGCCCACCTTCATCGTCGCCGCCTTTCCGTCTCCCGCCCGCAGCAGAACGTCGTCCACCGTGCGCGCAAGCGAGTTGGCCTTGGAAAAATGCAGCGACGTTGCGGGGATCGTAACTCCGGACAGTGTTGGCCTCCGCCAAAGGTTCCAAACGGCTGCGTCAGCGGGTTAGTAGCGCCGTAGCGATGACGCAGAGGCCAGCAACGCCGCCAGAATCGTGGTTGCGTTCACCGTCTGCTCCGCTTGCCTGCCAGCGCCGAAATAATCTGCTGATAGCGTGCTGCTGCTCACCAGGCTGTTGACCTCCGTGGGCACGTTGAACACCGTGAATTCATTCGGCGACTGAGATTCCCAGATCCGCGTAAAAGTCGGTGGAAACCTGAAAGACCTTCACCTCCAGCATCACCGTTGGCTGGTCATCCCGCATATCCTCCAGAAAGCTCGTGACCGCGTCCATCGTCTCTGCGGCGCGCGGATCACAATCGTGCCCTGCGCCGCATTCGGCGTGATGAATCGCAGGTCAAACATCACTCGCAGCGCAGTGGTCAGCTCCGTCACATCCTTCGGCGTGGCGCCGACCGGCATAAAACGTCCGCAGGCTCATCCGGGTCAGATCTCGCCGGTTCTCCTCCGTATCGTTTGCCAGCAGCACCTGGTGCTCGCTCAGCGGAATAATCAGCACCTTGCACAGCCGCTGCAGAATCTGCGATCCCGTCTCCCAGCTCACGCCGTCCAGCTTGACGCGCACACTGCGCGGCGACAAATCCCTGATCGGCAATCAGTCGTAATCCCAAAAATTCCGCAAACTTGTCCAGCGCCTCGATCGAGCTTCCCTTGAACTCAAAGTCGTGTACTCCCGCCGTCGGCTGCAGCCGCGTCTCGCCCAGCCCAGCCTCATACTGAACCGCTGCAATATCTTCCGCCGGAGCCGGCAGCGCGTCGCGCAATCGCTGCTGCGCGTATTCATTCGTAGGATCGATCTCCGCGGCCCGCCGGAATGACTTCAGCGCCGCCGTCGCGTCGCCCGCTCAGCAGCGCCTGGTTGCCCTGTGCGTATCGCCGCCGCCGCCACCTTTTCCTCAAGCCGCTTCTGCGCCGACTCGTACACAATGTCCAGCGGCGAAATCGCCCGCGCCGCCTTCAGCTTGTCAGCGCCGCTCAAACTGCTTCTTGCCGAGCCAGCTTTTGGCCTGCTCGTAGAGGCCTATCGCTTTCTTTCTTGTCGCTTTGGTGAGTCTGCAGGGAGGAAAACCTTCTCGTGATCCGAGCAAACGCTGCGCGCCTGGCGCTCGTCTTTGCAGGCGTCTCCTGCGCAACCAGTGAGCCTGAAAACATCAGCGCAACAGCCAGCAGCACGGCGCGGAGCATACCCCGGATTCTACCGGATTCCGCTCATCGTGCGTAACTCCACAGGGTTTCGCAATCCTGGAATGCACATCTCCGGCTCGCCCTTGGCCAACTCCGCCACCGGGAATATGCCCGTCGCCACCGCAATCACCGGAAAGCCGCAAGCCTTCGCCGCCGCCACATCCGCCGGAGTGTCGCCCACAAAGCATACCGGCGCCTCGGCGCCCAGCCGCCGCCGCGCCTCTTCGGCTCCCCAGCGGAAGATCTCCCGTCCGGGTCTCATTGCGGTCGCTGAACGAGCCAAAGCAAAAATATTCGCCGATGCCCGCCGCTTTCAGCTTCGCCCAGCCAATTCTCTCCACGTTGCCGCTGGCTCACTCCCAGCAGCTTTCCCATCGCTTCAGCTCTGCCAGCAGCTTCGTCACTCCGCCGCAAAGCACCGGACGCAGCTCATCGGCCCGTGCCTCAACCTCGCGTGCACATCCCCGCCATCGCCGCATTCAGCCCCGCGCGTCCCTCTGCCTCGCAGATTCCCGCCTGTCCCAGCGCATCCAGCAAAATCAGCGGATCGGTGCTGCCTTGCACAGCCACTCCCTCCAGCCCCACCCTGCGCCCGTACAACTGCTCCATCGCCGGCAGAAATGCTTCGTAGTGCACCCCATCGCGCGAGTGCAGCAGGGTCCCGTCAATGTCGAACAGATACGCATCGAAGGCCCGCCAGTCAAATCCTCTCGCTGCACTCCGCTGCTTCCCATCGCACCCGCCCGCCGCAGGCGTCACGTTTCGCCCTTGCCTCATTTTCCATTGTCCTCTGCCAATTCTGTGACCTTCATCTGCCCATCCTCGTCCACCATAAGTCGTTGGATGCGGCGCGCCCTGCCCGTGACTTCGTCGCAATCCACCAGTGCCGCGCAAAAGCGAACGTCATTGGTCGCCGCCTCAAAGCGCGCCGGAAGGCTGGTCAAAAACCGCTGCAGAATCAGCTCCTTCTGCACTCCGATCACGCTGTCATACGGCCCGGTCATGCCCACGTCCGTCTGGTAGGCCGTCCCGCCCGGCAGCACCCGCGCATCCGCCGTCGGAATATGCGTATGCGTGCCCAACACGGCCGTCACCCGCCCATCCAGATACCACCCCAGCGCCATTTTCTCCGACGTCGCCTCGGCATGGAAATCCACGAAGATCACCTTGGCCGCAATCTTTTCCAGCAGCCGGTCGGCCACCCGGAACGGATCGTCGATGTTCGCCATGAACACCCGCCCCTGCAGATTCATCACCGCATACGCCACGCCCGCCCGCGTCGTTCCCTCATATACTCCCGCTCCCGGAGTTCCCGCCGGATAGTTCGCCGGACGCAGCACCCGCCGCGCCGGACTGTACGGCTCGTTGGCCGCCGCGTTGAAATAATCCGTCAGCTCGCGCTTGTCCCACACATGGTTTCCGGTGGTAATCACGTCGATTCCGAGATCGAAAAACTCCTCCGCAATCTGCGGCGTCAGTCCAAATCCTCCCGCCGCGTTCTCTCCATTCGCAATGCAGAGATCGACCGCGTGCTCTTTCACCATCGCCGCCAGATGCTCGCGCACAATCGTGCGCCCCGGCCGCCCGAAAATATCCCCAATAAACAGTATTCGCAATCGCTCGCCCCGCTCGCAATTCGCACCCTCCCATGCTATCACCACGAAATGTGCCAGGTAATCGGCAGAACGGCCAGGTGCTTGACGGATGGCTCGATGGAACAGACGGTGGCCCACATCCGCCATCCTTTGGCGAATGTGGGGGAAGCACAACTGATGAACCCAAGGGCCTTTGCCTTAACCTTGAAACTCTGAAACCTTGAAACCCTGAAACCTCGCCTTTCCCTACCCCAGCGCCTCGATCACATCTACTGCCGCCGCAAATTTCCCCAGAGGCGCGCTCACCTGCACCCCCTGCACCATCCCTCTCGCCTGCAGCAGCATCTCGCGCGCGATCTGCACGCCTTCTTCCCGTGCATGTTCGCTGCTCGTGCTCGCCGCCGCCATCCGCGCCATAATTTCATCCGGCACGCTCACCCGCAGTTCGTTGCGCATGAACTCCGCATTCCGCACGCTGGTCAGCGGCCAAATCCCCGCCAGCACCGGAATCCGGCAATGCTCCACCCGCCGCAGAAAATCCTCCAGCAGCCTCATGTCGAAGACCGGCTGCGTCACCGCGTAGTGCGCTCCCGCCTCGCACTTGTACTCAAAGCGTCGAACCTCTTCGTCCACATCGCTGATCCCCGGATTGGCTCCCACTCCAATCACAAACTGTGTTGCCGAACCAATCGGATTGGCGCCAATGTCCACTCCCAAATTCAGGTTGTGAACAATATTCACCAGTCCAATCGCGTCCACGTCAAACACCGCCGTCGCATCGGGATAATTTCCCAGCTTCGGCGGATCGCCCGTAATGCAGATCAGGTTGTGCAGTCCCAGCGCGCTGGCTCCCAGCAAATCGCTCTGGATGCTCAGCACATTCCGGTCGCGGCAGGTGTAGTGCAGAACCGTCTCAATCCCGCACTCGCGTGCAATCAGGCTGCACAGCGCCTGGTTGCCCATCCGCGCCGAAGCCCGCGGACTGTCCGGCACATTTACCGCGTCAATCCCTACGCTGCGCAGATACTTCGCCGCCGCCAGCTCCTTCGCCGGATCGCTTCCCTTCGGCGGCACAATCTCCACCATCGTCACAAACTCGCCCGCTCGCCAGCTTCCGTCCCAGCTTCGAGCGCTCTTCCAGCGGCTTCACCTCCGGCGCGCCACCGGGCTCGCTCACCGTCGACACGAAAGGAAGACGTCCGCGCCGCTCCCATCCGCAGCGCCGACTTCATCGCCCTGATGTGCTCCGGAGTCGTTCCGCAGCATCCTCCCACCAGCGACGCGCCCGCCGCCACAAACTTCCGCGCATAGCTCGCCATGTACTCCGGCGAGCACAGATAGATGTTGCGTCCCTCCACGCTGCGCGGCATTCCCGCGTTGGGCTGCGCCGCCAGGGGCAGGGAAGTCACCCGCCGCAGCCGCTCCACCGTGTCCAGCATCGCCGCCGGACCAATCGAGCAGTTGCATCCCACCACATCCACGCCAAAGTCGGTCAGCCGTCTGCCAAACACCTCCGGCTCGGTGCCATCCAGCGCGTTGCCCTCCTCGTCGATCGTCACCTCGGCCACCAGCGGAAATCCCGGAGCCGCCTCGCGTGCCGCCAGCACCGCCTGGTGCAACTCATCGATAGATCCGAAGGTCTCCAGCAGGATCAGATCCACGCCCTCTTGCCGCCAGCACCTCAATCTGCTCGCCGGAAGGCCGCTCGCGCCTCTTCGCGCGCAATCCTGCCCAGCGGCTCAATGCGCAATCCCAGCGGGCCCACGCTGCCCGCCACCAGCACCGCCGCCGCCCGCCGCCGCCCGCGCCAGCCGTACTCCTGCGCGGTTGATCTCCTCCACCCGAGCCTCAAACCCATGCCGCATCAGCCGGTAGTGGTTCGCCCCAAAGGTGTTCGTCTCCAGCACCTCGGCTCCCGCCTTCACGTACTCGGCATGGATCGCGCCCACCATCTCCGGCTGCGAAACATTCAGTTCGTCATAGCATCGATTGATGAACACGCCCTTGGCATAGAGCAGCGTCCCCATCGCGCCGTCGCACAACACCGGCCCGCGCCCCATCCGTTCCAAAAACCCTGTCATTCCCTCTCCTTACCAACCGACGGTGCCACCTTCGAGCTTGTCTGGCGGGGGGGAGAACGCCTGGCATCTCTCGCAGCCTTTTCTGAACCTCTATCTCACCTCATTCGCAGCTTTTCTGACCTCTTGTACCGCCGCGGCATGTGCTGCACTGGATGTTATAATCAGCCTTTCCAGCATCATCGAATTCCATCTCGTCTGGAGTGCGTTGCTTGAAGCAAGCGACCTTGATCATCGCCCTGTTGGGCGCAATAGTATTAGCCGGTTGCGGCGGCAACGGCGACACCACCAGTCAAACCACATTCAATAACGGTTCGGGAAATCAGCCCTACAAACCCACCACCCATCTTTCTCACCGCAGCCTGGTCAGCAACTACTACTCCGGAGCTTTACAGGTGGTCGACGCCACTCAGGATCGTCTCACCACCTACAGCTTCGCCGTCGGCGCCCAGCCCACCTACATGCAGTCCTCGCCCGATGGCACTCTGACCTTCGTCAACAACACCGGCGCCAACTCCATCTCCTCGCTCAATAACATTACTGGAGCCATCAAGGGCACCATCCACTCGGCGGATGGACCCAGAGCTTCGTGACCTCCACCACCAACTTTTTCGGCTTCGCCGCCGTTCCCAACTACTCCAACGGCACCTTCCGCACCTCCTGGAGGCATCGTCCGCTTCAATCCCACCGACGGCAGCCTCAACACCGCCATTCCGTTCCCCAACGTCCTCAATCTCGCCATGGACCCCGCCGAGCAGCATCTGCTGGCCTTCACCTGCGATCGCCGCTCCCAATGTCGATGACAACGCCCACTGGGTCGATCTCACCACCAACGATCCCAACACCGGCTTCCCGCCCTACTACAGTCCTCACCTGACCCCGCCGGAAATCCCTTCTTCGCGACCGGTCGCCGCTTTCTTCTCCGCCGACAACACCAAGGCCTACATCCTCAGCTGCGGTGCCGAGTGCGGCGGTTCCAGCCCCTCCACCGTCACCGAGATCAACACCATCAGCTATCCCACCTCCCTCACCAGCCGCCGGCTATCTCCCTTCGATCCACCAGGCCACCGCCACCGTTCTCAATCAGTGGCAGGTCTCACGGCGCCGCATCGGCATGATCGACCTCACGGCCAAAAAACTCTACGTCGCCGGGTCCACCACCACCGCCTGCGTCCGACTCCGCGGCGGCAGCAACAATGTGCAGGATGGCTACTTCACGGTCATCGACCTCGCCGCCGGCAACCGCTGCCGCGCCCATCCGCATCGGCAACGGCGTCAAGACGTTGATTCGCAACATCAACGGAGCCTTCTGGGTCGGCTTCGATCAACTGCGGCGTCCAGAGCTGCGTCACGATGGTCAATCCGGCCAACGCAACTGCCACCGTGCTCCCCAACGCCAAAGGCGACGCCACCGGAATCGCCTACCAGCCCAACAGCGGCCAGATCTTCACCATCGAGGGCGGACAGCTTTATATCTACACCCAGCAAGCCAGCAGCTCACCTCCCAGTACAACACGGACATCAAGGGCCAGGGCAGCGACGTCATCTACATCGACTAACCTTTGCCACCAACCGCCTGCACGCTGCCACTGCTCGCCATCGCGGGCTGAGTGTCGTTTTTAAACGGGCCGGAGAATAGCCCACTGACAGTCAGCCCGCACACCTTCGCCAATGCCCAGGGCTCGTGGTTACTCTCGTTCTCCACTTGGATACAGGATGTGACCCTTGTCACCGTCTCCGTCGCAACTTCTCTGCTACCTTACATTCCACCGACCTGGGCAAACATGACTTTTTCCGCCGTGGCCTGAGCTGGAACGTCGTTCTGCAGCACTGGGGTTTTCCAAGATGATGTCAGCACCGAACTGCAATATGCTCATCTGCTCAACGCCATCCCCGTGCCCATGTTCATCGTCGATGACGACGTCCGCATCTTCGACTTCAATGCCGCCGCCCAAAAAGCATTCGGTCTCACCAAAGCGGATCGCTCACGGCGTGGCGGCGAGGTTCTGAACTGTCTCCACTCCCACGAAGTTCCCGAAGGTTGCGGACGAGCCCCTCACTGCAAGAGCTGCGTCATTCGCAATTCAGTTTCGAGCTCTCTCCGGCGGTTGCAGTCACGCAGCGGCCCATGAAGTTCACCGCCGTCTCTGACGCCAAGAACACGGAACTGGAGCTGTTGATCACAACCAATCCCTTTCCGCAAGCCGGCAAAAACGCCGTCCTTCTCATCCTGGAAGACATCACCGAGTTCTCCAAACTCAAGGCCATCATTCCAATCTGCTCCCATTGCAAACGTATTCGCAATGAAGCCGAATACTGGGAGCAGGTGGACAGATATTTCCACGATCATACCGGCGTCGATTTCTCCCACGGACTTTGTCCCGAATGTCTGGATCAGTTCTATGGCGAGTATCTCCGCGTCAAGCCGACCGAAAACTAGCGCGTCCGAGGGTGGCCCATATTTGCCCCAGTTAGCAAATGTGGGATCTTACCGTCATAGCTGCCCAAAAGCTTTTCCTACTCTCCCACCAGCCGCAGCCTGTGCGCCGCCGTCCGCTCCACCGTCTCCGGCTTGAACGCCAGCCCAAACGTGCTTCCCCCGTACCAGGCCTCAAACTGATCGTTGAAGTACGGGCTGAACAGATTTCCCGACTCTCCATTCACAATGTTCAGCGTCGAGCGGTCCAAGATCCGCAAAGTCCGCCGTAAAGCGCTCGGAAGCCTCAAACTTTCCCACCTGCTTCACCGTGATGCCGTTCCCCGACTGCGGCAGCTTTTCCGTCGCAGCAAATCTCTTCAGCCAAGGCAGCTTGCCAAAGATCGGATGCTCAATCTGCACCGTCGAATACTCGCCATACTTCCACTTCGCCAGCTCCGCCGGCGCCTGCGGATCGTTGACCGCCGCTTCCACCGCCGCCGCCAGCAACGCCTCCCAGCTCTTGTATTCGCCCGGCAGCCAGCGCGCCGGCTCAAAGGCGACAGTATTTTCCAGCCACACCGGCTTCATGAACCACCGGTAGAGCTTCGCGTCCTCTCCCAGCTTGCTCTTCAGCAGAGTCTCCTCAGCCATTGCCGTGCCCGCCTGTTCAATCGCCGCACCCGCCGAATCCGCACTGAGCTTGCCGTCGAAGTGCCGCAGAATCTCCGCCCCGCTCCGCGCCCGCGCACTCGCTCCCGGCGTCTGGTCCACCGCGTACACCATCCGCTCGGCCACAAAGCGGTCCAGATCGCTCTCGACGTCCGTCTGCAGCGCCAGCATGTCGGCCTCGGTGAATTTCTTGTTCTGCCGCAGCACCTGATAAATCCGCTCCGTCCGGTAAGGCGACTCCCACTCCTTGCTGATCGAGTACTTGTAGCCGTCCTGCGTCACCCGCCCATTCGCCGTGCCGATGATCCCCGACGGCGGGTTATACACGCTCGGCATCTCCTCAAACGGAATGTATCCCGTCCACTCATGCGCGTCGTCGGCTCCGCTCACCGGCAGCGAACCATCGCCAGACGCCCGCACCGGTACTCGTCCCGTCGCCTGGTAGCCGATATTTCCATCCACGTCGGCGTACACCACGTTCTGCCCCGGCCCATTAAAGCCCGCCAGCGCCGCCCGAAACTCCGCCCAGTTCTGCGCCCTGTCAATCGCAAAAAACGGCAAACTCAGCCCCGTGTCATAAAGCGCCCACTTCAGCGCCAGCGCGCCCGCGGCCGGAGCCCCTGCGCCTGCGGCCGGAGCGGCAGCCCTTGCCGCGTACCCGTCCCACCATCTCATCGGAGACAATCGGCCCATGCCGTGTCAGGCGCACATCCATCTCCACGTCGCGCCCGCGCTTCACCCGGATCACCTCGTGCCGCACCTCCGGCTTCCGCCAGCCCTCAGGAGTCTGGTATTCCCCCGCCGCATTGAAGTTCTCCACGTACACGTCTTCCACATCCGGCCCCAGGTTGGTAAAGCCCCAGGCAATGCGCCGGTTGTGCCCCACAATCACCCAGGGAGTTCCCGGCAGCGTAACTCCCGCCACGTCGAAGTCGCCGCAAGTCAGGTGCGCCTCATACCAAGTGTTGGGAATCTGGAGCGGCAGATGCATATCATTCGAGAGCAGCGGACGCCCGCTCTCCGTGTGCTCTCCGCTCACCACCCAATTATTCGATCCCGCCCGCCCCCGCTCCGCCCCGTCGCCCACCGCTTCGACCTAGTGAACCCACACTTGAACACTGCTGTCAGGGTGCCCCATCCTAACCGCGCTGTTCGGTTAGGGTGGGGTCGTTGACTTTGCCGTTGCTTTGTCGCTGCCCATGCCGTTGTTCTTGCTCCTGACTTTAAAATCTTGAAGCTCCGAAACCTTCAGACCTCGCCCCGCTCGCCTGTGAACGCGCTTCGCGTGGCGCGCAGCCACCGCTAGCTTTGCCCGCGCCTGCGTCTTCTCCGGAGCAGCCTCCGGCTCCACCTCATCCAGATCATGTCCCGGCACAATGTCCCGCTGCGACTTCTCCACATACAGGTCGCCAGTCAGCTCCGGCCCCAGCCGCTCCAGAATCCTCTCGTGGTTCAGGTCGTCCAGAAACGTCCCATGGTTCAGCATCTCCGCCATCGAAGCCCCAACCAGCAGCGAATCCTCCGCCGTCCACGCCCGCGGAAAATACCGCAGCACCCGCATCTCCAGCGGCAGCCCGCGTTGATGCTCGCCGATATACGCATTCACTCCCCGCGCATAGTCATCCAGTTGCGCCCGCTCCTCCGGCGTTGCCTGCTCCAGCGAGCGCCGTGCCACCTCGCGCAGCCCCAGCACGCGCTGCTCCCGGTCCACCTTCACGTAGTCCTTGCCCAGGGCCGCCGCCAGCTCACCCGCCGCGTAGCGGCGCATCATGTCCATCTGCCACAGCCGGTCCTGCGCCGTCACATACCCCTGGGCAAAAAACAAATCGTCCAGCGTCTCGGCCGTAATGCTCGGAACCCCATGCCCATCGCGTACCACCGTCACCGCCGCCTGCAGCCCCACAACCTTCACCGTCCCGTCCAGCTCAGGCATCGCCGCCCGCGCCGCTGCACGGAACCACAGACAAGCCGCGCCTCCCAGCGCCGCCGCCAGCACAATCACCACCACCACCGCGTACCCCAGCACCTTCAGCCGGGAGACGCGCACTTTATCTTTGGAATCGACTGCCGAATAACCCATGATGCATCGATTGTAATTGCTCTGCGCTCTCGTTCTCCGGCGTCACCACGTCCTCAACCTTGAAACTTTGAATCCTTGAAACTTTGAAACCTGACGCTCCTAATTTATCCTTGTCCTTCATCTATTCAGAATTCCCCAAGAGGTGCGTAAGTGAATCACCCCCACTCCCCCGACGAAGGCTCCGGCATCGAGCGCGAGCTGCACGATCCCATCTCAGACAAACTCGTCGCCCTCGAACCGCTCGACCTCTCCAAAATCCACACCGTTGACGATCTCGTCCGCGCCATGGGCCGTACCGCCTTCACCGGACGCCAGATCGGCCACGCCGCCGACGTCCTCGAAGCCATGGCCCGCGACCGCGAAGCCTTCGTCATCATGACCCTCAGCGGGGCCATGACCGTCGCCAAGCAGGGCCTCATCGTCACCGACCTCATCGACGCCGGAATCGTCAAAGCCATCGTCTCCACCGGAGCTCTCATGGCTCACGGACTCGTCGAAGCCGCCGGCAAATCCCACTTCGTCTGGGATGAAAAGATGAACGACGTCGAGCTCTACGAAGCCGGATACAACCGCGTCTATGACACCCTTGAGCCGGAGACCAATCTCAACTTCGTCGAAGCCATCGTCGCCCGCATCCTCGAAGCTTGGGATGCCGCCGAGGTCATGTGCTCCTACAAGTTCACCCACGCCATCGGCAAACATCTTTCAGAGAACGCCGAAGGACGCGGCATCCTGCGCTCCGCCTACGAAAAAGGCGCATCAGTCTACATCCCCGCCTTCACCGACTCCGAGATGGGGCTCGACGTCGCCCTGCACAATCGCAAGCGCGCAAAGCAGGGCCGCGAACTCATCCGCTTCGATCCTTTCCTCGACCTCAACCACTTCGCCGAAAAGAATCTCGCCCAAACCCGCCTCGGAATCTTCACCATCGGCGGCGGCGTCCCCCGCAACTGGACCCAGCAGTTCGGCCCCTACATCGAACTGCGTCATCGCCGCGGCGGCGAGGATCTCCCCCTCAAGCGCTACCACTACGGCCTCCGCATCTGTCCGGAGCCCGTCCACTGGGGAGGACTCAGCGGCTCGCCCTACAGCGAAGCCATCTCCTGGGGCAAATTCGTTCCCCCCGCCGAAGGCGGCAAATTCGCCGAAGTCTTCGACGACGCCACCGTCGCTCTCCCCCTCGTAGCCGGAGCCGTCCTCGAACGCCTCAAGAAAAAGTA
>CAWCZZ010000003.1:0-542500 GCA_963800195.1 uncultured Acidobacteriota bacterium
TGCGCCGTGAAGCTCTGCTTGACCGGCGTAGCTGCAGTGTACTGCGCGGTGCCAGCCACCGTCGCCTGAACCGTGCAGGTGCCGGCGGCATTGCCGGTTACGGTTGTCCCCGAAACCGTGCAGATACCGGTCGTTAGTGAAGTAAAGCTGACCGTGAGTCCGGAGCTCGCCGTAGCCATCAACGGCTGCGGCGTTCCGATGGGCTCTGGGCTTGTAAGCGGGCTAAACGTTATGGTCTGGGCTGCATGCTGCACCGTAAAGCCCGGTGATAGCGAAGGAGCCGCTGCGTACGTGCCATTGCCAGCCTGCATTGCCTCTATCGTGCAGGTCCCGGCACCCAACATCGTTACGCTTCCGGTGCCGTCGCCGTTGCTCGTGACTGAGCAGATTCCAGTGTTGGCAGTAAATCCACCGTAGAAGGTGACCGGCAAGCCGGAGGTTGCAGTGGCACTGATCGGAACCGGCGTCAAGCTATACGGCTGGGCTGCCGGAGGTGTGAAGCTGATCGTCTGGCTTTGCTTCGTGACCGTGAAGCTCTGCGAGACTGGCGTAGCTGCGGTGTACTGCGCGGTGCCCGCCACCGTCGCCTGAACCGTGCAGGTGCCGGCGGCATTGCCGGTTACGGTTGCCCCCGAGACCGAACAGATACCGGTCGTTAGCGAATTAAAGCTAACCGCGAGTCCGGAGCTCGCTGTAGCCGTCAACGGCTGCGCTGTTCCAGAGAGCTCTGGGCTTGTAAGCGGGTTAAACGTTATGGCCTGGGCTGCATGCTGCACCGTAAAGCCCGGTGATAGCGAAGGAGCCGCTGCGTACGTGCCATTGCCAGCTTGCGTTGCCTGAATCGTGCAGGTCCCGGCACCTAACATCGTTACGCTTCCGGTACCGTCGCCGTTGCTCGTGACTGAGCAGATTCCAGCGTTGGCAGCAAATCCACCGTAGAAGGTGACCGGCAAGCCGGAAGTTGCAGTGGCACTGAGCGCCAGCGGTGCCGGGCTATACGCCTGGCTTGCCGGAGGTGTGAAGCTGATCGTCTGGCTGAGCTGCGTGACCGTGAAGCTCTGCGAGACCGGCGTAGCTGCGGTGTACTGCGCGTTGCCCGCCGCCGTCGCCTGAACCGTGCAGGTGCCGGCGGCATTGCCGGTTACGGTTGCCCCCGAGACCGTGCAGATACTGGTCGTCAGCGAGGTAAAGGTGACCGCGAGCCCGGAGCTCACCGTAGCCGTCAACGGCTGCGCTGTTCCGGAGAGCTCCGTTATAAGCGGGTTAAACGCTATGGTCTGGGCCGCATGCTGCACCGTAAAGCCCGGTGATAGCGAAGGAGCCGCTGCATATGTGGCATTGCCAGCCTGCATTGCCTCTATCGTGCAGGTCCCGGCATTCAACATCGTTACACTTCCGGTACCGTCGCCGTTGCTCGTGACTGAGCAGATCCCGGCGTTGGAAGCAAATCCACCGTAGAAGGTGACCGGCAAGCTGGAAGTTGCAGTGGCACTGAGCGCTATCGGTGCCGGGCTATACGGCTGGTTTGCCGGAGGTGTGAAGCTGATCGTCTGGCTTTGCTTGCCGACCGTGAAGCTCTGCGATACCGGCGTGGCTGCGATGTACTGCGCGGTGCCCGCCACCGTCGCCTGAACCGTGCAGGTGCCGGCGGCGCTACCAGTTACGGTTGCCCCCGAGACCGTGCAGATACCGGTCGTCAGTGAAGTAAAGGTGATCGTGAGCCCGGAGTTCACCGTAGCCGTCAACGGCTGCGGCGTTCCGATGGGCTCTGGGCTTGTAAGCGGGTTAAACGTTATGGTCTGGGCCGCATGCTGCACCGTAAAGCCCGGCGCTAGCGTGGGCGCTGCCGCGTACGCGGCATTGCCAGCCTGTGTTGCCTGTATTGTGCAGGTGCCGGGACTCAACATCGTTACGCTTCCGGTACCGTCGCCGTTGCTCGTGACTGAGCAGATCCCGGCGTTGGCAGCAAATCCACCGTAGAAGGTGACCGGCAAGCCGGAAGTTGCAGTGGCACTGAGCGCTATCGGTACCGGGCTATACGGCTGGGCTGCCGGAGGTGTGAAGCTGATTGTCTGGCTTTGCTTACCGACCGTGAAGCTCTGCGAGACCGGCGTGGCCGCGGTGTACTGCGCGGTGCCCGCCACCGTCGCCTGAATCGTGCAGGTGCCGGCGGCATTGCCGGTTACGGTTGTCCCCGAGACCGTGCAGATACCGGTCGTCAGTGAGGTAAAGGTGACCGTGAGCCCGGAGCTTGCCGTAGCCGTCAACGGCTGCGGCGTTCCGGCGGGCTCTGGGTTGAGCGGGGTAAACGTTATGGTCTGGGCCGCATGCTGCACCGTAAAGCCCGGCGATAGCGAAGGAGCCGCTGCCCAGTTGCCACCGCCCGCCTGTTTTGCCGAAACCGTGCAGGTGCCGGCACCCAGCAACGTTATAGTCGCGCTGCCGTTACCGTTGTCCACCAGCGAGCAGATATTGGCGTTGGCAGCGAATCCACCGTAGAAAGTGACAGTCAAGCCGGAGGTCGCCGTGGCACTGATCGGCACCGGCGTCAAGCTATACGGCTGGGCTGCCGGAGGTGTGAAGCTGATGCTCTGGACGCCTAGCGTGGCCGTGGTTGTTTCCGTCGGTGCCGCCACCGCACTGAAGTTGCCGTTACCAGCCTGGCTCAAGAAGACCGAGCAGCTTCCGGTTCCGCTGATCATGGTGTAGGTGGCTCCGCTGTTGGAGCAGGAGCCGCCCGAGTTGTACGTGAGTGGCAGCCCGGAGCTGGCGCTGGCGGCCACCGTGAACTGGCTGTTAAATCCGGCGCTTGCAGGAGCCGCCGTAGTGACGTTGATGGTCTGGGTGGCTTGGGTCACGGTCACGCTGCCTGGCAGATAGCTGAAGGTGTAGTTGGCTGCCACTGCGCCCGAGCAACTCGTGGACGGTGACGTACCCGCGGGGCTGGTCGTGGTGTAGGCCGTGAGACAGGCCGGTGCAGTCGTCAGCACGGCCGAGGTTTCCCCGTTCTGGAAGCTGCTATAGCTCGCCGAAATTGCAGGAACGGCGGAGCCGTATGGCACCGAGGTACTGGAAGCCGTGACCACAACCGGCGCTCCGGTCACGGTGATGCTACCAGGCGTGTAGGTGAAGCTGTAGTTGGCAGCCGCCGCACCCGAGCAACTCGTCGGGTAGCTCCCCACGCCGCTCGTCGCCGTGTAGGCCGTGATGCAGGTCGGTACAGTCGTCAGTACGGAGGAGCTATCCCCGTTCACGAAGCTGCTGTAGCTCGGGGTGATGGTTTGAGTTCCCGAGCCGTAAGGCACGGAGGTGCTGGAAGCCGTTACTGTAACCGGCACCTGGTTCACCGTCACCGCTCCAGACACATAGGTAATGCTGTAGTTGGTGGCCGCCGCGCCCGAGCAACTGGTGGAGGGTGAACTCCCCGCCGCACTCGTCGTGGTGTAGGCCGTGGAGCAGGTCGGCGCAGTCGTCAGCACCGAGGAGTCCTCGTTGTTGGCAAAGCCGTTGTAGCTCGGGGTGATGGTCGGAACCGGATCGCCGTAATTGACGCTCGGGCTCGAAGCCGTCACCGTCAACGATGCCAGATCCACCGTCAGGGCGACCGATGCCGTAGCTGCCGAGGCCCCTGAAGTATAGGTGTTTGGGTCAGCTCGGCGTGAAGGTCGCCGTCATGGTGGCCGGTCCCGCCGGAACAATGGTGCCCAAGGGGAAGTTGTAGGCGAAGCTGCCGGCGACCGGCAGGTTGCCATTGGTTGCATCAACCGCCGTCGCATTGACCTGCGTGCTGACGATTGGGCTGCCGTAGGCGAACTCAGTCGGGGTCGGAGTCCAGATGAATCGTTGGCGTAATCAGGTTCACCGTCTCCGATACCGACAATGCCGTGCTGCTGCCAACAAAATTACCGTCGGAATCCGTGAAGCTGGCCGAGATGCTGTGCGAACCGGCGGCCAGCGTGGAAGTAGTGTATTGAGCCGTAGCGCCCGACAGCGCCACGTTGCTGCCGATCTGGATGCCGCTATCAAAGAACTGAACGTAGCCCGACGGCGGCTGGGCAATGTCGGTGGTCAACGGAGTAACGGTGGCCGTGAAGGTGACCGCCTGGCCGACATTCAACGTGTTGGTATCGCTGGTCAGCGTCACCGCGGTGCTGTCCTGCGTGACCGTGTAGGAGACCGGCGAGCCCGAGGTATCGCCACCCTGATAGAACTGGTCTCCGCTGTAGGAGGCGTAGAGGCTATGCGTGCCCGAAGTCATCGTCGCCGTCGCCAGTTGCACCGCAATCGAGCAGGAAGAGCCGTTCAGCATAACCGGAGAACCCGAGGCCTGGCCGTCCACGAAGAGCTGCACATTGCCGGTCGGGCACTGCGGGGTCGAGGCCATCGCCAATTCGAAATACACCGTGCTGCCGTAAGGCGTGGTCTGCGGCGTGCCTTGCTCCTGGGCCAAGCTCAGCGCCGGATCCAACTGGCTGATGGTCAGGGTATTGGTGTCTCCGCCCATGTAGTTAGGATCGCTGACCAGGACCGTGACCGTATAGACGCCTGGATTGGTCGGCGCAGTCGTAGTCGGCCCGTAGCTCGCACTCGAGTAAGTGACCGAGAAGCTATACACAGACGGCGTGATCGTGACGCCGGCTGCTTCCGGCGAGCCGCTGTAGACTTGGGTCAGATTGCTCCAGTTGACGACTGCGGCGGCCTGGGTCACCGTCACGCTCGCCGGCGTGGAGCTTGCGCTGTTGTAGTTGGGGTCAGCCGCCTCTGGTGGCCGTCACCGAGCAGGTTCCGCTGCCGGCAGTGATCGTCAGCGTCGCGCCGCTCACCGAGCAGGCCGTCGAAGCGCCTACGCTATAGCTGACCGTGCCGGTGCCGCTGCCGCCAGTAGCAGCCAGTGTCTGCGTCGAGAGGTACGTTGCCGGCGAAGTTACATTGGCCGTCAGCGCCGCCTGGTTGGCAGGTTGTACGGTCACGCTCGCCGCGAGTGGAGCTTGCGCTGTTGTAGTTGGTGTCAGCCGCCTTGGTCGCCGTCACCGAGCAGGTTCCCGTGCCGGCAGTGATCGTCAGCGTCGCGCCGCTCACCGAGCAGGCCGTCGAAGAGCCTACGCTATAGCTGACTGCGCCGCGTGCCGCTGCCGCCAGCAGTAGCCAGTGTCTGCGTCGAGAGGTACGCTGCCGGCGAAGTTACCTTAACGTCAGCGCCGCCTGGTTGGCAGGCTGTACGGTCACGCTCGCCGCGCGTGGAGCTTGCGCTGTTGTAGTTGGTGTCAGCCGCCTTGGTCGCCGTCACCGAGCAGGTTCCCTGCCGGCGGTGATCGTCAGCGTCGCGCCGCTCACCGAGCAGGCCGTCGAAGCGCCTACGCTATAGCTTACCGCGCCGGTGCCGCTGCCGCCAGTAGTAGTCAGGGTCTGCGTCGAGAGGTACGTTGCCGGCGAAGTTCACGTTGGCCGTCAGCGCCGCCTGGTTGGCAGGCTGTACCGTCACGCTCGCCGGCGCCGGAGCTTGCGCTGTTGTAGTTGGTGTCAGCCGCCTTGGTCGCCGTCACCGAGCAGGTTCCCGTGCCGGCGGTGATCGTCAGCGTCGCGCCGCTCACCGAGCAGGCCGTCGAAGCGCCTACGCTATAGCTCACCGCGCCGGTGCCGCCGCCGCCCGTGGTGGTCAGGGTCTGCGTCGAGAGATACGTCGCCGGCGAAGTTACGTTGGCCGTCAGCGTCGCCTGGTTGGCTTTCTGTACGGTCACGCTCGCCGCGCTGGAGGTTGCGCTGTTGTAGTTGGTGTCAGCTGCCTTGGTGGCCGTCACCGAGCAGGTTCCGGTGCCGGCGGTGATCGTCAGCGTCGCGCCGCTCACCGAGCAGGCCGTCGAAGCGCCTACGCTATAGCTCACCGCGCCGGTACCGCTGCCGCCCGTGGTGGTCAGGGTCTGCGTCGAGAGATAAGTTGCCGGTGAAGTTACGTTGGCCGTCAGCGTCGCCTGGTTGGCAAGTTGAACGGTCACGCTCGCCGCGCTGGAGGTTGCGCTGTTGTAGTTGGTGTCAGCTGCCTTGGTGGCCGTCACCGAGCAGGTTCCGGTGCCGGCGGTGATCGTCAGCGTCGCGCCGCTCACCGAGCAGGCCGTCGAAGCGCCTACGCTATAGCTCACCGCGCCGGTGCCGCTGCCGCCTGTGGTAGTCAGGGTCTGCGTCGAGAGATACGCAGCCGGCGAAGTTACGTTGGCCGTCAGCGTCGCCTGGTTGGCTTTTTGTACGGTCACGCTCGCCGCTGCCGAGGTTGCGCTGTTGTAGTTGGTGTCAGCCGCCTTGGTCGCCGTCACCGAGCAGGTTCCGGTGCCGGCAGTGATCGTCAGCGTCGCGCCGCTCACCGAGCAGGCCGTCGAAGCGCCTACGCTATAGCTCACCGCGCCGGTGCCGCTGCCGCCCGTGGTGGTCAGGGTCTGCGTCGAGAGATAAGTTGCCGGTGAAGTTACGTTGGCCGTCAACGTCGCCTGGTTGGCAAGTTGAACGGTCACGCTCGCTGCGCTGGAGGTTGCGCTGTTGTAGTTGGTGTCAGTTGCCTTGGTCGCCGTCACCGAGCAGGTTCCGGTGCCGGCGGTGATCGTCAGTGTCGTGCCGCTCACCGAGCAGGCCGTCGACGCGCCTACGCTATAGCTCACCGCGCCGGTGCCGCTGCCGCCCGTGGTAGTCAGGGTCTGCGTCGAGAGATACGTTGCCGGCGAAGTTACGTTGGCCGTCAGCGTCGCCTGGTTGGCAAGTTGAACGGTCACGCTCGCCGCGCTGGAGGTTGCGCTGTTGTAGGTCGAGTCAGCTGCCTTGGTGGCCGTCACCGAACAGGTTCCGGTGCCGGCGGTGATGCGTCAGTGTCGTGCCGCTCACCGAGCAGGCCGTCGAAGCACCTACGCTATAGCTCACCGCGCCGGTGCCGCTGCCGCCCGTGGTGGTCAGGGTCTGCGTCGAGAGATACGTTGCCGGCGAAGTTACGTTGGCCGTCAGCGTCGCCTGGTTGGCCTTGTTCACCGTCTCGGCCTGCGTGGGAGCGCTGCTAAAGGCGCCGCTGCCGCTGGCCGTAATGGTCGTGCTGCCTCCGGCGGTGTCTTTGACGTAGAAGGTCGCCGTGGTGGCTGAGGTGCCGATGGTCGGGGCGGAGTTGACAGTCGTGCAGCCGCTGTCCGAGTAGAACGTCGCCGTTCCGTCAGTGCTGGTCAGTGTCACTGTTTCCGTACTGCTCGGGCTCGTAGCCGTGCCGCCGCTATTCTCCGAGGTCACAACGAATGCCGTAGAGCAGGTGGCTGCCGTCAAACTAGCGGGCGCTGTGGTAAAGGCCAACTTCGTCGCGCCGGAGGTTGCCGTAAAGGTGAGCGCTAGGGAGGTGGCGGTGTTTACCTCAAACGAGCAGCTTGCATCTCCCGATGTGCAACCTGTCACGCTCGTCACCGCTGGAGAGAAAGTCCAAGTACCCACCTGGTACCCGCTGGCCGGGTGGGCCGTCCAGGCGTTTGCCGTGGTGCCATGTCCCGTTGGACCGCAGGTGTATGAATAAGTTCCGTCTGATGATGGAGTATTGGCAGGGTTGGAACACCAGAATCCTGCAGAGGGACTGCTCGCATTGCCATCTACATAACCGTTTCCAGTGATAGTTATGGTGACCACACCAGAATCCGTAAACGTGTTCTCCGCCTTGAGGCCGGAGGTTACGCCGGTGGCCGTAAGGTAGAAACGGGCATTAATGTCCGTCATGTCCGGAGCCCAGAAGGAGTCCGCGATCTCGCCAGCCGTAGTCGCCTGCGTGACCACCACCGGCGGGGTATCGGCACCCTAGGTTGTGCTGTTAATGCTGAGCGATACATTCTCCGAAGGCTGCCAGCCGGTTCCGGTGACGACCACCGGCGTGCCTGGCGCATAGTCGGGTCGATCGGTCTCAACCGTGGCGAAGCCGTAGAGTTCGGCGCTGGCGGCTACGGTCGTGCTCAGGTCGGGCTGCTGGTTGCTGCCACCGGCGACGAGCAGTTGGCCGTCTGCCAGGGGGAAGAGAGCTGCACCGGCGGCGCTGGAGCGCGGAATCGACATCGATCCGGTAGCGGCGAACTGGGTTGACCAGGGGGTATAGAGTTCGGTGGAGGCAAGGGTTGCGCCGTTATAGGTGCCGCCGACGAGCAGCACAGCATTGTTGTTGGGCAGCAGGAAGGCCTGCTGTCCGGCGCGGGCCTGCACGAGGGTGGCCGACGACAGGGTGATGGTGCCTGCGACCGGGTCGTAGATTTCAGCCGTGTTCAGCTCGGCGATGTTGCCGTTGGCGGGGGTTGCACCCTCAGGATAGCTGCCACCGGCGATAAGCACTGTGCCATCCAGCAGGGTGGTAGCCGTGGCATTGGCGCGCGGCGTATTCAGATTGGGCCCGGCGGCGACGGTTCCGGCCTTGAGATTGTAGATCACCGTGGAGTTCAGGGTATTGCCGCTGCCGTCAGTACCGCCGACGATCAGGACATTGCCGCTCTGCAGGGCGGCGGCGGCGTGGTTCTTGCGGGCCGTGGCCATGGTGCCGACAAAGCTGAACTGCTGAGTGGCCAGGCTGAATGACTCTACGCCGGCGAGGACGCCGGTGGAGTTGGAACCGCCAGAGAGCAGCAGCGAACTGTTGGGGAGCGGCGTGGCCGGCTCACCCGTGATGGAATTGATCATCGGTGCCGCGAGCAGAGTCCAGGTGTTGGTGATCGGATCATACAACTCGCCTGAGGCGAGGATGGCTCCGCTGCTGGTGGTGCCGCCGGTGACCAGCACAAGGCCGCCGCTGCCGGGAGGTGGATTGGGCAGCCAGGTGGCGGTGTGGCCGGTGCGCGGCAAGTTCATCGGAGCGACCACGACGAAGGTGCCGGAGG
Organism: uncultured Acidobacteriota bacterium; assembly: GCA_963800195.1. Taxonomy (GTDB): domain Bacteria; phylum Acidobacteriota; class Terriglobia; order Terriglobales; family Acidobacteriaceae; genus TOLSYN. The sequence continues at coordinate 8,868 of CAWCZZ010000003.1, forward strand.
GACCGAAGATTTCAGCGCTGGCCGTGACGGCACCGCTCTGATCGGTGCCACCGGTTACCAGCACGCTGCCACTACTCATGGCGACGGCGGCGGCTCCGGTGCGGGCCTGGGACATCGCCCCAGTCAGCTTCCAACTTCCAGTCGGACTGGGTGTGAGCACCTGGGCGTTCAACAATCCCAAGCTGATCAGGAGGCCAAACAGCGCAAAAATTGCAACGGAGCGTACAAGGCGAGAGTGTTTCATCAGAGAACTCCTGTTCGGTACAACGCTCCTCCAAAGTAGGTTGGGGAGGAGTTTTGGGTTCACATCCACACGGTAGCCGTCAAGCTAAATTGCCAACCCATTCGGAGGGCAATGCCACAACGGAAGGTCAAGTACTACGGTGCCCATATTAGAACCAGATTAGACTAATTTCAGAGACTCACGTCAAGCGAAAACTATGCTACTAAGGCCCGTTTTAATGTTGCTGAAACTTAGTCGGGAGGAGCCGGAGTGAAGCGCGCATCCGCGGCAATAGTGCGCGGAGAGGCGCTAATAGCGGCGCAGAACGATGAATGGGCGTTGTGAAAGAGGGTTGGCGAGGCGGGTACTAACGGTTTGTCAGTTTGGTTACCTCCGTCATGTGGGGCAATGTGGCGACGCTTCGCAAATTGCGCTTTGTGGCCGACGCGCACGGCGAGGGCGAGTCAGTTACGATCCAGCGATGCACAGACTTCGATGGTGCTAGCGGCTAATCCTAATTACGGTGCTGATTACGGTGTTCGCAGGAGGCCGGATGGACGCAGGTGGCGCCAGCCCAAAGCGGGACGCAAGGCGGAGCGGAAGCCAAGTTACAGGTAAGTTTCCTGAATAGCTGCCGTCCGGCACAGGCCGATCTGGAAGGGATGGGACGAGCGGTGGCGATGGTCAAAGAGCGACCGATCTCTGTAACTCAATCTGAAGCCCTGGATTGACGTTCCCGGGGGGAAGGTTGCGATGATTGTGGCCCCAATGTGTCCGGGGCCACAATCATCGGTGTGTCTAGTGCGCCGTGAAGCTCTGCTTAACCGGCGTAGCTGCAGTGTACTGCGCGGTGCCCGCCACCGTCGCCTGAACGGTGCAGGTGCCGGCGGCATTGCCGGTTACGGTTGTCCCCGAGACCGAGCAGATACCGGTCGTTAGTGAAGTAAAGCTGACCGTGAGTCCGGAGTTCGCCGTCGCCATCAACGGCTGCGGCGTTCCGATGGGCTCTGGGCTTGTAAGCGGGTTAAATGTTATGGTCTGGGCTGCATGCTGCACCGTAAAGCCCGGTGATAGCGAAGGAGCCGCTGCGTACGTGCCATTGCCAGCCTGCATTGCCTCTATCGTGCAGGTCCCGGCACCCAACATCGTTACACTTCCGGTGCCGTCGCCGTTGCTCGTGACTGAGCAGATTCCAGTGTTGGCAGTAAATCCACCGTAGAAGGTGACCGGCAAGCCGGAACTTGCAGTGGCACTGAGCGCTATCGGTACCGGGCTATACGGCTGGGCTGCCGGAGGTGTGAAGCTGATCGTCTGGCTTTGCTTCGTGACCGTGAAGCTCTGCGAGACTGGCGTAGCTGCGGTGTACTGCGCGGTGCCCGCCACCGTCGCCTGAACCGTGCAGGTGCCGGCGGCATTGCCGGTTACGGTTGCCCCCGAGACCGAACAGATACCGGTCGTTAGTGAATTAAAGCTAACCGCGAGTCCGGAGCTCGCCGTAGCCGTCAACGGCTGCGCTGTTCCAGAGAGCTCTGGGCTTGTAAGCGGGTTAAACGTTATGGCCTGGGCTGCATGCTGCACCGTAAAGCCCGGTGATAGCGAAGGAGCCGCTGCGTACGTGCCATTGCCAGCCTGCATTGCCTCGACCGTGCAGGTCCCAGCACTCAACATCGTTACGCTTCCGGTACCGTCGCCGTTGCTCGTGACTGAGCAGATCCCGGCGTTGGCAGCAAATCCACCGTAGAAGGTGACCGGCAAGCCGGAAGTTGCAGTGGCACTGAGCGCTATCGGTACCGGGCTATACGGCTGGGCTGCCGGAGGTGTGAAGCTGATTGTCTGGCTTTGCTTACCGACCGTGAAGCTCTGCGAGACCGGCGTGGCCGCGGTGTACTGCGCGGTGCCCGCCACCGTCGCCTGAATCGTGCAGGTGCCGGCGGCATTGCCGGTTACGGTTGTCCCCGAGACCGTGCAGATACCGGTCGTCAGTGAGGTAAAGGTGACCGTGAGCCCGGAGCTTGCCGTAGCCGTCAACGGCTGCGGCGTTCCGGCGGGCTCTGGGTTGAGCGGGGTAAACGTTATGGTCTGGGCCGCATGCTGCACCGTAAAGCCCGGCGATAGCGAAGGAGCCGCTGCCCAGTTGCCACCGCCCGCCTGTTTTGCCGAAACCGTGCAGGTGCCGGCACCCAGCAACGTTATAGTCGCGCTGCCGTTACCGTTGTCCACCAGCGAGCAGATATTGGCGTTGGCAGCGAATCCACCGTAGAAAGTGACAGTCAAGCCGGAGGTCGCCGTGGCACTGATCGGCACCGGCGTCAAGCTATACGGCTGGGCTGCCGGAGGTGTGAAGCTGATGCTCTGGACGCCTAGCGTGGCCGTGGTTGTTTCCGTCGGTGCCGCCACCGCACTGAAGTTGCCGTTACCAGCCTGGCTCAAGAAGACCGAGCAGCTTCCGGTTCCGCTGATCATGGTGTAGGTGGCTCCGCTGTTGGAGCAGGAGCCGCCCGAGTTGTACGTGAGTGGCAGCCCGGAGCTGGCGCTGGCGGCCACCGTGAACTGGCTGTTAAATCCGGCGCTTGCAGGAGCCGCCGTAGTGACGTTGATGGTCTGGGTGGCTTGGGTCACGGTGACGCTGCCTGGCAGATAGCTGAAGGTGTAGTTGGCTGCCACTGCGCCCGAGCAACTCGTGGACGGTGACGTACCCGCGGGGCTGGTCGTGGTGTAGGCCGTGAGACAGGCCGGTGCAGTCGTCAGCACGGCCGAGGTTTCCCCGTTCTGGAAGCTGCTATAGCTCGCCGAAATTGCAGGAACGGCGGAGCCGTATGGCACTGAGGTACTGGAAGCCGTGACCACAACCGGCGCTCCGGTCACGGTGATGCTACCAGGCGTGTAGGTGAAGCTGTAGTTGGCAGCCGCCGCGCCCGAGCAACTCGTCGGGTAGCTCCCCACGCCGCTCGTCGCCGTGTAGGCCGTGATGCAGGTCGGTACAGTCGTCAGTACGGAGGAGCTATCCCCGTTCACGAAGCTGCTGTAGCTCGGGGTGATGGTTTGAGTTCCCGAGCCGTAAGGCACGGAGGTGCTGGAAGCCGTTACTGTAACCGGCACCTGGTTCACCGTCACCGCTCCAGACACATAGGTAATGCTGTAGTTGGTGGCCGCCGCGCCCGAGCAACTGGTGGAGGGTGAACTCCCCGCCGCACTCGTCGTGGTGTAGGCCGTGGAGCAGGTCGGCGCAGTCGTCAGCACCGAGGAGTCCTCGTTGTTGGCAAAGCCGTTGTAGCTCGGGGTGATGGTCGGAACCGGATCGCCGTAATTGACGCTCGGGCTCGAAGCCGTCACCGTCAACGATGCCAGATCCACCGTCAGGGCGACCGATGCCGTAGCTGCCGAGGCACCTGAAGTATAGGTGTTTGTGTCAGCCGGCGTGAAGGTCGCCGTCATGGTGGCCGGTCCCGCCGGAACAATGGTGCCCAGGGGGAAGTTGTAGGCGAAGCTGCCGGCGACCGGCAGGTTGCCATTGGTTGCATCAACCGCCGTCGCATTGACCTGCGTGCTGACGATTGGGCTGCCGTAGGCGAACTCAGTCGGGGTCGGAGTCCAGATGATCGTTGGCGTAATCAGGTTCACCGTCTCCGATACCGACAAGGCCGTGCTGCTGCCAACAAAATTACCGTCGGAATCCGTGAAGCTGGCCGTGATGCTGTGCGAACCGGCGGCCAGCGCGGAAGTAGTGTATTGAGCCGTAGTGCCCGACAGCGCCACGTTGCTGCCGATCTGCACGCCGTTGTCAAGGAACTGAACGTAGCCCGACGGCGGCTGGGCGATGTCGGTGGTCACCGGAGTAACGGTGGCCGTGAAGGTGACCGCCTGGCCGACATTCAACGTGTTGGTATCGCTGGTCAGCGTTACCGCGGTGGTGTCCTGCGTGACGGTGTAGGAGACCGGCGAGCCCGAGGTATCGCCACCCTGATAGAACTGGTCTCCGGTGTAGGAGGCGTAGAGGCTATGCGTGCCCGATGTCATCGTCGCCGTCGCCAGTTGCACCGCAATCGAGCAGGAAGAGCCGTTCAGCATAACCGGAGAACCCGAGGCCTGGCCGTCCACGAAGAGCTGCACATTGCCGGTCGGGCACTGCGGTGTCGAGGCCATCGTCAATTCGAAATACACCGTGCTGCCGTAAGGCGTGGTCTGCGGCGTGCCTTGCTGCTGGGCGAAGCTCAGCGCCGGATCCAACTGGCTGATGGTCAGGGTATTGGTGTCTCCGCCCATGTAGTTGGGATCGGAGACCAGGACCGTGACCGTATAGACGCCTGGATTGGTCGGCGCAGTCGTAGTCGGCCCGTAGCTCGCACTCGAGTAAGTGACCGAGAAGCTATAAACAGACGGCGTGATCGTGACGCCGGCTGCTTCCGGCGAGCCGCTGTAGACTTGGGTCAGATTGCTCCAGTTGACGACTGCGGCGGCCTGGGTTGCACCCACCGTCGCCGTCGAGGTTGCGCTGCCGTAGTTGCTGTCAGCCGCAATCGTCGCCGTCACTGAGCAGATTCCAGAACCGGCGCTGATAGTCACCGAGTTGCCGCTGATGGTGCAGGCACCGCCTGCGGTAATCGTGATCTGGCCTGTGCCCAAGCTGCCCGTGGTGCCGACCAGGAAGGTCGTCCCGTAGGGCTGCGCCAGGCTCGGAACGCCCGTCACAGAGATCGTCTGGGTAGTCGAGGTCACCGATACATTTCCGGGCACGTAGTTGAAGCTGTAGTTGGTGGCCGCCGCGCCCGTGCAACTCGTCGGGTTGGAACTTCCCACGATGCTGGTGGGAGTGTAGCTGGTGGAGCAGATCGGCTGGGCCGACAGTGCGCCGATTCCCTGCCCGTTCACGAAGCCGGTGATGGCCGCGGTGATGGTCGGGATTGCGGAGCCGTAAACCACACTGGCGCTCGAGGCCTGTACCGTCAACTGAACCGGGGTCACCGATACGTTTCCGGCCGTGTAGGTAATGCTGTAGTTGGTGGCCGCCGCGCCCGAGCAACTGGTGGAGGGTGAACTCCCCGCCGCACTCGTCGTGGTGTAGGCCGTGCCGCAGGTCGGCGCAGTCGTCAGCACCGAGGAGTCCTCGTTGTTGGCAAAGCCGTTGTAGCTCGGGGTGATGGTCGGAACCGGATCGCCGTAATTGACGCTCGGGCTCGAAGCCGTCACCGTCAACGATGCCAGATCCACCGTCAGGGCGACCGATGCCGTAGCTGCCGAGGCACCTGAAGTATAGGTGTTTGTGTCAGCCGGCGTGAAGGTCGCCGTCATGGTGGCCGGTCCCGCCGGAACAATGGTGCCCAGGGGGAAGTTGTAGGCGAAGCTGCCGGCGACCGGCAGCGTTGCCATTGGTTGCATCAACCGCCGTCGCATTGACCTGCGTGCTGACGATTGGGCTGCCGTAGGCGAACTCAGTCGGGGTCGGAGTCCAGATGATCGTTGGCGTAATCAGGTTCACCGTCTCCGATACCGACAATGCCGTGCTGCTGCCAACAAAATTACCGTCGGAATCCGTGAAGCTGGCCGTGATGCTGTGCGAACCGGCGGCCAGCGCGGAAGTGGTGTATTGAGCCGTAGTGCCCGACAGCGCCACGTTGCTGCCGATCTGGATGCCGCTGTCAAGGAACTGAACGTAGCCCGACGGCGGCTGGGCAATGTCGGTGGTCAACGGAGTAACGGTGGCCGTGAAGGTGACCGCCTGGCCGACATTCAACGTGTTGGTATCGCTGGTCAGCGTCACCGCGGTGGTGTCCTGCGTGACGGTGTAGGAGACCGGCGAGCCCGAGGTATCGCCACCCTGATAGAACTGGTCTCCGGTGTAGGAGGCGTAGAGGCTATGCGTGCCCGAAGCCATCGTCGCCGTCGCCAGTTGCACCGCAATCGAGCAGGAAGAGCCGTTCAGCATAACCGGAGAACCCGAGGCCTGGCCGTCCACGAAGAGCTGCACATTGCCGGTCGGGCATAGCGGTGTCGAGGCCATCGCCAATTCGAAATACACCGTGCTGCCGTAAGGCGTGGTCTGCGGCGTGCCTTGCTGCTGGGCGAAGCTCAGCGCCGGATCCAACTGGCTGATGGTCAGGGTATTGGTGTCTCCGCCCATGTAGTTGGGATCGGAGACCAGGACCGTGACCGTATAGACGCCTGGATTGGTCGGCGCAGTCGTAGTCGGCCCGTAGCTCGCACTCGAGTAAGTGACCGAGAAGCTATAAACAGACGGCGTGATCGTGACGCCGGCTGCTTCCGGCGAGCCGCTGTAGGCTTGGGTCAGATTGCTCCAGTTGACGACTGCGGCGGCCTGGGTTGCACCCACCGTCGCCGTCGAGGTTGCGCTGCCGTAGTTGCTGTCAGCCGCAATCGTCGCCGTCACCGAGCAGATTCCAGAACCGGCGCTGATAGTCACCGAGTTGCCGCTGATGGTGCAGGCACCGCCTGCGGTAATCGTGATCTGGCCTGTGCCCAAGCTGCCCGTGGTGCCGACCAGGAAGGTCGTCCCGTAGGGCTGCGCCAGGCTCGGAACGCCCGTCACAGAGATCGTCTGGGTAGTCGAGGTCACCGATACATTTCCGGGCACGTAGTTGAAGCTGTAGTTGGTGGCCGCCGCGCCCGTGCAACTCGTCGGGTTGGAACTTCCCACGATGCTGGTGGGAGTGTAGCTGGTGGAGCAGATCGGCTGGGCCGACAGTGCGCCGATTCCCTGCCCGTTCACGAAGCCGGTGATGGCCGCGGTGATGGTCGGGATTGCGGAGCCGTAAACCACACTGGCGCTCGAGGCCTGTACCGTCAACTGAACCGGGGTCACCGATACGTTTCCGGCCGTGTAGGTAATGCTGTAGTTGGTGGCCGCCGCGCCCGAGCAGGTCGTCGGGTTGGAACTGCCCACGATGCTCGCGCTGGTGTAGCTGGTGGAGCAAGTCGGCCCGGTGGTCAGTACCGGAGGGGCCATCTCCGTTGACAAAGCCGTTGTAGCTCGGGGTGATGGTTTGAGTTCCCGAGCCGTAAGGCACGGAGGTGCTGGAAGCCGTTACTGTAACCGGCACCTGGTTCACCGTCACCGCTCCAGACAATAGGTAATGCTGTAGTTGGTGGCCGCCGCGCCCGAGCAACTGGTGGAGGGTGAACTCCCCGCCGCACTCGTCGTGGTGTAGGCCGTGCCGCAGGTCGGCGCAGTCGTCAGCACCGAGGAGTCCTCGTTGTTGGCAAAGCCGTTGTAGCTCGGGGTGATGGTCGGAACCGGATCGCCGTAATTGACGCTCGGGCTCGAAGCCGTCACCGTCAACGATGCCAGATCCACCGTCAGGGCGACCGATGCCGTAGCTGCCGAGGCACCTGAAGTATAGGTGTTTGTGTCAGCCGGCGTGAAGGTCGCCGTCATGGTGGCCGGTCCCGCCGGAACAATGGTGCCCAGGGGGAAGTTGTAGGCGAAGCTGCCGGCGACCGGCAGCGTTGCCATTGGTTGCATCAACCGCCGTCGCATTGACCTGCGTGCTGACGATTGGGCTGCCGTAGGCGAACTCAGTCGGGGTCGGAGTCCAGATGATCGTTGGCGTAATCAGGTTCACCGTCTCCGATACCGACAATGCCGTGCTGCTGCCAACAAAATTACCGTCGGAATCCGTGAAGCTGGCCGTGATGCTGTGCGAACCGGCGGCCAGCGCGGAAGTAGTGTATTGAGCCGTAGCGCCCGACAGCGCCACGTTGCTGCCGATCTGGATGCCGCTGTCAAAGAACTGAACGTAGCCCGACGGCGGCTGGGCGATGTCGGTGGTCACCGGAGTAACGGTGGCCGTGAAGGTGACCGCCTGGCCGACATTCAACGTGTTGGTATCGCTGGTCAGCGTTACCGCGGTGGTGTCCTGCGTGACGGTGTAGGAGACCGGCGAGCCCGAGGTATCGCCACCCTGATAGAACTGGTCTCCGGTGTAGGAGGCGTAGAGGCTATGCGTGCCCGAAGTCATCGTCGCCGTCGCCAGTTGCACCGCAATCGAGCAGGAAGAGCCGTTCAGCATAACCGGAGAACCCGAGGCCTGGCCGTCCACGAAGAGCTGCACATTGCCGGTCGGGCACTGCGGTGTCGAGGCCATCGCCAATTCGAAATACACCGTGCTGCCGTAAGGCGTGGTCTGCGGCGTGCCTTGCTCCTGGGCCAAGCTCAGCGCCGGATCCAACTGGCTGATGGTCAGGGTATTGGTGTCTCCGCCCATGTAGTTGGGATCGGAGACCAGGACCGTGACCGTATAGACGCCTGGATTGGTCGGCGCAGTCGTAGTCGGCCCGTAGCTCGCACTCGAGTAAGTGACCGAGAAGCTATAAACAGACGGCGTGATCGTGACGCCGGCTGCTTCCGGCGAGCCGCTGTAGACTTGGGTCAGATTGCTCCAGTTGACGACTGCGGCGGCCTGGGTTGCACCCACCGTCGCCGTCGAGGTTGCGCTGCCGTAGTTGCTGTCAGCCGCAATCGTCGCCGTCACCGAGCAGATTCCAGAACCGGCGCTGATAGTCACCGAGTTGCCGCTGATGGTGCAGGCACCGCCTGCGGTAATCGTGATCTGGCCTGTGCCCAAGCTGCCCGTGGTGCCGACCAGGAAGGTCGTCCCGTAGGGCTGCGCCAGGCTCGGAACGCCCGTCACAGAGATCGTCTGGGTGCCCAGAGTGACATTAGCGGTTTCGGTCACTGTCGGGGCCGCGGTGTAGTTGCTGTTGCCAGCCTGGTTCATAATCACCGAGCAGATTCCACTGCCGCCCGTCATGGTGTAAGTCGCACCATTATTCGTACACGAGCCCGAGGAGGTGTAGGTGATTGCCAATCCAGAGGTGGCCGTGGCGACAATTGTGAAGCTGCTGTTGCTGGCCGCGTTAGCAGGAGCCGCCTGGGTTACCGAGATCGACTGAGCGAGCGGCGTCGCCCCGGTGCTTTCGTTCACTTGCGCGGCTGCGGCATAGCTGCCGTTGCCAACCTGGTTCATGATCACCGAGCAATTTCCGATTCCGCTCGTCATGGTGTAAGTCGCGCCACTATTCGTGCACGAACCTGAGGAGGTGTAAGCGATCGAAAGCCCCGAGCTGGCATTTGCAGCAATCGTGAAATTAGTGAGGTAGGCAGCGGTGGCAGGAGCTCCCGTGTTCACCGTAATCGACTGAGGGATCTGCGTCTCCGCTGTGGTTTCGGTCACTTGCGCGGCTGCGGCATAGTTGCCGTTGCCAGCCTGATTCATGATCACCGAGCAGTTTCCGGTTGGACTCGACATGGTGTAGGTAGCGCCTACGTTGGTGCAGGAACCACCCGAGGTGTAACTAACTGCCAATCCAGAGGTGGCGGCGGCAGCAACCGTAAACTGGCTGTTGTAGGCAGCGGTAGCAGGAGCCGCCGTGGTCACATTAATCGACTGCGCAGCCGGCGTCGCCCCTGTGGTTTCGGTCACTGTCGGGGCAGCGGCGTAGTCGGTGTTGCCGGCCTGGTTCATGATCACCGAGCAGCTTCCGGTTGGGCTCGTCATGGTGTAGGTCGGGCCAACATTCGAGCACGAACCCGAGGAGGTGTAGAGAATTGGATTCCCCGAGGCGCCACCGCTTGCAACAATCGTGAAATTACTGAGGTAGGCAGCGGTGGCAGGAGCTGGCGCGGTCACCGTAATCGTCTGGCTGCCCTGGTTCACGACGAGGTTTTGCGGACTGCTGCCGCTATAGCCCAGGGGACCGGCACTGCCCGATTGCGCCTCGCATATCGCATAGATTGTGTGGGTGGCAAGTGTAAGCGCGGACGGATTGTAACTCAACGTAGCGATGCCACCCGCGATTGATGGTGCGGTTCCTACGATGGTTCCGTCCACCGTAAAGGTGACTGTGCCACCGACAATTGGATTAAGGTTGGCATTGTTGTATAGCTTGGCACTTAAGGCGACCGGGCCAGCTGAGCCGTAGGGAACCGTTGCCGGACTCGGCGCGTAATTAAATACCGCAGTTGAAATGGCGGCCATGAAGCTCACCGTGGAAGTCTGCGAGAGGGTGACGGGGTCGGTTGTGTCTTTCGCCGTGTAGGTGACCGTCTGGGCAACCGTGTCGGTCACCGTGAAGCTCACCACGCCGGTAGCGCTGGAAGGGCCGCTGGCAGTTGAGATCTTCGAACTGCCGCTGCCTGCCGTCAGCGTAACCGTCTTGCCGCTTACCGGGTTGCTGTACGCATCCAGAAGCGTAACTGTAATCGTCGCGGTCGATGAACCGTCATCCGCAACAGAGGTCGGGTTGGCGACCACCGTGGACACACTGGGGCTCACCGCGCCCGGGCTCACCGTTTCGACTTGCGTGGGGGCGCTGCTGAAGGCGCCGGTGCCCGAAGCCGTAAGCGTCGGAGTGCCCACTGCGGCATCTTTGATGTAGAAGGTCGCCGAATAGGCTGAGCTGCTGATGGTGGTGCTGGTGACCGAACTGCCGGTGCAGCCGCTGGTGGTATAGAACGTCGCCGTTCCGTCGCTGCTGCTCAGCGCTATCGTCTCCGTGCTGGAGGGCTCGGAGATATTACCGTTGATATCCTCCGACTGCACGGTAAGGCCCGAAGAGCAGGTGCCGGCCGCCACACTGACGGGCGAAGAGGTGAAGACCAGCTTCGTCGCCGGCCCCGTGGCTGTCGGGGTGAGCACGGCTGCGACTGTCGCCCACGGTGATGGGTTCGCAATCGTCCAGGTCATGGTGGGATTAGTCGCCGTGCTCAGACTTGTGCCTCCCAGAATGTGGTAGGAGCCAGTGGTGACACTGTCCTGCGCAGCAGTTACCGCTGTGTTCCCCGACGTGATCGGCGCGCCAGCGCTGTCGGTCGCCAGGTTGTTAAACACGAGGTCGCCGGCCGCAGTCGTAATGGGGCCCACAGACGCAGTACTCGAACCGGTTTGTCCGTTGCTGCTGGCATTCACGCCGCCGGAAATAACGTTGTTCACGCCGAAGTACACATCTGAGCCGCCAGCCATAACCGTAGCGTTGTTGGTGGTGACGGTGATGTTGGCGGTGCCGACGTTGGGACCTACTAGATACCACACCTCACTGCGCACGAACACCGTCCCCGAAGTGCTGCCGTTGCCGCACGACCCGGTTGCATCGTCGTCATAGGCATTGAGGCATGTGAGCGCTTGCGAACCAAAGGTAATGCCCGTGATAACGGTGTTGGCCCCAGCGCCGCCGCTGCCGCTGTCGTCCCGGAGCGATACACCGACCATCAGAACAGGGTTTGATCCAGAGCCGACGGTCTGCGACCACACTAATGTGGTACTCCCTGACGACCCAGTCGAGGCCGCAAAGCTAGCGGTGCCACCGCTTGGAATCTGGGAAACCGTCAGGATGAAGGGTTGGGTGGCGTTCGAGCCGACGCCGTTAGAGGCGGTGATGGTGAAGTTATAAGTTCCAAGCGCCGCAGGCGTGCCGCTTAGTACACCCGCCGAACTCAGGGTCACGCCGCTGGGCAACGCGCCGGCTTCCGTAAAGGTCGGCGCCGGATAACCCGTGGCCGTCACCTGGAAGCTTCCCGCCGTTCCCACCGTGAAAGTCGTGCTCGCAGCGCTGGTGATCGCAGGCGCCAGCCCAACCGCAAACGTCTGGGCGATACCCGTCGCCGCCGCGTAGTCCGTCGTCGCAGTCGCGCTCGCCGTCAGCGAGCAGGTGCCTTCCCCAACATAGCTCACCAAACCGCCCGAGACGGTGCACACGCTTGGCGAGTTCGAGACCACCGAGGTCGTCCCGTCGCCAATGTAGCTATACGTCGGCGTGAAATTCCCGCCATATACACCGCTGGAAGGGAGGTTGCTGATGCTGATCGTCGGCGTTGCCTGCCCAACCGTAAACGTCTGGGCGCTGCCCGTCGCAGCCGTGTAGTCCGTTGTCGCCGTCGCACTCGCCTGCAGCGAGCAGGTGCCGACCCCAACATAACTCACCACACCGACCGAGACGGTGCAGACGCCCGGCGTGCTTGAGGACACCGAGTAGGTGGGCGACCCGTTGCCACTATAGCTATACATCGGCGTGAAGTTGCCGCCGTACGCCGCGCCGCCAGGAATGTTGCTGATGCTGATCGTCGGTGTTGCCTGAGTTGCGGTAGTTGTTTCGGTCACTTGCGTGGCCGCAGTGTAGTCGGTGTTGCCAGCCTGATTCATGATCACCGAGCAGGAAGTGGTCGGGCTCGTCATCGTGTAGGTTGCGCCACTGTTCGAGCATCCGCCGGAGGAGGTGTAGAGAATTGGATTCCCCGAGGCGCCGCCGGTGGCAGCAACCGTGAACTGGCTGTTGTATGCCGCGCTTCCAGGAGCCGGTGTGGTCACCGTGATCGACTGAGGAGCCTGGCCCACGGTGAAGCCCGCATTAATGCTGGTGCTATAGCCGAGGGGTCCGGCACTGCTCGATTGCGGCTCGCATGTCGCCGCGACGTTGTGGCCGCCAAGTGTAAGCGCGGACGGATTGTAATTATTCAACGTCGCGACGCCACCCGCGATTGATGGTGCGGTTCCTACGATGGTTCCGTCCATCGTAAAGGTGACTGTGCCGCCGACAATTGGATTACCGTTGGCATTGTTGTATAGCTTGGCACTTAAGGCGACCGGGCCGGCTGAGCCGTAGGGAACCGTTGCCGGACTCGGCGCGAAAATCGACAGCGCGGTTGGAATGGCGGCCATGAAGGTCACCGTGGGAGTCTGCGAGAGGGTGACCGTGTCGGCTGTGTCCGTCGCCGTGTAGGTGACCGCCTGGGCCGTTCCGTCTTTCACCGTGAAGGACGCCTGGCCGCTGGAGTTGGACGTGCCACTAACGGTCGTAATCGTCGAGCCACCGCTGCCCTGCGTTAGCGTTACCGTCTTGCCGCTTACCGGGTTGTTGTACACATCCAGAAGCGTAACTGTAATCGTCGCGGTCGATGAACCGTCATTAGCAACAGAGGTCGGGTTGGCGACCACCGTCGAGGTGCTGGGGCTCACTGGGCCGACAGTTACCGTTTCGACTTGCGTGGGGGCGCTGCTGAAGGCGCCGGTGCCCGAAGCCGTAAGCGTCGGAGTGCCCACTGCGGCATCTTTGATGTAGAAGGTCGCCGAATAGGCTGAGCTGCTGATGGTGGTGCTGGTGACCGAACTGCCGGTGCAGCCGCTGGTGGTATAGAACGTCGCCGTTCCGTCGCTGCTGCTCAGCGCTATCGTCTCCGTGCTGGAGGGCTCGGAGATATTACCGTTGATATCCTCCGACTGCACGGTAAGGCCCGAAGAGCAGGTGCCGGCCGCCACACTGACGGGCGAAGAGGTGAAGACCAGCTTCGTCGCCGGCCCCGTGGCTGTCGGGGTGAGCACGGCTGCGACTGTCGCCCACGGTGATGGGTTCGCAATCGTCCAGGTCATGGTGGGATTAATCGCCGTGCTCAGACTGGTGCCTCCCAGAATGTGGTCGGAGCCAGTGGTGACACTGTCCTGCGCAGCAGTTACCGCTGTGTTCCCCGACGTGATCGGCGCGCCAGCGCTGTCGGTCGCCAGGTTGTTAAACACGAGGTCGCCGGCCGCAGTCGTAATGGGGCCCACAGACGCAGTACTCGAACCGGTTTGTCCGTTGCTGCTGGCATTCACGCCGCCGGAAATAACGTTGTTCACGCCGAAGTACACATCTGAGCCGCCAGCCATAACCGTAGCGTTGTTGGTGGTGACGGTGATGTTGGCGGTGCCGACGTTGGGACCTACTAGATACCACACCTCACTGCGCACGAACACCGTCCCCGAAGTGCTGCCGTTGCCGCACGACCCGGTTGCATCGTCGTCATAGGCATTGAGGCATGTGAGCGCTTGCGAACCAAAGGTAATGCCTGTGATAACGGTGTTGGCCCCGGCGCCGCCGCTGCCGCTGTCGTCCCGGAGCGATACACCGACCATCAGAACGGGGCTTGATCCAGAGCCGACGGTCTGCGACCACACTAATGTGGTACTCCCTGACGACCCAGTCGAGGCTGCAAAGCTAGCGGTGCCGCCGCTTGGAATCTGGGAAACCGTCAGGATGAAGGGTTGGGTGGCGTTCGAGCCGACGCCGTTAGAGGCGGTGATGGTGAAGTTATAAGTTCCAAGCGCCGCAGGCGTGCCGCTTAGTACACCCGCCGAACTCAGGGTCACGCCGCTGGGCAACGCGCCGGCTTCCGTAAAGGTCGGCGCCGGATAACCCGTGGCCGTCACCTGGAAGCTTCCCGCCGTTCCCACCGTGAAAGTCGTGCTCGCAGCGCTGGTGATCGCAGGCGCCTGATCGACCGACAGAGTGAAGCTCTGGGTGGCATCCGTTCCGATGCCGTTCGAGGCGGTAATGGTGATCGAATAAGCGCCACCGGTGCCCGCTGCGGGTGTGCCGCTCAGTACACCCGCTGAACTCAAGGTCACGCCGCTGGGCAACGCGCCGGTTTCGCTAAATGTTGGTGCTGGATAGCCGGTTGCCGTCACTGTGAAACTGCCCGGCGTACCGACCGTGAACGTGGTATTGGCAGTGCTGGTGATAGCAGGCGCTTGATTCCCCGGTTGCAGAGTCACAGTGACTTGGGAGCTGGTAACGGCGTTGTAGTTCGTGTTGCCGGCCATGGTCGCCGTTACAACGCAACTACCGCTGCTGGCGTTGGCCGTAAGCGTGGCGCCTGAGATGGTACAGGAGCCGGAGACCAGGTTGTAGGTTACCGTTCCGCCGGTGCTGCCACCGGTAACGCTCATGGTTTCGCCGACGTTATAGGACAACGGGGTCGCCGCGCTCAGGATCAGCGCCGCCTGGTTGGCCGGCGTTGCCGTGGTGGTGTCCTGTATTTGCGTCGCCGCGGCGTATTCGGTGTTGCCAGCCTGGTTGAAGCTGACCACGCAGGAGGTGGACGGGCTGTTCATCGTCACCGTGCCGCTGCTGATCGTGCATCCACCCGAGACTGTGATTGCTACTGTCAATCCGGAGCTCGCGGTAGCGGCCACCGGGAAGGTACTGTTGTATGCCGCGCTGGGCGGAGGCGCGGTGGTCACAGTGATCGTCTGGCTGGCCAAGCCCACTGTTTCGACCTGCGCGGGGGCACTGGTGAAGGCACCGGTGCCGGAAGCCGTGATGGTCGGAGTCCCCACCGCGGTGTCTTCGATGTAGAAGGTCGCCGAATTGGCCGAGGTGCTGATGGTGGTGCCGGTAACCGCGCCTCCGGTGCATCCGCTGACGCTATAGAAGATCGCCGTTCCGTCGTTGCTGCTCAGTACTATCGTCTCTGTACTGGACGGGTCTGAGGGATTGCCGTTGGTGTCCTGCGACTGCACGGTAATTCCCGAAGAGCAGCTGCCCGCCGCCACACTGACGGGTGAGGAGGTGAAGGCCAGCTTCGTCGCCGTCGCCGACACCGTCGTCGCACTACCGGTGTTCGCCGTCAGATTCGGGGTGGTCTGGTCAGTTGCCGTGACGGTCTGGCTGCCGGCGGTCTTGAATGTCACGCTAAATGTCTTTGTGCCGCCCACCAAGGCGGCGTTCGCTGGCAAGGTTGCACCGGCGTCGGTGGAGGTGATTTTAATCGTGTGGGTCGATGTGGCCAGGTTCCAGTTGGCATCCACCGCATTCACCGTCACGTTGAAAGCCGTTCCTACCGACTGTGCCGTGGGGGTGCCCGTTTTGCCGGCTGAGCTCCCCGGCGCCGCTGTCTCACCCGGCATCAGCAGTTGCAGCTTGCTCGCCGTTCCTGCACTCACCGTCGTCGCGGTACCGGTGTTCGCCGTTATAAGACCGTTAGTCACGTCACCCGCCGTGACGGTCTGAGTGCCTGCCGTCTTGAATGTGACGGCGAATGTCTTTGTGCCGCCCACCAAAGCCGCGTTCGCCGGATTGGTCTCATTCGGGTCGCTGGTGGTGATGGCAACCGTGTCCGTGTCGTTGAGGATCACGTTCCAGTTGGCATCCACCGCGTTCACCGTCACGGTGAACGCGGTCCCTGCGACCTGTGCCGTGGGGGAGCCCGTCTTGCCGCTTGCTGTCCCCGCCGCCGCCGTCTCACCTGGCATCAGCAGCTGCAGCTTGCTCGCCGGGCCCGCCGCCACGTTAAAGGCTGCGCTGGTAGCCGCCGTCATGGTGTTGCCGCCAGTTGCGGTGGCCTTCAGTTGAACCCCGACCTGGTTATAGCTGTAAGTCACTCCGCTGATGATGAGTTGGCTACTCGCAGAGGTGAGCGTTCCAGTTAACGTGCCGCCCAGCGTTCCGGTACCAGTGGCCAGGGTCAGGGTGACGGTGGTATTGGTCGTAACAGGTGTGGGCACTCCGCTGGCGTTCAACGACGTCACGGTTACTGGAAAGGGGATACCCGCAGTTTGGTTGCCGATGTTAGCGATGGACAGTTGGGTCGGCACGGCTACGGTAACTGTCTCGCCCTGGGTGGCGGTGTTACTGAAAGCGCCGGTGCCGGTGGCCGTAATGGTCGGGGTGCCCATAGTAGAGTCTATGAAGTAGAAGGTCACCGCGCTGGCCGAGGTGCTGATGGTCGGGCTGGCGTTGACCGTCGTGCAAGTGCTGTTCGAGTAGAAGGTCGCCGTTCCGTCGCTGCTCGTCAGTGCCACCGTTTCCGTGGTGTACGGATCGGTGGCTGTGCCGCTGGCATTTTGCGAGGTGACCGTGACTCCCGAAGAACAGGCACCTGCCCCCACGCTGACGGCCGACGAGGTGAAGGCCAGTTTGGTCGCGCCGGTTACTGTTTCAGGCTGGGTGGGGGCGCTAGTGTAGGCGCCTGTTCCGGAAGCCGTTATCGTCGGGCTGCCCACCGTGGTGGTCTTGATGTAGAAGGTCACCGCGCTGGCTGAGGTGGCGATGGTCGGGTTGGCGTTAACAGTTGTGCAAGAGCTGTTCGAGTAGAACGTCGTCGTTCCGTCGCTGCTGCTCAACGCGACCGTTTCCGTGCTGCTGGGAGCGGTGGCTGTGCCGCTGGCATTTTGCGAGGTGACCGCGACCCCCGTAGAGCAGGCGTTAACTGCGACGGTGACGGGTGACGAGGTGAACGCCAATTGGCTCGCCGACGCGGTCACCGTTTCGATCTGCGTGGGGGCGCTGGTATAGGCGCCGGTTCCGGAAGCCGTAATCGTCGGGGTGCCCTGGGTAGTGTCTTTGAAGTAGAAGGTCGCCGCGGTGGCTGGGGACGTGATGGTCGGGCTGGCGCTGACCGTGGAGCAGGTGTTGTTCGAGTAGAAGGTCGCCGTTCCGTCGCTGCTGGTTAGTGCCACCGTTTCCGTGATGTACGGAGCCGTCGCTGTACCGCTGGCATTTTCCGAGGTGACCGTGACTCCTGAAGAACAGTCTCCTGCCGGCACGCTGACGGCCGTCGAGGTGAAGGCCAGTTTGGTCGCGCCGGTTACCGTTTCAGTTTGGGTGGGGGCGCTGCTGAAAGCGCCGGTGCCAGTAGCCGTAATGACCGGGCTGCCTACCGTGGTGGTCTTGATGTAGAAGGTCGTCGCGCTGGCCGATGTTCCGATGCTGGTGCTGGTGACCGCACTGCCGCTGCAACCGCTGGCCGTATAGAACGTTGTGGTTCCGTCGCTGCTGCTCAGCGCTATCGTTTCCAAGCTGCTGGGATAGGCGGCCGCATTGCTGCTATTTTCCGAGGTGACGGTGATGCCCGAAGAGCATGCACCTACGGCCACGCTGACGGGCGTCGAGGTGAAGACCAGTTGGGTTGCCGGGGTCACCGTTTCGACCTGCGTGGGAGCGCTGTTGAAGGCACCGGTGCCGGTGGCAGTAATCGTCGGGGTGCCCGACGTAGAGTCTTTGAAGTAGAAGGTCACCGCGCTGGCCGAGGTGCTGATGGTCGGGCTGGCGTTAACCGTCGCGCAAGTGCTGTTCGAGTAGAAGGTTGTCGTTCCGTCGCTGCTCGTCAGTGTGACCGTTTCCGTGGTGTATGGATCGGTGGCTGTGCCGCTGGCATTTTCTGAGGTGACCGTGACTCCCGTAGAGCAGGCACCTGCCGCCGCGCTGACGGCCGACGAGGTGAAGGCCAGTTTGGTCGCGCCAGTTACTGTTTCAGTTTGGGTGGGGGCGCTGCTGAAAGCGCCAGTGCCGGTAGCCGTAATGACCGGGCTGCCCACCGTGGTGGTCTTGAAGTAGAAGGTCGCCGCGTTGGCTGAGGTGGCGATGCTTGTGCTGGTGACTGCGCTGCCGCTGCAACCGCTGGCGGTGTAGAACAACGTCGTTCCGTCGCTGCTGCTCAGCGCAACCGTTTCCGTGCTGCTGGGAGCGGTGGCTGTGCCGCCGGCATTTTGCGAGGTGACCGTGACCCCCGTAGAGCAGGCGTTTACTGCGACGGTGACGGGTGACGAGGTGAACGTTAGTTGGCTCGCCGACGCGGTCACAGTTTCGCCCTGCGTGGGGGCGCTGGTATAGGCGCCGGTTCCGGAAGCCGTGATGGTCGGGGCACCCGTAGTAGTGTCTTTGAAGTAGAAAGTTACCGCAGTGGCTGAGGTGGCAATGGTCGGACTGGCGTTGACCGTTGTGCAGGCGTTGTCCGAGTAGAACGTCGCCGTTCCGTCGCTGCTGGTTAGTGCCACCGTTTCCGTGATGTACGGAGCCGTGGGTGTGCTGCTGGCATTTTCCGAGGTGACCGTGACTCCTGAAGAACAGTCTCCTGCCGGCACGCTGACGGCCGTCGAGGTGAAGGCCAGTTTGGTCGCGCCGGTTACTGTTTCAGTTTGCGTGGGGGCGCTGCTGAAGGCGCCCGTACCGGTAGCCGTAATGACCGGGCCGCCCACCGTGGTGGTCTTGAAGTAGAAGGTCGCCGCGCTGGCTGAGGTGGGGATGCTTGTGCTGGTGACTGCGCCGCCGCTGCAGCCGCTGGCGGTGTAGAACAACGTCGTTCCGTCGCTGCTGCTAAGCGCGACCGTTTCCGTGCTGCTGGGAGCGGTGGTTGTGCCACCGGCATTTTGCGAGGTGACCGTGACCCCCGTGGAGCAGGCGTTAACTGCTACGGTGACGGGTGACGAGGTGAACGCCAGTTGGCTCGCCGACGCGGTCACAGTTTCGCCCTGCGTGGGGGCGCTGGTATAGGCGCCGGTTCCGGAAGCCGTGATGGTCGGGGCACCCGTAGTAGTGTCTTTGAAGTAGAAAGTTACCGCAGTGGCTGAGGTGGCAATGGTCGGACTGGCGTTGACCGTTGTGCAGGCGTTGTCCGAGTAGAACGTCGCCGTTCCGTCGCTGCTGGTTAGTGCCACCGTTTCCGTGATGTACGGAGCCGTGGGTGTGCTGCTGGCATTTTCCGAGGTGACCGTGACTCCTGAAGAACAGTCTCCTGCCGGCACGCTGACGGCCGACGAGGTGAAGGCCAGTTTGGTCGCGCCGGTTACTGTTTCAGTCTGCGTGGGGGCGCTGCTGAAGGCGCCCGTACCGGTAGCCGTAATGACCGGGCCGCCCACCGTGGTGGTCTTGAGGTAGAAGGTCACGGAGTTGGCTGAGGTGGGGATGGTGGGGGCGGTTTCGGCACCGGTGCAGCCGCTGCCCGAATAGAAGGTTGTAGTTCCGTCGCTGCTGCTGAGGGTTACTGTCTCCGTGCTGGCCGGGTCGGATGGGTTGTTGTAGGTATCCTGCGACTGCACGGTAATTCCCGAAGAGCAACCACCGACCGCCACACTGACAGCTGAGGAGGAGAAGGCCAGCTTCGAGGCCGTTGTCGCGTTTACCGTTTCGCCCTGCGTGGGGGCGCTGGTAAAGGCGCCGGTGCCGCTGGCCGTGACAGTCGGAGCGCCCGCTGTGTTGTCCTTGAAGTAGAAGCTCGCCGAGTTGGCCGTTGTCGGGATGCTGACGCTGGTAGTAGAGGTAGCGCAGCCGCTGGCCGTATAGAAGGTCATGGAGTCGGTGCTGGTCAGGGCTATGGTTTCCGTGCTGCTGGGGTCGGTGGCCGTGCCGCTACTATTTTGCGACTGCACGGTGACTGGGCCAGAGCAGGCCCCAGCCGTCGCATTGATGGCCGACGTGCTGAAAGCCAGCTTAGTCGCGCCGCTGGCGGTGATGGTTTCGGTCTGGTTCGCGGCGTGAGTGTTTGACGTCGCTGTAATTACGGGGCTTCCTGCCGTCGTGTCCTTGTAATACAGCGTGAACGTAACGGTGGTATTGGGGTAGCAACTGGTACTTGGCTCGGAGGTAATAGAGGTGGTGCACCCCGAATTGGAATAGAACGTGCCAGTGCCAGAGCTGGACGAGAGGGTCGTTATGTGGTACTGCTGAAGGTACTGGAGCAAGTATCCTGCACAGTGATCGCAGGCGAGCAGGCATTCGTTGCGACACTAAATGCGGTCGAGGTGATCGCAACAGCCGAGGTACTGTCCGTAAAAGTGTTCTGTACCTGGAGGCCGAGAGGTTGCGCCTACGGCCGTCGCGTAGTAGCGGACTCCCTCGTCGAGCGGGTTGGGAGCGTAGTTGCCGTCGTTGATGTTGCCGTTGGCATCGGCCGTGGTGGTCAGGATCGGAATGGGTTCGACCGCCGGAACTTCGTTCAGGGTGATGGTACCAGCTCACCCGGCTTCCAGCCCGTACCCGCGATCAGCACCGCCGTGCCCGGCGAGTAGTCAGTTGCATTGGTCTCGAGGGTGGCAAAGCCGTAGAGTTCGGCGCTGTTGGCGACCGTCGGGTCCACGTTGGGCTGCTGATTGGTGCCGCCGGCGACGAGCAATTGGCCGTCTGCGAGGGGGAACAGGGCTGCACCGGCGGCGCTGGAGCGCGGAACTGACATCGATCCGGTGGCAGCAAACTGGCTCAGCCACGGGGTGTAGAGTTCGGAGGAGGCCAGGGTGGCGCCGTTGTAGGTGCCGCCGACGGCAACCAGGACATTGCTGTTGTTGGGCAGCAGGAAGGCCTGCTGTCCGGCGCGGGCCTGTACGAGATTGGCCGGGGCCGCGGTGATGGTGCCGGCGACGGGATCATAGATTTCAGCCGTATTCAGCTCGGCGGTGTTGCCATTGGCGGGAGTTGCGCCCTCAGGATAGCTGCCGCCGGCGATGAGCACGGTGCCATCCAGCAGGGTTGTAGCCGTGGCATTGGTGCGCGGCGTATTCAGATTGGGCCCGGCGACGACGGTTCCGGCCTTGAGATTGTAGATCACCGTGGAGTTCAGGGTGTTGCCGCTGCCATCGGTACCGCCGACGATCAGGACATTGCCACTCTGCAGAGCAGCGGCGGCGTGGTTCTTGCGGGCCGTGGCCATGGTGCCGACAATGCTGAACTGCTGAGTGGCCAGGCTGAAGGACTCCACGTCGGCGAGGACGCCAGTGGAGTTGGAGCCGCCAGACAAGAGCAGCGAACTGTTGGGGAGCGGCGTGGCCGGCTCACCCGTAATGGAATCGATCATCGGCGCCGCGAGCAGGGTCCAGGTATTGGCGATCGGGTCATACAATTCGCCCGAGGCGAGGATGGCTCCGCTGCTGGTGGTGCCGCCAGTGACCAGCACAAGGCCGCCGCTGCCGGAAGGATTGGGCAGCCAGGTGGCGGTGTGGCCGGTGCGCGGCAGGTTCATCGGAGCAACCACGACGAAGGTGCCGGAGGGACCGTAAATTTCAGCGCTGGCCGTGACAGCACCGCTCTGATCGGTGCCACCGGTGACCAGCACGCTGCCACTACTCATGGCGACGGCTGCGGCCCCGGTACGGGCCTGGGACATCGCCCCTGTCAGCTTCCAACTTCCAGTCGGACTGGGTGTGAGCACCTGGGCATTCAACAATCCCAAGCTGACCAGGAGACCAAATAGTGCAAATATCGCGACGGAGCGTACGAGGCGAGAGTGTTTCATCAGAGACTCCTGTTCGGTACAGCGCTCCTCCTGATTTGGCTGGGGAGGAGTTTTGGCATCACATCTACACGGAAGCCGTCAAGCTAAATCGCCGACCCATCCGGGAGGGCAGTGCAACAACGGAAGGGCACGTACTAGGGTGCCCGTATTAGGAGCTGATTAGACTAAGTTCAGAGACTCTGGTCAAGCCAAAACTATGGTACTAAGGCTCGTTTTAATGTTGGTGAAACTTGGACAAGAGGACGCCGAACAAAAAGCTCATCTGCGGTAACCATACGCGGAGAGGCGCTATTAGCAGCGAGGACGATAAATGGGCTTGGTGAAAGGGAGTGGCGGCGCCTATTACTAACGCTTGCCAGTTTGGTTACCTCCGTCATCATGAGGGGGCGGTGGCGCTTTCCAAACTAGTCTGGTGGTCGATGCGCTCCCTGGGCCGAGTCAGTTACAATCCAGCGGTGAATAAACTCGGGCGGTATGGCCGGTTAATCCTAATTACGGTGCTGATTACGGCGTTCGCCGGGGCAGCTTGGACGCAGATGGCGCCGGCCCCAAGCGGGGCGGAAGCCAAGATCCAGGTGAATTTCCTGAATAGCTGCCGTCCGGCACAGGCCGATCTGGAGGAGATGGGACGGGCGCTGGCGATGGTCAAGGAGCGACCGAGGTTTGCAGCCGATTTTGAGATCTCGCGCGGGATGACCACACTGACGGAGGCCCAGGCGCGGGCGGACGCGGAGCGGCCCAGGGCGCGGGCGGCAAGCCATCCGACATGGGTGCGGATTCGCAAGGAATTTCCGGAAAAGGCGCTGCTGACGGATGCGCAATACTCGCTGAGTGTGGAGGGAGAGTCGATCAGCGAGACGCTCGCCCTGCATCTGCGAGAGAGCACAGAGGTGCTGCAGATTCTGATCTCGGATTCGGTGACCGGGACGGCGGCGCAGGTGGTCAAGGTGAACACTCCGCCGGAGCGGATACGGATCGAGCGCTTCGGTAAAGCGTCGATCGTGCTGGCACGTTGCGGCACAATCGACCAATCGGCTTATGAGCCGCTGTTTCAAGGCGGCGGACGGAATTTTTGAGCAATACCGGGCGGCGATGGCGGTGAGGACGGTGGTTCCGGCCGAGTTGGCGCGGTTGCCCACGGGCAAAGAATCCAAAGCCGCAGGCAGGAATCATTAAGAGCAGAATCAGTAAGAGCAGAGAGGACGAGAGAGACGATGGCAGACGAAATTCGCAATGTGGTGATTATGGGCTCGGGATGCTCTGGGCTGACGGCGGCCATCTATGCTGCGCGGGCCAACCTGAAGCCGCTGGTGCTGGAGGGACACGAGCCCGGCGGTCAGCTCTCGATGACGACGCTGGTGGAAAATTTTCCGGGCTGGCCGGAGGGAATCCAGGGGCCGGAGCTGATTGAGAATATGCGCAAGCAGGCCGAACGCTTCGGAGCCGAGATCCGGGTTGGCCACGTCACGGCAGCCGAATTGACGCAGCATCCATTTGTGCTGACGGTGGGCAAGGAGCAGATCAAAACACGCGCGCTGATCATCGCCAGCGGGGCGAGCGCGCGCTGGCTGGGGTTGCCGAGCGAGAAAGCGCTGATCGGCTATGGGGTTTCCTCGTGCGCCACCTGCGACGGATTCTTCTTCAGCGACAAGGAGATTGCGGTGATCGGCGGCGGCGATTCGGCGATGGAAGAGGCGCTGTTCCTGACCCGCTTTGCCAGCCGGGTGACGCTGATCCATCGACGCGACGCATTCCGGGCCAGCAAGATCATGCTGGACCGGGCGCGGGCCAACGACAAAATTCACTTCATGACCGATACGGTGGTGGAAGAGGTGATGGACGTGGCGGCCAAGGAAGTGACCGCGCTGAAATTGCGCAATGTGGTCAGCGGGAAAAGTGTGGGACTTCCCTACCAGCGCGATGTTTCTGGGCATTGGACACACTCCGAACGCGGGGATCTTCCGCGGGCTCGCTGGAGAGCGACGGCGATGGCTACCTGAAAGTTCGCGACTACGTGCACACGGGCGTGCCGGGTGTGTATGCCTGCGGCGATGTGGCAGACCGGCGCTACCGGCAGGCAATTACGGCCTCGGGTACAGGGTGCATGGCGGCGATCGAGGTGGAGAGGTATCTGGAAGAGGCGGGGCACTAGAGGCAAGGTTCAAGGTTGCGATGGTCTAGAGGCAAGGCAACAACCGTGTGGCCATGGATGTGGTACAAACATTGGTCACCGTTCCAGAGGATCTTCCGCGCCTGCTGAGTGGGGCGCGTTTGACTGCGGCGATGACGACGAGACATATATAAAAGCCGGAGCTGCGGCTGAAGGAACAGGATGTTGCGCTCTATTTTTATTGCTTTGTCTGAAAGCAAGAGCATTCGTTCGATTGCCGAGCATTCAGCGTTTGGGCAAAAGGTTTCCAAGCGCTTTGTGGCCGGTTTAACGTTGGAAGATCTGATTGTGGCGGCCACCGCCATGAACCAGGTCGGCATACACGTAACGGTGGACAACCTGGGCGAGAACGTAACCAACCGCGAAGAGGCGCTGCGCAGCAAAGCGCTTTATCACCGGCTGCTGGATGAGATCAGCTTGCGCAACCTCGACGCCAATGTGAGTTTGAAGCTGACCCACATCGGACTGGATGCGGATGAGGCGCTGGCGCGCGAGACGCTGGAAGAATTGCTCGATCATGCCATTGCCATCGGCAACTTCATCCGGGTTGACATGGAGGGCTCGCAGTACACGCAGAAGACTCTCGATCTGGTACGCGAGTTGCACCGGCGTCCGGGAGCGGCGGGCCACGTGGGAACGGTGCTGCAGGCTTATCTCTACCGCACCGAGGAAGACGCGAGGCTGCTGTGCTCGGAGGGGATTCGGATTCGCCTGTGCAAGGGGGCGTACAAAGAGCCGGCGTCGATTGCATATCCGAGCAAGCAGGATGTGGACGCGAACTACATCAAGATCGCCAAGCAGATTCTTAAGGGCGGAGTCTTCCACGGACTGGCCACCCACGACGAAGACATCATCACCACGATGAAGGCGTGGGCGCTGAAGGAAGGTGTGCCGAAGACGGCGTTTGAATTCCAGATGCTGCACGGGATACGGCGCGATTTGCAGGAGCGGCTAGCCAAGGAAGGCTGGGGCGTGCGCTGCTATATTCCGTTCGGCACGGAGTGGTATCCATATTTCATGCGGCGGCTTGCAGAGCGGCCGGCGAACGTGCTATTCATGGCAAAAAATTTCCTGAGAGGCTAATCCAGATACAGGCGTATCCTTGCTAATTGATCAGAATTACCGTAAGGAGCGTGGAAGATGAGGATCAGTGCACGCAATATACTGGCCGGAAGCGTCACCAAAGTGATCAAGGGCGCGGTGAACTCCGAAGTGGACCTTACCCTCACTGGTGGCGACAAGGTCGTGGCCATTATCACAAACGAAAGTGTGGCTCACCTTGGCCTCAAAGAAGGCACACACGCCAGCGCCATCCTCAAAGCGAGTGTGGTGATTTTAGCCAAAGGGCTGGACGCGGCGAAGGTCAGCGCGCGTAACGTCTTGCGCGGCACGGTGTCCAAGGTGCATGAGGGCGCCGTGAACACCGAAGTCGTGCTGAAGCTGAGCGGCGGCAGCCTGGTGACGGCAGTGATCACGAAGGAAAGCAGCCACGCACTGGGAATAAAAGAAGGCGATGCGGTCGACGCGGTATTCAAGGCGAGCAGCGTAATTCTTGCAGTGGATTAGGGAGTTGGATTTAGTCAGGGTGCTGGCGAAGGTGGCGAGAGCTTCTCTGCTTGCGGAATTGCACGAAGCGCCGCATGTCTCTTTAGTGAACAGGCGGAATGTACGGAATAGTGCGCGCGAAAAACCAGCAGAGGAAGAAGACGAGCGGGACGTGCACGATCATCTGCAGCACACCGTAACCTACGATGTCGCGGGCCTTCAGCTTGATAATCCCCAGCAGGGGCAGCATCCAGAATGGGTTTACCAGGTTGGGCAGCGCCTCGGAGGCGTTGTAGATCTGCACCACCCAGCCCAAGTGAACATGATGAAGGTTGGCGGCCTGCAGAATGTAGGGCGCTTCGATTACCCACTTGCTCCCGCCGGAGGGTACGAAGATACCGATGAGGGCCGAGTAAAAGGCGACCAGCAGAGGATACGTCTGCTGAGTGCTGATATGCACAAACAAGTTGGCCAGCCAGTCGGACATGCCGGTGCCGACGATCATGCCGAAGATGACGGCATAGAACGGGAACTGAATGAGTACGCCTCCGGTGGCTGGAACGCACTCTGCAACCGCCCGCGCAAAGTTCTTGGGACGCCAGTGCAGCAAGAGTCCGACGGTAATGAACAAAAGGTTATAGGTGTTCAGGTCAAGCACAGCCAGGGCACCTTGCGGCGAGCTACGGAAGAAGTCAATTAGATACCAGCCCAGATACAAGGCGACCAGCACGGTGAGCAGCGGACTATATTCCAGCCACTCGCCCGGCTTCTTCCTCGGCTCCAGCTTGCGTTCGGTGGACTCGTATTCGATTCCGAAGTCCTCAGCCGTTTTGGCGTTCTCCGCCGAAGGTGCGGAGAGGTAGGCGATCAGCACCGAAACCACGATCAGGATGGCGGCAGTGAGCAATCCCTGCCAGAGGAAAATCGTCTGCCCCAGCGGAATCAATCCACTGATGGCGAGCAGGGAGGGCGGAATCGCGCCCTTGGTAGCCATCATCATGGCCGCTGAAGACGACAGTCCAAGCGCCCACACTGCGCCGAGTCCGAGATAGGCTGCGCCGCCGGCGGCACGATAATCCATTCCCTTTACGCGCCGCGCCATTTCGCGCACGAGCAAGCCACTGAAGATAAGGCTGAGGCCCCAGGAGATGAGCGAGGTGAGCATCGAAAACAGAGCGATCAAGGCCACTGCGTTGCGCCCATTTTTGGGGATGGTGGCCAGCCACTCGATGAGGCGGTGAACCAGCGGCGTGCTCGCCACGACGTATCCGCCGATGATGATCATCACCATCTGCATGGTGAAGGGCACCAGCGCCCAGAAGCTCTTGCCGCCCGCAACTGCCAACTTGCCCGCGGGCTGATGAATCATTAATCCGAAAAGAAAAACGATTACCACTCCGGCCAAAGCGAAGACCAGAGGATCGGGAAACCAACGTTCGCTCCAATTTGCCAGCGCCAAGCCGAAGCGCGCCATCCCGGATTCCGCCGTGCCCACTCCTTTGTTTGAACCGCGTTGATTCGGTTTCGTGGTCTGCATAGTTTGCCTCCATGTCCGTCAGCAGCAACCCCGGGGATGCACCATCCTTGCTGTACATAGGACGCTGCCAGTGCCGCGCGCGAGGCCAGCCCAGCCGAACTTAGAAATCCAAATCATGCGTTGATCGCCAGACGACAGGCGCGCGATTCCAGCGGGGCGAGAGTACGAAGATTGGGGCGGAAAGTAAAGCACTTTCTATTTTCGGAAAAGCTTGCCGGAGTGTAGCGCCTCTGTTTCCGCTCACTAATGATAGCCGGGCGAGCGGCAATAGGGCTCGGCTTGCGTTGTGCCCCGGCGAGCAGCAACCCCGCATGTTTGCTGGTCTTTGTGAAGTATTTCTATTTGCCGCTTTCCGGTTTCGCAAGGCATCTCGTGGGCAATGGCGCGTCATCACATGCCTCGTTCTCGCCCTACCCGCTAGCCCGTTGGGAGACCTTTCATGTACCTCTGCCGTTTCCAAATCTTCCATCTATTGGCTGAGTGGCCGGGCAAGCAGAGGTCATTGCCTCTCGAAGACGCCGACTGCCTGACTGGCAGCCGGCGTTTTGGCTGAAAGGAGTACACAATGCCGGCAGATGTTCTTACGTTCGGTGCGAAGCCCGCCGTAAGCGATGTACATATCTTGTGGATTACGGCTGGCCTGGGCTGCGATGGCGATTCGGTATCGGTCACCGCTGCTGAGCAGCCCAGCATCGAGGATGTGGTTATGGGAGCCATACCAGGGCTCCCCAAGGTTCACCTGCACAATCCCGTGCTCGCCTATGAAGTCGGCGATGACTTCATGAAGTACTTCTATCAGGCAGAACGCGGCGAACTCGATCCCTTTGTTCTGGTGGTGGAAGGTTCGATTCCGAACGAGGCGATCAAAGATCAGGGCTACTGGGCGGCGATGGGTACCGACCCGGATACGGGCCAGCCGATCACCACCTGTGAATGGATCGATCGTCTGGCACCCAAGGCGCTGGCCGTGGTCGGTGCAGGAACCTGCGCCACCTACGGTGGGATCCATGCGATGGCAGGCAATCCGACGGGAGCGATGGGGCTGGCCGATTATTTGGGATGGGATTGGCGCTCGCAGGCAGGGCTGCCGATCGTCAACGTTCCAGGCTGCCCGGTGCAGCCCGACAACTTCATGGAGACCGTGCTGTACCTCCTCTTCCAGGCTGCCGGACTGGCGCCGATGATTCCGCTCGACGAACAACTCCGGCCGACCTGGCTCTTCGGCAAAACGGTGCACGAGGGCTGCGACCGCGCCGCTTACTACGAACAGGATGATTTCGGCATTGAGTATGGAACTCCGAAGTGCCTGGTGAAGGTGGGCTGCTGGGGTCCGGTGGTCAACTGCAACGTCACCAAGCGGGGCTGGATGCGCGGTATTGGCGGCTGCCCCAACGTGGGCGGCATCTGCATTGGCTGCACTATGCCGGGATTCCCCGACATGTTCATGCCTTTTATGGATGAGCCCTCGGGCGCACGCTTTTCGACGGCTGCGCTCACCTTGTACGGCAAGCTGATCCGGAGGCTCCGCGCAATCACCAACAATACGGTCAACGAAGAGCCAGAGTGGCGGCGTCGCGGCCACCAGCTCATCACCGGCTACCAGCCCAAACCCGGCGCTTACGAACCGATTCAGCCGCGCCGCAAGGCTGCTTGAGCAAAGAGGATGAATGAAATGGGAACTATCACAGAGCCGTTAGTCGAAACTACAGGCAAGAAACGGAACTTGGTGGAGATGAACTGGGACCCCATCACTCGCATTGTGGGCAGTCTGGGCATCTTCACCAAGATCGACTTTGAGAACAAGCAGGTGGCCGAGTGTTACAGCACTTCGTCGATCTTCCGCGGCTACAGCATCTTTATGAAGGGCAAGGATCCGCGCGACGCGCACTTCATTACCAGCCGCATCTGCGGCATCTGCGGCGACAATCACGCGACTTGCGCCTGCTATGCCCAGAATATGGCCTTCGGCGTCAAGCCTCCTCCGCTTGGCGAGTGGATCATCAATCTGGGAGAGGCCGCGGAGTACATGTTCGACCACAACATCTTCCAGGACAACCTGGTCGGCGTGGATTTCTGCGAGCAGATGGTGAAGGAGACCAATCCCGGCCTGTGGGAGAAGGCGCAGCACAAGAAGGCGCCCAACGCCGCCAAGCATGGGTACAAAACCATCGCCGACATCATGACCGCGCTGAATCCGTTTACCGGCGAATTTTATCGCGAGACTCTCATCGTCAGCCGATTGACGCGCGAGATGTTCTGCCTGATGGAAGGACGGCACGTGCACCCTTCCACTCTGTATCCGGGCGGGGTTGGCACAGTGGCCACGGTTCAGCTGTTCACCGATTACCTGGTGCGGCTGATAAAGTATGTGGACTTCATGAAGAAATGTCTGCCGCTGCACGATGACCTCTTCGACTTCTGGTATGAGGCGCTGCCGGGCTATGAAAAGGTGGGGCAGCGACGCATTCTGATGGGCTGTTGGGGCTCATTCAACGACCCGAACGTCTGCGATTACCGCTACGAGAGCATGTCCCAATGGGGCCGCTCGATGTTCGTTACGCCGGGAATCATCGTGGATGGCCAGTTGGTGACAAACGATCTGGTGGACATCAATCTCGGCCTTCGCATTCTGCTGGGCAGTTCGTACTACGACGACTGGCAGAACGAGGAGACGTTCGTCAAAACCGATCCGTTGGGAAATGGGATTGACAAGCGGCATCCGTGGAACCAGACGACCACGCCGCGGCCGCAGAAGCGCGACTTCAACGGCAACTACACCTGGGTGATGTCGCCGCGCTGGTATGACAAGCGCACGGGGGATCATCTGGCGCTCGACACGGGAGGCGGCCCGATTGCGCGTCTCTGGTCCAC
Source organism: uncultured Acidobacteriota bacterium (assembly GCA_963800195.1). GTDB lineage: Bacteria > Acidobacteriota > Terriglobia > Terriglobales > Acidobacteriaceae > TOLSYN. The sequence goes on from CAWCZZ010000003.1 coordinate 38,980, forward strand.
CGCTCTCTCGGGGCTGGTCGATATTGGTTATATCAAGGCGACCGGGCACAGTGTGCAGATCAATCTGCCCAAGGGCGCAATGCTGCCGGAGACCAGCTTCGAATGGAAGATTCCGCAGTGGAGCAACGCCATCGAGCGGGACCGGGCACGCACTTACTTCCAGGCGTACGCGGCGGCGGCAGCGCTGTACTTCTGCGAGAAGGCGATCGAGGAACTGATGGCCGGACGCTCGAAGACATGGACGCCGTTCAAGGTTCCTGAGGAGGCGATCAGTTGCGGATTCCACGAAGCAGTGCGCGGCGTGCTGTCACACCACGTGGTTATCCGGGACGGCAAAATCGCCAACTACCACCCTTATCCGCCAACCTGCTGGAACGCTAACCCGCGCGATATCTACGGCACTCCCGGCCCCTACGAAGATGCGGTGCAGAACACGCCGATCTTCGAGGAGAACGGACCGGCAAACTTCAAGGGCATTGACATCATGCGAGCGGTGCGCAGCTTTGATCCGTGCCTGCCCTGCGGCGTGCACATGTACCTGGGAGGCGGAAAGGTGTTGCAGACGCGGCACTCGCCGATGTTTGGCCTGGCAGGCGGCAAATGACGGCCATCGCCAGCAGCGAGTTCCAGGCTCATACGGGGCGGATCGAGAGCCTGGTCGAGCGCGTCTCCAACCTTGCGGATGAAGAGGCGCGCAACACGGCGCTCGAACTGTTGCAGTCGATGATGGATCTGCACGGGATGGCGATATCGCGCATCGTGGAGTTGCTGGGCGCGAGCGAGGCAGGGCGCGCCTCGCTGGCAAGGCTGGGTGGCGATCCGCTGATCTGCGGCATGTTGGTGCTGTACGGCGTTCATCCGGTGCCGCTCGAAGAACGCGTAGCCAAGGCGATAGAGAGTGTCCGCGGGCAACTGCGAAAACACAGTGGAAGCGCCGAGTTGATCGTCGTCTCCGGCTTGGTTGTGGAAGTGAAGATCGAGAGCTCAGGACACGGCTGCGGTTCGTCGCCGGACGCGCTGCGAGAAACGGTGGAGCAGGCGATTCTGGAAGCCGCGCCCGAGATCGAGCAACTGGTGGTGAAGGGCACGTCCTCGACCGCCAGCGGATTCGTTCCGCTCAGCCTGATACAGCCGGCCGTGAAAGAGGAGAACAAATATGAAAAATCCGCCGCGTGACATCGACGCACATACTCCGGGTACCAAGCGCGGAGAACAATGGGCCTACGAGGGCCATAAAGAAGCCGGACGCGAGGGTAACACCCGTACCTCGCGCGACTCCACGGGCATTAATGCCGACAGGCGAAGACCGATTGATTCGAGAATGCCAAACCTGCCACCAGCTTAGGTGAAAAAAACGGGGATGGACAGCGTGGCCGACAATGCCGGGCGGGCTTCTCTTGCGGCGCTGCAGCGATTTGTGCGCAGACCGCGTGAGCAGACGGAGGTGTGCGAACTTTGCGCCGCGCCGCTCGCGCTGGTGCATCAGCATCTGCTGGAGTTGGAGAAGCGCCGCATTACTTGCTCCTGCGATGCTTGCGCCGTATTGTTTGGCGGCAACGCCCGCCAGCGTTACCGGCGCATTCCGCGCGATCTGCGGCGGCTGCGCGACTTCGCGATGGATGACCACGAGTGGGAGAGTCTGCTGATTCCCATCAACCTTGCGTTCTTCGTTTACAGCAGCGCCGCCGACCGGGTGATTGCGCAGTATCCCAGCCCCGGCGGGGCGATGGAGTCTGCGCTCGACCTTGAATATTGGAAGACGATAGCCGAGCGCAACCCCGTGCTGAGCCGCTTTGAGCCCGACGTGGAAGCGCTGCTGGTCAACCGCCTCGCCAGCACGCCGAAGTATTACCGCGCGCCAATCGACCAGTGCTATCGGCTGGTGGGCATCATCCGCAAGCACTGGCGCGGCCTCTCCGGCGGGCAGCAGGTATGGACGGAGATCGACCGCTTCTTCGGCGAACTAGCCGAGGCCAGCGGTGAGGAGCACTGTGCCTGAGCTGCAATTCAAAGTCGAAGGCGTGGAGGCGACTGCGAATGCGGCAGCTCCGCAGCTCACCTTCAAGGTGCGCATCACCGATTCTGAGATGCTGCCGATTCAATCCGTCGCGCTGCGCGCGCAGGTGCAGATTGAACCGGTGCGCCGCCGCTACTCGGCCGAAGAGCATGAGCACTTGCAGGAGTTATTTGGCGAGCCGGAGCGCTGGAGCAAAACCTTGCACTCGCTGCTGTGGGAGAACGTAAACGTCAACGTCCCGGCCTTCGACGGCAGCACTGTCGTCAACGTGCCTGTTCCCTGCACCTTTGACTTTAATGTCGCGGTGACCAAGTACATTTACGGACTGGAGGCGGGAGAGATTCCAACCACTCTGCTGTTCAGCGGCACCGTTTTTTACCGCGGGCGCGTGGGGCTGCAGATCGCACAGATTCCGTGGAACAGCGAAGCCGGTTACCGGCTGCCGGTTCAGCTCTGGAAAGAGATGATGGAGTTGTATTACCCGCACACCGCGTGGATCTGCCTGCAGAGAGACGTCTTTGAGAAGCTGCAAAAAATCAGGGCGCAGCATGGGCTACAGACTTGGGAACAGGCGCTGGAGCACATGATGGCCCTGACCGAAGAGGTGAAATCATGAACCTCGAAGTGGCCCGCAAAGTAGCAGACACTGTGCTCTACGAGGGGCACATGCTCTATCCGTACCGGCCCTCGGCCATCAAGAATCAGCAGCGCTGGAGCTTTGGGATTCTCTATCCGCCCAGCTACGCGGAGGTTCGCAGCGGGACGGAGCGTTGCGCGATGCACTCGGAATGTCTGCTGGAAACCGAGGGCAGTGCCTCGCTCTGGATTCATCTCCGTTTTCTGCATTTGCTCTCGAGGCAGGTGGCAAAGTTCGTTGGCGGGCGCTCCGGGAAGGGCCGCTTCGCTCCGGTCGAGGCGCTGCTGGTCGATGATCGGTGGGTCGAGAGCTGGGGGGAGGCAGTCGAGCGCGAGGTGGAATTTGAGTTGCCTTCGCTTTCGGCTTCGCCGCAGCAGCTACCGTTTCGCTTCGCAGGCAGCAGCACAACTGAATTGCTGCGCGATGAGGCGGGAAAGCTGGCCGGAACGATATGCCGCATCCAGCACGAGGTCGCAGGAACGGTTTCAGTTGTATGCGAAGAGATTCGCACCGGCGTAGTCAAGCTCATCTTCGAGGTCACAAATGCGAGTGAGTTTGCGAAGAGCGATACTGTGCGCGGGAATGCTGCGGATGATATCGCGAGTGGGGTTGCGAATGATGTTGCGAATGATGTTGCGAATGATGAAGCAGCACGTGATATCGCGGATGACTCCAAGGCGAACGTTGTGCTGCCAGAGTTGCAACCACGCGGCCGCGACGCTGCGCTGCTGCGCTCGCTGCTCTCGGCGCACAACATCGTCACAGTGAAAGGTGGAAGCTTCGTCTCGCTACTGGAGCCGCCCGATGAGTTGCTCACGGCGGTTGCGGGATGCCGCAACGTCGGCAATTTCCCGGTGCTGGTGGGCACCGCACCAGAGCGCGACATGCTGCTCTGCTCGCCGATCATTCTCTATGACTACCCGCAGATTGCGCCGGAAAGCGCGATCAGTTTTTGCGACGGAACCGAAATGGACGAGATGCTGACGCTGCGCGTGATGACCCTGACCGACGAGGAGAAGGATGAGATGCGCGACGCCGACGAGTTCGCACGCAACCTTTTGCAGCGCACCGAGGAAAATGCGCGCGAGCAACTGGCTAAAACGCATGGCACGATTCGCGGCCTGCGTTTGGTGGGTGGAGACAAGCCATGATGAGTTGGAACGATGGTTGGAACAATAACGATTTGCAGGCTAAGGAATGTGCGCCGGTGGAGAGCGTCACTGTTTTTGGCGCTGTGGTGAAGGCGGGCGACCGGGTGCGGCTCTGGCCCCGGCAGAACGCCGACATTATTGACATGGCGCTGAAGGGCAAGCTCGCGATTATTGAGGCGATCGAGAGCGACTTCGACGATCGTTTGCACGTGGCCGTGGTGCTTGAGGACGATCCGGGCCGCGACCTGGGAATGCTGCGCCAGCCCGGACACCGCTTCTTCTTCTCTCCCGAAGAGATTGAGCCTGTGCCGCTGGACTTGACACCGCTCAAGGGCGAGGTGACAGATGACCGATAGCGTCCTGATCGCCGGTGTGGGAAACATCTTCCTCGGCGATGACGCGTTCGGAGTGGAGGTGGTGCAGCGGTTGGCAGCGCGCAGCTTGCCGCAGAATGTGCGCGTGGTGGACTTCGGCATCCGCGGCTACGACTTGGCCTATGCGCTGATGGAGCCCTGGGAACTGGTGATTCTGGTGGACGCCGTGCCGAGGGGCGATGCGCCGGGCACGGTTTTTCTGATCGAAGCCGAGTTGACGGAGCCGGGAGCGGATGGCGACCTGCTCATCAATAACGTGGCCTACGACGCGCACTCGATGAATCCTGCGGCGGTGCTGCAGCTGGTCAAAGACCTTGGCGGCAAACCCGGACGCATCCTGGTGGTCGGCTGCGAGCCGTCAACATTAGAGGCGGAGCAGATCGGCGAAGGTGCTCTTAGCGGGCCTGTGCGTGCCGCCATCGATGAGGCTATCCGCATGATCGAAGAGTTGATTGCCGGAATCGGTAAAACTACAGCGGCATAGCCGCTAAAAGGAGAATGTATGTCAGTCAGAAAAATCGTGAAGTGGGGATCACTCGCCGCAACCATTTGCTCGCTGTATTACTTTCGGGGAGACCTGAACCGCTACATCAAAATGAAGATGATGTAAGGGGATACGCAGCCTCTGGTTCGGAGTTCCTGACGCAAAAAACAAGACCCCCAGTTTGTCTGGGGGTTTTGTCTGGTGATATCTGTGCAATTTGGTTCAGGCGAGGCCGCCCTCTTGCTCAGCTATTCCAATTGCGTGAAAGGAGTCCGGCGTTGGAGCGTCCTCGGTGACGAATTCCCTGAGCAGTCCGATCAATTTGTCGGGCTCGGCCAGGAATGAGTCGTGGCCGTGCGAGGAAACGATCCGTTCATAGATGCAATCGACGCCGGCGGCGCGCAGTTCATCGGCAAACTCGCGAACTTCAGCCTCGGGAAAGAGTACGTCGCTGGAGATTCCGAAGAGCTGCACCTTGGCGCGAACCCGCTCCCACGCTCTGCCATTCCAGTCGCGCTGCGGATCGAATAGATCCATTGCGCGGGTGACCGCCATGTAGGCGTTGGCGTCAAAGCGCTCCCAGAAGATTTTTCCTTGATAGTTGAGATAGCCCGCAATATCGAAGCGGCCGTCCTCGGACTCCCACGGCGCGATTCCCTTGCGGTCGGCTTTGCGGCCATGGCGCGCGTGGAAGAGTTCAGAGGACTTGTATGTGCACATCGCCAGCCCGCGAGCCTGCGCCAAGCCCGCACGTGGTCCCGGTCCGTCGTAGTAGTCTCCGCCGCGGAACTCCGGGTCCAGGCGAATTACCTCGCGCTGCAGGTGGTTCAATGCCAAACCCAGAGCGTTGAGCGGGGTGGCGCCCATGGCGATGACGCGATCCGTCCACTCCGGATAATCCACCGCCCACTGCAAGGCCTGCATTCCGCCAATCGAAGGGCCAATCACCGTCCTCAAATGCCAGATTCCGAGCTCCTCGAGCGCGAGTTTCTCGGAACGAACCCAGTCGCGCACGGTGACCTGCGGAAAGCTGCCGCCGTAAGGCTTGCCGGTGGCGGGATCAAGCGAGGCCGCACTGGTGGAGCCGTAACAGGAGCCGATGAGGTTGAAGCAGACAACGCACTCGCGCTCGAGATCGAAGACATGATCGAGTAGCTCCGGCCACCACTGGTCCACGCGCGCCGAACCGGAGAGCGCATGGCAGACCAGGGTCACGTTGCTGCACTCCTGGTTGGGCTCGCCGTAGATTGCGTAACGCAGGTTTACGCTCTCCAGCTTTTTGCCGCTCTCCAGTTCGAATGGAGCTCGTTTGGTGAGCGAAACGGTACCCTGCGTCAGATGAACCGTCGCAGCGTGATGGGTGGTGGTCATGGCTATCGTCCTGTCCCCTTACCTGCCGGCTCGGGATGGGTATGTGTGGTGCCGTTGGCAGCTTCAATCGCCTGCGCAAGGTCGCCGATGATGTCGCGCACGTCTTCGATTCCTACCGACAGACGCACCAGTTCGGGAGTCACACCGGTATCCCGTTGCTCCTCATCGCTCAATTGCTGGTGAGTAGTGGAGGCGGGATGGATGATCAGTGACTTTGCGTCGCCGATGTTGGCTACGTGGCTGAACAATTTTACCGTATCGATCAGTTTGCGTCCTGCCTCGTAGCCGCCCTTAATACCAAAGGTTAACAGCGCACCTCGCCCGCTGGGAAGATACTTTTTAGCGCGCTCATAATACTTGCTCGATTCGAGCCCCGGATAATTCACCCACTCGACTCCGGGATGGGTCTCAAGGTAGTTGGCAACCTTCAGTGCGTTCTCCGAGTGACGCTCAAGGCGCAGGTGCAAGGTCTCGGCTCCCTGCAGCAGCAGGAACGAATTGAAGGGCGAGATCGCCGCGCCGGTGTCGCGCAGTCCCTGCACCCGCGCTTTGAGAATAAAGGCCAGGTTTCCGAAGGCGGCGGTGTAGCTGATGCCGTGATAGCTCGGATCGGGATCGACGAAGTCGCGCTTGAAGCGCGGCGAGGCTGCCCAGTCAAAGCGCCCGGCGTCCACGATGATGCCGCCGATTGAAGTTCCGTGGCCGCCGATAAACTTGGTCGCGGAATTCAGCACGATGTCAGCGCCCCACTCGATCGGACGCGTCAGGGCGGGCGAAGCCGAAGTGTTGTCGATCACCAGCGGAATCCCCGCTTCGTGCGCAATCTTGGCCAGGGTTTCGATGTCGGCCACGTCCAGCTTGGGATTGCCCAGAGTCTCGGTGTAGAGCGCCTTGGTCTTTGCGTTGATCGCCGCGCGCAATCCGTCGAAGTCATCGGCGTCTACGAACTTGACGGTGATGCCTAGCCGCGGGAGGGTGTAATGGAAGAGGTTATAAGTACCGCCGTAAAGCGAGGTGGTGGAGACGATCTCATCGCCCGCTCCGGCCAGGGTGATGATGGTCAAGGTCTCGGCCGCCTGCCCGGAGGCTGTCGCCAGTCCGGCAACGCCGCCTTCGAGCGCCGCGATCCGCTGCTCAAAGACGTCTGAGGTCGGATTCATGATGCGGGTGTAGATATTGCCGAACTCCTGCAAGCCGAAGAGCCGCGCGGCGTGCGCGCTGTCGTCAAAGACGTAGCTGGTGGTCTGGTAGATGGGCACGGCGCGTGCCTTTGTCGTCTTCTCTACGCTTTGGCCCCCATGCAGGGCCAGTGTGGCAAAATGTTGTTTAATTTCGTTTTCAGGCATCGCGTCTACTCCTCTTTTGATCCTTTTTCGGATTCGGTTTTACCGGCCAAAACAAAACGACCCAGGCTCTTTGCCGTGGGTCGTTGGAAAACTCTTGATGTCGCTTTGCTAGTGTCTATCTAAGCTTTTGCGAACTCTCGAGTGCGCCCACGGCGGTGCGCATGCTCATCATGTGCATACACATGGCCATGGCCGTCAGAAGGATCGCACTCAACATCATCCTCTTTTTTTACAGGACTTGGCCCTGCCTTGTCAAGTCCAGCTGCGACAATAGCAGGGCCGACGCATATAAATGGACATAGTTAGCTATATGCAGTTGTGGTGGGTCTGGGCGAGAAGGGGAGATGGACAATCCCCTGAAGTATTTTGCTGAGTTGCGCGATCCGCGGGTGGAGCGGAACCGGGATCATTTACTGGAAGAGATTCTGCTGATTGCGATCGCGGCGGTATTGAGCGGAGCCGAGAGCTGGAACGACATTGCGGATTATGGCAAAGCCAAGCAGGAGTGGCTCAAGACGTTCTTGACGCTGCCGGGTGGCATCCCGTCGCACGATACGTTCAACCGGGTGTTTCAGGCGCTGGACCCAGTGGAGATGGAAAAGGGCTTTGTCGCCTGGGTTTCGTCGATTGCCAAACTGACGGCGGGCGAAGTGGTAGCCATCGACGGTAAGGCCTTGTGCGGCAGCCGCGAAACGGGCAAGAAGACGTTGGTTCACATGGTTTCGGCCTGGGCCGAGGGCAACGGTTTGGTGCTGGCCCAGCGCAAGGTCGATGAAAAATCCAACGAGATCACGGCGATTCCGAAGCTACTGGAAGCCCTGGAGTTGGCGGGAACGGTGGTGACCATCGACGCCATGGGCTGTCAGCGCAGCGTGGCCGACAAGATTATCGGCAAGAAAGCCGACTATGTTCTGGCGGTCAAAGAGAACCAAGGGGCTCTACTGGAAGGGATCAAGGACTCGTTTCGGCAACTGGCGGCCGATGCAGTGGAGGAAGAAATCGACTGTGGCCATGGACGAGTCGAACAGCGCCGCTGTTCGGTAATCGCAGACCTGAGTTTGCTGGAAAAGGGCACGGAGTGGTCGTCTTTACAGGGTTTGGTGCGTATCGAGGCCGAGCGCTATCACAAGGCTACGGGCAGGACCGAGCGTGAAATCCGCTACTACATCACCAGTCTCAAACCCGATGCGGCGAGGTTGAACCGCTTGGTCCGCCAGCACTGGGGCATCGAAAACAAACTGCACTGGGTGCTCGATGTAGGCTTCGGCGAAGACCTCAGCCGCAAGCGCGCGGGCCACTCAGCGCAGAACTTCTCGCTGCTCAACCGCATCGCTCTCAACATGCTCAAGCAGGAGAAAACCAGCAAACGCGGTATCAAGGGAAAACGCCTCAATGCCGCTTGGGACCACCCTTACTTACTCAAGCTACTCGGAGTTTGATATGCGTCGGCCCTGGCGACAATAGCTACGTTTCGCTCCAGTCCTTCGCTAATTTGCCGATGATTAGGGTGGAGACTTTGCGATGAAGAGCTGCTGGATTTTCCTCTTGCTTTGCTGCTCGCTTCCTGGCCTCGCCCTCAGCGGCGGAATGGAAAAAGCATCTGTCCACTCCATGCGAAAGGTTCCTTGCGCAGAGATCCAGAGCACTGGCCGAGGTGGCTTTCTCTCAGGACTCGCCAATGGCGGCAGCAGTCCCGGCATTGTTAACGAGTGCGTAGAGTACGAGCTTTACTCCGCCAAAGTCAGCTACATCATCCGACCGCACCGCGCCATTCTTCTGCTTCTGGGCGGCGACGTTTTCATCAAGCTGGCCGGCGATGAACTGATCCTGCACAGCAGCGCGCAGCCAAAGGACATTCACTGCGCGGTGCTCGCGATGACGTTGCGCTCTGAGGAGGAGAAGCGCGAAAAAGAAAAAGAATGGGAGCGGGAGCACGAAGCCGAACACAGACGCAATTATCCGCCCGGCTGCTTCACCGAGACCGGCACTGCAATACCATGCGATGGGAGCGCGGCATTGCGCTAATTCATGTTTCCAAAAAACAAGGGCGCGGAATTCTCCACGCCCTTCCGCATAGCATTGCGGAGGCAACTCAAATCACCATTACTTCCTGGTACTCGCCGAAGACCTGGCGCATTGAGTCGCAGATCTCGCCGACCGTGGCGTTGCTCTCGACGGCTTCGACGATGACGGGCATCAGGTTTCCGCCGTTGCGCGCGCAGTCGTCAACCTTGCGCACGGCCGCCGCAGCCTTTTGCTGGTCGCGCTTGGCACGGAAGGCGCGTAAACGCTCCACTTGGCGGCGTTCCAGTTCGGGGTCGATCTTCTGCAGCGCGACCGGGTTCTCCTGCTCCACCTGAAAGGCGTTCACGCCCACCAGCAATTGCTCCTTCGCGTCCACCGATTTCTGGAACTCGTAAGCGGCGTTCTGAATCTCCTGTTGCACGAATCCGCGCTCGATGGCCTTGAGCATTCCGCCCATGTTGTCAATCTTGCGAATGTATTCGGTGGCGCGTTTTTCAATCTCGCTGGTCAGAGTCTCCAAGTAGTAGGAACCGGCCAGCGGATCGATGGCCGCGGTCACTCCGCTTTCGTAGCCGATGATCTGCTGGGTGCGCAGGGCAATGCGCGCCGAATCTTCGGTGGGCAGCGCCAGCGCTTCGTCAAAGGAGTTGGTGTGCAGCGACTGGGTTCCACCGAGCACTGCCGCCAGTGCCTGCAAGGCGGTGCGCACGATGTTGTTCTGCGGCTGCTGGGCGGTCAGGGTCGAGCCGCCGGTCTGGGTATGGAAGCGCAGCATCAGCGCCTTGGGCGAGGTGGCGCCGAAGCGCTCGCGCATGATCTTTGCCCACATCCTCCGCGCCGCGCGGAACTTTGCAACCTCTTCCAGGAAATTATTGTGGCAGGCGAAGAAGAATGACAGCCGCGGCGCGAACTGGTTTACGTCCAGTCCGGCATCCACCGCCGCCTTCACGTAGGTAATGCCGTCGGCGAGGGTAAACGCAACCTCCTGCACCGCCGTCGATCCCGCCTCCCTCATGTGATAGCCGCTGATCGAAATAGTGTTCCACTCCGGCACGTTGGCATGGCAGTAGGCAAAAATGTCGGTAATCAGGCGCATCGCCGAGGTCGGCGGATAAATATACGTGCCGCGCGCAACGTACTCCTTGAGCACGTCGTTCTGAATTGTGCCGCTCAGCTTTTTGGGATCGAATCCGTTACGCTTGGCCACGGCAAGATAAAGCGACAGCAGCACCGCAGCCGAAGAGTTGATGGTCATCGAGGTAGAAACCTTCTCCAGGTCGATGCTGTCAAACAAGCGCTGCATGTCCTCGATGGTGTCAATGGCGACGCCGACCTTGCCCACTTCACCGAGCGCGTACGGACTGTCACTGTCATATCCAATCTGGGTCGGCAGATCGAAGGCGACCGAGAGGCCCATGGTGCCCTGGCTGAGCAGAAAACGATAGCGCTTGTTGCTCTCTTCGGCGTCGCCCATGCCGGCGTATTGCCGCATCGTCCATAATCGTCCCCGATACATCGAGGCCTGCACGCCGCGCGTGAAGGGGAAGCTTCCCGGCGCATTCAATTCTTTTTCATAGCTGAATTCGGAGAGATCCGTGGGAGTGTAATAGGGATTGATGACGATATGAGATGTGGTCTGGAAAACCTTCTCGGGCTTTTTGGTGGCTACTGCTTTGTCTGCCATTCTACGGCCTTTCTATTCTGAAACTCTTGATCGCTTCCGGCGAGCGCGCCAGAAAGAACTCAAACCAAAGTAGAAGAACATTGCGCCGATCACCCCGGCCAAGACAACCCGCTCGAGTCCAACCTGGTGCGCCGCATATTTCCGGTATTCGCGGACAAAACCGCTGACGATGATAAAGGTAAAAGCCAGAAACATAACCCCGCTGAGTTCCAGGAACAATATCCGCAGAGTGTGTTTGGCGGACTGCCAGAAGACCGACAGGCCCGAGCGGAATCCGTGAAACACCCGCTTATTGCGTCCCGGCTCGCCGAGTAGTTTGCCGTAGGCGGTTGCTGCCCCGGAGCCCAGTGCCGTCCCCATTGTGGATTGCTGCGCCTGCCGCGCCGGTTCGCGCGCGGGCTCAGCGCGTAGCTTGCGGAAGGCTGTCCCCGCGCCCTTGCCCAGCGTTGCACCCAGGGAGGGCGGGGGTGTTTTCTCACTCTGCCCCGGATTTCCGCGCAGTATGCGAAAGGCCGTTCCCGCGCCTCTGCCCAGCATCCCGCCCAGCGAGGGCCGATTTCCGGAAGACCCCGTATCGCTCATGCCTTATTGTAACGCCCGCCCCCCCGGCTTCGGCTGTGGCAATCGTCATAAACCGCTTTTCGCCACGGACTTTGCCCTGTAAACACGCTTGCGCGTGGCAAAAAACTCGCAGCCTTGCAGTGGCATCTAACTCGGCCGGTGGAGAAATTACCGTGGATCCAAAACTCGAAGCATTGATGAAACAGCTCGGCGAAGCGATCAACGACTCTGTCTCCGCCTCCGAGAAGATCTCGGAAGTCGTCTCGCGGATCAAAGCCAGTGGCTATGACGTTTTTGTCATCCTGGAAGCCACCGTCGGCTTCAACAGGCGCGAGGCCGAAGCCCCTCATGCGACTCCATCGCGCCAGAGCGAGCCCGAATTCTCGATCAGCTCGCAGGATGTGCAATTTCTGAAGTCACTCAGAATCTCCATCGAACCAAAACCCGGGCGCAACCGGGAGAAAGCGGCCTGACTCTTCCAGGTCTCACCTCAGACGATTGCCGTTTGCTGTGCTAACATCCTTTGTTGCCTGTTCTTTGGTCTTGTGTGTCATTAATTGGTGACTTGGTTCGGCAGCCCCGTGCGGTGCCGCACCTTGCACTCTTTAGTTCATAACCGGTCGCTCAGGATGGAAGATGAAGGACACACTGGGAGTCTTGCTAGCGGGCGGTGCAGGCGAGCGGCTTTATCCGCTCACCCGCGACCGTGCCAAACCTGCCGTCACTTTCGGTGGCATTTACCGCATTATTGACGTAACCCTCTCCAACTGCATCAACTCCAATCTGCGCAAGGTCTATATCCTGACGCAGTACAAGGCGCTCTCGCTCAATCGCCACATCCGCGAATCCTGGCAGATCCTGGCCGGCGAACTTGGCGAGTTTATTGAAATCCTGCCACCGATGAAGCGCGTGAGCGAGGACTGGTACAAGGGAACGGCCGATGCCGTCTACCAGAACATCTACTCGATCGGCAGTGAGCGCTCGAAATACTGCCTGCTTCTTTCCGGCGACCACATCTACAAGATGAACTACGAGCTGATGCTCGAGCAGCACCGGCAATCCGGCGCCGACGTCACCCTTGCAACCATTCTCATCGATCCCAGCGAGTCGAGCCAGTTCGGCGTTGTGGAAATAGCCCGCGATGGCCGGGTCACCGGATTTGAGGAAAAACCAAAGACGACTGAGCTGCGTTCGCCCTATAACCCGAAGATGATTTCGGCTTCCATGGGCATCTACCTGTTCAATACCGACGTGCTCATCCCGGTTCTGCTCAAGGACGCCGAAGATCCTGACGTCGCGCCACGATTTCGGGTACAACATTCTTCCCCGCATGGCCGATGAATACAAGGTGTACTCCTTCAACTTTGTCGATGAGAACCACAAGGAAGCTCTCTACTGGCGCGATGTCGGGACGCTGGAGGCCTATTACGAAGCCAACATGGACGTGGCTTCGGTTTCGCCGGTCTTCAATCTGTACGACGAAAGCTGGCCGGTCCGCGGCTATCAGCGCCAGTACCCGCCGGCAAAATTCGTCTTCGCCGAACCGGGGCGCACCGGCACCGCCATTGACTCCGTGATCAGCCAGGGCTGCATCATCTCCGGCGGCGTGGTGCGCGACAGCGTGCTGTCACCCGACGTCCGCGTGAACTCCTACGCCGAGGTCGATTCCAGCATCCTGTTCAGCCATGTCGGCATCGGCCGCCATTGTCGCATCCGCAAAACGATCATCGATCGCGACGTGCAGCTCCCGGAGGGCACGGTCATCGGATATGACACGGAAGCCGACCGCCAGAAGTACTTCGTGACCGAGAGCGGCATCACCGTGGTCACTCGCGACTATTCGCTTTTCGAACACCCCGTCGCCGTCGATTACTACACCAGCGACTAGCCGGTCTCTGCGTCACTGCGAAGGTCCCGGATGTCTGCTTCCCGCGACGGTGCTCGAGCACCGGACAGAGGCTCGATTATTACCCGTTCTTTCACATTCGACTGGTATCTTGGGAGGGTGTGAGGCGCCCGCCTCGGCTCACGCCATGCGCCCGTTGAACGGGAGAGAATATGCCGGAAGCCATCATCCAGGCCTCAAAGGTCGAAAAGTTTTACGGCGAGCACAGTTCGACCTCCATTCCGGTCATTGCTCCCACTGATCTTTCCATCGAAGCCGGCCAGATTCTGGCTCTGCTCGGTCCCTCGGGCTCCGGCAAAAGCACGTTGCTGCGCATGCTTACAGGCCTCACGCAGCCCTCCGCGGGCCAGGTTCTCTGGCACGGCTGTCCGATTGGTGACTGCTCGCCGAACGTCAGCATCGTCTTCCAGAGCTTCGCGCTCTTCCCCTGGCTTACCGTCTTTGAAAACGTGGAAGCTGCGCTCAAGGCGCGCGGCGTCAGTTCCTTCGAACGCCGTAAACGCAGCCTTAAAATCCTCGACACCGTCGGACTGGATGGTTTTGAGCAGGCTTATCCCAAAGAGCTCTCCGGCGGCATGAAGCAGCGTGTCGGCTTTGCCCGCGCCCTGGTCGTCGAGCCGGAAGTTCTGTTCATGGACGAACCCTTTTCCGCCCTCGATGTTCTCACCGCCGAGAATCTTCGCAGCGAACTGCTCGAACTCTGGGACAAGAAGGCCATTCCGACTCGCGCCATCTTCCTGGTTACTCACAACATCGAGGAAGCGGTCCTGCTTGCCGACCGCATCATCGTCCTGGGCAAAAATCCGGGCAGCATCCGCACCGACTTCGAGGTCACTTTGCCGCGCCCGCGCGAGCGCAAGTCCTCCGAGTTCACCGGCTACGTGGATTACATTTACAAGGTGCTCACCTCGCCAGGCCGTCCGGAAATTCCGAAGCCGCTGCCCCAGGGGCCGCTGCTGCTGCCCCATTCGCACACCCCGCGCTCGGTTTACCAGATGCTCTCGCATGCGCGCCCGGGGGCGATCGCCGGGCTGCTCGAACTGGTCGAGGGCAGCCCCAACGGCCGTGAGGATATGTACCGGCTCGCCGAAGAGCTCTCCTTTGAAGTCGACGATCTGCTTCCCATTGTCGATGCCGCCCACCAACTCGGCTTTCTCAAGGTGGAAGAGGGCGACGCCCAGATCACACCCGAAGGCCGCGAATTCGCCAACGCCGACATTCTCCGCCAGAAGGAGCTCTTCCGTCAGGCCGCGCTGGCCAAGGTCATTCTGCTGCGCCAGATTACCCTGACCCTCGAAGCCAAAAAAGACCACTCCGCCCCCGAAGAGCTCTTCCACAATATGCTTGACGAACACTTCAGCGAAGAGGAAGCCAAGCGCCAGCTTGAGACCGCCATTGCCTGGGGACGCTACGCCGAGCTCTTTGAATATGACGCCGCGCGTCACCGGCTTTATCTGCACCAGCACGAAAGCACTGCGGAGAGCGCGGGGCCATGAGGCGCGTCCGCACGTTCGCGCAGTCGGCCGTGCCGTTTCGCAACTGGCCCGTGCTGATGGACCTAAGCGTCTTCGTCTGCGTCATTGCCATCTTCTATGCATTCGCGGTCGTCACCCGGTACTGGTTTAAAGCACCGGTGGCCGAAGCCGAGATCCTTCGCTCGCCGCGCGCGTTGCCGCTTTATGCCTTCTACTCGCTGGTGCGCATGGCTGTGGCCTATGTGCTCAGCCTCGCCTTCGCGCTCGCCTATGGCTACATTGCCGCCTATAACAAGCGCGTCGAAGCACTCATGATCGCCGTGTTGGACATCCTCCAGTCCATCCCGGTTCTCAGCTTTCTTCCCGGCGTCATGCTTGCCATGGTCGCGCTTTTTCCCACCCGCCAGCTCGGCCTCGAATTGGGCTCCATCGTGCTCATCTTCACCGGACAGGTCTGGAACATGGCCTTCAGCTTCTACTCTTCGCTAAAGGCAATTCCGCGCGAGTTGCGCGAGGCGACACGCATCTATGGCTTTAGCCACTGGCAGCGATTCTTCCAGTTGGAGCTTCCGTTCAGCACCATAGGGCTGGTCTGGAATTCCATGGTCTCCATCGCCCAGGGCTGGTTCTTCCTCATGCTCTGCGAGATGTTCGTCCTCAACAAGCGCGACTTCCGCCTCCCCGGCCTCGGCTCCTACCTGCAAACCGCCGCCAATAATGGAGACAAACAGGCCATGATTTGGGGCCTGACCACCTTAATCGGCGTCATCGTCCTGCTCGATCAGCTTTTGTGGCGGCCGCTCATCGCGTGGTCAGATAAATTCAAGTTTGAGCAAGTGGAATCCGCAGCTCCGCCGCGCTCGCCTCTGCTCGCGGTGCTCTCCAACTCCAGCGTTCTCCGTGCCGTCAACCACCGCGTCATAGCCCCACTCTCTGAGCGCCTGGTTGTCTATCTTGCCCGCCCCAAGCCCGCAGTCCATGCCACCAGTCCCGCCGCCTCGCGCACCGCAAAAGTTCTCGCCACACTGCTGGCCACGGCGCTCGGCGGCCTAGCCATCTACGCAGTGGTGGAAACCGTTCTCGTGCTCTCTACCGTCTCGCACGCCGAACTCACGCTGACTCTGCGCTCGGCGGCCGCCACGCTGCTGCGCGTCGTCCTCTCGCTGCTGCTGGCCGTCGCCTGGACCGTCCCAGTCGGAGTCGCCATCGGCTTCAGCCCTCGCCTGGCGCGCTTTGCTCAGCCCTTTGCGCAGATTGCAGCCTCGGTTCCGGCGACCGCTCTGTTCCCCATCCTTCTTCTCGCCCTGATCAGAGTCGGCGGAGGCATCAACACCGCGTCCATCCTGCTCATGCTGCTCGGGACGCAGTGGTACATCCTCTTCAACGTGATTGCCGGTGCTCTGGCTATCCCTAGCGACTTGCGCGATGTTTCCAGCATTTTTCACTTCGGCCGCCGCGAGCGCTGGATGACCGTCATCCTCCCCGGCATCTTCCCTTACCTTGTCACCGGTCTGGTCACCGCCTCCGGAGGCGCGTGGAACGCCAGCATTGTCGCCGAATACTTCCGACTGCAGGAGCACACCTACTCCACGCTCGGCCTTGGCGCGCAGATCAATCGCGCCACCGACAGCGGCAGCCAGAGCCTGCTGCTGCTCTCCACCATCATCATGGCCGTTATGGTCGTCACCATCAACCGCCTGCTTTGGAAGCCGCTCTTCCGCCTCTCCGCAAGCCGCTACCGCCTCGACGTCTAGTCCTTACAGTCCGGCTTCGATCCGCGAGCGCGGGTCGAGGTAGTCGCGCATGGCGTCGCCGACGAAGTTGAAGGCGAGCACCGCAAGCATGACAGCGGCGGCGGGAAACAGGATAACGTGCGGCGAGTCGAAGAGATGCGAGCGGCCATCGTTCAACATCGCTCCCCAGCTTGGCACCGGCGGCGGCACGCCGAGGCCGAGGAAGCTCATGGTACCTTCGGCGAGGATGGCCCCGGCCATGCCGATAGCGGCCTGCACGATCACCGGTTGCATGATGTTGGGAAGGATGTGGCGGGTAAGGATGCGCCAATCCGTGGCCCCGAGAGCGCGGGCGGCTTCCACGTACTCGCGCTCACGCGCGGCAAGCACCTGGGCGCGAACCAGGCGGGCGTAGCCGACCCATCCGCCGATGATGAGAGCCAGAATGAGGTTCGACAGACCAGGGCCGAGAAAGGCGACGAAGGCGATGGCCAGCAGAATTCCGGGGAAAGAAAGAAAGGCGTTCATCACGATGACGTTGATGAAGCGGTCGAGGCGTCCGCCGTAGTACCCGGCGAGCGAGCCGACCAGGGTGCCGAGAAGCAGCGAACCGGCGACCACTGAGGTGCCGACGATCATGGAGATGCGTGCGCCGTAAAGAATGCGGGAGAGAATGTCGCGGCCGAGTTCGTCGGTGCCGAACAGATGATGCAGCGAGGGAGGCTGCAAGCGTGCGGCCAGCTCGATGTGGGCTGGGTCGCGCGGCGCGATGAGCGGTCCAAAGATGGCGCAGAAGACAAACAACAAGATGAGCGCGGAGCCGACGAATGCCAGCGGATTGCGGGAAACAACGCGCGTAAGCTTGGCGATTTCCATTCGCATTCTGCGCTCCTACTGGCGTATCCGCGGATTGAGCGCGGAGTAGACGAGATCGGTGAAAAAGTTAACGGCGACGTAGGTGAGGCCGATACAGAGCAGGCATCCCTGGACCAGCGCGTAGTCGCGATTGCTGATGGCGCTGATGGTCAGGCGTCCGATGCCGGGCCAGGCGAAGATGGTTTCCGTGACGATGGTGCCGGCCAGCAACGCGCCGAACTGCAGGCCGATGACGGTGACGACCGGAATGAGCGCATTGCGCAGAGCGTGACGATAGACCACGGCTCGCTCGGAAAGTCCCTTGGCGCGGGCAGTGCGGATATAGTCCTGGCCAAGCTCCTCGAGCATGCTGGTACGTACCATGCGGGTGAGAATGGCGGCCAACGAAGCACCCATGGTGACGGCGGGAAGAACGAGGCTGCGCCAGCTTCCCGCACCGGAGACCGGCAGCCAGTCCAAAGCGATGGCGAAGATCAGGATGAGAACGGGGCCCAGGGCAAAGTTGGGAAACGAAAGGCCGAGCAAGCTAAGAAAGCTGAGAGCGCGGTCGTCCCAGTGATTGCGGTGCGTAGCCGAGCGCACTCCGGCGGGAATGGAGAGCAGGACGGCGACCAGCAGCGCGGAGAGCGCAAGCGCAAGCGTGGCGGGGTAAGCCTGCGCCACCAGTTCTTTCACTGGCTTGTTGAGACGCAGCGAGCGTCCGAGATCGCCGTGGAGGACGCCATTCCAATAATGGACGTACTGGGTGGGAAGTGGAACGTCGAGGCCGTAGGCGTGGCGCGCGGCCTGAATGTCCGCTCCGGCAGCGCCTTCGCCGAGCATCGCCTGGATGGGGTCTCCGGGGACCAGGTGGATGAGCAGAAAGACAACGCTGACCACCAGCCAGATGACCGGCAGCATGTAGGCAAGGCGGGTGAGCAGACGACGCATTACGCCTCGCTCTTTCCGTTGGCATTGGAGGCAACCGCGTTGGGGACGAGATCGACTTTGACGGCGCCAACCCGGCGGCCTTCCATCTCAAGCACGGTGAAGCGGTGCTGCTGATAGAGAAACGAGTCGCCGCTCTTGGGAATCCGCTGCAGTTGTGCCACCACAAAACCGGCCAGGGTTTCAAAGCCCTGGTCGCGCGGCAGGTGCAGATTGTACTGCGATTCAAGATCGCGGATGTTCAACGCGGCGTCAAGAACAAGCGAGCTGGGATCGCCGTGGTTAGTGCGGGCAACCACGTCAAACTCATCTTCAATCTCGCCGACCAGTTGTTCGAGGACATCTTCCACAGTGACCACGCCGGCGGTAGAACCGAATTCATCGACCACCACTGCAAGATGGCGATGGCGTTGCTTGAATTCAGCGAGCAGGTCGGGGAGAAGCTTGGTTTCGGGAACGACGAGAACGTCTCGCATGATGTGGCGCACGGCCAGTGCGGGCGGCTCCGATGACGATTGCACGCGCTTCAGGCGAAACTGCATCCAGCGCATGAGGTCCTTGGAGTAGAGCACGCCGATGATCGCCTCCGGGCCGCGAGCGGCGTCGTAAACGGGAATGCGCGAGTGCTGCTCCTCGACGACCTTGGCAACGGCATCTTCCAGCGTCATGTCGCCGGGGAGGGAAAAAATGTCCGGACGCGGAACCATGATCTCGCGCACCGAGATGCTCTCAAGGTCGAGTGCGCGGTGCAGCAGCTCCTGCTGCAGCCCGCTGATAAGGCCGTAGCGGTGCGAGGCGGTCACGCTCAGCTTCAGCTCTTCGGGGGTGTGCACGCCGACCTTGCGAATGTGGCTTACTCCGAACGAGCGCAGGACCCATCGCGAAGAAGCAGCCATGGTGCGTGTGATCGGGCTGAAGAGGGTGATGAAAGCGTCGAGCGGCCCGGCCACGGCAAGTGCAACCTCTTCGGCCTTTTGCAGCGCAATCGACTTCGGAACGACCTCACCGAGGATCACATGCAGATAGGTAATCACGATGAAGGCGAAGACCGTGGCCAGCGCATGCGCAAACAGAGCGGAGTGCGGCAGACGCGCCAGTGGAACTTCAAGCAGGCGCGCCATCGACTCTTCGCCGATCCAGCCCAAGGCCAGGCTGGCCATGGTAACGCCGATCTGGATTCCGTTCAGAACTTCATCGAGCTTGTTGTGGAGTTTGCGAATAGTGCGCGCGCCGATGCGTCCGGCGGCGATGAGTTGCTCGACTCGCGTGTCACGAATGCTGACCAGCGCGTATTCGCCGGCGGCAAAGAAGGCGTTGGCTGCCACCAGCAGGATCACGGCGATGACCCGCATCAGCACGAACGTGAACAAAACTCTATCGCTCCTCAAAAATTCGTGGTAATGGATTCTAGCATCGGGGAAGAAGCGGAGTTCAGGGTTTCAAGGTTTCAGAGTTAAGAGCGAGTTACCGACACCTCCATCTTCGGCGAATGTGGGTGACGCATGGCGGGCATTATTCATTCGTGACAGAATCGTCCGGTGCACTTTGTCTCCACGGCGGAGGCAAACAAGGAGGCTGCGGTGACGGAGACGCGCATTGTCACATTGACGACCGACTTCGGCGGTGCGGATCACTTCGCAGGCGCCATGCGGGGAGTGATTCTCGGCGTCAACCCGGCGGCACAGGTGGTGGATCTGTGCAACTCGGTGAACTCGTTCGACGTGCTGGACGGGGCACTGATGATTGCGCAGGGCTATCGCTATTTTCCGCCTGATACCATCCACTTGGTAGTAGTCGATCCGGGCGTAGGCTCGGCACGAAGGCCGCTGCTGGTCACGACCTCGAAGCATTACTTTATTGCCCCGGATAACGGCGTGCTCTCGCTGGTGATGGATCGGGAGGAGCGGGTTTCGGTGCGCCACATTACCTCCGAGCACTACTTCCTGCATCCGGTGAGCAACACCTTCCACGGACGCGACGTCTTTGCGCCGTGCGCCGGCTGGTTGAGCAAGGGCGTGGAGGCGGAAAAGTTCGGCGAGGAAATTACTGACTACGCGCGCTTCCAGTTGCCCAAGCCGAAGATGATTTCCGAGCATACCCTGAAGGGCGCGGTGCTGAAGGTGGATAAATTCGGCAACCTGATCACGAATTTGACTCCGGAGAATGCGCCCGCCGTCTTTGCCGAAGGTGCGACGGTCAGGATCACGGTCGGCGAGGCTGCGGTCTCCGCCGGCATTCGCAGCGCCTACGCCGAGGGACAGGCCGGAGAGCTCTTCGGCGTGCTCAACAGCATGGGATTTCTGGAGATAGCCTGCAAGCGCGGAGCCGCGTCGCAGTTGGCCAAGGCCGGACGGGGAGCGGTGGTAATCGTTGAGATCTAACCCCAGTCCTGAGTCGAGGGATTGCGCGGCTTGACTCGCGCGTAGTTCTCCATCTTCGCCGTCCACAACAGGAAGCGCAGCATCTGGCGATGCTCATGCCACATGATTCCGGCGATCTGGTTAAAGCCAATTTTCTCCATCTTGAGGCCCGTGTATGTCTCCAGCCGCCACTTGATGTAGGGGCTGCGCCACGGCGCGAGGCGATGACCGCGGGTTGCATTCCAGAGAAAACGGACGATGTACCACATGCGAGTAGTATAACCGTGCCGGAGAGGCAGGCGGGAGCGGCTTGCTGCCATGGCGCCGCGCTGCGCAGCGTGGGTCCGCCCCCCTATTCGCCCAAATGCAGGGTGGATGCGAGCCATCTGGGGCTCTCCACTAGGAGAGTTCGTATTTTTTCATCATGTGGCGGAAGCTGCGGTAGCTGAGTTGGAGTAGTTCGGCGGCACGGGTTTGCACCCCATTGGAGCGGCGCAAAGCCGATTGCAGGAGGCTCTTTTCGACATCGGCGATGTAGCGCTCGAGGTCGATGCCGTCGGAGGGAAGAACCACCCCCGGTGCTCCCACGTTGGACGCAGCGGCGGAAAGGGTGCTGGCTCCGCCGTTCGGGAGTTCGACGCTGACTTCGTCCACGCTGGACATGGCTACCGCCCGCTCAATCGCATTTTCAAGAACGCGGACGTTGCCGGGCCAATCATAGCCTTTCATGATCTGCAGGCTCTCGGCGGAGAGGCGGACGACATTCTTGCCCATCTGCACGGCGAATTTTTTGAGGAAGTGATTGGCGAGCAGGATGACATCATCGCCACGGTCGCGCAGCGGCGGCACCTCGACCGGGATGACGCTGAGACGGTAGTAAAGGTCCTCGCGGAACTGGCCGTCCTGAACCTGCTGCAGAAGATTGCGGTTGGTGGCGGCGATGACGCGGACATCGACCGGCGTCTCCTGCCCTCCGCCGACCGGACGGATGCAGCGCTCCTGCAGCACGCGCAGCAGCTTGACCTGCATGGCGAGCGTGGTCTCGCCAATTTCGTCGAGGAAGATGGTGCCACCGCCCGAGAGTTCGAAGAGTCCGCGCTTGTTGGCCGTGGCACCGGTAAATGCTCCCTTGACGTAGCCGAAGAGTTCGCTCTCCAGCAGGGTCTCCGGGAAGGCACCACAGTTGACACTGACGAAGGGCTCGTTGCAGCGCGGCGAGCAGGTGTGGATGGCGCGGGCTACTAGCTCCTTGCCGGTGCCGCTCTCGCCGCTGACGATGACCGTGCTGTTGGTGGTAGCGATGGTGCGAATGGTCTGCTTGAGCTTTCGCATCGGCTCACTCTCGCCGATCAGGTTATCAAGCGAATTGTGTTGAGCGGCATCACGCTTGAGCGCTGCATTCTGGCGGCGCAGCAGAGTACGGTCCATGGCCAGCGCCACCGCGCTCATCACATCCTCCAGCAGCTTTGGCCCTTTGCGGATGTAGTAGAAAGCGCCGGCGTTGAGGGCCTCGATGGGAATTACATTGTCATCGACGGCGGTGATCATCACCACCATCGTATCCGGCGAGACCCGGCGCGCATGTTGCAGGACCTCCATGCCGCTCATGTGGGGCATGCGCACGTCGGTGACCACAACGTCATAGAGAGCGGAGTCAATCTTGCGGCAGGCTTGCTCGCCAGAGGTCACCGTCTCCACCCGGTGTCCCTGGTTCTGGAGCGCGATCTGCAACATCTGGCAGATCGAGCGCTCGTCGTCGCAGACCAGGATATATCCCATGATTACCTGCTTTCATTGCCACGGTCGAGGCCGGGTGAGTTGGAAACATTGGTCAGAGATTCAACCCCGCCATCGGCAGAGAGCGCAGCGGCCGACTGGCGGAAGAGCAAAGTGAATTCGGTTCCCCGGCCGGGCTCGGAGCGAACGGCAATGTGAGCTCCGTGGGCTTGGACGATGCGATAGACAATGGCAAGGCCGAGGCCGGTTCCACCCTCAAAGCCGGACTGAAATGGCTCAAAAATCTTCTCGACCAGCTGCGGCGGAATTCCCGCTCCGGTGTCTCGAAAACGTATGCGCCACTTGCCCTCAAACCTGTCGAGGATCACGGTAAGAGTTCCGCCTGCTTCCATCGCGCGCATGGCATTGCTGCACAGGTTCCAGAAAACCTGTTTGAGTTTGTCGCCATCACCCTCGGTCATAGCCACCGATGGAGAAAAGCTGCGCTCGATGACGATGGCGGACTGGCGGTTCTCAAGCAACGTCAGGGTATCGGAGAGAAGCTGGCAGAGGTCGACCCTCGCGCTCTGGAACTTGCGGTCGCGCGAATAGGTGAGGAAGTCCGAGATAATGGCGTTCAGGCGCTCGGATTCGCGGGTGACAATGTCAAGCAGGGCGCGCTGATCGCCGGAGAGAGAGGCGATTCCGGAGAGCATTTTGACCGAGCCGGCAATCGACGAGAGCGGGTTGCGAATCTCATGGGCTATGCCCGAAGCCAATCGACCCACCGCTGCGAGGCGATCACGGAGGTGGAGTTCGTGCTCGAGGTGACGAATCTCGGTGAGATCGGTAAAGGTGTAGATGTGACCAATGGCATCGCCCCCGGTGCCTCGCAACATGCTGCACCCTACACCGATCAACTTTTCGGACCCATCCGGGGTACGCGCCCGTACTTCATTGCGCCCTGCGTTGGCAACGGGAAGGCGGTCGATAAAGAGCTCCTGCACGCTGCAATCGGTAAAATCATCTTCTCTGCGGCCCAGCAAACTTCTGGCGGCAGGATTGACCAGCTTGATCGTGCCGTCAAGCGCAGTGGTGATGAGGCCGCTGGAGATCGAGTGCAAGATGATCTCATGCAGGGTCTGGAGATTTTCCAGCTCGAAGCTTTTGTCTTCCAGGGCAACATCGGCCTGGCGCATGCGATTTGCCAGTTGGTTGACCAGGTAGGCGATGGCGGCAAAGGCAAAGGGGTAGATAAAGATGACAGCCTGAAGCGATTTGAGATCAGGCCTGCTGGTGGAGTAGGAGCGGATCAGTCCGAAATAAGAAAGTTCAAGGATTGCGCCAAAAAGGACAAACGAGAGGCCAGCGATAAAGTAGGCCCAGGCTTCCGACAGCAGAGTGCTGGCAACAATGATGACGATGGGATAGAGAAATACAAAGCTGGAATCGATTCCGCCGGTGACGTAAATGACAGCCGAGACAAAAAGCACGTCCGTCGCCACCTGCAGCTTGGATTGCAATTGCCCGCCGCCCCGGCGAAAAGTAAAGACAATCAGGTGGAGCACGGCAGCCGCATACCAGGCCAGCATCACCGCTACGAACAGCCGCCGGTTGACGTTCGTGGTGGTCAGGGTAACGATCGCAAGCTCGGTTGCAAGCAGGATCGTAATGATAATTACACGGACCTTGACCAGCCACTCCAACCAGATCCGCTCATTGATTCCCGCAGCCATGCCAGCTTTCCTTCCTAACCCGCCAGCTTGGAAATCATGGAGAACAGCGGCATATAGAGCGAGATGACAATTCCGCCCACGGCGACGCCAAGGAAGCTGATCAGCAGCGGCTCCATCATGGCGAGCATATCCTTGGTAGCGGCATCGACCTCATCCTCGTAGAAGTCAGCGATCTTCTGCAGCATGTTGTCCATTGCGCCGGTGGCTTCGCCGACGCCGATCATCTGAGTAACCATGTTGGGAAACACGCCGCTCTCGCGCAAAGGATCGACGATGGTGCGCCCTTCCTCGATGGACTTGCGCACGTGCATGAGGGCGCGCTCAAGCACTGCATTGCCGGCAGTGCGGGCGGTGATCGCCAGGCCGTCCAGAATAGGCACGCCGGAGGAGATCAGGGTTCCCAAGGTGCGGGTGAAACGGGCGACTGCAATCTTGCGCAGCACCGGACCAAAGATGGGCAGATTGAGCAATCCTTTGTCGGTATAGTAGAGCCCGTTCGGCGTCTTGCGGATGTATTTGAGGCCAACAACGATCACCGCGATGGTCAGAAAGATCAGCCACCAGAAGTTGCTGACGAAAGCCGAAAGGTTGATCACGAACTGAGTGGAAGCCGGCAGAGCCACGCCGAGGCCGACGAACAGATTGGCGAAGATGGGCACGATAAACTTGAGCAGACAGCCGACCACCAGCAACGCAATCACAATGACGGAAACCGGATAGACCAGCGCGGACTTGACCGCAGCCTTCATCTTCACGGCCTTCTCCACGTACTGCGCGATGCGCTGCAGAATAACGTCAAGAATACCGCCGGTTTCGCCAGCCTCGATCATGTTGGTGGTGAGGTCATCAAAGATCTTGGGATAAGCGCGCAAGGCATTCGCCAGGGTCGCACCGCCTTCAACCGAAGAGCGCACGCCCAGCAGACTCTTCTTGAAAAACGCGTTTTGCTGGTTGTTGGCGAGGATTTCCAGGCACTGCACCAGGGGAAGGCCGGCATCGATCATCACCGAAAACTGGCGGAAAAAGATGGCCAGTTCCTTGGCCTTCACTGAGCCGCCGATCTGGATATTGAAATTGCGTCCGGCGCCCTTCTCCTTGATTACGTTTGCCTGAATGCGTTCGCGCGCCAGCGCGGCGCGGAGCACCTGCTTATTTTCGGCGGGGCGCTCGCCCTGCACCTTTTCGCCTGCTGCGTTGTTTCCCTGCCAAGTGAAAACCGGCATTTGTGACCTCTCTGCTCGTCTGCCTCTGGAGCTACTTGCGCGCCGCTAAACTGGTCGGCGACTTGGCGCCGCTCAGCGCCCGGTTAATCATATCCTGCAGTTCATCGGGGTTGGAGGAGCGCGACAGCGCCGTCTCGATGGTGATCGCCTTCTGCAGGTAAAGCGTCATCAATGACTGGTTGAAGGTCTGCATTCCATGTTTATCCTGACCAGTCTGCATCGAAGAGTAGATCTGATGAATTTTATCCTCGCGG
This sequence comes from uncultured Acidobacteriota bacterium, assembly GCA_963800195.1. GTDB lineage: Bacteria > Acidobacteriota > Terriglobia > Terriglobales > Acidobacteriaceae > TOLSYN. The sequence continues at coordinate 64,836 of CAWCZZ010000003.1, forward strand.
ATCAGGTTGCGAATGGCCGGATTGGGAACAAGAACCTCCATCGCCATGGCGCGCCCCTGACCACCGGCCTTGGGCAAAAGAGACTGGCAGAGCACACCTTCCAGCACCAGCGACAACTGCGCGCGAATCTGCGGCTGCTGATGGGCGGGAAAGACGTCTATGACACGGTTGATGGTCGAAGAAGCCGAATTCGTATGCAGGGTTCCGAAGGTCAAGTGCCCGGTTTCAGCAATGCGCAGGGCTGCCTCGATGGTCTCCAGATCGCGCATTTCACCGATCAGCACGACGTCAGGATCTTCACGCAGAGCGGCGCGCAAAGCACTGGAAAAGCTCTTGGTGTCCTGGTGAATCTCACGCTGATTCACCAGGCAGTTCTTGTGCGGATGCACAAACTCGATGGGGTCCTCGATGGTGATGATGTGATCATGGCGTTCGCTGTTGATCTTATCGAGCATGGCCGCCAGGGTTGTCGACTTACCTGATCCCGTCGGACCGGTAACCAGGATCAAGCCGCGTGGACGGTCGCACAGCTTGGAGACCACGGGCGGGAGATTGAGCTGGGCAAAGCTCTTGATCTCGTATGGAATCACGCGGAAGACCGCGGCAACGGCGCCGCGCTGGTTGAATATGTTGGCGCGGAAGCGCGCCAGCCCCTTCAATCCGAAGGAGAAATCCAGTTCGAGATCCTCTTCAAAGCGGTGCTTCTGCGCATCGGTCATCACCGAATAGGCCAGTTGCTTGGTGTCGGCCGGCCCTAACGGCGGCATATCCAGCGGTTGCAGATGTCCGTGGACGCGAACCTGCGGCGGCGAATTAGTGGTGATGTGAAGATCGCTGCCGCTTCAGTTCGAGCAGCCTCTTCAACAGATCGCTGAGGGTTACCGCCATTCAATCTCCTTGTTTCAACTCCTGTTTCAAGCTCCTTGCTTCAAGCTCCTTGCTTGAAAGCCATGCGCCGCGAACTTGCCGACGCGCTTAGCTGACGGTCTCGCGCAGCACTTCTTCCATGGTGGTCTGGCCCAGCATGATCTTGCGCAGGCCGCTGCGGCGGAGGGTAATCATCCCGCTCTCCACCGCCTTCCTCTTCAATTCGAGCGATGAGGCGCCGATCAGGATCAACTCACGCAGAGTGTCATCGACTTCCATCACCTCGTACAAAGCGGTGCGGCCTTTGTATCCGGTGCTGTTGCACTTATCGCAGCCGCGCCCTTTCATCACCTTTACGCTGCGCGCTTCCTGCTGGGTGAAACCGGCCTTGAGCAGCACCTGGGTGGGAACCTCGACTGGCTGCGAGCAACTGGTGCAGATTCGGCGGATGAGGCGCTGGGCCACGATCAGATGGATCGAGGTTGCCACCAGAAATGGCTCGATGCCCATGTTCATCAGGCGTGAGACGGTCTCCGGAGCGCCGTTGGTATGCAGCGTACTCAGCACCAGGTGTCCGGTGAGTGCCGCCTTGATGGCAATTTCCGCGGTTTCAAAGTCGCGGATCTCGCCGACCAGAATGATGTTGGGATCCTGGCGCAGGAAGGAGCGCAGGGCGGCGGCAAAATTCAGCCCGATCTGGTCCTTCATCTGAACCTGGTTCACACCCATCAACTGGAATTCGACCGGGTCTTCGGCGGTCATGATGTTGGTGTCAGGCTTGTTCAGCAGTGAGATTGCCGAGTACAGCGTGTTGGTTTTGCCCGAGCCGGTGGGACCGGTGACGAGCACCATTCCGTAGGGCTTCAGGATGGCCTTTTGAAACTTTTCCAGCGACTCTGGTTCGAAGCCGAGCTGCGTCATGTCCAGGCGGAGCTGATCTTTATCGAGCAGTCGCATAACGATCTTTTCGCCCCACAATGTGGGCAGAGTACTGACGCGCCAGTCGAGCTGGCGGCGGCGTCCGTTGATCCTCATTCGGATCATGATGCGACCATCCTGCGGCAGACGCTTCTCGCTGATATCGAGCCTGGCCAGAATCTTGATGCGGGAGATGATCGCGTCGCGCAACTTGAGCGGCGGCTTCATCAGCTCCTGGAGAACGCCGTCCACGCGCAGCCGCACCCGCAGTTCCTTTTCATAGGGCTCGATGTGAACGTCGCTGGCTCCGGCCTTGACGGCTTCGGACAAGACCACGTTGACCAGCCGGATGATGGGCTGCTCTTCGGCGGCCGATTCCAGGTCGGCCAGCGAGGTCTCTTCTTCGGATTCGCCTTCTTCGCCGTCTTCGGCGTCAAAATCGTCACCAAAGGCAGCCATCGCCTGGTTCAGATCTTCGGTGCCATTTGTCCCCTCCGGCGCATTGTATGCGTATTCAATGGCTTCCAGAATCGCAGCTTCGTCGCCCTTCAACGGTTCGATGTTGAAGCCGGTGATGAACTTCAGGTCATCCATCGCGCGATAGTTGCTCGGATCGAACATCGCGACCTGCAGTACAGAGCCAACTTTTCCGAGCGGCAGAACCTTGTACTTGCGCGCAATCTCGATGGTGATCAGCTTGACGATCTTTGGATCGATCGCATAGTTTGCCGGATCGAACGCCGCGATTTGAGGGCCCTTCTGTTGAGTCGACAAAGTTCCTGCCTCACCTTGGAGATATCGATTTCATTCGCGCAAGCCGCAAGGGCTCAGCCCCATCGCACCGACGCGCACCCTTGCCTCGCCGCAGACAGTGCGCCGCCAAGGCACACTTCCGGGATCGTTGCTCCCAGAAGAAAAGTTGGGCGCAAGTCATCTTGGCGAAGCAATATCCGCAGAGTAGCAGCTTGACATTAATTGTCAATCGGGTAGAGCCGCGGAAGTCATGACCAAAGGTTCTAATCCTGCGAGCTTGGGGGGCATGGCGGATCGGGTAAACTCCAGACATGCGGGGAGCGGGTTTATCGGCGAAGCGTATCCGCGAGATCTTCCGTACGCTCGAAGCCGCAATGGGCCCTCAGCACTGGTGGCCGGCGGGCTCGGCATTCGAGGTCGTGGTGGGCGCATATCTGACCCAGAACACTGCCTGGACGAATGTGGAACGGGCGATGGAGAATCTGCGCGCGGCAGGTGTACTGTCGGTTTCCGGTATTCGCAACACGCCGATCGAAGAGCTCGAACTGCTGGTTCGCCCGGCCGGATACTTCCGCCAGAAGGCGGCGCGGCTGAAACGTTTTGTCGCGCATCTGGATGCAAACCATGGCGGTTCGCTCGGACACAATGTTCGCCCAGCCGGTGAAGACTCTCCGCCAGGAACTGCTGGCGCTGCCCGGGATTGGTCCGGAGACTGCCGACTCAATCCTGCTCTACGCAGCCAGCCGCGAAGTGTTTGTGGTGGACGCCTACGCGCGGCGCATCTTTGAGCGCCATGCTCTGATCGGCTCCGATGCGGACTACGATGAGATACGCCTGGCGGTGGAGCGGGCTCTCGCCGCCGAACCTCCACTTCGCAGCCCTGCTGTCGCCGAGCCCGGAGCAGGAACGTGCCGACCGGAGCACCCGCCCATTGCCCGACCACGATTCATCCCCCTGCGGCTCATGCGCCCTCGGCCGCCTCCACGATGGAGCGCAGCGAACTTTCCCGGCGTTACAACGAGTTCCACGCGCTGATCGTGCAGACGGCCAAACACTACTGCGTGAAAGGGATGCCACGCTGCGAAAACTGCCCTCTTCGCTCTCTGTTGCCACCGCTCCAGATTGTCGTTCAGAAACGGGAAAAGTGAATGATATTTCATTCAGTTTCGATTGCGCCTGACTGGGTTCAGATGTTAACTGCGACCAGCCAAGTTAGCAGCTCTGTCGGAGTGATGGGGGATGAGGGATGGGGATAGGAGACTGCGATGGCAGGCAATCGAGTTCTGTTCGTTGACGACGAATGCAACCTTCGCCTCACCCTTCCGCCAATCCTGCGGATGCACGGCTTCGACGTGCGTGCGGCGGCAACGGTGGCCGAGGCCCTCACGGAGATTACTACCCGTCAATTCGATGTTCTGATTTCAGACCTTAACATTGGCGAAGCCGGCGACGGTTTCACCGTCGTCAGCGCGATGCGCCGCACACAGCCGGATTGCATCAACTTCATTGTCACTGGCTTCCCGGCCTTTGAGAGCGCGCTGGCTGCCATCCAAAGCCAGGTGGATGGCTACTTTATCAAACCTGCCAGCGTCGAGCATCTGGTCGGCACAATTCGGGAAAAGATGCTGAACCGGAGCCCGCGTCAACCCGTGCAATTGATGCGCCTATCCAAGTTGCTGCACGAGAGGGTTGAGGAGACTCGCGTGAATACGCTGGCAAAGATGAAAGCCGACCCCGTCATGCAGTCCTTCCTGATGAGTGATGAGGAGCGCGTGGGCTACCTGGCCGCTGTCCTGATCGAGATCGCAAATCGGCTGGATTCCCCGGGGCCTGAAGAACACGCGGATCTCGCATCCGAAGTCAGCCGCGAGCATGGCTCGCAACGATTCTCGGCGGGCTACAAAATCTCCATGCTGGTGACTGATTCGGCGATCCTGGAAGCAGTGGTCTTTGACCTTGTGCGCGACCGTCTGCTTCTGCTCGACATCAGTAATCTCATGCTCGATCTGCAGCGCTTCAACCTCCTGCTGCAGGCCCATTTGGAACAATCTATCCAAGCCTTCTTTGATGCGGCCTCACAGCCGCATCACATCGAGCAAAGAATTGGCCCCTCAAAATCGCCGTTAATTTCAGACGACTCTGTGCGAGCCGGGTGATCTGTAAAAATAGAGTATCCCTGCTCAGCAGGAATGCCCACCATCCCTTCAGCCTGAAACAGAACGAGCTTCGCACATTTCCTCGAGGCCCGCGTGCATCTTGCAATCCGCATGATTTTTGTGGCTTTTCTGCACTAAAATCAGTGTGGGATTCAATGAGCACACCAGCTCCAAATCGCTCACAGCGCCGCAAACTCGTCCTGCTGGGCGTGGGAATCGCTTTGCTGGTCTTCGTGATCTTCTCGCAGGCGGCCTTCAATCTGCAATTTCTGCACCCGGATTCGCTGGTGCAGACTTTTGTGTTGATGGCGCTTTCGGCGCTGATTTTCCTGGCGTTAGTGGCGCTGGTCTTCGTGCTGCTGCGCACCTTGCTCAAGCTCTACCTGGAGCGGCAGGCAGGGACCGCCGGATCGCGCTTTCGCAGCAAGATGGTGCTGGGCGCGCTGGTGCTCTCCTTCGGGCCGGTAATTGCCATGTTCCTCTTCGCCTACGGGCTGATGAACCGCTCCATCGACAAGTGGTTCTCGCAACCGATCGAGGAAGTGCATGGGCGCAGCGCCGCGGTGACTGACCTGTTGAGCAGCTACGCGGGCCAGAACGCACAGGCCGAAGCGCTATCCATTGCGACCAATCCAGAGGCGCTCAAGGCCTACCGCACAGGTAAGTTCGGCTCCCTCATCGAGGAGTTCCGCGAGCATGAAATTACCCTGCAGGGAGGCTTTGCGCTGGGCTTCTATAAGGGTCAGATCGAGGCCAGCTTCAGATCTCCACTGCCCTGGAGCGCGCTGCGCGCGGCGGTTCCCGGCATCGCGGCAATGCAGAACAAGCCGTTCCAGTTCACCCTTAACAATCGCGAATACATGCTGGCCACGGCCCCGGTGGAAGGGCTGGGCCACATCGCCATAGCCCTGCCGCTACCGGAAAAGTACAGCGATGCGCTGCATCAACTTGAACAGAGTGAACAGCGATACCGGGAGCTTCGGCGCAACAACAAGCTGATCCGGCAAACCTACATGCAGGCTCTGTTGCTGATCACCCTGCTGGTCCTCTTCGGCACAACATGGTCGGCGCTGGCGCTCAGCAAGATGGTCACCCGCCCGGTAACCGCGCTGGCCGAAGGCACCCAGGCCATTTCAGCCGGAAAGCTTGACTACCGTGTCGAGGTCAGCGCTGGCGACGAACTGGGGCAGCTCGTCGGCTCGTTCAATAGCATGGCCGCCGAGTTGGAGAGTAATCGTACCCAATTGCAGGAAGCCAACGCACGGCTGGAAGAGCGCCGGTTACAGATGGAGACCATTCTGGAGAGCATTCCCTCGGGTGTGCTTTCCCTGGACGGCACGGGACAGGTGACGCTGGTGAACGCAGCGCTGATCCGGATGTTCCAGCCGCCCGCTGTGACCCAGCCCGGATTGCAGACCGGGCTGCGACTCGCCGACCTCTTCCCCGCCGGCAATGCAGCGGAAGTGGCCGATGAGATTCGGAGGCTGACCCGCAAGGCCGACCGCATGGGCACCACCACCTCGCAAATGGAGATTCCAAGCCGTGGGCGGGCGCTGGAGGTGGGTGTAACCGTGGCTTCCATGACCGGTCCGCAACAGCGGCGGCGGCTCGGATATGTGATCGTCTTTGAGGACCTGAGCGATCTGCTCAAGGCCCAGAAGCAGGAAGCATGGCGCGAGGTTGCGCGCCGGGTTGCACACGAGATCAAGAATCCGCTGACCCCGATTGCGCTCTCAGCCGAGCGCATCAAGCGGCATGTCGAGCGCGCTGAACGCGGCGACGAGACCTCCGAGGCGGTCATTGTGAACTGCGCCGACACCATTCGCAGTGCAGTGGAGATGGTGCGAAAGCTGGTGGACGAGTTTTCGACCCTGGCGCGCTTCCCGCAATCGCAGCCCAAACCGTCAGACCTCAACCAGATCATCCTCTCCGCCATGACTCTGTTCGAAGGGCGGCTGGCGGGAGTGAGCCTGCAACTGGCCCTGGCCGACGATCTACCCCAGGTGATGGCCGATCCCGAGGCGATCAAGCGGGTTGTGGCCAACCTTGTGGACAATGCAGCCGAGAGCCTGAAAAACTCGGCTTTGCGTGAGATCCGCATCGCCACAACTCTGCTGGAGCCCCGCGACGCCGTCGAGATCGAGGTCAGCGACACCGGCGAGGGCGTGACGGCAGAGACCAAGGAAAAACTCTTTTTGCCTTACTTCTCAACCAAGGAGCGGGGAACGGGACTAGGCCTCGCGATTGTGGCCAGAATTCTGGAAGATCACGGCGGCACCGTGCGTGTGGAAGAAAATCGTCCGGTGGGCACGCGCTTCCTGGTGGAATTGCCTGTGGCCACCGCCGGCGAGCGAAGTCTATCCGAAACCGCAGAGACGCCAGCCAAGCCCTGAAGTATAAGAAAGGTGGACCATGATCCACATTTTGGTGGTGGACGACCAGCCCAGCATTCGCGAGACGCTCAGCGGAATCCTGGAAGACGAAGGCTATCGCGTCACCTCCTCCGAGGACGGTGAGAGCGGCCTCGTCCTTATGCGCGATCAGCATTTTGATGTGGTGCTGCTCGACATTTGGCTGCCCCACATGGACGGGCTGGCGGTGCTGCAACAGGTCAAGGATTTGCAGGACCGGCCCGAGGTGGTAATGATCTCCGGCCACGGCACGGTGGAAACCGCCGTGCGTGCTACCAAGCTGGGCGCTTACGACTTTCTGGAAAAGCCGCTCTCGCTGGACAAGACCTTGATCGTGGTAAAAAATGCCGCCGAGGCGCGTCGCCTGCGCTCGGAAAACCAGGAGCTGAAACGCCAAGCCACGCACGCCGAAATCGTCGGCGACAGCATTCCCATGAAAGCCTTGCGCCAGCAGACAGCGCTGATGGCTCCCACCAACGGGCGAGTGCTCATTTACGGCGAGAGCGGCACGGGCAAGGAGTTGGTGGCGCGCGCCATCCATGCCCAGAGCCTGCGCAAGGACGAGATGTTCGTCGAGGTAAACTGCGCGGCAATCCCCGAAGACCTCATCGAGAGCGAACTCTTCGGCTACTGCAAAGGCGCGTTTCCGGGCGCCGAGAGCGAGAAGGAAGGCAAGCTCCGCAAAGCCGATGGCGGAACCCTCTTTCTCGACGAAGTGGGCGACATGAGTCTGAAAACCCAGTCGAAGGTTCTGCGGATGCTCGACGAAGGCCGCTTCGCGCCGGTTGGAATGGAGGAGCCGGTCACGGTCGATGTGCGCGTGATCGCCGCCACCAACAAGGATTTAGAGGAAGAGATTGGGCGCGGCAACTTCCGCGAGGATCTGTTTTACCGGCTCAATGTGGTTCCCTTCGTGGTGCCTCCGCTGCGCGAGCGCAAGGAAGATATTCCAGTGCTGGCGCGCCACTTCCTGAAGGAGTTCTCCAGCCAGTACAGCCGCCGCACCAAGGAAATTGCCGACGAGGCGCTGGAGGTTCTGACCCGCTACTCATGGCCGGGAAACGTGCGCGAGTTGCGCAACGTGATCGAACGCATCGTGATCATGAATCCCACGGTGCAGCGCCTGGAGCGCAAACACTTGCCCTCGGTGCTCTATCGCGAGGGATCACGGCGTTCGCTCGGAGACTTCACCACCCTGCACCAGGCGCGCGCCGCCTATGAGCGCGATTACATCCTGAAGAAGCTGGACGAAAATAACGGCAACGTGAGCCGTACCGCAGAGGCGCTCGGCCTCGAACGAAGCCATCTTTACCGCAAGATGAAAACCCTCGGCATCGCCGTGAAGGAGTAGCCGAGAGCGCAACAGATTCACGCCTCCGCCTGCCGGCGAGTTTGTCTCGCTCACGGCGCGAGCGCTTCGAGTTTGCGGATGATCTTCAGGGTCTCGCTGAGTGTGCTCTTCCCGATCTCCTTTTCGAAGCCGGCCTGCAATCGGTCAAATGCGCGAATGACGCGCAGGGCGCAGCGCTTTCCCTGTGCCGTCAACGCAAGAAGATAGGACCGGGCATCGGCGGGATCGATCGTCCTCTGCAGAAAGCCCTTCGCCTCCAGGGAAGAGATGCAGTGGCTCACATTGCCGCGCGTCGTTCCAAAGGTCTCTGCCAGTTGCGAAGGCTTGGCCAGCTCCGGAGCATCGAAAAATATTGCCGCCAGCACAAGACCTTCCAAAAAGCCAAGCCCATCGGAGGCAAGGGCGTGGACGGCAAGCGAGTCGAAGCGCCGTGCCGCGCGGCTGATCGCAAACATCGGGCTCTCGTGAAGAAAGGCATCAATACGCATCATTTACATTTATATAATTGAGCAGTTCAACTATCAACAACAATCTAAAATCATCATTGTGAAACTCTGCTTCGCGCGTCAGACTTTCTACGTAGGTGTGTCTGGCACGAAGTCTCGGCATGAATCCGGCAACCCAGGCGTTTTTGAGTCGCGTCCGGTTCTCTGCTCCTCTTGGCTGCGCGCATCTAAATCCACCATCTTGCTCGGCTTCCCGAACGAGTTATCCTACAGGGTGTCCATGAGAAGTTTCTTCGCCATACCTATTCTGGGCTGCGTTCTGTGGCTCCGTTCTGGGCTGCGTTTTAAGCTGCGCGGCGCTGGCGCAAAATGCGCCCGACGCCGGCACCGCCTCCCCGACCTCCCTGCCGCGCCACGAAGAGCAGGTGGTGGTAACGGGCAGCTATGGCGCCGTGCCACTGGAGGAGACCGACCGCAGCATCGCCGTCATCGGGATCGATCAGTCTCCGTCGGTCTATCGCAGTTGGGCGGATGCCTTGGAGCAGGATTCCTCGCTCGACGTGCAGCAGCGGGTGCCGGGAACCGAGGCCGATCTTTCCATTCGCGGCACCACCTTTGAAGAAACATTGATACTTGTCAATGGATTGCGCCTCAACGACGTGCAGACCGGCCACAACAATCTCGATATTCCCTTCCCCTTCGAGTCCGTGCAGCGCATCGAAGTGCTGAAAGGCGCGGGCTCAACCCTCTACGGCTCGGATGCCATGGGCGGTGCGGTCAACTTCATCACCGCCGTGCCGGATAAGACTGAGATTCGCCTAGGTGCGGGCATCGGCAACTGGGGAACCAATCAGCAAAACGGCGCGCTGTCCCTGGCCCGCAAGCAGTTCAGCGAAGAGCTGACCTTTGTGCGCGAGCTTTCCACCGGCTTCATCCCCGATCGCAACTACCGCAACTCGGCTGCCGCCTCCGAGGCCCATATCAACACACCGCTCGGAGCCAGCGACGTGCTGCTCGGCATCAGCGACCGTCCTTACGGCGCAGCGGGATTCTACGGAGTCCCCAGCACCATCCCCAGTTGGGAGCGCGATAAAGGCTGGCTGGCCGCGTGGACGCAGCCGATTGGCACCCAGACCAGCGCCGACTTCGCCTACCGCCGCCACACCGACGAGTACATCTACACTCTGGTCGATCCCGCGGCCTACGAGAACAATCACATCGCCGAGTATTACCAGGCTTCGCTGCGCCGCTTTGAGAAGATCGGCGACACCATGCGCATCTACTACGGCATCGACGGATTGCGCGAGCACATCGACAGCTCAAATCTCGGAATCCACACCCGCGACCAGGGCGGCGTCTATGCCGCCTTTGACGCGCGTGCACTCAAGCGTTTCTCCTTCAACGTCGGCGTCCGCGAGGAGCTATACACCGCCGGCCACCAGGTCTTCAGCCCGTCGGTCTCCGGCGCCTATTGGATCAACAGCCACGTCAAGCTGCGCGCTTCGGTCTCAAACGCCTTCCGTCTGGCGGACTACACCGAGCTCTACTACAGCGATCCGCTGCACCTCGGCAATCCGAATCTGCAGCCGGAAACCTCATGGAGCTACGAGGGCGGCGTGCAGCTTGCGCTCGGCCACGGCATCACCGCCGATGCCTGCGTATTCCATCACAACGACCAGGAAGTGATCGATTACGCCCGCACCGATGCCGCCGTCGCCGCCAACCCCAACACACCCTACGTCGCGCAGAACATCCACACCCTGAACTTCACCGGAGCCGAGCTTTCGCTGCGCTGGCAACTCCCCCGCCAGCAGCGCATCGAGCTAAGCTACACCGGAATCCACAGCTCGGGATCAACCCTCGGCAGCGTGCAATATCTGTACGTCTTCAACTATCCCTCGAACCTGGGCGTGGCCACATGGCTCAGCCGCCTTCCCGGCGGCGAGGATTCGCGCTTCCGTGTAATGGCCGTGCAGCGCTACGGCACCAGCGCCTATCCGCTCGTCGAGTGGACCGTAGGACGCCAGTTCAAATACTTCAAGCCCTACCTGCAACTCACCAACCTCACCAACACCACGTACCAGGAGATCGCCGGAGTCGCCATGCCCGGGCGCGGATTCATCGCGGGGATGGAAGTGCGCTGGAAGGCAAAATAGGGGCGAGGAGTTCTAACTGCAGGGTGCCTCATTTTAGCTTGCCTCTTTTGGCAAGTTAAAGTGGGTTCTATTAAAGGCGCGCGAAGCGCGTTCCAAGCTCTCATTCCCACGCCTATCCGCCAATGTCCAGCGAGCCTCTCTCCCGCGCTTCGTGATTGTGACCTCACACGGCGATTTCTGCGCCAACGAGGAGCCGATGCAGTAACATGCTTATCAAATGAAGAGCTTCAAGCGCGTCGTCATATATGGCTTTGTCCTTGCAGCCTGCTCATTTTCTGCAAGTGCACAACAATCAGTCGTCCCGGAACGGATTCCTGAATGTCGCCGTTTCGCGCAGGAGTTTTATAGCTGGTACGTTCCATTTACGCAGAGGAGATTAAATGGCCCGGCTTCTGACGTGGCCTTACGACGCAAGTCGGCGGTCTTCAGCCCCGGGCTATTGAAGGCACTGAGAATCGAACTCCGAAGACTCAGGCTCGCGCTAAGGGCAAAATCGACGGACTTACTCCGACCCATTCGTCAGCGGCCAAGACCGAGCCGACCATTACGCCGTAAGACAAGTCACTACTAGAGGCGACAGATGCTTCGCTGAGGTCTGGCGTGATTCGCGGACGGATACATCGGCGAAATCTCAGAAACCCGAGGTGGTGGCCGAACTAGTGCGCCTATCGTGCCCGCATTGTTGTTATTCCTGACCCTCGCCCTTGCTGACCTTGCTATTCCTGTGCTGGCCTTTCCGCCTCTCGTCTTTTTCATCCTTGTCCGACAGCCTTGTATTCAGCGCCTCCAACTGCTTGCGCCAGTCGATAGCCTCGTCCACATCCCGCGCATTATCCCTCCAGCCCTCGCGCACTTTGACGAAGAGTTCCAGATAAACCTTCACGCCGAGAATGCGTTCGATCTGCTGCCGTGCGCGCGTTCCGATGTGCTTGAGCATCGCGCCCTGCTTGCCGATGATGATCGCCTTCTGTCCCTCGCGCTCCACAAAAATCACGGCGGAAATTTTCGACAACCGCGCGCCCTCCTCGAACTTCTCAATGCGCACTCCGCTGGCGTAGGGAACCTCCTGCGCGGTGTTGATCAGTATCTGCTCGCGGATCAATTCGGCGACGATGAAGCGCTCGGGCTGATCGGTGATCTGGTCTTCGGGAAAATACTTCGGACCCTCCGGCAGCGCGTTGACCACGGCGGTCAGCAGCTCTTCCTTGCCCAGCTCTTTTTCCGCCGAGATCGGCACGATCTGCGCAAAGTCAAAACGCTCGGACCATGCCTCGATGGCGGGCAGCAGCTTGGTTTTTTCAAAGAGGTCGATCTTATTCAGCAGCAAAAAGGTTTTGACCTTGGCGCGCTTGACGATCTCCAGCACAAACTCGTCTCCCGTGCCGAACTTCTGCGTCACGTCAACAATCAGCAGGATGAGGTCGCAGCCTTCCAGCGAATCGTAAACTTCCTGCATCATGCGCCGGTTGAGCTGGTCCTCCGGCTTGTGCACGCCCGGAGTGTCCACAAACACCACCTGCCCCGCCGGACGCTTGCCCTTGCGTTTTACGTTGACGATGCCGGTGATGCGATTGCGCGTGGTCTGCGCCTTGTGGGTGACGATGGCGAGTTTTTCGCCAACCAGCGAGTTGAGCAAAGTGGATTTGCCCGCATTGGGACGGCCGATGATGGTTACGAATCCTGAACGCACCCTTCGATGCTATTCCACTGCGGGGTTCTTGGGAATGGGGCTGCGCTGTTTGCTGAGCACTCGAATCTTCTCCACCCGCCGCGCCGTGGACTCCAACACCTCAAAGCGCAGCTCGCCTTCTTCCACGGCTTCGCCCGGCAGCGGGATGTGTCCGGCGATCTCCGTCACCAGGCCGCCGACCGTGGTGGTGTGCCAATCCTCGGCCAGGTGGATGCCGAAGAGCTCTTCCAGGCGATCGGCTTCCAGCGTTCCGCGCACGATGTAGCTGTTGTCGCTCTCGCGGATGGCCTCGTCGCGCTTTTCGCCTTCATTGCTGAGCTCGCCGACAATTTCCTCGATCAGATCTTCCACCGTCACCAGGCCGGCAACGCCGCCGTATTCGTCGATGACGATGGCCATGCGCCGATTTTCGCGCTGCATTTCGTTCAGCAGTTCGTGGGCGCGCTTGGTCTCCGGAACAAAATAAACGTCGCCCTTCATCAGGCTGCTGGCTTCGCGGCGTGCGGCGTCCGTATCCGCAACCTGCAGCAGGTCGCGAGCCGAGACGATGCCGACAATGTGGTCCAGATCGCCGCGATAGACCGGAACGCGCGAGTACGGATGCTGCGAGAGCAAGTGCGTAAGCTCCTCCACCGTGGTTTCTGCCGGAACGGCGACGATCGCCGGACGCGGCGTCATCACATCGCGCACGCTCTTATCGCCGAACTCAACCACCGAGTGAATCAGTTCGCGATCGCTCTCCTCCAGAATTCCCTCGTCCTGTCCGGCCTCGATCAGGGCATCGACTGCCTCGGAGGGATGCTCCGGCTCTTCTTTGGCGCTCTCCGCACGGGTCAGCGAGCTGATCGACTGAAGAAATCCGAGGAAGAGCGTGAACGGAAAGACAGCGCAGATGAGCAACCGCAGCAGAAAGGTCAACCGGACGAGCCATGCTCCGCGCGTCCGCGAGAAGAGCAGGTAGGGCACAAAGCGATCAAAGACCAGAACCACCACGACCGCAAGCAGCACAGCTTGCGCGGCATCTTCGGCAATCCAGCCGCGCCGCGAAAAGACTGAATAGGCGAGCAGAAAGCAGATGGCAGCCGTGAGAAGCTGCTCCAGCAATGCAAACGAGAGAGCAGCACGCTGCATGCTTGAAGCCAAGCCGCGGTTCAATCTGGTGCTCGAAGAGCTCGATGTTCTCCTGAAACTCGCGTGAAAGAAATTTTCCGCTCTCGGTGTAAAGGCGCGAGGCGTAAGCACTGAGAACCAGCAGCGCGATCAGCAGCAGAATGGCGAAGGTGAGTACCATTACCGCCTCCGCCTGCCGCGCCCCTGCCGCCGCGGCCGTGCGCTCAATGAGGCCGTCAGGGAGGTTAAGCCGGCGCGCAGCTTCTGCTCAAGCCTGCGCATCTGCCCACGGTCGGATTCGTGATCGTGTCCGGCCAAATGCAGCATACCGTGAACAATGAGAATTTTTACTTCGGTGAGCAGGTCGTGGCCAATCCGGCTGCCTGCGTCGCGTGCCCTCTGGATAGAGATGGCAATGTCGCCGCCCTAGCGCCTGCGGCCGGAGCGGCACCTTTGCCGCGTACCCGCCTCTGCGCCGCGATTGGAGCACTCGGGAAACGAAAGCACGTCGGTGGGCACATCTTTACTGCCGGAACTGCAGGTTGAGACGTCGCATCTCGGCGTCGCCGGTCAGCAGGATGTTCACCTCACCGGAGAGTCCGGCTGCGCGCTGAGCCTTGTTCGCAAATCGAGCGAGGGCCAGGCGGCTGAGCTCTTTCGTTTTTCGTCGTTCTAGTATCACTGGTCTCGATTCCGGCCCGGCGTGCGACGGAAAAAGAAAAATGGGAGAGCACAAGGCTCTCCCTTCCATTGTACCCAAGCGCTACTGTTGAACGGAGACGCTTCCCTTTCTTCTCGGCGATCGTTTCAATGCCGGCAGGCGGACGAACCGAATCGCCCTCCAGCTGCAAGGTGAGCTGGCGGTCATCGCGGGAGCGGAAGTCTTCATAGGCGCGAATGATGCGTTGCACCAGATGATGGCGCACCACGTCAACTTCGGTAAACATCTGGAAGCGAATTCCCTCCACTCCCTGCAGCACGTTCATCGCCTCGATCAGGCCGCTGCGGCTGGGATTAGGAAGATCGATCTGCGTGATGTCGCCGGTGATCACCGCCTTGGAGTTGAAGCCCAGACGGGTCACAAACATCTTCATCTGCTCGCTCGTGGTGTTCTGCGCCTCGTCGAGAATCACAAACGAATCGTTGAGCGTGCGCCCGCGCATGAAGGCGATAGGCGCAATCTCAATCATGTTCTTCTCCAAAAAGCGGTCCACCTTCTCCGGCTCCAGCAGGTCGTAGAGCGCATCGTAGAGCGGCCGCAGATAGGGATCGACCTTTTCCTGCAGCGTGCCGGGCAAAAAGCCGAGGCGCTCGCCGGCTTCCACCGCCGGACGCGCCAGAATAATGCGCGCAACTTTCTTGGAAACCAGCGCCGAGATGGCCATCGCCACCGCAAGATAGGTTTTTCCGGTTCCCGCCGGGCCAATGCCAAAAACCATGTCGCTCTGCTCGATGGCTTCAAGGTATTGGCGCTGGTTCACGCTCTTGGGCTGCACCTGCCGCTTGTTGCCCACCGAGCGTTGCTTGCCCGCCTCGGCGAGCTGGCGCAGCGTCACCGACGGATCGGCGACCAGCACCCGCAACATCGAAGTCAGCTCGCCATTGAAGACCTGCTGCCCGTGCGAGCGCAAATAGTCGAAATCGTTGAAGACCTGCTCGACACGGGCTACATCCTCCGCCGAGCCGTCGATCTGGATGGAATTGGGCTTGAGTTCGACGGTGACATTGAGTCCGTCTTCAAGCAGGTGAAGGTTTTCGTCGCGCGTACCGAACAGTGTTTCGACATTGGGACGTAGTTCGACGTTTTTCTTCATCAAGAGTTTGAATTCACCTCGAGCGCGGCCTGCGCGGATGAACATCGCGGTAGCGATGGATGGTTCTGGGAATGTTGAGCATAGACACGGGAAGGCGGAAGCGGCAGAAAAAATTGCTTCTGGATGGGAACAGAGTCCATTGGGCAGGAGCGTACCGCGTTCCCCGCCGCGAGTCAATAAAAGAACAGCGCACGGAGAACGAAGACGAGTTGCTGAAAAAGACTCCCACTCTAGTCAATTAGATGTGCGCTTCGGCTCAACGTCGCCCATGGGTGCGCAAAAAAGCCGAGGAGTGCATTCTGGCCCTAGTCCAGGAAGTCCAGAAAGCTGTCCGTGATCTCAGCTCCGTGGTTGTTGGCAATACGGACGGCCGCCGACTCAACCTGCTTCATCAGCCCATCCAGGTAGTCACGCGAGGACGAGATCGCCACAACTCCCAGCGTCGCCGACTGCCACAATTCGGTCGGATCAACCTCCGCCACCGAGACGTTGAAGCCCGAACGCAGCCGGTCCTTCAGGCTGCGCAGCACCTGGCGGCGATCCTTAAGCGATTGCGCGCCTTCAATGCGGAGTTCGAGGGTAAGATGCGCGATGGGCATCGGCTTGGCTGGCGCAGAGTTTAGAAAGACTCAGGCACAAAATCAAGAGACAATCCCAACAAGCGCAAGGCCCCGTCTTAAAACGGAGCCTTGCACTGCAATGGCGCAGCGTCCTGTTACTTGCTTACGTTCTTGCCGAAGTTAAATGAGGGGCCAATCGAGAGGCGCACGCTGTTGCGCGCGTTGGCCAGCAGGTTGCTGAACAGGTACACGTGCACGAACTCAACGTCAGCCCGGAGGTGAACGTGCTTGGTGGCGTTGAAATCAGCACCGCCCCCGAAACCATAGAAGTACGTCGTGTCGTTCGGCTTCAAGGTCGAAATGACAGGCGTGGTTGCGATTGGCGGAAGCTGGCCAAGCAGAGCAGGCAGAACAATTTCCTGAGTAAAAGCGTCGTGCGCGCTAATCGATATGTTCTCGTGAATGGCGCCGATCGAGGGGTGCGCGAACAAGGTCACCTGCTTGAAATGACGATAATTAAGCTGCGGCCCACCGGTGAAGGTCTGGGTGGTTGCGTTGAACGGCGCCCAGAGCTGGTAGCCGACAGGAATGACGATCGGTGAAAACAGCCCCGGCTTCTCCTGCAAGAACAAGCTCGTTGAGCGGCGTCGCGTATTGTGTCTTCAGGTCACTGGTGACCAGCGAAGCGCGACCGAACTGAATGCTGTAGTCAACACCCGCGGCCAACCAGCGCGTTACGTTGTAGCCGATCTGAGTGTTGAATCCACGTTGCTGCAGGTCCAGTTTTGGCGAGTTCAGATAGCTGAAACCGCCGAAGACGTCGAAACGTCCGACGTAGCTCTGCTGCGCGAAGGCGCAGACGGAGAGGGAAAGCAGCAGTGACGCCAAGAACAGTTTCTTCATTCTCTAGCTCCTGATTCCTTGATTGAACCTTTTTACGGCCACCCACAGCCAGGAACTCTGCTCGACAAAAAAAATTTGACAACCAGGCATCAGCGCAAACAAGGGATTCGACAAGAATGAATCCCCATTCACCAAATTAAAGTGGAGGAATAGTACACCGAATGGAGATGGCAATCGAGAAAAATTGTCACGCTGATTGCGGAGGGGGATACCTTGGAGATACCTGCAGTTATCGATTGAGCAGGAGTGCCGACCCAACGCACAGGATCGGCACTCCGAATATTAAATCAGCTGGGTCGCAAACTTCTCGGTGAGGAAGGCCTCGATGATGTCGCCCTTCTTCACGTCGTTGTAGTTCTGGATGCCGATGCCGCACTCCATTCCGTTTCGCACCTCGCTGGCATCGTCCTTGAAGCGCTTGAGCGACGAAACCTTGCCCGTGTACACAAGCACGTTGTCGCGCAGCAAACGCACATCGGAGTCGCGCTTGATCAACCCGTCGAGCACCTGGCAACCGGCAATGGTTCCCACCTTGGGGATGCGGAAGGTATCTTTCACCTCGGCGCGTCCCAGGTAGGTTTCCTTGATGGTTGGATCGAGCAGCCCGGTCATCGCCTTCTTCATTTCGTCCTGCAACTCGTAAATGATCGAGTGCAGACGGATATCGACCTTTTCCTGCTCGGCCATCTCCTGCGCCTTGCGCTCGGGGCGGACGTTGAAGCCGATAATGATGGCGTTGGAGGCAGCCGCCAGCAGAACGTCGCTCTCGGTGATGGCGCCTACCGAGTAGCGCAGCACCTTGATGCGCACCTGATCGCCGGAGAGCTTGGTGAGCAGATCGTTGATGACTTCGACCGATCCCTGCACGTCGCCCTTGAGGATGATGTCGAGCTGCTTGGTGCCTTCGGTCTTGATCTTCTGGGCAAGTCCTTCCAGCGAGACGCGCGCGGTCTTGGCGAGAATCGCTTCGCGCGCCTTGGCTTCGCGGTAATCGGCGATTTCACGGGCCTTTTCTCGCTCGGCAACCACCACGAACTGATCACCGGCCTGCGGCAGTCCTTCCAGTCCCAGAATCTCCACCGGAGTCGAGGGACCGGCTTCATCCAGCGTGCGGCCGCGATCATCGAACATGGCGCGAACCTTGCCGAAGACGTTGCCGACCACAAAATTTTCGCCCGCGTGCAGCGTTCCATTGTCGATCAGTACGGTAGCTACCGGACCGCGTCCGCGATCCAGCTTGGCTTCCAGCACGGTGCCGGAGGCCAACCGTTCGGGCGTAGCCTTCAGCTCCTTCATATCCGCCACCAGGCAGATCATCTCCATCACCTGGTTCAGATTGGTGTGCTTCTTCGCAGATACATCGACAAAGATCGTGTCTCCACCCCAGTCTTCGGGAAGCAGGCCGCGGTCGGCAAGCTGCTTCTTGACCCGGTCCGGCTGTGCCTCCGGCTTATCGATCTTGTTCACCGCAACGATCAGCGGAACCTTGGCAGCCTTGGCGTGGTCGATCGCCTCCAGCGTCTGCGGCATCACTCCATCGTCGGCGGCCACCACCAGAACCACAATGTCGGTGACCTTGGCGCCACGGGCGCGCATCCGGGTAAAAGCCTCGTGACCCGGCGTATCCAGGAAGACGATCTCCCGTCCATAAGCCGGCGAGTTGGTGTCGGTGATCTTCACCTTGTACGCGCCAATGTGCTGCGTAATGCCGCCGGCTTCGCCCTCGGCTACGTTGGTGGAGCGAATAGCGTCGAGCAGGCTGGTTTTGCCGTGATCGACGTGGCCCATGATGGTCACCACCGGAGGACGCGTCACAGTGTTGAAGACCGCCTCGTTCTCCTGCTCGATGGCCTGCGCGTCGTAGTCCTGCTGAATCTGATCCTCAAAGCTGATGACCGAGCTTTCGGCTCCAAAGTGTCGGGCCATATCACGCGCAAGGTCTTCGCTCAGGGTCTGGTTGATGGTGGCAAAAACGCCGCGAGCCAGCAACCGCGCAATCAAATCCTTGGCGCGGATGCCGAGCTTTTCGGCCAGATCCTTTACGCTCACTCCCTCCGAGATGGTAATCGCGCGCGTGATCGGCATCGGCTCATTGCTGAGCGAAAGCCTAGGCGGCGGCGTAAAACCCTTCATCGGCCCTTCTTGCTTGCCGCGCGGCCCTGTGTAACGCTGGCCCGGACGGCGCGAAGGCGCGCCGGCGCGAGCGCCAGGACGAGGCGCAGCACCCGGAGGCGGAGCACCGGCAGCAGCACCGAGCAAGCCTCCCGGACGTGGCGGACCGCCCGGTCGCGTGCCCATGCCGGGGCGTCCAGCACCCATCGGCGGACGTCCGCCCGGAGTAGGAGCAGTGCGGGTCGGGTGCATCGGACGGCGCTCGCCAGGACGCATCGGCGGGCGCATGCCCGGAGCACCCGGCAGCGCCGGGAGCACCGTTAGGAGCAGACAGATTGGCCGGGACGCGGGCGCTGGAAGATAGGCTGTCCGCGCACCGGACCGGGGCGATTGCCCACCATTCCTGAGGGCGGCTGCGGCGCACGCGGCGGCTGTGGCGGCGGTGCGGTGTAAACCGGACGGGGCCCGGTCTGCGGCACAATCATCCGGCGAGCCGGAGGAGCAGGCGGATGACCAGCCGCCGCTGGACGCGCGGCGCCAGCGAATGGCGGCCTTGTGGGCGGCAACCTTGCCGGCCGCGGCAGGGCGCGGTGGTTGACGCGGCATGAGTTGCCGGAATCGCGGTGGCCGCAGGGGCACCTTCATCACTGGCGGCAACTGGATCCGCGGCAGCGGCATTAGCAACGGGCGCGCTCACCGCCTCTTCCGCAACCGGAGCCTTGGCAGCGGGAGCCTCGACCTCGACAGTCTCTGGCGTGCGGCAGCTACAGGAGCTGAAACCGGCTGGGGGCGGCACAACGGCCTTGGGCGGCGCAGCAGTCTCCACCGGGGCATGAGGAGCGGCAGCCGCTGGAGCCTTCGGCATCTCGACGGTCGATACCTGCGAGCGCTGCGCAACCGACTCCGGCGTGACCATGCGCGGAACGCGCTCGACGACCGGCGGGGCGGCGGGCTTGGGCGCCGCCGGCTTGTTGACAATCGCCTTGGGCGGTGCCGGGGGCGGCGGCGCTACCGGGCGAGCCGGTGCGACTGCTTCCGCAGACTGCTCCCTGCGCGCCAGAATCGCCTTCAGCGCATCGCCCGGCTTGGATATCTTGGAGAGATCGATCTTGGGGCGGAATTCTTCGCCGCCAGTGCGGTGGCGGCTGCCGGGCGTAGTGCTCGACTCGTGAAAGTACTTGCGCACTTTTTCGGCTTCATCTTCTTCAACAGAGCTGGAGTGGGTCTTCTTCTCCGTGACGCCAACCTTGATAAGCACGTCGAGGATCTGTTTGCTTTTCACTTCCAGCTCGCGAGCCAGATCGTTAATTCGAATCTTCATCCGCCGTTCATTTCCTTATGCCGAAACCGTCTTCACCTGCTCTGGACCGGTGCGGCTGCGCCTCAGCGCCGTACTGCTCTACTGGAGAGGTCTTCCATCAGGAAGACATCCATGCTGCGTTTGCCTGGGCCTTCGCCGGGACCCAGAAACTAGCTTCCAAAGTGCCGCTGAAGGGCTTGGCCGCAAGGCCAAACCCTGCGCCCTATTTGTTCGCCGGGTCGGTGTCCTGCTCGCCCGGATGACTCTCGACTTCACTCGCCGGCAGCCTCGCCGGAAACTTCTGCACCTTCGCCCGCTTCGTCCGGCTTTCCCTCTGCTGACGCCTCTGCAGCCGCGGCTTCCGGCTCCAGTTCAGCCTCGGCGGCCAACAATGGGTCGGAGGGATACTCAACATCGACCGCATCGGCAGACAGAGCCTCTTCCGCCGGTTCGGCCGACTCCAGCCGGGAGAAGTAATTGTTCACCGCAACCGAGATCTTCTCAATCGTCTCAGGATCAATGCCGGGGATTGCCTCCAGCTCTTCCGGAGTCATGTCCGCCAGTGCCTCGACGCTGCTGACCCCGGCCTCGCTCAGCTTCTGCAGCACCTCATCGCCAATTCGGCAATGTTTTCCAGCGAAGTCGCCGAGTTGCCGACCAGCGAGTTCATCTGCTGTTCGACCTCCTGGCGCTTTTCCTCTTCGCTCTTGATATCGATCTTCCAGCCCAGCAGCTTGGCCGCCAGCCGGACATTCTGTCCCTTCTTGCCGATCGCAAGCGAGAGCTGAGTGTCATCCACGATCACTTCAAGATGCTTATCGCGGCTGTCCACAATCGAGACCCGTGAAACTTTGGCAGGCTGCAGAGCCTTTTCCGCAAAGGTCACAGCGTCCTCGTGGTACTCGATGATGTCGATCTTCTCTCCGCGCAGTTCGCGGATGATCGACTGCACCCGCATGCCCTTCATGCCCACGCAGGCACCGACCGCGTCCACATCCTTATCGCGTGACATCACCGCGATCTTGGTGCGCTCGCCGGCTTCACGCGCAATGGCCCTGATCACCACCGTGTTGTCATAGATCTCCGGCACCTCGGTCTGGAAGAGGTTGCTAACCAGCTCCGGCGCCGCCCGTGAGACGATCACGCCCGGCCCCTTGGTCGCCTTCTCTACCCGCGTGATGACCACGCGAACCCGCTCGCCCACCGCGAACGACTCCAGTTTGGACTGCTCCTTGCGCGGCATCCGGGCTTCGGCCTTGCTCAGTTCGAAGATGTAATCCGGCCCTTCAATGCGCTTCACCGTGGCGTTGACCACCTCGTTGACGCGTCCGTGATACTCGTTGAAGACCGTATCGCGCTCGGCCTCCCGAACCTTCTGGAAGATCACCTGCTTGGCCAGTTGCGCGGCTATGCGGCCTAGTCCTTCAATCGACTTTTCCTGCAGCAGTTCGCCGCCAACCACCGCGTCTTCGCTGATCTTCAGCGCCTCTTCCAGCGAGATCTGAATCTGCGGGTCCTCGATGTCGTCTTCGCTGGGAAGAATTTCCTTCACCGAATAAGCGCGGATTGCGCCGGTCTCACGATCGAGAACGGCCCGCAGGCTCTCCTGCGTCTTGTAGAACTTGCGCGTGGCGACGACGATGGCGTCTTCGACGGCCGCAACTACGATGTCGGGATTGATCCCTTTTTCGCGGCTCAATGCGTCGATCACGTTATAAAGTTCACTTGCCATATTCCCTGCCACCTTACCGTATGCGGGGCCGCGCCCCGCGTCTGGATTCTTATCTGCCCCGTGCTTGCGCCGGAACCACTCTGTTGCCGAACCATTCGGTCAACGCCGCACGCGGCCAAAGCCGCGCTCAACAGAACTTGAGAAGCTAAAACTCGGGCACCAAGCTGGCCTTCTCAACATTCGAGAAAGCCACCACAATCACGCCCGCTCCCTGGGCCTTTGCCTTCTTACGGCTCACCACCTGGTCCAGATCGACCGTAAGCTGGCCCTCTGAGAAGCCAACCAGCCGCCCCTCAAAATGGCGATTGCCATTCACCAGTTCGCGCGTACTGAACTTCACCAGGCTCCCGGCAAACCGCGCAAAATGCTCCGGCTTAAAAAGCTTGCGATCCAGCCCTGGGAGAGGAAATCTCCAGCACATAGGTCCCGCCTGGAACCGCATCTTCAACATCGAAAATAGTCGAAACCTCACGGCTATAGGCCGAACAATCTTCGTGCGTAACTCCTTCAGCTTGGTCGCTCGCTCTGTCGATTGGTCTATCGATATAGATGCGCAAGGTCCGGTTTGCACCGCTGCCCTTCATCTCAATATCCCAGACCATCAGCCCATTGGACTCGGCGACTCTTTCCGCAATCTCTCGTACTTTGTCGAGCGCAAATGCCATGCTTGAACCATAACTCCGCAGCTCCAGGCTGCCAATCCACACTGCAACGCCCGTAGCTTCCCCAACAGGCCTGACGGCTGCCTGCCTTCGCCAAAGACGCAAATGGACAGGAAAATAAATCAGAAACGCGGGCCACATCGCCCGCGCGTCGCGCTCACCCGGGCCGACCCAGAAACACGGATGGAAGCTCTTCCGCGACTACCATCTAAGAGTATAGCGCCGCTACGGGAGGGAATACAACCAAGGACCCTGAGCCCACGCGACCACTGCTCTCCACCATTGAACCCGCCTGATTCCGAACCACCGATAGCCCCGTAAAGTAAAGTAAAGTTTCTGGCCTCGGCGACCCGGGTGCCTGCCTTCGGCCAGCTTCCACGGTAGAATGGAAGTCATTCCTGCGCCGGCGCTGTACCGGTCCATTGGAGCTGCTTCGTGAAGACTGTCTGGATGTGGCTGCTGTCTCTGGCGGCGATTGTAGTAACTGCGCCCTTATGCGCGGAACAAATGAACGCCCCTGGGCCGCATGGGAACAGCGCGTCCGTCGCCGAGAGCGCCACTGTCAACTGGGCGCGCGTCGCTGAAGTTGCGCAGAACGTGGCGCCGACGCCGACGGCAGATGGCTCGGCACAGCCGACCTCCGCCCCGCCGGCACCGCCCGTGCAACCCGGCGTCGTGCAGTCCAGCCAAATTGAGAGTCAGCACCAGAAAGCCGAGGAGCAGATCAGGGAGCAGGAGAAGCAAAGGGTGCTCGGCGTTGTGCCGGCCTTCAACACCAGCTATCGCAGCGATGCCGTCTCCCTCACCGCTGGGCAGAAGGTGCGCCTTGCCTTCCGCTCCGCTACCGACCCAGTGACCTTTGGCGTGGCATTCGTAGTCGCCGGCTACCATGAGGTGGCCAACGATTTGAATTTCGGTTGGGGAGTCAAGGGCTATGGACAGCGGGCCGGAGCAGCCTACCTCGATACCTTTGACGGCACTATGATCGGCAATGGCATACTGCCTGCCCTGCTCCACCAGGATCCCCGCTACTTTCGCAAGGGCCGTGGAACTACCACTCACCGTCTGCTCTACGCCGCCGCCACCTCCTTCATCTGCAAGCACGACAACACCGGCAAGTGGGAGCCTAACTACTCCAATATCGGGGGAAATATCATCGCCGGGGCGATCTCAAATCTCTATTATCCGGGCACCGACTCCGGTGTCGGCCTCACCATCTCCAACGGCATGATTGTGACCGCCGAGGGTGCCTTCGGCGCTATATTCCAGGAGTTCTGGCCGGACATCTCGCGCAAGTTATTCCACAAAGATCCCACCCATGGCAGAGACACTCAGATATCCACAACCGCCGATCCGCCCCTGGCTCAGCCGAGTGCAAACAAACAATAGGATTTTCGCGCTGCAATCTCTTGGGTTTGCATGAGTAGGTGCGGAGTTCATACAATGTCATATGACCTCCCTTTTGGACATGCGCAATGATTAATTTTCCGGTTCCAGAGGCTTTGACCTTCGACGACGTTTTGCTTCTCCCGGCCAAGTCAGATGTGATTCCTACCGAAGTCAACACCCAGGTTCAGCTCACACGCAGGATTCGCCTGAACATTCCCATCATCGGTGCTGCAATGGATACGGTGACCGAGTCGCGCATGGCCATTGCGCTGGCCCAACAGGGCGGCCTCGGAATCATCCATCGCAACCTCTCCATCGAACAGCAGGCAGGCGAAATTGACAAGGTGAAGCGCTCGGAAAGCGGCATGATCGTCGATCCGGTCACCATTGAGCCGGAGCGCAATATCAGCGATGCGCTCGAGTTGATGAAGCGCTTCCGCATCAGCGGCGTGCCGGTTACAAAGGGCAAAAAGCTGGTAGGAATACTGACCAACCGCGACCTCCGGTTTGAAACTCGCACCGACGTTCCTATCTCGCAGATCATGACCAAAGAGAATCTGATCACGGTTCCGGTCGGCACTACCTTGGAACAGGCCGAGCAGATACTGCATCAGCACCGCGTGGAAAAGCTGCTGGTCGTCGATGACCAGTATGAGTTGAAGGGTCTGATCACGGTCAAGGACATCCAGAAGAAGCTGAAATATCCCGGCGCGGCCAAAGACGAGAAGGGACGCTTGCGAGTCGGCGCCGCCGTCGGCGCTACCGGTGACTTCCTCGAGCGCGCCCAGGAGATGGTCCGCCTCAAGTGCGATGTGCTCGCCGTCGACAGCGCGCATGGCCACTCCACCCGCGTCATGGAAGCCATCAAGGCCATTAAACGCTCTCTCCCTGACGTCTGCCTGCTGGCCGGAAACGTCGCCACCTATGAAGCCACAGCCGAGCTGATCTCCTGCGGCGTTGACGGCGTGAAGGTGGGCATCGGACCCGGCTCCATCTGCACCACCAGAGTTGTCACCGGAGCCGGCGTGCCGCAGATTACTGCCATCGCCGAGGCGGCGCGTGCGGCCCGTGAAACCGGAGTGCCGATCATCGCCGATGGCGGAGTCAAGTATTCCGGCGATATTTCCAAAGCCATTGCCGCCGGAGCCAGCGTAGTCATGATCGGCTCCCTGCTAGCCGGAACCGAAGAGAGTCCGGGCGAGACCATTCTTTATCAGGGCCGCACCTTCAAGGCATATCGCGGCATGGGTTCGCTCGGTGCCATGGCGCAAGGCTCCAGTGAGCGCTACTTCCAGAGCCTGGATCATCCTGCTGAGTTGCATCGCGGCCTCGACAACGGCCTCGAAGAGGGCAACCGCCTGGCAAAGCTGGTGCCCGAAGGCATTGAAGGACGCGTTCCCTATCGCGGTACCGTGGCCATGATGGTTCACCAGTTGGTGGGCGGACTGCGCAGCGGCATGGGTTATGTCGGTTGCCGCTCCATCGAAGAGATGCAACAGAAGGCGCGCTTCATCCGTATCAGCGCCGCCGGACTCAAGGAAAGCCACGTGCATGATGTGACGATTACGCGCGAAGCTCCGAACTATCGTGCAGAATAATGCGTTGCAGTCGCCAGTCCATGAGCAGGAGCGCGTCTCCTGCTCGTCGTCTGAAGCACTGCTTTTAGAAAACCCGGAAATGGCGCAGGTGCTCCACGAGGGCCAGTGTGGGATCGCAAACACCTTACCGCCTCCGCAGACTGAGCGAGGAAGATTGAAGCACTCACGAGAGCTTTTCTGGCACTACTGGCTGCCGGTGCTGGTCATGCTGACGCTGATCAAATTGGAATCCACCGATATGATGTCGGGCGAACACACCGCTTCGCATCTCCGTCATCTGTTGCTATGGATCGGAATCCACCTCAGCGACCCGCAGCTGGATCTGCTCAACCATCTCATGCGTAAGACCGGACACATGGTGGGCTACGGGCTGCTGTGCTTCTGCTGGTTTTTGCTGCTACGCGGCGCTTACTGGCTGCAGCACGACTACCGCAGCTTCATCAAGTCCAGCAGCATCCACGTGCGGCGCATCTGGTGGCGGATTGAGTGGGCCGGCCTCGCCGTGCTCTTTACCTTCTTGGTCGCCTCAGCCGATGAACTCCACCAGATGACCATTCCCAGCCGCACCGGGCAGTGGAGCGATGTGGCTCTGGACACCAGCGCCGGCATCGTCGCCGCCGCACTCGTCTGGGCCAAGGCGGCATGGCTCTGCCGCAATGAGCCATGAACCTCAGACTCACCGGCCTCCGGCTTCACCTCTTGCCATTGCCGTCGCTCTTCCCGCAGCCTACGCTACTTGCTGCTGCGAGTAGATTCGACTCCTACCTCTCCGGCGGTCTTTTTAGCCAATGACAAGTGCTCTTCGAGGACTGGCAGCGTCTGCTGAGCCCAGGCCTTCACCTGCGGGTCTTTACCGTACTCAGCTTCGTGGCGGAACGCCGCGATGTCGGCCTCATGATCCTTCACCATGTCGCGCATGTAAGCCTTGTCAAACGCCGCGCCCTGCTTCGATTCCAGCATCTTGCTCGTTTGTTCGTCTTTAGCGTCCGTGGTCGTCGGAAGTGTAATTCCCTTCTGATCCGCAATCTGGCGCAGCCCGTCGTTGGCCTTCGTGTGGTCGGTCACCATTCGATTGCCGAATTCCTTGACCGCGGCGCTGCTGCTATTCTGTTGCGCCAGGTTTCCTAGCTCAACTTCCGCCATTCCGCCCTGGGCCGCTTCCTTGATGAAACGATGGTCGGGGCTCTTCATCGCTGCGCTGCTCGTGCTCATGCTGGACGGCACATTCTGGTGCTGCCCCATTCCCTGTCCTGCGCTGCTCTGTGCCATACTCATAGCCCCAAGCGCAGCTATCGCTACGGCCAGGAACATCAACCGTTGTAGCTTCATTTCTCCTCGCTCCTTTTCAGTTTTTTTGACGAGTGGTCTTTCAGTTAGAAGGCATCACCCAACTGGGCGTTGCAACCGAGGAGCGGGCTGCCGGAATCCCGAAAGTTCGATAACTGCGGGCTGCGCAAAAATGCCAATTGCGGGCAGAAATGCGGCGCAGAACGATTGAGTGACTGCGTCCTATCTCGCAACGCAAATGCCGCGCGGGTGCCCATTTAAGCCCTTCCTTTGGCTTGAGTGGGGCAGTTGACCCTGTCCTTGTCTTTGATCTCAACCTTGAAACTTTGAAACCCGGAAACCTTGAAACATGTGCAGTTTCATTCCAGATTGAGTTCGGCGAGCACCAGATTGTCCTCCAGTTCGGGAGCGCTGAGATGGAATCCCAGCTTGGCGCACAGCCTCTGCATCTCTTTGTTCTCGCCCAGCATGTTGGAGTGAACCTTCATCAGGTGCTGGTCGCGCGCCACCTGGATCAGCCGGCGATATAGCTCCGTCCCCAGCCCTTTGCCGTGGAACTCGTCCTGTACCAGCGCCGCCAGCTCCGCCTCGGGACGGCCATGGATTTTGCTGAGGCGGCCAATCGCCACGATATCCGGCGTGCCGTCGGGCAGTTTGCGCTCCACCACCAGCGCCATTTCGCGGTCGTAATCGATGAAGCAGATGCGGGTCAGTCGCTCGTGCGCCGTACGTTGCGTCAGCTTCAGCGGCTGGAAGTAGCGCAGATACACGCTGCGTTCGCTCAGCTTCTTGTGGAACTCGATCACCAGCGGCTCGTCTTCGGGACGGATCGGCCGAATCGTGACCTGCTCGCCATCCCTCATCGTCCAGTTGTCGTCAACATAGCGCGCCGGATAGGGACGAATCGCGGAATGTGAAAGCTGATTATCCGCAACCCTCCGGTCGTGAATCACCACCCGCGCATCCAGCGCCACCAGCCGCTCCGCCGAGGCCAGCACCGGGTTGACGTCGATCTCCCTGATCACCGGATTTTCGATCACCAGATCGCTGAAGCGCACCATCAGCTCTTCCAGCGCCGCCAGGTCCACCGATTGCCGCCCGCGCACTCCTTTCAGTGCCGTGTAGATGCGGGTCTGTTCCATCATCCGGCGCGCCAATGTGGTATTCAGCGGCGGCAGGGCCAGTGAGCGATCCTCGAAAACCTCCACCAGCAGCCCTCCCGTGCCGAACAGCAGCACCGGGCCAAACTGCGGGTCCAACGTGGCGCCCAGGATCAGCTCATAACCCTCTTGCCTGGCGAAGGGCTGAACCGTCACTCCCTGGAAGTGGCCTGCTCCGGCGTTGGCCTCCACCGAATCGCGAATCTGCCTGAAGGCCCTGCGCACCCTCAGCTCATCGGGAAGATTGAGAACCACTCCGCCAACGTCGCTCTTGTGGGTGATGGTGAACGAATGCAGTTTGAGCACCACCGGGTATCCCATGCCGGCCGCCGCTTCCACCGCCGCATCTTCGCTATCGGCGACCTCGGTTGGAATAACCGGAATCCCGTAGGCCTCAAGCAGCTTCTTCGATTCGTACTCGGTCAGAACCGTGCGGCCGCTCGCGCGCACCGTAGAAAGCAGCTCCGAGGCGCGGGCGTGATCCGGATGGAACGCGGCGTCGCTCGGCAATGGCGTCTCATAGAGCCCGCGCAGATTGTACGAGTAGCGCCACATGTAGTTGAAGGCGCGCACCGCCGTATCGGGGTAGTCGAAGCTGGGAATTCCTGCCTTATTGAGAATGTCCGCGCCATCTTCCACCGATTCGCCGCCCATCCAACGGCCAGCACCGGCTTCCCCAGTCCGCGAGCGAACGGCCTAAGCTGCTCGGCAATCAGCGTCGGGTTGGTCATGCCCCTGCGGCGTCATGATCACCAGCATGCCATCGACGTTCGGGTCTTTGGCCACAATCCCCAGTGACTTGGCGTAGCGCTCCGGCTCGGCGTCGCCCAGAATGTCCACCGGATTGTTGTGGCTCCACGCTGCGCGGAAGTATCGCGTCAAGTGCGCTCAAGCTCTCCGGCGATAGCTCGGCAAGCTCGCCGCCGCCATGGATCAGCCCGTCGGTGGCCAGCACTCCCGGCCCGCCCGCGTTGGTCACAATGCCCAGCCGTTTGCCCTTGGGGCGCGGCTGCATCGAGAGCACTTCGGTCATGAAAAAGATTTCTGCCACGGAGTTGACCCGCAGCACTCCGACCCGGCGGAAAGCCGCTTCCAGCACGGCGTCGGAGCCGGTCAGCGAGCCCGTATGCGAAGCCGCCGCCCGGGCCGCAGCCTCGGTGCGTCCGGACTTGATCACAATAATCGGCTTGGTCAGCGAGACCTCGCGCGCGGCGGAAAGGAACGAGCTCGCGTCGCCAATCGATTCCATGTAGATGACGATCGAGTGGGTGCGCGGATCGCTGCCAAAGTAGTCGATCAGATCGCCCCAGTTCACATCCAGCATCGAGCCGCTTGAGACAAAGCCGCTGAAGCCCACGTTCTCCCGCTTCGCCCAATCCAGTACCGCCGTGCACAGCGCCCCGCTCTGGCTGATAAACGCTACATTGCCCGGCCGCGCCATCGAGTTGGCAAAGGTCGCATTCAGTCCCAGCACCGGATTCATCACGCCCAGGCTGTTCGGGCCGATGATCCGCATCCGGCCCCCGATGGTGTGCAGAATCTCGCTTTCAAGCCGCGTCCCTGCCTCGCCCGTCTCCTTAAAGCCGGCAGAGATAACAATGCCCCCCGGAATCCCGAGTTCGACGCATTCCCGCAGCAGCGCCGGAACGCCCTCCGCCGGAGTGCCCACAATGACCAAGTCAGGTATCTCGGGCAGCGCATGCAGCGATTTGTAAGCGCGAATGCCCAGTATGTTGGCGCGCTTCGGATTGACCGGATAAATCGTCCCGCCAAACGGGCTGCTGATCAGATTCCACAGCAGCGTTCGGCCCACCGACCCGGCGCGCTCGGTGGCTCCAATCACGGCTACGCTGGTGGGTTTAAAAATCGGATCGAGCGGGTGGCGGTCCGCCCGCAGCACATCGTGCGCCGGACTGACATTGGAGATCTGCGTTTTGATAATCGGACTCATGACCTCTCACTTTCGGGCCGGAGTAGTATGCCGGAATCCTACACCGCGCAACCGTCTTCGTTGGATGAAAATTGATGATTGTTGATCGGATCACAGGTCGGGAACGGGAGCAGCAAGACCCAGATCTTTCTAATGCGTTGACGGTGGCACGTCGAGCCAAATCCACTTCTTATCGGCTGACGTATCGACGGTGCCCCGCATCTGCCGCAGTTAGAAGATGTGGGTCTTTCAGGGATGGGTGTTCGTCTTGCGCTTGTCTCTATCGAACTTCCAACGCCTTTTCGCACTGGCACTTGCTCGCTCGCCTGCCGCCGGCGGATTCGCGCATCAACCATCAGAACCGCTGCAACGGCCGTCACTAGCCCGCTCAGCGTCCCGCCCCACCACGGACGGCGGGTCAGATCGAAGCTCATCTGCAGCGCAAAGAACACTCCCATGAACAGAAAGCAAGCTCCCAGCCGCCGGATTGGCGCCAGCACGGCGGGCTCCAACTGCCGGTTCGCCGGGAGTGGCAGGACGCGTTCCGGGTGGAGCTGAATCCAGCCTCCGGTCAGCGAGACCACCCCGCCGAATGCAACGAGTACCCAATCTTGTAGGTGGAGTCCCATGTGTGCCATTGGTATCAGTGTGCTCCGGGGCGGCTCTCGTCCTGCAGTGTCAAGTATGGCGCCGGCTCTTCTCTCAGTATTGAACTGTGAAGAGGATGCCTTTCCACCCCAGTATGGAGTGAGCAGAACTGCCCGGACAAACACCATTGGTCGCTGACCGCGGGGAAAAGGCGGAAGTGACGAGGGTCACCGTATATTTTGACCCGCCAATGCTACAATCTTGATTCGCGGAACCCCTCGACATTACCTCCACGGACGGACTATCTTGGCCGAGCAGATTGAACAAAGAAGCCTGACCTACGCCGACGCAGGCGTCGACATACTACAGGCGAATCGCACAAAGCAGCGCATCAAGTACCTCGCGCACCGAACATTCAACAAGTGTGTCCTCAGCGAGATTGGCGGCTTTGGCGGACTCTTTCAGGTCGACAAAAGAAAGTTCACCGATCCCGTCCTGGTCAGCAGCGTCGATGGCGTGGGCACCAAGCTCAAGCTCGCTTTTGAAATGGGCGTGCATCACACCGTCGGCGGAGACCTGGTCAACCATTGTGTCAATGACATTGCAGTGCAAGGCGCAACTCCGCTCTTCTTTATGGATTACCTGGCCGTGGGAAGGCTCGAGCTGGAGATCGCCGAGAAAGTTGTCAGCGGACTTGCCGAAGCCTGCAAACACAACGGCTGCGCGCTCATCGGCGGTGAGACCGCCGAGATGCCCGGCTTCTATCCCGATGGCGAATATGATCTGGCCGGATTCATCGTCGGCGCCGTCGAGCGCGAAAAGGTGATCACCGGCAAAGACGTCGAGCCGGGTGACGTGCTCGTCGGTCTGCCTTCCAACGGCTTGCACACCAACGGCTACTCGCTCGCCCGCAAGCTCATGTTCTCCGTGGCAAACTACACCCCGGATACCTATGTCAACGAGATGAAGGGCAAGGTCGGCTCCGAGCTGATGAAGCAGCACAGGAGCTACTGGCCCATCGTCCGCCGCGTATTAGACGCCGATTGCGTCAGCGCCATGGCTCACATCACTGGCGGCGGCATCACCGAAAATCTGCCCCGCGTGCTGCCCAAGGGCGTCGCTGCCATCATCGAGATGGGAAGCTGGCCCATCCTGCCCATCTTTGACCACATGCAGAAGATCGGCAACATCGAGCAAGCCGAAATGATGCGCACCTTCAACATGGGCATCGGCATGATTCTCGTCGTCCCGGCCAAAAAGTTCAAGAAGGTGCAAACCATCCTCGACCGCGCCGGCGAAAAAGCCTACGTCATCGGCCGAATCGTCAAAGGCGAACGCAAAGTCCAGTACACATAAATCAAGCGACTCAGCAAAAAATCGACTGGCCATGCAATCTTGCGCCCCATTCGGCCTTCGTGGCTCGGATGGGGCCTTTGATTATTTGCCCCAAGCTAACTACCGAGGCTATGATCTTTCAAGACGTTGGCCGTTCACTTCGCCGGCCAAATCCCCAGCAACCTGCGCAGCGTCAGCAGCTCTCCCGTGTGATACGCGTTGTGATCGACCACCAGAATAGCTTCGCGCAGCAGATTCTGCCCCTCTCCCCAGGCAAACGCATCGGAGAGATTGCGCCTCCCGTCGCCCACCAGTTGAATCATCGCCTCCCGATCCGCCAGCGTCGAGTCAATCGACTTCTGCCATGCCGCGGCGCTTGGCGGAGCCGCGCTTTTAGGCCAGTAATCGTCAGGAAACTTCTTCTCCTGGTAGCTCCCATCCTGATTGTTGCAAAAGCTCAGAATGTCCTTCTGCGCCAGCCGAATATGCTCCAGCAGTTGCCATGCCGAATAAGGCAGACCGGCTTTTTCTCCCCGAAGCTGGGCCGGAAAATCCGCCACCACATCTTCCAAGCGAACGTGGGCGTTGCCGCCCTTTGAGCGCCGCAATCAACTCCCGGCGCAGCGCGCTCTCAACCTCAGTCGTCATTCAATAGGCCTCCCGCTGCACTAGATTGATCCCCGCCACCTCGCGATGCCCGCCCTGATCTGTGTTCTTTTTCCTCGGCATCCTTGAGCCTCACCCTCACCCCGCTATATCCTTGAGCTCCGATGACTCGACTTGGCATACTTCTCTCCGGACGCGGCTCCAACTTTCTCGCCATCGCCAACAACATTGCCGCCGGCAAACTCCGCGCGCATATCGCCATCGTCGTCAGCAACTGTGAGGACGCGGCTGCCATCGCCGCTGCCCGCGCCCGCGACATCCCCACCCTCGTCCTCCCCAGCAAGGGACGCAAGCGCGAAGAGCATGACCGCGCTGTCGTCGAGGCCCTGCGCAAGGCTGGCGTCGATCTCGTCATCCTCGCCGGATACCTCCGTCTGCTCTCGCCCTGGTTCGTGCAGCAGTTTCCCCAAAGAATCCTGAACATCCATCCCTCTCTGCTGCCCGCTTTTCCCGGCCTCGAAGCGCAGAAGCAGGCCCTCGATTACGGCGTCCAGTTCAGCGGCTGCACCGTTCACTTTGTGGACGAGCACCTCGATCACGGCGCCATTATCCTGCAAAAGTCCGTTCCCGTTCTCCCCTCCGACGATGAGCACACCCTCGCCGAACGCATTCTGGTGCAGGAGCATATCGCCTACAGCGAAGCGATAGCCCTGGTGGCCACCGGAAATTATCGAATCCAGGGCCGCCGGGTGCTGGCCGGGTTCAGGCAACGGCCCAGGCGATTCATCCCTCTAAGCAAGGGAATAAATCCACCTCGAAGGGACTCCTATCATGAAAGAATTCCGCGTTGGAGACTACGAGCTTTCGCGCCGCCAGAGGCGATACACCACCGCAGCCA
Organism: uncultured Acidobacteriota bacterium; assembly: GCA_963800195.1. GTDB lineage: Bacteria > Acidobacteriota > Terriglobia > Terriglobales > Acidobacteriaceae > TOLSYN. The sequence goes on from CAWCZZ010000003.1 coordinate 98,568, forward strand.
GTTTTCTGGCGATTGGGCTGGGAGTTGGAGCGCTGGTCGGCATGCTGCTCGCGCCACGCACCGGCCGACAGCTCCGCAAAGACGTGCGTCGCCGCTATGAGGACGCGCGCGACGCCGTGGAGAACTTCGGCGAGCGCGCCGGCGAGATCTGGGAGCGTGGCGAAGAGTGGGCAGAAGCCGCACGGCGCAAGTCCGAGCCGGTCACCCGCTACTTCCGCAGAGGGTAAGTAAGATAAGTAAAGCAGTAAAAAGGAAGTTCAAGAGGAAAAATCAGCGGAGCGTGGTGCCCATAGCTGCCGCGCTTAGCAGATTTGGTTTCTCCAATCGCTCTAGTAAAGCCGGAAGCTGACTTCCATGTTGACTTCCACGGGAACCGGTCTGCCATCTTTCATGCCGGGATCAAAGCGCCACAAGCGGGCGGCTTCCACGGCCTTCTCGTCCAGCCCCATTCCCAGCGAACGCACCACGTTGATGTCGTGCGTCTTGCCGTCAACTCCCACAATCACCCGGAGCAGCACGGTGCCCTGCCATTTGTTCTTGCGGGCCTCTTCGCTGAACTCAGGGTCAACCCGGTAAATAATCTTCGGCGCGCTGACTCCGCCGCCTACCCGGTAGGCTCCGCCGCCGATGCCGCCGCCCCATCCAGGGCCAACGCCGGGGCCGCTTCCCGAGCCCACTCCGCCGCCGCTTCCGCTGCCGATGCCGCCGCCTGTGCCGGTGCCATTCGAGGCAGGCCCCGCCACCTTTGCCAGCGGATCGCCCATCGGCCCCATCTGCGGCATTTTGATCTCTGGAGGAACAACCACCGTCGGCGCCACCGCCAGTTTTGGCTGCTCCATCGGCAGCACCGTGGGAGGCGCTAGTCTGCGTCTTTGGCAAACTTGGGCAGCGCGCCTTTCGAGGCCGGCATCTTGTCATGCGAGCCACCGCCGCCGCCACCGCCCGCAGCAGTTTTCGAAGCAGGCAGCACGTAGGGGCTGATGTCCACCGACAGCCCAACCACCTGCTTGATCTCCGGCGCATGAGTTGCCGTCCAGCTTCCCAACCAGATCAGCAGCGCAATAATGGCCGTGTTCAGCACAAACGAAACAACAAACGAGCCCTTGCGGACTTCGTACAGTCCATAGCCATCCCCGAAGAGCGTCGGCATTACTTCGTGCTGCTCACCAAGGGTGGTTTGTAGTTGCGGAGTCGTGAGTTCTGGACTGGGCATGCGTGTACCTGAGAGTATAAATCGGCAGATCACCCAAACGCCTTCAAAAAAACGCGCTCTCGGCGCTTTGCCCTGCAATGCATGCCGCATAAGGCAATTTATGGCAAATTAGGCAATCTGGAATCGACTACCGTAGAACTAGGGTGAGGAGCTTCAGGACTGGTTCTAAGGAACAATGACCCTCAGCGCTCGCGGCGATGCCGAGATCTCCGCCGGCGTCTGGCACAGGTATTCGCCATCGGCGTAGATCGGGAGCGCCTCGTCGCTTTCCACAAACACCTGCCGGGTGCGGAAGTAGCGCACCCCCGGTATCAGCAGGTGGGTTCCGGAGTAGATGCGATAAATGTGGCGCAGCACCCGGCCCTTCGGCATCGCCGGCACAAAGCATAGATCGAGCTGGCCATCGTCCAGCCGCGCCTGCGGCAGCATCCGCATCCCGCTTCCGTACTCAGGAGCGTTGCCGATGGCGGTGAACAGCACCGGACCCGACAAACAGCTCTCCTGCCCGGTAATGTCAAAGCAGTGCAGCAGCACCGTCGGCGGAACGTAATCGGACAGCGCCTCCAGGGCCGCCAGCATGTAGCCGCCATTGCGGCGCAGCCAACCCGGCAGCCGATTGGCACACCGGTTGGTCTCGGCATCCAGGCCAATCCCGGCGATGCCGCTGAAGTAAATCGATGCGCTCTTCTTCGGCGCTCTCCTCCGCGTGCTGAAGCTGGCTGCGCAGAATGGCCGGGCCCAGCGGACTTACCGGCCGCGCGATCCGGCCGTCGGCGTCGGCGAAGGTCTTCGAGCCACGGCTTCTACCCCGCCGGATTCAGGGTCGGCCATGGGATGAACCACGCCCAGATCAATGGTGCGGACATTGTCGTTGCGGTCGAGATAGCGGCGCCAGGCGCGCAAGGCCTCGCCCCGGTTCGGAATGCCGAGACAGCGCGCAAAATCGTTTGCGCTCCCCGTCGGAACCACCAGCAGCGGAGTCTTGCTGTACGCCAGCGAGGCGAGCACCCGATGCACCGCGCCGTCGCCGCCAAAGACCATGGCCACGTCCGGCAGATCGTTGGGCTCAAGCGTATTGCCGCGAAACACGTTCACCCTCGCATCGCAGAACGGCTCCACCACCTGCTGTTTCACATACGAATGCGCGATGGCTGCGGCCCGCATCGGGAGATTGTACAGCGGCCCCAGAGCTGCCGGAGAAAATACTGTGAGCTCCTCGCGTCCGGGTGGTATGGGCCGCTGGCCTTGTTGTTAGGGTAGTTGACCTTGCGGGAGCCCCGTTCAAGCTTCCTTTGCTCGGGCGGGGCAGTTGACCTCGGTTGTGGCGGCGTCGTTGATCTGGTTGTTGGCGGTAGTTGCCCTCGTTCTGACGGCCTGATGGGCCTGGCGGGCCCGGCGCGCGGCCTAGGTTCCCCCATATCTCCCGCCTTTTGGCAGATGTGGGATTCCATCCTTGAGCGCCCCGACGACGTGCTCTTTCACGAACACTGAACCCGCTCTTCCGGCAGCCCCGCGAACCAGCCCTGCTTCCCCTCATCACCCTTGGGGCTTGTCCTCCGCCGGAGCTTTGGTCTCCGCGGCTTTTTTCACTCCCGGCTTCGCACTTCTCGCGGCCAGACTCTTCTGGCGCATCTTCTCGGCAAATTTCTGGCGGTTGCGCTCTTCGCTTTGACGTGACATATCCAACAGTCTACGCGCTTCGCAGCGCTCTGCAAACGACGCCTCCCGCTACAATCAATCCCGGCACTCTCAAAATTCTTTGAAGCAGCGCTACTGAATCGCGGAGCGCGTGCATCTTATAGAGGGCAGAAAGCTGGCGTTATGGCAAAAGCTCGGATCTTGTTTGTTGATGACGAGCCAGGAATCACCCTCACCATGTCGGCCATTCTGCGCCAGTTCGAATATGACGTAACGGTCGCGAGCACGGTAAGTGAAGCCCTGACTCAAATCACCTCTTCCCAGTTCGACGTTCTCATCTCAGACCTCAACATCGGCCATCCCGGCGACGGCTTCACGGTTGTCAGCGCAATGCGCCGCACGCAACCGTTATGCGTCACTCTTATCCTCACCGGATATCCAGGCTTTGATACGGCGCTGGAGGCCATCCGCAACCAGGTGGATGATTACTTGATCAAACCCGCCGCCGTCCCCACTTTGATTAATTTGATCGAGGACAAGTTACGGAATCCTAAACCCGGCACCGGTGCCGCCACCAAGCGCATCTCTCAAATTCTTCGCGAGAACGTCTTTGAGATCACCCAGCGTGCCCTTAAAGGGACAAAGGCCGACCCAGCCCTTGCGGCCATCCCTATTACCGATGAGCAGCGGATTGAGTTCGTACCCCGCGGAATTGAGAATCTGGCGTTAATGTTGGAGTCAGGCGCCTCCGAGCATGTAACCGAGGACGCACTTCAAAGCGCCAAGCTGCGCGGGTCTAAACGCTACCAGCAAGGCTACACCATCCCTTTGGTGGTGGCTCAAACTCGCCATCTGGAGCAAGCCATTTACGAAGTGATCCATGAACACCTGCTCTCGCTCAACCTCAGCTATTTCATGTTCGACCTCAAGCGCCTTAACGCCAGCCTCAACATTCAGCTTGAACACACGCTGCTGGCTTACCTCAAAGCGGAGCAGCGAATGGGGCGCCACGAAGGACAGAAGGTTTAAACCTCAACCACCTTGCCTGCCACATCCTCGTCCGCCTGCTGCAAACTCGCCACCGTCCCGAGGTCGCGCCAGTAACTATTGTCCGCCCGGTAGCCCAGAATCTTTTCTCCCGCACCGGCCAGACGCAGGTACGCCGCAATAATCGGAAACGCCCGCACCTCGCGCCCCTCGCCCCGCACATCGCCCAACTCCCCATCTATCCGCGCCATCAACCCAAAGATTCGCGTCGAGATCACGTGAATCCCCGCAAACGCCAGCGCCTCCGTCTGCTGCGCCGGGCGCGCCATCTCCGCCTCATCCCCCGCCACGCGTCGTCCGCACAGCTCGCCCCGCCCATCAAACAGCAGATAGCGCGAGCTCTGCCGCCGCTGCACCGCCAGTGTCGCCAGCGCACCACGCGCGCCATGAACCTTCACCATCTGCCCAATGTCGATTGCGCTCAGCACATCGACGTTATGCAGTACAAACGCCTCATCGCGCCCGCCAGGCGTCGCGCAGAAAAAACTCCGCCGCCTTCATCAGTCCGCCGCCGGTATCCAGCAGTTCATCCTCGCGCGAAATTTCAATCTGCATTCCAAAGTTGTCGTGCGCCCTCAAATACTCCACCACCAGCCCGGCAAAGTGATGCACATTCACAATCACCTCGCTGACGCCAATCCCGCGCAGCCTTCCCAGCGTTATCTCCAGCAGCGTGCGGCCCGCAATCTCCACCAGCGCCTTAGGCCTGTCGTTGGTCAACGGCCGCAGCCGCGTCCCCAATCCCGCCGCCAGAATCATCGCCTTCATCGCACCCACTTCTCCTGCTCGCGATGTTGCAGCACCACCCTCATTCCGCCTCTTCCGCCCAGCCGTTTTGCCACCTGCTGCCGCCAGGTACACCGAGCGATGCTGTCCCCCCGTGCATCCAAACGAAACCATCAGATGCTTGAAGCCGCGCTGCTGATAATTGCTCACGCTCGCCTCCACCAGTGACATCGCATCCGCCAGGAACCGCTGCACGCTCTCCTGTCCGCTCAGGTATTCCATCACCGCCGCGTCCTCGCCCGAGAGCCTCTTGAAGCGTTCTTCGCGCCCCGGATTCGGCAGGCTGCGCGCGTCGAAGACGAATCCTCCGCCGTTGCCGCTCGCGTCCTCCAGCGGCCCTCGATGGAAGGAAAAACTCGACACCAACACTGTCAGTTCATCCGTACCCGGCACAATGCTCTGCAATTTTTCCGAGCCAACCATGCCGGTGAATGCGTCCATCAGCGTCGGCAGCGCCACCGGCAATTCGACGTTGTGCAGCAGCCAGCGCAGATTCCTCAGCGCATACGGAACGCTCTGCAGAAAGTGCGCCTTGCGCTCGTAGAATCCGCGGAATCCGTACGCGCCCAGCGCCTGCATGATGCGAACGTAAACGTACGCATAGTAGTGCTCCAGAAACTCATCGCGATCCAACTCGATGTACCCGCCCAGCACGTCGAGATAATGATTCAGCAGCTCCTGCCGCAGCTCCGGCGGCAGATCCGCCTTGCCGTCAAACAGCAGCGACGCAATATCGTATTGCAGCGCCCCGCGCCGCCCGCCCTGGTAGTCGAGAAAGTAAGCCTCACCGTCGCGCAGCATGATATTGCGCGACTGAAAATCGCGATAGAGAAAGTAATTGCGGTCGGCGCTCAACAGCAGCTTCGTCAAGCGGCTGAAATCTTCTTCCAGTGCCTGTTCGTTGAAGCCGATTCCGGCCAGCCGAAGAAAGTAGTATTTGAAGTAATTCAGGTCCCACGCAATCGATTGCCTGTCGAAGCTGGCGCGCGGATGGCACACCTTGTAGTTCAAGTCCCGTCCGGCCTCCACCTGAAAGCGCGGCAGCACTTCCACCGCCTTGCGATAGGCCTCCACCACCTCGGGCGCAATCTCTGCCCCCCGCGCGATGCGCGCTGAGAAACTGATACAGCGTAGTCTCCCCGAGGTCTTCTTCCAGGTAAGCGCCCTGGCTGAGCTCTTCCGCGTAAATTTCCGGCACCGGAAGCCCATGGCGGCGAAAGTGCCTGGAGAGCTCCAGAAACGCCGTGTTCTCTTCCTTCACGCTGTTGAGAATGCCGATTGCGCTGGAGCGCTCATTGGAGAGCCGCACAATCGTGCGCTCGGAGCCGCCCAGCCCGCCCTGCACCGGCTCCACCCGCAAGGCCGCGGAGTGAAAGTGCTGCTCGAATAATTGATTGAGAATGCCCATCAGGCATCGATTGTAATCAACTCTGCGGCTATTATGGGAGCGGCACTCCGGAGAACGCCATCATGCCGGGCACCGAACCCAAGCGTACCTTTCTCCAGATCGCGGTTCACAACTTCTTCGCCATCTATCTCGGCGTCACTCCGCCCGATCCCGGCAAAGAGGGCTACTACGCCGCATTGCTGCTCGCAGTAGCCCTGTTTCTCATCGGACTCGGCTATCTAATCGTCCGCTTTCTTCTATCCCAAATGCTCGGATAGGTGTATCGCGCGTGTTGCCCCATATTTGCCGTAGTTGGCAAATGTGGGATGGTCGGCGCCTTACTCGACCTGCATCTCGCACAGCTTCGGGCTGACCGCAAACTTCGGCTCGGTCAGCGCCTGAATCTCCTCCACCGTCGTCCCCGGAGCGATCTCCTCCAGCACCAGCCCGCCGCCGTGCTGCACTTTGAAGTAGCCCATCTCGGTGACGATCGTATCCACCACCTTCAGCCCGGTGATCGGCAGCGTGCAGCGGTTCAGGATCTTCGGCTTGCCGGCCTTGGTCGCGTGCTCCATCGCGACAATCACCCGCCGCGCCGCCGCCACCAGGTCCATCGCCCCGCCCATGCCCTTGACCATCTTTCCCGGAATCATCCAGTTGGCCAGGTTTCCATCCACATCCACTTCCATCGCGCCCAGCACCGACAAGTCAACGTGGCCGCCGCGAATCATCGCAAACGACTCCGCCGAGTTGAAGAACGAAGTGCCCGGCATCTCGGTCACCGTCTCCTTGCCGGCATTGATCAGGTCCGCGTCAAGCTCTTCCTTCCAGCGGAAACGGGCCGATGCCCAGCATTCCGTTCTCGCTCTGCAGCACCACCTGCACTCCGGCAGGAACATGGTTGGCCACCAGCGTCGGCATGCCAATGCCCAGGTTCACATAGAAGCCGTCGCGGAACTCGCGCGCAATCCGCCGCACAATATATTCACGTTTGTCAATCTTTGCTCCAGAAGTTGTGCTCATCGTTTCCTCTCAGGCCGTATGCCTTGCGCACGCAGCGCCGCTCGATTCGTTTCTCTTCGCCCACCGCCTTAAAGATGCGCTGCACGTAAATCCCCGGCGTATGAATCTGGTCAGGCTCAAGCTCGCCCGGCTGCACCAGCTCCTCCACCTCGGCAATGGTGATCTTTCCCGCCGTGGCAATCATCGGATTGAAGTTCTGCGCCGTCTTGCGGTAAATAAGGTTTCCCCAGGTGTCGCCCTTCCAGGCCTTCACCAGCGAGAAATCGGCCTTCAGCCAGCGCTCCATCACATAGGTGCGCCCATCGAACTCGCGCGTCTCCTTGCCCTCGGCGATCAATCGTTCCCACGCCGGTCGGCGTATAAGAACGCGGGAATCCCGGCGCCCCCGGCCCGGATGCGTTCGGCCAGCGTGCCCTGCGGAACCAGTTCCAGATCCAGCTTGCCGCTCAGCACCATCTCTTCAAACAGCTTGTTTTCTCCCACATAGCTGCCCTTGTGGCTGCGGATCTGTCCCTTGCGCAGCAGCAGCCCCAGTCCAAAATCATCCACGCCCATGTTGTTGCTGATCGTGTTCAGGTTGCGCACGCCCTTCTTCTCCAGCGCGGCAATCAGGTTTTCCGGAATCCCGCACAGACCAAAGCCGCCAACCATCATCGTGGCGCCGTCAGGAATGTCGAAGATCGCCTCTTCGGCGTTCGCAAATACTTTTTTCATTGTGTTTTCGCTCGCTATTCGAATGCAGATTTCCCCACGAAGCCTGCCGCGCATTGTTACATGCAGAGTTGTCTCGGAAACTAATTTTGATTTGGATAGTGCAGGAGGAAATACTGGCAGGTGGCCCACATCCGCCTTCTTTTGGCGAATGCGGGAGCTGCGATCCGCGATCAGCTCTGCAGGACTTCCTTCACCCTCAAAACTTCGCGAACTCTCTCGCCTGCTTCAAACTCTCTTCCGGAACTCCGCACTCCCCAAACTCTCACGCAACTTCCTCAGTTCGCCTTCCAGCCGCTCCAGCGCCTCGGCGATATTCCCGCGGTTACTGGCGGCAATCTGCTCCCACATCACCGGATCGCTTCCGGCCAGCCGCAGCATGGACTTCAATCCGCCCGCATGAATCTGCAGCGCCGGATTCTCCGCGCCGAACGCCTCTTCAAGCGTAAGCGCCAGCGCGCTCGAAAGCATCTGCGGCAGATGGCTGGTGTAGGCCAGCGTGCGGTCATGCTCCTCCGGAGCGGCAAAGACCACGCGCGCTCCAATCGCCTCCAGTGCCAGTTGCAGACTGCGCTGTGCAGCCGTCAACTCTGCGGGTGCCCCGGTGAAGCAGGCAGCGGGTGGCCCATTCAAGCCTCCTTTGCTTGAGTGGGGTACTTGCTCCGCCAGCGGCGTCAGCACCCACACGCAGCCCGCGTAGAGATCGACCGAAGCGTTCTCCAACCCGGAAAGCTCCCGACCCGCCAGCGGATGTCCGGGAAGCACGCGCTCATGCGGCCAACCCACCGAAGATCTCGCGCGCCGCCTTGGCGAACGCGTTCTTCGTGCTGCCCACATCGCTCACCAGCGCTCCCGGCACTCAGCCTGGGCGCAATCCGCGCCATCACTGCGATGCTGGTCTCCACCGGCGTGCAGAGAAAAACATAGTCGCACTCCGCCACCGCCTCCAACGCGTCCACCGTGCCCGAGTCAATCGCACCCATCTCCTGCGCCCGGCGCAGCAGCACCTCGCGGCCGCAGCCCACAATGTGCTCCGCCACTCCTGCCCGGCGCAGCGCCAGCCCCAGCGAGCCTCCCATCAGCCCCAGCCCAATCACGCACACGCGCTTCAGCAATGGGCGCTTCTCCGAAGATGCGCCACGCAAACTCACGAGCGCTCCAGCAAGTCGGGCGATTGCAACCGCCGCATCGCCGCCAGAATCGCCGTGTAAATCGTCGTCAGCTCTTCGTCCGGCAGCGGCCCTTTGTTGTTGTGCGCCACGTTGGCCATCACCACTGCCTCGCGCTTGGGCTCATACACCGGCATGTTGTTCTGCTTGCTTGTAGCGGCCAATTTCCAGCACGCAGCGGGCCCGCTGATTGAACAGCTCCACCAGCTTTTCGTCGATCGACGTCGATCTCGATGCGCAATTTGTTCAGATCAATCGGAGTCATTTCGCTCCCATGTTCGGATCGTCTCCATACTGCTTTACCCACGCATCCTGCTCGGCCTGCAAAGCCTTGTCAATCCATCCAATATAGCTGCGCCCGCTTTCGTCCTTGCCCACCCAGACGCGCGTGGAAGGCTTGATGTGGGCGTCTCCGCTCTGCCAGTGAAAGCTCCTGGCCCGCTTCCACGGCGGCGCGCGCAGCAGCAATGTCGGCCGGGAAGAACTGCACGGTCATCAGGCGGTCATTGAAAAACGTAAGCACCAGCTCGCCCGTCTGCCCTTCCATCCGCGCGTTCTTCTTTGAGATTACCAGCAGCCGGTAGGGCGGGCGCGTCGTCACTGGGCAGCGGCTTGCGATCCACCAGTATGTCAAAGCTGTCGGCCATCATATCAAGCTTGCGCTCCACCGTCTGCAAACTTTGTCCGCTGTACAGCCTCGCGGCCAGCTTGCTCGGCTTTGAATTCTCTTCTCCCGAGCGCCGGCACGAGAGCGTAGAAACCAGAAACAGAGCCATGGCACAGCCGAGCAGCCGATTATCGTTTCTCATAGGAGTTGAGCGAAAGTATAAATTCACAGAGCATAAATTCACGGCACCGGAGTCGCGCTCCCGTTCGTGTCTATTTTTGCGTCAACAGCCCGCGCGAGCCCAACCGCTTGCGTAACCATTAACTTTTCCGGCAATGGTTGTCGTTTCAAAAGGTTGCATACAGGTAAATCGTTTGGAAGTTGTGCAACGATATACTCATTCGTCAACTTAAGCTCCGCAGCCATTGCCTTCTTGTGCAATCGCTCGCTCCAGGAAACGCGACCTTTGTGCGCTGCGCGGCATCCCATTAAGGCCGTCATCATTTAGCATGAACGGTCGCGCGCATCAACGCGCACCCAAGGAGCCATCGCAATGCAAAGATCGGCAAGCGCCCACTGGCAGGGCGGATTGAAGGACGGACGAGGGACGGTCACCACCGCTAGCGGAGTCCTCTCGCAGACGCAATACTCATTCAGCACGCGCTTTGAGAACGGCGTCGGCACCAACCCCGAGGAACTTATCGCGGCGGCGCACGCCGGATGTTTCTCCATGGCGCTGTCGGCGCAACTGGACAGCGTTGGACTGAAGGCCGATGCCATCGACACCAAGGCCGCGCTGACCTTTGAAAAAGTCGGCGCAAACTTCACCATCACCAAAATTCACCTGGAATTGCGCGCCAAAATTCCCAACGCCGACGACGCAAAATTCCAGAAAGCCGCCGCCGACGCAAAGGCCGGATGCCCGGTCTCGCGCGTACTCAACGCGGAGATCACGCTGGACGCAAAGTTGGTCTAAGCCGCGCGTGTCTGAAGAACAAACAGGGATTCGGCACTGGCCGGGTCCCTGTTCATTGTGCAGTGACCGCTAGATGCAGTCTCGGCTCTACGAGCGCGCCTGCGTCTGCCCGCATCGATTGAGTCTGAAAAATTCCAGCAAACACCTCACGCCTAGTCCTCATCCAAAGCTGAGCAGGACTTGCTAAGCCCGCATCTTGCAGACTGGCTGCGGAACCGGACGGTGCGCATTGAAGATCACAATCTTCGGCCTGACTCTGTCGTCTTCCTGGGGCAATGGTCATGCCACTCCGTATCGTGCAATTCTCCGTGCGCTGCACCGGCTCGGGCACCGGATTACTTTTTATGAGCGCGATGTGCCCTATTACGCCCGGCATCGCGACTTTCTGAGAATGCGAATACTGCGACCTGAAGCTCTACTCCTCCTGGGACGAGATTCGCGACCGGGCCTTGAGCCGAAGCCTCCGAGTCTGACGTTGTGGTGACCGCAAGCTACGTCCCGGAGGGCGCACGCATTGCCGATGCGCTGCTTTCGCTCGATGGTCCGCTGCGCGTTTTCTACGATCTGGATACGCCTATCACATTGAACCGGCTCGCCGAGGGCGATCTCGACTATCTGCGTGCCAGCCAACTCCCGGCCTTTGATCTCGTGCTCTCCTGGACCGGCGGTGGCGCGCTGGTCGCGCTGGAGCGGATTTCGGGGTCAGGCTAGCGCGCCCGCTCTTCGGCTGCGTGGATCCCGACGTGTATCGCCCGATGCCGCCGTACCCGGAGTTGCGCTGCGAACTCAGCTACATGGGAACCTACGCCGCAGACCGCCAGGCTAAGTTGGAATCCATGTTTCTGGAGCCGGCCCGGCAACGCTCATCTTCGCGCTTCACTGCTCGCTGGTTCGCTCTATCCACCGGAGTGGCATTGGCCTTCAAACGTGCAGCGCTTTGAACATGTCGGGCCGAGCGATCATCCCGCGCTCTACTGTTCCTCGCGGCTCACGCTCAATCTCACGCGGGAGGAAATGGCGGCCTCCGGATACTGTCCGTCGGGCCGATTCTTTGAAGCTGCCGCCTGTGGCGCGCCGATTGTTACCGACTGGTTTCGCGGACTCGATTCTTTCTTCGAACCCGGCCAGGAGCTGCTCGTAGCAAACGACACTGAAACGATGTTCGGCGCGCTCGACCATTCCGATGCGGAGTTGCTCCGGATGGCCCGCCGTGCCCGCCAGCGAACCCTTGACGAGCACACCGGAAACCAGCGGGCACTCACCATGCTGGCGGCTTTCGAGGAAGCCCGCTCGCCCCAACCTCGCAATGCTCAGCCTGCAGCCTCGCAATGCCCAGATGGAGGCCGCATGATCGGCATCATTCCCGCTGCGGGGGCCGGACTGCGCATTCAGCCGCTCGGATGCAGCAAAGAGCTTTTGCCCGTGGGCTCCCGCGTACCGTTGACGGCATCGAGCGACCCAAAGCCGTTTCAGAGTACTTAGTCGAGCGCATGATCGCCGCCGGCGCGCGCCACATCTGCATGGTGATTTCCGCGGAAAAGAGCGACATCGTGCGCTACTACGCCGAACGCGACTACGCCGCTGAGATTTTCTACGCGGTGCAGCGGCGTCCGCGCGGTCTGTGCGACGCCATCTTCCGCGCCGAGACATTCGTGCGCCCTGACGAGCCGGTGCTCATCGGTCTTCCTGACACTATCTGGTTTCCTGAAAATGCCTTCCACGCCTCCGTCGAGCAAGGACCGGGAGTGAGCCTGGTGCTCTTTCCGGTTCCCAATCCAAGCGCCTTCGACGCCGTGCTCTGCGATGAAAATGGCCGCGTCGAGCGCGTGGTAGTGAAGCAGCCTGACCCTGGGACGAACTGGATATGGGGAGCGGTGACCGCCTCAGGCCGCGCCTTCCACGAACTCCGTATGCTATGGGAGTCGCGCCACCGCCAGGATGAGTACCTGGGTGATCTGCTCAATGCCTACATCGCGGCCGGGAACCCGGTTCGTGCCAGCAGCCAATGGTGAGCACTACATGGACGTAGGCACAATTGAGGGCTATCACAATGCGCAGGACTACTTGCGCTCGCATTACCGCAAGGCAGGCAAAGGCTGAGCAGAAGGTCAGCGCTGCATAGTTCTGTGGCCGCAGATAAGCTTTATGCATCATAAAAACATGACAACCACACTTCAGAAAAACCGCACTGCATTCGAAACTCGTCAACTAGGAAACTCAGATCTAAAGCTCACTCCAATTGGGTTTGGCGCGTGGGCGATCGGCGGCGGCAACTGGGAGTTTGGCTGGGGGCCGCAGGAAGATCGTGAATCCATCGAGGCAATTCAACGGGCGATTGAGGGCGGCGTGAACTGGATTGACACCGCCGCCATCTACGGTCTCGGACATTCCGAAGAGATTGTGGCCAAGGCTCTGGCCCACTCCGCGAAGAAGCCTTATGTCTTTACCAAGTGCTCGATGCGTTGGGATGGAAATGGCCGGATTTACAGAAGCCTGAAAAAAGATTCCCTCCGCGAAGAGTTGGAGAACTCACTGAGACGGTTGAAAGTCGAGGTGATCGACCTCTACCAGATTCACTGGCCCGACCCCGAGGCCGAAATTGAAGAGGGCTGGGAGACACTGGCGCGCTTCAAGGAAGAAGGAAAAGTGCGCTTCATCGGCGTCTCCAATTTCAACGTGGAGCAGATGAAACGTGCGCTGAAGATTGCGCCGATCACTTCCCTGCAGCCGCCGTATTCGCTGGTGAATACGGGGGTGGAGAATGAGATTCTGCCCTTCTGCAAGGCAAACAACATCGGCGTGATTAACTATTCCCCGATGGCCAGTGGGCTGCTCACGGGCAAGATGACAGCCGAACGCATTGCCAAGATGCCGGATGATGACTGGCGCCGCCGCTCTCCGCAGTTCAACGAGCCGAGGCTCTCGCGTAACTTGAAGCTGGTGGAATTGTTGCGCGAAATTGGCAACGCGCACGGAGTCCAGCCAGGCGTAGTGGCGATCGCCTGGACGCTGCGCAATCCCGCAGTGACCGCGGCGATTGTGGGCGCGCGCAGGGCCGGTCAGGTGGATGGAATCATGCCGGCGGCAACCTTTCGATTGAGCGCGGACGAGGCGGCAAGGATTGACGCGTTTGTATTGGCCAACCCGAATTGATTGCGGGAAACCAGATACGCCTGCGGATTTCTGCTAAACGACCGCGGCTTGCCGTTCTCCGAGGCTGCGCAAAGATTCCTGGAAGGGCGCCGTTGCCACGCCGCGCTCAGTGATGATGGCGCGAATATAGCGCGCGGGGGTGACGTCGAAGGCGGGGTTCTCAACCGCTACTCCGGTAGGGGCGACCTGCTTGCCACCGATGTGCGTGACCTCGCTGGCAGCCCGCTGCTCGATGGGAATCCCGGAGCCATCGGGGGTTTCCAGATCAACGGTGGAGAACGGTGCTGCAATGTACATCGGGATGCCGTGTTCTTTGGCCAGGATTGCAACCGAGTAGGTGCCGATCTTGTTGGCCGTGTCGCCATTGGCGGCGATGCGGTCGGCGCCCACGATCACCGCCTGAATTTTGCCCTGGGCCATCATCGCTCCCGCCATGTTGTCGGAGATAAGGGTTACGGGAATATTGTCCTTCATCAGCTCCCAGGCGGTGAGGCGCGATCCCTGGAGGAAGGGACGGGTTTCATCGGCGAAGACGTGAATTTGTTTGCCTGCCTCGACGGCGGCGCGGATTACTCCCAGCGCAGTGCCGTAGCCTGCCGTGGCCAGGGCTCCGGCGTTGCAGTGGGTGAGCACTCCACCCGCCTGGGGCATGAGCGCGGCGCCGTTTGCTCCCATGGCGCGATTGGTCGCAATGTCTTCGGCATAGATGGCCAGCGCTTCTTTGACGAGGGCCCGCTTGATGTGAGCAATGGGTTGGCCGCTGAGTTCCTCAAAGCGGCGCTGCATACGCCGGATGGCCCAGAACAGATTTACGGCAGTAGGACGGGTTTCGCCCATCACCCGGCAGATCTGGCCGAAGCCGTTGCGGAACTCCGCGACCCCGGTGACAGACAGATCGCGCGCTCCCAGAGCGATGCCCATGGCCGCGGCGACGCCGATGGCCGGAGCACCACGCACGATCATGGTGCGAATGGCATTGGCCACGGCTGTGTAGTTGGCGCAGTTGACCCAGATCTCTTCGGTCGGCAGCTTGGTTTGGTCGATAAATAAAACGCCAGAATCAGTCCACTTCAGGGTTTCAAGCACAGAGTCTCATCCAGTCAGGTTTGAACTGAAGCTAGTGTAAATGGTTTGCTTGAGCATTGTGGAAAGGAAAGCCGCGGGCGAACAATCCCTATGCATTGCTGGAGAATCAGAGCAGTAAAATTTACTCAGAAAATAATACCTTCGCCCCATGGAAAGAAGCTGGCCAAAGTGCTAAAACCAGAGTAGACGCTCCCAGGGGCGTTCGGTGGAGGAGAAGCGGTGAAGAAATCGATAATTGCAGTTTTGGCCGGTGTTCTGCTATTGAGCGCAGCAATGCCTGCTTTCGCTAAAAAGCACCACAAGCACCATAAGCATCACCACAGCAACCACGTGGCCCAGCAGGCACGGTAAGAGTTGACGGATTGCAAATCCCTCCGCTACGGCGGAGGGATTTCTGTTTGCGCGCGAGTCAGCGCTCCTTTTGCTCCGGCTCAAGTTTGTGCGCTGCGCGAAGGCTGCGTGCCATCTCGATGATCTGGATGCTGTATCCATCCGGGTCAAAGACAAGGGCCCAGCGGCCAAATGGCTCCGAACGCGGGCCCACCGCAATTTTGGCCAGGCGGCGACGGATCTCTGCCACTGCCTTGTCAATGTCATCGACGTAAATGCCGATACTCATGCCGGTGGTGGGACTCACCTTGACCTCCTCGCCATCCGGATGAAGGCCGATAAGGATGTTGCCGGCGTCAAACTGGCTCCAATTGTCCTGATGGATGAGAAGTTTGAGGCCGAGTACATCCCGGTAGAAGGCGACGCTGCGCTCCATGTCGCGCACAACGATCATGACCAGACCAAGTTTGCCGAACATCATTGCTGAAGACTCCCCGGCCATACGTACAGCATGCGGCCATCGGCTTAATCGTATTCCGGCTTAACGACGGATGCAATGCCGCGAGGCCGCCCAATCATCCGAGATGGCGAAGATGCTCTGCCCGTACGTCGGAGGCAGTGAAGATGGAAACGAAAGGTACTCCGCCGGCGGCGCTTTGCACGGCGGGGCGTCCCAACGCCTCTTCGCGCTCCACCAGGCACATCACGCCAACAATCTCAAAGCCGTATTCGCGTGCAGCCTCAATCGCCTGCACGGTGGAAGCTCCCGTGGTGCAAACGTCATCCACGATGACGACGCGCGCACCTTTTTCGCGGAAACCCTCGAAGCGCTGTCCGGTGCCGTGAGTCTTTTCAGACTTGCGTACCAGGAAGCCGTGTATCGGTTCTCGCGCCGGAGAGGTAGTATCAGCCGGGCGCGACAGGGCTTGCTGTGCACTGAGCATGGCAACGGAGACTACGATCGGGTCGGCTCCCATGGTGAGTCCGCCGATGGCCTGCGGGCGCCAGTTGCGACGATCAATTTCATCGAGAAAGACGCGTCCGGTCAGCAGCGCGCCTTCGGCCCGCAAGGTTGTGGTGCGGCAATCGACGTAGTAATCGCTGGTGCCGCCGCTGGAGAGATTGAACTGGCCAAGGCGGAAGGAGTGCTGCGAGAGGAGGGTCAGAAGTTGCTGGCGCGCATCAGACATGGATTTCACCATAGCAAGGAGGAGAGAGCAGAGGCAAGCGGAGCTGCTTAGCTCATCGGAGCGACAAGTTCGTAAAGCCGCGCGATTGCACAAAGAGCGCGACGAAGAGCGCCCCGTTGTAGCCGACGTGCATCAGCGTGGACGAGGCAAGAGAGTGGAAGCGCCAGCGAACCGCGGTCAGCACCGCGCCCACGAGAATGATGCAGGCGAGTTGCGCCCCGGCTCCCGCAAGTTGCCCGGCATGAACTGCGCCGAAAAATACGGAGGTTAAAACCAGCGAAATCAGCGCTCCGACACGGCGGGCAAGGGCCGGAAAGAGCAACCCTCGAAACAAGACCTCCTCGGCAAAGGGCGCGACACAGACGCCAAAGATGGTCATCAGCCATGCGTCGGAGGAGGTGCGCAACATTTTATCGATGGGCAGTTCTGGCGGCACGGGCAGGAAGTGCGCGAGCAGTTGAACCGCCAGCGCGAGCAGCACTCCCCCGATGAGAAAGTTGGACCAGCGCAGCGGCCAGCGCCAGTGGAGTGCGCGGAAAAATCCCACTCGATGGTGATGCCGGAACAAGCGGCCGAGCGCGGCAAAGAGCAGCAGGTATGCGGCCAGTTGTGCGGGCACGATCACCAGCGGATTGCCGGCAAGATCTGTCGTGCGCGCGCGGCTGAACGGAGCCAGGTGGTGAGCAACCACGATGGCGACTGCGCCAAAGAAGAGGATGGCCAGCAGTGTCAGCAGGAAAACAGCGAAAACCTCAAGCAATCCAAAGACCGGCTCGGGCTCGGGAGCGAGCGGCCAGGGACGCGGCGCGGGCTGTGCGGGAAGCTGTTCGCTGGAGGTGGACAAATGGCACCGCTGCGATTGTAGCAAGCGAAGCTGCCGCGAAGGGAATGGCTACTGGCAGCGCAAGAGCGCAAGCGCCCCAGCTCAGCTCGCCAGGGCGCTGGGCTGGGTGACGCTCGGGTTATGCCCCGGCTTTCTTTTCGATCCGCGCCCAGGAGTCTTTGAGCGGCAGGGTGCGGTTGAAGACCAACTTGCCGGGCCTGGAATCAGGGTCGACGCAGAAGTAACCGACGCGCTCGAACTGATAGCGATCTTCGATCCGCGCGGCGGCGAGCGAGGGCTCAAGTTTTGCGTCCAGCAGCGTCTCCAGTGAATCGGGATTGAGATTGTCGAGGAAGGTCTCACCCTCTTCGAAATCGCCGGGATCGGGCTTGGTGAAAAGCTTGTCGTAGATGCGAATCTCAGCGGCGATGGCGTGACTGGCGGAGACCCAGTGGATCGTCGACTTCACCTTGCGGCCGTCAGGCGAGTTGCCGCCACGGCTGGCGGGATCGTAAGTGCAGTGCACCTCGACTACCTTCCCCTCAGCGTCCTTCACCACACGGGTCGCGGTAATGAAATAAGCATTACGTAAACGCACCTCTTTGCCCGGCGAGAGGCGGTAATACTTGGGCGGAGGGACCTCGCGGAAGTCATCCTGCTCAATGTAGATTTCGCGTGAGAAGGGCACTTGGCGAACTCCAGCGGCGGCGTCTTCGGGATTGTTCGCCACTTCGACGAACTCTTCCTTGCCCTCGGGGTAGTTCTCGATGACAACCTTCACGGGGCGCAACACGGCCATGGCGCGCGGGACTCGTTTGTTAAGGTCGTCGCGTTGGAAGTGCTCCAGCATTTCAATGTCAGTGGAGCCGTTGGTGCGCGAGGCTCCTATGGCGGAGCAGAAGTTGCGTATTGCCTCGGCGGTAAAGCCGCGGCGTCGGATGCCGCAGATGGTCGGCATGCGCGGATCGTCCCAGCCGTTTACGCGCTTTTCCTGCACGAGCTGCAGCAACTTGCGCTTGCTGAGCAGCGTGTACGTAAGGCTCAGGCGGTCGAACTCGATCTGCTGCGAGGGAAAGATTCCTAGCTGCTCGATGTACCACTTGTAGAGCGGCTGATGGTCGGCAAACTCCAGCGTACACATGGAGTGGGTGACCTTCTCTAGCGAATCCGATTGGCCGTGAGCGAAGTCATACATCGGGTAGATGCACCACTTATCTCCGGTGCGGTGATGCTCGGCGTGGAGGATGCGGTACATGACCGGGTCGCGCATGTTGAGATTGGGCGAAGCCATGTCAATTTTGGCGCGGAGCACGCGCGTGCCGTCGGGGAACTCTCCCTTGCGCATGCGCTCAAAGAGGTCGAGGTTCTCCGCTATGCTGCGGTTGCGATAGGGGCTGTCTTTGCCGGGCTCGGTGAGGGTGCCGCGATGCTGGCGGATCTCTTCCGCCGTGAGGTCATCGACGTAGGCGTTGCCAGCCTTGACAAGCTGCGCCGCCCACTCGAAGAGCTGGTCAAAGTAGTCGGAGGCGTAGCAAAGGCGATCCCACTCGAAACCAAGCCAGCGCACATCGGTCTGGATGGAGTCCACATACTCCTGCTCTTCCTTTTCGGGGTTGGTGTCGTCAAAGCGCAGGTTGGTGAGGCCGCCAAATTCGTCGGCCAAACCGAAATCGAGGCAGATGGCTTTGGCGTGGCCGATGTGCAAGTATCCGTTTGGTTCCGGAGGAAAGCGTGTCTGCACAACGGCGTCACCGTACTTCTTCGTCTTGAGATCCTCGATGAAAATCTCGCGGATGAAGTTGGAAGGGCGGACGGCAGACTCAGCCGGGAGATTTGCGGCAACATCTTTGCTTTCCGGTTTCACAGTGCTCATAACTCACATTCCTTTGCGTAACAAACAAGCAGCGACTCAAGTCGCACGATCAAAACTGCACTAAAGCTTCGCAATAGCCTGGGCGATACGCTCCAGGCAAAGCTCACGGCCCAGCACTTCCATCGTCTCAAAGAGCGGCGGCGCATTCTTACGTCCGCAGACGGCGACCCGGATG
The DNA here is from genome assembly GCA_963800195.1 of uncultured Acidobacteriota bacterium. Classification (GTDB taxonomy): domain Bacteria; phylum Acidobacteriota; class Terriglobia; order Terriglobales; family Acidobacteriaceae; genus TOLSYN. Next base: position 117,755 of record CAWCZZ010000003.1, read on the forward strand.
GGTTGAAACATCGGCCCAGCCTTCAGACCTAGCCGGTCAGCAGCTCCGCGCAGTGCGGATTCGAGCGCTGCGTGATCGAAGTCTGTAGAGGCCAGGAGCTCGCGCGCCTCAATGAGAATCCGCCGGGCCAGTGCTGCCTCGCCCTTCGGCGGAATCAGCTCTATGCAATCATACGGCGGAAGCTGGCGAGCGAAAAAGAAGTCGGCGGCGGTATTCGCGTCACGGAGGAATTTGATGCGCTCACGTATCAGCGGCGTGACCTCGAGCAGCTTCTCCGGCGTTGCAGGCAGCCCTGCCTGCTGCAGGAACGGCAAAAGCCGCGAGGAAAGCTGCTCGACCGGCAGAGCACGGATGTGCTCGGCATTGAGCCAGACGGCCTTGGGGTCGAAGGGATCATCTTCCTTGAAGTTGACGACGGCGTTGGCGCGATTGACGCCCTCAAGGGAAAAGGCCGAAGTCAGTTCCGCGAGAGTGAGGAAGTCGCGATCATTTTTGGGTGACCAGCCGAGCAGGCAGAGGAAGTTGACGAAGGCCTCAGGCAGGAAACCGGCATCGCGATAGGTGGTGACGCTAACCACAGGGCCGTGACGGCGCTTGGAAAGCTTGGTACCGTCAGGAGCGACGAGCAGCGGGAGATGCGCAAATTGCGGAATCTCGGCCCCGGCCGCCTCAAAGATGAGCAAGTGCTTATAGGTGTTCGAGAGATGATCCTGACCGCGAATGATGTGACTGATGCGAAGGTCGGCATCGTCGGCGCAGGAGGCTAGATGGTAGGTGGGCATGCCGTCGCTGCGCAGCAGGGCAAAGTCCTCGACTTCGTCGGCCAGCTTGCTCTGCTCGCCATAAACGGAATCAACAAATCGCAGGACGCGGCCAGAGCCGCGCGGCACGCGGAAGCGCAGGGCAAAAGGCTCGCCGTTGGCGGCGCGGCGATCGCTTTCGACACGCGAAAGTTCACGCATTCCGGGATTGAAGAGCCAGGCGCCTTGTGGGCCAGAGGGGCCGGTTTCGCCGCCATGGGCCGGCGTGAAATCGCGGTAGGCGAGGCTCTTGGCAAAGATCGCTTCGGCGATGCGGCGGTGCAGAGCCAAACGCTCGGACTGCTTGTACTCCTCGTCCCATGAGAGACCGAGCCAGCGCAGACCGTCGAAGATGGAAGTGACACTGGCCTCCGAATTGCGTTCGATGTCAGTGTCGTCAAGGCGAAGCACTATGATGCCGCCGTTGTGGCGGGCATAGAGCCAGTTGAAGATGAAGGTGCGCGCACTGCCCACATGGAGGAAGCCGGTAGGCGATGGCGCAAATCGAACTCTTAACATAACAGTCGAGTATAAACGCTGAGCGGGTGAGTGCGGGAGAAGCCCAAAATCAAAGCCTCGCGCGAGACGAGCTCGCGAGAGGCGTGGCTTGGGTGCAGCGTGGTTGGAAGATTACGCCGACTTGCTTTCAACCGCGGGAGTTGCGCTCGCGGCGCGGGCGGCAGTCGCTTCAGCTTTTTTCCTGCGTTTCAGTAATTTCTGTTTCCGAAGCCGATTGAATCTTGCCTTATCGCCAATGTTTCCAGACATGGGAACTGCTTTCTGTGATTCTCATTTGCGTGCGTAGTGAGATGCAATCATCTCATATTCAAGGCCTCTCACCTTTGTGAAAATGCGGTCGCGCTGCCGTTCTAGCGATCCTCGAGTAGCTGAATGACCAGCCTGGGCAGAACTTCCTGCAGGCCGCGTCGCGCCTTTTGCGGTTCAGAATTTTGGAGCTTCGCGCGCCAGTGGACCGTTAAGACAATACTTCGGTCGACCCGAGCATTTCGCGCACCTTACGCGTGAGCGTAATCAGGCTGAAAGGCTTCTGCAAGAAAGCTACGCCCTCCTCGCGAACCCCATACCGCACAACCGCATCATCTGTGTAGCCGGACATGTAGATAGTCTTGAGGTCAGGGCGCTGGCTCGCCAGTTTTTGTGATAGCTCTCTACCGCTCATTTTCGGCATGATGACATCGGTGACCAACAGATCGATGCGCGCCTGATGCTGGCTGGCTACCATGATCGCTTGAGGGCCTGAACTGGCGTCCAGGACCGCGTATCCCAAACCACGCAGATAGCTGCACATTGCCTCGCGCAATGCCTCCTCATCTTCGGCGACCAGCACGGTTTCCGTTCCGCGCGGCCCCACCTCGGTCTTTGCGGCCATAAGTGGAGCAATCGCGACGTCAACTCTGGGAAGATAGACGGTGAAACAGGCGCCCCTGCCAAGTTCGCTCTCAGCCCAGACGTAACCACCACTTTGTTTTACAATCCCGAAAACAGTGGAAAGTCCCAAGCCTGTGCCTTTGCCGCGCTCCTTGGTGGTAAAGAAGGGTTCGAACATCTGCTCCTGTACTTCTTTGCTTATGCCCGTACCGGTATCGGTAACCGAAAGCATGACGTAATTTCCAGGTATCACATCGGGATAACTCTCGAGAAGCTGTTTCTCCATCGTGACATTTCCAGTCGCAATGGTAATCGAGCCGCCTCGTGGCATCGCGTCCCGCGCATTTACGCAAAGATTCACCAGAACCTGGGCGATCTGGTCGGGATCGGCTTTAACCGCCCATAGCGCCTCTGAGGCAGTCACTCGCAATTCAACGTCTTCGCCGATGAGCCGCTTCAACATCTTTGCAGCTTCACTGACCGTGGCGTTCAGGTCGAGCACGATCGGGGAAATAACCTGTTTGCGGCTGAAGGCCAGTAACTGCTTGGTAAGGCTGGCTCCGCGGTCTGCCGCTTTCAGTACCTGCTCAGTGTTTCTTCGTAAACTGTCATCTTCAGAAAGATTGTCTTGCAGCATCTCCGTATAGCTTTGTATGACCATGAGGAGATTGTTGAAGTCATGGGCCATTCCGCCTGCGAGCCGGCCCACAGCCTCCATCTTTTGAGCCTGGCGTAATTGCTGCTCAAGCGCACGCATTTCGTGCTCTGCCCGCTTCTGCTCAGTGATGTCCATGACGATTCCGGCTGCGCGCATCGATTTCCCGAAGCCGTCACGAATGATGCCACCGCGAACCTGCAGCCAGCGGATACTGCCGTCAGGCAGGTTGGTACGATATTCGAAGGTCGGATCGGCTTCCTCTGGTAATTGGCTGCCTTGTGCGACGATACGCGCAAAACGTTCGCGATCTTCTGGGAGCACAAAACTCAGCAGCTTTTCAAAGGTGATTAACTCGCCTGGTGCAGTGCCGAAAATCGACTGGATTTGCTCATCCCCGAAGTTTTCTCCGTTGATCAGGCTTTGACTGAAGATACCGAGCTTGGCCGCATCCATGGCAGCCCACAGCTGCTGTCGACTCTGGCGCAACTCGGCCGTCTGGCCGTCGACCTGCCTCTCCAGCCGCTCCTTCTGGGACATCAGAGTCCGCACCCGGAGTCGCCATAGCGCGCGTCCTAGCAGAAGGATGATCAGCGCGCATGTTGTTACGAACCACCAGGTCTGCCACCAGGCCGGCTTGACGGAGAACGCAAACCGCGTCGGCACCGTACTCCATAGGCCATTCGGACCGGCAGCAACTTCCTCGAAAATATAGTGACCTGCGGGAAGACCTGCAAAATGGACGCTTCTTTCACGCGTTTCGTGCCACTCCTTCTCATAGCCTGACAAGCGATAGCGGAAGCGGGTGCGGGTCTCGTAGGAATAGCTCAAAGTTCCAGATCGAATTGCGAGCGAACTTTGCGCGTGCGGAAGCACCGGTTCGTCTGTAGCCTGAAACCTTTGCGCAACCCCCTCGATCGATGTCAGCACAACGGTCGGAGGGGAATCGGGAATCGGATAAGGCGGCGAGGTATAGCGCGACAGTCCGCCGGAAGTACCAACCCACACGTTACCTTCCGTATCGACGTGCAGGGCAAGCGAGTCGGTGTCATCCCAGATCAATCCATCTTCCCGGTCATAATGGCGCCAGTGGCCTTCTTCAAGGACATCGACACCGCTGTCCGAGGTAGCCCAAAGTCGCCCTGCCTGATCGAACGCGAGCGCGTACACCTGGTCGGAGAATAGCCCTTCATGTTTGGTAAAGTGAGTTGCTTTAACCTGCTCACCATCGAATTGGAGGCGAGTTATGCCGAGGGCATCGCGATAGGAGAGCCAAAGTGCTCCCTGCCCTTGGACAATCGCTCCCAGATCAACAGACTTGAGTCCGTCGCGTTCCGTGAAGACTCTCCAGCGGTTGCCGTCGAAGCGCGCCAAACCGAGTGACGAGGCAATCCAGACCACACCCTTTTCGTCCACGGTCACAGCATAGAAGTATGTTTGCGCCGGGATGGTGGGAACGTCCACGCGTTCGAATTTCGCTTCGGCAGCGGTGGTGAGTGATTCTCGACTTCGGAAGCAACCTCCGCGCCCCACGGCCCAGAGTCGCCCTTGGCGATCGAAGGCGAGCGAGTTGACCCGCTCGGCAGTAAATCCGGAATCGGATCGGTAGGTCCGCAACAGGACGCGCTGCCTGCTGAAGCGGCTAATTCCAGGAGGGTCGGTACCGACGAAAAAGTCGCCGGCCGGGCCCTGCACAATCGCGAGAACACGGTCTCCCGCCAGTCCATTGCGGCTGGTCCACGAGTGCGACGCTCTGCCGTCAGGGCCGAGGATGCTGAGCCCACCGCTAGTTCCAACCCATACATGCCCACCACGGTCATGCTGGATTGCCCAGACGGCGTTGTGCAACAACCCGTCCTCTTTTTTCCAGGAGAGCCACTCGCCATGACCAAGACGCCGCGCCAGGCCGCCGCCGACCAACCCCAGCCAGAGCGATTCTTCGCGATCGAGGAGAACCGGCCCCACTCCTTCGGCCGGAAGTCCATGCTGGAAGTCGATGTGGGTTCGGCTGACTCCATCCAGAATCACCACCCCTGCATCGCTTGAGACAAAAAGACGGCCGTGGCGATCGGCATAAAGGCGGCTGTTGGGGGCGAATGGAATGCCTTCGGAACGGTTTACAAAACGAGGCTGTCCTTTTGGAAGTTCGTAGAGCCGGGTTGGACTTCGTACCCACAAATTGCCAGAAGTGTCCTGGACGATGGTATTCCACAGGTCGGCGGGCAAACCTGCCGGTGATCCGATGCGCTCCGTCTTCTCTCCACTTAGGCGCCAGAGATCGTCATCTTTACCAAACCAGACACTTTGGCCATCCACCAGCAGACCGCGAATCACGCCATGCACCACTGTTTGAAATTGAAATGCTCCCGCACTGTCGCGGACTCCGCGGACCAGCCCTGAGTTGTGCTTCAGATAAACCCGGCCACCGGCATCGAATGCGACGCTTCGAATTTGTCCCCGCTCTCCAACCTCCACCGGCGTAAACTGCCGTCCAGAGCGATACGCTAGCCCGCTTTGCGTCGCCACCCAGAGGACACCTTCCGGAGATTCCGTGAGACTAAGAATCTCCGTGTTCGGCAGGCCCTCCGCGTGGCCGAACTCCTGGAACCTTCCCCCGTCATACTGGAAGAGCCCGTTGTCGGTGCCAATCCAGATATACCCGGTCCGATCCTGCAGAAGGCAGTTGATCGATAGGTTGGTCAAGCCCTCCCCTGAGCCGTATTGCCGAAACGTGTATCGCTGGGCCCAGAGACTCGTTGGAGTAGCGAGTGCCAGTGCCGCCCAGACCAAGGCGGTTCGGAGGAATGTAAGCCGGCCCATAACTGTAGAGTATCCGCATGTGGGAGCTTCGGGAAGGTGACTTTCGGGTACGCGAAGGGTCTTCCCGACGGATGGTTCGGGCGCGGCGATTCTTGTTTTGCAAAAGGTTGCACGAGAAGACCCTGCCCCTGGCCACTGGCAACTTTTGCAACTGCACACTTCTTGCGTCATGACAAGAATGCAATTGGCAAGCTGAGCACTTGTCAGAGTGGGTCCTTCTTCGTAGGATTCAGAGCACAGTTGGATTTGAAGCTCCTGGCCGTATTCGATGCAGTCGAAATTGCAGCAGAATAGGCCCCCAAGATGACTGTGAAAAAGACGATCCTATATGTCGATGACGAGCACAGCCTTTCCATCCAGAAAGTTCTGCTCGAAACGCGTGGCTATCGGGTGGTAACTTGCAACACCGCGGAAGAGGCATTCGGTATCTTCAGACTTGGCGGCGTGGACCTGGTGCTGAGCAACATGGATCTGCCCGATGCTCCAGCAACGGAATTGGCGAAGCGTACGAAGGCGCTTTCTCCGGAAGTTCCGGTGGTGCTTTTGAGCACGCAAAAGTGGGCCTTCCACGCGGACGCGCTGGTTGATCTCCTTCTGCGAAAAGGCACCTACGCCCCGGCGGAATTGTTGGAGCGCATCCGCCTTCTTCTGGTGAAGCGTCGGGGACCCCGTCGAGCTGCGCCTGAATGCCGCGTCTCAGCTTGTTGAACCCTGAGGCGAACCCTCGCCGACGGCCAGACCCACTTCCTCTCACTCACACTGAACGGCAAGACGTCGTGCATCAACCGCTATAACAATGCCGCGGCGAGGAATGCCTTGCGTTGCCGCGAGAAAATCGGCAGGTGCTGCTCGTGTAAAATGGAGTGGCACACCCATGGCAGCCATCATTCAAGTTGAGAATGTCACTAAAACGTATCGTATCGGCAAAGTGGATGTGCCGGCCGTGCGCGGCGTTTCTTTCGAAGTGGAGCGGGGAGAGTTCCTGAGCGTGGTGGGTCCTTCGGGCAGCGGCAAATCCACTCTGTTCTATATCCTCGGAGGACTGGCACAGGCCGATTCCGGTCGAGTGATCATCGACGGCACGGACTTCGCCCACACCACGGACTCCGAACGAACGCACCTGAGGCGGCGCAAGATCGGCTTCGTTTTCCAGAAGTTCAATCTGCTCCCCACACTGACCGCCCGCAACAATATTCAGATTGCTGTTGACATTGCGGGGGATGCGGCCAACAACGACGCGGAATACTTCCGGAACATCACCCAACTGCTCGGCATCGACAAGCGCCTCGACCACCGCCCCAGCGAGTTGAGCGGAGGCGAACAACAGCGAGTCGCGCTGGCGCGAGCCCTGATCAACAAACCGTCAATCGTGCTGGCCGACGAGCCAACCGGAAACCTTGACACGCAGAATTCCGCTGCCGTGCTGGAAATGCTGCAACGCTCCAATCGGGAGCTCGGCCAGACCGTGCTGATGATTACCCATAATCCCGAAGCAGCGCGATACGGCGATCGCATTTTGCACATCCGGGACGGCCACGTAGTTACGCCCGACCTGGACCCGCAGTGGTCCGGTTTAGTGCAGTAAACATGGGGATAATCCAGAGTTTAGGTAATTCGGTGGTTTGACAGAGCTTGGTGCTTTGTCTAAGATTAAACAGTCGAGCGGGAGTAACTCAGTGGTAGAGTGCGACCTTGCCAAGGTCGAAGTCGCGGGTTCAAATCCCGTCTCCCGCTCCAGAGAATCCCGAGCCCTCGCCAGCGTGCGAGGGTTTGCCGCGAAGGAGGCTGCGCCAGCAGCACTCCCGAATTCATGAATTCGCACTGGGCGCGGTAGCCAAGTGGTAAGGCAGAGGTCTGCAAAACCTTTATTCGGCGGTTCGATTCCGCCCCGCGCCTCCACAATTTCTCCGTATGTCGGTGACATTAAAGTAGTTCATTGCATTCCCTATCATCCTCATCACTGTCAACGTTGCAGATGGAGCTCTCCCGAGTCCTGAATGTTGCTTGAGTGCATTACCCGAAAAGCTTGGACCATGCATGCAGGTCGTGTCGAAGAGTGATGTCGCGAACCGCATGCTCATTGATTCTCCATACCTTGTACGAGTCCCTGATAAAGACTGGACGAACGGTCTGGCGGATGGGCAGATGGCCCGCGTTCCTGCTGCGGGGGGAACTTTGCGGGTGCAATAGATCGGGCGTGGGCTTACAACCTGCAACTTACAGGTCGCTTCTAACAACCCTGCCCTTGCGGGTGAGTCCCAGGTCAGATCCCGTCAGTTAGCTTCCGGAAAAGGTTATGCCCAAGAGCCAATCATGGACACGGATTACATTTTAGCCACAACAGAGCTGCGCATGGAATTCAAGGGCTTCTTAGCTGTTGATGGCGTGAGCCTGAAGATTCGAAGAGGCGCCATCCACGCTCTTATCGGTCCGAACGGTGCGGGGAAAGACGACAATTTTCAATTTGTAGACAAAGTTTTAGCCGCCTCGCGGAACCATTCATTTCAAGGGACACGATATTACGCGTGAGAGACCAGCACAGGTAGCACGTCGTGGGCTCAGCCGATCATTCCAGATCTCAGTGGTCTTTCCACACCTGACCGTTCTCGAAAATGTCCAAATTGCTTTGCAACGAAAATTTCACACTTCGTTTTACTTCTGCGCAGCAAGAATCGCTGGAGTGCGGAAAACGCGTATTAGCTTGAATTCCCGAGGTCGGCCCGAACATACGCGTTGAATCGTGGCATGCATACGTATGTAAGCGTGCCATCGAAACGCCAGAACACTCGCTCTGGATCCTGAGCTGTTGCTTCTGGATGAGCCAACGCAGGGAATGGGGCACGAGGATGTCGGCCGCGTGAAACATTTGATTCGTAAGGTTGCAGCGTCGAGGACGGTGATCATGGTGGAACACAACATGGGCGTTATAGCAGACCTTTGCAGCATGGTAACAGTCTTACAGCGAGGCAGGGTTCTAGCGGAAGGAACTTACGAGGAGATGTCTGCCGACACCCGTGTAATAGAGGCTTACATGGGAGTTTCGGGGTGAATAGAACGACAACGCCAGAGTACCTTCGGGTCACCGGGCTGCACGCCTTCTATGGTGAGTCACACATTCTGCAGGTATGGGTTGCCCGGACTACCGCGGAGAACTTTTCGCTTTTGGGGCGGAAGTCCGGGACGCACTACGACCCTTAAATCGATTCTTGGACTTGTTGGCCGCCGCACTGGTTCGGTGATGGTTAATGGGCGGGAGGTTATTTTATTGGCCCGCGCATCGCATGGCGAGACTTGGCGTTGGCAACTGCCCTGAGGAGCGCGGTATCTTCGCGAGTTTGACTGCGGAAGAAAACCTTTTGCTACCGCCCATTCTGTCCAGCGAGGCGATGACCCTTGAGGAGATCTACACTCTCTTTCCGAACCTCAAGGAGCGTCGTCATAGTCAGGGAACGCGCTTGTCCGGCGGCGAGCAGCAGATGCTGGCAATGGCGCGCGTTTTGCGCACAGGTGCGCATCTTCTCTTGCTGGACGAGATTTCTGAAGGACTTGCGCCGGTTATTGTGCAGCAGTTGGGCAAAGCGATGTCGGGCTCAAGGCGCGAGGCTTCACACACCGTGCAATTGTGGAGAGAATTCCTTCGGGCTTCCTCTCGCCGACCGAATTCTCCTACGGATTGAACACGGCCGCGGGAGGTCGACATTGGAAGGAGGAGTTAGGAGAGAAACAAGTGTTACTCAAGGAATTTCTGGGGGTGTAGCCTAACCGAACTTCGGCAGCTTCGGAATCATGGAACGAAAAAAGAAAGAAGGAGAGTTTATGAATAGGAAGCTTGCGTTGATGGTTGTTGGATTCATTTTCTCTGTCGCCATCAGTGGCGCCTTCGCCCAGGGAAAGGTTTCGGGAGATGTAGTAAAAATCGGTGTGCTTACAGATATGTCTGGGTTGTATGCAGACTTGAGCGGCCAGGGGTCGGTAACGGCCGCTCAGATGGCAGCGGCGGAATTAGGCAACAAGGTTCTAGGCAAACCTGTTCAGGTTGTTTACTCGGATCACCAGAACAAAGCCGACGTGGGTGCGAACAAAGCACGCGAGTGGTTCGACACGCAGGGCGTGGACGTGATCGTGGACGGGGTGAATTCTGGTGTGGCGCTCGCCATCAGCAAGATCGCTAGTGAAAAACATCGGCTATATTATCGACTCTGGAGCGGGCTCCACGCGGCTGAAAACGAGGACTGCGGGCCGTACACGATTCACTACACGTATGACATTATGCCACCGGCGGGGTGACTGGCAGGGCAGTGGTAAACAACGGTGGCAAGACGTGTTCTTCATCACCGCCGATTACGCATTCGGCCACTCGCTTCAGCAGGACACGACAAATGCAATAACCGCGGCAGGCGGCAAAGTGCTCGGATCGGTTACACATCCTCTGAATGCTTCCGATTTTTCGTCATACCTCTTGCAGGCCCAGGCGTCAAAAGCTCAAGTGATTGGGCTGGCCAACGAAGGCGGTGACATTATCAACGCGGTCAAGGCGGCGCACGAGTTTGGTATCAGCAAGTCGCAAAAGCTTGCGGGACTGCTGATCTTCATCACAGATATCCACGCCTTGGGCCTGGCGACGACACAGGGAATGTATGTGGCCAGTGGTTTCTACTGGGACTCGAACGACGAGACACGGAAGTTTTCTAAAGCATTTAGGCCAAGTCCGGTAAGATGCCGACCATGGTGCAGGACGGAGTTTACCCATCCACGCTTGAGTACCTGAAGGCGGTGCAGGCCGCAGGCACCGACGAAACAGATGCCGTGACGAAGAAGCTGAAGGAAATGACCCTGAACGACGCGTTCGTAAAGAATGGAAAGATTCGCGCCGATGGCCGCATGGTGCATGACTTCTACCTCTTCCAGGTAAAGACGCCGGCGGAGTCAAAGGGCCCTTGGGATTACTACAAATGATCAGCGGTTCCTGGGGACCAGGCCTTCCAACGTATCGATGTCAGGTTGCCCACTGATTAACAAGAAATGACAACTGAGTCTGCGCGGGAGTGATATAGCGCAGATGCCGGTGCGAGATTGAAATGATAGAAATCTTCGGCGTGCCACTTTCGGCTCTGTTGGGACAATTGACGCTCGGGTTGGTCAACGGGTGTTTTTACGCGATCTTGAGCCTGGGACTTGCGATTATCTTCGGCATGCTTAACATCATCAATTTTGCTCACGGTGCGTTCTACATGATGGGCGCTGTGCTGACCTGGATCCTGTACGAAGACCTGGGGCTGGGGTATTGGTGGGCGCTCTTGCTGGTACCAATCGCGATCGGTTTGTTCGGAGTTATTGTGGAGCGCACGATGCTTCGCTGGCTCTACAAACTGGACAACCTCTATGGACTACTGTTTACGTTCGGACTTCACTGGTAATAGGGATTATTCCGCTATAAGTATGGCGTCTCAGGGTTGCCATACTCTATTCCGGAGAGTTTCGATGGAGTATTCAACCTCGGATTCATGTTCCTGCCAAAGTACCGCGCGTGGATCGTTGTTTCGTCGCTTCTGATTTGTTTCACCACTTGGCTCGTTATCGAAAAAACACCTCTGGGAGCCTACCTGCGCGCCGCTACAGAGAATCCCAGATTGGTGCAGGCTTTCGGAATCAATGTGCCGGTTATGATCACGGTCACGTATGCCATCGGCGTTGGTCTCGCAGCCCTTGCGGGCGTGCTGGCCGCGCCAGCCGTACAAATCAGTCCGCTGATGGGAACTAATCTGATCATCGTTGTGTTTGCTGTTGTTGTGATCGGCGGCATGGGCTCAATCCTTGGGTCAATTGTGAGTGGGTTGAGCCTAGGCATTGTAGAGGGCATGACAAAGGTGTTTTACCCGCAAGCGGCGAACACGGTCGTGTTCGTGATCATGGCGATGGTGCTGTTGGTGCGTCCCACTGGACTGTTTGGTAAAGAGGTGAGGTCTTGAAACGTCGCATCGTGGGATACGGATTGCTCGTATTTGTTGGACTTGTTGCTCCCTTTGTCGCGTACCCCGTATTCTTGATGAAGGCGCTTTGTTTCGCGCTGTTTGCGTGCTCCTTTAACCTACTGCTGGGATACACCGGGCTGCTCTCTTTTGGGCATGCCGCGTTCTTCGCCAGTGCAGCGTACGTGACCGGATACCTCGTCCACCAGAAAGGCTTTGGACCGGGAGCAGGAATCATCGCGGGCACCATAGCTGCAACTGTGCTCGGAGCCGTCATAGGTGGGCTGGTTATTCGACGCCAGGGAATCTACTTTGCGATGATTACGCTTGCATTGGCTCAGATGGTGTACTTCGTGTTATTGCAAGCGCCATTCACCGGTGGCGAAGATGGCCTGCAGGGAATCGAACGAGGACGCCTCTTTTGGCTGCTTGATCTTTCTAACGATCGCGTCTTGTACTTTGTAGTATTTGCAATATTCCTCTCCGGTTATCTGCTAATTGCGCGCATAATTCACTCGCCCTTCGGTCAAGTTCTAAAGGCCATTCGCGAGAACGAGCAGCGAGCTGTGTCACTTGGCTATGAAGTTAACAGGTACAAGTGGCTGGCGTTCGTTCTTTCGGCGGGGCTCTCTGGATTAGCTGGCGCCACGAAGGCGATTGTCTTCACATTTGTGACACTTGGAGATGCCGACTGGCACACCTCAGGCGACGTTGTTCTAATGACGCTGCTTGGAGGTATGGGCACGCTTGCAGGTCCGGTAGTAGGAGCACTTTCTGTGGTAGGCCTGGAGGGCCAACTAGCCGACCGCGTTGGGTCGCTGGTGCCCGTCATCATTGGAACCATTTTTATCATTTGCGTACTGTTGTTCCGTCGCGGCATTGTAGGCGAAATTGTTGGCCTATATTACCGCGTGGTGGGAAATCGCCGTACCCTCGTCCCCGGAAAATCTGTCCCCATTCCTTGAAAGTTCGTCAAGGAGTAGGGACAGGCAGACGCTTCGCGCCTTTATGCTCTGAGTCGAGCCTTTTCAGTCCGAACAAAACCGCTACCGGCACTGGTTGGGAAATGTGTTCGATCCATCGGCCGTGCCGGCGATGTTGGACAGTCTGAAAAGTCGGCGGTGTCGCGTTCTGAGACCTGTGTGTTCCCAAATGACACAAGGTTCTCAAAAAAAGACTGATGGGCTCCCTCCTCTCTTTGTCTTTTATTTCTCCGCAACCCGTTTAGAGCACGATAAAACGGCCCTGTTGCGCCACCCCTCACGGTCCACATATCCACATTGAGAACCCCTGAGCTTTTGGCCCACATGTTGCACAATCCAATCTTTGTGAGCTTGTGGTCGAAGCGGCGGAAAGCCCCGAGCGATTTCGAGTGAGGAACTATGAGTAAAAATGTCGACTTAAATCAGGAAGGCGTACAGGTCAAGAAATCGGCCTGTTATTTCTGCCACCAAAACTGTGGTGTATTGGCATACGTCAAAGACAATAAGGTTCTCGCCATCGAAGGCGACCCTGAGTTTCCGACCAATCAGGGCGGGCTGTGCTCTCGTGGCAATTCCGCGCTGCAGCATCTCGACCATCCCGATCGGATCAATTACCCGCTGAAACGAATCGGAGAACGGGGCGAGGGCAAGTGGCAGCGCATTCCCTGGCAACAGGCAATTGACGAGATCGCGGCACGGCTGTCAGAGATCAAAGGTCAATTCGGCGCCGAAGCGATCGCCACCGCTGGCGGCACACAGCGCACCGATGACTGGGCGCGGCGCCGTTTCATGAACCTGTTAGGCAGCCCCAACGGCTTCCATAACGCTCATCTGTGCTGGATTCCGACCTTTATGATCGAGACGGCGATTTACGGCTGGTGTCCTTTCGATCTCGACATAGCCAATAGCCGCTGTTTGGTTTTGTGGGGGCAAAACCCCGGTGCATCGGGCATGCCCGAAATGCACCATATCGTCGACCTGCAAGAAAAGGGACTTAAGGTCATCGTCATCGATCCGCGATTTACGGAGACGGCATCCAAGGCCGATCTCTGGTTACCGCTGCGGCCGGGCTCGGACCTTGCTCTGGCGCTGTCCTGGCTGAATGTGATCATTTTCGAAGGGCTGTTCGATCAGGACTATGTCGCCAATTACTGTCAAGGCTTCGAGGAACTGATGGTCCACGTCGAGCCCTTTTCGCCGGAATGGGCGGCTCCCCTGACTTGGCTGACGCCCGAACAAATCCGAGCCGGCGCCATGATGTACGCCACCAACAAACCGGGCAACATCCAATGGGGAACCTCCGTCGACCAGATCGGCCGCCCGGCGGGAGCCACCATGCACGCCCGAGCCTTGTTGCGGGCGCTGACCGGTAACCTGGACGTCCCTGGGGGCGATCTGCTCACCGGCCCAAGCCACGAGTTCATCACCGACGAGGAGATGGAGGCCAATGACTCTCTGCCGGAAGAGCAGAAGGTCAAACAGATCGGTTCCGATCGCTTCAAGATGGTGACCTGGCCCGGCTACTCGCGCATCGCTGAGCTAAGCAAGGCCTTCTGGGGCAAGGCACCCACCGCCGAATGGATGTGCGAGGCGCATCCGCCGTCGGTTTTTCGGGCGATTCTCAGCGAGAAGCCCTATCCGGTGAAAGCGCTGCTGGTCAGCGCCACCAATCCGATTTCATCCTACGGCGAAACCAGTCTGGTCATGGAGGCCTTGCGCAAGGTGGACTTCATGATCACCAGCGATTACTGGATGACGCCGACGGCGGCGCTTTCCGACTACGTTATACCCGCGGCCGGAGCACTCGAGCGGCCTACAATAACCAGTTCATACGGCTGTGCCGACTTTCTGCTCGCTTCCCAGCGGGCAATTCAGCCGATGTACGAGCGGCGCAACGATTACAACTTCTGGCGCGATCTGGGCATAGCCATGGGGCAGCGGGAACAATGGCCCTGGGAAACCGTCGAAGATGCTTATTTCCACAAAATTGAGCCCTTGGGCTATGGCATCGAGAACTACGACCAATTTGTAGAAAACGTCCGCTTCCATTTCCCTGAGCGCGAGTACTCGAAATTCAAGGAGCGGGGCTTTGCCACACCGTCAGGCAAGGTCGAGCTCTATTCCTCGGTTCTGGAGGGGCTTGGTTATCCGCCTCTGCCCGAGTATGTCGGGCCGACCGAGAACGAGATCGATCATCCCGAATTAGCCGAGAAGTATCCACTGGTTCTGACCACCGGAGGAGGCTTCATGCCCTTCCATCATTCGGAACATTTCCAGATCAAGACTCTGAGATACCTGCGCCACGCCCCCTACATGGACATCAATCCGGCGACGGCGGCCAGCCTGTCGATCAAGGATGGGGACTGGGTCTGGATTGAAACCGCCCGCGGCCGTATCAGACAGAAAGCCAATCTCACCGAGGGGATCGATCCGCGAGTTGTCTTTACCCAGCGCGGATGGTGGTATCCGGAGCGGGACATGCGGTCTCCAGTTCTGGGAGGCTGTACCGAATCCAACGCCAATGTTCTGACCACCACCGCGGACAAAGATTGCGATCCCTTCAGCGGAGCCTGGGCGAATCGCGGTCTGCTGTGCCGGGTCTACAAGGCCGACCAATTGGACAACAAGGAGGTAAGCTGACATGAGCCGTTATGCCATGGTCATGGACACGAGGCGCTGCATCGGCTGCCAGTCTTGCACCTCAGCGTGCAAAATCCATAACGAACTACCGCTCGACATCATCTACAACCCGGTAACCACCATCGGTCCGGAAGGGACTTTTCCGAACCTGACCCTGAGCTTTCTACCCTTGATTTGTATGCACTGCGACAACCCGCCCTGTGTCGACGCCTGCCCGACCACCGCTTCGGTACAGCGCGATGACGGCATCGTCCACGTCGTGGATTCGAAATGTGTAGGTTGCCTTTCCTGCATCATGGCCTGTCCCTACGGCGCGCGACAGCACAATCACGAAACCGGAACCGTCAACAAATGTGATTTCTGTAAAGATCGGCTCGAACAGGGAAAACTGCCTCACTGTGTTGCCACCTGTCACCAGAAGGCCCGAATTTTCGGCGATCTGCACGATCCGGACAGTGAAGTCAGCAAGCTGGTAAAGAACAACCGGACAGTACAACTCCTGGGCGAGCTGAATACCAATCCCAGCGTGTTTTATATCTATTGATTGAGGCGAGGAGGCACCAAGCCAATGAGCAACAAACATCAAAACTGGGGCTGGATGCTGGCAGTTGACTTCTTCTTTGCCGGCTTGGGCGGCGGAATGCTGGTGATTGGCGCCGTGGTCGAACTGTTTGGCGGGGGCACGCGCATGTCGCTGCTGGGAAATCTGCTCGGGCCCGTGTCAATGTGCATCGGTTGCGGCTTTCTCATACTGGAGCTTGGCCGACCCCTGCGGGCTTTGCGGGTATTCATGAATCCAAAGGCCATTCTCACCATAGGCGCTTGGATGATGTCCGTCGCTATCGTCTCCGGCTTCATCTACGCCGCCATGGGTATCCCCCTCGATCTGATTTTCTGGCGGGAATGGACGAGCCTCGGGAAATGTTTGGCGGTCATCAACCTGGTCACCGGCCTGGTCGTCGCCACCTATCCGGGCGTTCTCCTCGGCCGCCTAAAGGGGCGCCCCTTCTGGGCAGGGCCGGGGATCATAGCTCTGTTTCTGCTTTCCTCTCTGGTTACGGCTAGCGCTCTTCACTTTCTCGGCGGACTGCTGACCCCCGCTCCGGCTGTCACCATCTGGCGTGCCTTGCCGGGGTTGATTGCCGCGTTGCTTCTGTTCCAGTTGCTGCTGTGGAACTGCTATCTCTGGATCAAGCGGAAAGAAGCAACCGCAGCGGAAGCCACCAGCGCTCAACGCTGGATCAGCGGCGACCTGTCCTTAGCCTTCAAGATTGGATTCATGGCTCTGGGAACCGTGGCGCCCCTGGTTCTGGTGCTGCTTCCTATCCCGGCCGCCCAGGCATTGGGAGCCGTTCTCGTCCTGCTGGGTGGTGTGACCATGCGCCTGCTCACCGTCCGCGGCGGCGAGGACCGCACTTTTCTTCCAGGCGAACAGAAATACCGTCTCCGGCTTCCGACAGGAAACGAGGAATTTCTTCATAAGAACTGGCTTTGATCGTTCGTTGCCGTCGCGATGCTCTCAAGCGAGAGATAAGACCGGATGAAATGTTCTGCCCCACGATGCTTTTACTAAGAAGGAGTTTGACTTGGCAAATATTGACGGCATTACCTGCAATGCCAGCGTTGAGATGAGTGAACAACCGGTAATCAGCCGCTCGAAGCGGGTTCGGCTTAAGATTGGCGACCTCGGTGGATTGATATATTTTGTTGCCATTTCAGCGGTGATCTTACTGAACATCCACACCGTCATGGCGTTGACCAAGGCGCACCCGCTGCTGATGAGTTTCATCAAGTTCGGATTGCTGGCGACGTTCGGAGAATGCCTGAAGACTCGAATCCAGAGGGGGACCTGGTTTCCTTCGAAGCTTCCCCTCCGCGCTGTCATATGGGGTTGCTTCGGAATTTGGATCTGCCTCTCCTTCCCGTTTGTCGAGGGAGGCCTGAAGGAACTCATCGCTCTTAAGGAATGGCCGAGCCAGCTTCAGACCTTCTCGTTGGTGCTGTGGATAAACTTTTTCGGTGGTTACGCTTTCTTCATGATGCTCTGCCACTACTGGGTCGATACCATGGTGGCCGAAGGGGGCGTATGGCCGTGGCAGCTATTCGGCCGCCCGGAAGCCGGACGGTGGGCCAAGATAGTCTTGCTTGCCATAACCTTCTTCTGGTCGCCGGTGCATATCGTAACGTTTTCGCTGCCACCGCTTTGGCGCCCCCTTTGGGCGGCCTATATTAGCATCGCGTTCGGACTCATCCTGTCGTTCGCGGCGGGGCGAAGAACGAAGTTGGCCTAATGCAATTCGATGGTCCCAATGGTTGATAAGCAAATCCGCGGCTTGCCAACACTCCCTACGCAGTGTTGGCAACCGGTAAAATCTGCCACTGGCGAAAGTGAAGCAATGGCCGGCACGTCTGACTCCAAGGACACCCTGGCCATCATCGCGGTTACTCTGGCCGCCATTGGTGCATTCCTCAATGTTTTTGCTACCCAGCCGCTGCTGCCGCTTTTTGAGCAGATCTTCCACGCCTCAAAGGCAGAGGTCGGGCGAACTGTAAGCGTCACAACCCTGGGTGTCGCACTGAGCGCGACTTTTTGGGGAGCCTTGGCCGAGCGGGTTGGCCGACGCAAGGTCATCGTCCTATCCACCTTCCTGCTCGCCATCCCAACCATTTTGACCGCTACCTCGGGTAGCCTCACCCAGTTGGTTATCTGGCGCTTCCTGCAGGGCATCGTCGTGCCCGGAATCTTCGCCGTCACCATCGCCTACATCACCGAGGAATGGTCGCGCGCGCGCGTGCCGCGGGTGATGTCTATTTACATCTGCGGCGTAACGCTCGGCGGTTTTCTCGGTCGCCTCTTGCCTGGGGTCGCAACCGCCCATAAACTCATTCCCTTCGTCGCTCCAAACTGGCGTAATGGTTTCATAGCCATCGGAGCCATTGACGTTGTCTTCGGCTTCCTCCTCTGGTGCTGGCTTCCCCATGATTCTCCGCTGCCCGCCAATGCCAACAGGAAAACAGACATCACACGTCACCTCCGGAATCCGCAACTGATCGCAACCTGCGCCGTCGGATTCAATGTGTTCTTTTCCCTGGTGGCGACCTTCTCCTACGTCACCTTCTATCTCGCTGCTCCTCCGTTCAACCTCTCTCCCGCGAAGTTGGGTGCGCTCTTCATGGTTTACCTTGTCGGGCTTATCGTCACGCCTCTCGGCGGTATATGGATTTCGCATGTCGGTTCGCGCACTGCTCTCATCTGCTCGGTCGGAGCCGGCATCATGGGAATCCTGCTGACACTGATCCCAAACCTTCTGGTCATCCTGTTTGGCCTGATCATTTGCTCTTCAGGAGTTTTCATCTGTCAGACTGCCTCCAACAGCTACATCCAGCGCATAGCTCAGTCGGGCGGACGTGCCTCCGCCACTGGGCTTTATGTGATGGTCTACTACACCGGCGGCGGCGTCGCGGGAATCCTGCCCGGCTTGCTTTGGCGTTACGGCCAGTGGAAGGCATGCGTAGCCCTGATTGTCTTCGTGCAGGCGGTCTCCGTCACGATTGCCGGAAGCATCTGGAAGGGTAACGACTCTTAGTGCCCGGTAATTTACCGCATCCGAAAATTGCTTGAAATGGCTGCGAGGTTTGCAAGTCAGAAGAAGCGTACAGCACCTGCAATGAGATGAATTAGCACCTGGTCCCCCATTTTAAGTTCTGGAGAGTAGGTACTGCTCTGGATCGATCCAACTTCGAGCAAGTCCCCTGATTTCAGAAGGACAACATATTGCATGCGTGTACCCAGGTCGATTATCGCCTCAAGCCGGCCACAAAGAGAGTCTCCTTGGCTCAGGGCGTAATTTGCCGTCAGTGGCAGCAGTCGAACATTGGCAGGATGAAAGGCAACCTCGCACTGACCACCGTTGCGAAGTCCGAGAAGGACCTCTGGAAGCGAGAAAGAACCGATCGGCGTCTCCACTCTGTTTCCGTTGCTCTCGCCATGAACCACCTTCCAGCCGAGGAAAGCTGCTGCGCGTGCCGTCCGGGGAGAAGCACACAGTTCATGAGGCGAGCCCATTTGCTCCAAGCTGCCATCGAGCAGGAGAGCAATCCGGTCAGCGAGAGCGGCGGCCTCCTCCTGATCGTGGGTCACAAAGACGGTCGTGAGGTTCAAACGTTTTTGCAGGCCTCTGACGAAGGCGCGCATCTTGATACGCAGACCGGCGTCGAGCGCCGAAAAAGGTTCGTCCAACAGAAGGACTCGCGGTCGTGTGATAACGGCCCGGGCCAGCGAAACGCGCTGTTCCTGCCCGCCGGACAACTCCTGCGGCCGCCGATTCTGATAACCTTCGAGTTCCACCAGAGATAACGCTTCACCAACCCTTCGCGCGATTTCGGCCTTGGCAACCTTTCTCATCTTGAGGCCGAAACCCACATTTTCCGCCACCGTTAGGTGAGGAAAAAGCAACGGCTTCTGGAATACGGCGGCGGCTCCGCGCAACTCCGTAGGAACGTCCGTGAAGATCTTACCGCCAAACAAAACGTCTCCGGCGACAGGCCTCAGCAATCCGGCAATGACGCGCAACAACGTCGTCTTCCCGCATCCCGAGGGACCAAGTACGGCCAGAAACTCGCCGCCGGTGATTTGCAGTGACACACGATGCAAAACCGGCGAAGCGGCATAATTGGCTGACACTCCACGAAGTTCCAGATCGGTGGCAGATGCGCTCATTTCTCCAGCACCTTTCTGATCCAGTCTTCCTGGAGACGGTTCGAATATTGTGCGTCGGGCTCCGGCAGTTGGTGCGAATGGAGCTCAATTGCAGACAAGGTGGCTGGTCCGTTCGGAAGAGACTCAACGGCGTGTTTCTGCTGCGTCGTCAGCAGCTCCAGCCCGATGGGAAAAATATCACCGAGGAAATGTGTCTGATCCAGCTCCTGTTCGGGCGACATCAGGAAATTTACGACAGCCAGCGCTCCCGCTGTATTGGCGGCGTTGAAAGGAATTGCCAGAAAGCTGTAGTTACCGATGGTACCCTCGTCAAAGACAAAGGTGCGAGTGGTCGGAGGAAAATCGCCGCGAGCGATATGTTCCGAGGCGAAGGCTGGACCGTAGCTCATGGAAAAGTCGATTTCGCCATTGGCAAAGAGCCGGTTCATCTCGCTCGGTGAAGACGGATAGGTTTCGCCGTGTCGCCAGAGAAATGGCTTGATGTCGTTAAGATAGTCAATCGTTGGTGCGGAAGCCTTCTGGTACAAATTTTCGTCGAAAGCTGATTGGAAAGAGCCCGCCCCTCCCCCGTTTTGAATCAAAACATGGCGGATGAACACCGAGCCGGTGAAGTCCGGAGGAGCGGGGTAGGTGAAATGGCCGGGATGCTGTTTGATCCAACTCCGCAGCGCTTCGATAGAGCGTGGCGGCGCCGGAGTTCTTGCGGAGTCGTAGGCGATCACAAACTGTGCCCGTACCCATGGCGCTTCATACCCTTCAATATCGGTGCCGAAGTCCCGTCCACGGGCCTGTTCGTCGAAGTAATGGATACTGGGCAGATGCCCGGCAAATGGTCCCCAGAGAACCTTTCCTTGCTTGGCTGTGCGGAAGTTCTCACCGTTGATCCAGACCATGTCAATAGAACCGCCCGCTGTTTTGCCGCCTGCTTTTTCCGTGAGTAACTTGTTGACCGCTTCTGCCTGTCGCCCAGCGGGATGATTCGCAGCGTGATGCCGAATCTTCGTTTCAGTTCGGCAGAGACCTTTTCTTGAAAATAGCGATTGCGATTCTCGTCGCCCGCCCACATGGCGAAGTTCACGGTAGTGCCACGCGCGCGCTGTTCCAGATCGTCCCATGGCGAGGTGGCAAACTGCGATGGCGTCAATGCAAGCCGGGCGTCAGCTTTGTGGTCTTGGCAACCTGCCAGCACCAGAAGAAGAGCGCATAGTAAGATGCTTCGTTGGTTCACTCTTGAGTTCATCGCACCTTCAGGAATTGGGCTTAAGCGTACGCGCCACGATGACAAACACAGTCAAGACGGGCGCCAGGAATACCAGTGCAAGAGCGGATGCCAGCGCCGCATCTCCACCGCGCTGGATCGCAACCAGCAAGATCGGCAGCGTAATGATATGGCCACCGCCAATGAACAGAGTGACGAGGTACTGGCTCCATGAGACCAGGAATGCAAAGCTGGCAGCCACCGCCAGACCTGGGGCGATGGCAGGCAACGTGATGTGCAACCAAACGGCAAACGGAGCGGCTCCCAGCGTGCTTGCCTGCGCCTCCCAGTCAGTATCGAGGTTGGCGAAGCTACCCATAAGCATGAGAGTGCAATAAGGTACTGCCGGAATCAAATGTACCAGGAGAACTCCCAGCAACGAGTCGGTCAGGCCGAACCGCAAGAACAGCGCATGCAGTCCCATGGCGGATGCCAGCGGAGGCGCCAGCACCGGCAGCAACAGCAGGAACACTATCAGCCGCTTCCCTTTGAACTCATCGAGAGCCAGGACCCGAGCCGCCGGCAGCGAAACCGCGATTGCCAGGATGGTGACGCCCAATGCAATGCCGATGCTGGTCAGTAAAGCGCCGGGAATGCCAGAAGACGGTTCAGCAATGTAACTCCAGGCACGAAGGCTGAGTTCCCGTGGCAAGAGGTCAGGCCAATACCAATGGCGAGCGAATGACCACACGAGAAGCAGCGCAAGTAGAACGAGTGGAAGGCACGCGAGTCCCACAAGCGCGCACACCCGCACACAGCCGATAGGGCTCTTTGAGGAGATCGCCGATGCTGTGGTTTGGTTCATCAGAAGATGATCGGCCTTTCCGCACCGACGAGTACCTTGGCAAGCCGCATATAAGCTGCCGCCAGCAAAGCAGCGATGAAGGCGATCACGAGGCCTACCGCGATGGCGTCGGGCCGCGTGGCCAAGTCGATGTTCATGAACTTTCTCTGGGCGACCACCGGCAGCATGGCGGGGTATTGCCGCCCCAGTAAGAGCGGGATCTCAAAAGCCCCACAAATGAATGCGAACACGACCAGCGCGGATGAAATCAATGCCGGAGCGACCATTGGCACTGTGATGTAACGGAGTCGCTGCCATGCAGTGGCGCCCAGGGTGCTAGCCACCGCGTCGTGGTCGTCGCCGAGGCGTACAAGCACGGCGAGAACCATCAGAGCGACAAAAGGAGCTTCCTTTAGCACATAAGCGATGACGATACCTATTCCATAGCGGTCGTTGACGAGGATGGGAAAATCGGAAGGAACTTTGATGATTCCTGCAGCATATGCCATCCGGGAGATCAACCCGCCAGGGGCGATTACATCAAGAAGAAGGAGTGCCACTACCAGATGGGGAACGGCAATGGGAACCTGCACCAGGAAATTGAAGATGCGGCTGCGTCGTGTAATTCGCCGCAGTGGCAATGCCAGGGCAAGACCTAAAACAACTGAAATCAGAGTAGAGACGCTGGCAAGTCCAAATGTTAAGAGCAGCGCATCACGAAATTCAGGATCGGACAGGAAATTGCGGTAATGGATGAGTGTGAAACGATGCTCTCCAGCCGCCGGGAAAAATCCCACGCTTTGCACAAAAGCTAAAGCCATTCCTCCGGCGAAGAGTCCGCCGATGACCAGGATCAAGGGCAAAAGTTGGACCGTCCGACGCGCGGGCGAAAACTCGAGGCGTCGGATCAAACGGGAACAATGTAGTGCGTAGTTTCTGCAAAGCCCGCCAGTACCACAATTGCTGCCAGAAATCGCCACTTGATCTCCCCTATTTCTAATGAGCGATCGAGACCAGAGAAGCCTTGCCCGCAGAAAGCACTTCCTCGTGAAAGCGGTCGCATCCCATGCACAGGTTCCGGTAGATTCGGCCGGACGACAGGCGCGTGGCCGACATCTCCAGAAACTTCTCTTCAGTCCAGCCGTGTTCGAGCCCCATTCGCTCCGGATGTCCGCTTGAGATTGCCTCATATACTGAATTGCCCGCCACAGATTGCAGGATCTCACCGAGCGAAGCCTCAAGCAGGCTTCCGAGCGGCTGCCTGGTCTTGATACAGCAGGGATATACGTTGCCCTGCGGATCGATCGACACTTCCGATCCACTGTAACCACTCTGCAGGAAGTCCAGACCGCCCGACCAGGCATTGCAGAAGTTGTCCGCCATACCAGCCGTCGAGAGCTCGTTTTCCATGGCGCGGCCGCGCGGCCATAGTTTACCGATCCAGGAGCCAGGAGTAGCCCCCCAGAATGAGTACCACGGGCCAGAGTCGATGCTGCTGCCCCAGGAGTCGCGTCCATCCTGGAAGTGTTTCATGCCAGCTGCTTCCAACATGGCTTTCAGTCTGGACTGCACCTTATCGCGACTCAATTCGGTTTCCAGCCCCTGGTGATAGGCGTCAATACCGGAGACTGAAATCATCCAGACACCAAGTTTCAACAGTTCCTCAATGACGCGCGGCGATAGCTGATCTCCCGTTGTCTGGATTATGAGCTTGACTCCGCCCTGTGCCCGATACTTGTCGGCGAGCTGAGCCAGTGCGGGATAAAGAACCGCTTCCCGTACCTGTTTTAGCAGGACTTCTCCACCTGCGAGAATGATCCTTCCGGCTTTCTCCTTGAAGCCTCCGCGGCCATCCGGATCGTTCCGGTCGAGATAGGTCATGCGTGCGGGAAGGTTAGCGATGACGCTCGGACTGTCGGTAGTTGCTTCCGTCAAGACACGCTCGAGTTCTTCGTCATGATAGGGTTGAAAGCGCTCGTCATAGCAGTGCGGGCACTTGCGGTGGCAGAGCCAGCTCATCACGTAATAAATCGATTCCAAAATATTCCTACCTTCTTGGCAGGTGGAATCCAGAAACTCCACCTGCACCTTGGGACGGATCTGCTTAGAAGCTCACGCGCATGGCAAGCTGTCCGAAGCGGCGTTCGTCGTGGTTTCCACCGCGGGCCGAGGAGCCCAAGCCGCCTTTCATCTCGGTGACCTGCAGCGGCGTCTCGGTCGCTCCGTCGTAATATAGATTGGTCGTATTGACGTAGTAGTTATGGTGGTTAAAAACATCAAACCCCTCGGCTCGAAGCTCCAGTGAGGCCCGCTCCGTCATCTTGATGTGCTTGCTGACTGCCATGTCCAGATTCCATGCACCCGGACCGATAAAGGCATTCCGATGGGTCATGTTGTTGGGAAACGGGCCAAAGTCTGAGATCCCCAGCGTGGGATCGAGGGGAGCGAAGCTGGCGGGAACCGGCACGGTCATGGCGACGAAGTCGTTTGGACCATTGGCTTGCGGCGACCCCACGTGGTAACTGCCAATCGGACTGCTCGGCGTTAGACGCGGGATCGTGCAGTCGTTGTAGTTATTGGTAAAGTCAAAGATCGAAAACGGCGTGCCGCTTCGCACTGTGAAGAGTCCTGAAACAGACCATCCGCCCAACAGACCTCGCTGAAGTGCACCTCCGTACTTAAACCAAGGCAGCTCCCACATCGGCGAAACAACAAATCTTTGCCGCACGTCATAGTCGGAGTTACCCCAATCGAGTTTAGGGTTGAGAAAATTCAGGTAGCCATACGAGGCAATCAGCTGTCCCTGTAAGCTATCCGTCGAAGCTGTCGAGCTGATATCGTCCAGCGAATGCGACCACGTGTAATTTGCGACCAGGCTGAGGCCGGTGCTGCGGATTTTCTGTACCTGCAACCTGGCGTTGAAGGCGTTGTAGCTACTGGTCCCACCGCTGCCGTGCTTCCAGATCACGGAGTACTGATCGTTCGGGCGGTTTAGGCATGGCGAAGCACAGTCGGGTGACTGCGAGAATGTGAGCGGGTCGCCCAGGTAATACTGTCCGGCACCAACCATGTTGATCTCAGCGTTATCGTACAAGTGCACGCCATGTGCGCCGCTGTAGCTTAGCTCAATCACCGAATTGCGCGCGATCTGGCGCTGCACTGCGAGGCTCCAGAACTGGGTCTGTGCCACCTTGATGTTCGGGTCCAGCATCTGTACGGTGACGGGCGGCAGATACCCTTGGGAGCTGCCGAGATTGTTGCTGGTGACCACGGCCGAGCATCCGCTGGAAGATGCTGCACAGGTCGATGTCAGAACAGCAATGCCCGGCGGTGTGAAGGCTGCGCCGTAGCTAATGTTGGCAAAGTCGCGCTCGTAGCTGATGCCTATACCGCCACGGACGCTTGTCTTTCCATTCCCAAACGGGTCATAGGCAAATCCAAAGCGCGGAGCAATCGTTCCCCAACTGGGCGAGTACAACCCACCCACTCGGCTGCTGCTTGCTGTCTGGACACTGCCATTCCTCACACGTTCCAGAAAGCTGCTGCCCGAACCGAGATAGAAATTGGAGTCCAGGCTTGCATTGCTATTGTGCTGGACACCGTAGTGCTCATAACGCAGGCCATAGTTCAGCGTGAAACGCGGGAACAGCTTATAGCTGTCCTGTGCATACACGTCCCAGTCATTGTAGCGATAGCTACGTCCGTAAGACGGAGCCGAAAGTGAGGAACCGAGGGCGCACCCTGCGCTCATGTTAAGATCCGAAATCGATCCCGAGGCCCAGAATCCCGGATTGGCAACGCAAGGAAGCTTTCCCTGCGGGTTGATGCCGGCTTCGAATGAAACCAGCGTGCTTCCTCCAGGATTCCCTGCCGCATTCACCAGGTCGTTCATGCTGTCTTGGAACGCCCACCCCAACTGTTCCTGCGCCTGTGCGTAGGGAGAGTAAACGGCATTCAACTGAATGTAAGTCAGCTGCCCGCCAAAACGCATCTGGTGTTTGCCTTTGTTCCAAGACAAGTCGGGAGAGAATTGAATTGTGTTCTGGGTGCTTTTGTTTGGCAACGAGCCTGACCCGCCGCCAGTGTTGACCAGTCCTGGCATTTGAAGGTAGGTTCCGGTCACCGGATCATTGGGCGGAGTGAAGACCAAGCTCGGAGTATTGATGAGGGATGCGTCAAAGACAGAGATAGAGCTGAAACGCGTAAAACCGACTTTTGCACTGCCAAACACACTGTTGCCGAACGCATGTGAAAGCGAGTAGAGATAGCTCTGATTCAGCTTCGACGATCCCACGTTATATTGAGGATAGGCGCTGTAGAAAGATGATCCCGCGAACAGGCCAAGGCTTTCGATGGCGTAACGCCCAAACATCTGAGTGCGATTACTCAGGTTGTAATCACCGCGCCCAACTAGCCTGTACGTGTTCTGAGGAGAGTCTCCACCGGCGTCGAAGGGCGCCTTGAAATGCACTGTATCAAAAACCGGAGTTGAAGCGTCAATTACCGTAGCTCCATTGATGGGACCGACCGGGTACCCTGCGGCGTTGAGCTGTCCGGCCGTGGTCACGGTCTTGGAGGCTGCATAAGCGCCTTTTCCAAAAGACTTGAAATAGGCTTGCGTATTGGCGGGAAGCATGGCGGTGAATACGGGATCGAGCACTTCCTCGGTTTCTGAGGCGGAGCTGCGCACACGCAGCCACTCATTGCTGACAAAGAGGAACAGCTTGTCTTTCAGGACGGGACCGCCCGCCTGGAATCCAAACTGGTTTCGCGTGTATCTCCCCTTAGGAGCTACGATATCGCCAGCCGCAGCGTTTGCCGCATCATTGGCGTACGTGTTGGCGGTATAGGCAGAGAGCCGGTTAAACTCCCAAAGCGAGCCATGGATGTTGTTCGTGCCCGCCGTTGTAGTTACATTCACTACTCCGCCCGAGGCACGTCCGTATTCTGCCGCGTAGTTGTTGGTAATAATGCTGTATTCCTGCACTGCGTCCATGGGAATGTGCTGCCCGATCGAGTAATTCATTACAGCGACGTTTTCCACGCCATCAAGCAGAATCTCCGTGCCAGACTGCCGCTGTCCGTTGATGGAGTAACCCACGCCGCGGTTGCTGATATTCTGGCCGCTGTTCATGTTCGCCGTGGTGTTATCGGCACTGCTGACATTGCCTGAAAGCGCGATGAAATCGTAAGGGTCGCGGGTGAGGCTGGGGAGTTGTGCCAGTTGATGCGCGTCAACAAGCTGCGACAGCTCCTGGGTCTGGGTATTCACTCCGGCGCCTTCCGCGACCACCTGCACCACCGTCGTACTGGCACCGACCGAGAGCTTGGCGACGAGCGTCACGTGCGCGCCCACCGTTACTTCCACCGTTGCGATGAATGGCTTGAAATCGCCAGAACTTACTTTGATCTCGTAGGTTTCCGGTTCAAGACCGACCACAGTGTAGCCGCCGCTCGCGGACGTCCGCGTGACCCGTGCCGCATTTGTGGCGAGATTCGTGACCTTCACGATCGCGCCCACAACCACTGCTCCAGTCTGATCTGTAACAGTTCCAGCGACCGAACCCGACTCGACTTGTCCAATAGAAAAATGGGAAAAGACCAAGATTAACAATGCAATGAGCAGTGGCCTTACGATCCACTTTGTCTGTGATGTCCGCTGTTTCAGGACAGTGAAAGTGTTCCAATGCCAATTCACGGGCGGTCCCTTTGTATCCTCGATGCCAGAAAGCGCGACTGTTTCTTCCATGAGAGACACACTCGCTGCTTCGCGCAAGCAACGATCTCCCATTAGAACTGTCGGCCACGCACTGCATCGGTTGAGCCAAACAGCCTTAGGTTTGAGGTTCCTAGAAGATGGGCAATGGAGGTGGGGGAAGCTGCCAAGAAATCGCCAGCTCTACACTTCTTAGTGGATATTGAACCCGATCAACGATGAAGTTGATAACCAGTAGGATTTGCAGCAGCACCGCTGCGGCGGCACTCCACAGAGTCGCCGACCGCGCCAGCAGCCGAAGGTCTTCGAGAGTATCGAGGTCGATTTTGACCCGCAATTGCGCAGTTACGTTTTCGCCATATCGCCCTAGCAACTCTGCGAAATCAGTGTTCTGGTGCCAACGAATCCCGGCTAGTTGAGACCGATCGCCGCTGTGCAGTCCAATCATGTAGCATCCGCCGCGATGATCTGGGCCGAGCACCAGACGCTTCTGGCCAAGAAGCTCAAACGCATTCAGGATGTCGCCAGAGGTGAGCGTGGGGCAATCCGAACCAACGATGACGATCCTGTCGTAGCCAAGTTCAGCCAGATGTTCGACGGCGCGTTCGAGACGCTCGCCAAAAGTTACGCCCGTATATTTCTGTAAATGTACGGTGCACGGGATGCTCTTCGCAGTGAAGGGCTCGACCGAGGTGAAAATATGGACGTCTGTCTCGGGAGTCGCAAGTTCGGCGTGTCCAACGACATTGAATAGACGCTGAAAGGAAAGCGGCCACTTACGCTGCTGGCAATCGATGGTAGCTGGGTTAGCAAAGACAAGCAGGGCCTGACGCGTTCTCGTTGTGGCGTTTCCACCGGGGACGGCGGCAATGCCGCAGATCCGCGAGTCTCCAGCCGGGTTATCGTCGCGCATCGTCATAAGGTGACTTGTCCCGCGGAACCAGCTTCCGGGCCAACTCGGTTTCCATCGCTGATTGCGCAGCGGCCGAATTGATCGCGCTGCCGGCAGAGGAGCACGTCGCCGGCCTCGGCATCCCACACGCCGGAAAATGCTTTTTCATCGGCCTCCGCATGAAGAACACTCGCCAGGAACAGAGAGTGATCGCCGACGGTCCGGCGTTCTTCTATATGGCATTCCAGATAGCCCAGCGCTCCGGCGATTCGTGGCGGACGGACGCAAAAAGACTTTTGCGTATGAAGGGTTGCCTTGGCAAACTTATCCACGCTTTTGCCCGAACAGTTACCGCACGTGTCAACCGCTTCGAGAAACTTCTGTCCAACGATGTTCAGCACAAATTCGTTTGTCGCCAGCAACAATGAGTGCGAGTAACGGCTTGGGGCAATACTGATGGCGATGATCGGAGGCTCATGTGAAACCGGCATGGTCCAGGTCACGCTCAGAACATTCGGCCGACCGGCCTCGTCGCAAGACGTGACGAGCGCAACTGGTCTGGGGTTAAGCAATGCGGCAATGTCCCGTCCTTTTACGTTGACCATGTTCGTCACACTTGCGGAGGTAGATAGATTTTCGCGCGAGAATCAGGGATTGCCTTTTTCGACAGCTCGGCAAGTCCTTCTATGAGCAACGGCATCTGGGCGCAGGGGACTCCCATAAACATCAGGTCGTCTCCAACATCGGAAGATGCGCGGCAGCCATAACATCCCAGGGAGATGTTGATCTGGCCACTCGTGTACGGCAGCAGTGTAGTCTCGACACACTGTGCGTTGTAGCCACTGACCTTGAAATCAAATTTCTTCCCGGTGAAGTATGCGGCAGCCATGCACAGCCACATCATCTGCTCAGGTTGCGCGATGATGGCGATGATGTCTGGAAGCACAACCGCTTTGTCCAGCGGAGTTACCAGCGTCGCTTGAACCGAGCGCTGCGGCAATTGCGGACGCTCGGCAACCATCTGTCGTGCAGCCTCGATTGAGGCCAGCTTGCCAAAGCGGATATATAACTCGCCGCTTGCCAACTTGGGCGGGATTTCCGTTAGCCCTAAAATCGATGTTCCATCGGGACAGGCATGACAATCTGCCGTCATAAGAAGACTCTTACCCCGGCGAGCGGCCATCAGCGACTGGCAGTAACGCAGCTTAGTCCGCGGCTTGGGAACGTCCGGCAGCGCTGCGCCTTTCAGGATCAAGCTGATGGCAACGGGTTTCCAGCGCAGACGCAGGACACGTTCCAACAGGGAAGACCATTCGTAACACTGCCATTGTTGCTGTGGGTCTAATCGTGCTTGAGGCGTGGCCTCAATCGAAACAGATTCCGACGGCGGTTGCACAACGCGCAAGGCGCCAGTTGGGCATTGGCCAACACAAGTGTCGCATCCCCAACAGTCTTCGATGCGGAGCGGCACGGGCCGTCGATCATCCTTGCTGCCTTGCATCTCGAAGACCGAGACCGGGCAGAAATCAGCACAGGTTCCACAACCATTGCAGCGTGCCTGATCAATCTCAATTTGCAACATCGATGGTCTCCCTCCGGCCGCTCTCCTGGTTAGGCGGAGTGGCAATAACAACGTCGTCCTTGTTAAGCCATACCAAAGTTTGTTTGATCATTAGTGCGTGGCGCTTTGTACACATGTTTGGCTCCGCTTAATTCACTTTCAGCAATCGACAGCAAAACTGCCTGTGGTTCCTTTTGCTTTACTTGCACTTTTCATGCCTTTAGCTGCTTCGCAAGGATTGTTTCGTTATTCTTTTGAACCGTGTATACACGGCACGGCAGCCCGTTATAACTCCATTGTCCGAGTAGCGGATCGCAGCTTTCAAAGTCTGCATTCGTCAGAACGTTCGCATTCGAGATCCAGATACTTTCAAGCGAACCGGTAGCTCGCTCGGGAAACCACCAGCCGTATTCAACGCTCACAACACCTGGGCGCATCACAACAATCCTGATGGTGAAACTTGCCCGACCAGAGGCGGTTTCTACCCACACCTCTGCGCCATCGATAGCCCCAATCTTGGCTGCCGTCTCGGCGCTCATCTCCGCCCATGGCGTTGGGTGCATCGCGCGCAACGTTTCAATTTGGCGAAAAGAAGATGCGTAGAAGGGCTGGCGGCGGGCGCCGGTAATCAAGTGCAAAGGAAACTCCGCATCATTTGCTGCTGCAGGCTTGTGCTCCGGCAAGGGCTCATACCCGAGTGCGTGCAGCATAAGGGAGTACAACTCGATCTTCCCCGAAGGCGTGGAAAAGCCGGTTGCTCTGCCGCTTTCAAGGTTGATCTCTTTGTATTTTTCGTACTTGTATTCGGGAGCGTAGATGCCGGTTTCGCAAAATTTATTCCAGGTGAGTCCCGCGGGACGGAAGACATCGTCGAGCGCTTCCTCGAAGGTTGACCATGGCCAGTCAGAGGCTTGACCGAGCCGTAATCCGAGGCCACGCCAGAAATCAAAGTCCGGACGCCGTTCGAATCGCGGAGATATTGCGGCCGGACCTCCATAGGCAAGGTTCGCGACTCCGGCATTTGTCTGGATAACCGGACGCTCCATTCCACCGGCAATTGGCAGGATGTAATCGGCCAACATCGCCGTTGGAGTCTTGAAATACTCAAGCACGACGAGTAGATCCAAACTCCGCAGCGCCCGGTAAATCAAATGGGTATCGGCCTGGGTCAACAACGGGTTGCTTCCCATCACAATCATGGAACGGATCGGATAGGGCTCTCCGGTGAGCATTGCCCGCCAGACAAGATTCGGGTGGGCAGAGGTCAGGTAGCGCTTTGGCAATCGCTTGCCAGCCATCCGCGTACGGAAAACAACATTCTCATAACCGGAGTAGGTTTGGAGCAAAAGGCGATGCTGGCCCAGTTGCTTCTGCTTTTGCTCCGCCGGCAATCGGTCACTTAGTTCAAGGTCGATTTCCGGAGTCAAATCGGGCATTTCGCCGAGATGGTTCGCGCCGGCGGTATCGATGTTTCCGGTAATCGCTCTTAGAATCGCCAGCGTCCGATGGGTGGCAATGCTATTGGCGCCGATCTGATCAATCCCTCTTCCACTGATGATTGTGGACGGACGCGCCTGAGCAAACAGCCGTGCAACTTTAGCGATTTCAGCGGCGTCCACGCCCGTGATTGCAGCGCATCGCTCTGGCGTGTAGCTTGCAATATGCGATCGCAACTCGGGGAATCCGGTACACCACTCGTCGACAAAAGACTCATAGTAGAGCTTTTCCTCAACGATCACATTCAGCAGTCCCAAGGCCAAGGCGCTGTCGGTCGCCGGTTTGATGGCGAGCCAATGCTCCGCCAGTGAAGCCGTCCGAGTGCGCCGCGGATCGACCACGATCAGGGTCCCGCCGCTGTGCGCGAATTTAACAAGCGAGCGCCAGAAAAACGAATTGTCTGACTCGGCCGGATTGGTTCCCCAGATGATCGCGCACGATGTGAGTTCCGGATCCAGTTCATTGTCGATCGGCCAGCCAAACGTCAGGGTGTTGGTCCAAATTGCTGGATTCCAGCAAATCTGGCCGATGCCGACATTGTTGGGACTACCGAAGAGATTCAGGAAGCGGTGCATGGGCCAATAAGTCGCATGCGGGCCGCCGATGCTGGTTGCCAATGTTTCTGCACCGTAGCTCTGTTTGAGATCGCCGAGCCGTCCGGCAATTTCGTCCAGCGCTTGCGTCCACGGGATTTGTTTCCAATGGCCTTCCCCGCGCTCACCGACCCGCTTGAGCGGAAAATTCATGCGCTGAGGATGATTGAGTATCTCAGCGTTCGAGCGCCACCGCCGGCAGCCCTTCATGATGGACGTGTCGTAGGGGTAGCGGCTGGGGTCTGGTTCCACGGAGACAACGCAGCCGTCTTCAACGTGAGCCGTGAGCGCACACAGGTAGCCGCAGAGGCGGCAGTTGGTGCGCTCGGTGCGATTCATCGAACCGCTCCTACAGACGCCAATGCAATGCCCTGAACGGGATGGACACGCAGCCCATTGCAGCCGGTCAGGTGATAAGAGCAGAAGGGCAGCATTCTTCCATCCGGGACGGCAACGACCATGCTGCATTCCCGAAGACGCTCCAAATCCATGGTTCCGGCGTCCATGTAGTTCATGATCACCAGCGAGAGGCCCTCAACATCGGCTCCGGACTGCTGCGCCAGGATGTCGCGGAACACGGAGCCTTGAGGGCTGTCTGCGCCGAATGCCGCGCGATATTTTTCAGGCGAAATCTCACTGGTCACCGGAGCGAAGCCGTCTGGTTTGCGAACGAGGTAGGTGCCGCAAGAGCAGAGTGGGTGCGAGCAGCCGAGCGGGTAGAAATCGTAGGGGCCGAGCAGGTCGGGACATTGCTCGGCGAGCGTGAAAATAATATCACCCATCGAAAGACGCCTGGGCTGTCCAACTTCGAAGCGGCCCGAGGTGAACGCAGGTTGCAGCGCAAGCCCCGCAACGATATCGACGTTCTTCAGTGCGAACCGCAAGACATCGCCGACCTGATCGAGGTTCGTGCCATCGATCACCGTCATGGCCAGCACAACCTGCAAACCGGCCCGGCGGCAGTTCTCGATCGCTTGCAGCTTCGTGGCCAACAAATCGGTTCCGCGAATCTGCGAGTACAGTGGCGAAGTCAATCCATCGAACTGGAGATAGATGCCCGTAAGTCCTGCTTCCTGGAGGCGGAGAAGGTACTCGAAATCGCGAGAGATCACGATTCCATTGGTATTCACCTCGATACCTTCGAATCCCATATCGCGGCCCAGGCGAACGATCTCCGGCAAGTCTCGACGCACGGTTGGTTCGCCGCCTGTGAGCTGAATGCCCGGCGCAGTTCCAACCTGCTCCCGAATCTGGTGGAAAATCTGCTCCAAGGCCGGGAGTGAGATGTCTGCTTCAGCCGCATCGGCCGCCATGAAACAGACCGGGCAGCGAAGGTTGCAGCGCCGCGTCACCTCAATCTCGACAAGTGTTGGCTTTCGCAGATGCCTGGCGCAGGGCCCGCAATCCCGCGGGCATCCTCGATCGAGTGAAGTTGTACATTTAGGCGGGACTAATGGAAACGAAAAGGAGCTCATCCAGCGGTAATGCTCTACGTCAGGCCATACTCTCAGCTCGGAAGCGCCGTGTTCATGACATTCCTTCGTAAGGTATACGGCGTTATCTTTTGAGACGAGGTTCGCTTCCACAACCTGCAGGCAGACCGGGCATACGCTCAAGGTACGGCTAAGGAACGAGGGGGCTGACATCGCGATCCTCCTGGGTAAACGCTTTTGCTTTCTCCAGCCGGTCGAGGTTCAACTCGCCCCATTCCCCTTGCCACATCGCTTCCTGATTCCGGGCAATCTGCTCGTAATCAATCTGCAGATTGAAGACGAGTTCGAGACAATGACGAACCTGCCCCTTCTGCGCGAGTGGTGAAAGTCTGCGCGAACAAGCCATGCACGAGGTCATCATGCAACTAGCCCCGGAGCGATCGAACTCATCGACCCTTCTGCGGGTTCGGGACGAACAAAGGTCTGGGTCGATGAGCGGCACAATACCTCCGGCGCCGCAGCAAATCGTATCCCTTCCTGAGTGTTCCATCTCCAGCACGGGATGGCCACCGAGGATTGCACGCAAGTCCGCTGCAGACTCGCCACTTTCGCGATCGGCACAGGAGTCGTGAACTGTGAGGCTCTGGGTCCCGGGAACGCGGACACCGGCCTCGCGGAGAAGCCGATAAAGCGAGACTACTTCAATGCCTTCGAGATTCCCCTCGAGGCTGGCGTGGCAATTGGCACACACGGTGACAATACGGGTCGCCCCCGCAGTTCGCAATTTGGAAAGAAGATAACGTTGCAGTTGGTCCTTGCGGCTTTCGAGACCCAGACTGTCGAGCGGTTTTCCGCAACAAAAATCGGTGAAGCCAGGCACCATTCCCTGCGATTCAAGCCAGGCATGGGCTGCGCAGGTCAACTCCGGAGCATACGTGGCAAGCGAGCAACCGGGAAAGAACAGCGTGTCATAGTGGTCGCGCTTCAGTTCGTCATAGTTAACTTTGTAGGTGTTGCGATACAGGGAAAAGGCATTCCAGTCCCGATCGACGAATATCGGCTCAAAGCCATCCAGTCGCAATCTGCCCTGATCCACTAAGAATGATCTTGCGCTCTCAAACAACAATCCTGCCTTCAGAGCGGAGGGGCAGTCCCTGGTGCAGAAGCCGCAAAGATCGCAGCGCTGAATCAGGTCGCGCAGTTTGGAAGAGTCATTTCCTTCAAGGAGCTGCTTGGCGATTTCACTAGGATTGAGGCCGGAGTCACGCAGTAGATCACAGGCCGAAACACAGGAGCCGCACTGGCTGCATTGCTCACAAACCTCTTTCAGTGCTTTTGCCGACTCAGGATTCCGACCCATATCTACTACCCCAATTCACTCCCGCAACGGTAATACTCAAACGCTTCCCAGCTTTTATTCCATGCTTTCAAGAATGATTCATCGCCTCGCGGCAAGCACGTGATGCTCTCTGAGATTGCCGCATCCCTTGCGTGTAACCACGCAAGGGATGCAGCGTCGGCCGAAGGGCCTATGATGCTCCGCCCTTAGTGTGCAGAAGCGGCCCTGGCCACCTCTGGTGCGGCATTATGCTGCGCCGCAGCCGCGTGCCATTTCATGATCAAGATGACCGCTACGATAATTAGGGCGGACAGGCCGTTCACCACACATATCCTCGTGACGCTCCAGTTGCGGGCAAGCAGGAAGCCTCCCACGACCGGTCCCAGCATGGATCCGACCTTACCGAGTCCATACGCCCAACCTACTCCCGAGCCTCGG
The DNA here is from genome assembly GCA_963800195.1 of uncultured Acidobacteriota bacterium. Lineage (GTDB taxonomy): Bacteria > Acidobacteriota > Terriglobia > Terriglobales > Acidobacteriaceae > TOLSYN. The sequence goes on from CAWCZZ010000003.1 coordinate 153,242, forward strand.
ATCGAGGTCGGATAGGAAGTCGTGCAGAGCGCCAGCAACCCGGTGTTTCCGCCGTTGACGAACAGGCCGGTGACGACGGCCATGATGGCAATCACGATAAAGGGACCGCTAGCCAGGTATCCGAATGCACATACGCTAACAAAGGCCAGAAGGAACGTTGTTACCAGAACCTTGTAGAGGTTGAAGCGGTCCATGAGGCGGCCAATGACCAGAGCGGTAATGAACGAACCGACGTGGAGCATTGCAAACGCCACGCTGTATTGCTGCACGGACGCGCCGCTCTTCTTCAGCAGGGTTGGGGTCCATGCGATCAAAACCCACAACAGGTAGAAGCTGAAGAAGAAGAGAAGCCAGATCCCCACGGTCGTGAATGCACGGCCTTCGGTAAAGAGGTGCTTAACGGGCACACCTGCACGCTTGGTGTCATTGACGTAAAACTCGGTATCCGGATCTTTCGCCAGCTTTGGTGAGATCTTGGATACGAGTTTCGTGATTCCCGATTTGTTTGTCCCCTGGCGTACCAGAAATTCCAGGGATTCGGGGAGGAACGGCGCTACTGCTATGGTGATCAGCAGGGGAGCGATGCCGCCCACCCAGAAAAGCATCTGCCAGCCATAGTGCGGAAGCAGCCAGGCTGCCACCAACCCGGAGATCACGGAACCCAGCGGCATTCCCGCCCACATGAGAGTAGTGAATGTAGCGCGCTTTTTAGTGGGCGCGTACTCGCAGCCAAAAGCCAGCGCATTGGGAATTGCCCCGCCCAGGCCGACTCCCGAGAGGAACCGGTACAGGGCAAGCTGTTCTACGTTTGTAATGGTGGCGATCATAATGGTGAATACACCAAAAATAATGGCCGAGATAAGCAGCATTCGCTTGCGGCCAAAGCGGTCGGCCATCGTACCGAGCGCCATGGCGCCGACCAGCGGCCCAAGCTGGCCGGCGCCGACCGCCAAGCCCAAGCCAGCCATTCCCACGTGCAAAAACTGGGAGATCTTAGGCAACGCAACCGAAATAACCACGAGATCAAAACCATCGAAAAAGACTATGCAAAGACAAAGAATAAACACCCGGATCTGCATGGGTGTGATGGAACCGGTATCGAATATCTCCGACACGCACACTCTCTTGGCTGCCGTAACTGCCATGGGTCTGCTCCTTCTATAAATAGGAATGCCTTGTAAGTCAGAAACGGAAAGACAAATGCACGTTCGGCACCAAACCGCACGACCTGGATTCTTTCTCCGAAATTGATCTTTCACAGGGCGTTGGCGAGTCGGTCGAGGCGGGAGCGGGCGGCGCTGTTAGTAAGGGAGCGGCGGACATCACGCCATCCAGGCCTGTGCGTAAGAGCGCGAATGGGTCTTGGGCTGAAGAACCAGATGCCTTGGGTGAGAACGAGGCAGTTGGCGACTCGCGCTCACGGCCCTGTCCGCGATTGCGGGGATGGGATCCACTACTTTGGCCAGGCGATTCGAATATCCGACCGGGGCACCCGGTCTCAGTCTGACACGACAATGTCATTTTGAGAGGGAACGCTAGTCGGACAAGCTTTCTGGGTACATCATGCCAGCGGCCGCCAGTAGCTTTGGGTCGCCGGCGGCAGCAACGAGCTGCCGTCGGCAAAACATTTATCACTGCCTTTCAAAACTCGCCCGTAACTGCTCGAATGGGCGCCGGGCCGGTAGCCACCCTGTTTTATGGGCAGGAAAAAAGCATTGCAAGTAGCCCGTCCGCTGACAGTTTAGACGACGATTTCTACTCTGTTTTCTTGTCTTCTGCGGGTTTTGCGCCTTCTGCCTGCTTTGCGGCTTCTGCCTTCTTCGCGGCTTCTTCCTTCGCGGCTTCTGCCTTCGCGGCTTCTATCATGGCAGTAAAATCAGTCTTACAAAAAGGACATTTCTTTTGAAAGACTCCTCCAAGCGGTATCAGCTTTTTTCCGCAGTTTGGGCAAATCTGTGCTTTCGCTACACCACCCGGTCTGAAACACATTAGCAGCTCCTTTTTAATGCGCAGGAATAGAAATTGTTGGTCTGTGACTTTTCATCCACGAGTCACAGATTCGTGCATTCCAGGCCTCTTGAAGGCCTTGCTAAATTCTTATTGCAAGTAAAAGACCATGTGGGTGTCCCAAGGTCGGATTTAACGTTAGCGGTTCATTCGGGAGTGGAGTGAAGAAAAAAGTGAAGCGCAAGTATATTAATGCACTGGCTATCCTGCTCCCTATTGAACCGGAACGAAAATTGCTCTGCCCATTGAATAGGGTGTGCAAGCATTCCTTTTACCGGAGAGAAGCGCCGATTCTTCAAGGCCTGGGAAGCGACAAATGTGCTGGTCATGCAATCCATACTGCGGAGGGTGCAAACCTCCTAAACCGAGGCCGGTCCGTTGTCCATCCTGCAATGTCTTCAACTTCGCCGACCGGACGAAATGCATCAGATGCGGCCATACCTTGCCTCCAACGCCCCGACCGTCTCCGGTCATGTGCCTCTATATCGGCGAATCCTGTGCCAATCCCTGCCAGCGCCACAAGATAATACCGGCCGAAGGGGAGGAGCCCTATTGCCGGTGGCATACCCGCCTCGACGGCCAACGGCCGTCCGAAGGATAAGGCCCCTCCAGCAACGTGGCGGGGAGTCGCCGTTCGGCGAACACATCTCCTACAAGTTGAAACGCATGCCGTCGTAGGCGAGGCTCACCTGCGGATACCGGGAGATATTGCTCCGCAATTCTTTATCCGTGGTCGGGTGAGCGTAGTGAAGCGCCAAATGGGTTAGCACCGTGTGCCGTGCCGCGACTTCCCTTCCCAGTTCGATGGCCTGATCGACCGACATGTGCTGATCGGGAAACCAGTTTTCATCGTGGAATGTAGCGTCACAGATCAGCCAATCAACTTCCGCCACCGCCTTCTTCGTCGTCTCCGGCAGTCCGGCCGCGTCAGTAAAATAGGCCAGACGCTTGGCCCCTGATTCAATCAGTAGTCCGGCAGTTTCTTCGCCGCCATGATTGGCCTCCAGTGGCGTGATGCCGATGTCGGCAAATCGGCAGGTCGTGCCGATTTCCCACGGCACGCAGGACAGGCAGTCGAGCAGATACGGAAAGGCGTCTGCTAACTTGCCATCGGCCGACGGCGGCAGAGCGAGCCCAAGAGGTTCTTTGCGCCGCAGCCTGACATAATATTCAAGCTCTCCGAGGCCGCCGAAATGATCGTAGTGCCAGTGGGTCAAGAAAACCTGATCGATCTCTTTGATCCCTTCTCTGACTAACTGTCCGCGAAGGTCCGGAGAGGCGTCGATGAGCAGCGTGCCGCCATTCGGAGCAACAAGCGTCGCGCCGCTTCGGCTGCGGGCAAGGGCCGGGTCATTGCCGGCTTCACGGCAGGCGCAGCAGCCACAGAAGAAGGACGGGATCCCCGGCCCGGCGCTGCTGCCCAGAATTGTGAACACCGTCTCCTTCATCGCATTTCTCCTTTGCTTCGCTGGCTGTCTCAGCGTCATGGGGCGGTGAAGCGCATGGCGACGGGGTTGCAATTGTCGCGCTCTGGGCAAGTCCCACACTGGTCGCGGAAGGGATCGGCCAGTTCGGTAAAGTCGCAGTGTTTAAAGCCGTGCTTGTGATAAAAGCCCGCAGCCGTTCCCCGCGCGACAGTGGTGACACGATGGCCCTTGCCGCTCCCCTCCACGGCATCACGGCAATAGCTCCAAGGATCTCTGAGCACTTCCTGCAACAGCTGGCTGCCAGCACCGCTGCTCCGGCACCTTGCATCGACGGCAATGAGCAGCAGATGGAAGACATCGTGGTCTGACTGAGCCAGCATGGCGCCCCCAATCAGAATGGGATCTTGCTTGATCACCAGATGTTTTTCTATCTTTCCGGCAAGGTCCATACCCGCAGCGACACAGATCTCCCTAAGCTTCTTTTTGTCGCGGCGGGTCGCAAACTGAATCGTCACGGGCACACTGAAATCCCTAAACCTCGCTGGAGCGGGCGTTGCAGCATTCGAGGCTCACTCCGCATAAACACGAGCAAGAGCGATGCCACTCTTCGCCGGAAGACAAGGGTATACCCGGTCGTCTCTCTGGTGGCCGTCGCCGGCATCTCTTCCATCCGCCAATGCTATTCGCTCGATCGGCATGGGCCGGGGCCTCTGTTTTATTTTGGGAACTGTACCATTTTGGCACGGGTCGGGAAGCACGGCGCTGACGGCGCGACGTGAGCGGCCGCATGGCAGAACGGTGCGCCGTCACGCAGGGGGCGCATGGAAATCAAGGCATCGGGTGATGGCAGTCACAGCCCGGAAGAGTCCAGGGGCGCACCCTAGTAAGCGGAGAACTTTTCATAAGCCAGCCTGCATTGCAGCGCAGCGACGCTCACGTTGGGTGAGCACCAGTCGCAGCCAGAACTGTAGCCGACGATAGGGAAGGAATGCACGATGAATCTCAAATCTCGCGCCCCTGACAGTCTTGCAGCACGTGCAGTTCAGGCCGCCGGCGTAGATAAGGAAAAGCTGAGCCGGGAAAGATGGCAGGACATTTTACGCTGGAAGGAAGATTTTTTTAGTAATCGTGTCGACGATCCCCGTCGCAAAGTCTGCATCGATAGCGAAGTGGTGGAATCATGGCTGCGCTCGCGCCAGATGGGGGTTGACCCGCATACCATCCGCACCACCACCGATAGCGACAAACTAGTCGAGCTCAGCGCGAAACACCAGTCGTTGATTCAAGCTGTTTTGGCCCTTATTAACCCCGTCAAGTCGGTGATGGTTTCCCATGGGTACCTGTTCTATCTGGTCGATAGTTCCGGCCTTATCCTTCTCAATGAAGGCGTCTGGACGGAAAGCGAGGCACTCGCCAGGCAGTCTTCCCGCATCGGCATCCTCGCCGATGAAAAGTCTGAGGGAACCACCGCGCATGCGCTCTGCTTCCGACTCAAGCGCCCGGTCCAGTTGTTGGGTCCGGAACACTACTGTTCTGCTTTTCAAAACCGGATTGCTTCGGCGGCGCCTATTATGGGCGACAACGATGAGGCGGTGGCGGGTCTGGTGGTTTTCAGCCCACCAGTGGAAGACCAGAACATCAGCTCTCTGTATCTCAGTACCTTGGGGTTGGTGCCGGCGCTCGCATTAGCCGCCGAAATGCAGCTAAAACAGGGTCAAAGCAGAACCAGTCAAAGCGCGGCGCGACAACAAATAGAGATACTGCAGGCCGACCTGCACAGCGCCAAGGAAGAAGTTGTGAGCGTGCACAAGGAGCTCGAGGCTTCACTGGCCTTCATTGACGAGGGTATGATGGTTGTCGATCGCAGCGGGAAGATCCTGCAGGTCAATCCGGAGGCCATCAGGATTCTTCAGATGAGGTCTGAAGAAATCCGTAACCGCAACATTAGTGAATTTTTCCGCGATGGCTCCGCCCTGATGAAGAGGGCGCATGACGGCGAGAGTTTCGTGACTGAGGAATCTATCAAGCTCGGCTTCGGCAGAACTCGGAACCACCGGATTCATGCCCATCCGATTCTCAGCCAGTGCACCAAAGCCCTCGACGCCATAATGCTTAAATTCGTCTCCCAAGAAAAGCTGAGCAGCCATCATGTGGGCAGCGCCAGATACACCTTTCCTGGCATTCTCGGAGAGAGCCGCGAAATCAAGACCGCTATCGCCCAGGCCCAGCGTTATGCCAATTCCATGGAAAATATCCTCATCCTGGGCGAAAGCGGCACCGGGAAAGAACTCTTCGCCCAGTCGATCCATAACGCTTATCGTCCCAAGGGACCCTTTATGGCGGTCAACTGTGCGGCGCTACCCCATGAACTGATGGGCAGCGAATTGTTCGGCTACGAGGGAGGCAGTTTTACCGGCGCCGATCGTCATGGCAAAGTCGGTAAGATCGAACTGGCTCACGGTGGCACCCTGTTCCTGGACGAAATCGGCGACATGTCCTTGGAACATCAAGCGATTCTGCTGCGCACCCTGGAAGATAAGAAAGTCATGCGCGTGGGCGGAAGCTGCTACAAGGACGTTGATTTCAGGCTGATTGCCGCCACTAACAGGGATCTGGCCGAGAAGGTCAGGGAACACACGTTCCGCGAGGACTTGTTTTATCGTATTTCTGTTCTGACGATCTCCATTCCTCCGCTTCGCAAACGCACGGGGGATATCTCTCTTCTCAGCAGGATCTTCCTCGAAAGTTACTGTCGCAAGCAGGGCAGCGATGTTCCGGTCCCTAGTCCCGAATTCATGAAACTGATCGAGGAGTATTCCTGGCCGGGCAATGTCCGCCAGTTGCAAAATGCCATTCACCACACCATCAATACCTGCGAAGGGGATACCCTTGTGCCGGGAGATCTGCCGCAGTACGTCCTTTCCGAGATTGGCCCGACCGCTTCGATAACAAAAATGTTTCACTTGGGCGTCCCCGCAAATGGGACCCTGTCGCTTAAGGAGATCGAAAAGGCCACCATCGAGGCGGCACTGCTGTTGCACTCCAACTGTATAGAAGCCGCGGCGGGGAGTGTTGGCCTGAGCCGCTCTACCTTTTACCGCAAGATGAAGGAATACAAAGTCGCACGGGAGCCAATCGCCGCTGGCGGCAGTTAGGCCGACGCAGGGTGGAAGCGGTAAGTACCGATAGCCGTTAGCATTCGCGCCAGGACGAAAAGTCTGAAGAGCAGGAAAAAGAAGTTGTGGCACGAGCCGTAGTGGAGGGTGTTGGTGCGGTCGTCGCCGATGAGAAGTTGCGCTCGCTGGCCATAACGCCCCCTCAGTTGGCCGGAAGCTTCTTTGGTCTACGGTTCAGCGCAACCCCGATCGGGTAGCGGAACCCCGTCGGAGCCTGAACACCGACGGGATTCCCTTCTCTACAATGATAGCGATTACTTTTGGTCTTTTTCCTGCTATTTCTTTTCCTTCTCTTTGTCTTCCTTGAACGTGATCTGTCCGGCTTCATATTCCTTTGAAGGCACGAACTTTGTCGACCCGTAATTTTGACCTGGCTTTGCCGCCAACGGGTTGACTACGGTGATTGGCTTCTTGACGACGAGCTTGTCGTCAGCCTTGTCACCCGCAGCCGTTGCGTCCTCACTTGCGATCACCTTAGTGAGATGTATAGCCGGCGCCTGAGGGTCGGTGAAGATTACTACTTTCCGCCCTTTTTCGGAAGCGCTCCGAGCCAGATCTTCCAACGTACCGTATTCCATGCACGCAGCCAAACAGTGATGCACGCAGGTCGGTTTCTTCCCGGCCTGTACCCGATCCGCGCACAGATCACAAAACGATGTTGGAGTCGGGATGTAATCCCACTCGATCTTTCCCGGAGACACTTCGCGGGGACCGTTCTCCAAGAGCTTGATCCCCCACTGGCCCTTTGTCAGTTTATGCTCATTCTTGCAAGCAACAACACAGCTGCTGCATCCCGAGCAGTACTCATAATGGATTAACAATCCATTTGCGGACATATATGTCGCCTCCACTCCTCTTTAGTCTTCAGAGCCAGAGGTTCTGAATTTTTATCACATGTCGGTTTTTTCGCCTACTCCTCTCCCGGCAAACCGGGAGGGGAGTCGCGAAACTATGCTGTGACCTCTGCAGGATCAAGCTAATCCGCCGGAACCTCTGAGTGATCGAGCTGATCCGCCTTCCACTGCGCCTCGAGTGCTTCCGGCTTAACATCTGCAGGATAGGACTCAGGCACCGAGACCACCACATCTTCAAAGCGCTCCAACCTCGTGGCCTTGCAGATCATCTGTTTCGACGGGTTGCCAAAGCCCAGCACCCCAATATGCTTATGGGGGACCAGGTTGTTGATATTGGATTCCCATACGCCAAAGAGGTTGGGCTCTTCGCCAGGGGTTTCGGGATACCACATGCCATGCGTTGCATGAACGACCTTGCGGTGGATGCAAGGTGTCAGATGTGCCCGCATCTTGGCTTTGCCAAACATGTTTTCGATCAGAACCCAGTCGTTTTCATTGATATTCAGCAATTTCGCTGTATCAGGATGAAGTTCCAGCACCGGATCCGGATCGATCTCGCGCAGCATTGGCATATGACGATGTTCCGAGTGGAACGATGTTGTCTTCCGCGCGCCCGTCGTTAGAATCAGTGGATATTCCTTGAACAACTCTGGGCTGCTGATCGGGCTGTAGGGAGGCTCTTTGAAATAGGGCAGAGCATCATCGCCCCAGGCTTCAAAGAGTGTCGACGACAGCTCGACCATACCGGTTACGGTATTGAAGCCGGGCTCACCGTCTGCGCGCAGGAGGCCTTTTTCATATTTTTTATAAGTATATTTTGGCTGATAAACCCCCATTTCGCTGAGGCCGGCAAAATCGACGCCTAGCTCTGGTTTCAACTGTTGAGAGAAAAAGTCCTTGACATCCTTATAAGGCCACATGTCCGGATGCAGTTTCTTGCCCAGTTCTATGCAAACCTCGATATCCGAACGGGTCTCACCGACGCGCAAGGCTTCGTTGATTGCCCCCAGCACAACCGAATTGCGGCCGAAGTGAGTGATAACCACCCCATCATGCTCCGCAAACGTCGGCAGCGGCAGGAAGACGTCAGCCAGGGCCATGGCCGTGGGAGTCATGAAACAATCTTGCACAACGTTGAACTCAAGGTTCTTCAACGCCTTATACCAACGCATTGGCTGAGCCGAGCACGTCGCGGATAGGAAGTTGCTACTGTTGAACCAGCCCATCCTCAGAGGGTAGGGTTTACCACTTTCCAAGGTGTCCAGGGTTTCGTCGGGATGGGTAGTCGCCATGGCGGTACTCAGGCCCGGCCATTCCGCGGCGCCGATCCGTTTTTCCCACAGTTCTTCCGATAAGTTGCGGCGGGTTTCCATTCGCCATTTACCGAGCAGCGCTGCCGGCGGTCCGAGGGTGATACCACCCGGAACATCCAGGTTGCCGGTAATCGCGGCAAGCGACAGGATTGCGTGGCCCATCTGCACGCCGTTGGGGTTCTCGTCTGTTGCTAGTCCCCACTGGAACGAGACAGGCTTTTCGGTGGCAATCTTGCGCGCCACCGTAATGATCGTTTCCTTGTCAACCCAGGTAATTTCCGCTACTTTTTCCGGCGGATACTCTTGGACACGCGCCTTCAGCTCTTCGAAGCCGTAGGTCCAGTTTGCGACAAAGTCCTTGTCATAGAGTTCTTCGTTGATGATGACATTGAGGAACCCCATGGCCAGGGCTGTATCTGTACCAGGCCGCAACTGACAGACGTGTTCGGAGCGGGTACCCAGCCACGTCATGCGCGGATCGATACAGATCATCTTGGTCCCGCGCTTCATCATGTCGATCAGGGCGTGACCGAAGAAACCGTCTGGGTTGGAGAAGAGGGCCATCTTGCCCCATTCCACGACATACTTGGGCTGGACGTAGTTGGGATTATCAAAGCGATCCGGGAAATACCCGGCGTAATCAATTTCAGGATACCCAGCACCAAGGATATAGTCGGTAATCGCGCAACGCGGACCGTAACACGCCCAGCCACTCCACGGATAGCAGACATTGGGCGTGCCAATGGAAGCGAAGCCAAGAGGATAGTAGTACAGACAGGCTTCACGACCGGTGCCACCAAAGACAACAATCGACTCAGCCCCGTGATCCTGCTTCAGTTGCTTGATCTTCGGAACAATAATGTCCCAGGCCTCGTCCCAGGTGATTCTGGTCCATTTGTCCTTGCCGCGATCCTCGCGGGCTCGCTTCATCGGGTAGGTGATTCGATCCGGATGGTGAACATATTCCGCCAGATCCAAACACCTTACGCAAAGGCGGCCCTGGGTGATCGGGTGTTCCTCATCGCCTTCGACGCCGATCAGTTTGTTATCCTTGACCGTCAACCTCATACCGCAAGCGACTGGGTGGTCCCCAGGGGGCGACCATCCGCAGGTCCTGACGGTATAGGAGCCGTCCGCATTCGCTGACTTCCATTCTTTCTTCATTGTTCCTTTTCCCCTTCCTGCTCAAATGTGACAGGGGCACACAGCTCGCTCCTGTGCCGACTTTCACCTTGATCAACGTCGTATTGCTCCGGAGTCTGGTAACGCAAGCGCTCGCTTCGAGCGCTGGTCGTCGCTACCTCCGGATGGTTCCGCATTCAGTACAGCAATCGATGTACCAATTCGAAAGGCTCGCCTAGCTCAGTTGGTTCGTCGAATTTGGGAAACACTTCTTCTTTTCAAGAAGATCTCTGCAGGTTTCTTTTTACGGGACGGGAAAACCTCGGGGAAATGCCGCAAAACATTCATAACTACTGTTCTCAAATGAAGGAATATCAGCTTGGCGCCGCTGATCCAGGTTTGCTGCATCGCCTAATTCATCAGCAAAATGGAGAGACCGGGCCGAGCTGGGGCAAAGAACCGCTCGACGATGTCCGGCGCACACAACCCAGCGGGCTGCCAGACACTGGAGGAGGAAGCTCATGGGTCTTCTTTTGAGATTTGTGTCATTTTTGCGTGTCATTTTGGAAACGGAAAGGTCTGTCGCCGCACTCCGGTAAGAGCGCGGCACAGCTCATCATCCGGCGTTTTTGCCGCCTTGAGTTTGGTTGGTGACAAAAAAGATCTTCGCCTGAGGATAGGACTGCTTAATCGCCCGTTCGATTCTCAACCGATGAGTCCACAGCAGCGCATGACAAATACTGCATGTTTCCTTCAGGTAAATCCTGACGGATTCGTTCTCCATGGGACTCAGTTGTTCAACTATGCCGCCATCCGCCTCAATACCGGGACGTAGAGTGGCTAGAATTTCTTCAATCCGAGCATTCATTATTCGTCCCTCTATGTCGGCTTCAGTAGATGTGCCGCTGGTGACCGGTCTCGCCCCGGTCATCAGCGGCGGGCAATGGCTCCGGGACTCCTGTCCGACGTGGTATTGCCATCAGCATGCCAAACAGCGGTCGGTGCCGAAGCAACTGCATGGAAAATGAGCGGCGACCGCCTTTTTCTTAGACCAGAGTGGCGAGGACGCTCAATCTGAGCAACCAAGCCAGCCTCTGAACAAGCCAAAAGAGCGAGCCCCGCTTCAATTTCCTGTCTCAAAATAGTACGGACTTTCCCAAAGGTCTCAGAACTCGACACCGCCGACTCTTAGGACTCGCCCAGCAGCGCCGGCACGGCCGACGGTTCGGGAACACTTCCCTACCAGTGCCCGGCGGCGGTTTGGCAAAGCCATTGCTTGAGCTTTCTAGTTGGCTGCACAGAAACGCGAATGCGCTCACCAGTGATGCGTTCGAGGAGGCCGATCCCTTTCTGGGGCAATGGCCCTGCAATGGGATCCCCTGCCGAGTTCGACCGCTGGACCCCAAGGGTCAGGCAAGGAGACTTTAAGAACATGAATATCCACAAACACGCCCTGCTTTTTTTCAGCAAAGTCCCGGAGCCCGGGCAAACCAAAACCCGCTTGACGATAGAGCATGACGGCTTGCTTACCCCTGAGGAAGCCGCTGAACTTTACCGTGTGGTCTTGCTCGATACCGCCGAAGTCGGTATGCATGCCTTGGAACAACTCAACCAGGAGGGCAGCGCTGCCAACGAGGAGGACCGCCGCGATTGCTATGATTTTGTGGTCTGCTCCACGCCCCAGAAGAATCACCCCCGCATGAAGGAGATCTTTGCAGCGGGCGGGCCCTGGCCTTTGCCCATCTCTTTCATCGCCGACGAGGGCGCCAACTTCAATGAGCATTTCGACAGCGCCTTTAAGCAGTTGTGGCTGATGGGTTATGAATCCGCAGTATCGATTGGCGGCGACCTGCCGCAGATGACCATCAACAACTTGGTCCAGGCCTTTCACTGGCTCCGCCATTTCGAGCAGAAATACAACGGAGTCGGGTTGGTGCATTGTCCCTGTCAGGCCTGCGGCGTGTCCCTGGTGGGCATGACCCGGGCGACACCCGTGGATTTCGACGGCATTTTTTACAACACCAACGGCGTATCGGCCCTTGACGGCATCATCAACACCGCGCGCGAGAAGGGTCTTCCGGTGGCGGCCGTGGAAACCGTGGCCGACATCGACACCATCGAGGATCTTGCCCATGCTCTGACTATGGCCCGTTCCCAGGAATACACCAGCCGCTTCCAACCTGGGGTCATGGTTCCCAGACGCTTTCTCGCTTGGGCCGAGCGGGAAGGTTACCAGGTCTGCACGCCGCCCAACGAAAATCATGATCCCAGGAGACTGATCGACGCTTAAAGTCATTGGAACTTCGCGTGCTCAAAGCAATGGGTGACACAGGCCGTAGGTATAAGTTCAATTGAAATTGATTGTCTTCGATCGAGGTCTCCTAAAAGCGCGTTGTGCGCTCATGGAAACCCCGACGGTGACCGGAGCCTCAAGAGACGCCGGTCCGAGGGTCGCGCCGGAGACGGCGTCACCTCCCCAACTGGAAAGGAGACAGGGTATCCATGCCATTAGTGCAGTTGTATTCCCGCCCCTCAGGCTATCCCAAAGAAGCTCCACAGCCGCCTCTTATGCCGCGATTACGGCTATTGCGGCTCTCGGTGACGGATCTTTGTAATTTCCGCTGCCGCTACTGCATGCCGCTGGAGGGCGTGCCCAAGCCTTTGCATAGCTGTCTTCTTTCCTTGGAATGCTTGACGAGTCTAGTTGCATGGCTGTCAATCCAAGCGGGCATCAACAGGATTCGGCTTACCGGAGGAGAGCCCTTGGTGCGCCCTGGAGTGGAGCATTTGATTGCGGAGCTGTCTTCACTCCCGGCAATTCAGGAGGTGTCGTTGACCACGAACGGTTCGCTGTTATCCAAGATGGCTTGGAATCTGAAGGCGGCTGGGCTGAGCCGCGTCAACGTCTCGCTGGATTCACTCGACAAAGAACGGTTCAAAGAAGTCACGCGGGGAGGAAATCTCGACCTCACTCTTGCCGGAATCAAGGCTGCGCAAGCTGCGGGACTAGCACCGATCAAGCTCAACAGCGTGCTGCAGCGCTCCACCTGGCATCAGGAACTGCCGCAGTTGTTAGACTACGCAGCTGAGGCCGGGTTCGAGATTCGCTTCATTGAACTGATGCGGACCGGAACAGAGCGTGCTTGGTGCGAATCGGAGTTCGTCTCGGTTGACGAGGTCTGCGGCGGGCTGGGCGCGGAGATCATTCCGGTAAAGGAACAGACACAGGCACCCGCACGAAGAACGTTGCTGAACTGGCACGGAACTCCTGTGAACGTGGGGTGGATCACGCCGCGCTCCCATCCTTTCTGCTCGCGATGTGAGCGCCTGCGCATGGATGCGCGAGGTCAGCTTCGCCGCTGCCTGATGGATCCAAGGACATTTGATTTGCCTCATGTATTGGCTACGATGAACGGTCTGGCCGTTAGGCAGGAGTTCCAATCCTATATTGCTGGCAAGTTTCCGCCGCAGGCCATGGATAGCTCCTTTGCGATGAGCCAGATTGGAGGGTAGTAATGAGCGAGACGGGTGAGTTAACCCATCTCGGATAGATAGGGTCTGCCACGAATGGTGGACGTGAGACTTTTCCGCGCTGGAGCCACGATAGCTTTGCGCAGCCCGGGCTAGCAATGCGGGATTTCAGTCTCGGGCGGTGTAGTCTTGCCCGAGCCAGAGAATCCACAGACGGCAAACATGGTTGCTCCTCACGCGCGGTTCTCGCCAACGGCTGTGCTTGACACGCCACCTTTCCGGCCAGCGCTGACCAGACTTTCAGATGCGTAACCAATCAAAGCAAACATTTTGGAGGGGCAACTTTCCGTCGCGTAGGCAAATCTATCGGTCAATCGCAACCCTTGGGAGAGACCCATAGTTAAGGATCGCAAATGTCCACGCACAGCAAAATTTCGCATCGATGTTGCCATACATGATCTGCTGATGAACTCCAACCCTCGGCCCCGGAGCCACCTCTATCGAAAGGTCTGAAGTTGCCCGAGCCAGTATTTCCGCGCTTCCCTGAGAAGCTCAACGATCCGGGCCCCGAAGCTCCGCCCCAGCAGCGGCACTGGGGAGCGAAGGAAGTTTACCGCAAGGTGCGCGGCTGGGGGTTCCCTTATCTTCGCTCGCGTGTCTTACCGGGCGACTTCCATCCCATCACGGCCTATCTGTTTGTCGAGTACAAATGCAACCTCGACTGCTGGTACTGCTGGGCCTTCAACAACAAAGTCAAGGGTATGACGGAGGATGTCGCGCTCCGCTCAATCGATTGGCTGCATGACCGCGGCTGCCGCGTGCTGGCGCTCATGGGTGGCGAACCGCTGCTGCGTCCGCACTTCGCGCACAAGGTCGTGTACTATGCGGCGAAGAAGGGATTCTGGATTTACATCGGCACCAACGGACGCTTGTTGCGTCCTGATGTTGCAGACCGTCTTGGCGACGCCGGCGTTGCGGTTTTCAATTTCGCTCTGGATTCATGGGACCACAAGCCCAGCCTTCCCAAGGCGCTGGTTCCGGCGAGGATCAATTTGGAACACGTGATTCGCAAGCAGTACGTTTACGGCTACATGGTGTTCTTCAATATCAACATCTGCCGCAACAATCTTGAAGACGTGCGCCTGCTGACCGAATTCGCGCATGACCATCGCATCGCCACCGACTACCACATCAATGAAACGCCGATGCTTGAGCAGGACGAGCACTTCAAGCACCTCTACGACAACCCAACCTACATCCGTCCCGAGGATTGGCGCGATGTGGACAGTCTGCTCGACTGGCTGATCGAGAAGAACAAGGCCGGCTACCAGATGGTCAATTCCGTGCAGCGACTGCAGGAAACCAAGGCATTCGTGCGCATGTCCTCCGGTTTGGACCTGAACAAGTACGGCTGGTACGGCGACGGGAGCAGCGGAAACGGCGAAATCACCAAGCTGCTCGACACCATGCCGGGAATCGTCCGCGAGCCGAACGGTGAGCTTCATTTCGCTGAGTGGAACTGCCGAGCCGGACAGAACAACGTGATTATCCGCACGGATGGTACGGTCGCGCCTTGCTTCCCAATGTACGCATCCAGCTTCGATTGGGGCAATATCGACAAGCCCAAGTTCGACCAGAAGCAACTCGCCGACATGAAGAAGACCTGCCAACGGCATTGCTTTTCAACCCTCAACCACAATCTCTCCTACTGCTACAACGACGCGCGAGCCATGAAATGGATTTGGACGCAGGTGGTCACGAACAGGTTACGCGGCGGAGCCAGAAGCTTTGGGGATTAAATGAATAACTCAATTCCGCAGCGACGCTCTATTCGGGCGCTACATTTGGTCTTCTGCTCTTGGGCGTGAGCTTGCGAAGGAGGAACTCCTGTGCCAGGCTGGCGGCCATCGCGCTCGGCGGTGCCGATAAGAAAATTCTCGAAACCAGCCCTGCGCCGCGATTCGATGCCGGATAGTAGGCGTTCGAGATGGCAGCCGTCGGCCAGATCGCCACCCATGCTCGAGTAGTTCGGCTGCAGCTGTCGGTTGTCTCCCTTGCAGATGAATGGGCTGGAGATCGCGTGCAGAGCGCGAGACTTCTTTGTGCCCGTTCCCTGGTAGAAGTAGCGCGGGTCCTGGTGCAGCAGCGATGGCAGGATGGCGCCGCCGATCATAGATGTCGATAACGCCATCGGCAAAGATGGCGCCAAAGCGCTGACCGTAACCCTTCGCGCCCTGGACGTAGTCGGGGCGGTCTGCCGCCTGGTAGATGCCGGCAAGGACAGCTACTCCGACGAAGGTAATGGGATCGATGGAGGTTTTGAGGGCGAGTTTGAACTTCAGCTTCGTCGTGAGCGGCTCGGCGTTGGGCTCATAGACGACGTAGAAATTGGGGATGATGCCGAAAACGCGCTGCTGCTCCTGCGATTTTGACCTGCTCGGTGGCAATCTGCTCGAGGTGTAACCCACATATAGATGGTCTTCACCTCGGCGATCTTGAGCTTGCAGCCCGTCAAAATTACAGCCTGGCCCGGATGGAGGACGACGGCAGGTGAGGTCCAGTCTGCAAATCCCTTGGCGCTGACGGTGACATGATACGTTCCCGGGTCAAGAACTGTGAATTCGAAAAATCCGTTGTCATTCGCCTGGACCGTGCGCTGATTGCCACGGACAGGGCCTTCGAGAACGGCGGTAGCGCCCGGAATGATGCCGTTGTTCACATCGGTTGCAGTGCCGACAATAGTGCCCTTCTGCGGCTGCGGCGCAACCGGAAGCGCGGTTGCAGACGGCGCTGCGGACGGCCCTGCGGACATTGACGCCGGGGCCGAAGACGTTGGGTCCGCATTGTCGTGAGCTGCCGGAACATCCGCTGATGTGTGTGCGTCCGGCGCTTGGGAAAGTAAAATAACTGAAAAAACATGAATGACAAGAATGGTGGCGGCAGCTCGACAAGCCAAAGCATAAGCCAAAACACACCTCCTGAGTGTATTCGGGACGCTGGGTCATCGATATGAAGCTTTGACGAGGACATGGAGTTGCCGCCGTGCGGAATCGGGGATCACCTCCGTCAGGTCGTGAACGCGATGCTTGCGGAGTTCGTCGATTTATTCCGACGATCCTTCTCCCGATTGGGCGTATACTTCTGGTCCTACATCTTAATACGCATTTCCCCCGCCCCAGAAGGCGGTTCACATGCGCGTCCAGATGCCGTTTAGGCAAAGGAGCAGCACATGAACCCGCCCGTTAGGGTGTACAAGAATCGAATCTTAGCAGCACTGCCGGAAGCTGAAATTGGCCGCCTCTCGCCCCATCTGTTACCCGTCACCCTGCCGACACGAACCCAACTGCTCGATGGGCGAGCCGACTATGCCTATTTTCTTGAAGAGGGACTTGCATCGGTTGTTTTGACTCTGGCCAATGGAGCCACCGTCGAGGTCGGAGTTATCGGCATTGACGGGGTCGTCGGGGTTTCCGCGCTGATGGGAACCGGTACGATGCCTGGCGAAACGTTTATTCAGGTGGAAGGTTCCGGCTATCGCATCGACGCGGCCCTGTTGAAAGAAGAATTCGAGCGTACCGGGCCGCTACGAACTCATATTCAAAAATTCTTCGCTGGGCATCTGGTCCAGAGCTCACAGGGCGCAGCTTGCAACCGCTTGCACTCAATCAGTGAGCGGCTGGCGAGATGGATTCTCACCTGTCACGACCGTGTGCAATCCGACCACATGCCACTCACCCACGAATTCCTCGGCCAGATGCTGGGCGCCCCCCGGACCACCGTTACACTGGCGGCAGGGATGCTGCATCATTCAGGGCTGATCGACTACACCCGTGGCCACGTAACCATCACCAACCGGCAAGGGCTTGAAGATGTTGCGTGCGAATGCTACCAGACCGTGCGGAATGAATTTCATCGCCTCGGGCTGCTCTAATCAGCCCGCAATTAGCGTCTCAAACGCGCTCGTCGTAGCAGACTAGCTTCACCTCTCGTGAGGCTGGAAACTGTGTGGTGCGGGGAGGGGGACTTGAACCCCCATGCCTTGCGGCGCTAGCTCCTAAGGCTAGTGTGTCTGCCATTTCACCATCCCCGCCGGTGACTGATCAATTGTGCCACAGTGCGCAGGTCAACTCCAGCCTTGGCTAATTTTGACCGTAGATCTGTGACCTGCTACGCACCTGCACACCAGCCCAGTAGAAACGACGATCTGAATCGATCATCTCGAAGAAGGTGTAGCGGTCAGCGCTGGTTCATCAGCCGAAAAAATCAAGCGGAAGATTGTCGGCGGGAGTCACGACAGGATACATAATGGTAGGCAACATGATCGCAGCAACATGGAGAGTGCCCAGTGAACCCGGACAACGTGCCCACACCCGCAACACCGCCAGTCAAAACAGCAGAACAGGTCGCGGAAGCGCATCAACTCCTGAAAACCCTTCGGCAGCGACTAGGGCAGCATCCGGAACTCGATGAGGCCATCACCAAACTCGAGATGGTTCTCAGCGCTCTGACATTGCAGACAGGCGGCCTGCTCTAAGTCCCAGGGATGGCTGCCCCTCCACCTGGTTTGGAATGAAGGGGCCGGAGAGCAGCGAGCACTGACTTATCTGTGGCCGCCGCCACCACCGCCATGGAATCCGCCACCACCGCCATGGAATCCACCGCCACCGCCATGGAATCCGCCGCCACCGCCATGGAACCCGCCGCCGCCAACTCCGCCGCGGGCAAATCCACCACCACGGCCATATCCGTAGCCTCGACCATATCCGTAGCCTCGACCATATCCGTAGCCTCGACCATAACCGTAGTAGCCTCGACCATAACCGTAGTAGCCTCGACCGTAGCCCCAGCCACCCCAGCCCCAGCCGCCATACCAGCCAACATAGGGCCAGCCCCAATAGCCGTAAGAACTGTAACAGCCAGCCGGGTAGTAGTAGGGGTCGCAACCATAAACATATCCGCCGTATGGGACGGCGGCTGGTACGCCAACGCCAACTCCCACCGACACCTGCGCGCTGGCCTTGGGAGGAGCGGCCAGGGCGAGTGCAATCACCAGACCGAATAGCGCGAATACCGTTTTCTTAACCATGTTCCAGACCTCGATGCTCTGTAATTAGTCAAACCCACCCCCGCAGAAAAGTTTCGCTACTCGGAGTGCTCCCGTTTTCTACTCTGCGCTGGGGTTTCCTGCGCTGCCCGACATCTCTCCCTTTTGACTTTGCATTCTCCGAACGCAGCAATAAACGAAATCGCCCGGAAGGAATACAATAGAATCAGGAAGACGTATTCCTACGAGCAGGAGTCCCCGTGCCTGGACCGAAGGGGAGAGTGTGTGCCTGAAAACCGGCACCGTTGCACATCATGGTTTTTCAGCTTGGGAAATCTTCTTTCGCTGTCGAACAGTCGATCCTGGCTTGACCAGCGCATCCGCCAGTTCGTGGGATGCAAAGCCTGAAAAGAGCAGAAGCCGCCGAATCGATTTGCATCGGCTCGAATCAAACATTTACCGATTGGAGTGTTAATGGCAGGAAACTCAAGAACCACTTTCACAAAGCGTTCGAAGGAGCGCGCTCGCCAGGAAAAGCGGGCCGAGAAGTCTCAGAAAATGGAACAGCGCAAATTGGAGAAGCAGGCCGAACCCGTCGAGCGTAGCGGTGAACCGGTCATTCAGTATGACGAGGACGGCCAGCCGATTGCGCTGGATTTCAATGACTTCTAGCCAACGGTCCGCATCCCCGGCACATTGACGCAGGAGAGTTGAGCCCGATCGCGCGCAGCACAGCAAGCGCCTTTCGGAGCAGAATTTGAAAGCCGACATCGCCCCACACTTTCATCAAGGAATGTGGGGCTTTGTTGTGGGTGCAACCGGGAATCATGCCGCCTCCGCCCCGCATCCAACCGGCCAAACCCACCTCAAGGAGGTCTCCATGTTCGTAGTCACGGGAGCGACTGGAAATACAGGAAGTGCAGTTGCCAATCGTTTGCTTGCAGCGGGGAAAAAAGTGCGGGGAATCGGGCGAAGTGCCGAGCATCTGCAGCGCCTGGTGCAAAAGGGCGGCGAGCCATTCATCGCCGATCTTACCGATACAGAGAGATTGATTGCGGCGTTTGCGGGTGCCGAAGGAGTGTACGTCATGATTCCTCCTGACCCGTCAACCCCGGATTTTCTTGCGTACCAGAACTCTGTGAGCGTATCGCTTTCAAAGGCCCTGGAGCGCGCTGGAGTGACGCACGTGGTTACAC
Source organism: uncultured Acidobacteriota bacterium (assembly GCA_963800195.1). GTDB lineage: Bacteria > Acidobacteriota > Terriglobia > Terriglobales > Acidobacteriaceae > TOLSYN. The sequence continues at coordinate 172,852 of CAWCZZ010000003.1, forward strand.
TCAGCAGCATCGGTGCCGACAAAACAGACGGAACCGGGCCGGTGGTGGGACTGCATCGAATGGAGGAGCGGCTCAACCGGAACGCCGGCCTCAACGTACTTCATCTGCGCGCCGGATACTTCATGGAAAACACATTGGCGCAGGTTGCGCCGATTCAGCAGCAGAGCGTCGCCATTGGCCCTCTGCTCCCGGAACTGAAGATTCCCATGATCGCAACCCGCGACATTGGCGAGGCTGCGGCCGATGCCCTGATGAAGCTGGATTTTCGTTCGCACCAGACCCGCGAGTTGCAAGGCCAGCGTGACATCACCATGAGCGAAGCTGCGGCCATCATCGGCAAAGCGATCGGAAAGCCGGAGCTCAAGTACATCCAGCCGCCGGGGGAGCAGATTGGAGCGGCAATGCAGCAGATGGGGATGTCGGCGGATCTCGTGAAGCTGCTACTGGAGATGGCCGCAGCATTGAACTCCGGCCACATGAAGGCTCTGGAAACACGCGATTCGCATAACACCACGCCTACTTCTTACGAAACCTTTGTGCAGCAGGAGTTCCTGCCGCTTTATAAGCGCAGTAAAGCCGCGGCCTAGAAGCTACAGCGGAGCGTTCAGCGTAAGTAAGAAATGCCCCTATCGTATTCGGTAGGGGCATTTCTTACTTACGCTGAACGCCTCGCTTTTGCGCTCCTCAGTCAGAGACCTTAACGAGCACCTTGCCCATCGGGCCCTCGCCCAGCCGCGCAAACGCAGCTTTGACTTCGTGAAACGGAAACACTCGATCCACCACGGGCCGCTTGCCCAAAGAGTCAAGGCGAGTGACGATCTCATTCCATGCGGCCTTTGCCCCCTGGTTGGTGTAGTCGCCGACGGCAACCCCGCCCACCCGATTTCTGCGGAAGAACAGCGTTGCCGTGTTGAACTCCGGAACCGGCCCGCCGCTCCTGCCGACTACACTGACCCGTCCCGCATAGCCCAGCATCGCAATCACCTCGTTGAACAGCGCTCCACCCACGCTATCCACCGCAATGTCCACACGCTTCGGCGCGATTGCCGCGAGCACCAGTTTGCGCAATGCTTTATCCGTCGGGTCGAAGACAAAATCCGCGCCAAGCTGCTTGAGCTGTTCGCCCTTCTGTGCGCTGCGCGACAATCCCACAACGGTCAGCCCCATTGACTTGCCAAGCAGCACCGACGCCGAACCCACGCCACCCGATGCCCCGGTCACCAGCAGCACCGAGCCAGCCGCAGGTGGCGCAGCAGGGTCGCTCCACTGCGTCAACGCCTGCCACGCCGTCAAAAAGACCAGCGGCGCGGCGGCAACTTCTTCCAGAGACCAGCCTCGCGGCACTGGTACCAACTGCGAGACATCGACGGCCGTTTTCTCCGCCAGCGTGCCCCAATTCTCGATGCCCGTATTGCCACGCAGAATGCCTACCGTCTCGCCGACTTTAAAGTTGTTGACTCCTTCTCCAATGGCCACCACTTCACCCACGCCGTCGCGCCCCAGCACGTGCGGCAACTTGGGCTTCGCAGGATATTGCGCCAGCGCAAGGAAAGCATCCGCCGGATTCAGCGCCGCATATTTTATCTTCAGCACCGCCTGTCCCGGCCCAGCCTGTGGGTCTGCCGCCTCATCCAGCCGCAACTTCTCAATGCCTTCGTAAGAGTCCATCAACCATGCACGCATTGCGTCTTCCCTTTCTCAACCGCATGATTTGAATTGCATAAAATTCTGACCAGGTTCAGCCATGGCATCTCTGGCCGTGCGCTAAATACGGAACCCGCAGACCTCTTACAGCACCCGGCACGCCTCTTCGAAACTCAGCCGCGGGTTGCGCGGATACAGCTTGCTTTGGTCGCCATAACCAAGGTTGCAAAGGAAATTCGCCTTCCACTTGCCGTCGGGAAAGAATTCAGCATTCACCTTGGCCGCATCAAAGCCCGACATCGGCCCGCAATCAAGCCCCAACGCTCGCGCCGCCAGAATGAAATATGCACCCTGCAGCGAGCCGTTCCGAAAGCCGGTTTCCTCAATCAGCGCCTGGTTTCCCGCGAAGCGACCACGCATCTGCGACTGCGGGAGCAACCTTGGCAGCCCCTCATAGAATTCCGTGTCCCAGGCAACAATGGTGTTCACCGGAGCCAATCGTGTCTTTTCCACATTTCCCGGAGCCAGCGCCGGCAATAAACGGTTCTTCGCCTCCGTGGTGGTCAAGAAGACGAATCGCCCCGGTGTGCTATTCGCGCTGGTAGGTCCCATCCGTGCCAGTTCATAAATCTCTTGCAGGAGCTGAACCGGCACGGCTTTGGGCAACCAAGCCGTATGGGTCCGCGCCTCGCGGAATATCTGCTTGAGCGAATCATCATGGACTCGCTTTGCCGGCACTGCTGCATCTTTCTCTTCCATCATCTTCCTCTCGTTCTCCTGCCATGCCCGCATCCAGGCTGGCTTTGTCTTCTCTTGGTAGATGCCCGTCCCGTGAAGCCAGCCGCAAAGAATGGCGGAACCCTCACTTGCGCGGCATTCGCAAATAACTCTACTCCAAATGTTTTTTTAAGAACTCCAGCGAACGCTTGCGTGCTTCCTGCGCCGCCTTGGGATCGAAGCTCGCGCGCGCATCGCAGTTAAAGCCATGTCCCGCGTCGTACCAGTAGATTTCCACCTCAGGATGTGCAACGTGAACCTTCTCGACTTCCTCTGCAGGAATGTGTGTATCCTGTTTGCCGAAGTGCAGCATCACCGGTGCCGTAAGCGTCTCGCCGGCGTAGCCTCCAATGCGGCCTCCATAGTATCCAACCGCCACCGCCGGATTGAGCCTTGCTGCGGCCACCCACGCCATCGTTCCTCCAAAGCAGTAACCGATAACGCCAACCTTCTTTCCTGTCGCGCTGCCGGCATACTTCATCGCGGCTGCAATATCCATCAAAGCTTTTTCCGTATCCAGCTTCGGAATAAAGCTCAACGCCTTCTCCATGTCAGCTCCGTCATAGCCAAGTTCCACGCCGCGCTCGATGCGATCAAACAGCGCAGGAGCCACCGCAAGAAATCCATCCCTTGCATAGCCGTCGGCAACCGAGCGAATGTGCGCGTTGACTCCGAAGATTTCCTGCACCACCACCAGCCCGGCCATCGCTTCGCCCGCGGGACGGGCTACATAGGCGCTCACTTCGTGGCCATCCGCTGCTTTCAATTTCACGTACTCACTCATCTCCACTCCTCCTGGTTCGCCCTCTGGTTCGCCCTATACGTCTCGCAAGTATCTACCGGCCAAGCCGTTTCTGGCTAGAGCCAGCCGCGATCCACCCTCTGCCGATTGCGGTCAGATGTCGCTGCTTACCGGCGCGAGCCGCGATAGATCGTCACCTTGGGTTTGCCGAAAGTGTGAATGATAGCCACCATCGTCAGCCCTCGCGGATTGATTCGGACGGCGTCGGCCACCGGATCACCGTCCACCGCAACAATGTAGTCAGCCCCGGCAAACGGTGCGCTGCGAGCAGAGTCCCAGGCAAAGCGGGTGCACTCGGAGATAACGCGGTCGAAATGAACTCCCGCCTTCTGCACCGCGCCAACGTAGTCGCTTGTATACATTAAGACCGTCGAGTCCTGGGGAATCGCAGCCAGAGCCTCTGCGACCTGCGACTCAAGCTGTTGGCGGCTGCGGCCGTTAACCCACGCTTCGCGGTAGCAGATAGGAATCATCCACCGCCGTCCCCACCCAGGACCTTGCGAACGCTTGGAAAAACACCACGCCGAGGAACTAAAGGCGAGAAAAACAACCAGCAACAGAGCACAGGTCGCGGCAATGCTCAGCCAACGCCGTTGCAGCCGCGAAACAAACCACGGAATCACCCCAACGAACACTGCAATTGCCGGAAGCACTTCCAGACCGTAGCGCACGTTGTAGTAAGAGAACGGCCACCACTCCGGCACAAAGATGGGAACACTGCCGTAGGCGATCGTCCAGGCATAAAACGGCAGCGGGATCCACAGCAGAAACAGTGCACCGAAGCGCCGCCAGTGGAAGGCCGAGATCAGGACTCCGGCAACGGCCAGCAGGATCAGCCAGTTCTCGCGTGCGCCTTCGCCGGTGTTCATGCGAGCGGCCTTCAGAAAATACTCAGCCGCCACCACCACATGGTTCTTGCCCGGATAAGGAGGATCACCCGCGTGCGAAGAACGTTTCTCAATGGCTTTGGCCGAGTACGGACCGTTGAGCCAGTCCAGTGGTCGCTGGTTGATACTGTAGTTGTGCGCCAGCCAAAGCGCCGGGCAGAGCGCCAGCAGCAGCAGGAAAGCGATCATCGAGCGCAGCAGCCGTCCGACCTCCGCTTGCGGATCGGCTTGCGATCGGGGTTGCGAATGACGTTGCGAATGACGTTGCGAATCGGTTTGCGAATTATGCAGCGAGTCACGCTGCGAATGCCGCGAGGCGAGCCACCATGTCGTTGCGCACACCGCGCATAGGCCGAAAATGAAGGCGATGATCCATCCGTCATAGCGCGTGATGATGGCCGCCGCCAAACAGATCCCGCAGCGCTCAACGGCCTTCCATGCCGGAATGGCGGGAGTCACACCCGGCGAACCCTTGAAAAGTCCGCGCAGAAATTCATCGAAGTAAACCACCGACCAGATGACGGCCGCGAGAAAGATCGATTCGGTCATCGCTGTCGATTGCATGTAAAGCATCGACGGATTGAATCCGTAGATGGCGGCCGCCACCGAAGCCGCCGCCAGCGAGGCGCGGGCGCGCACCAACCGGAAGATTCCAGCAACCCCGAGAACGTAGGCGGCCATCGACGGGATCGAGCCTCCAACGCCCGTGCGCCACAGCCAATCGTTGGCAACGAAGGGTGCCATAAGCAAATGCGGCAGCGGCAGCCAAACACTTCCAAGCTGCTCCCATCCGGGGTTACGCGCATCCGTAAGCCGGCGTGCAATGTTCAGATGGGCAACCGCATCGCCGTAAAGGAGGATGTCTCCGCGGCGATAAAACCATGCAAAGGCCGCAACCGAGAGCATGAACGCAAGCGCGGAGACGAGGGTTAGTTCGCCGTTGCGTTCACGCTGCTCTTCGCTGATGCCGTCACGATCGAGTGCCACTTCAGAGCCGCCCGCTAAGACTCGGTTAGTCAAGATGGGTGAGACTGCGGAAGAGCCGGAAGCGCTCATCGATTTCCTCTCGCGTGAGCGAAATCAGCCGCTCCGGGCCGAAGCGCTCCACCGTGAACGAGCCCATCACGCTTCCATAGAACATCGCGTGCTTGAGAACCGCAGGCGTGACCTCAGATTGATTTGCGATCTGAGACGCGATGTAGCCCATGAAGCCTCCGGCAAACGTATCGCCTGCGCCCGTTGGGTCTTGAACTTCGGCGATCGGCAAAGCCGGGGCGCGGAATGGGTGCGAGCCGTCCGCGAAAAAAATAGTCGCGCCATATTCGCCGTGCTTGATGACCAGCGACTTCGGGCCGAGGGTAAGTACCTTTCTCGCCGCCAGAACCAGGCTGCTCTCGGATGCGAGCAGCTTGGCCTCGCCATCGTTGATCAGCAGAATATCGACTTCCTTCAATGTTTCCAGCAGCTCGGCTCGCTTGATGTTGATCCACAGATTCATCGTGTCGCCGCCGACCAGCGCAACCTTCGGCATCTTGCGCCGCACGTCCAACTGCAATTCCGGCTGGATATTGGCAAGAAAGAGAATCTCGGAGTCGGCATAAGCCGCGGGAATCTTCGGAGTGAAGTTTTCAAAGACGTTGAGGTCGGTGAAGTTGGTCTTGGCCTCGTTCACGTTTTCGCCGTACTCACCACCCCAATGAAAGGTCTTGCCCGGAGCGTGCTCAATGCCGCGCGTATCAATGCCGCGACCGGTCAGCACGGCCTCGTGCTCGGCGGTGAAATCCTCTCCAACTACGCCCACCACGCGCACTTTTGTAAAGTAGCTAGCCGAGAGCGAGAAGTACGTGGCAGCACCGCCCAGAATTTTCTTGCGCTCGCCATAAGGAGTTTTCAGGCTATCGAAGGCAACCGAACCCACTACCAGGATGGACACGTTATTTACCCGCCTTTGGGCTCAGATATTTTCCAACCAGCAGATCAAGTCTGGCTCGCGTGGCTGAAGGAATTGCCTCTGGCGCAGTCATGATCGCCATGGCGAGGGCGTGCCCGCACTTGCAGCCTCGCGCTACAGGCATCGCGGCGATCGCCTCACGTACCACGTTGGCTGCGTTCTCCGCGTTCTGGCCAAGCACGCCGATAATCTGCTCCACGGTGACGTGGTCGTGATCGGGATGCCAGCAATCGTAATCGGTCACCATCGCAATCGTCACGTAGCAGATCTCAGCCTCGCGGGCGAGTTTGGCCTCCTGCAAATTGGTCATGCCCACCACGTCAAAGCCTTGCGAGCGGTAATCGTTACTCTCGGCCTTGGTGGAAAACTGCGGACCTTCCATGCAGACGTATGTGCCACCGCTCCGTGTAACCACGCCGGCAGCATCGCCCGCCTTGGCGACCACCCCTGCAAGTTCGGGGCAGATGGGCTCGCCAAATCCGATGTGAGCGACAATGCCTTCACCAAAAAATGTCGAGACGCGCTGCTTGGTGCGGTCGTAGAACTGGTCAGGTATGACGAAGTCTGTAGGCTTCAGCTCCTGCTTGAGAGAGCCAACCGCAGAGACCGAAAGGATGCGCTCTACCCCAAGCTGCTTGAATCCGTGAATGTTCGCACGAAAATTCAGCTCGGCGGGAAGGATGCGATGGCCGCGCCCGTGACGCGCCAAAAACGCAACCTTTCTCCCTGCCAGCCTGCCCACGACGTAGGGGTCCGAGGGTGCGCCAAATGGCGTCTCCAGTGCGACTTCGTGAATGTCCGTGAGGCCCTTCATCGAATAAAGGCCGCTGCCGCCGATGATGCCGATCTCTGCCTGTGCCAATGCAATCTCCTGCGTCCGCAAAAAGGTAAAAGGAAAAGCTGATTATACCGGAGGCAGGCTAAGCCGAAGCCGCTCCGGCCAGCTTCACTGCACGACCGGAATGCTGGCGACCACAGCAGCGTGAATCTTCGCCGCCTCGTCCGGCGTGAATGATTCCGCGGCCGTCACCGTCGAGCCGTCGATGTAGAGACGCACTTCGCCTTCTTCGGTCGTCCACTCACGGCCATTCGATTGGCCTGCCGACGTCGGTTGGACCGACTTGTAACGCTTGCCAAGCGAGCTCTGGTAGACCGAAGCAAACTGCTCGGCCGCTGCCGGCGAGGCGAAGTTCAGCACCAGCGCCAGCGAAACAGGTGCGTCCTTGGCAGACTTTTTGCGCCTTAGAGCCATGTAGTAGCCGCCCCGCCAGCCCGGCGCAATTTTGTCCGCGATTTCACGGCCGCCCCACTGCCGCACAATGACACGCAGATCGATTTCGCCCAACCCGGAAAAATCCTCGCGCTGCCAGTCCGAGCCGAGAACTTTTTCCAGCGCCACCACCTTCAGCTCCGGCTGAGGCTCGTCGGCTAGATAGGTCGCGGGCTCCATGATCTCGCGCGTATCCAGCGGCGGATGTGCGAAGGCTCCGGCAAAGGCCGCCTGCTTGCCCCGCTTGAGCAGCACCGCGCGAACAAACTCCATACCGTCGGTGTAGGGAAACAGCATGGCCTCTCGCAGGTAGATCGGCGCCTTCGAATACAGCGGCGTCGAGCCCTCGTCGAGCATGGAAGCCTTCATGGAATCGACGAGCTCGGGCGCGCTCTCCACGCTCTGTCCGGCAGGAGCCAGTTGATAGTCGAAGAGTACGATCATCGCCTGGCCTTCAACCACCGCCTCGCGTGCCGTACGCTGCTCGTCAAGGTTCGCCTCCTCCGTGTCGTCCTTGGAATCCTTGGCAACGTTCAGCCACTTCTCCAGGTCGATGCTCTGGTCCTGCAGAGCGTGAACCAGCTCGTGGGCCATCACCGGCTTCTGCACATCCGGAGCCACCCAGTCGAGCAGATAGACGGTCTTGTTATGCGCGTCATACCATCCCTCGACCTGCTCCTTGTATAGCCCGAGCATGTACTCGCGCAGGTTGAACTCTCGCGGCAGCAGCCCAAGCTTCTTCAGCGACACCGCCGAGCGGTCGAAGCGCTCACCATTGCCCTGCTCCTTCATGCGAGCCGCAACGTATTTGGCGACCTCCTCGCGGCTTGCCAGCTTCTTTTTCACCGGGTGAAGGACAGGAAGGCCGCTGTGCTCGCTGGCAAACTTCAGGATGTCATCAATCGAGCGGAATAGCTCCTTGGCCTCCGCTTTCGTGATGTGATGCTCCTCTTGGGCACCCTCCTGCGGCAGGTCGGGCGGCTGCTGAGCCGCCGCGACCGTCGAGAGCAGCAGGAGCAAGAGCAACATCTTGCGAAGCAATCTCATCCACGTCCTTTACGCAAAGTCCTTTATGCAAAAAGCTACGCTGAAAAGATAACACTACCGAGGATGGAGACCGGAAGCTAATCCAGACTCGACCCGGCGTTAAGCACCTCAACACAAACCCGTCCGCCTCCGCTATAATCGTACGTCTGGTTAGCGTTCGTTTATGTCATTGAGTTCCCTATCACAAAAGTTCGGAGCACATGCCGTATCCGGCGAATACACCGGAGCCGAGACGGTATTGAACTTTGGCTCCCCGGCCGCGGAGCTCGACGCCCTGCGCCATCGCTGCGGCGTCTTTGACCTCGGCTGGCGCGGCAAGCTCGTGGTCAGCGGAGAAGACCGCGTGCGCTGGCTCAATGGCATGGTCAGCAACAATACCCGCGATCTGCCCCAGGATTTCGGCAACTTCAGCTTTGTCCTCAACGCCCAGGGACGCATCCAGGCCGACCTGCTCGCCTTCCAGCGCGGCGACTTCTACATGATCGAGACCGAAGTGGGCCAGATTGCCACCCTCTGCGAGTTCCTCGAGCGCTTCATCATCATGGATGACGTAGAGATCGGCGACATCAGCGCCAGGCTCACCTCAATCGGCGTAGCTGGGCCACGCGCAGTAGAGGTGCTCAACCAAGCCGTCCTCAACGCAGCAGGACTTGATGCCGCTGCGGCCAAGCCCGGCCAACTGCTCGACGCAAACTGGAAAGGAATCGGCTTCTCACTGGTGCGCGATCCGATCGAGTTGCGAAACTGGTTCGAACTCTGGCTCGCCCCCGAGAACGTTGAGGCCTTCTGGAATGCGCTGCTCGCCGCCGGTGCCGAGCCGGTGGGCGCCCAGGCCCTGGAGTGGCAGAGGATTCTACTCGGCCTGCCGCGCGTGGGCCTGGACACTGGAGTGCGCGAACTGCCCCAGGAGATTGGACAGGAATACGCGCTGCATCACAACAAGGGCTGCTACATTGGACAGGAGATCGTCGAGCGCATTCATTCCCAGGGGCAGGTGCGCCGGCGCTTTGCCGGCTTGATCGTGCAAGGCAACGCCCCGGCGCGTGGAAGCCGCGTAATGGCCGGAGACAAAGACATCGGAGAGATCACCAGCAGCGCTGAGATCCTGCTCGACGGCACGCCGCGAACCGTGGCACTCGGCTATCTCAAGCGCGATGCCGCCGAGAGCGAGAAACATAATGAGAGTATCTCGGTGGGCGGAGCTTCGGTGAGGATCGCTGCGCTGCCCTTCCAGTTCTAGGCAATTCCTCGTCGCGCTTAGGATTGCGGCGCTGAAGTTTAGTTTAAGAATTCATTTCTGCTGCGGTAGGAAGAGTGAGATGGAAAAAGAGAAGAAGCCTGAGTTCGTAGTCACGGATCGCCGGAAGTTCAACGTCGATGGAGAGCCAAGGCCGGACGCACCGGTAGAACCAAAGCCAGCAGAGCCAAAGCCGGAAGCCGCCAGGCCGGAGCCGGTCGCCCCCAAGCCAGAGCCGGCTGCGCCGAAGCCAGAGTCGATCGCAGCCCTGGAAAACAATCTGAAGCAGGCGTTTGCTCCCGAGCCGCCAAAAGAGACCGGCTATAGCGCTGAAAAGGCGCGCACCGAATTCGGCGGCCAGAAGATGGAATTCATCCATCTGCTCGATATGCTCGTCCAGACCGCGATGATTTACGCCGGAGCGATGGAAACCGGGACCGAACGTCAGGTCGACGTCGTGGGATTGCGGCAGATGATCGATCTCATCTCGGTGCTGGAAGAAAAGACCAAGGGCAACCTCACCGAGCAGGAACAGGGAGTCCTCACCAACACGCTCTTCCAGCTTCGCATGACCTACATGGAGATCGTGAACATGATCCAGCGCCAGGCAATTAAAACACCGGGCGCCCCTGGAGTCCCGCACAAGTGAAGAGAGGCACGGTGACCGCGCTGGGCAGCGGCACTTCCATGGGCGTACCCACCATTGGGTGCGACTGTGAAGTATGCCATTCCAGTGATCCGCGCGACCGCCGCACCCGCCCCTCGGTTATGGTCGAGTGGGCGGAACATCGCATCATCATTGACAGCGGGCCGGATTTCCGCGAGCAGGCCGTGCGCGAAGGCATCAACCGCCTCGATGCCGTGCTCTACACCCACGGCCATGCGGATCACATCCTCGGGCTCGACGATCTGCGCCCGCTGACCTATCCGCGAGTGACCGGCGGCGGTCGCCTTCCGCTCTATGCCAGGGCGGAAACAGCGCAGATCCTGCAATCGGTCTTCAAATACGTCTTCGACGACGATTACAAATATGGCGGAATCGCCAAGGTGGAGCTGCGCGAGATCAGCGAACCGTTCGAGCTGCTGGACCTGAGGATTCTCCCGGTGCCGGTGTTGCACGGCGACGCTGAGATCATCGGATTCCGCATCGGACAGTTCGCGTATCTGACGGATTTCAGCTCGGTTCCGGAGAGCTCGTTTGAAATGCTGAAAGGCGTGAAGCTGGTTTTTCTCGATGCTTTACGGCATGACCCGCATCCGACCCATTCGACGGTAGAAAATTCGCTGCTGGTTGCCGAGCGCATCGGCGCAGCGCAGACATACTTCACCCACATCAGCCACAACCTGCCGCACGAAAAGACCAACCAGACCCTTCCGCCCGGAGTGCGCCTGGCCTATGACGGATTGCGCGTCGAGATTGACTTGGAGAGCTGAGCGTGCAGCTATTCAGATCCCTGGATGAAATTCCCGAAGACTTTGGACCGGCCGTGGTCAGCGTGGGCAACTACGATGGCATTCACCGCGCCCACCGGCGCCTGATTGACGCCGTCTGTGCGCGCGCCAAGGAACTGAACGCGCGCTCGGTACTGGTGATCTTCGATCCCCATCCGGAGCGGATTCTGCGTCCACACGGCGGCCCTCCGCTGATTACCCCAATGCCGCGCAAGTTGGAGCTGCTGCGCCAGACGGAGTTGGATACCGTCGTCGTGGTTCCCTTCACCCGCGACCTCTCACTGATGCCGGCCTTCGAGTTCGCGGAAGAAGTGTTGTTCAGCAAGCTGCACGCGATTGAGGTACACGAGGGGTTCAACTTCCATTTTGGCCACAAGGCAGAAGGCAATGTGGTGCGTCTGGTGGAGTTCGGGCAGAAGCTCGGCTTCACCGTGGTCACGCATACTCCCGTGCATTGGGGCGAACTGGTCATCTCAAGCAGCAACGTGCGTGCCCTGGTGCTCGGAGGCAAACTGGACGCCGCGCGCCATCTGCTGGGCCGCGTCTTCAGCATCGATTCAGAACCTGGGCGTGGCCGCGGCTATGGCACTAAATACACCGTTCCCACCGTGAACCTGGCTCGCTACGATGAACTGACTCCCGCAATCGGCGTCTACGTGACCGAAATGCGCATCAACGGCGAAGATTTTCAGTCGGTCACCAATGTCGGCAACCGTCCCACCTTTGGCGCGGACTCGTTCGCCATCGAAAGCTACATCCTGAATTTTCGTCCCATCGACCTGTCAAGCGACCAGCAAATCCGCCTGAGCTTTCTGCACCGGCTGCGCGCCGAGATAAAGTTTCCCGACGTCGAAGCGCTCAAAGAACAGATCGGCAAGGATGTGCAGCGGGCGCAGAGATATTTTCGCCTGCGTGACGCGATCCGAAAAACAAGCGCGGTGTAGTCATCACCCCTGCGCTCATTCCATGGGCTCGCAAGGCGGCACACCCTGTTGTGACTCAAGCTGCACCAGAATGGTGGACGCCAGCACAAGCACAATCCCCGCCATCTGAATTCTTCCCACCAGCTCTCCCAGCGCCACCGCCGCGATCACGATGGAAAACACAGGCTCCAGGCAACTTGTAACAATGGCGCGCGTGGCGTCCAGATGATGCAATCCAGCGAAGTAGAGCGAGAACGGCACAAGAATTGACGTCAGTGAGAACAGCGCCATGAAAGCCCACTGCGGACGGCTATAGTGAGCGGCAACAATTCTCCACGGCGGATTGATGAAAAGCCAGCCCACCGCAGCACCGCCAAACGCCCACGCCAGCACCGTCCAGCGGTCGTGCGATAACACCAGGTGGCGGCCATAGACGTTATAAAAAGCGAATGCGACAGCCGCAATCAGGGCCGCAATCACCCCGATCAGGTCGAAGCGCATCTGCCCCGGTACCACGGTGAGCCACGGGAAATGCGTTGCGCGGCTCACCACTCCAATGGCAAGTACACTGCCGAGAACCGCCACCAGCACTCCGCCGATGCGCGCGAAGCTAGGCTTCTGAAGCCTTCGAAACAGCATCCAGCACAGCACAAAGGCTGGCGCGAGATACTGCAGGATGATTGCCGTCGCAACGCTGGTGCGCTCGATGGCGAGATAGTAGAAGTAGTTGCTGCCGGCGACTCCCAGGACTCCAACGATAACGCAATCCCGTATGTCGCGAAGCTCCATGCGAACGGCGGCACTGCCTCGCGCCAGCCACAGCGCCGGAAACAACACCAGCGCAGCGAGTGTGGTGCGGCTCTGGGCCAGCATCAGCGGTGGCACCGGCGCCACCGTGCTGCCGAAAAGATGGAGGCGCCAGGTAAATGCGGCGCGCCCCAGGTTGGCCGAAACACCAAAGAACAGCGCGGCTCCGGCGATGCACAGATAGCCTTTGATCGGCGACGGCTCGAAGACGGCGGCGCTATTGCTCAATCGGCGTACCCAATCTCCGCGGCCATCGCGGTGCTTGGCAGAACTTCGTATTTTGATCTAACGCCGGTTGTCGGTCTGCGGCTCCGGATGGATGAGCACGCGGAACAGTTGCGGCGCCGCCAGTTGGAACTGTATCTCGAGCGCGTTCTGCACCTCATGCACCCGCAATAGCGGAAGAGTATCGCGCATGGTGACGTGGCACGAAAGAAAAATGTGTTCGCGAACCCGCTTTAGAACTATCTCGTGAACGTCCACAACGTCAGGAAAGGAAGTGCCGATCGCCTTCAGCTTCGCCTCGAGTTCGTGATCCTGCAGGATGACCTTGCTGGTTTCAATGGTGGCGGGCTCGCTTTCAATGTGCGTCAGGATCGAAGTGATCTCAGGAACGTGGGCGCGGATATCGGCCTCGAGCGCCGTTACGCGGTCATGTGCCGCGAGCAGCAACATATTTTCATCCAGCTCAACGTCCAGTTCGACGTGAATGTCGCCTTCGAGATCCTGCACGCTGATCGCATGCACCATCAGGTTATTGCGCAGCGCCGCGGCGCGGATACGATCGAAGATGCTCTCGTTACTCCGCGCGCGGGGCACGGCGTTAACCAGCACGTCGGAATCTCCCAGCAGCTTGTTAGTAAGCTGGCGAACTTCGGAGACTACGGCGTCGGAGGCCTGGAAGGTCAGGTTGCGCGCCAGTCCAACAGCCACATCGGCAAAGTAACGGCTGCCGGCCTTTCGAATGCGCACCCGCTCAACCCCGAGCACGCCGGGGACGCTGCCAACCTGCAGAATGATTTCACTGCGTACGCCGTGGGGCGCCGCATCAAGCAGGGCGTCGAGCGTCTGACGCGCCAACCGCCAGCTCACCGAGACGACAATGCCGGCCACACACAAGGCAGAAATGGGATCGGCCTTGGCAAGCCAGTGAATATGGTAATAGCGTCCTGCCCACACAAAACCGAGGCCGGCAAGCACCACCGAACTCGACCAGATGTCGGTGGCAAAGTTCAGCGCATCAGCCTGCAACGCCTGGCTGTTGTATTTATCCGCCACACGCTTCAGCGCGCGTGAACGCCAAACATCCAGCGCGATGGAGACGCCCATCACCAGCACCGCCCAGACGCTCGGCTCAATCTCTACGTTATGAAAAAACAGGCGATGACCCGCCGCCCACACAATCCAGACGCAGGTAATCAGCAGCAGGCCGGTCTCGAGGAAGGCAGAGAAGTTTTCAATCTTGCCATAGCCGTACTGATGACCGGCATCGGCGGGCTTGTCACTCACCCGCACCGAATACAACGTCATGATCGTGGCAACGAGATCGAGCGACGAATGTAGCGCCTCGGAAAGTATGCCCAGGCTTCCGCTCAGAATGCCGACGATAAACTTGAAGACCGTCATCACGATCGCAACCAGAACGCTATTGCGCGCCACACGCTGCTTCTCGGTGCGCATCAGTTCAGGGTTGATCGTCATGGTGACCATCCAGAAAGCTTATCGTGGGGCGAATACAATGCCAAGTGCGGGCGCGCTTTTCGGTGCTGCTTCGTTCCCTTACTTCTTGCCCCAGTACACACCAGCTACACCGAACGTATAAGGCGTGTAGTTGACCTCGCCGAAACCGGCGGCTTTCATGCGGGAGAGCATCTCCTGCGGCTGCGGGAAGCGCGCCACGCTCGCCGGGAGATAAGCGTACGGCCCCTTGGTTCCAGACACCACCGAGCCGATGGCCGGCAGCACGCGCCGGAAGTAGAAGCGGTAGAACTTGCCCATCAGCCCCTTCGGCTCGCCGAAATCCAGAATGGCAACCTCGCCCCCGGCGGCCAGAACACGATAGATCTCACGCAGCCCCACGTCGTAGTTGGCAAGATTGCGAAAACCAAACGCCGATGTGACAAGGTTGAAGCGGCCATCCGCAAAGGGCATCTGCAGCGCATCGGCCTCCACCCACTCCAGCGGCAGTCCTCCGCTCTTCTGCCTTGCGCGGCACAGCATGGGATGAGCAAAATCGGCGCCCACAATCGAGGCGCCGCCCGCTCCTGCCTGACGGTAGAGCGCAAACGTCATGTCCCCGGTTCCGCAGCACAGGTCCAGCACACAGGCATCGCTCCGGCCAACAATGTGGCGGAAGCGGCGCGCCGTGCGCCACCACCAATAGCGGTCAATATTGAGCGAGAGCGCATGATTCAGCAGGTCATAGCGCGGCGCAATTTTGGAGAACATCTGGCGCACCGCATCGGCCGCCGCCCTCTGGTCCTGCGCCGGCTCTACACGGGCGCCAACCGTACTAGGAGCGTTAGAACTCGCAGGCGCCGGCTTTACTTCATCCATCTTGTTCGATTCCGTTCTGAAATTTATGCGCCAGTCAGCCCTGCCGGGCCGCGCAACTCCCCTAGCGCCTTCAACACGGCGCGCTCCGGCACGTCGGTCACAATGTCCACCTTGCCGATTTCGCTGGGAAGGACGAAGTGCACCAAGCCGTCCAGGGTTTTCTTGTCATTGGCCAAACGGCGGAAAACAGCTTTCGGCAGAACATCCACCTTGGGCAGCGGAGCGTAGGCCAGCACCAGGTCGATAATGCGCTGCGCCGTGGACTGGGGGATCTTGCGTATCTCTGCGGCGATCATCGAAGCCGCCACCATCCCCCACGCCACGGCCTCTCCGTGCAGAAAAACCTTGTAGCCGGTCTCGGCCTCAAGCGCGTGACCGATCGTGTGTCCGAAATTCAGAATCCTGCGCAGACCGCGCTCTTCTTCGTCCTGCCCAACCACATCGGCCTTCACCCGCACCGACTCGGCAATCAGCCACTCCAGCGAGCCCGGATCTTTCGCCAGAATCTGCTCGCGATTCTGCTCCATAAAATCAAAGATGCGCGCATTGCGGATCACGCCGGTTTTCAGCGACTCGTACAGCCCGGAGCGATACTCGCGCTCAGGCAGCGTCGAAAGTACATGCGGGTCCACCAGGACGAGCTCAGGCTGCTTGAAGGTGCCGATGAGGTTCTTGCCCACTGTGAGGTTCACGCCGGTCTTGCCGCCCACCGAGGAATCCACCTGCGAGAGAAACGTCGTCGGAACCTGCACAAAACGGATTCCGCGCATATAAATGCTAGCCAGAAATCCCGTAACGTCTCCTACAACGCCGCCGCCCAGTGCGATCAGCACAGTGCCGCGGTCCGCCTTCAGCTTCACCAGTTGACCGGAAAGTCCTTCGACCGTCGCCAGCGTCTTGCGCTGCTCGCCGTCCGCCATCTCGAGCACATCCAGCTTGGCGCCATTGGAGGCAAAAGAATCAACCAGGAGCTTGCCCCAATGCTTGCTGATGGGAGCCGACGTAATCACCACGAAGCTCTTGACCGTGGGCAGAGCGTCAACGATATACGTCGCGGCAGAGCGCAACAGCCCCTGCTCAATCAGCACGTCGTAGAACTTTGTCCGGGTTTGAATCTCAATAGAAATCACGACACCATCTTATCAGCCGCCAACCGAGTTGCGGCACACCTCCGTGAACCCGTGGCTGATTGTTTGCAGATGTTACGATGAAGAGTCGTCATGAACCTTTCTTACGATTTCATAGTCTTGGGAGCCGGCATCGCCGGACTGCGGGCCGTTATCGAGCTCAATCAGCATGGTTCGGTCCTCTGCCTCGCCAAGCGCGAACTCACCGAATCCAATACCCAGTACGCGCAGGGCGGCATCGCCGTCGCCCTCGGACCAGATGATTCACCGGAGATCCATCTGCGCGATACCATCGCCGCGGGAGCGGGACTTGTGGACGAGGATGCTGCTCGCATCTTGGTCACCGACGGTCCGGCGCGGGTTCTGGAGCTGCTCGACTGGGGCGTTCGTTTCGACCGCGACGCCCAGGGGCAACTCGCCTTCACTCGCGAAGGCGCGCACTCCCGCAATCGCGTGCTGCACGCCGATGGTGACTCAACTGGCCGCGAGATTCGCCGCGCGCTCTACCAGCACGCCACCCAGCTCCCCAATGTTCATTTTGCCGAGTTTGGATTTGCCCGCGATCTGCTCTTGCGGGATCGACGCGTGGTTGGCGTCGAAATTCTGCACGAAGACGGAAGCACTGCACACGTCACCGCGGGCGCCGTGCTGCTCGCAACCGGCGGTGCCGGGATGCTCTACGCCAACACCACCAATCCTGACGTCGCCACATCCGATGGCGCCGCGATGGCCTTGCGTGCTGGAGCCGAGTTAAGTGACATGGAGTTCCTGCAATTCCATCCCACCGCGCTTTATCTCTCGGGCGCTCCCCGATTCCTGCTCTCGGAAGCTCTGCGCGGCGAGGGTGCGTACCTCCGCAACAGCGCTGGCGAGCGCTTCATGCCTGCCTGTCACGAGCTTGCCGAACTGGCGCCCCGTGACGTGGTCGCACGGGCCATTCATCGCGAGCTCGAGACCAGCACGGCAGCCGATCCCGCCGTCTATCTCGACGTGACCCACCTGGAGGGAGAAAAGCTCAAGGCGCGCTTCCCGATGATCTACCAGACCTGCCGCAACCACGGCCTGGATTTCACCCGCGACCTGATTCCGATTCGTCCCGCAGCTCACTACGCAATGGGCGGAGTGCGCACTGACCTGCAGGCGCGAGCTTCCCTGCCGGGCCTCTACGCCGCCGGTGAAGCCGCCTGCGCCGGGGTTCACGGAGCCAATCGCCTGGCCAGCAATTCCCTGCTTGAGGGCTTGGTCTTCGGAGGGCGTGCCGCCCGCGCCATGGCCGCCGAACACCCACCGGCAAACCTCGACCGCGCCGCTCCGCCCGCCCCTTGCAACTCCGGCGATGGCGGCAACGGCGGCAAAGGCGATGAAGCTGCCCTGCGCCTCGAAACACAACAGTTAATGTGGAGCAACGTCGGCATAGTGCGTGACGCGCGTCGTCTCTCGGATGCGGTCGCCCGCCTCGCGGCGATTCTCGCTGCGCTGCCGCCTCCGCACAACCGTCAAAGCGCCGAGACACGCAATATCGCACAGAGCGGACTGGCCATCGCGCGCTCCGCACTGGCGCGAACTGAAAGCCGCGGAGGTCATTACCGCAGCGACTTCCCCAAGCGAGACGATGTAAATTTCCGCAAACACTCCGTCATGATCGGCGATCGGGTTTACTTTGAACTCAACGCGCGGAACTAACGCATCGACCTAACAAGCAGGACCAAACGCGCAGGCCCCGGCGCACTTGGACTTCATGGCGAAGTCGAGCTTCCGTTTTGCACTCCAGTCACCCGCTGCGCTCTTGGCGAATCCGCAACTCGCTGCTATGATTGCCAAGTACGGAAACCTGTCAACACCCAGGTTTGTGGGGCTATAGCTCAGCTGGGAGAGCGCATCGTTCGCAATGATGAGGTCGTCGGTTCGATCCCGACTAGCTCCACCAAAGAATCAACAGCTTCCGGCGGTACTTTTCCTGCTCATCATGCCTGCGGAACGAAGCCGTTCTCATGATGAGACCAGCCAGACGATTCCTGATTCAGCATCAGCAACTATTTGAGATTTCTCGGGTTGATTTCATTGTGATGTCTGATACCAAACAGACTTCCGCGTGTTTAAGTGGAAGCATAGAGTTAATCATTCGACAGATTAATCGCACTTCCTTTGCGCAGGTCCAGAGAGGAGCAAGTGTTGTCGCCTGTTCGCGTTCTTATAGCCGATGATTTCGAAGCATGGCGATGCCAACTCCGTCTGCTGCTCCAGGTGCGGCCAGAATTACAAGTGATCGGCGAAGCGACCGATGGAGCAGAGGCCGTTCAGATGGCCGAGAATCTAAGGCCGGATTTGCTTTTGTTGGACATCAGTCTCCCGAAGTTGAATGGAATCGAAGCTGCCAGGCAGATACGACAACTCTCGCCCAACTCCAAAGTACTCTTCGTGAGTCAGAACAATGACCCCGACATCGTGCAAGCAGCTCTGGAAACAGGTGCCTTGGGGTACGTTCACAAAATGAATGCTGCAGGGGAACTGCTGGATGCCATAGAAGCCGTCCTGCGCGGCGAGCAATTTGTCAGTAGCAGCTTAGTGGCAAAAACTGAATTGTAACTATGCTACAGCCTTGCCTTTTTCCAATAAGAGCAACTCAGCTTCCGGTACGGTGAATTCCGCGGTGCCACAGCGCGCACAGACCACAAGCTCAGGGAATACCCACACGGCAGGTTGATCGATATTTTCTATTCCGGGGAGATGAATGGCTATCTCTGCCCTGAATTTATACCGGTTGACTGATTCGCAAGATTTGCATCGCATACTCGTACTCCCAACGTGCCCTGATCCCAAGTTGATTAAAATTGATTGGATGCAAGCTCGGTGCCCGTCGGATTCCCCATTTGGCATCAAAGAAGCTTCTAGGCCCAATCTGGCACATCATTGGGTTAGTCCATAAATCTTAGGCAGCATCGGAAGGTGTCACTCAAGCGCAGAGAAAGGGCAGCGCGCATGCGGCGGATCGCATGAAACACTGCCTTCCATTATCATTCCGGCTTATCGGTAGCGCATCACGTTGAACAGGGCGCCGCAATTGCAGTGATGAGGTGGTCAGCTCGCCCCCGACCAGCCCTACCAAAGAATAAAACGCCTTCCAACCATCTCAATGAATCGTCAGTACATCGCGGTACTTTTGGTTTCCGCCACGTTCCTGCGGACTTCGGTAAGCCTCGGCTCACAAGTATGGCTCAGATAGTGCTCGGCATCGCGGCACATCAATCGGCATCTGTGGCAGCGTAGCGGCCCTTTGACTTTGTGAACGGAGGTGGAGTTTTCCTGTTTCATTAAAGCCATTGTCACGGTCTCCCTCTGGAGTATTGGCGTTATCAAGTGCGCCCGATTCGACTACTCACCTACACGTCTGAGAGTTGCACGTTTACGCCCATTAGGAAGGCATTGAAATCGTGAGACTTACCCGATGTTGTCCTTGATCCGGAATACCTAGAAAGGCAGTTATTACACCTTGAGAGGTAATATTTTCGTCGTAGTCCTTCAATCAGGCGAGGCTACAGCGAGCAGAGACATTGACCCAGCTCAGGATCTTGGATAGCATCGCTCGCGATGAATGAGGTTGGCGCAACCCTCCCGTTCACCGAAGGGAGTTCTGCGATGCACATGCTACACATCGACGGCAGAATAAAGCCCGGCAGGAAGGAAGAATTTCTTCAAGCGTGGAATAACGAGATTCTGCCTCTGATGAAAAAGCAGTACGGCTTTGTCGACGATATTTCGCTGTTGGAGGACGGCAGCAACACGGGCATTGACCTCTCCTTCTGGGACGCCCAGGAAGAAGCGGAACAGTATCAGCATAACGTCTTCGAAAAAGCGAACGGCAATGTCGAACACTTGCTTGAGGGCAAGTTTACGGTCTATGGCTGCGGATGTGATGTTGAATGTTTCCGAGGCCTCAACCGCAACAGAGCCGCCTGAGTATCCTCTCACTCACCCCCAAGCTGGCCACATCCGCCTGCGCGCCGCAAAACTGTGTGAGCCCGACGAGCCAACCATTGCCAATCCAGATAACCTGCCCTCGCTGATGATTACTCAGAGTGCACCCTTCGCACGCGTCAGCAGCGAGCACTCGGCTAGTCCCCACCCCTGAAACCATCATCAGAAAGATGAATCGTTTGCCGCAAAGCAACTGAGATCAGGTGTGCCACATCCACCGCACTTGCTGCAAGCCTGCAATCCTTTTTCACCCGGCGCTGGAAGTTGTCTGCAGTCTTTTACTAAGCATGATCGAGCTCACAACTGCCCCGGCAATGACGGCAGCGAAAAGTAATAGCCAGCCCCAGTATTGGCCCGGATGCCGCACCGCCCGCACAAAATGACGTCCATAATGGTCGGCAAGAAAGGCGATCAGTGAGTACCGCGCTGCGCGGCTAAGGCCAACGACGATAAGGTATTTCCGCACCGGGTACTCGGCAGCGCCTGCCGCCGCAAAGAAGAAACTGGTGGGCGTGGGAAAAGGAACGGCAGCGGAAACGGCGAGAGCTCCGGTGCCCCACCTCTCGAACAGCTTCGATATCCTTTGAACGCGAGCCTTGCCAAAGTGTTTGTCCAGATATGCGACACCTGCCCGCCGCGCCAGCCTGAATGTGATGAAGGCTCCAATCAGCGAACCGGCTGTCGCTGCCGCTGAATATTCGTACCACGGACTATGATGTCTCGCCGCGAGAATGGCAGTCAGAATATCCGGGCCTCCAAATGTCGGGAACGGCAAACTGTCCAATATGGCCAGCGAAAACAAGCCAAACGCGCCGAGATGGCGCAGCGTAACAGCAAAGCTCGCGCTTTTCTTCTTCGCCGGAATCAAGAAAAAGTCAATAAACATCAGCACCGTTGATCATCTACCCTGCAGGCGTTCGAGTCTCTCGCACCGTAGAACTCACCGCTTCCCGCATTGATTTCAATCGACCTAATAATATCTTGTGGAACGTACGCTGCTCTGCGCCGTCAAACAAAAATCCACTCCGCCTCGCAAAAACGAGATCGGAGTGGAGCCAGTACTTTGCCCGCTTGCTTGAAGACTATTCGTCGCTATCCTTGAGTTTGCTGATCACTGCAAAATCTTCGAGAGTGGTGATGTCTCCTTTGACCTCGCCGCTGGTGGCGAGTTCGCGGAGCAGGCGACGCATGATTTTGCCGGAGCGCGTCTTAGGCAGCTGATCGCTGAAGCGGATATCATCAGGCTTCGCCATGGAACCGATTTCTTTTGCGACCCAGGCGCGCAGTTCTTCCTTCAGGGCAGGCGTCGGTGTGACTCCGCCTTCAAGGGTTATAAAGGCCGCGACGGCTTGCCCTTTGATATCGTCCGGGCGGCCAACCACGGCGGCTTCGGCAACCTTGGGGTGAGCGACCAGTGCGGATTCAATCTCCATCGTGGACAGGCGGTGACCGCTTACGTTGAGCACATCATCGACGCGACCCATGACCCAGATGTATCCGTCCTTATCAATGCGGGCGCCATCACCGGTGAAGTACACTCCTGGAATGTCAGACCAGTACTGCTTTACATAACGCTCAGGATCGCCAAAGATCGTGCGCGCCATGGCAGGCCAAGGCTTTTTGATTACAAGATAGCCGCCCGACCCGAGAGGAACCTTTTCGCCGCCGCGGTCGACGACTTCAGCGATGATTCCGGGAAATGGACGCGTAGCAGAGCCGGGCTTAGTCGCGATCGCGCCGGGCAGCGGAGTGATCATGATGCAACCGGTCTCGGTCTGCCACCAGGTATCGACAATTGGGCAGCGCGCCTTGCCGATGACCTCGCGATACCACATCCACGCCTCCGGATTGATCGGCTCGCCAACCGAACCGAGCAGACGAAGGCTGCTCAGGTCGTGACGGTTCGGATACTGATCGCCCCACTTGATGAACGTGCGGATAGCAGTTGGCGCGGTGTAGAAGACACTCACCTTGTACTTCTCAACCAGTGCCCAGAAGCGGTCAAGGTCAGGATGGTTCGGCGCGCCTTCATACATCAAAGTCGTCGTGCCATTCTGCAATGGGCCATAGACGATGTAGCTGTGTCCCGTGACCCAGCCAATATCGGCGGTGCACCAGAAGATGTCTTCATCCTTAATGTCGAATATCCACTTCATGGTGATGTACGTTCCCACCGCGTAGCCGCCTGTGGTGTGAACGATGCCCTTTGGTTTTCCCGTGGAACCTGAGGTATAGAGGATGTAGAGGGGATCTTCGCTGTCCATGGGCTCGGCGGGACAGTTGGGAGCAGCCTTGGCGGCCAGCTCGTGCCACCAGTGATCGCGTCCCGCCTGCATGTTCACCGGTGCTCCGGTGCGTTGGTAAACCACAACAGTCTTCACGGTAGGGCAATTGACTAGCGCTTCATCGACCGTGCCCTTGAGCGGGAACTGCGTGCCGCGCCGCCAGGAGTAGTCCTGCGTGATCAGGAAGCGGCATTGCTGATCGTTGACCCGGTCGACGATGGCGTTAGCTGAGAAGCCGCCGAAGATGACCGAGTGCACGGCACCGATACGGGCGCAGGCAAGCATGGCAATGGCAAGTTCAGGCACCATCCCCATGTAGAGCGTCACCGGGTCTCCCTTGGCAACTCCAAGCCCCTTGAGCACGTTGGCGAAGCGCTCCACTTCCGCGAGCAACTGTGCGTAGGTGAGCGTGCGAGTGTCACCGGGCTCGCCCTCCCACAGGAATGCAATCTTGTCGCGGCGCGAGGAGGCGACGTGACGGTCCAGACAGTTGTAAGAGAGGTTCATTTGGCCATCGACAAACCACTTCGCCCATGGCGCTTTCCACTCCAGAACCTTGGTCCAAGGCTTGAACCAATGCAGTTCCTGGGCAATCTTTCCCCAGAAGGCATCAGGATCGGCGGCCGCTTCGGCATAAATCCGCTTGTACTCTTCCAGGCTCTTGATATGCGCCTTGGCACTGAACTCTGCCGAGGGAGGGAAAACGCGGTTCTCCTGCAACATTGAATCAATGTTGACGCCATGCGTTAAGGGTTCATTCGCCATGTGTCCTGCTTCCTCCGTGAACAGCGGGGCTTGCGCCCCGCATGAAAATTGTGCGAATCCATTGGCCAAACCAAATGAGGCGTAGCTACTGGTCCATGGTTGAAATGTCGCCGATCTCCTGACCTGTTTCCTTTGCCTTCAGGTAACGGCGCATGATCTTGCCGGAACGTGTCTTGGGAAGTTGCGTCACGAACTCAAGAGCCGACGGCGTTGCGATTGGGCCCAGTTCGCGGCGCACGTGATCGATTAACGCGGCAGAGAGCGTATCGCTTGCCTCCTGCCCGGCACGTAGAAGGACAAATACCTTGATGCATTCTCCCTTCATCGCGTCCGGAAGTCCGATGGCCGCAGCCTCGCCGACGGCAGGATGCGAGACCAGGGCGGACTCAACTTCGGCAGTGCCGATTCGGTGGCCCGCGACATTCAGCACATCATCGGCCCGGCCGAGGACGGCAATGTATCCGTGTTCGTCCTTCATCGCGACGTCTCCGGTGACGTAGGCATCCGGGACCTGCTTCCATTCACGCACGTAGCGCGCGTCATCGCCCCACACTGTACGCATCATGTGTGGGAACGGGCCCTTCAGAACCAGTAGTCCACGTTCGTTGACGCCGACCGACTTGCCATCCCTGTCCACCACATCGGCCTTGACACCGGCGAGAGGAATCCCAGCCTTGCCAGTTCGATAAGGCATGGTGACCGGTGTGCCCAGCGTGGGGCCGGCAAGTTCGGTCTGCCACCAGTTGTCCACCACGTATCCCCATTTGCCATCACCGGCAAGATAGGTTTGCGCCCAGCGCCAAGCCTCCGGGTTCAGTGGTTCCCCGGCACAGGCGATCACGCGCAGCGAAGTCAGATCGCGAGCCGCGGGCAGATGCTCGCCGTAGCGCATGAACATACGAATCGCTGTCGGCGCGGTAAACATCTTAGTGACACCGTAGCGCTCTACGATTTCCCAGGCGGTGCCGGGATTGGGCCAATCGATAGCGCCCTCGCGGAAGATCGTGGTGACCCCGGCGCAGAGCGGTCCATAGACGATGTAGCTGTGGCCGACGACCCAACCAATATCGGAAGTGCACCAGAATAGATCGCGAGGATTTACGTCGAAAAACGTGCGGAGGTGGTAGGTGACGCCGACCATGTATCCGCCGTGAACGTGAACCACGCCCTTGGGACGCCCAGTGGTGCCGCTGGTGTAAAGGATGAAGAGCGGATCTTCAGCGTCCATCTCCTGCGCTGGAGACTCGGAAGAAAACTTCAAAAGGTCGAAATAATTAACCTCGCGCTTGCTCTGGGCCTCGTACTTCTCTGATCCGCAGGGAACCACGATCACATGCTCCACCATGGTCAGTCCGTCGATCGCCTCATCGACAATGTGTTTGAGAGGTACGGGTTTGCCGCGGCGGACACCGGCCTCGCCCGCGATGACCACCTTGGCCTGCGCGTCTGTGATGCGGTCGCGAAGCGCGCTGTGGCCTAGTCCGGCATAGACGACGGAATGGATTGCGCCAACACGGGCACAGGCCAGCATAGAAACCACGCCCTCAATAGTGAGGGGCATATAAATAACGACGCGGTCCCCCTTGCCCACTCCGAGGGAGCGCAGTCCATTCGAAAAGCGGCAGACCATCCGGTAGAGCTGACCGTAGGTGATGACCCGCTCGGAGCCGTCTTCGCCAAGCCAGATGTAGGCAACGCGATTAAAGCGGTCGCTCTTGGCGTGGCGGTCGAGAGCGCTCAGCGTGATGTTGGTCTTGCCGCCGACAAACCATTTGTGGTGGGCGCCGTCCCACTCGCAAACCTTGTCCCACTTCTTGAGCCAGGTATACTTCTCTGCTTCAGCAGCCCAAAAGGCATCTGGGTTTTGGATCGAACGCTGATACTCTGCTGGATAATCTTTTATGTTAGCTTCGCGCTTTACAATCGCAGGCGCATCATAGGAATACGTAGGAGAAATTACTTCCGGCTCTGTTGGACTGCTCATGCAAAAACACCCCCTGACAGGATTGGCGGCACTGCCTTCGCCACGAACTCATTTGGCTCTACGGTTGTTGGTAAGATTGGTTTCCACCCCGGAGACACACCCACACACAAAATCGGACGGATAGCGGTACTCTCACTCCCACACCACGTGCCCGGAATCATATCAAATCCACCGATGCGAAGGGGAGACGAAATTTTTCCCCTCCGCATCGGCCGGCTGATTCTAGTGCGCCGCCGTTGCTTTTTCCGAACCCAGTCCGGTGTTGGCCCGAACCTCGAGTTCCTCGAAGCGCTGGATGGCCTGCGGATCCTTCTTGCCCAACAGGGTGCCTAGGATAGCTCCCGCGAATCCGATGGGAACGCTGAGTATGCCGGGGTTTTCCAGCGGAAAGATTGGCGCGTGCTGGATGGCATGGCGGGCAGGACCCACTACCGTTGCCGCATCGATGCCCATGATGCTGGGACCGATCATGATGAGAACGATGGAACCCAACAGTCCGGCGACCAGACCCCAGACCGCCCCCGACGTGTTGAATTTCTTCCAGTAAATGGAAAAGATGATCACCGGAACGTTCGCCGAGGCTGCGACGGCAAAAGCCAGCGCAACCAGGAAAGCCACATTGGCCGTTGGTCCCAGGGCAATCGCAATTGTAATGGAGACAGCTCCTGTAACAAACGCGGCAATGCGGGCGACCATGCGCTCCTCACCCGCTGTACGCTCCACGCCTTTGTGAATCACGTTCGTCCACACGTCGTGGGCAAACGAGGTCGAGGCGGTGATCGTGAGTCCGGCCACGACGGCAAGGATGGTGGCGAAGGCAATCGCGGAGATGAACGCGAAGAAGACATCTCCAGCCATTACCTTGGCCAGCAATGGCGCGCTCATGTTGGTGCCGCCATTCTTGCTGATGAAGTCGCGACCCACAATGGTCGCGGCACCGAAGCCAAGGAAGGTGGTCATGATGTAGAAGGCGCCGATGATGACCATCGCCCACACCACGGAATAACGGGCGGTCTTTGCGTCCGGCACGGTATAGAAGCGGACAAGGATATGTGGCAGTCCGGCGGTGCCGAAGATCAGCGCAACACCAAGGGAGATAAGTTCAAGCGGGCCATTCGGCAGTTTGAAACGCAGGCCCGGAGTCATGAAGTCTTTGACGACAACTTTGCCGTCAGGGGTGTGGTAGGTGACTTGGGAGATCGCTGTGAAAAATTCTGAGAAACTGAAATGGAAGTGCGCCATTACCAGAATGCTCAGCAGAATGGTTCCCCCCATCAGGAGCAAGGCCTTGATGATCTGCACCCAGGTGGTGGCCAGCATGCCGCCGAATACGACGTACACGATCATCAATATTCCAACCCCGATGACCGCATGTGCATAGCTGATATGGCTGCCCTTGAGCAGCAACGCAACTAGCGATCCGGCACCGACCATCTGCGCGATCATATAAAAGATGCTGACGACGAGCGTGCTGATCGCAGCCATGGCTCGCACCGGACGCGGGTTCATCCGGTAGGCCAGCATATCTGCCATGGTGTACTTGCCGGAGTTGCGCAGGGGCTCGGCGACGATGAGCAATACGGTGAGGTAAGCGACCAGCCAGCCCACCGAGAAGAGGAATCCGTCATAGCCGAAGAAGGCAATCAGGCCCGCAATGCCCAGAAACGAAGCCGCGCTCATGTAGTCTCCAGAGATGGCGACTCCATTCTGCCAGGCATTAATCGAACGATTGGCGGCAAAGTAACTGGACGAAGAACCAGACCGACGCGAAGCCCACGCTGTGATCCCAAGGGTGATCACAATGAAGGCGAGAAACAGCACCAATGTCATATCGAAATGCATCGACTATAGTCCTCTCTTTCCATCTTGGTTCTCGTCATATCCTTCGCGCCTGAGGGTCTCAAGAATGTGAGCACCGAACTTGTCGAACCTTCGAGCCGCGGCGACATAAGCAAACGCAACGATCCAAGCCATGAAGAACTGCGAGAGGGCGAACAGATAAGCCCAATTGACCGCACCCCACACTTTGCGGGTCATGAGCTCCGGAGCATAACCGACCAGCACCGGAAGCGCGAAATAGTAGATGACGAAAAAGACCGTCGCCGGGATCACAAACTCCTTCTTAGCCAGAATCAGCAAGCGGAACTCCTCCATCTCCTCCACTCGATCCCACTTGGTCTTTCCTGTTCCAGTATCACCATTTGTCTTTTGCACGGTTGCCATCACTAGCCCTCCTGGGTTTGGCGGAGCAAGGCTCCGCATAATGCCGGTAAGAAGAACGATTGACTCTAGAAAAACAGCTCACATTACCCGGTCCCGGAAGAGAAGGTTGCCTTAAAAATGATTGGTCGGACGGCCCTTAAGGATTGACACCCCAAATAAAAATGCCGTGCCCAGAAGCGAAAACAACCCCAGATTTAGGTTCGCTCATGGCACATCAGTTCTGGCGCGTAACTATATGCTGAATCGGTAATTGCCGCAAGAGGAGAAAAACAAAAAAGTCAGCCACGTTCGGGGTTTACATGGCGGAGACTGCTCCTGATTTGCGCCCCCAATTGTCGGCAAAGCGGGTGGTGTGGAGGCGTGCTCGTGGAGCTCATGCGCGCATCGTGCGGGGATTCAACAGCGCTCAACACGCTCCCGTCGTTCTGTTGGCAAAAGGCTGCTGGAATGGAAAGCGAGAGTCTGTATAGCTGTCACAGCCAGAATGTGATATAAGTCACTTTTAGGATAGTTGTTTTCGGCGGGCGTCACGCTCAGGTTCAGGGCAGCGGCAGGAATGGATGCACCAGATGGTTAGCCTGACAAACGCTTCCGCCTGGGAGTTTGGAACCTGCCAGACTAAGGCGAAGGTTATCGCGTTTGTTACTGAGGGAGGGTGAATTGGGATCGCCATACGGCTTGGAATTAGTTGAGAATTGCCTGATCTGTAAGCTGCGCACTGACAACTTCTTCTGTAGTCTCCCCAAAGCATCTCTGGAAGCATTTGAAAAGATTAAGTTTACCGCAGCTTACCCGGCTGGGTCGGTGCTGTTCGTGGAGGGCCAGTCTCCCCGTGGAATTTATATGTTGTGCAAGGGACGGATTAAGCTTTCAACAACATCCAGCGATGGAAAAACGCTGATCCTGAAGATTGTGCAACCAGGTGAGGTGCTTGGACTGCACGCCACTGTATCCAATACTCCTTACGAAATCACCGCTGAGTCGGGTCAGCCGTGCCAGTTGAATTTCGTAAAGCGAGAAGATTTTTTGCGCTTTCTGCAGGAGCACGGAGATGCCTGCCTGAAGGCCGCACAGCACCTGAGCCGGGATTGTCAATCGGCTTATCAGCAGATTCGCTCCCTGGGACTCTCCCACTCAGCGCCGGAACGGCTGGCAAGGTTGCTTCTGGAGTGGTCGCACAGCGAAGGTGCCGATGAAGCCGGAATGCGCATCAAGGTAGCTTTGACTCACGAGGAGATCGCCCAGATTATTGGCACGTCGAGGGAGACGGTTACGCGCACTTTGGCCGATTTCCGCAAGAAGCAGATTGCCGTGCTGAAGGGATCAACCTTGATGATCCGGAATAAGCCGGCACTGGAGCGGTTGGTCGGGGCATAGACATTCAATAGAGTGTTTTTTAAGAAACTCGCCAACACTGGCGAGTTTTTCCTTTTTTGGGAATTTTTCTTCTGTAAAGATTCTCTGCAACTCTCGCCACAGCCGCCTGCTGATTTCTTCAACACTGTAGCGACTTCTCGCTATTTGCTGTTGCGCAATGCAGCAGTTGCTAACCATCAACCGCCTCTCCAACGCACGTGATGATGTGACACGTATCACGGTGACAGAGAACTAACCGGGCACATTGTTGCTGCGCATCGCGAAACTGAAAATTTTTACAGCGGAGTGATGCAAGATTCAGCTTTCATGGCGGGATTGTATTCGACCACGGAAGCAGGTCCGGGGCTTCAGGCTCCGGCGTGTAGCTCGATTCCGGGCGGGGCAAACTGGCCCGACCCGCTTAAATGTCAGGCAGCCAGGAAGAGCATAGTGCCGGGATACATACCGGCAGCATGGCAAGTGCGATGTGGGATATTCGGCGTTTGACGGCCGGAGCCATTGCACGCTCGTCCAAAGCGGCGCGAACCGCTGGCCTGCGTGAGGTAACCATCAGGTTACCGACTCCTCCCGCGACAACTCCGTTGTACTCCCACCACAGGTGAACATAATTCGACTGACATGGATATGCCAGCCGTTAGCGGTGCGGAGATCCTATGAGCAAGGCTATTCTTTACGATGCTACTCAATGCATCAATTGCAAGCAGTGCGAGGGCGCATGTGCCCAGCAAAACGATCTGCCATATGACGACAAGATTGCGGCGGAGTCGTTTCAGTCGGCGCACAAGTACACGGTAGTTCTCGCGAACGATGACAAATTTATGCGCAGGCTCTGTATGCACTGCAATGAGCCGGCATGCGGATCGGTGTGCCCCGTCGGAGCGCTTCACAAGACGGCGGAAGGCCCCGTGGTGTACGACGTTTACAAGTGCATTGGCTGTCGCTATTGCATGGTCGCCTGTGCGTTTTCTCAGCCGAAGTACGAGTGGGGAAAACTGAACCCGCGCGTACGCAAGTGCATCATGTGTCCGGACCGGGTAAAGCAAGGGCGCCCAACAGCCTGCGCGGAGATTTGTCCAACGGGCGCAACCAAGTTTGGCGATCGCGATGCCCTGATTGCCGAAGCAAAGGATCGGCTCCGCCAGAATCCCAATAATTATGTCCCTCATATCTATGGCCTGAATGAAGTAGGCGGAACCTCGGTCCTGATTCTCTCCTCGGTTGCCTTTGAATCTTACGGACTGCCGGCGCCGGAGAAGCTGGGCGATACGCCAATGCCGGATTACACGTTCCGCATTCTCTCGAAGATCCCTGACTTTGTCCCGCTATGGGCACTGGTGCTGGGTGGCGTGTATTGGATTACCCATCGCCGCGTAGAAGTGGCTCTGGCCGAAGCCTCGCATGGCAGCGAGCAAGGAGGTACGAAGTGAAGAGCAAACTGACCTTCTGGAAGGTAGTCTTCTGCGTGATCATGGCAATGGGACTGTACTCGGTATTTGTACGGTACTACTACGGCATCGGCGCAGTCTCAAACATGAGCGACAAGTTCCCCTGGGGCATCTGGATCGGCTTTGATGTCCTCTGCGGCGTAATGCTGGCGGCAGGCGCCTTCATCGTCACCGGCGCGGTATACCTGCTGAACATCCAGCGCTTGCACGCCATTGCACGGCCCGCGGTTCTGACCGCCTTCCTGGGCTATGTGCTGGTCATCGTGGGCCTGATGTTCGACCTGGGCCGTCCCTGGTTCATCTGGCACCAGTTGATCTACATGAATCCGCACTCGGTAATGTTCGAGGTCGGCTTCTGCGTGATGTTCTACACGACGGTGCTGTTCTTTGAATTTTCAACCGCGGTGCTGGAGCGCTTCAATCTGGCGAAGCCGCTTGAAGATGGTAAAGGCCTGCCTGATTCCGCTGGTGATCCTGGGCATTCTTCTCTCAACGTCTGCACCAGTCCTCGCTGGGCACGATTTACCTGATCATGCCGACTAAGCTGCATCCGTTCTGGTACTCCCCGGCGCTGCCGTTCTTCTTCTTCATTTCGGCGGTCGCCGTGGGGCTGGCCATGACGATCTTCGAGTCGTCGTTGAGTTCACGGGTCTTTGGACGGCAGTTGGAGCTGCCGGTTATCGTGGAACTCGGCGGAGTGCTGTATGTGACGCTATGGGTCTACGCATTGCTGCGCTTTGAAGACTACTGCATCGCGGACAGCTCGGCAAAATTCTCCATCCCAGCTATGAAGCTTACTTCCTGTGGCTGGAATTGCTCCTGGCTTTGGTTATTCCTCTGACCATGCTGTCTTTCCGGAAGGTTCGCTTGAGCGCGAACGGTTTGTATCTGGCCTCCTGCTCGACCCTGCTGGGATTTGTAACCAACCGTCTCAATGTAAGCATCACCGGCTTTGAGACCTGGGCGGGTCATCACTACCACCCGAGATGGACGGAAGCCAGCCTTACCGCGATGATCATCGCGCTCGGATTCTTCCTCTTCGGATGGCTGAAAGATATCTGCCGATATTTGAAGATGAGCATCACGGGCACGAAGTACATGAACCGGAACCGGCAACACTGCCGGAGATGGCGCAGCAGCCGACGCTAGTGAACTAACCGATGGTGGGCGGGAGCGCCTGCCAAAAGTCGGCGCTCCCGACACCCACTGGAGAAACAATGTTCCAGCAACTCCATTCGCGGATAAAGCACGTCAGCACGAAGCTTCTTGTTTTGTTGCTGGCTTGCTGGCCTCGGGTTCAATGGTGCTCGGTTATATCAACATCCGTCTGCACCGGCACGACCTGGAGCAGGTTTCGTTGGCGCAGGCGGAAGGAATCAGCGACTTCGTTCTGGATTGCACCAACCATTCGATGATGGCCAACGATCGCGAAGGTCTGCGAGAGTCGATTCAGGGCATCGGCAACCATAATGTGATTGAGAAGATCCGCATCATCAATCATGACGGGCGCGTGGCATTCTCAGGCGATCCGCGCGAAGCCGGAACCACAATTGGCAGAAACAATACGCAGTGCATCGAGTGCCATCAGGGAGCCAACACTCCGGCGCTGCACAAGCACTTCCGTATCTATGAAGCGCATGATCAGGACGGCCGGCACCGTGTGCTTGGGGTAATTGCTCCCATCGTAAATCGGCCGGAATGCTCCAACGCCGCTTGCCATGCGCATCCGGCGTCGCAGCACATTCTGGGCATCCTCGACACCGACGTGTCACTCAAGCGCGAGGATACAAGCCTGGCCCAGAGCAGTCTATGGATCATCGTGCTTCTGCTTGCGGGAGGAGCCGCGGTTGGCCTGTTCGTATGGTTCGCAATCCATACCGTGCTTCATACTCCGCTGATGCGATTGCAGGAGGGCACTCGGCGCCTGGGCGAGGGCGAGCTGGGTTACCAAATTCCAGTGGAATCCGCAGACGAACTGGGAACGTTAGCCGCCGCCTTTAACAGCATGAGCAGCCAGTTGCAGGCAGCACGGCGCGAAATCACAGGCTGGGCGCATACGCTGGAGCATCGAGTGGAGCAGAAGACCAGCGAACTGCAGAACACCCAGCAGCAGATGTTGCAAGTGGAACGCATGGTCGCAATCGGCAAGATGTCGGCAGTGGTGGCACATGAGATCAACAATCCTCTGGCCGGAATTCTGACTTACTCCAAACTGCTGAAGAAGTGGACACAGCGCGGCCTTACGGGCGAAGAGCAGAAGAAGGAAGCAATCGAAGCCTTGGATCTTATTGCCTCCGAGAGCAAGCGATGCGGTGAACTGCTGCATAACCTGCTGTCATTCTCGCGAACATCACCGATGAACCTCAGCCTGTCGGATTTGAATACTGTGGTGACGCGGACAATTCGTTTGACTGAACACAAAGCAGAAATTAGCGGAGTTCAGCTTCAGGTCGATCTGGACCAGAAGCTGCCGCCGGTACAATGCGATTCGGCTCAGATCGAGCAGGTCGCGCTGGCCTTGGTGATCAATGCAATTGATGCGATGCCGCACGGAGGTAATCTCTGGGTCTCCACGCGGAGCGTCGCGGACGGTAAACAGGTCGAACTGCAGGTGCGGGATGACGGTGTGGGAATTCCACCCGAGATTTTGCCGCAAATCTTCGAGCCCTTCACCACCACCAAGGAAGTTGGAAAAGGCGTTGGGTTGGGGCTGGCAGTTTCCAAGGGAATCGTGGAACGTCACGGAGGCCGTATCGAGGTTACCTCCGAGCTGGGCGTCGGAACAACTTTCCAAGTTATTCTGCCGGTGCGTGCGGAGCATCCAGAAACTCTGCACGCACAGGCAGCATCAGGCGATTAGTGACAGGAGCTGGAACGTGAGCGAAAACAAAGGCCGTCTGCTGATTGTGGATGATGAGTTAAGTGTGCGTGATTCGCTGTTCAAATGGTTCCGGGAAGAGGGCTACGAAGTGGGAACCGCCGAGAACGCCAGCGAAGCGTTGCTGCGCCTCGCTGAACATCCTTGGGACATCGCCCTGCTGGACATAAAGATGCGCGGGACCGACGGCATCGAGTTGCAGCGCCGGATTCATGAGCTCGACCCGAAGATGATCGTGATCATGATGACCGGCTACGCTTCGGTGGAGACCGCAGTAGCAGCGCTGAAAAACGGCGCCTACGACTACGTCACCAAGCCGCTGGACCCGGACGAGATTGCGCATTTGATGCAAAACGCTTTGTCGCACCGGCATGGCACGCGACGAAAATGTGCGTCTGCGGGAGACGGTGGACCAGGTGGCGCGGCCTGACCATATGGTGGGCCAAAGCGCGGCGATGAAAAAGGTGCTGGAGGCGATTGAAACCGTTGGGCCCACCGACGCAACCGTGCTGATCACCGGCGAGAGCGGCACCGGCAAGGAACTGGTGGCGCGAGCGATCCACTATGCCAGCCCGCGGCGCTATCACCCGCTGGTGGCCATCCACTGCGGAGCGCTGACCGAGACGCTGCTGGAAAGCGAGCTGTTCGGACATGAGAAAGGCGCATTCACCGGAGCGCAGTACCGCAAGAAGGGCAAGTTCGAGGTGGCCGAAGGCGGTACCGTCTTTCTGGACGAGATCGGCGACATCAGCCTGCGGACGCAGACCGATATGCTGCGCGTGCTGCAGGAGCGCGAGATTGTACGGGTTGGCGGAAATACCTCAATCAAGGTGGACTTCCGCTGCGTCGCTGCCACCAACAAGCCATTGGAGCAGCAGATTGAGGAGGGCCGCTTCCGCCCCGATCTTTACTATCGGCTGAATGTGTTTCGTATTGAGCTGCCGCCGTTACGAGAGCGCCGCGACGATATTCCGATGCTGGTGGATCATTTTGTGCGCAAATTCTCGCGCGACATGAACAAGAAGATTCTGCGGGTCAATCCGCGGGCGATGGATCTTCTGCAGCAATACCACTGGCCGGGAAACATCCGCGAGTTGGAAAACGCGGTCGAGCGCGCGATGGTGGTTTCACAGGAGCCCGAGCTGCGCGAACGCGATTTCACCATCCAGCCTCATGCCACCACCACCGCACCCTTGGCCGATGCGCGTTCGCTCGAGGACATGGAGAAAACCCATATACTGAGAGTACTGGATGAGTGTGGTGGCAACCAGACCAGGGCCGCCGAAATACTGGATATCGACCGGGTAACCTTGCACCATAAACTGAAGAAATACGGATGGAGCAAACAGGCTCTGGTTGCGCCTGAAACTCGATGAAAGTACTTCAGCTATTACCAATCGGAGGGCCTCATGCACCGATGATGGATTGGCTACGCTCGGAGCTCTCCGAGGCCTTCCATATCCGCTGCGAGGTGCTGAGTCCTCCACTGCGGCCGGACTTCGCATTTCACTCCGAGCGCGGACAGTACCACTCCAGCGAACTGCTGGGGAGAATGCAGCAGTATGCCAATTGGAAGACATGGCGAGTGCTGGGCGTAACCCCCGTCGATCTCTACATTCCAATTCTTACCTTCGTCTTCGGCGAGGCACAGTTGGGCGGAAAAAGCGCGGTGGTTTCCTACGCGCGTTTGCGGCAGGAATTCTATGGACTGCCCTCGGATATGAACTTGCTTTCACGCAGGCTGCTGATCGAATCCATCCATGAGCTAGGACACACTCTCGAACTGCACCACTGCGATGATTATCGCTGCGTAATGTCCAGCTCGCACGCCGTGGAGTGGATTGATCTGAAGGAACACCTCTTCTGCATCGACTGCGCAGCCAAAGCGAAGGATTTGGCGAGTAAATAGAACACTCTTCAAGGCCGAACCGGCTTCTCCAAATCGTTCGCGCCAGTCGAAAAACATCCTCCACGAACAGCCCTATGCGCCATGATGTGGGATGCCGCGAATAGTACAATCGCTTTTTCGTGTGTCATGGTCCTGAAGCTGGTTCGCGGAGGGGGTGCGTTGAATTGATTGTTGCCGGTGTGATGAGCGGAACCTCTGCCGATGGCGTGGACGTGGCCCTTGTCCGGCTGGCTGGACGGCGCTTCCGAACGCGCATCGAACTGATTGCGCATGGCACGTTTGCCTATCCTGCCGAGGTGCGCGCAGCGGTGCTGAAGGCCATGAATGCGCAGTCGATCGCGGTGAGTGAGTTGGCGCGGCTGGACTTTCTGCTGCCGGAGATTTACGCCGATTGCGTGCTGCGCACTCAGCGGCGCTCTGGCGTCACCTGCGAACTGGTGGGCTGCCACGGGCAAACAATCTATCATCAGGGCAAGGCCGCCAAGTATCTCGGACACCGCATTGCCTGCACCTGGCAGATCGGCGACGGGTCGGTGCTGGCCAACCGCCTGGGAATTCCTGTGGTCAGCGACTTTCGTCCAGCGGATATGGCCGCCGGAGGCCAGGGCGCGCCGCTCGTTCCCTTCCTCGACCTGTTGCTGTTTCGTCACCCACGGCGGGGCCGGATTGTGCAGAACATCGGCGGCATCGGCAATCTGACGGCGATTCCCGCGGCGGCGGGCGCAGAACAGGTGTGTGCGTTTGATACCGGCCCCGGCAATATGGTGATCGACGCGCTTTGCGAGAAGCTCTTTGGTGAAGCCTTTGACAACCAGGGAAAGCTTGCCGCCAAGGGCAACGTTCTTCCGGCGGTGCTGGCAGAGCAGATGAAGAATCCATTCTTTCGACGCAGAGGGCCTCGCACCGCGGGACGCGAGGAATTTGGGCGCGAGTACGTGTCTGCGTTTCTGAAGCAGTGCGGCTCCGCCAAGCCGCACGACGTTCTGGCCACGGCCACCGCGCTGACAGCTCGCTCAATCGCCGCGGCAGTGCGGGCACTCTCGAAGCAAAATCAGTACCGCGATCTGTTTGTCTCCGGTGGCGGCACGCGCAACCTGACGCTGATGGAGATGATTCGCCGCGAGGTGGCTGGAGTTGGAGTTGAAGTATCGCCGACCGATGCAGTTGGAATCCCATCACAGGCGAAAGAGGCCGTCGCTTTCGCGGTGCTCGCCTACCAGAGCTGGCATCGCGACGCATCGAACATTCCAGGAGCAACGGGAGCCGAACGCGAGGTGATTCTGGGCAAGGTGAGCTATGCGTAGATTGTTGCTCGCCCCAACTTTAGTTGCGCTTTGCCTGACGCTCTCTAGCTGTGCGAGCCAGAGGCCAGATCCGCAAACCGCTGTCATGCTGATCGAAAGCTCGCCCCTGAGCCTTGATCCGAGAATCGGAACCGACGCACAGTCGGAGAGGATCGGTGAATTGATCTTTGAGGGTCTGGTACGGCGCGATGAAAATTTTGAGCTGAAGCCGCGGCTCGCTGAAAGCTGGGAGGTTCCCGATCCTCTCACCTACATCTTTCATTTGCGTCACGATGTGCACTTCCATGACGGCCGCGCCATGACATCAGCCGACGTGAAGTGGACGCTGGATTCGCTCTTGAGCGGAAAGCTGCGCTCTGCAAAAAGCAGCGCTTACCGGTACATTGAACGAGTCGATGCTCCGGACGAATTCACCGTCGTGATCCGGCTGAAAGAGCCTTTTGCCGCGCTGCTCTGGAACTTATCGGATGGAGCGATCGGTGTGGTTCCAAACGGCTCGGTGGAGGATTTGGCAAGGCATCCCGTGGGCACGGGACCGTTCCGCTTCGCATCCGAGGCGCCGGACCGCGATGGTAGTGATCGAGCGCAACGAACAGTATTGGGGCAAGCATGCGCAATTGGCCCGCGTGCGCTTCAGTGTTGTTCCGGATGCGACTACGCGGGCGCTGGAATTGCGCAAAGGCTCGGCTGATGCCGAGATTAACGCGCTGCCGGGAGACATGATTCCGGTCCTGGCACGACAACCGCGTCTTGTCGTGGAGCGGGCGCCAGGAACCGGTTATCAATACCTGGCGATGAACCTGCGCGATCCTATCCTGAAGAGTGTGGCGGTCAGGCAGGCAATAGCGTATGCGATCGACCGGACAACACTGATTCATTATCTCTGGCACGACATGGCGCGCCCGGCAAACAGCATTCTTCCGCCGCAGCATTGGGCCTACGATGCAAAGGCAAAAGATTATCCGTACGACCCAGCAAAGGCTCGCCAACTGCTCGATGAAGCGGGATTCCGCGCCGGCGCCGACGGTGTGCGCTTCCACCTGGTGATGAAGACCTCCACCGATGAGAGCACTCGCCTGCTCTGCGCCGTGCTGCAACAGCAGCTGCGCGACGTGGGCATCGCGCTTGATATTCACAGCTTTGAGTTCGCAACGTTCTATGCAGACGTGGTGAAAGGAGCGTTTCAACTCTATTCGCTGCGCTGGGTAGGAGGCAGCAACCAGGATCCGGACATCTTTGAAAACGTCTTCGACACGGCGAGCTTCGCGCCAAAGCGTGCCAACCGCGGATACTATTCCAATTCCGAAGTCGACCGCCTGATTGCTGAAGGGCAGGGCAGCGTAGACCAGAAGAAGCGCCGGGCAGCCTACGTCGCCATACAAGGAATACTCAATCGCGAGCTTCCCTACATCCATCTCTGGTGGGCGG
Source organism: uncultured Acidobacteriota bacterium (assembly GCA_963800195.1). Taxonomy (GTDB): domain Bacteria; phylum Acidobacteriota; class Terriglobia; order Terriglobales; family Acidobacteriaceae; genus TOLSYN. Next base: position 210,905 of record CAWCZZ010000003.1, read on the forward strand.
ACAATATCCTGGTGCACACACGCAGACTGGAAAACGTACAACTCACCCCCGCCGGAGACTACGATTTTCTGCGCAATTCGACGCTGGCCCGATGATACCGAATGTTCTCTCGTTTTTAACCTGAGACACCGTTCGCGCGCGCGGAATTGAGCTAGAATGGGTTCAGCACGGAGGATCACTTGCCGACGTTTGAAGAGTCGCTGCAAAGGTTGGAAGGAATCGTCAAGGAAATGGAAAAAGGCGATTTGCCGCTGGAGCAGTCCTTGAAACTCTTCGAAGAAGGCGTATCGCTTTCGGCTTCCTGCAGGAAGGAATTGGAAGCGGCGGAAGGCCGGGTTGAGATCCTTTTGAAAGAGGATGGCAGTTTGCGAGCCGAAGCTTTCGGCGAGAGCAGCGAGAATCAGTAAGACAGCACAAGTGTCCCCCTGCAAGTAAACAAGAAAACTCTTTCCGACCGCCACGCCGCAAGGCGGGGGCAGTTGTTCTACGGAGAGGTTTATGCCGTCGCCTACAGTTGTAATTGGACAGAAAGACCCAACCATCGCAATGGAGTTAGCGAAGCACCTTCACGCGCATTTTGCCCGGGTAGCCGTGGCCGAAAGCGCCGAGGAACTGCGCGCAGTGCTGCTGCGCCATGAAGCGCGGGTTGCAGTGCTCGATCTGGAATTAGTGGATGTGAAAGAAGTACGGCAACTTGCACAGGTTTTTGAAGATCTGGCAATCGTCTGTACACATCGCTCGCCCGACGAACGCATGTGGATGGCCGCGCTGAATGCTGGCGCAGTTGAATTCTGCCACCCGAAAGATATCCGCTCCATACTTCGCGCATCACGCACTGCGACGAAGCAGCACTTTGACATCGCTGCGTAATCTGTACGCTGGCATTTGAGGCTCCGCCGTGTGCGGGGCTTTTGTTTTGTCCCGAACCGCGTCATTGACACACCAAAACACAGCCCTGAGTAGTAGCCCTGCGGCGGAGTGCGCTGTTACACTTTTAGCGTCCATGCTGAAAGAAACTTTGCTCCAAGGCCAAAGGCTTGCCGATGCCGCGCTGGAACGATTGTTACCCGCTGCCACGCAATATCCGTGTTCCATTCACCAGGCCATGCGCCATAGCGTATTTGCCGGCGGCAAGCGCCTGCGTCCCATTCTTTGCATGGAATCGGCGCGGATGGTGAGCGGCGCATTGCCGGAAGGCGTTGAGGAACTGGGTGCTGCGATCGAGATGCTTCATACCTACTCGCTCGTGCACGACGATCTGCCCGCACTTGATAATGACGACTTGCGCCGCGGTCGTCCTACCTGCCACAAGGCATTCGGCGAGGCCACGGCAATCCTGGCCGGCGACGCTCTGCAGACACAGGCCTACGAGGTCATGGCGCGGCTAAAATGTCCCGCGGAGGCGCGGGTACGAATCATTGAAGAACTGGCACACGGCACCGGAACCATTGAGGGCATGATCGGCGGCCAGGTCGTGGATATCGAATCCGAACACGTACGACCCGATCTGCCAACACTCGAATACATTCACCGCGCTAAGACCGGCGCACTCATCGTCTCCTCTTTGCTCACGGGCTGCTATTACGTGGGCGCAAAGGCGGCAGAGGTGCAGCGCGTGCGCGAGTTTGGGCGCGCGGCTGGACTCGCCTTCCAGATCGCCGATGACATTCTGGACGTTACGCAGACCAGCGAACAACTTGGCAAGACTGCCGGCAAAGATGTGGCGGCTGAGAAGGTCACTTACCCGGCTCTGTTCGGACTGGCGAAGACCGAGGAGATGGCGACAGAACTGATTCGCACGGCCTGCTCGGCGCTGGACAGCTTCGGTGAGCGGGCAACCACTCTGAAGGAGATTGCGCGCTACATCGTGGAGCGCAAGAAGTAGATTGGAATCTGGGACAGGTCTTTCTCCTCGGTAATTCGGTGGGTCTAGGCACACGCCAAGGTGGCCGGTAACTACTCGGACGTAAGATGCTCAAATCAATACCGGGATGTCCGCGCAAGCATGTTGCAAGCCGGAGTTGCTGGTTGCCAATGAACTATGTCGCGTGATGAATGTCACTGCTACGAGTACCCAGCGGCCCAAGGAAAGCTCCCAAAATCACTGAACATCGAGATGCAATCATGGTAGCGTTCGCGCTTGGAGGCTCCAACTTGCAACCGACGCCGAACAATCGGCTTGACCGAACGATATTCAACGCGATTCCCATGCCCGCGTTTGTGGTCAACAGCGACGTCCAGATCATAGACCTGAATGATGCTGCTTCCGAGTTCTGCGGCCAAGCTCTCAACATGGTGTATAAGCGGCGGGGAGGCGACGTATTGGGCTGTCTGCACGCCACGGATGTTTCCGAGGGCTGCGGCAGAGGGCCGGGCTGTCATGGTTGTATTATTCGCAACTCCGTCGCGCTCTGTCTGGAAGGACAGGCAGTCAGCCATCGCATCGTGAACCTTCAGCTTTCTAATGGCCTGGAAGTGAAGGAATTGCAAGTTCTCATAACGGCAAGCCCGTTGCCGGACAGCGAGAAACTGGCATTGCTGATAGTCGAGCACATCCCTGAAATCTCCGCATTAAAGACCATCGTTCCTATCTGCATGAAGTGCAAGAAAATCTGGGACGACGAGCGATATTGGACAGAGGTGGAAGGTTACCTTCATGAACACGCAGGTATGTGTTTTGCCCACGGGCTCTGTCCCGAATGCGCCAGAAAGTTTTCAGCGGCGCACTGAGGCTGTCAAGGCCACTCCTTTCATTTGCTGAGACACCTCGCGATCTGAGGAGGACAAGGCTAGTGGAAGCTTTGGAAAGATGACAGGAGGGTACACCAGAAATACGAATCCCGAGGTTTGCGAACCTTTTCACCTCGACCAGCAGCTCGCGTTAGACCCTTACCAGACCTGCTCTCGTTGCTTCCAGCTTATTAGGCTGGCCGCCCCGCGCGGCCCCAGTTCGGGCTCCGGGCTCACCGACCAATCGGGCAAACCGATTCGTTCCTCGGGATCCTAGCTTGCCTTTCACAGTCTCTTGTTCGCCTCAACCAGCAGCTCGCTATAGACCCTTGCTGCCCCTCGAAGGCTCACCGTCGGATGTCGTCCATCAGCAGGCCTGCCAGTTTGCGGCTGGCAAGCCGTCGGGCTAATCAGTGCGACCTGACTGCCCATGCGCCGGATTGCGTCCGGCGCGCGGTCCGATTGTCTTGCAACAACCGGGCACCTGAAGAGTTGCGCTCCCCAGGCTCTGTCGCCGTTTTGCGGGCGCCAGACTTGGTTCCCTCCCAGCACCGCCGTGCCGAAAAGGAGATGCAAAGGCTTTCGCCCTCACGTCGCGGGACCGCCGTCCCTGGTCTCCAGCAACTGCCGTCGCCGGATTCGCTGATGACTTCCAATTCCGTCGATGGCCTAAGTGAGCTCGCTTGAGCCCCGGACTCACCACCAACCGGGAAAACTTTGGAAACTGTCAAAGAACGAGTGTGTTGTACCGCATCCTGAAAAAGAGTCAAGAAAACAATTGAAAATCTATGTGCTTTGTTTTCAATCAAGTGCAGCTCGTCCACAGGGGGCTGCAATCAGAGCGGTGCAGTTTTGCGGGAGGAGAGTTTAACGGCCGCCGCGAACAACCCCTAAAACAACAGCACTACAATGCAGGAGGCCGCATGAATACTGGGCCAAGCGCCGCTTCCCATTGTTGCGTGCGAGCGCCATGCCAGGGCGGCCGCGGCGCAAGACAGCAGAGAGCATAAAGTGGAAAACTCACGCCGAATAGCGATTGGAGCGGATTGCCGAATTTACGATATTTTCATCTGCGTGCCGGAATAGTGCTACTGCAAGCACGAGTACCTGCGCTCCGGGCCGCGCTGAGGCGGCCCAGAAACTTAACGTGCTCCTGCTATTTCGTGGTGAGCTCGCGACGGACGCCGGGTTGCATCTCCCAGAGCTTGAAGCCTTGCTGTTGGGCGGCGCGGCTCAGTTCGTGCGGATCTCCCCTAAGCATAGGGAAGGTGCCGAAGTGCATGGGCACTACGATGCGCGGCTCCAGGAGCTTGCAGGCATACTCGGCTTCGCGGATGCCCATGGTGAAATGGTCGCCCATGGGAAGCAGTGCAAAGTCGGGGCGGTAGAGGTCGTGAATGATCTTCATATCGCTGAAGACGGCGGTGTCGCCGGCGTGATAGAGCTTGAGACCGTTGCTGAATTCAAGCACGTACCCGCAAGCTTCCCCGGCATAAATAAAGGAGCCATCGTCCTCCTGAATGCCGCAGGAATGCACGGCGTGAACCATGGTGACTTTTACACCCTCGACCTCCTGTGTGCCGCCCTTATTCATGGGCGAGATATTCTTAGCGCCCTTGCTGCCAAGCCAGGAGGCCAGTTCGTAGATTCCCACGACCGTGGGTTGAAGCTCGCAACAGATGGCGACGGCGTCGCCGATGTGGTCGCCGTGCCCGTGAGTGCACAGCAGCACATCCACCTTTGCCTGATGCTTCTCGGACTCCGGACAGAGCGGATTCTGCGTAATCCAGGGATCGATGAGAAAAGTCTTGCCTTCCGGGGTTTCGACTTTGAATGTTGAGTGACCCAGCCAAGTCAGATAGATCGGCATTGTTGCCTTTCCTTTTGCGCTAATTGGTTGCGTTGCAGCCGGGAGCAGTTGTGTGCGCGCGGCGCGGCGAACAACGAGCAACATTCTAACTCCAAGGCAGGGCTGGGATTCCACAGCAAGCGGAAATGGCGATGATAGAATCCGGGGTTGAAGCGTTCGACGGCCAGACGGCCGCGCATATGAATTCAAGGAAACGAAGAAGAAGTGACCATTCGCAAAGACTCCCTGCAAGAACGTCCCCCGGCTTTTACCTATCGAGGCAACCACGGCGGCCTGACTCTGTGCTGCGATGAAGTGCAAGTAGAGCGCCTGGCGCGGCGCTTTGGAACGCCGCTCTACGTTTACTCGGCGACGGCGATACGTGCCCGCGTAGCGGCCTTTGAGCAGGCATTTGCAAAACAGTCGCATGCCATTTGTTACTCGGTGAAGGCGAACTCGAATCTGGCGGTGCTGCGGCTGCTGGCCTCGCTGGGCTGCGCCTTCGATGTGGTGAGCGGCGGCGAGTTGCAGCGCGTGATGCGCGTTGGCAAAGACGCAGCAGCGGGCGTGGTCTTCTCCGGCGTTGGCAAGACCATCGACGAAATAGACGCAGCACTGCAAGCGGGAATTCTGCTGTTTAACGTAGAAAGCGAAGCCGAGCTCGAACTGCTGGGCGCGCGAGCGGCAAAGCTGAAAAAAACTGCGCGCATCGCCTTCCGCGTGAACCCGGACGTAAAGGCGGAGACGCATCCCTACATCAGCACCGGGCTGCGCCAGCATAAGTTCGGCGTGCCCATCGCCAAGGCCCGCGAACTGTATCGCAAGGCCGCAAGCTTCACCTACCTCGATCCGGTAGGCGTGAGCGTACACATCGGCTCGCAGATTACGGACGTGAAGCCGTTTGGCGAGACCATGGAGCGCGTGCTCTCACTGGTGCACCAGTTGACAGCCGACGGGCTGAACATCAACTTTGTGGATGCCGGCGGCGGCCTGGGCATTCGATACCAACGCGCAAGCGGCGGGGATGCGAGCATTCGGGAATTCCAGCGCAGCGTGAACGCTTACGCCGCCGCACTGACGAAGCCGCTGCGGCGCACTGGCTTGCATCTTTTGCTGGAGCCGGGACGTTCCATTGTGGCCGCTTCAGGCGCGCTGCTGACACGTACGCTGTACACAAAGGAAAACGGCGGCAAGGAATTCCTGGTGGTGGACGCGGCGATGAACGATCTGGTGCGCCCCTCGCTGTATGGAGCACATCACGAGATTGTGCCGGCGACACCGCGCAAAAGCTCGGCGGGCGCACGCGGCGGCGTGATGGACGTGGTAGGTCCGGTGTGCGAGACGGGAGATTTTTTTGCGCGCGAGCGCGACCTGCCTCCGGTGGCTCCGGGCGACCTGCTGGCGATTCTGGATGCGGGCGCTTACGGCATGAGCCTGTCCTCGAACTACAACACGCGTGGGCGCGCAGCCGAGGTACTGGTGGACGGCAAGAAGGTTCGGCTGGTGCGCAGGCGCGAAAGCTTTGAAGATTTGATCCGTAGCGAAATTAATTGCTCTTAAGCGAATTACCGGATGGGCGGCGAGAAAACCAGTGACTACTCTGGTTGCACCATGCAATCTGACCGATATCTTCCGGATGAGAGCGAACTGTCTACCTGTACCTGGTGCGGCGCACAGCTTGGACTGAACGTGATGCCGAAGCAGAGCGCCAAGATATTCTGCTCGCGGCATTGCGAGATCGAAGGCAATTGCTGGCTCTTCCAGGAGTTCAGTACCATCGAGATCACGCATCCGACGCAGTTGGAAGGTAATTGCGACAGCCCTTAGCGCTGCTGCCAGCTTCCCCCGCAGTGTGCGGGCACCCTGCGCCCGCCCGGTGGGCAACTCCACTGCGCGATAGTCCGTGGCCTGCTGTCTTCCCAAAGGTTGGCTGCGGGCCACGCCTCGCCTCCCACTCGGCGAGGCGCTAGACGAGATCCGACCAGGATTGGATTTCTATGATGTTACCTTCGGGATCTTTGGCATAAACAAAGTTGGAGACACCTTTGCCGGGGACGGGGAGCGCAACGATCTTGCCTTGCGCAGAACCACCTGCGGCGAGAAGCTGCGCGAGAGAGTCGGCAACATCGGGGACCTCGAAGGCGAGATGTCCGAAGCCGATTCTGTTGGGAGCCGGTTGGGGGCGGTCAAGCGGCTCGCTGTAAGAGTAAATTTCCAGCGTGGGGCCGCTGTCGCCGAGGCCTGGAAGACGAAGATGTTCGCCTTCGATCACTGCGCCGGGTATGCCCGTGCCACCTTCGAGTTCCGTTCCAAAGAGCTTGCGACGAGGCGGCACCGGTGTGCACCCAAAGACCGTTTGATAAAAATGCGAGAGGCGACGCCAGTCCGAAGCGATGATGTTGAAGTGACCAAACTTGATGGACATGTGTAGAGCGTAGCAAGTGCAGGGGTAAGGTTTCAAGGTTTCAGGGTTTCAAGGTTGATGGCAAAGGCAGAAGCAACGGCGCTTATAGTTAAGCGTTGCTTCCCTCCTGCTCCCCATGTCTGCCAAAGGATGGCGAATGCGGGCCTTCCGTCTTCGACCTCCGCCCCACCCGTCTTTGCCTCACACTTATAATATAATTGACATAGTCAATGATACTATCTACGATTCGTGTATGAACGATTCCACCCCCCTTGTTAAGCGACTCCGGCACACCGGCGGAGAGGCCCATCTATTGCGCGAGATCGTGCGGACGCACCAGGTCCTGATGAACGGGTTCAGCCGGGCGGTTGGCATGACGGCTTCTCGGCTGGCGCTGATGAGGCTGCTTGCCCTCGCTCCCGCGGAGGGTGTCGGCACGATGAAATGTGCCCGCCAACTTGGCATTGATGCTTCGGCGGTGACACGGCTGGTGAAAGAGATCGAGGCGGAACGGCTGGTGGTTTGTCGCGCCGACGCCGAAGATCGCCGTCGGAAATACATAAAATTGTCGGCCAAGGGAGTCAGGACTTTTGAAGAAATTCACCAGCGCGTACACGAACTCGAACGCTCGCTGGCGTCGGTCGTCAAGGCTAACGAGGTGACCGTAGCGGTCAGGGTGCTGGCCAGTTTGCGCAATTTCATCGAGGGTCTAAATTGAAAGGAAACATCCAATGGTATCCAGTGTCAAAGCGGTCAGCGTAACGCGGTCCTTCCATTTTCCGCTTCCTCGGCACAACCGGACCCCGTTCGTTCAGATCGATACAGCGCTCTGCGTTGCGTGCGGCGGATGCGTGGCCGGGTGCCCGCTGCAAGTGCTTGGGCTGGTGAACTTCTTGCATCATTGCCATGTGCATGTCGAAGAGGCATCGAGGTGCAAGGGATGCGGCAAGTGCATCCGCACCTGCCAGCAAGGCGCGATAAAGCGCATTCAAGTTTAAAAGCAAAAACAGGAGAAATGCAAAGCCCAGCAGTTGGAGGCGTTGCTTCCGCTCTGTTCCCCACATTTGCCAAAGGATGGCGGATGTGGGCCACCTGCCGAGAACAAGCTGCTGTGGGCGGGTGGCCCGGCCTGCGTTTCTAGTCATCAATCTTTCTCAGGGTGCCCCGTCCTAGCCTGTTGTTGGCTAGGGCGGGGTCTTTGACTTTGAGGGTGAGGACGCCTCCCAGTTGTTCTCGCTTGCTTGCCGTCCAACTGGACTCGATCTCAACTTGGCCTTCCTCGCCAGAGAGGTAGTGACGGAAGCTGCTCCAGAGCCAGTCCTGAGGCTCGGCGCACAGGCCGCGGGTGACAGGGTTGCGGTGGATGTAGCGAAGCTTCTCGATCCGCTTGCGCGCGCTGAAGACATTGAAGTCGTAGTAGCGCGCCTGCCAGAAGGCTTCGCCATGGCCGCTGCCCAGTTCTCGCGAGACGGCCTGTTTCACCGCCTGTAATGCTGTTGCCGGTGTCGCACGTTCGGGCTCGCTCAGCAGAAGATGAACATGTTCGGGCATGACAACATAGCCGCAGACGAAGAAGCCGTACTTGCGCCGCATCCTCTCCAACGCTTTTTCGAAGATGGTGCAGGCGAACGGTGTATTCAATCGTGGGAGCCTACGGTAACAGCTGAAGGTGACGAAGTGGAGATGGCCAGCTTGCTGGAAGCGTTTCTGTCCGCGTGGCACGGGGAAATTGTACTCTCGCTTGGGAGGACAAGAACAGAATCAAAAACCCCGCCCTAACCAAAAGAGGGTTAGGACGGGGCACCCTCATGTTTATTTGTGCTGCCAACGTTTTGTCCGGTCCATCCGAGACATAGAACGCCAACGACTAGCGTTGGCCCCAGCGGAGTTTGCTGCGCAGGATGTCAAAGAAAGAGCGGCGCATGCGCAGGAGTTTTACGCGGTGGGCGGCGCGACCGCAATCGATCTGGTCTCCCTGGGCGACCGGCATTCCGACCTGACCGTCGACGCTGAGGACGCCGCTGGCTCCGCTGTTAAGTCGCACGGAGATGCGCGCGTCACCGCCGACGACTAGCGGACGATGGGTGAGCGAGTGAGGGCAGATGGGGGTGAGCACAATGGCATCGACGCTGGGCATGAGGACCGGGCCTCCGGCGGCGAGCGAGTAGGCGGTGGAGCCGGTGGGAGTGGCGACGATGACTCCATCGGCCTGGTATTCGACGACATGCTCGCCGTTGACGCGCAGTTCAAAGCCGATGAGGCGGGCGACGGTGCTTTTGACTACGGCGTCGTTGAGGGCGTGGTAGGAGGCGAGCTCCTGGCCGTCACGGACGAGGCGGCAGTGAAGGAGCGCACGCGACTCGACCGGACAGAGGCCTTGGGTGACAGCGGTCAGCGTGGCATAGAGCTCATCGAGGCGGACCTCGGTGAGAAAGCCGAGCGAGCCGAGGTTGACGGCGAGCATGGGAATCTCGGCATCGCCGATGGCACGGGCCGCCGAGAGCAGTGTGCCGTCTCCGCCTAGGACGAGAACAAACTCAGGCTGGTAGCGTGCGATCTCGGTGCGGGGGACGACGAATTCGTGGGTCTGGTAGGCAGCGGTCTGCGGGTCAATGTAGACGCGGTAGTCATGCTCGGCGAGCCAGCGCAAGGCTTCAGGGACGATCTCGGCGAGCTCGGCCTTGGCAGGTTTGGAGACGATGGCTGCGATCTTCACAGTTTATTTGTGCTCCACTTTATTTGTACTCCCATTTGTACTCCACTTGCGCGGCTTGAGGAGAGGGGAAGAGTGCGTGCAGGAGGAATTCGCGATTTCCTTCGGTGCCCAGGATGGGCGAGTCGATGACTTCGATCTCATGGCCGCCGAGGGCAGTAACCGCGTCGCGGAGTTTGGTGACGGCGGCAAGCTGCGCGGATTCACTGCGGACGATTCCTCCTTTACCGACCAGTTCGCGGCCCACTTCAAACTGCGGCTTGATGAGCAGAACGAGTTCGCGGCGGCACTGGCCGCGATCAGCGAACGCAGCCTGGAGGACGGCGGGTAGTACCTGGGTGGCGGAGATGAAGGAAACATCGATGGAGATGAACTCGACGGCCTCAGAAACTTGCTGGGGCTGGAGGTAACGCGCATTGGTCTTCTCGAGCAGGCGGACGCGAGGATCGGCGCGCAGGCGAGCATCGATCTGGCCGTAGCCGGTGTCAACGGCGAGGACGCTGGCGGCACCGTGCTGTAACATGCAGTCGGTAAAGCCACCGGTGGAGGCTCCGACATCCATGCAGACGGCGTCGGCGAGGGGGATGCTCCAGTGAGTGAGCGCGGCCTCCAGTTTGAGGCCTCCGCGGCTCACATAACGCTGATCGCCGCCGAGCAGACGGAGGGTGCAATCGTCGGCGACGGCCTGACCGGACTTGCGAACCTTCTGCTCATCGGCAAGGACGCGGCCAGCGAGGATCATGGCCTGCGCCCGCTCGCGCGAGGGCACCAAGCCACGCTCCACCAGAAGAATGTCAATCCGCTTCTTCACGATTCCCTGCTTCACGATTCCCTGCTTTGCAATTCCCTTCTCTCGAACGGCGATGCACAGGCAGGAACTCTGGGCAGGAACTCTGGCCGCACCGGCGATTGTGCAAAGCGGAGGAGAGCCAGTAATTGCGATATCGCGACTGGCACTCTTCGGGATTTTCCAGTCGATTTTCCACACAAGTGTTGAAAACGGACGGCGGAAAGCCACAAAGATTGTAAGGCTTTGGCAAGAGAAATTATCGCAAAGAAAACATTTGACGCGGAGCGACAACAGTGCAGAGTGAGACGGAAAAAGCGCACGAATGCGGCGCGCGAGCGCGTGGCGTAGGTTAGAATGGCGAAGCCAACTCAGATGCCAAAAATTAAGCAGGCAAAAGCTCCCGATGAAAGCGGAGGCACAACGCGATTTTCGCTGGTGCCGGCGCTTGCCCAACAGAAAATGTATGCGGCGCTGTGCGCCTTGCCGAAGGCGCGGGGAACGGCAAACGGTGCCGAGGTTGCTGAAATCGCCCTCTGCCTGGCCCTGGACAAGGATGATCCGGTGATTGTGGCCGCCGGGGCGCGGGGCGTGCGCGCGGTGCGCAAAGACAGCAAGCTGGCGAAGGCGCAGGGCGGAGCGATGGCAGCGGCCACGGTTGCGGCGGTAGCGGCGCTGCTGGGCAAGCCAAAGGCGACGGCATTGGTCTGCGGCGGCCAACTCGACGGAGCAGCAGGGAGCAAGCAGGATTACCGCAGCGCCTTCAGTTTTGCGGCCCGCCATAAGCTTCCCATTCTGTACCTGGTGGCGAACCGGCTAGCAGCGGGCGGGCGCCAGAAGATGGATCTGTGCACGCTGCACGCTGAGTTTGGCATTCCGGTGTTCTCTGTGGATGCCGACGACGCTATTGCGGCCTACCGGGTAGCTACCGAAGCGTTACATAATGCGCGCCACCAGCGCGGGCCGTGCGTGATCGAGGCGCTGATACTGCCGGAGAGAAGCAACGCCCTGGAACTGCTCCGAGCTTACATGGAACGGCACGGGAATCGGCCACGGTAGAGGGCCAGACTTCACCCTTCATAATTGCTACTTGTAGATGGACAACTGGCCGGCGGGAGGCTTGAGGCGGATTACAAGCTCTTGTTTGGGCTGGTTGACGTCAATGTCATCGCCGTAGGTCTGGAAGCCGTGGGCGACGGCTTGCACGCGCATTCTGCCGTAAGGGATATCGTCGATGAAGGTCTTGCCCTCGGCGTCGGTCTTGAGCTGGAAGCCTTCGCTCTCCTGATCGCCATTCTTAGCGAGAAAGTGGACGACCACGCTGGCGTTCTTGATGGGTTTGCCATCGCTATCCCTGAGCACAACAAAGCTGAGGCTGCAAAACTGCCCCGGCGGTTTTTGCTTCTTATCCGTGGCGGAGAGGCAGAGGGGCAGGATGAGCAGCAAGCCGACCAGGGTAGCGAAGCGCAACTTCAACCTTCTCATAATCTTCCTAAGGGGCGGAGAATAGGGTGCGAGTCTCCGGAATGAGTTTATCGCATTCGGGTTGATAAAGAGGAGCTGAAATGGGCAGACAGGTAGCTGTCGTGCTTTACGGGGTGGCGATGGTAGCCGTCATAGTCGGTGTAGATTTCGTGTTCTTCAGAAACCGATTCTTGGAACGGCTGATAGTGAATATCGGCATTGTCCTGGTGTTCGCGGCTTTCTACTTGAGATTCCTCAGGCGTCCATGAACGTGGGATTGTGAGCGGTAAATCGCCGAGGCGCTCACAATCTCAAATGTGAGGTCCCCGAACTCCCTAAGCCCGGATATTCCAGCTCTGGATATATGAAATCTGAGTGAATTGCACTCATGGAGGGTTGACAAGCTGCGATGGAGAGGATAAATTAGCACTCGTATGGCAAGAGTGCTAACAACGTCCTCCACGGGCGTCACTTTGGTCAACGTTTGAGATGCGGCAACCGCCGCAGTAGTTCCCCTCAATCCCCGAAAGGAGTTCCAAGAATGGCGACAAAGCTTGCAGCTACAACAACAAAGCTAACCCCGTTGCATGACCGTATCCTCGTAAGCCGCATTGAAGAGTCGGAGACGTCTCGTGGCGGCATCATCATCCCTGACACCGCGAAGGACAAGCCGCAGGAAGGCGAAGTGATCGCCGTCGGCAAGGGCAAGTCCAACGATGAAGGCAAGGTTTTCCCTCTGGACGTGAAGGCGGGCGACCGCGTCCTGTTCGGCAAGTACTGCGGGCACGGAAATCAAGATCGACGGCGAAGAGTATCTGATCATGCGCGAGGAAGAAGTTCTCGGCATTCTGAAGAAGTAGTTGCTGGCGGCCCATTTGGCCGCCATTTGAGTTTTCATCCACCAGCGACGCTGGGCGGCGCGGTGGGACAGTTCAAAGACATACGAAGGAGCATTTAACTATGGCAAAGCAGATTGTTCACGGTGAGGAATCCCGTCAGGCAATTCTCCGGGGCGTCAACGTCCTGGCAGACGCAGTGAAGGTCACACTCGGCCCCAAGGGCCGCAACGTGGTGATCGAGAAGAAGTTCGGCTCGCCGCTGATCACCAAGGACGGCGTGACGGTGGCGAAGGAAATCGAGCTGAAGGACACGCTGGAGAACATGGGCGCGCAGATGGTGAAGGAAGTCGCCAGCAAGACCAGCGACATCGCCGGCGACGGCACCACGACCGCGACAGTTCTGGCGCAGGCAATCTTCCGCGAGGGCGTGAAGACGGTGGCTGCCGGAGCGAATCCGATGGCACTGAAGCGCGGCATCGAGAAGGCGATTGTGGCCGTCAACGGCTCGCTGGACAAGGAAGGCAACCGCATTCCGGGCGCGCTGGACAAGCTGAGCAAGCCGGTGGACCGCGAAGAGCTGATCGCCCAGGTGGGCACGATCTCGGCCAACAACGACGAGACCATCGGCCACATCATCGCGGAAGCGATGAAGAAGGTCGGCAAGGACGGCGTCATCACCGTGGAAGAAGCCAAGACCATGGAGACGCAGCTGGAAGTGGTCGAGGGCATGCAGTTCGACCGCGGCTATCTGTCGCCTTACTTCGTGACCGACGCCGAGCGCATGGAAGCGGTTCTGGAAAACGCCGTCATCCTGATCCACGAAAAGAAGATCAGCAGCATGAAGGACCTTCTGCCGCTGCTGGAGCAGGTTGCCAAGAGCGGGCGTCCGCTGGTGATCATCGCCGAAGACATCGACGGCGAGGCACTGGCCACCCTGGTGGTGAACAAGCTGCGCGGCACGCTGAACGTTGCCGCCGTCAAGGCTCCGGGCTTTGGCGACCGCCGCAAGGCGATGCTGCAGGATATCGCGATTCTGACCGGCGGCAAGGCGATCACGGAAGACCTGGGCCTGAAGCTGGAAAACATCACGCTGGCCGACCTTGGCAACGCCAAGAAAGTCACCATCGACAAGGACAACACCACCATCGTCGAAGGCAACGGCAAGCCGGAAGACATCTCCGGCCGGGTGAAGGAAATCCGCGCGCAGATCGAGAAGACCACCAGCGACTACGACCGCGAGAAGCTGCAGGAGCGGCTGGCGAAGCTGGTGGGCGGCGTTGCGGTGATCAAGGTCGGCGCGGCCACCGAGACCGAAATGAAGGAAAAGAAGGCTCGCGTGGAAGACGCCATGCACGCAACCCGCGCGGCCGTTGAAGAAGGCATCGTCCCGGGCGGCGGTGTTGCCCTGATCCGCTGCATTCCGGCGGTGGATGCGCTGAAGTTGGAAGGCGACGAGCAGATCGGCGCCAACATCGTGAAGCGCGCCCTGGAAGAGCCCTTGCGCCAGATCGTCGCCAATGCCGGCGAAGAGGGTGCGGTGGTGATCGGCAAGATCCGCGATAACAAGGACGTGGCTTTCGGCTACAACGCCCAGACCGGCCAGTTTGGCGACCTGGTGAAGGCCGGCGTGATCGATCCGACCAAGGTGACCCGCACGGCCCTGCAGAACGCAGGCTCGATTGCAGCGCTGATGCTAACCACCGAAGCCCTGGTGGCGGAGATTCCGGAACCGAAGTCGGAAGCTCCGATGCCTCACGGCGGCGGCGGCATGGGCGGCATGTACTAAACTTCTGCCAACGCAGACGGAAGAGCCCCACGCGGAAATCGTGGGGCTTTTTGCGTGAGGGCGGATCAGAGGCTCTCACATTTAAGCTTCGCAGTCCCACATTCGCCAAAGACGGGCGGACGTGGGCCAGTACTGACAGGAGCAAGGTGTCGTCAATGCCGTTGGGAGCACAAGGCAACGACAACAGCACGAGCATCGCAGACTCGACGAAGGCCGACACACGACGGCACCCTTGAGGGTGCCTGTTTATTCTGAACTCTAGTCCTCTGGAACTTCGATTTTTTCGACAGAGAGAAGCAAGTCTTCCCATGTTGTCTTTCAATATAATCCGCCACTTGTTTGGCTGTCTTGCGCTATCGGGCGCGTTATAGGTGTCAGGGCACATCATCCGCGTTGAAGTTGCCTGTTGAAAGTTACGACATTGCCGACAGCCGGAAAGACTTCTTTAATGAGGACTTACTCGGGCAGGAGGGAAAGTTCCCACATATGCACTGCCAGCATCTGGCGGCCAACCTTCTAAATCATTCATTGTTCTTGCTGCCATCAAATTCCGTGACCTCCTGTGTCTTTTTTTATCACAGAGCAGGAAACGCCCCTGGTCTCGGCTTGAATCCCCACATTGCCGTATCCGTATTGTAATCAAAAACGAGGTTTCAGGGTTTCAAGGTTTCAAAGTTTCAGGGTTAAGAGCAAAGGCAGGACAACTGCCTCACTCGAGCCGAAGAAGGCTGAGTGCGCCACCGGCTCAGGCGCGCGGTAGGGTCAAATGCTGAGTCGGGGTGAAGATATTACTTATGGATGGGCGGCGGCGCGATGCTTCGCTTTCCACGCTTGACTTAGCTCGTTGCTTTCGCTATCGTCAAAGGCACTTGCATGCGAATTACTAACAAATTCCGGACAACAATGACAGGCACAACAACAAGCCTATTTCCGGGCGCATGTGAGTTCCGCGAAGAGATCAGATAAAGCAAACTGATTCGCACCCTTCAAAAGAACCCATCGCCCGGCAGGCGATGGGTTCTTTATTTGCGCAGGAAGATCAAGGAGCCGGTAATGATAGTGATGAAATTTGGCGGCAGCTCGGTACAGGATGCTACGGCGATCCGGCGTGTCGCTTCAATTGTGGCCTCGCGGCTGGCAGAGCAGCCACTGGTGGTAGTGAGCGCGATGGGCGGGGTAACCGATAAGCTGGTGCAGGTGGGCGAGACGGCGAGCGGAGGCGAACTGAGCGCGGCGCTCGCGATATTGGACGCCATTCGGAGCCGGCATGTGCAGGCGGCGAGCGAGATGCTGAATGCGCAGGCGGAGGCTGCATTCAGCGAAGAGCTGGACGCGCGCCTGGCCGAAGTTCGGGCGCTGGCCGAGCGGATCGCGGAGCAGGGATCGATTTCGCCGGCAGAGCACTCGCAGATGCTCACCTACGGCGAGCTGCTATCGAGCGTGCTGGTGGCGGCGGCGTTTGCTGGGCTGGGCGTTCCTTCGGCACACGCCGATGCGCGCAAGCTGATCGTCACCGATGGCCGTCATCCGGCGGCATCGCCGCTGGCGGCTCCGACGCGCAACCGGCTGCTGGAGGCGATTCCGCCGCTGCTGGAAGAGAAGCTTGTGCCGGTGCTGGGCGGATTCATCGCATCAAGCGAGTCAGGGGAGATCACGACGCTGGGACGTGGCGGCTCGGACTACTCAGCCGCGATTATCGGCGCGGCGCTGATGGCGGAGCGGATCGAGATATGGACGGACGTGAGCGGTATTCTGACCACCGATCCGCGCATCTGTCCCAAGGCAAAGCGGATCGCGGAAATCAGCTTTCATGAGGCGACGGAGCTGGCCTGCTTCGGCGCCAAGGTGCTGCATCCGGCAACCCTGCTGCCTGCCGTCGAGCACAACATTCCGGTGGCGGTGCTGAACTCACACAAGCCGACTGAGGCGGGAACGATTATCCGCTCGACGGCGGCGCAAGGGCCGTCGGCCTTCCGGGCGATTGCGTTGAAGCGGAACATTTCGGTCTTCAATGTGCAGGCGCCTCGCCATGTCGGTTCGCTGCGCTTTCTGGACGACCTGTTCAGCCTGCTGCGCTGGCATCATCTGACGAGCGAGCTGGTTGCGATCTCGGGGGCGAGCGCATCGGTTGCGGTGGAAGGAAGCCGAGAGCTGGAAAAACTGAGCTCTGAGATGAAGGCGCTTGGGCGAGGTGGATTTTCAAGCCGGAGATGGCGATTATCTGCCTGGTGGGAGAGGACATTCGCGGGACGCGTCGGCATTGCGTCAGAGGTCTTTGGGGTGCTGGCTGCCGCCGGGATCAATATTCGCATGATCGCGCAAGGCTCGTCGGAGATCAGCGTGAGCTTTGTGGTGGAGGAAAAAGATGCGGTAAAGTCAGTACAGCAGTTACACCGTCATCTTTTTGAGCTGGCTTCGGCCACGCCCTCGCACGCTCCATCAAGCGCATCGCGCGAAACGGCGCAAGCATAGTTTTGCGGCTGGGCTTTGCGGTCGATAAGGATTGGAGAAACAGATTGGCTACCACCACTGCATTCGATCAGGCTTCCGCAGCGCAGGCTCGCGCGCTGAAAGTTGCCATCCTGGGATTCGGCACCGTAGGCAGCGCGGTGGCGCGCATACTCAGCGACCAGCCGGCGCACTCTCCGCTGCGGCTGACCCACATTTACAACCGTAATGTGGAGAGCAAGCGCGCGGACTGGGTTGCTGGAGACGTTCACTGGTCCAGCGACGTGGAGCAGGTGCTGGCCTCGGACGCCGACATTATAGTGGAGCTGGTGGGCGGCATCGATCCGGCGCACGATTGGGTCACGCGGGCGCTGAAGTCGGGAAAATCCGTGGTGACGGCAAACAAGAAGCTGATTGCACAGCACGGGCCGCAGCTCTCGGCGCTGGCCCGCGAACATGGTGGCGCAATTTCCTTTGGGGCCTCGGTGGCTGGCGGCGTTCCGGTGATCGATGCGCTGCAGGAGGGACTGGCGGGCGATCAACTTTACAAGGTTTGCGGCATTCTGAACGGAACCTGCAATTACATTCTGACCAAGGTGGAGCGCGAGGGCGTTTCATTTGAGTCGGCGCTGACCGGCGCACAGCAGGCGGGCTTCGCCGAAGCCGACCCGACCGACGACGTGGACGGCTACGACGCACGCGCCAAGCTGGTGATTCTGACGCGGATTGGGCTGAAGGCGATTGTGCAGCCCGAGCGGATTCCGTGCACTTCGATCCGCAGCATTGGCGCGGTGGACTTCACTTACGCGCACGAGCTGGGATCGCACGATCCGGCAGATTTCGAGGGCGGAACGGCGCGAGGGAAATATTTACGCCTCGGTGCAGCCGGCGCTGGTTCCGATTGAGTCGCCTATGGCGCACATCACCGGCAGCCTGAATCTTGTGCTCTCCAGCGGCAAGTACGGCGGACAGACGGCGTTCAGCGGAGCGGGCGCGGGCGGGCATTCGACGGCGGTGGCGGTGGTGAGCGACCTGCTGGACATTGCGCGCGGGCGGGCCGGGGAAAACGTGCGGCCGCAGATTGCCGGTGACGTGCTGCCGATGAGCGGCAACTTTGCCTCCGAACATTACATTCGCTTTACAGTGCGCGACCGTCCGGGCATTGTGGGGGCAATTGCCAATGCGCTGGCGGCACACGGCATCAACATCGACGCGCTGCTGCAAAAACCGGGCTTCGACAAAAACGAGCTGCCCTTCGTGGTCACGCTGGAGCATTGTCCGACCGAACAGTTGGAAGCGGCGATGCGCGATATTCGCAAACTTGATTTTCATGTCCACGCGCCACTGACCATGCCAATTCTTACCAAGGAGCTCTAATGCAACTGCGATGCTTTGACCCAACCTGTGCCAGCAAGCTCGAGTTGCACTCGCCCGCGATGGCCTGCCCGAACTGCGGAGGACTGCTGGAAGTCGATGTGGACGGCTTGAAGGTCGATGCCGGGGCGCTGAAAGAGCTGTGGAGCGAGCGCCGGAGATCGCGCGATCCCCGCGATATCAGCGGAGTATGGCGCTATCGCGAATTTCTGCCGGACTTATCCGGCGAGCGAGATTGTAACCCTGGGCGAAGGCAACACGCCGCTGGTGCGCGGGCACAAGAGCGCGGACTGGGCCGGGGTTGAGCGATCTGCAATTCAAGCATCTGGGATGGAATCCCACGGGCTGCTTCAAGGATCTGGGGATGACCGTGGGCATGACCGAGGCGGTGCATACAGGCGCGAAGGTGGTGGCCTGCGCCTCGACGGGAAACACGGCGGCATCGCTTGCGGCCTATGCGGCGCGGGCGGGAGTGATCGGACGGGTCTATCTTCCGCCGGGACAGGTTTCGCTGAACAAGCTGGCGCAGGCACTCGATTTCGGCGCGGAGGTAGTGCAGATCGAAGGCAGCTTCGACGACGCGCTGAACTATGCTGCTGGAGAAGACCGGCGAAGGAATCTACTTTTTGAACTCGATCAATCCGTTCCGGATCGAGGGGCAGAAGACGACGATGTTCGAGCTGCTTGATCAACTCAACTGGAGAGCGCCGGACTACCTGGTGGTTCCGGGCGGCAACCTCGGTAACTCGTCTGCGTTCGGCAAGGCCTTTGACGAGATGCTGCGGTTTGGGTTGATCGACCGCGCGCCGCGCATGATCGTGGTGCAGGCGGCAGGAGCCAATCCCTTTGCGCAGACTGTGGCGCGATGGCGCCGCCGAACTGACGCCGGTGGCTGAGCCGGAGACAGTTGCGACGGCGATCCGGATCGGCAATCCGCGCTCGTGGAAGAAGTCGCTGCGCGGGGTGCAGAAGACCGGAGGGCAGGTGCTGGACGTGACCGACGAGGAGATTGGCGAGGCCAAGGCGGTGATCGGGCGCGACGGCATCGGCTGCGAACCGGCCTCGGCGGCGACCCTGGCGGGGCTGCGAAAACTGCGCGCGAGCAAACAGATTCCCGAGGAGGCGAAGGTGGTCGCCATTCTCACCGGTCACGCTTTGAAGGATACGAACTTCATCATCCGCGCTCATCAGCGGGAGGAAGCAAATGCGCACTAATGACGACGAAATGGTCATACGGGTTCCGGGCTCGATTGCGAATCTTGGACCGGGTTTTGACACGCTGGCCGTTGCGGTTCAGCTCTACCTGACGTTGCGGGTGCGCATGGCGGAGGGCGAGGGAGAGTTGCGTTTTGAGTTCGTGAATCAAAGGCTGGACGGGGAAAATTATATCGAGCGGGCGTTCCGCTTCATCGCCGCGCGTCACGGCTTCCCGATTCCTTCGCTTGATGTGCGGGTGGAAAGCAACATCCCGATGAAGGGCGGTCTGGGCAGCAGCGCCGCGGCCACCGTGGCGGGACTGCGATTGTTCGAGGCCGTGGCCGGCGCGCTGGAGGAACAGGAGCTGCTGACGACGGCCTGCGAACTGGAAGGCCATCCTGACAACATCGCAGCGGCACTACTGGGTGGACTGACCGTGAGTTGTGAGACGCCGAGCGAGTTGCTGGTGCTGCGCGCGAGCTGGCCGGAGACGCTTGGCTTCGTGGTGGCGACGCCGGAGCAACACCTGGCGACCAAAGCGTCACGGGCGGTGCTGCCGGAATCGATTTCGCGGGCGGACGCCATCTTCAATGTGCAGCGCGTGGCGTTTCTGCTGGAAGCACTGCGAACCTCGAACTTCGGCTTGCTGCGTGAGGCGCTGCAGGACCGCTTGCATCAGCCATTTCGCGCTGCGATCGTTCCCGGGCTCAAAGAGGCTCTGGAGTTGCGCCACCCCAGCCTGCTGGGAGTATGCCTGAGCGGCGCGGGCCCCTCGGTGGTGGCACTGGTGCAGCAGAATTTCGAGGAAGTGAGCGAGCTGCTGGCTGAGATTTACATTCGTAAATCTATTCCCTTTTATATTCAGACGCTACAGGTGCATCCCGCCCATAATGCCCCGCGGGCAACCCTGCAGGCACACAGTTGCTGCGTGGATACGGCAGGTGGCTGGACGGCTTAGCGCGGCGTCAGCATCACGTAAGGCACCTGAGTGCTGGAGAAGCCGGTGCGTAGCCGAGGATCGCCGAAGGGCGGCGCATGATCGCCGACGAGGACGAAGACGGTCGGCCTTGCGGTGGTGCCCAAGGCCACTTGCTGGACGGATTGGTGTACAGCCCGCACAAGGCGGAACCACGAGCACAGCGCCAAAGAATTTTGGAGCGCAGGCTGCGTCGAGCAAACACCATCTTCTGGAAGATCCGGCCTGGCGGGTACGGGGAGATGCGAATTGAGCGTCACCCAATAGACGAAGCTGGGCTTATCCCGATCCACTGCGAGCAGCGAACTTCCGATCCAGCCGGCGATGGATGCATCGCAAATTCCGGGGAAGGCTCCGCGACAATTGGGAAGTCCCAGTTGATGCAAGTCGGGGCCGAACCAGCTCTGATCGAAGTCGAGCTTCGGGTACCAGGCAGCGCGGTAAAACATTTGGCCGGCGTAACCGTGGATGGCGATGTTGCGGTAGCCGCGGGAGTGAAAGAAGGCAGGCAGGCATTGCTCCACCAGCCCGGCCGAGGGGTGCAGGATGCCAAAGCCGGTGGTGGAGTGACACAGTTCGCGCGCCTCGCCGGGAACGGTAAGCCCGGTGAACGGGACAGTGCCATACGAGGTTTTATACTTGCGCGCAATGCGGGGATCGTCATAGGGCGCGGTTAGCGCCTGAGCAAGACGAGCGTCGAGTGACAGTCCCCACGACTCTACGACGATGAGTACGAAGTTGGGGGATTGTACCGCCGCGTTCGATTGATGGTCGAGGAAGCGGATGGCCGAGGATGAGGCCGAGGCGGTCGCGACATCGCCGGCGCGGATCGACTTATTCTCCACGAAGTGAATCGCGGCCTCCCGGAGTGCAAGAGTAAAGACCGGGCTACGCGCGATTCGATAGGAGCTGAGCGCCACATCTTTGTGCCAGATTGGATTCTGGCCGCCGAGAATATCAAGCGGAGAAAGAATGGCGATACAGAGCAACAGGACGCCTGCGGCGCGGAATCGCACCTGCGGACGAGTGCGAACGAAGGCCAGTGCCGCGCAGAGCAGGATGCTCATGGCCAGGAAGGCGAGCCCTTCCTGTATCCGCCTTTGCGGCAGCAGAGGCAGATAGCGGAGCGACGACAGCAAGTTCTCCAGGGAAAATTGGTAAGTGTAGCAAACGCTGTACGCGAAGTCGGCAAGCAGCTCCAGGAAGAGCAGTACGAAGACGACGCGGCGCGACAGGAAAACGCTGAGCGCTCCAATCAACAGGCACTCCAGATTGACATACCCATGCGGCGATGCACCCAAGGTGCGGGTGGAGAGCAGCAGCGGCAGATTAGGCAGAGTCAGATAGAGAAGCGCTACCAAATAGAAGGGCACCTGTATCTGCGAAACCGACGCTGCTTGCTTTGGCGTTGCTTGACTTGAGATGGTCACGTTATTGACACCGCGCATAACGAGGCTTGGCGTAGCAATAGAGCCAGGAGCTGTTCCATGCGTATTGCGTCCACCAGAGCGCGGCGCGCATTGGCGGCAGCTTTGAGGCTTCGCGATAGATCTTCCAAACCTGCGCAGCGGCGGTCAGTTTGTTGGCTGAACGGCTGTGGGCCGAGAGGCGGTAACAGCCCAGATCGGCAGCCAGACGATGCCCGACGTGCCCTTGCTGGATAATGCTCAGCCAGGCGCAGAAATCCTCGTGCAGATAAGCGCATTGATAAGGAAAGCGGAACTCTGGAATGCGCTCGCGGTCGATGACGACGCTGAGGCAGCCGGTGCCGCGGCGCGTATGCAGGGTGCGCAGGTTCAACTCCTGCGGACCGGCGATCAAGGCGCCCACACGCAGCCCGTCGGAGGAGATCTGGCGGTAGTCGTGATAGATGAAGCCGTACTGATGCCTTGTCATCCACTCGACGGAGCGGGAGAGCTTATCGGAGTGCCACAAATCGTCGGCGTCGAGAAAGGCGATGAAGCGTCCCCGAGCCTGCTTTAGCGCCAGATTACGTGCAGCCGAGGGGCCTGCGTTACCGGCCATGCAGAGCAGGCGAAGCCGTGCATCGCGGGCCGCGGCGGCTTGCAGCATGGCCACCGAGCCATCGCTCGAAGCGTCATCGACGAAAATCTGCTCCCAATCGCTGAGGGTCTGGGCGCGAACCGTGGCGAAGTTTTCGGGCAACCAACGGGCTGCGTTAAAGACCGGAGTGATGATTGAAACCAGTGTCATAGTGTGACCTCTCCGAAGTTGCGACGACGGCGGAATGCTGGTTTCGCGGGACAAAGCGAAACACTCGTCTATCCGACTAAGCTGGAATTCCCTGTGCCGGGCCGGCTGCGTGCTCTCTGTTCAGCAGCTTGGCCGCCCACACGATGAAGATTACGAACAGGGTTGCCAAAACCAGGGACGGAATTCGCTCATAGACGTAGCCCAGATTGCCTCGTGGCGCCAGCAGAGCACGGGTCAGACATTCGGCCCAGATCCCGGCAAAAAGTGAACGCTTGCCAATCCATCCCATGAAGCGGCGGCAACTGAAGCCAAACAATGCTGAGCCGGCATAGACGGCAAAGAGGCCGCCGGCGAGGTAGAGTTCGAGCAGATAGTTCGATCCCGTTCCTGCCGCAGTGCCGTGGAAGGATCCGGGTTCATTGTTGGTGAGGATGCGCTCCAATGTGGCGGGCATGTTTTTCAATCCTCCACTATCGATAACGCACACTCCGAGCTGGCTGTAGGGAATCACCTTGGCCGTAAGGGATATGAGCAGCGGCGGACAGTCGTCATCCAGACTAAGGTCGGTGTTGCTCTGGAAGAGGCCCAGAACATTGCTGCCCATGAAAATCTGGAGGTCATTGTCGGGGCCGATCAGAACGTCGCCACGGGTTATGGCGGGGACGAAGATAATGAAAAGCGCGAGGGCGGCAAATTGCAGAATGTGCTTGTCTGAGATGCGAATCCAGCCACGCGCTACGACGATGAGCACGGCGGGAACAACGGCTTGGGCCAGAAAAAAACGTCCTCCGTGCAGCGATATGATCAGGCGCGGCAGGGTAATTAAAATCGTTGCCATCCAGATGCGACGCCAGCCTTGCTTACGGGGATCGGCTGCGCCAAGAAACATGTAGCCGAAAAAGAGGTGGGTATAGAGCAGCGCCTGATAAGCCCAGATGCGTGGAAGTCCCGAACTGGAAGCTCTGTCAACCCAACTGAACCAGATTTGCATGGCGATGGCCAAGGCAGGAATGGCGATGAATTTTGTGGCACGGTAGGCGAACTCGCCGCAGGCATCGAGCGTGTGATCGGAGAACTGGCGGGCCGGACGGCCGAAGGTCGGGAATAGATAACCGACGATAAAAAAAATGAGCGCCAGTAAGCTGATCGCGATGGTGCTGTCTTCCACGGGGTCTTCCATATGAAAGACGAACCGAACGAGAAGGCTGCGCAGCCACCAAAACAAACCGCACGAGAAGATGAACGCGCAAAGATAGAACCACTTCCCTCGAACACGCTTTTCCGGAGTGGTTGTGCTGCTCGTCATGGGCATCATCCGCGAACCGTCGCGCTTCGGGCGGTGAGAATTGGCGGCGGCCATGGCTGGGCCTCTGCATGGAAGATTCCCTGGCTGTCGAAGCGGGCGTCAGTGGCCAGATAGGCTCCTGCCACCGAGCGTGGCGAGTAAGCGGCAAGTGGCGTCGTAATTGGCGTTGCAAGGAGAGCCTTGCGCAAGGCGGAGGCGACCGCTTCCCGGGTCATTGAGCAGGGAAACGGTTGAATTCCGCTACCAATGAGCTCGGGAGCAATTTCCAGTCCGCCTCCCGAGAGCGGCATGGCCACGGCGCATCCCTGGCTGAGCGCCTCGATATAGGCGATGCCAAAGGCTTCGGTGGGGCAGGCAGAGACAAAGACGCGAGAGCGGCGCAGACGGTCACGCACCTGAATGGCCGGCAGCGCTCCCAGAAACTCGATCCGCTGATCGCCGGTAGCGATGCGTTGCAGGTCGGGTCGTAGTGGGCCGTCCCCGATAATCCATGCGTGCAGACCGGGATTCTCATCGAGCACATCGCGCATGGCGGACAGCAACCGATCGACATTTTTGGCTGGGTGCAGCCTGCCTACGTAGGCGATGGCTTCACGTTCGCTCGCGGGCTTCGGCGTTGCCTCCAGAAAAAGCGGATGCACGGGATTGTGAATCACTGCATCGACGCGCAGTCCGAAGATCGCCCGCAGGTGCAGCGCCGAATATTCAGAGACGGCGACCAGTTGAGTTCCGCGGCCGGCGGTGGCCAATCTGAGGGAGGCGAGAACGGCCAGGGCCGTCGGCCAGCCCTGATGTGCGGCGCAGGGAATGCCGTGCGCCATGCAGACAGCGCGTCTGGCGAACGGGGCGGCAAAAACCGAGGCGGTGCTGAGGATCTTCAGCACTGCGGGATCGCGCAACTCGGCAATTCGCCGCAGGATATTGGAGTACCCAGCCACCTCGGCAGGCAGACCGACCTCGACGAAGCCGCAGCGCAGCGCCTCGGCAAAGCTGGCCAGGCCACCGGCAGTCTTACCACCGACAATCAAAACCTTCCTGGGAGGCGTAGTGCTCATCCTGCCTCCGCCCCGCATACTCCAGGCGCAGCCAGGGTCAGATAGCCGCGGCGGGCGCGCACAAAGATCGCCACAGCGAAAGGCAGCCCGACGACAGCGCTGGCGGTGAGGTAACTGAGGGTCACGCCGGCAATGCCCCATCGCGCGGCGGTGAGCGCGGCGAGCAGCAGAGTGAGCGAAGCAACGACCAGCGATTGAACCAGAAAGGGTTCGCGCTTGAAGGAACGCAAGAGCGTGGCCAAACTCTGCACCACGCAGTTGGCGCCGGCGGCCACCACCAACAGGGCGAACAGTTGCGGCGAAACCATGCGCACGGCCAGGCGGGGAGCCAGTGCGGGCAACAGCGCAGCCACGCCGCAGGCGGCCAGTGCGATCAAAGAAAACACGGCCAGGGATTGGCCCAGCGTGCGCAGGAAGAGCCGGTCAAGCTCGAGGAATTCGCGGCGCGCGATCATGCGGCCGAAGGGCGTGGTCTTGGTCGAGATCCAGGCCAGCGCGAGAACCGTCATATAGCCGGTGATGCTGAGCGACATGCCCATCTGCCCGGCCTCAACCGTTCCGCGCAACGCGAAAAGGATGGGGATGAAGATCTGTGCGGTGAAGTAACGAGCACATCCAACTGACGGCGATGCGCCATTGGAAGGGCCACACCTCGCGGCTCCAGTGGATGGCGGCCTCGCGGGCCGGGTGGCGCAGCAGTCCCACCAGCAAGCGGCGGCGCTGGGCCAGAAAGAGAAGGCCGATTCCGGTTTGGCCCACAATCACCATGGCCGGCGCGTAAAGCCCGGATGCAGCAGCATGGGTGGCCCAGGCAAAGACACAAGCGGCAATTGCCTGGCGCAGGCGCATCGCGGCTACTGCGCGCACTTGCCCGCAACCTTCCAGAAAGGAGTAGAAGGGCATGCACCACAGTCCTGCCATAGACGCGCCCACGGCCGTGAGCCACGGCCCCTGCCAGGCAACCTGCGCTGTCCCAGGCGCCGCGTGGCGGGCAAAGAAGAGCATTCCCAGCGGCGCCAGGAAGCAGGCCCATCGCCGCCGCGGCCATGGTGTACCAGCGCAGAGCTGAGTTGCAAGCGTGGAGGCCAGACGCGCATGGGCCACGCAGTCGCCGCTTACACTGCCGTCCTCGTTGAGTTCCAGGTGCAAAGCATTCGTGCGCGGCCAACTGCTGAATCACAAACGAAAAGCCCAACTCGAAGACCATCTGCAGGGAGACCAGGCTGAGCAGCGTGTAGTAGTAGCCCTGCTCGACGGGAGTGAGGAAGCGCACAATGAGCAGCACCGTTCCGGTGCTGCCCACAATGTTCACAGCCCGCGCCAGAAAGGTGTAGGCGACGGCGCCATCCAGCCCCAACGCTGCGACGCATTCTCATTGCCATGCTCCGCCGATGAGCTGCTTCAAGCGCTGCGGCCCACGAACCGGAACAACGGCGGGAGCGGCGCAAAATAGCGAGGAACTCAGCGACCGCCGCTGCCAGCAAGGCCAGCGGCAGAGCAACAAACAGCGCTCCCAGCACAATCCAAAGCCTGTAAAAGATGTGGGGCGGTCGGGAACCACGGCCGGATCGACAATCTGCACCAGCGCTCCCTGCCGCGCCTCGTCCACGCGCGCGCCTTCATACTGGCGCGTCAGCAGATCCTGCATCGTCTCGCGATACTTCACCTCGCGCAGGGCGCGCGCATAGTCCAAGGCCGCCTGCGTGACTTTGCCCTTGGGCGCAATCAGGTCTCCCGTGCTTGCGATCGCTTGCCGCATCCATCGCGGCCAACTGCGCTTCCATGCCCGCCACCTCCTGTTGTGCGCGCACCAGGTCGGGATTCTGGTCGGCGGCAAACTCGCGCATGGCCTTGATCTCGACCTGCTTGGCTGCAAGCTGGCCGCGCAACACCGCAGCCGAGGCGATCATGGTGCGGGCCTGGCCCTCGATATCAATCACGCCGGTGCGCTGCTCGGTCTGTTTCATCTCCTCTTCGGCGCGCACCAGGTCCTCGCGCGCGACGCTCAGTTGCCGCTCGAAGAAGAGCCTTCGCTGCGACGCCTCGGTGATGGCCAGCGTCGGCGGTGAAGCGCCGGTATTCTTCCACCCAGCCGTTGGCCATCTCCGCGGCCCGGCGCGGATCGCGGTCGGTCACCGAAAGGCGGATCAGTCCGTCCTTCAGCCCGTTGTCGATCTCGGTATGCTTCTCCCAGCGCTTGCGCGCCGTGGAGAGGTACTTGCGGTGGTAGAGCGCCTGCAGATGAAAGCGCGCCACCATCGCGTCCTCCACCGTGCGGCTCTTCAACAGTGCGACTTGCTGATCGTTGGGATTTTTGATGCTCAGGCCGCCGCCTGCTGAAGCCAGGGCAGCCCACACCGCTCAATTGCGCCATCATCGCCGCTGCCGATGAAGTCCGCTCGGCTGCGGCGGCAAGATGACCACGGTGGCCGTGTAGCGGTTGGGCAGCAGGAGAAGCAACCGCGAAGCCGAGCAATACGATGACAGAGGCCGTGCGGCCAACCAGCTTCTTCCATTTGATGGTTATCCGCAGCCAAGTCAGCAGCGAGCCGCTGGCTGTACTGGGGGCGCGGGAGAGTTGTACGAGTTCTTCTGTGGGCACACCGGCCTTCCTGATCAGGTTGTTACCAATGCGTTGCGCAATGCTCACCGGTTTGGCCGGCAACGCTGAGCCCAGATTAGCTGCACAGGAGAAGGATGACTGCGCAAAGGAAAATGCAAAAGACGCAACGGCGTGGCCGATATGGGAATGAATCTCAGTGTGGTTCGATTTCGGAACAGCGCTCTTTTATCCCGCGAACATTTCCATTCGTTTCGCTCAAGGAAGAAATAAACATTGGGATGTCTATGAGAAACCTTCCATCTGTTTGCTTAAGCCATCGCCGTGTTGCTCCGCTCTGGATTGTGGTCGCCGCGGCCTTTGCCTTCTTCGCACCCCTACTGTATGGGCAAGCGTCGTGCGCCGACGGAAGTGATCCCGATGCGCTCGGCTGCCCCGCTCCGCAGGCTACTGCTTCCTCATCGAAAGAATCTCCTTCGACGCTGAGCGTTGAGGAACGCCCGCAAGATGGAACGCCGAGTGCGGACCGCTCCAACGAGGCATCTTCGCATGGGAGCCTTACCGGCGGGGCAAGCTATTCAGAGGGCGAAACGCGTAAGGGGCGACGAGAATCCGGGGTGCGCGCTCTTCCGCCCGAACCGCCCAATGAATTTCAGCATTTTGTGGCGGCCACGACCGGACGGATGCTGCCGATCTACGGAGCCAAGCTCTTCAGTACGCAGCCGGCTTCGTTTGGTCCGCTCGACCACGGGCCCGCGCCGGGAGAGCTGATCATCGGCGCTGACGATGAGTTGCGCATCCGGATCTGGGGCCAGGTCAACTTCAGCGCCAATCTGCGCGTGAGCCGCGAAGGAGAGATTTATCTTCCCAAGGTCGGTGCCGTGCATGTGGCGGGCATGCCATTCTCGGCGATCCCGGCTCATTTGCGCAGTGTGATGGAGCGGGTCTATCGCAACTTCGAGCTCAGCGTCGACCTCGGCGAGATTCATACCATCCAGATCTACGTTACCGGCATGGCGCACCGGCCGGGCGAGTATACGGTCAGTGCTCTCAGCACACTGGTGGACGCGGTCTTTGCCTGCGGCGGTCCCTCGGCGGCGGGGTCCATGCGCCACGTCCAGTTGAAGCGCGAAGGCAAAAATGTCACAGATTTCGATCTCTATGCGCTACTGATGAAGGGCGACAGATCCGGCGACGTTCAACTGCAACCGGGCGATGTGCTTGTACATTCCCGCCGCGGGACCGCAGGTTGCGCTGATGGGTAGCGTGCGCCAGGCCGCCATTTACGAATTGCGCGGCGAGGAGTCGATCGACCAACTTCTCGACGGCGCCGGAGGCAGGACGGCGATCGCTTCCGGTGCGCGGTTGTCGGTGGATCGAATCGAAGATCACGCGCGCCGCCGCGCCTTTGAATTGGCGACGGATGCCGCGAGCATGGCAACGCTGCTGGCCGACGGCGATATCGTGCGCATCGATCCCATCATTTCCATCTATAGCGAGGCGGTCACGTTACGCGGAGCAGTAGCCAATCCGGGGCGCTTTCAGTGGCACGAGGGGATGCGCCTGAGCGAGCTGATGCCCGACCGTGACGCGCTCGTCAATCGTGACTACTGGTGGCAGCGAACTAAACTCGGTCTCCCTGCTCCCCAACTGGCTTCCCCAGCCGATGGAGGAAGCCATGCGGAAAAGCCTGTTGCGGTACAGAGCCCAGGGGCGCAAACCAACTGGAATCGTGCAGTCGTCGAGCGGCTGGACCAGTCCACGATGACCACCAAGCTGATTGCGTTCAATCTGGGCAAGTTGGTGCTCGAACATGACACGTCGGAGGATCTTGAACTTAAAGCCGGTGATGTTGTCACCATCTTTGCGCAGCAGGACATCCAACTGCCGATCAAGGAGCAGACGATCTATGTGGAGTTGGCAGGAGAGTTTGTGCATCCCGGCGTTTACAGTGTTTCTCCGGGAGAAACTTTGCGTGCGGTTGTGGCGCGCGCCGGCGGGCTGACGGATCAGGCCTATCTCTACGGGGCAAACTTTACCCGCAGGAGCACTCAAGCGCTTGAGCAGGGACAATTGAACGAATACGCCGACCGCCTTGAACATCAGATGGAGCGCAGCAGCCTGGGACTGGTGAGTGCGTCGAGTGGCTCTGGGCAGCAGTCCGTTTCCATCGCCGGACAGCAGGTCGCGGCGCTCAACCACGAACTGATCGCACGGATCCGGCAGATACGCTCGAGCGGGAGAGTCGTGCTGAAGATGAACCCCCAGAGCACGGGACTCAATGCGCTTCCTGACATGCACCTGGAGGACGGTGACCGGCTTGTCGTTCCGTTTGTCCCTGAAACGATCCAGGTGGTTGGCGCCGTTTTCAACCGGCACGCATTTCTATACGGCGAGAACGCCATGGTTGGCGAATATCTTCATCTCGCAGGCGGCCCCAATCGGGAGGCGGACCGGAAACACATGTTTGTTCTGCGGGCAGACGGGTCGGTGATCAGCCATGACACGCAAGGCTCGCTGTTTGAGACATCGTTCGAGCAGTTGCGCCTTTACCCCGGCGATGCTGTTGTTGTTCCGGAGAAGGATGTGCATCCGTCCATGATGAACCAACTTATGATCTGGAGCCAGTTCATGTCGCAGCTGTCCCTCAACTCAATGGAAATCAATCTGCTCAAGTAGGAGCGGGCGCAAACTCAAATCATAAGTCCATTCTCA
Source organism: uncultured Acidobacteriota bacterium (assembly GCA_963800195.1). Lineage (GTDB taxonomy): Bacteria > Acidobacteriota > Terriglobia > Terriglobales > Acidobacteriaceae > TOLSYN. The sequence continues at coordinate 241,322 of CAWCZZ010000003.1, forward strand.
TGGTTCGTTTATAGGAACTGTTCCATAGATGCCTTGTCTGCCTTCTTATTGTTTTTCCTACTTCTGCTGTCCAGACAGAGATTGACGATGATGAATGCATGGACACTGTCGCAAATCATCCACCGACCAACCCGGTATTTCTGTCTTTCGATCAAGCTGTTGCGGTTGTCGAACCGCCGATTGAAAACCCTTCCGCAAGCAAGTGGAGTTTATCGCACGGCAAGCGGCTTTTCGATATTTCGGTCGCGCTTCTGGTGCTTGCTCTTCTGGCGCTTCCGATGCTGGCGATTGCGATTGGCGTACGACTAACTTCGAAGGGACCGGCCTTGTTTGTCCAGAATCGCGTCGGTCGCGGAGGTTGTCTGTTTGGCGTTTACAAGTTTCGCAGCATGGCCGTGGGCGGAAGCCCCGGCTCTGGGCTCACCAGGGACGGGGATCAGCGCATCACCGTATTCGGTCGCTGGATGCGCAGGTTCAAGCTTGATGAACTCCCGCAACTCTATAACATCCTGCGCGGGGAGATGAGTCTGGTTGGGCCTCGGCCGAAACTACCGCAGTATGAAGGGATCTCAAAGATGCCCTATCGTCCGGGAATTACGGGAGCCAGTACGCTCGCCTTCCGCCGCGAAGAGAAGATTTTGAGCAACGTTCACCCCAGCCAGTTGGATTTTTTTTATGATCAGCAGATCAAACCGTTCAAGGTGCGCATCGATGTTTGCTACATGAGCCGGGCAACGTTCTGGACCGACATACGGATTATTGCGGCAACGCTTCTAGTCTGCGTAATACCGGAGCGCATTTTAAACGCGCTCCGCAGATACTGGACGCAGGCTCAGAGTTTTGAGACGCGGGTCGTGGCGGCAGGTCGCGGCAGCAAGGCTTCGGCAGAATCCGTACCTGGCGGCGAATGCTGCGTGGATGAGTGCCCGCCCCACGGTTTTGCCATGGTTGTTTCCCAAGTTGAATCCAAGCCTTCGCCGATCTTGCCTCGCAAAACGGTTTCGAAGCAGCCGTGTCAGATCGTCAGCATGTGTGCGCTCGACCACCGTCAGCGAAAAGACTTTGGTTGCATGCCCACGCAGTAGAATGTGGCCGCTATTCCTCGATGACTTGAACGGCTTCCGCCGGCTGAATAAATAACTTCCTGTCGCGCGTGATCAAGAGGAAATTAAGGGGCGCTTATCGCGCACTGTCTATTAGAGGCTGCTCAAGTTGGGTATAATCTAGCTGGCTTTTGTAACTCCCCGGCGGTCTAGGTTCAAACTGTATAGGCGCTCCGCGAGGAGCTTTAGTGCAAGACTTTGGTGAGCTATGCCAGTCTTCGATCCCAAGCGCACACCCGGCGACAGGTTGGCTCTGGCTGACTCTGAGAGCTTGGGATTCCCCCAAAAACGCAATGTCGAGAAGCGGCTTTGGCTCCGGCTGGCCGTGGGTGTCGCGAGTGTTTTCGCGGCCACTGCTCTGCGCCTCGTGTTCTTGCAGGCACTGGGAACGCGTCAGATCTTCTTGACGTTCTTTCCCGCTGTGATGCTGGCCGCCCTCTATGGCGGGCTATGGGTAGGCCTGCTAGCCACGGCTCTTTCGGCGGGTATCGTGGATTATCTCTGGCAGGCACCGGCGGGCTTTTTCCCAGGGAAGCCAGTCGATTGGATAAGCCTGACGGCCTTCATTCTAGGTGGCGCATTAATGTCCTGTTTCGCTGAAACAATGCGGCGTTCCGAGGCCCGCCGCCGTAATGCGGAGATGCAGGCCCGGCTCGCCGCTGCGAACCAGCGAGATCAGGACGCGCTGCGTGCAAGCTGGGAGCGGTTCCGGGTCACGCTCACCAGCATCGGTGACGGCGTAATAACCGCCGACAACGACGGAAGTGTCACGTTCATCAATCCGGTCGCGGAAGCCCTTACCGGCTGGAAGTCGGAAGAGGTACTGGATCAGCCGATTAAGAGAGTATTTCGCGTCGTCAACCAGCAAACCCACGTGACCGAAGATATCGTAACCCGCGCGTTAAAAGAGGGGCACGTCGTGAAACTGGCCGAGCGCACGGCACTGATCACCAAGGATGGACGCGAGGTGCCCATCGAAGATAGTGCTGCGCCGATTTTAGACGATGGCAAAGTAATTGGCGTGGTGGTGGTCTTTCACGATGTCACCGAGAAAAGGCGGGCGGAGCAGGCGGTATTCGGTACGCAGCAGAGATTGAATGCGCTTTTGGAGGCATTGCCTGTGGGGGTACATTTCTCGGATGACATTACCTGCCAGTTTATTGGGGGTAATCCTGCCGCGCTTGCCCAGTTCGATGCGAGGCCAGGGGACAACATCTCCGCTTCTGCGCTGGACGATAGCGAGCCGGGACGGCTTGCGAAATTCTTCCGCGATGGCCGCCAGATCAGCGATTTCGAGCTGCCGGTGCAACGTGCCGTAGCGGAAAATCGCGTCATTCTCCCTTGTGAGATGGAGATTCAACTACCCAGCGGCCGCAGATGGATTGTGGAGATGTCCGGAGCCCCCATCCGCGACCAACACGGAATCGTGGTGGGCGGGGTCGCTGTTACCGTGGACATAAGCGATCGCAAGAAGGGCGAAGATGCGCTCCGGCACAGCGAGGAGCGTTGGTCCACCACACTGAGCAGCATTGGCGATGCGGTGATTGCAACGGATGCCAATGGCCAGGTCTCGTTTCTCAACCCGGCCGCAGAAGAGTTGACTGGCTTGCGAGCGGAGGAGGCGCGCAGCCAGCCGAGCTGGGGCATCCTTCAATTCATCAATGAACAGACTGGGATGCCAGCGGAAGACATTGTCGCACAGGTGCTGAGGGAGGGGCATAGCATCACTCTCGCTTCTGGCACAGCTCTGCGGGCAAGGGACGGTCGCGAATTTCCGATCGAAGTTAGCGCGGCGCCGATTTTGGATCGTTCCGGCAACGTTGTTGGCGTAGTACTTGTGTTTCGCGATGTTACTGAGAAACGGCGTTCTGAAGAGCAGAAGTTGGCGAAGCTAGCGATCGAGAAAGTGAGCGGGCAATTGATCGAGGCACAGGAAAAGGAGCGCAGCCGCATTGCGCGCGAACTGCATGACGATATTTGCCAGGAGCTTGCCCTGCTTTCGAATGAACTCCAATTGTTGCAGTCTGTGGACGCTACGTCCGATCAGCCCGACCGCAGGCGTGCGGCTGAACGAAGGAGTTCTGAGATCGTGCGTCATAGCGGCTTGCAGCTGGCCTCGCAACACTGCTCCAAGATCGGCCTCGCTGTCCAGGCATTGTCGCACGAGATCCATTCCTCGAACCTCGATTACCTGGGCATTACCGCAGCCGCGCGCAGCTTTTGCAGGGAATTTTCGGAAAAGTATCGCCTTGTCGTCGAGTTTACGAGCGCGGACGTTCCGAGTTCGCTCCCCCGAGACGTTTCACTCTGCCTGTACCGAATTCTGCAAGAGGCCTTGCGCAATGCAGCCAAGCACAGCGGAGCGGACTGCTTGAAAGCTTCCTTGCGGGGAACGCCGGATGGAATTGAGCTTGAGGTTCGCGATGCCGGTATCGGCTTCGATTTGCAAAAGGCAACCGTGCATGGGGGCCTGGGGATTGTAAGCATGCAGGAGCGGGTTAACCTCGTCCAGGGTAAGCTTTCCATCGACTCAAAGCCCAACCGCGGAACTACTATAAGTGTCAGCGTACCTCTGGAAAAAGACAAGGCTTCTTGAGCCTGAATTGGATCCCCGAAATGGCGAAGGCTAAGCTCCTGTAGATTGCTACTCCGGACTGTCCTGTAAACTATCCGGAAGCAGTCTGGAAATATTCCGCAGGAGCCTTGTGCCAGCGATTGGCCTCTCAGGCGGCGCGTTCCACGGACCAGACCTTGTGCGGCGCGCCCACGTAAGGGAATGCGCCAAGCACATCACTGTGCGGCCCTACTTTATCTCCCTTCACCTTTCCATTTGTCAGGATGGGCATGAAGAACTCTACGACGTCGTCGGTGAGTAAGCGACCATTGTTGGGGAACGACGCCGGACGCCTGGGATCGTAGAAAAGGATATCGGGCAGCAGTGTTGCTGCCACTCGTTTTGCATCTTCCGGCGTGTAACCACCTGCGTGCTCCAGCGCGTGTGCGAAGACGGCCACGAAACGGGCATCACCGGCGGGCTCAGCGGCGAGGTAGGCAGCGTTCTCTTCGCCGCTGAGAAAAGGTGTTTGCTGGGGCCGCGCGCCGCGGTCGGCCTGTACCCATTTGCCGCCCTGATTGGCGAGCGTGCGTGCCCAGAGGCCGACCTTTCCAGCCCCCAGTGCGGAGTTCGGCAACTCGATCGCGATGCTGCATATGTCTTTGTCGGCAAAGAAGTCGTTGCCGGTGAACTGCAGGTTATTGAGGGCGCCCTGCACGTCGAAAAAGAACGGATCGCTGCGCCAGCCTGCGAAGAAGCGATAGTCGCCCGCGTCGGTGACGTGCGCCTCCCGGCCCGTGGAGACCGGTGTCCGCTCGACGATGATCTCTCCTGAGTCAGCCGTGCCGGCGGCCTGCGCTCCCTCTACGCGGCGCAGCGTCGCCGTCTGCGTCCCGCGCTCGGAGGCGAAGAAGCGCACGCGGTATGCGATATTGGCGACGGCATCGCCGTCGGTGTCGATTTTGAGTTCGTAAAGAGCCTCGGTGGAGAATGGCTCGGCGGTGGTGGTTCCCGGCGGGTCCACGCTGGCGGATGGGTGGACGTTCATGATGAGGATCGACTTGCCAGAGTCACTTGGTTTGGGGAAGGCGTAAAGATCGGTGAAATCGAGACGGGCGTCCCCATGAGGGAACCCGAAGTTGGGACCGGAGTAGTGATGAGACATGAGTCACCTTCTCTTTTGGGATAGGGATCGTTATCTTGGATAACTCTCCACCTTCCATGGGTTGTATGCGTCCGGCCAGATGATGTCCATCACAGACATTTCTGAATGCAGTTCACATGACTTCCACGTCGCCAACCTTGGGCGGTTTGTGAGAGCCTTTCGATTTTGCTTTCGGAGCGTTCAATCCGCAAACATCCGCCAATGGCTCAAGCTTTGGTGAGAGTCCTGTCAGGTCGAACCTCACGGTTGTCGCTCGTTTCTGAAATGGCGTGTACTCAAACAGGAATTTGTTGCTTGCAGATAATTGCTGAACGAGTTTTACGGGACTGGAGGCGAAGGCAGCTTCGCGGTTTGTAGATTCCGACCAACGCTGTTTTATCGGAGTGCCATCGTCAAACTTGAGCCTCACGCTCGTAGCGTCAAATTCGCCGTATATGCTCTCGAACGGACTTCCTACGTGAATGAAGACTTCTGGTTTGTCTTTTGCGCGAATAACAAGATATGACCTATTTGAACCAATGAATCCTTCAACCTCGTTCTGGGCATCAAGCACCAGAGCTACCTCCCTCGTTCCGTCCATCTCGTTGCGCTTGTCAGTTACCTGCCAGCCACCAGACTGCGAGGAGCCGGTAACGCCTTCCTCTGCCCCACGAGTACCAGCAGCCTCTTGCCGCGCGTAATCCCGGTATAAATCAGGTTCCGTTGCAATAGCATGGCCGCGTACGCCGTCGGAGGTGCGATATGAGGCTGGGTGAGCATGGCTCACCGAAGTATTCCGGCAATCGGCGGGTAGCCACATCATCAGCAACGCGCACCGCATACGCCAAGGGGAGATGCCTGAGTTGAGAGGAACTGACCCGACCTCAGACTTCCATTTTGTTGAGCGGGATGACCCAGAGGACATTGCTGAGACCCTTGTCAAGGTAGTGCAGAACCGCATACCGGAACGATTCCATCTCGACCCGATTCGCGATGTGCAGATTTTATGTCCGATGAACCGTGGGTCGCTGGGCGTGCCCAAGCCGACGCCCGCCACGGCAAGTTCGACATAGTCATGGATATCAATGTCGAGTTCATTTCGTTCCGTGAGAACGTCGATACCAGCGGACCGCTCGGCCGGGCCATCGTGGTCATCATCGGTGCCATCGCAGAACTGGAACGCAACCTAATCGTCGAACGAGTGCGCGCCGGTATGCGGCGCGCACGACTTGAAGGCCGGCAGATCGGTCGCACCCCCCTCGACTTCGACCGCGCCGCCGTTCTCCGTGACCGTGACCACGGCATGAGCCTGACCGAGATCGCCAAAGCTCATCGCATCAGCCGGGCGACCGTCAGCCGCGTGATCAAAGAAGCCCGCGAAGCTGCCTAGCCCGAAAGGGTGTGTTCCGCTGCCTCTGCAAATGCATAAAAACACGCTGCCTGATTCGGCAGCGTGAGGTAGCCCAAAAGGAGTGGGTTTGGCGCCAGTGTAATGCTGTCTTCGAAGCTATCGACATTCTTACAGCACAAGAACCCACAAGAGCACACCAAGAACTATCGTAATTGCGAAGAAAAACCCTAAATGTCGCCAGCCTGCTCTCTGCTCACGTTCTCCCACTAACGTGAATCCGCCCGCGAACGCGAAACTCAGGAGGATATACCATATCGCAACGAGCAGCCACTTCCACCAGGTCATCGCGAGGCCCAGATCCTGTGCCCAATACCTTGCGCCGGCAATCATCACAGCATAGATGAGTCCCATCACGATCCAGAACAGCGGTCGGAAAAAACTTGAATAGGTCAACACTTTGGCTCCTTCCTGTTACCAGGTTTTCTCCACATCGAACCATTTCTCGGTCTGCAGCCAATCCGGAGGCCTACCGTAAGTAGCATTCTTTCCCATTGGCGGCGGTAGAAAATCCCGGGCTGCCGGATACTTAAAGAAGCTGTTCTGCATCCATATCAAACTGCTCGCGGCAATGCCCGTTGGATCTCTTGGTTCTATATTGCGGGCCAGCGAATGCAGCCAATTGTTCTTTCGGGTATAGGGACACACCGCCAAACAAACGCGACATCCCCTGGCATGGCTGGTCGCGACACTAGCCCATGTGTGGAAACAGGATTCATCGTTGATGTGCCATCTCTTATACCCGCGCACGACCTCAGGATGATCTTTGTGGCTGATAGCGCCTGACGGGCATCTCTTGGCGCAGATATTGCATTTTCTACAAAAATCCGTGACACCAATATCGATGGGCTTATCGACCTCCATGGGGACATTGGTTGTAATGACTGCCAGGCGGGCATTGCAGCCCAGCTCCGGTGTTATGAGCAGGCCGTTCCTGCCTACCTCTCCCAGACCAGCGTCTACGGCCACTGGCGGCGTGACCAGGTCGTAAAAGAAGGGTGGAACGTGTGACCTAGCGGGATAGCCCAATTCGTGGAGAAAGGTTTCCAGTTGCCCTGCAATCGAGCGCTCCCTGGCATAGGCGTCGTATGTGGTGCCATAAGTAGGGTTGGCATAAAGCTGGTCCCATTCATGGGGAGTGGCGATCACAATGGCGTATTCCCAGTGTTTCGGCACGTCGTACTTCCCCGGGCCAACTCCGCGCAAGAATCCCTGGTAACACCAGTCAGGATTGAGTTTGGTGATCCCCACCAGGGTGGCTCCGAATATGTGGGTCACTTTCTTGATCAATTCGGATGCGTGTTTCGGGCTTTTGAACGGCAGAGGCTCTTTCCTGCGGATGCCACGAAAATCCCATTCTTCTGGCGGCCCTTGTGGTTCAGGCGGATACAACCGCTCAGGATATATCTCTCCTTCGTGATCCTCGAAGCAGCTTGCCGAGGCATTAGAGAAGGCATCGGCAACCGCAAACTGGATATTGAAATGTTTCCAGTTGGCGTGCTGCTGCTCTAACAGAGGGAACGCCTTTAGCGTCTGTGGAAAGGTTTCTCTATTTTTCTCATAGTAGCTTTTGAGGGGTTCCGGAAGCTTCTCGATGCCCATCGGGGGAACCCATGTGGGTGGGCCGCCATCGGGTGGATGAACAAGCGACTTTATCGTTACCATGCGGTTGAAAAGACTGTCTTCAAAGTTCAAACGGCTCGCCTGCTCGGTCACTCCGTAGGTTGGGCGATCCCTCTGAAATGGCTTCCGGTTAAAGAACATGCCGATCCCATGAGTGTATCTTTCCCAACCGGTGTAGCTGTCGTAGCTCTTGCCTGCCAAATAGCCGGCCAGGCCGATGCCCACGATGCCCAAGAGAGCCGCCATCGGACTGCCTACCTTGAGCAAGTATCGGTAGCTGTGATCCATCGCAGCTGCCGAACCGCTGAAACCAACAATCATAAAGGCGAGAAACAGTCGAATACGCGCTGTCTTCAGATGCTTTCCCATCCTAAGCCTCTTTCGTGCGGAGCGTCACTCTGCACACTATGAGCATTTGCGGTAGACACTTCATCACAAGGGAAATTGCGCTTCTGTGATGCAGATCACGAGTCAATGCCCACTGGCGTCCATCGCACTCACAATTCCAATCGCTTTTCTGCTCCTGTACCTACATCTCGTCTTCGTCAGCAGATTGCAGTTGCGGGCAGCGACCCTTGTTTCTTGCCCTGCTGAAGGGAGTGACGATGCGGACTGCGTTTTATGCTCTAGACACTCCTGCCACGGTACTCTCCGTTCAAACCGATCCCTGAGGATGGAGCTTCCGGTGCACCCACCAATCCGGAAACATATGGAATTCACCACCGAAGCCGCCACGTTCGGATTCGCCTCTTCGGTAAATCGTACCGAAGTGGAAATGACGGAACTCTAACAAAACCGGTACTGCTTGCGAGAAACGCAACAAAGTGCAGAGTGAAAAGAACGCGTCCTAAGCTCACCGCACACTTTTTGCCTGCGTCCACACCAGTCGCATTTGCTGTTTGGGTCATCTGAATTTATTCTCCGACTCTACTTAGGCTGAAGCACGAGTTCAAAACAGGTCAGGATTTGTACCCTTTCCAAAAGGTTCTTTCCGGCGCTGGCGCAACGCAAACCCGTTATACCAGCGGAATTGACGCCATCGATACTTAAGGTCCACCAGGCGTTTGTAATTCTCGTTGCCGGTAAACGGCAGGAGAAGTCGGTCTGCACTGGCGTACGATGTTCTTTTGTTAGCCGCGCTCGTTCGGTGATTGCGAGGTCGTCCCAATCCGGCGAAGTATGGAATGCCTCCAAAGAGGCCGAGCCTGACGAACTCCGTCCGCTGGACGAGGCTCTCATCGATGAATGTATGCCGAAAAAGATGCCGGAAAATCATCCGGATGACCTTCGTTTATTGGAGCCGGCGCGTCATACCCAAAGTAGTCTACTCAGAGGCTATGCTACAAGCAAAGAAAACTTGGCGCCGCAAGATCCCATGCGTACTTTGGACGGCAGATAGTGAGGCAAGCACCATCGTGGTTCTACCTTTCTGGATTCACTGCCGGCGCTGCGCGGGAAACGCAGCTAAAGCCGGGGCGGACTGCAGCTGCCCTCATAAAGTCGACCGATGTCATGATTCTGCGCGTTTGAACCAGAGGGGAGAGCGTCATTCCAGGGATAGACTCGTGTCGTCGGATTCCGAAGGGACGCTGAAGCTCAGGGGCGCCAGCAACCTCGTCGAAATTAACCAGAAGGGGTACCAGGGCATCTCTCACTCAGCACTGGTGCGCAATTTCGGTTCAGATCTGGATGTCCGTTACCTTTGCCAATCGTGCGACGTCGGCTTGCTTTATACCAAAGTTGCCGTGGACAAAACAGACGTTAACGGAGGAAAGGACGGAACGGGGGTCGCCGGAGAATGGCAGGATGCGAGTGGAGCGCACTGGCGCGAACCGAAGCACCGTGGCATCCATGAAAAATTCCCTAAAAGATTTCTTCCGGCAGTGTTTACGGCTTCGCAATCATAACTTCTGTTGATTTAATCAGCGCTATGGCGACATCGCCGACTTTCAAATCAAGATCGGCAGCAGCTTCTGCGGTGATGATTGCCGAGACCGTCTGCTCTCCGAGTGAGATCACAATCTTGGCCAATAAGCCATCAATCCTGACTTCTATGATCCTTCCCAAAAGCTGATTGCGCCCGCTGACAACCCTTATGGTAGTGTTCTTCTTCGCGCCGCGCTGCCGAGGCAAAAAAGCATCTAACTCGGCGATTGGAATCCGGTGATGACCGCCCGGTGTCTTCACGGTTTTGATCTTACCGGTCAAAATCCAATGCTTCGTTGTTGGATAGCTGATGCCAAGTAAGTCGGCGGCCTCGCGCGGTGTCAACAGCGGCGATTTGAGTGTCGTGTTCATTGTGAAGAAATCTCCCAACTCGAACTGCTAACTTTTCAACTCTTTCTTCCGGCAACGCTCACTCAGCGAACGAAACCGCCGGTTCCAACACAACGGTCACCGAAATTAGCCGGGCCGCCATCGCGCGCGCACCGATCCTCGATTCCATACGGATCGATACGGTAATGCGAGAGAAGTATCTACGATTCAGTACATTTCGGTCAAGTGCTTCGGCAAAACCAGCGGTTGAAGAGAGTGGTGGCATAACTCGGCCGGGATCGGGAGATGCTGAAGGCGGGGATCGCAAAGCGTGGCTGGGGCTTGCAGCCTGAAACACAGACAGGTATCCGCTGCGGAAACACTTCGATCAATACAAATCAAGACAGATTCAACCAATGAGCATAACGATATAAGACGCTTCTGCCAGATTTATACAGCGAGCGGGATTGGAGCTTGACCGGTGGTGAGCATGTACCTCGATGCTCGCGTCGTAAAAATATTTTTGACCAACAAAAATCAATTGCGGAATCGTTTGATTGATACAGATCGAAGCATATCTTACGTGTGAACATTCACGATATAGCACGCTTTGTAACTGAGAGCGAAGACGATCGACGCCTGGGAAGAGCCGCTCGATGTGAAGGTTGCGCGACGATACCATCCCGGCAGGCATCAAACTCCTGATAACAAGTATGAAGACAACCCGCAGGTTCCTTCGTCGCGGTGGCGCTTATCCGCCAACCGCTGATCGCAAGCAGAAACAATATTCAACTTAAGGGGGCTTCCATGGATAACACGATGATGGAACTCGAAGAGATTTTGAAACAGAAGCATCTGACCGATCAGGAGCTTTTGGATGCGGCGGAGAGTGCGGAAGACTACCGGATTCTGCCGGATGCAACGGTAGTCAAGATCGGCGGTCAGAGCGTCATTGACCGTGGACGGGCGGCTGTTTACCCGCTCGTGGAGGAGATTGTCGCCGCGCGCAAGGATCACAAGATGCTGATCGGAACGGGCGCGGGAACCCGGGCCCGGCATCTCTACTCGATTGCGGCAGATCTCAACCTGCCTGCCGGCGTGCTCACGCAGTTGGGTGCCTCGGTCGCCAACGAGAACGCCTCCATCCTGGGACAGCTTCTCGCCAAATACGGCATCTCATCGGTCGACGAGGCCGGACTCTCGTCGGTTCCGCTTTACCTCGCCGAGGTGAATGCAGTCGTCTTCAGCGGCATGCCCCCCTACGGCCTCTGGATACGACCAGCTATCGACAGCGTCATTCCGCCCTATCGCACGGATGCCGGCTGTTTCCTCGTTGCGGAACAGTTCGGATGCAAGGCGATGATTTATGTGAAGGACGAGAAGGGCCTGTACACCGCCAATCCCAAGACATCGAAAGACGCAACCTTCATTCCGAAGATCTCGGTCGATGAGATGAAGGCGAAGGGACTCCACGATTCGATCCTCGAGTTCCCTGTGCTTGACCTTCTCAAGCAGTCCCGCCATATCCGCCAGGTACAGATCGTGAACGGCCTTGTTCCCGGCAACCTGACACGCGCTCTCGCAGGCGAGCACGTCGGAACCATCATAACTGCAGATTGAGGGTACAAGTATGACAAAGACATCCAGTGACATCAAACACGTCGCCTCTGCACTTGCTCGTCAGACACTCCTCGACGGCTCGATCACGAACCCTGTCGCGGGTGTGCGTCCGATCCAGCTTCTCCCTTGGCTGAAGGTGGTGAAGATCGGCGGCCGCTCCATCATGGATCGTGGCCGGGATGCGATCCTTCCCATCGTGGACGAGATCCGGAAACTCCTTCCGGAACATCGCCTGCTCATTCTGACGGGAGCCGGTATCCGCGCCCGTCATCTTTTCGCTGTCGGTCTCGACCTGGGTCTTCCGGTCGGTTCGCTGGCTCCTCTTGCTGCGACCGAAGCGGGTCAGAACGGCCACATCCTGGCGGCACTGCTCGCCCAGGATTTCGTTTCCTACGTGGAGAAACCCACCATCTCGAACCAACTGGGAATCCACTTCGCCAGTGCCCGCGCAGTCGTGGGTAGCGCCTATCCGCCCTATCACCACCATGAGTTCCCAAGCTCCCGTATCCCGATTCACCGGGCGGACACGGGTGCGTTCCTGCTCGCGGATGCGCTTGGGGCAGCTAGTCTCACGATCGTAGAGGATGTGGATGGCGTGTACAGCGCTGATCCCAATGGCCCCGAGGGAAAGAATGCGAAGCTGATCAGCGAGGTGAGTTATGCCGAACTCGCGAAACAACCAGGCACATTGCCGTTTGACCGTGCGCTCCTGGAAGTCATGGCGAACGCGCGTCACATTCAAAGTGTGCAAGTTGTCAACGGACTCGTGCCGGGCCGGCTCACAGCGGCTCTGCGTGGACAGCATGTCGGTACCATTATCCGTACCGGCGCGGCGCGGCAGGAGCGGGGAGCTGAGGTGTATGAAACAACCAGGATCAGTGCGCGCAATGCGCTTGCCGGTACCGTCTCAAAGGTCGTCAAGGGCGCGGTCAACTCAGAAGTTGACCTGGACCTTAAGGGCGGAGAAAAAGTGGTAGCGGTTATTACCAATTCAAGTGCGGATTCGCTCGGCCTGAGGGAAGGAAGCGCGGTCACCGTGATCATCAAGGCAAGCAATGTGATGATTGCGAAAGAGCCCGGCAAACTGAGCGCGAGAAACGTCCTGAGCGGAACCGTGGCTAAGGTGAACGAAGGTGCCGTGGATAACGAAGTCATTTTGAAACTCCCTGGCGGTGCTGAGGTGGTTTCCGTCATCACCAAGGAGAGCGTTAAGAACCTGGGATTGAAAGCAGGCGACGCAGCCACGGCGATCATCAAGGCCTCCAACGTCATCCTCGCAGCCTAGAAACATGGGCCTTGTGCCTTCGCAGTTTGGAGGAGTGTCATGCTTCAGGCCGCGGTGGATAATCACCTTCTTGTGCGCGCTCCGCAGCACGCAAACCGGGCTGCATGCTGACGCGGCGCGACAGCAGAGAGCGCTACTCCCTGTCAACCGTGCGGTTGATCTGTCGCTTGCTGTTGAGCGGCCTATTCACGGCGCGCGGCGCACATTGATCAAGTTGACCATCCGCACCCATCGTGCGGGGCGCTGATCCTCAGGCACCACCAGCTGCAGCAGGCCGCGCTTTTCGTCGAGGGGCTTGCCATCCAGCGTGTCCGCCACCAAAACCTGGTTCTGCTGGAACATTGGATCGATCTCTACAAGAGACAGTACAACTTGGTATCCGTCCTTTGCTCTGAGGACGACATAGTTGCGCATCTCAGGGCCGCGCAGTTTCTCACCGGCAGGCACTGCAACCTGGTCCAACAGTGTGCGTAACAGAACTCCCTCGTACTTCTCTTGTGTCTTCGTGTGCGGATTTGTCACCGTCAAAGTCTGATGTGGCAGCTTTTGGAACTCGGCCTGCGAGATCGTCTTCCGCGCGCCGCCCTCAACTTCCACAACGAGTTGTGCCATCATTACGACGCTTGACAGCATCACCGTTGCAATTACCAGCCACTTCATCATTCTTTGCATTTGTCCTCCTACGACGCGCTAAAACGTATGTAGACCTCACGGGGGCCTTCGGGGCGCCTATCGTACAACGTACAAGCTTTCGCGCCCTATAGTACCCGTCCCCCATGGCCGATGTTTGGCGAAGCGGCCGATCCAGGTCGTAATGATCGCAGCGCAGGATTTCAGGATCAGCATTGTCCATTTCCCCGTATTAACTTCATCAGTCTCGTATAGAATACACATCATTCCCCGAGGAGGTATGGCGAAAGGTGGACGTACAGAATAGTCTTGCTCAGTTGAGGGCCAAGCGTGGGCTGGGCGCTGCGCAACTGGCAGCCGAAGTTGGTGTCAGCCGCCAGACGATCTACGCAATCGAGGCCGGCAACTATGTCCCAAATACCTCGGTCAGCCTCAAACTGGCTCGCATCTTGGAAACCACGGTCGAACAGATATTTCACCTGGAACCGGAAGGGCAGGCGACGGCTGAAACCGCTGAGGCAACTGTATTGGGCGATCCGGGGTCGATGCCGATTGGACAGCCACTTCAGCTGTGTGATGTGAACGGATGTCTTGTAGCGGTCGCTCCTGAGCCGGGACGCTGGGGATTACCTCCCACGGACGCAATTCTGCTCGCACCCATCCGTGGCACAAAGCGCAGTGGAGCAAACGCAAAGGTCCAGATCTTCGGATTTGCCTGGAAGAATCCCGCCCGTATCCTGCTTTCAGGTTGCGATCCAAGCGCATCCATTCTCGCAAATTCCTTGCAGCGGCAGGGCTCCGAACTCGTGATCGTCTACGAGAACAGTTCGCGTGCGCTGGAGTTACTGCAAGAGAACGTGGTGCATATCGCCGGCACGCATCTGGTGGACAAAGTCACCGACAAGACCGACCTACTGCCCATTACCAAGATGTTCCCCCGGAACTCGGTCGCCGTCATCTCCTACGCGATGTGGCAAGAGGGGCTGGTGGTGGCTCAGGGCAATCCGAAGAGGATCTCCGGGATCGTGGATCTTTTACGCAAGGATGTGCGGATTACGAATCGCGAGCCAGGTGCGGGCTGCCGGCGCCTGCTCGACGACCTGATGAAGCAGTATGACATCGCTGCCAGTCAGGTGAAAGGCTATGACCGAGTCACACTGGGGCATCTTCCCGCAGCGCGCCTGGTGCAGAGCGGAGAGGTGGATTGCTGCATCAGCACGCAGGCTGGGGGGCGCGCGTTTGGCCTGGATTTCATTCCCCTTGCCCAGAAGCCCTACCACCTCGTCCTACGCCGCAAGCAGCTCGAACTGCCGCCGGTTCAGGGACTGATCGAAACCCTCGGCCGCGCCTCATTCCGTCGCGAAGTAGAAGCCTGTATCGGCTATGACATGCACACGGCCGGCGACCGTCTCATCTGAAGAGAGCCTGTCCAGGAACATCCGCTTTGCTACTTCGTTGCGCTGCCTCCTGCAGGCGTGGTGAAGCCGAGCTCCGTGGCTTGAGCCGCTAGTCGATCTCGAGGGGATACTCAAGGCTCCCGATTTCCCCGCTGAGGTTGTCGCGCACGGCGAAGCGCAACAAGTATCGTCCTGGTCCGAGTTCCAGCCGCTGTCGCGCGCTGAGTCCCGCCTGGCGCACTTTCTCCGCTTGCGCAGCCTCGATCTTCGTCCTCACTTCCGCCGTCGCGTATCCCTCGCCCTTTCCAGAGGGATCGATGGCCACCGCTACCGATGACATGTCGACGGCATTGCCGTTCTGCGCGTCCAATTTCACCGAGTTTCCCGCCACTGTAATCATGAACTCGCGCAGAGATCTACCGTTTGCGAGTGCCGCCACCGACGGCATCTCGCGCACGTTCAGCCGCAGGCCGGTGAACTCCACGGGCGTATCTCTCCCGCAACATCCCCCTTTGCACAAACCGAGGCCGAAGCCGCAAATTAGAACGAGAAGATCGACTGGAAATCGACACGACGATTAGCCGATGTGGCCGATCCGGAAGATGGCGAGCAACTGATTGACCTTGTAAATGGCCTCGGAATTGAACTGGTAGCTTTGGCGTGACCGGGGCGGCAATCGGAGCAATGGTCTGCTGCGCCGGAACTGCGGGAGTGGCGTGTGGCGAAGGTGAAAATATCCCGTAGAAGATTAGCCCAACTACAAACAGCAGAACCAAAATGCCGAGAGGCGAAGTGCTGGACCTGGCTGGGGAGTTTGCCCGGCCTGAGTTCGTTGGGCATCCGGCAAGGTTGATCGGTAGTACAGTCCGGTGCCGGGGATGCCGCCTCGAAAATACTTCTTGCCTTTGGCACCGACTCCAACGCGCGCGCCGGGCGCGCCGAAACTAAACCCGATGCCGGACTTTGAGAAGTTCAACCGGAACGGCCCGAAGCTCTTGCTGCGGCGGAATGACCAGCCCATCTCGTGACCTCGCAAAGACGCGGGCTGTCCAGTTTACGTCCGAATGAAGCTCCAGCGTGCGGCGAATGTCTTAAATCCCTCTGGCAGCCTGTGTACCATTTTGTGTACCACAAAACGCGTTAGGGGCAGTTATAGGGCGCTAAGTGCTTTTTTGAGCAAAAACGAAACCCGCTGATTTAGCGGGTCTTAGCGTTTCATGCTTGGTAGCGCTACCGGGAATCGAACCCGGGTTTTAAGATTGAGAATCTCACGTCCTAACCCCTAGACGATAGCGCCACGAGAACCACGTTCAATATAGCAAAACGAGCGGATAACGCCAAACTGCGCAGTGCTTTGGTGGCACCGGCGCGCTCGGCTTAGTCGCGTTCATCCGGGTGCAGACCGATATTGGTTTCACCCGTGGCTTTCTTTTCGCTGTGCTTCTTGACCCAGGCTTCCCAGCTTTTGCCGGCCGCGGTGTCCCGTCCGGTGAAGGCCAGCGCAGCGATGTCGGCGTAAGCGATGTCGCGCTTAAGATGGCTCTCCTGTGGCAGCACGCGGACAAAGGAATCGGAGAGCGATTTGCCGGGACGGCGGTCGAAGACGTAACCGACGACAATCTCGCCGCTCTTCAGCGTGATGGTGACGTCGCCGCGATAGTCGAAGGCCTGTTCCAGTGCTGCACGCAAGTCGCTCTCGGCGGCCAGCGGAGGAACCCATCCCTGCAGGCTTTCGCGCGTCAAGGTATCGGTCTCCAAGGTGCTCATCGGCTAGCCTGCGGCGCAGTCTCGCGCTCGGCTTCGATTGGGTGCTCAGCATGGCGCGCAGCTTCGTGCTGGGCTTCGCGTTCAGCTTGCGAATCAATTTGCACCAGCGGCAGATGTTTGGCCGGGCGCGGAGCCTGCACGGCGGCCAGGGCCTCGGCGTCTTCATAGGTGGAGAGCATGCCTTTGACGGTGGCGAAGATTCCATCCAGCGAGCCAAAGGTGTGGTTGACCGCCGAAGGCTCAAAGCCGCAATGCACCATGCAGTTGGCACACCGCGGATTGCCGCTCTTTTCGCCGTATTGCTCCCAATGGGTCTGCTCGATCAGTTCCTTGAAGGTATCGACGTAGCCGTCTTGCAGCAGGTAACAGGGCTTCTGCCAGCCGAACATGGTGTAGGTAGGAATGCCCCATGGGGTGCACTCGTAATTCCTGCGTCCCATCAGGAATTCAAAAAAAAGCGGTGTGGCGTTGAATCTCCACTCCCGTTTGCGGTTGCTCAAAATCTGGCGGAAGAGCTGGCGGGTGCGTTCTTTGGCGAGGAAGTGCGACTGGTCGGGAGCCTTGTCATAGCTGTAACCGGGCGAAACCATCATGCTCTCAACTCCCAGCCCCATCATGTCGTCAAAGAAGCGGCGCACACTGGCCGGATCTGCGCCGTCAAAGAGAGTGGAATTGGTGGTCACGCGGAAGCCTTTGGCGATCGCTTCCTTCATCGCCTCGACTGCGATGTCGTAGACGCCCTCACGGCAGACGGCAAAATCATGGTAATCGCGCTCGCCATCCAGATGCACTGTAAAGGTGAAGTACTTGCTCGGCGTGAACAGATGCATCTTCTCTTTGAGCAGCAGCGCGTTGGTGCACAGGTAGACATACTTGCCGCGCTCGATCAGTCCCGCGACGATCTCGCCAATCTGGGGATGCAACAGCGGTTCGCCGCCGGGGATGTTCACAATCGGAGCGCCGGCCTCTTCTACGGCGTCGAAGCACTCCTGCGGCGTAAGCTGGCCCTTGAGCACATGCGCGGGATACTGCACTTTGCCGCAACCGGCACAGGCCAGATTGCAGCGGAAGAGCACCTCCAGCATAACCACCAGCGGATACTGCTTGCGCCCGTGGAGCCGGTTCTTGAGCACATAACTGCTCACCGCCCACATTTGGGAAAGCGGAACTGCCATCGAAAAACTTCCTCCCTTCCATCCTAACCGATTGCAACGCAAACGGCCCGGATGGAGAGTCCGGATCGGCGAATCCGGGATTGAATGACCGCAATATCAGGCTGAACGGCCAAACAACGCATGCATATTGTGACGCAGCATGTTTTCCACGATGCGCGTCTCTTCTTCGCCAAACGACTTCCAGTTCATGACCCGCAGCACCGAGGCGCGATCGACCCGGATGAACTTGATCATGGAAAGGACGGACATGAATTGGATGCGGGTCTCCCGGGCATCGGCTGGCCGCCTGGTGAGGCGGGAGACATACTCGAAGCCCACTTCCAGCAGCGGGGCAAACTTAGCATGAATAATCTCAAAGGCTTCGGTGGGATCGAACTGCTCACGGTAGATGAATTGTCCCCATGAGCTGGGCGTATCCGCCCCCAGCATGAGGTGGGAAAATTCCACGATGAACTCAGTAAACTTGCGCAGCGTTTCCTCGTGCGTGCTGCCGGATTCGAGCAGCCCCTGACGCGCCCGGTCATAAGCCGGCCGGAAGCGCTCCACGATATTTGAACCAATGTACTCGGCGGCCGCGTGATAAAGTCCGAGTTTGCTGCCAAAATAATACGGAATCGAAACCAGGTTGGCTTGGGCCCGTTCCACGATGGTTCGCGTGCTCGCAGCCTCAAAGCCAAGTTCGGAGAAGACCTCCACAGCCACTTCGATCAGGCGCTGGCGGGTTCTCTCACTACGGTCCTGGCAGGCAGAGCGTCCGAAGGCGGATTTGGTTTTAGCTGGTCTGGTCATCTTTTTGTAGCTTTTCACCAATCATCGTTTGACAAATAAATCAACCGTATGATTTCTTAGAATAGTACCCGAAGTTGGGTGGAGATTCAACAATGCAGGTTCGACAATTCTATCTCTGGGTGCTCTTCCCTCTCCTGGCGCTTCCCGCCGCCGCCCAGCAGCTGAGCGGCGGAGCTTCCCCGCTCAATGTTCCTCAATCGCTTGACCAACTGCTCTCCGCGGGAGAACAGAGCCCCTTTTCCGGCAGCGTTCCCGCGGCCAAGCTGACGCCGGGAGTCATGGAGCTTAGCGTCGAAGATGCAATTGATCGCGGCCTCCGCTACAACCTCGGAATTGTGCTCAGCGGTCAGGCCACGGTTCAGGCCAAGGCGGCGCGCCTCAGGGAACTCAGTAACATCCTTCCTCAGATCAATGGCAGCCTGCGCGAGTCGAACATGAAACTCAACCTTCCGGCGCTGGGATTGGGATTTAAAATTCCCGGCGTGAACACAGGGGAATCCGAGCTAGTCAGCAACTCCGACGCACGCTTCACCATGAGCGAGGACCTGATCGATCTGCATGCCATCGAGAACACGCGAGCTGCCACCGCCAGCATCCGGGCCGCCGGATTTAACTTCAACGCTGCCAGGGAGACTGTAACCCTTGCGGTTGCCGCCAGTTACCTGCTTGTGATCGCCGCCGAGAGCCGGGTCGAGGCCGCCACCGCTGAGTTGAATACGGCCGAGGCGCTCTACCAATTGGCCGAAGACCGCGAAGCTGCCGGCCTCACCCCGAATGTCGATACCCTGCGTGCCCACGTCGAATTGCAGGTACGGCGCCAGAATCTCATAGAAGCCAACAACAGCATCGCCAAGCTGCGGATCACGCTACTGCGCGTCCTCGGGCTTCCGGTCCATCAGCAGATCAAACTGGTCAGCCGCGTCCCTTACAAGCCGCTGGCCAAAGTCTCCGAAGAGGAGGCATTGCAGCGCGCGCTGGCGTCGCGTCCCGACTACCTGGCTGCCGAGCAGCAGGTCAAAGCCGCTGAGTTGCGAAAGAAGGCAGCAGAAGCCGAGCGTCTGCCGACGGTAGGCATCAGCGGAGACTGGGGTGTGCTGGGGACCCATCCAGATAATGCGTTTCCTACCTGGACAGTGTTAGCCGGAATGAGAGTACCGATCTTTCAGGGTGGCAAGGTTGAGGCTGACATTCGCCTGGCGGAGTCTATTCTGCAGCAGCGTAAGGCGCAGCGCGAGGACCTCAGGGGCCGGATAGAGCAGGACGTGGCTGACGCCCTGTTGGATGTGACCGCCGCCGGGGAACAGGTGGAGGTGGCGCAGGCCACTCTGGACTACGCGCAGCAGACGCTGACCCAATCCCAGGATCGTTTCTCGGCCGGAGTCACCAATAATATTGAAGTCATACAAGCGCAGGAGGCGTTAGCCACGGCCAATCAGCAGTACATCGGCAGCCTTTACGCTCACAACATTGCCAAGGTTCTGCTGGCGCGCGCCAGCGGCGTAGCGGAGCTGACGCTGCGCCAGGTTCTCGGCGACGACGGCGCTGGTTCTTCAATGCACGCAACTCCTGTACCAGTGAAATAGCAATTGAAAGTGCGCGGCGCCGACGGCAGCCGCCTCAGAGCTTTTTGGGAGAACTTGAATGGCGAACGTAGAACAGAATACGCCGGCCCCGGCCGTGCAAAAAGCGGGATTATTCGAGCGCAAGCCCTGGCTTTCTACCCTGTTGCGCGTGCTGGTGGTCGTCGCAGTCATAGCCGCTGCGCTTTTCTGGTGGCAAAGCCGCAAGTATGAAGGCACCGACGACGCTCAGGTGGACGGCTACATTTATCCCATCAGCGCCCGGGTGGGCGGACACGTGGTCAAAGTCAACGTAGAGGAAGGCCAGTTTGTGAAGGCCGGTACCGTGCTCGTTGAAATTGACCCCAGCGACTATAAGGTTGCCGTCGAGCACGCCAAGGCCGATTACATGGATGCGGTCGCCTCGTCGCAGGCAGCAAATTACAACGTCCCCATCTCGCAGGTGGGTTCCAGCAGCCAGATTCATTCCGCGCAGGCCGACGTGCTCAATTCCGAAGCCGGCATCACCGCCGCGACCAAGCAGGTCGAGGAGGCCGAAGCGCGGGTGATCCAGGCCGAGGCCAACGCCAAAACGGTCAATGCCGATCTGGAGCGTTACGCGAGTCTCGTAGGGAAAAAGGAAATCTCGCAGCAGCAATATGACCTGGCAGTCTCCAACGCAACCTCGGCCAATGCCGCCGTCACTGCCGCCCGGGCCAGCCTCCATGCCTCGCAGGAAGTGGTAAAGCAGACCTTGGCGCGTCTCGGCCAGGCCCAGGCTGCGCTGGCTAATGCCCAGATCACTCCCAAGCAGGTCGCCGTGACCGAGGCCCGCGCCCGCGCCGGCGAGGCCCTGGCTGCCCGCTCCAAAGCTTCGCTGGATCAGGCGGAGCTCAATCTGGCTTACACCGTCATCGTTGCTCCCGTCGATGGCGTGGTTGGCAATCGCAACGCACAGGTCGGGCAAAACGTTCAGGTCGGCCAGGAACTGCTCTCCATCGTGCCGCTCAAAGACATCTGGGTGACAGCCAATTTCAAGGAGACGCAACTGGAGCACATGCGCCCCGGCCAGCCGGTTGAAGTCAAGGTAGACGCGCTGGGCGGCGAGAAGTTCCAGGGCAAGGTCACCAGCATCGGCGGCGCTACGGGTGCCAAATTCAGTTTGCTGCCTCCCGAAAACGCGACCGGAAACTACGTCAAGGTAGTGCAGCGCGTTCCGGTTCGCATCGACTTTAGCGACAGAGAGAAGAGCAACTTCAATCAGGACGGAAAGCTGCGTCCAGGACTCTCCGTGGATCCGGACGTGAGGGTTCGATGAGCGCAGCCGCACCGGGCGTCAGTCCCCCATGGCGCCCCACCCACAACCCCTGGGCTGTGGCGATGACCGTAACTCTGGCAACCTTCATGGAGGTGCTGGATACCTCGATTGCGAATGTAGCGCTGCCGCACATCGCCGGATCGCTTTCCGCCGGGCAGGATGAATCTACCTGGGTTCTGACCAGCTATCTGGTCTCGAACGCCATCGTGCTGCCGATCTCGGCCTGGTGCAGCGACCGCTTTGGCCGCAAGCGCTTCTACATGACTTGTGTCCTGCTCTTCACCCTGAGTTCGCTGCTCTGTGGACTCTCCACCACTCTGCCCATGCTGATCTTCTTCCGCGTGCTGCAAGGCGCCGGCGGCGGCGGACTGGGCCCGAGCGAGCAGGCGATTCTGGCCGATACCTTCCCGGCAAAGCAGCGCGGCATGGCCTTTGCGATGTATGGCATGGCGGTGGTGCTTGCGCCCGCCGTTGGCCCAACCCTGGGCGGCTACATCACCGACAACTTCTCCTGGCACTGGATCTTCTTCATCAATGTCCCGGTCGGGATACTTTCCATGATTCTCACCTCGCGCATGGTGGAAGACCCGCCCTGGATTCAGGATGCGCAGGAGCGCGCCAAGCACTCGCCTGTCGATTACATGGGGCTGGGGCTGATCGCGGTTGGCCTCGGAGCCCTGCAGGTGGTGCTTGACAAGGGCCAGCGCGAGGACTGGATGGCCTCGCATTTCATCCAGATTTTTGCCACTGTTGCGATTGTCGGGCTGCTGGCGTTCATCGTCTGGGAGTGGCGCGAGGAGCACCCGGTTCTGAACCTGCGTCTGCTCAGAAACCGCAACCTGGCCATCGGCCAGCCTGCTTATGTTCATCCTTGGCTGGGTGCTCTACGGTTCGACCGTGCTGGTCCCGCAGTTTCTTGAAACCGTGATGGGATACACGGCAGAACTGGCCGGTATGGTGCTCTCCCCTGGAGGCTTTGTGGTGATGGCGCTGATGCCTCTCGTAGGCACGCTGGTCACCAAGGTTGATCCGCGAAAGCTGGTCGCCTTCGGTTTTCTAAGCCTCGCCGCCTCCCTGTTTCATATGACCTCGCTTTATGCCGGAATCGATTTCAAGACGGCGATGATGTACCGCATCCTCCAGATGGCGGGCGTGGCTTTTCTGTTTGTGCCGATCAACACGCTCTGTTATATAGGCGTGCCGCAGGAGCAGAATAACCAGGTCTCGGCGATGGTCAATCTAATGCGTAATTTGGGCGGCAGTTTTGGAATTTCCTTTGTCACCACGATGCTGGCACGCCGTGCTCAGGTCCATCAGGCCAATCTAGCCTCCCACACCGTGAATTCAAACCAGATGCAGCACCTGCTGCATGGCTTGACAGCCAGATACGCGGTACGCCTCGGCTCCGGGCCGGAAGCCGTGCAGCGGGCCTATGGCAGCATCTACGGCATGATGCAGCAACAGGCAGCCGTGCTCAGCTACCGGGATACCATTGTAATAATGGGAATTCTTTCGGTGCTGGTGGTGCCACTGCTTTTGCTGGCGCAGAAACCCAAACCGGGTAGCGTGCATCTGGGACATTAGAGAGACTTACGCGAGGGCTGCTCCATTCTGGCCTGAGCTGCTGCTTCAGCCAAAGACGTTGTAAACCGCTGGCCGTGTATTCCGTCATTGAAGATGCGGCTGGCGTTGGGCTTTGTAAAGCTTTGTAAAGAAGTCCATTTATTAAGTTCTTCCGGGAACTTTGACACCGGCTGGCGGCAATCCAATAAGTACGGAAATGAACTGGAAGCCAGGGAGTTGCGGAATGCTAAACGGACTTGCAATTGAAACGAGTCAGATGAATGATCTGAGCATGGTGTGCGTGGACGAGCACGCGGCGGGAAAGAAGGCGTCGGACCACACCCTAGTCGGCAAGAATCTTTTTGCCAGCGGAGTTCTTCGTCCCGGTGTGCAGTCGTTTGTGAGCCCGCTGTCATTGCGCTACTCGTTGCAGGATCAATACAGAATCCACACCGATCGCGGACATTACAGCATCTCTCCTACCACCTTCGTCGTGCTCAATGAAGGGCAGCGCGGCGAGATCACGGTAGATGCACATGTGGCTCCGCGCGCCGTCACCCTCGTCTTCGAACAGAAGTACATGGCGGATGTAGCGCGCAGCTTCAGCGCTCCTTTGACAGCCGCACTCGATATAGACCGGGATGGCATCGTGGTGCGCTTCCCCGAGTGCATTCAGCATGACACTGCCTTTGAAATCGGCCCCAAGCTGCGCTCACTCAGCGCGGCCTGCCTGCGCGGTGACAGCATCGAGAGCATCGCTGACAAGTTCCGCGCCGTCACCGAATGCGTGGTGCTGGTGTACAGCGCGGCCAGCCGCCAGATCGACTCCATTGACAGCGTCCGTCCGGGAACCCGCGCCGAACTCTATCGCCGCATTCAGCGGGCCTTCGTTTGCATTCAGGATTGTTACAACGAAGAGCTCTGCCTGGAGAAGATCGCGCGCGTTGCCTGCATGTCGCCTCATCATTTCCATCGCGTCTTCAGCCAGGTTTATGGCATCACGCCGCTGCGCGCGCTGGCCGACCGCCGCATGCAGATGGCACACACACTTCTGGAGACCACCGACACGCCGGTTTCGGCGATCTGCCGCGCCGTCGGATATCACAGCGCTCCGACGTTTTCGAATTTGTTCCGTGCCAAGTTTGGGCTGCCGCCATCGCTGTTGCAGCAACGCAGCCGCAGAGTACGCATGCAGTAACCTCCTGGGAAGGCCCTCTCGGCCGGCAGAGATGCCGGCCTTTTTATTGGCGACAAAGCTGCGCGACCAAAAGGTAGGCTCGCGGCCAAGGCTTCCCTGCTTTACCTGGCGGCTGCCGGCCCAGGCGATTCAGCTTTGGGCAGCGGGATCAGGCTGCGCACGATGACGTAGAGGATGGGAATGAGGAACAGGTTGAGCAGGGTCGAGACGATCATTCCTCCGAAGACCGTGGTGCCTACCGAGTGGCGTCCCGCGCTGCCTGCGCCAGAGGCGAAGACCAGCGGCAGCACTCCGAGGATGAAGGCGACCGAAGTCATCAGGATCGGACGCAGGCGCAGGCGGGCAGCCTCCACCGTAGCCGCAAACAGTTCCATGCCATTGCGCTGGAGTTGCTCGGCAAATTCGACGATGAGAATGCCGTTCTTGCTGGCCAGGCCGATCAGCATCACCAGGCCGATCTGGCAGTACACGTCATTCTGCAGGCCGCGCAGCGACTGCGCTCCGAGCGCTCCGAGAATGGCCATGGGCACCGAGAGCAGGATGATGAAGGGCAGCACAAAGCTCTCATACTGCGCGGAGAGCACAAGATAGACCACCAGCAGCCCGAGTCCGAAGAGCAGGACCGCCTGATTGCCGGATTGGATCTCTTCCAGCGCAAGGCCGGTCCACTCGAAGCCATAGCCCGGCGGCAAGACCTTGTGCGAGACGTCTTCCATGGCGGCCAGCGCCTGTCCGGAGCTGTAGCCGGGCGCAGCCGAGCCGTTGATCTCCGCCGAGCGGAAGAGATTGTAGTGGCTGATTACGCTGGGCCCGGCGGTGTCTTTGAGGGTGACAAAGTTGGAGAGCGGCACCATGGCGCCGGAGTCCGAGCGCACATAGTACTGCGTGATGTTCGCCGGATTTACGCGGAACTGCTGATCGGCCTGCACGTACACGCGATAGGAACGGTTGTTGAAGTCGAAATCGTTGACATAGGTGGAACCCATGTAGGTCTGCAGCGTGGTGTTGATCTGCGAGAAAGGAACGCCGAGACTCTTGGCCTTCTCGCGATCGATCTCCACCAGCACCTGCGGGGTGCGCGCCGTGTAGCTGGAGTACACCGACTGCGGCGACAGCTCCGGACGCTGGCGGGCGGCGCCGAGAAACTTCTGCAGCGTTGCTTCCAGAGCCTCCGGCGTGCTGAAGCCCGTCTGCTGCAGTTCAAAGGTAAAGCCGCCAAATGCGCTGAGTCCTTGGATCGCCGGCGGCGCAAACGGAATGACCATGGCTTCCGTGATCGAGCCGAGCGGCTGACGCAGCGAGTTGATAACCGACTGCCAGAGAATGCTGCGTTCCCTTGCGCTCTGCAATCGGCTTGAGGTTGACGAATATCAGGCCGCGGTTGGGAGCCGCGCCGCTGAAGCTGAAGCCGGGAACGGCAAAAACTCCGAAAACATCCGGAGTTCTTCATGATGGCAGCGCCGGCCCGTGCCGCAACCTTGGAGGTGTACTCCAGCGAGGCAGCATCGGGTGCCTGCACCAGCACAATGAAGTATCCCTGGTCTTCATCCGGCACAAAGCTGGTAGGCACGGATCTTGTAAACCCACGCCGTCCATCCCAGACCCACAAGAAAGACCAGCACCACCAGGGTTTTCGCGTTCTCCATGCGGGTGAGCAGACCGGCGATAGCCTTCGGTGATGCCGGTGATGCCACGATTGAAGGTGCGGAAGACCGGGTTCGCCTGGCGATCGCGTGTGGCGCAGCAGAAGCGCGGCCAGCGCCGGCGTCAGGGTAAGCGCATTGAAGGCCGAGAGCGCAATCGAGAACGCAATGGTGAGAGCAAACTGCTGATAGAGCCGGCCGGTGGTTCCCGGAAACAGCGACACCGGCACGAAGACCGCAATCAGCACGATGGAAGTTGCGATGACCGCGCTGGTAACTTCGCTCATCGCGACCGAGGTGGCGCGGCGCGCGTCGTGAATTCCCTCTTCCAGATGCCGCTCCACATTTTCAATCACCACGATGGCGTCATCGACCACCAGTCCGGTCGCCAGCGTAATGCCGAAGAGCGTCAGCGTGTTGATGGAAAAGTTGAAGAGCTTGACGAACGCGAAGGCCCCAATCAGCGAGACCGGAATGGTCACCGCGGGAATCAGCGTGCTGCGCCAGGTCTGCAGGAAGCAGAAGATCACGATGATGACGATCAGGATCGCTATCACCGAGCGTCTTCAGCACTTCGCTGATCGATTCGCGAACGGCGGTGGTGGTGTTGAATGCTTCCTGATATTGCAAGCCTGAGGGAAACTGCTTGGAGAGCCGCGCTCATCTCGGCCTTGACGCCCTTTTCCACGTCGAGCGCGTTGGCGTTTGAGAGCTGCTCGACGCCAAGGCCGATCGCCGGATATCCGTTGAACGTGAGGTTGGACGAGTAGTCTTCAGCGCCGAGTTCGGCGCGGCCCACGTCGCGAAGCTGGATGATCGATCCATCCTTGGACTGCTTGACGACAAGGCGCTCGAACTCCTTCGGATCGGTGAGGCGTCCGGTAGCACGCACGCTCAGCGTGTAAAGCTGTCCGGCGGCAACCGGAGGCTGGCCGATCTGCCCGGCGGCAACCTGAACGTTCTGTTCGGCCAGCGCGTTGGTGACGTCCACGGCGGTCAGGCCGCGCTTGGCGAGGCGGACCGGATCGAGCCACAAGCGCATGGCGTACTTGCGCTCGCCGAAGATGATGACATCGCCAACGCCCGGAACGCGCTTGAGCGCGTCACGCACATAAACATCAAGATAGTTGGAGATGAAGAGCGGGTCGTAGCGATTGTCCGGCGAATACACGCCGTAGGCGAGGACAAACGATCCGGAGTTTTTGTTGATGGTAACGCCGGTCTGCTGCACGCTGGCGGGCAAGCCGGCCCTGCGCGGTCGAGGCGCGATTCTGAACATCCACGGCGGCAATGTCCAGGCTGCGATCCAGCTTGAAGGTCGCGGTAATCGAGGAGGAGCCGTCGTTGCCGCTGCTGGATGCCATGTAGCGCATGCCCTCCGCGCCGTTGATGGCCTGTTCGAGCAGAGTGGTGACGCCGCTCTCCACCGCCTGGGCGTTGGCTCCCGTGTAGTTGGCGCTGACCGTAACCTGGGGCGGGGCGAGCACGGGAAATTGCGCAATCGACAGCGTGGGAATGGCGATGGCACCGGCCAGAATAATCAGCAACGAGCACACCGTGGCAAAAACCGGGCGGCGAATAAAAAAATCAACGAACAAAGTGCTTCCTCCGCAGTTACGCCTGGGGGACTACCGGCATGCCATCGATCAGGTTCTGGGTTCCGCCCGATAATAACGGTGTCTCCGGGGTTCAGGCCCTCTTCGATGACGTAGCTGTTGCCGATCAGCTCACCCAGTTTGACTGGCTTCTGCTGGGCGGTAGCGCCCGCCGGCCCCTGCCCCACTACGAAGACAAACGACTGGGCTCCCAGCCGCGTCATCGCGGTGACCGGAACCATCGGCTTGCTGATCTGCTTCCAGACCACGCGGGCGTGCAGAAGTTGATCGTTT
The DNA here is from genome assembly GCA_963800195.1 of uncultured Acidobacteriota bacterium. GTDB lineage: Bacteria > Acidobacteriota > Terriglobia > Terriglobales > Acidobacteriaceae > TOLSYN. Next base: position 269,243 of record CAWCZZ010000003.1, read on the forward strand.
CTGAAGCGGTGATCGGCATTCGGAACCGGCGATTTGATCAGCAATAGCTGATTGGCGGTGTCGATCCGCGGCGAGATGAAATTCACTTTGGTCGAGACGCGCGGGCGTGCCGTCCTCGTTGAGCAGTTCGACCTCGGTTCCCTTGTGCACATCCGGCGGCGCGCTCCGAGGGAATGTTGATGTAGGCCTCGAGTTCGCCGCCGTGTCCAGAGTGGTCAGCGTCGTGGTGTTGGTCACGCGGTCGCCAACCCGGACGGGAATGTCTCCGATGATGCCGGCCGAAGGTGCGTGCACCGTGAAGTAGTGCAATTGCACGCTGCTGCTGATTGATCGAGGCGTCGGTGGCTTCCACATTGGCCTTTGAGGCGTCATGCGCGCTGACCGCGTTGTCATATTCCTGGCGGCTGATCACACCGGCTTCAAAAAGCTTGCGGGAGCGCTCCAACTGCGCCCGATTGTAGGCCAGGGTGGCCTGCTGGGACTGCTTGGTCGCCACCTGCTGGTTGACCGTGGCCTGCTGACGGCGGGGATCAATCTCCATGATGGGCTGGCCGGCCTCCACGTGCGCGCCGGATGCGACAAAGATCTTCGTGATCTGTCCTTCCACCTCCGGTTGCAGAATGGCGGCATTGCGCGACTGCAGAGTCGCCAGAAACTCGGCAGGAGTCTCCAACCTGCTGCAGCGTCACCTTCTGAACCTGAACCGGAAATGCCGGCATCGCTCCGTGCGCCTGAGCAGACTTTTTGCAGGAGGCCGAGAGGCAAACCAGGGTCGCAGCAAAGGCAAGCAATAAGGGACGGGACTGAATCATGATTCTCCTGCGACTGCGAAAACTGATCGCCTCGGTATCCACGGTGCGCTCCATCAAGCGATGAAACCACCAGAGGATAGCAGAGGCAACGGACAATTATATCAATCGACTTAAATTATGGCACAATGCAGACGCAGACGATCCAGCTAAGGTTAAGCGAGCCCCTGAGAATGCAATAGATGCAGCTGATCCGTTTGCATTACAATCCTGCCGTGGAGCAAGCGCTCATCCAAAACAGCGCCAAGCAGGACACGATTCCATGAATATGCTTCCGTTGCGGCTGGTTTATTCGGAAAAAGCGACGTTGCCGATTGGCGCACACATCTTCCACGCCGGCAAGTACCGCGGAATGCGGGAGCGCCTGTTGCAGGCTGGAGCCTTCACGGAGGAGCGATTTTCTCTCTGCGCCGCCCTGCGAGGACGAAGACGTTCTGCTCGTCCACACCGAGCTCTGGGTGGAGAAGCTGAAGCAGTGGAACGCTGAGCACGCGCGAGGAGCTGGAGCTGGAAGTACCCTACAGCAAAGAACTTGTGGATGCATTCTGGCAGCAGACCGGGGGATCGATTGTTGCCGCCCGGCAAGCGCTGCGCAATAACTGCTGCGTTCACATTGGAGGCGGCTTCCACCACGCCTTTCCCGATCACGGGGAAGGCTTTTGCGTGATCAACGATGTGGCGGTTGCCATCCGCCGCATGCAGCGCGACGGCCACATTGCGACGTGCCATGGTAATCGACTGCGATGTGCATCAGGGCAACGGCACGGCCACCATCTTCGGCACCGGTGACCCGGAGCCATTTCCGCCAACTTCATGGTCAGCCGCAGCTGCATACTCCCCGGCGCGGCGGCCAACGTCAAGACCAGTGCAAGCAGCGACGTATTCACCGTTTCCCTGCACCAGGAGAGCAACTACCCGGATTGGAAGCCTCCCTCGTCGATCGACGTGAATCTGCCGGACGGCACCACGGATTCCGAGTATCTGGAGTGGCTGGAGAGCGCCCTGAATGATGGCGCGGCGAGCGCTTTGAGCCTGAGTTGATCTGCTACGTCGCCGGGGCCGACCCCTACAAGGACGACCAGTTAGGCGGACTTGGCCTGACCATCGAGGGATTGAAGCAGCGTGACCTCATGGTCTTCAACTTCGCCCGCCACCACGGCTTTCCCATCATGACCACGCTTGCCGGAGGCTATGCCCAGAACCCGGAAGACACGGTGACCATCCACGCCAACACCGCGCTGGCCGCAAAGGAAGTTTTCGGATAAAGCCGTTGCACGATCGCTGGAATCTGCTGACCAAATATAAATTAGGAGAATTACACCTTGGGGCGGCTTCCGTCTTCTGATATAGTTGCGCGCTTGGTGGAAGTTGCTGTCGCAAATCTGAATACGGAGAGGTTTAGCGTGCAGAGAGTTTCCCACGAACTCGAGCGGCTGATGACTGTGACCGCTCTGATGACCGACTCCGTGATTGCCTGCGATGCCTGCGGGCAGATGGTCTATGCCAATTTCGCGGCCAAAAACGCTCTTCGGCGAAATCGACATGGAAAAGAACAGCATGGACGATTGCCCCGAGGCATTCGGCATCTTCGACTGCCACGGCGAACGCATGCTCGATCCGCAGGAGTTGCCGCTGGCGCAGGCCGCCTATGAGGGCAAGGTGGTGCGCATCAATCTGCTGGTGCGGCAGGAGGAGCTTCCTCCCCGGTAGAGGCGACGGCCTTTCCCGTCCTCGACCGCACATGGCCGGCAAGTGGGCGCCATGATGGTGTGCCGCTGCCTCGGGGCATTCCCCGAACCCGAACGCGCTCCGCTCCTGGCGTGATATTCTGAGGCTTCGCGGGTTCGCCCGCAGCAATTGAGAAAACTTCACAGATGGACCGCCTTGCGCGGCTCCCCGGACTTATCCGATGTTCGAGAATCTAACAGACAAACTCCAGCGCGCATTTAAGAACCTTCGCGGCCAGGGCAGCCTGACCGAGGAGAATATGGACGAAGCCTTGAAGGAGATCCGCCTCGCCTTGCTTGAGGCGGACGTGAACTTCAAGGTCGTCAAGGACCTCATCGACAAGATCCGCGCCAAGGCCATCGGCACCGAGGTCATGACCTCGCTCTCCCCCGCCGAGATGGTGATCAAGGTAGTGCGCGACGAACTGGTGGAGACCCTCGGGCGCGACACCGCCAAGTTCAAGTTCGCCTCGCAGCCGCCAACCGTGGTTCTGATGGCGGGCCTGCAGGGCTCCGGTAAAACCACCACCTCCGGCAAACTGGCGGGCTGGTTCAAAAAGGGCGGACACCGGCCCATGCTGGTCTCCGTGGACGTTTATCGTCCGGCGGCACGCGAGCAGTTGAAAGTGGTGGCCAAGGCCATCGGCGCGCACATCTACGAGGGCTCAGGCGTCGAGAGCAATACCGAGAGCGTGGTACGGCTCGCCAAGGAAGCCCGGCGCGATGCCATCATCAACGGCTGCGACGTGCTCATCGTCGATACCGCCGGACGCTTGCACATCGACGAGCAGTTGATGGACGAGATGCAGTCGCTCAAGTCGCTGCTGAATCCGCAGGAAGTGCTCTTCGTCGCCGACGCCATGACCGGCCAGGACGCCGTGAACTCCGCCAAGGAATTCCATGACAAGCTGAACCTCACCGGCGTGGTGCTGACCAAAATGGACGGCGATGCGCGCGGTGGTGCGGCACTCTCCATCCGCGCCGTCACCGGCCAGCCCATCAAGTTCCTGGGCGTGGGCGAAAAGTACGATGCCATCGAGCCCTTCCATCCCGACCGCATCGTCGGACGCATCATGGGCATGGGAGACATCCTTTCGCTCATCGAAAAAGCGGAGGACAAGATCGACAAGAAGAAGTCCGAGGAGTTTGCCAGGAAGGCGTTGAGCGGCGACGGATTCTCGCTCGAAGATTTCCGCGACCAACTGCGGCAGGTCAAGAAGACTGGGCTCACTGCAATCGATCATCGGCATGCTGCCCAAGATCGGCCCCTTCGCGCAGATGCACCAGGCCAGCAACAAGGTGGATGAGAAGCAGCTATCCCGCGTGGAGGCGATCATCAACTCGATGACCGCCTACGAGCGCGAGCATCACGAGGCCATCAATGGTTCGCGCCGCAAGCGCATTGCACGCGGCTCCGGCACCACGCGTGCCCGAGGTGAACAACCTGCTGCGCCAGTACGCGCAAATGCGCAAGATGTTCAAATCCATGTCCAAGCCAAGCTTCGCCAAACGGCTGTCTGGAATGAAGATGCCAGGGATGTAAGCGGCGAAATTTCAAGGTTTCAAAAAGCAAACGCCTGATAAAATTCAGGCGTTTGCTTTTGCACTGGAGACGACGTTCCGGGATAGTTGGATAGACGCCCTGTTGTTGCCAAGAATCGTTTTCGGGGTTGTCGAGTCGTCTGCACGTCGAGATATTGCTTTCGGAGCAGGGGTGCGAGCGTAGTGAGCGGGATGGCCACCTGTTCAGACGGAACAGCACAAGCCCACCCGCCCAAAGGCTAGCAAAGGGTTATCAGCGCATTAAACAATCGTAGTGAATCAGCAATAGTCCAACTTGCTGGGTCCCTTCCATGTAGAATCCAATTCCGATTGATCAACGATGGACGGCTTTGATCGAACGGTGCGTCCTGAAACAGTTGGCTTACAAATAGCTCTACGGTGCGCCACTTCCACTTCTTCACTCCTCCCCCAGCCCCTTCGACCTTTGACGCACAGATTTTTTGGTATGCTTTCAATCCGATCTTTCGCTCTCGAAGCGCATTGCCAGCGTTTGCAACGATACCCTCAAATACCAAAAGCAGCGAGGGGATGGTAATCAAATACTTCTTTTGCTCAAATGCCTGAAAGCACTCGGACAGCAGAGCATGCCATTCAACCAGAGCTGGACGTGAGAGAAGGTAGGCTCGAAAACGATGGAGTTCGGCGTTATCGTTTGCCGTGTAGTACTCGACAAAAACAGCGTCAATCTCGCCCGCAGAACTGTTACCAAGTTCCGCCAGGCTCCGAGGAGTGAACCCCATTGGCAAGGTCCATCCTAGCGTGGCAAGTCGCTCGGCGGCGAGACGACTGCTCTCAATTCCGGTTTTGAACTCAGCACTCTGCAAATACTTCGTCATAGCTGCAAGCGTTTCAGCTAACGGCGCCATCTTTGTAGCCGCATCTTTGAGAGCTGTTGCAATAGCGCCCAACCCGTAAGTATCGAGATTCATCCCACCTAGTTCTTTCAAATGATCAGCACAAATCGCGCCATGGTAATCACTATTGTCCAATTCATCTTTTGACATATTCGCGAATCCCTCCGGGACCAGCCAACAACAAAGATTGAAGGGCGGGTGGCCCAGCGTTGGTGCTGTTCCAACTCTGGGGCTTTTAGTTCGTTACCAGAAATATGCGGCGGCGGGTGGCCCATTCAAGCCCGCTGTTGGCTTGAGTGGGGTGTTAGCCACGCCTACATCTCCCTGATTCCCGCAAACAGATCGGTCTCCATCGCCATTGCCGTGACCTCCGCAGTGGCGACCAGATGAAACAGTTCAAAGATTCCCGCCTGCTGCTGCGCGTGCTCAAAGATTTTCTGCAGAGGATGCTGCGTCAGGTGCTTGGCGAAAGCCTCGTTCTTGCGATTGATGTACGGTGACACGTCGATGCGCGCCGTCACCGGAGCCAGCGAGACCACGGGGCGCTCCGGCAATGAAAACTCCGTAGTCACATAGTAGAGTTTTCGCGCCTGCCACGGCGTCAGCCCCTCATCCAGTTGCTCGGTGTAGCGCGTCTTGCGCGCCGCCCACTGGAAGGCCGCCGAAGTGAAGAGTCCCGCCATGCCGTGGTCGGGATGCGCGGTCACGAAGCCCTCGGCGCCGAAGCTGGCCACCACATGCGGGCGCAGCCTGCGGATGTACGACACCACCTGCGCCGTCACTTCGTGAAAGTTCTCGCGATCCAGAGCGCCATCGGCGTAGTTCAGCACCTCGCACTGCGCCACACCCAGATGTCGGCAGGAGCACGCAAATTCCTTGCGCCTCTGCGCCTTCAGCGCCTCGTCATCGGAGATGCCGCTGCGGTTGGCTGCCCGCTCTCCGGCGGTAAGGCAGAGCACGGAACACTCCACCCCGGCTTCCGAATATTTCGCCAGAATCCCACCAAAGCATCCCGCTTCATCGTCGGGATGCGCGGTCACACAGAGCAACCTCAGCATTCACTTTCCTCGTCCACAAACTCGAGTTCGCACTGCAATCCCTCGCACTGCAAGTTTTCACTGGCGGCGGCCACCGGAGCGTAGCTCTGCCGGTGCATCGGGGAGGGCCCATATTCCATCAACGCAAGCTTATGCTGCGGCGTCGAGTATCCCTTGTTGCTGGCCAGACCGTACTGCGGATAAACCGCGTCCCAGTTGCGCACAATGGCGTCGCGGTGAACCTTGGCAAGGATGGATGCCGCTGCGATCGAAGCCGACAGCGCATCGCCATGAATAATCTTCTTCTGCGCGCAGTCAAAGTCCACGGCAACAGCATCCACCAGCAGGAAATCCGGACGCGGAGAGAGCCGCTCAACCGCCAGCTTCATCGCCAGCAGGCTGGCATGGTAAATGTTGATCTGGTCGATCCTGCCCACATCCACCTCTGCCACCGCCCAGCCAAGCGCGCGCCGCTTGATGCGCTCCGCCAGCTTTTCGCGCTCTTCTTCCGGCAGCAGTTTGGAATCGCGAAAGCCACGGATGCGGTCGGCAGGATTGAGAATGCAGGCTCCGGCGACGACGCAGCCAAACAGCGCCCCGCGTCCCACTTCATCCACGCCTGCCACCAGTTGCGCGCCACTCTCCCACGCCGCTTTTTCGAACTTCGTGGTGCACTTCAGGCTTTTGAGCAGGCGCAGCTTGGCCGCCGAAGCCGAAATTGCTTCCCCGGAGGCATTCTTTTCAGGAGTTGGGGATGGCCGCGACACGTTGCTCTAAGATTCTCACCGCGCGAAGGCCGGCGCAAGTGGTTGCCCTACAGCAGATGGATTTCAGGCAGCGCTCACCGGGTCGCTGCCGTTCGCTGTTGCAGCCCAATCCAGCTCCGCATCAGGTCGAGATCAAGCGAGCGCCGCACATGGTCGGCAAGGCGGTCCAGACGAGCTTCGCGCTCTTTCGCCACGAAGGCGTGATTCGATGCTGGCGCCAGTCCGCACGCCTTGCGCGCCGCGTCCACGAATGCATGACGAAGCGAGTCACTGTCGAAGAATCCATGAACGTAGGTGCCGAGCACCCGCCCGTCCGAACTCACCGCTCCATCCGGAGTAGCGCCGTCGAGCCCCTCGCGCGTGATCTCCGCAAAGCGTGTTGAGCCGTCGTCGTAAATCGTTTCCCCGACGTGAATCTCATAGCCGCGGAATTCATGCCCAACAGATGGCTGCCCGAAGAGTGCGCTTCGGCAAACGCCTCGAACTTGCCGGGTAGTCTTTGTCGAGTTGAGCACGCTTCGAATCGGCAGCAATCCGAGAGCTTCGCACGCCGATGGCGCCGCACGCTCCATTCCATGCGGATCCTCGATCCGCGTGCCCAGCATCTGGAATCCTCCGCAGATTCCCATCAGGATTTGTCCCCGGCTGTGCAACCCTGAGAGCGCGCTGTCAAAGCCGCGCTGGCGGAGCCAATCCAGATCATCCATCGTCTGCTTGCTGCCCGGCAGAATTGCGAGATCGGCAGATTGCAGTTCTTCCGGCCGTTCCACGTAAGCCAGCGACACACCCGGCTCGGCGGCGAGCGGATCAAAGTCAGTAAAGTTGGAAAGATGCGGAAGAGCCACGACTCCAATGCGCAAAGGCCGCGCCGCGCCGGAATTATCATCCGCGTCGTTCCAAACCCGTGCTGCGCTTCGCCGGTCTTCATTGGCAACACCATCCTCTTCGTCGAGGCCAAGATCGTGGAGGTAATGCACAACCCCGGCACATGGTATCCCGAGTCGCGGCTCCATCATGCGGATGCCCGGCTCCAGAAGCGTGCGGTCTCCGCGAAACTTGTTGATCGCATATCCGCGAATCAGCGCGCGCTCGTGCGGCTCCAGCAGTTGCAAGGTTCCCAGCACCGATGCGAAGACCCCGCCACGGTCGATATCGCCAACTAGGAGACACGCGGCGTTGGCGGCCTGTGCCATGCGCATGTTCACAATGTCGTGCTCGCGCAGATTGATTTCCGCCGGCGATCCCGCTCCCTCGATCACCAGCACTTCGTATTCCGCGGCAAGCTTCTCGTAACTCTCCATCACGGTCGGGAAAAGTTCTTCGACGCGGTGAAGGTGGTAGTCGGAGGCGGTGACCTGACCCCACACCTTGCCCAGCACAACCACTTGCGATCCCGTATCCGACGAGGGTTTGATCAGCACAGGATTCATCTCCGCGCAGGCCGGTACGCGGCAAGCTTCGGCCTGTAGGGCCTGTGCGCGTCCAATCTCGCGGCCATCGGGCGTTGCCGCTGAATTGAGCGACATGTTCTGCGCTTTGAACGGCGCCACGCGGTACCCCTCATCGGCGAGGATGCGCCCCAGCGCAGCGGTCAATATCGACTTGCCAACATGCGAGCCTGTGCCCAGCACCATCAATGCAGGTGTAGAACGATTCATTTCAGTCCTCGATATCGCACCTTACGGCTTGCTCTCCGCAGCGCGCTGCCTCGGCTCGGTCACGGTCGCCGTTCTCTCCAGTTTATCCCAGGAAAAATGCCTGCCGTCGATGGCCCTTCTCAGGGTCTTGATCAGCACCACGGAGAACAGTTGGCGGTAGGCGAAGCGTTGCAGCCAGACGTGTCCCAGCAGCCACCAGTCGCGGCGATCGCGTCCATGCCGCCGCTCCAGTGAAAACGCAATCAAGGAGGCGATGAAGTCGATGACCAGGAACATCAGGAAGAACAGCACCAGTTGATCGAAGCTCGCCGGGTCCGCCGTTTCGGGATGGAAGTGCTTGTCCCAGATCAGGTACTTGAGTGCTCCCACCACAAACATGATGTCGATGAACGGCGACACCAGCGGCAGCAGGATCTGGAAGATCACAATGTTGGGCAGCGCCACATATCCCAGCGCGCCCTTGCGGGCAAATGCCGAGCGATGCTTGAACACCGCCTGAAGAATCCCGAACGACCAGCGGAAGCGTTGCCGCATCAAGCCATTGGCCGAGGTTGGAGCCTCGGTGTACGCCAGCGAGCGGTCTTCGTACTCAACCTTGTAGCCGTTCTGCAGCAACGCCATCGTGAGGTCGGCGTCTTCGGCCACGGTGTCGGTCTTGTAGCCTCCGGCGGCGCGCACGGCCTCGGTGCGCCATGCGCCGATCGCGCCCGGCACCACGCAGACGGCGCTGAAGGTGTTCAGGGCGCGCCGGTCAAAGTTCTGGCTGGTGATGTACTCCAGCGCCTGCCATTGCGTCCACAGGTTCACCCGGTTGCCCACTTTGGCATTGCCCGCCATGGCGCCCACGCGTTCGTCCTGGAAGTGCGGCACCAGGTAGGAGATCGCATCGTTGGCGATCAGAGTATCGGCATCAATGCCGACGAAGATTTCTTCGGTCACAAAGCGCAAGCCGTAATTCAGTGCGCTGGCCTTGCCGCCGTTTTCCTGCCGCAGCACGGTAACGCGGCCACGCGCAATCTCAGCGGCAAAGTGTTCGCGAGCCACCTCGCAGGTGCGGTCCTGCGAACCGTCATCGATCACCACCACGCGCAAATTCGGGTAATTGGAATTGAGCACGCTGCGAATGGTGCGGTTGATGACCTTCTCTTCGTTGTAGGCGGGCACAAGCACGGCCACTGCCGGATGAAATGCCGATTTGCGGGTCGCCATCTCCGTGCGATGCCGCCGCAGACGGTCGAAGATCGCCGCCGCGCCCACCAGCACCAGCCGTCCGCTCATCAATACGTCGCCGACAAAAAACACGAAAACGATGAAGCTGTTCACCGCGCCGAAGATCAGAAAGCCTGCCGAATCCACCATCGCCCACAGTCTTTCATTGGCTGAGATCGGCGGCATCACATCGGCATAGCTCTTGCCCAGCAGCTCATGCACGGAAATAATCTGGTAGCCGCGTGAGCGCAGCCCTTCGATGATCATGGGCAGAGCCTTGACGGTATTAGCGCGGTTGCCGCCACCGTCGTGCAGCAGGATGATCGAGCCCTTGGCAAGCTGGCCCATGACCGACTGGGTGATCTGCTCCGGCGACGGCCGCGGATCATCGTGCCAGTCATCGGGATCGATGTTATCGCCCACCGTGATGTAGCCCATGCTCTGGGTCAATTCCAGCGGCCGGACTTCATCGGCGGTATCCGGTTCCTGATCCACGGAATATGGAGGGCGGAAGAGCACCGGCTTGATGCCAAGTTTGGCCGCCAGCAATCGCTCGGTCAGGTTCAGCTCAACCCGCGCGTATTGTGCGCTGATATTGCTGATGTCTGGATGGGTGAAGGTGTGATTGCCGATCTCATGGCCTTCGCGATAGATGCGCTTGAGCAAGCCGGGATATTTTTCCGCCTCCAACCCGATGGTGAAAAATACTGCCTTCACGTTGTACTGCTTCAGAACGTCGAGAATCTTCGGCGTCCATTGCGGGTCCGGACCATCATCGAAGCTGATCACGACCCGTTTGCCGGGGGCACCGTAGGCGTCAATCCGGTAAGGGCTTGGCAGTTCATGAAAAATCTCGTTGGTGATCAGCCCGTTGTCCACCGGTAAATCGCGAGTGCCCGGCGACGGCTTGCTCGCAATGTGCAGGATGTCGCCACTGCCTTCGATGTCCACATCCTGACCCGGATCCACCACCTCCAGCTTCGCGAGGGCGTCCGCATCGCGCGGAGCGTCCCAGACCTTCCATAACGCGCGGTCTTCTGAACCCAGCCGCCACAGCGCAAAGGTGGAAATGCCCAAGGCGCGCGCCGCGCGCATCTGGTTCAGTGCGGTGACGCGCGTCCAGATACCACACGTCATGGCGATTGTTGTCGCCGTCCAGATAGGTGAAGTGCGGATTCAGCATGTCGGAGTCGAAGTTGATCTCCGCCTCCGAATCGCGCGCCTCCAGCCAGGCCTCCTGCACGCTTACGTTGTGCACGCCGGCCATCCCCGGCTTTCCCTTCTTGGCCGTCGTCCAGTCGTATCCGTAGTTGCCGATGGCGCAGATGATTTTTTCGCGCGGGATCGACCTTGAGCGCATTGGCCAGATTCTGGGTGAACCAGTCCTGCCCGGCAATCGCGCCCGGCTCGCCTCCCGGATAGTGCTGGTCGTAGTTCATCAGAATGAGGCCATCGACCAGCTTGGCCATGTAGCTATAGTCGAATTCAGGATTGGCAGCCGGCACGCTGAGGTAAAGCTTCTGGTTGTGCTGGTGCAGGTCTGAGGCAAGTTCAGCGATCAGCGCACGATAACCGGGCTGCGCCTCCGGAGGGAAGCCCTCGATGTCCAGGGTCAGGCCCTTGTAGTTGTCGCTCGCGAGAAAGGCTCCAATCTCCTGGCGGAAGTGGTCGCGTCCCTGCTTGGAATCGAGCATCTGCGCAATGTCGCTGCGCCACTCGTTGACAATAGGATCGAAGTTATTCACCAGCGGCAGCACATCGACCTGCGCGTTGCTGCTCTTGATAAGCGGCATCAGCTTCGGATCGATAGTTGCCACGTGGCCATTGTTGATCACGTAATAGAGAGTGATTGTTCTCATCAACCGCCTGAAGGTGGCCGTCGGCCCCAGTACTTGCAGCCAGCTCGGGAAAGACAAAATCGATCTGGTGAATGTACTCACGCAGCGAGCTGAAGCTGGCCGCGTCCCATGTCACATAAAAGACTCCGCGAATGCCTTCACCGGAGTTCAGCACGACCTCAGAGGCCGGGAGCATCGTCTTGCGGTGGTTGCCCTTGCGCTGCGGCTTTTTGGGCTCATTCAGTTTCAGCGCACGATAGTTCTTCTTTTGATCGGCCAGCAGAATGGTTGGGATGTTTGTCTTACGCATTACCGTAAGCGCAAAAAAGATGATCAGCAGGCTGAGCACCACAACCGCGACATCAATCGATTTACGTATCCGCTTCCAGCGCCGCCGGTCCGGATCAAAGAAAATGGGCTTGGACATTCGTTTATTGCCGTAACTCTATCGTATGTTTCGCACACCACTCCGTCAATCGAACCCTGCCGCGCCTCCCAACCGGGCACAGGCGCCGCACTCCCCTGCTCGACCCGGCTTTCTGCTATATTCGGGCGTGCTCACCTTCATCAACCGGCATCGCTGGTGGTTCCTGGCCACAACCATCGCAGCAGTGCTGCTGCGCCTGTTTTTCGTTCTCAAGCTGCCCGTCGTCGAAGGCGACTCGTTGATCTATGGTGAGATCGCCAAGTGCCTCCTCAACCACCACATGTTTGGCATGGATTGGCTACCGGATGTGCGGCCGACTCTGACCCGCCTGCCCGGCTATCCGTTCTTTCTCGCCTTCACATTCCTGATCTTCGGCCAAGACCACTATTTTGGTGCGATGCTCTTTCAGCTCGTCTTTGACGTGCTGACCTGCTTTCTGGTGGCTGACATTGCGCGCCGCCTCGTCTCCGAGCGCGCCGCCCGCTCGGCCTTTATCCTCGCCGCTTTCTGCCCATTCCTGATGAGCTACGTGGCTACGCCGCTCACCGAGTGCCTGGAGATCTTTTTCATAACCGCCGCCATCGACTGTGCGGTGCTCGCCCTGGACGCACGGCGTTCTGCGCTGGTGGGTGCTGTGCGGCGTCGCCTGCGCCGGAGCCATTCTGCTTCGAGGGGACGGAGGCCTGATCCTCGGCTGCATCAGTTTGCCGCTGCGCGCCGATGATTCGCGAAGCATCGCGACGGCGCGAACTTATCGACCGCGACTCTGCTGCTCTCCGCGGTCTCACTTGCTCCGCTCGTGCCGTGGACGATTCGCAACTGGCGCGTCTTCCATGTATTTCAGCCGCTCGTCACTTCTCAGGCCAGCGACCCAGGCGAGTACTCAGGCGACCGCTGCGACCGCTGGTACAAGACCTGGCTCATCGACTACTCCAGCAATGAAGACATCGGCTTTCACGTCCCCGGCGAGCCCGTCGATGTTCGCGACATTCCCGACCGCGCCTACACCTCACAGGCCCAGCGCGAACTGGTTCGCTCGCTCTTCGACCAGTACAACATGGGCTATGACATGACACCGGAGCTGGACCGGCAGTTTGGTGAGATCGCCAGGGAGAACATTCGACTCCATCCCGTCCGCTACTATCTGCTGCTGCCGGTCGCGCGCACGCTCGACATGTGGTTCCGGCCGCGCACTCAGCTGCTGCCCCTCGAAACTCATTTCTGGAAAGTTCGCCGGTGACCTCCACGACGCGCTCTCTAACCTCGCGCTGATGGCGCTCAACTTTGCCTACATCGCCGCCGCCGTCGCCGGAGCATGGCTGATGCGCCATCGCATCAAGCACCTCGCCCTGCTGCTCACCTACCCGGTCGTGCGCACGCTCTTTCTGGCCACCACCGGCATGTCGGAAGATCGCTACACGCTGGAGTGCTACCCGTTCGTGCTGGTGCTCGCCGCTTGCTTCCTGACCTGGTGGGACAGCCATCGTCAAAAGGCAGCATTGCAAACAGACAAGTGAGGCCGGGGAATGGCTCTTACACTGCAGTAATTTTCACTGCCCGGAAATCTGATCTAAGTGGTTTCTCTGACGCCGCCGCCACGGCACTACCTAGTGGCTATTTAAAGCCGCCGGACAAGTCGCAATCAGCGCGGTTTACGCTGCATCCCGGCATCCAGCATGTTAGGATTGTGCAATCATTTTTGACTCGCAAGAGGACATGGGCCATGGAAACCTAGCGACGCCGCAGGTCTATGTGATTAGATTGCTCGATGCTCTAAGAGAAGGCATTTCACAGACGGCTCACAATTTCGCTGCGGTTTATTGGCAGCCTACTGGAGTATCACTCATGAAGATTCCGCTCTGCTGTGCAATGCTTTTACTGTTTCTGTTCTCCGGGCTCTGCCTGGCCCAGGGACCTTCTGCGCCGGTCTTTGCCGACTCCGCGGCTGCGCCGGTCACCGGCGGATCGGCACCCGTGCCAGTCTTAGTCGGCTCTGCGTCGGATGAACTGTCCGCCGATTTTATGGGGACAGCGAAGGGCCCGCGCCCTTGGTCCTTTGGAGAAGGTGGGCAGATTGGCTTTGCCCATTTCCTGAACAAGTATCTTGGCGTTAAGCTGCAGAGCGCTTACGAGAAAATGTCTTACTGCAATCAGACCGAAGCCGGTGTCAGGGTTGGCCCGATCCTGCGCTTTGCAACCTTTCATCGAGTTCAGCCTTATCTGGAAGGGCTAGTGGGCTACGCACGAGTGCAGGCCACCTATCTTAGGCCAGCAAGTGAGTACCATGGCAGCGGATCGGTTCTGGGTGGAGGAGGCTTTGATTTCCGGCTCCCTGGCTCGGGCCGATGGTATGCGAGAGCGGGAGTAGAGGTTCAGGATGACTGGTCGGCCCATACCAGCGTGGGTCATGGATTCGTCGGCATTTCCTATCGCTTCGATAAATCCGGGCGACCGCAATAGTCGATCCGCCTTGCCCAACACGGCCGCTGACGGCGTGTACCATTCGGACCATTAACTTCTTGCGCATTGCGCCACAGCCCACCATTGCTTCACTTGGCAACGGTTTGGAAGTCGTGCAAACATTCACCTTTCGAGCAACATGGCTCGCCAAAACGATTATCCTTTGTGCCAATCGTTGCCCGCTCCACCTGCCCAGCTCAAACTCCGGATTGGTCCCCGCCACACGTCTCGTGCCCGCCTCTCTGGGGAATGTTGGCATCCAAATCGTAAGAATCTTGAACCTCAAATCCGCACGCGTAATTCCCGCAGGTCAAGTATGACCTTGCGATGAAATTCATTGACTACGTCACTGATCCAGCAGACCAAGGTATCATTGCTCATGTCTGGCTGGGGACTTAGTCCATCTCCAATATGGAAAGATTGAGCGGATTACCAAACGGCCGGCATTGCCAAGAAGCAGCGGTCCTGTAGCGTTATGACAACTTACGAACAAGCACGGCGCCTGATCATCGAAAACATTACACCGCTGGGAGCAGAGGTGGTGCCGGTGATCGAATCTCTGGGCAGAGTGCTCGCTGAAGACATCGTTGCACCTTGGAACCTGCCTCTGTGCGAAAACTCAGCCATGGATGGCTATGCCGTGAGGGTTGCGGATTGCCGGAAAGCAGCGTGCCTTCGAGTCACCGGGTACGTTCCAGCCGGCGCTCTGGCGATCGTTCCCGTCGAAGTCGGCTGCGCGATTAAGGTCATGACTGGAGCGCCCATCCCTTCGGGAGCTGACACCGTGGTACCCGTGGAAGAAGTCGAGGAACGCGCTGGCGAGATCTGGATTAACGCGCCTGTCCGCGAGCACCAACATGTTCGTTTTGCTGGAGAGGATGTACGTTGCGGCGAAAACGTTATTTCCGCTGGAACGGTTATTCGAGCGCCTGATATAAGCATGATGGTTTCCTGCGGCAAGGCGGCGGTTGCGGTTCATCGGAAACCTCGGGTCGCCATCCTCTCCACTGGTGATGAACTCATCGGGGTCGGCGAGACCCCTGTACCGGGCAAGGTCGTGGACAGCAATGGGTTGTCACTGGCGGCCGCAGTTCAGGAATGCGGAGCGATCCCGGTGATTCTCGGTATCGCGCGCGATACTCGCGAAAGCCATAGGGAGAAGATGACCGAGGGGCTCACCATGGACGTCCTGATCACTTCGGCAGGGGTGTCGGCAGGTGAGCGAGACCTGGTGCGGGAGGTACTCGCCGAACTGGATGTGCGAGAGCTCTTCTCCCGCGTGAACATGAGTCCGGGAGCACCCACCACCTTCGGCCTCAGAAACAGGCAGCCTGTCTTCAGCCTTCCTGGCAATCCGGTCGCATCCTTAATTGTCTTTGAGGAGTTCGTCAGGCCGGCGCTCCTGCGACTGATGGGACACCAGCGCATATTGAAGCCGTTCCTGCATGCGGTTCTACAGGACCCCGTACGGAAAAAGTCCGGCAAGGTCAAGTTTTTGCGCGTCCGGCTCGAATGGAGAGATGGGAAGCCCCTGGCTTTCAGTGCAGGCGACCAAAACACCGGCATGTTGAAGACTATGCTTCTGGCAGACGGCATAGCTGTGCTCCCGGCGGAGCGCACCTCGTTTTCACCGGGAGACGAGATCGACGTACATCTTGTCTCCGCAAGTTCGGAAATGCTGGAAGCGTGAAGAATAGTGAGTTTGAGCCGATTCCCGAGAGTTAGGATTCGTCGGTGCTAACCTGCAGAACCGGCCTACCCTTTTTGCTCTGGTCCATAGATAAGTGAATAATGCCGGAATTTCCTTGGCATGTGCGATCCGACGGACCCGATGACAATAACCGCGATCAGAATCGGGAGTCGGTGGCTCCACGCAAATGGGACCACACACAGCAGAGCGAGTTTGAGGAGCACGAGCAGGCCCCATCCCTGATGGAGAAAATGAAACGTTGGATAGGTCTCGATGGTTGCCATACCCACTCCAGTGACGATTGCGCCGAAGAGCAAAGGCCGAAGCTGATCGGCGGAAGCGCCAAACGCATGCCCTCCAACAAGGATGCTGATGGCCAAAATGTGAAGCGTCCGCAATGCGATGCTCAAGGCGCGAGCATACGGGATGGCGGGCTTCTTTGCCGGCGATTGAATCTCCAACTTGCCTTCGCCATTCATCGTCATCTTCTGCCAATCTGCGCGCTTGAAGCGACGCCACTATCCCGAAACAAATTAGTCATCCCATTCTAGCCGTCGCGCCGCGTCGTAAGGTTCTCCAATTCGAACCCAAGCTGGTGGAGAGCCTCCCTGACCGCCGGGTCTAAGAGCAGCGACACGAATCTTCGCACCGGGATGCGCTGGGACCGGCTTCTGGGGATCACAAAATCATAGTGTTCCGCTTGCAAAGGCAAGAATCCGAGGCCATATTGCCGCGCCACTGTCTGGATCGCTACGCCCCAATCGGCACGTCCCTGTGCGATGGCAACGGCAACTGCGTTGTGCGTCTTCGCCTCGTTGGTATATCCCGATGGCTGAGAGCCGTTCAACAGACGATCGATCAGGATGCGCGTGCCGCATCCTGCATTCCGGTTGCTCAGCAGACAGGACGGGTCTGCGATCGCCGCCGCTGCGGCTTCTTCCGCCGACCGGCCTTCAAAACGCGGATCGCCCGGTCGAAAGACAACTCCCTGCAGGCGCATGTAGCCCGGAACAAGTTCGAGACCTGCGGTAAGAAACGGCCGGTTGTACTCACCTGTCGTGGGGTCCATGATATGCATTCCGGCGATGTCGCACTCGCCCCGCTTGGCTGCGGCCAGTCCGCCGGTGCTACCCACACTGAGAGTTCTGACCGAAAAACCTTCGCTGATGACGCGTCCGACGAGCAGGTCGAGACCGACACAATGGCTTCCGATTATCACCAGGTCCGCCAGTTTGTGATGCGCGCCAATCAGCGTAACGTCAACTTCCGCGCCCTCCGGAACAGTTTCCGATTGCGAACCGACTGTGAAAAAACCGTCGGCCTGACCAAATGCGGTGACCGATCCAGACCCTTTATTGGTCGGGTACGCTACGAGTTTCCCATCTAATCCGCGTGTCAGGGAGACCATTACAAACTCAGTCCGCCCACGCTCCGAAGCGACGCGTGCAGCCACTGTGGCTTTCAGTGACTCAGGGCTCTCCGGAGGCAGTCCCGCAAAGGCTCGAATCACCGGCGCGACGAACTCGTGAAAGGTGAAGATAGCTGAAGTGGGAAAGCCCGGAAGAATGACGACGGGCTTGCCATCGGTGACCGCAAGGCACAGCGGCTTGCCTGGCTTCAGTGCCACTCCATGAACAACGATACCGGGCCGAGTGAGTTTTGCGACAGCATGGTAGGCAAGATCGCCCGCACCTTTGGAGGTTCCCCCTGACAGCAATACGACGTCGTAGTTCAGTGCCCGTTCCAGCAAGGCTGTAATTTCATTTTCGACGTCGCGCGCAATGCCCAACTGCACCGGCGTGCCTCCAGCCTCTTCGATGGCGGCTGCGAGGATTGCGCTGTTGGAGTCGTAGACGCTGCCCAGAGGTCGTGGTTCACCGGGGGCGACGAGTTCGTCACCGGTCGAGAAGATCGCTACCGTAGGTTTGCGCCAGACATGAACCGCCGCAAGACCAACCGCCGCGAGACAACCAATCTCTCGCGAAGTCAGGACCTGGCCTGCCCGAAGGATGGTCTCTCCCTGTGCGATGTCGCTGCCGGCAGCGGCGATAAATGCGCCTGGTGCAACGGTCCGACAGACGTCGATCACAACTTGGCCGAGTTGCTCACGCGCTTCCGTGTACTCGACCATCACGACGGCATCAGCTCCGCGCGGAATCATGCCGCCGGTTGCGACGATTGTTGCCGATCCCTCCGCAACGTTCTCCTGAGGTGGCATGCCCGGCGTGAGAATCTCGCGATTGAGCCGTAAGACGCAAGGCGCATCGTCGGAGGCGCCAACAGTGTCGGCCGCCCGCACGGCGAAGCCATCGACACGCGATCGATCGAAGCCCGGAACGTCAGCACCGGAGACCACATCGCGCGACAGAACGCGTCCGAGCGCATTTGCCAGAGAGACCAACTCTTCTCCCAGGGGCTTTAGCGCGAGGTGCTGCCGAAATCTCACAACGGCTTCGTCGCGCTCTATCACCTCGAGAAATTGTTGCTGTTGTGCCGCGCGCAGCAGAACCGAGTTTGAATTCTGTCCCGTCATCTGCACTCGCTATCCACATCATCGGATTCATCGTACATGTAGACGGCTACGGATGCTCCTGGCGCATAACCCTCCAGAGGAGCAGGAATCAATACGAAGCCATCTGCGTGGGCAGCAGAGACCAGCCCGCCCGAACCAGCCAAGCCCAGCGGAACTGCTTCCCCTGAGACCAGTCGTACGAGACAGAACTCGACATTGCCAATAGACGAAACAATTTTACGTCCCACGGTGACATGGCGAATACGGTAGGGGAGGTGCGGGCTGCGCCCCCCAAGACTTCGAATAAGGCGGCCAGCAAACATATCGTAAGCGCACAGGCAATGCAAAGGGCTGCCCGGAAGCAGAATTACCGGAACAGCTCCGACCGATCCCATCCCGGTCGAAGCTCCGGGCCACATAGCAACTCCGTGAACAGAAAGAGTGCCGACCGCATCGAGGGCCAGTGGTGTCACGTCGTCTGGGCCAGTACCGGTTCGCCCACAAACCAGGACGACATCCGCACCAAGACGAGCGATCAACTCGGCGATGAGTGACTGTTCTGAAAGTGGATATACGCTACTCTCTATCACCGCGCCATCCCGTGCAATCAGAGTACGCAGCATTGGCCCGTCTGCATCACCCGACTCGCGATTCGGGGATTGCTTGCATCCTGTGAGGATGAGCCGGACTCTGGGACGCCGAATGACCTTCAACTCGGTGATGCCGAATGACGTGATCAACCCGAGGTCCGAAGGCCGCAGAGGGCGAGAGTTGCCGATAAGGAGCGTTCCTTCTCGCGCCTCCTGCCCCCGATGACTCACGCCATCACCTCGAGTGACTTGTCCAATCAACTCGGCGGTATCTTTTCCAGCGCGAGCCAGATCGAATGTTGCGATGGCGTCTGCACTCTGCGGCATTGGAGTCCCAGAAGAAATGAGGACAGCAGAAAACGGCCGTAGTAGCTGGTCCTCCTGAGTTGAAAAGCAGATCGGATTGTAGCTGCCAGCGCCAATTGTTTCGGCGCACCGCAATGCGTAGCCATCCATAACGGCAGTGTCCGTGGGTGGCGAATCCTGTGGAGATAGAAAAGGCTGTGCAAGGACACGACCGGCGGCTACTTCAACGAATACCTGTTCAGAATCGAGGGTGATCGAATGGTTATCAATCCACTTGATTGCTTCGTCCACCGAGATACGATTAGCGAAACCCTGCAGGCGAACATCGCGAAGTACCCGAGGCTGCACATCAGACATCGAACGCGTCCCGTCGGCTAATTTGTCGTCCCGTCGCACGAATCAGCTACCGAGCCAAGCCCATCGCATGGGCAGATGGTGCCGCTCAGGGTTAACTCTCACGCCCTGCATCAGAATAGCCCGCAAACCATTACCACGGCAATCTATGGCTCGAACAGGCATCCTTGCTCGGTAAAAGTAACATGTGCTGAAGCTCTTGTATTTCAGCATCATCTTCGCTCAGGCAAAATCAGCGATCGAATTCAGACATTCCGCCTTTGCATTGGCGTAGGACCTCAAGGATTCCTGTGACTAGCATGGCGGGAGTTGGGGGGCAGCCGGGGATGTAGCCGTCAACAGGAATGAGCGCGTCTACTGCGCCGACGACGGCATGGCTGCCTGCGAAAATCCCGCCGCTGCATCCACACGCTCCCACCGCAACTACGATTTTCGGCGCCGGAACCGCCTCGTACGTGGCTTTTACTGCGTCGGCCATATTGCGAGTAACAGGGCCTGTGACCAGAAGCATATCGGCATGTTTGGGAGATGCTACGAAATGAATCCCGAATCGTTCCAGGTCGTAATAGGGATTGGTGAGGGCCGTGATCTCCGCCTCGCACCCATTGCAAGAGCCGGCGTCCAACTGGCGGATATTCAGGGCCTTTCCCAAGAGGGAGTGAATCTGCCCGCGCACAATCTCCGGATTCTGGAGTCCGGGCGAGTGATTTCTGCGCGCGACTCGAATATCCCAGTCACGCACCAATTGAGTCTTTCGCGCGGCCGCAGCAGGGGATACTCTTTGCAGCGACCACTGCTCCTTCGCTTGGTTCGAAGCACCTTCCGCAACCGATACACTCCCCATAGGAGAGCGTCAGACATAGTCGTCCATCGTGTTCTTCGATTCTGAACGCCGCCGTGGGACAGACTTCAACTAGCTTCTGGGCGATGGCGGGTGTCAACCGAGCTGCTATAACCTCGGGCATGCGGCTCCCATCGCAATTTCCCAACAGAGCCTCGACGGGAATCACCCGGTTCGGCTGGCGCAGACTTCGCTCGATCACTTCAAAGATCATCGGTCACATCCGGAGTAGGAAAGATTGAAGCTCTTGTTGATCAGCGGGAAGTCCGCAATGATGTTGCCCTACAACCGCGAAGGGCATAGCCGGCCAATTCTGGAATGATGGTGACTTGATGTGGCAGCGGGTAAGGTCGCCCGTCGTGCGCTTCCAGCCAATAGTAGAGCTCCCCGCGAGGAGATTCAACCGCCGAGGATCCGCTGCAACTCTCCGCGAAGATCGAGTGGCGCCAGCACACTTCCGGATGGCAAGGCATTCGCAGTCTCCTGAATCAGGCGAGCGGAGGTCGCGGCTTCCTCAATGCGAATCTTGGCGCGCGCCATCACATCCCCGTAGTGCGTGACCGGAACATCGAACGTCACTCTTGGCGTAAAATCCATAAGGGTGATCGCGACGCACGTCCAAATCTACGCCACTGGCACGCGCAACCGGCCCAACGACGGCGAGCTCCCGCGCCGCATCGCGTCGAAGGATTCCGGCCGTTTCAAAACGGTTCTGGATGGACGGAGTTTCGAGGATCACCCGCGCGAGATCCGAAAACTCGCGAGCAGCGAAGGAGACGGCCTGACTAAACTCCAGGAGCTGACCGGAATCGAGAGCGAATCGGAGGCCACCCGGAACTGCAACGCCGCGCCAGTATCGTGTTCCGCAGCACTTCGATGAGGCCTGAAGAAGAGATTCCTTGATGCGGGTCGGCAGATGCGGCAGCCGACACCGAAACCTACATCGGTGCACAGCCCACCGATATCCGAGATGTGGCAGACGAGCCGTTCAAACTCCAATCCAATCAGGCGAATCGCAGAGGCTCGCGGCGGAACATCGCCTCGACATGCGTTTTCCACGGCCTGGGAGTAGGCAACCGCATGGGCAAAGCAGTTGTCTCCAGAAACCGATTCCGCGATCATCGTTCCGGCGTTCACGAGGGTGCGCCTTCGAATAATTTCTCCGTACCCTTGTGAGTGTAGAAATGGCGTAACTCAAGATGCAGAACCGTGTCTCCGACGACGCTGAAGCGGAAATGTCCCGGCTCGATGATCCCCGCGTGGACGGGGCCTACTGCGACTTCCGCGATGCCCTCGCCCTGCACCTCCAGGAAACGATACTCGCGATTAGACCAAGGAACATCTTTGCACTGGGTCGACCATTGGATGTACGCCATCGGGCCAATTCTCGTGGAAGATCAAAGGACGCAAATCAGGGTGCCCTGCGATCTCGACGCCGTATTGGTCGTGGAGTTCTCTCTCATACCAAGCCGCCGCAGGCACCTCCAGGCGAAATGGAACGGATGCGACCGCTAGCCGTATGGACGATTTCCAGATACGCCGGGTCGCCAACATCAAAGACATAGTGAACACGACTTCTCGCCGCTTCGGTCCTAAGCTTCCGAAAAGGGTCACCAGACGCGCTGGTCTGCCGTTCTTTCCCAGAGGACGTGTGACGGCTACGATTCTGTCGAATGGTTCTCGCCATACGGAATGCTCAGGCGCTCCTTTTCGTCGTCCTTCATCGCAAAACCGCCATGGCTTCCTGGAGAATGACCGTGAATATGTGGGGAATTCGTACCCCAAAGAAAAAGAGGCAAACACCGGCGATCCCCATCACGCTGTATTCAGAAGGAAGTAGCTTCCCATTGGCAGGAGCGTTTTTGGGATCATCTCCACAGAGCATGCGGAGGAGATAGTAGCTGAATCCGCCGAAGACCACGGAAAGAACCACGAGGAAGACGACAGCCACCGTGTAGCGCGCCTGGGCGAATGCCTCGCTCAGGATCGCGAATTCACTGACGAAAAGGCTGAATGGTGGCAGGCCAACGATGGCCAAGCTGCCGACCACGAGCGCAAGACTGGTTTGCGGCAGGGTTCGCGCCATGCCGCTAACCTTGTCCATGCGCAGCGTGCCGAAGTTCTCGCGGATGTTCCCAGCACTGAAGAAGAGAAGCGACTTGCCCACCGAATGATTGAAAATATGCAGCAGCGCGCCGAAAAGTCCCAGCGGC
This sequence comes from uncultured Acidobacteriota bacterium, assembly GCA_963800195.1. GTDB lineage: Bacteria > Acidobacteriota > Terriglobia > Terriglobales > Acidobacteriaceae > TOLSYN. The sequence continues at coordinate 292,098 of CAWCZZ010000003.1, forward strand.
CCGCCCAGTCCCAGGCCAATGGCGATGATTCCCATGTGCTCGATGCTGCTGTATGCCATCAGACGTTTCAGGTTGCGCTGCACCAGGATGAGCAAGCCTGCAACAACCATGGACATCACGCCGAAGATGAGCAGGAGCGTGTGCGGAAACGCAGTTCCGACAGCATGGGAAACGATCGCGTCATAGCGCATCACGGCATACATCGCGCAGTTGAGCAAAACCGCCGAGAGCAAGGCGCTGACCGGGGTTGGCGCTTCGGCGTGCGCATCCGGCAACCAGCTATGCATGGGAACGAATCCAATTTTGGTTCCATAGCCGACAATGACGAAGACGAATGCAAGCTTCACCAAATGTGGGTCAAAGTTCATCCGAGGAACGGCATCCATCAGCGAGGCCCAATCCAGCGCTGCGGCCGGATTCATACCCTGCTTTGACGGCGGCGAGGTACAGCACAATGGTTCCGAACAAGGCGAAACGCAATTCCCACTGTGCAGACCATCAGATACTTCCAACCGGCTTCCACCGCGCCTTCGGTATTGTAGAAGCCGACCAGCAGGGCCGAAGCCAGCGTGGTTCCCTCCATCATGATCCACAAAAGGCCGAGGTTGGCCGACAGGCAAACGCTGATCATCGTGAAGAGAAACAAAAATACCAGAGCGTAGAACCATCGCGGCGAAGAGAACCGCCCTTCTCCGGGGTGGCGCAGGTAGCCTGACGCGTAGACGAGTACCAGGCCAGAAATAAAAGCGATATTGATGAGAAAGAAGGAGCTCAACCCGTCCACGCGAAGGTAGCGGCCCACTTGCAAGGCGCCATGTTCATGCACCTGCCAGACGATGACCATGAGCGAAGCGATTTCCAGCCCGCCAATAAAGAGCGCAGCGCGAGTGGCAGCCCGAGGGTTCCGAAAACCCAGGAGCACAAAAGCCCCGAGAATCGCGATAAGCAGCGGCGCAAGAAGGATCATTCGCTTCAGCCTCGAAGCCGTCGCAGCTTCGACACGTCCAGATGGTCAAACGTGTCACGGATACGGAACGCAAAGACTCCCATCAGCAGCAGCCCCATGAGAACGTCGAAGAAGACCCCAATCTCGATGACCAAGGGCATCCCAAAGGTCGTCGTCAGAGCTGCCAGAAAGATGCCGTTCTCCAGCACGAGCAAGCCCGAGCATCTGCATGAGAGCCTTATTGCGGCTGACCATCAGGAATGCGCCCGTGAGAATTAACGCCACCGGCGCGGCAAGGGCGTCCTCCGGTACGTGTACCGACTGCTCATAGGATTGAACCGCCGCATAGGACAGATAGATCATAGCGGCGGCAATGAAGACCGATTGAGTGGGCGTCGTCGAGGCTTTCACATCACTCGACGTTTTCAGATGGTCTCACCAAACCGAAAAATGCACGCGGAATACCGACCACCTTAATGACCACGATCAATGCGCCAACCACGTAGGCCGCGACCAGCCTTTCCCGGAATGCCGTGGCGAACGCTTCCGCGGCGATGATCGCAGACTGCACACTGAACAACAGAATGCTCGTCGAGATGCGGCGCGACACAACCATCAGGAGAATGGTCAAAAACAGAAAGACCGAAAATGAACTCAGAATCTTGCCGGTTGCAACTTCTACCAGGCCCATTTCGTTACCTCTTGTCCAGCATCGTAAAGATCACCGCCAGTGCGCTGACTGCGGAAGCAACTCCCAGGAAATCTGGCACAAGATACATGCGCAGTTTGGCCATTCCACTTTCGATCACCGCCAATAGCCCAATCAGCAGGGCAACTTTCGCACAATATAGAAGCAGCGCGAGGATGACGGCTCCGCCGGATACGCTCGACGCCATGCCCCAAGGAACAAACAGTGCGACTAAAAGCGCCAGCATCGCGTGAAGCTTGATGGCGCTCGCCCATTCAATCAGGGCCAAACGAGGTCCGGAGTATTCAAGGATCATGCCTTCATGAATCATCGTCAATTCCAGATGTGTTGTGGGATTGTCCACAGGCATCCGGCCCGTCTCGGCGATCACCACCATCGCAAGAGAAGTGAACGCAAGAATGTGCACGGCGGAAATATTGAAGATGTTTTGCTGCAACGTCCACGCCACCATCCCCGCAATGTCGGCATGCGATGCCAGAATGGCAACCGCAACGAACGACAGCAAGAATGGAGCTTCCGCCAAACTGGAAATCAATGCCTCGCGGCTCGCCACCCATGCCGCCGAACGCGCTGCCCCCATCGAATGCACCGAGCGAAAGAAAGAACCGCCCCATCGCAAGCAGGTAGACGAAGAGGATAAAGTCGCCGCGGGAAGCGAGCAGAGCGGAAGGTTGAACTAACGGGACGAAGGCCGCCACACAAATCGTTGTCCCAAACAACATAAAGGGAACGAGGCGAAATACGACCGATGCCGTCGGTGGCACAAGATCTTCCTTGCGGAAAAGCTTGGCGAGATCAAAGTATGGCCGCCAGACGCTGGCCCCCTGCCGCCGTTGCAGGAATGCTTTGCACCGGGCAATGATGCCGCGCACCAGCGGAGCTCCCAGAATTAGAAGGAGCGCTTGGAGAATGTTGAGCGCAATCTTCATTTCTGGAACCTCAAGAACGTGAGTAGCAAAACCAGGGTCAGAAAAATATAGAGCAGATACACTTGAATATTCCCCGTCTGCATCCGCCGCAACTGGCGCGCTACGGAAAGAATCATCTCCGCGAATGGCCGATAGATGGCCTTTTCGTAGTAGGTGGTGCGGACCGAACGGTACGTGATCAGACACCGGAAAGTACGGCTGGTCCGACGGGAGCCTGTCAATTTTACGTTCCGGCTTGTACGCCGATGAGAACACAAAGCGAATTGGCTTCGAAAAAACTGTCGATGTGTATTGCATTCGGCTCGTAAGTCCGGGCAGACCGCATGCCCATGTCCGAACCATCCGCTCCCGGCGTTTTAGAAGTGCGGCTGTGATACTCACCGCCAGGATGATCGCTGCGGCAAAAGGAATGATGCGCGCGATGCTCACGGTCTCCGGTGGCACGCCCGCGCCGGGGATCAGTACCTGGACCAGTGACACCAATGGCCTCAGAAACAAACCCGGAAAAATTCCGATCCCAACACAAGCGACGGCCAGCAAAGTCAGGCCAGCCCGCATGGCCATCGGCACCTCCTGAGCGTGTTCCGCCGCTTGACTGACGAGGGCGGCCCAGGAAGGCCACTCCAAAGACCTTGACAAAACATGCGGCTGCCAAGCCGCCAATCAGAGCAAGAATGCCCACCGTCAGCGGCAGAATAACCTGCGCTTTCGTGTTGATTCAGCACCGAACCAGCGAGAAGGCTTCGAAAGATTACCCATTCACCGACGAAGCCATTGAACAGCGGCAAGACCGGCGATTGAACAACAAGCGACGAGCATGGCGGTACCGGTGACCGGCATTCGACTCTGAAGGCCGCCAAGTTCCTCCAAATTCACGGTATGGGTCGCTTTCGAAATAGCTCCGGCCCCGAGAAACAAGAGGCTCTTAAATAGCGCATGATTGAAGGCATGCAACAGCGCACCGACCAGTGCAAGACCTGCCCATAGAGGCGCATGGTGCGCCAGAAAAATCAGCGAGGTGCCCAGTCCCAAAAAGATGATGCCAATATTTTCCACGCTGCTATAAGCGAGCAAGCGCTTCAGATCGTTCTCGGCGATCGCGTAGAGAATGCCGAGCAGGCCAGTGACAGCGCCTATCGCTAGAACAGCGTACCCCGACCACCAAGGGCCTCCGCCAAGAAAGTCGAAAGCAAAGCGCACAAATCCATAAACGGCAGTCTTCAACATGACGCCGGACATGAGGGCGGATACAGGGCTAGGAGCGATGGGGTGGGCCCTGGGCAGCCAAAGATGAAGAGGAATAAGGCCCGCCTTGGTTCCAAACCCCAAAAAGGCCAACAAGAAAATCAACGTCCGGATTCCCGTCGGCACAACGCCGCTCGCCGCCCTTATCGATGCAAAGTCAAGACCGTGGGAGTAAGGCAGAAAAAGGAAAAAACTCCCAACCACCGCAGCCGCTCCCGCATGCATCATCAGCAAGTAGAGAAATACATCATGGCGACGCTCGCCTGAATCTCCCTCCATTAGAATCAGCCCAGCCGAAAGCAGTGTCATCAACTCCCAGCCAACGAGAAATGCGAAACCGGTCGAGGCGGTTACGACCAGAATCATCGAAGCCAAAAAGAGTGAAAAGAATGCCCAGATCCGGTTCCGTTGCTGCTCGCCATAGTGGTCGTCAAAATATGAGACCGAAAAAATCGTGACCGGAACTGCCACCATGCAGATCAGCAGTAGAAAAAACGCACTCAGGCGGTCGATTCCAAGCGCAAAAGGAAAAGGGGTGAGACGGGAAAAATCGAGGAGAACAACGGACCCGCGCCAGAAACAGAGAGCAGCCACAACGCAGCCTACAAAACCGGAACCAACGATTAGAACGATCGCGACGGCGCGTTTCTTCTTTGCCTGGCTCACCAGCAGAACGAGAGGGACGAAAACACTTAACGCCGCCAATACAAATCCAAACGCCCAACCGAGAGGAACTAGTTGCATCGGATACTCTTCACAGCCGGCCTTCTTTCATGCGGGCGACACGAGGTAGTCCGCTCCTGAATGATCAAAACTCGCGCCACCAACTACATGGCTGCAGAAATCGCTTTTCCTGCCTTGGTAATTTTAATGCGGTCCAATCAGAAAGGCATCAGGTCCCCTCTTTGCGGGTTCAGGTATGCGTTGACGTTCAACGAAGCCGAATTTGCGCAGGGGTCGTGCAACGGCCCTGAAAAAATGACGTATCGAGGCTGCAATGTACTTTTAGCAGGCAATTCCTCTGTACCTTTAATACTCTGAGAGGCGAAGATTGCTTGTCAAGTGGTTGATGATCCTGCGCGAGTTTGTCCTCCCACAATCCTCGGTGAGAATTTTTTTGTCGACCCGAAGACTGAAGCGACAGTGACTATCTTAACTGGTTGACGAAATCAGATACTCCTCGAACGCCAATCCCACCACGCGAATATTGTCTGGAAGTATTTCGAGGAGGTTTATGCGCGGGACAGATTTTTGCGGTGTCGAAAACCGGGCGGTAACTAGTTCAACGGGGATACTTCCTTCAACTGTGGCGACTTTCACAGTTTGCCGTGGAGTTGCTCCTATCCGAGCGACACGATCTTCCCAATGGCTTTTGAGCTTAAGACCGAAGGAGAGCAGGAAGTCCAGCACACGGTTGGCCACCTCAAATCCCGCGTGCTCGATTGGCACCTGCTTAGGGAGCAGGCCAAGCCAATCCGTCGCCAGCCGGTAGGTAAATCCCCAGACCGGTACTCCGTTCAGATCGATTGACGGAAACAGCCCGCCACCGGGAAGGCTTGGCACGGCCCTGAGGGAGTGCCGGGTGGGGTCGCACCAGATGCTTTGCGGGACCCAGACCGCCTCCACAGCCTCTCGATGATCTAAAACCGTCGGCAGCTCTCTGTCCACACCGAAGACAAACGGGGCGACTAAAACGAACGGCCCTGTTCTCCGTCTCGCCAATACAGGAGGCAGTGCCGCTTCCCTGCGCTCTCGATCAAGACGGATTCCACACTCTTCTTCGAGTTCGCGGAGTGCGGTGTGCAGCAGGTCCGTGTCGTCAGGATCACGCCGACCTCCCGGGAACGACCAATGTCCGGACCACGGGATCTTCTTGCCGCTCCGAGCGCCGCATCAGCAAAATGGATTCCCTCGGTCGCACGCACGAACGATCGCTACTGCTGCCTCGGGTTCCACTGCGTCCATATCTATCTTGGCCGCTCAAGCCCTGAACCAGACCTTCATGATAATGCATGTCCGCGAGCGAGCCAGGCAGACGGGTCGAGTCCTGCTTCTGTTGCCACTTAAACGCGACAATCTGTAACGGCCTCGTAATTCAGCCGTGGTACGCTTTGACCTTACGTTTGTCACTGTTTCCAGCGTTGCGTTGCGAGGAGTGTATGGGACTTGTCGATCTTCTCTTTGGGAGGCCGCTCGCGTCCAGCGAGGACCAGGGACAAAGGATTACGCCGACGCAGGGTGTCCCAACTTTTGGGCTGGACGCATTAAGTTCAGCCGCCTACGGCCCGGAAGCGGCATTAACGATTCTACTGCCCCTCGGCCTCGCGGGCGCCCGCTATATTGTGCCCTTGACCGCCGCGATCATTGCTCTCCTCCTTATCGTCTATTTCAGCTATCGGCAAACGATCGCAGCATATCCCGGAGGTGGCGGCTCTTATACAGTCGCGAAAGAAAACCTGGGCTCCGGCGCCGGGCTATTGGCGGCGGCGGCGCTTATGATCGACTATTTGCTGAACGTGGCCGTGGGAATTTCCGCCGGCATCGGAGCATTGGTTTCGGCAGTACCCTCATTGCAGAAATACACACTGGTTCTCTGTCTAGTCGTTTTGGCAATCCTTACAATTGTGAACTTACGCGGAGTTCGCGAAGCCGGATCCGCCTTTATCGCGCCCACCTACTTGTTTGTTGGCACCCTGTGCCTGGTGATCGCAATAGGTATCTCCCGGGTGATAGTGACGGGAGGACATCCCCATGCCCTGGCTGCCGCCGCCACATGTGCCAACAACTGCGGGAACGGTGGGACTCTGGTTGCTGCTGAGGGCATTTGCCAGTGGTTGCACAGCGCTGACCGGCGTGGAAGCTGTGAGTAATGGTGTGCAGGCGTTCCGTGAGCCGGTCGTGCCAGCAGCACGCAAAACTTTGACCATCATTGTTCTTACCTTGGTAGGCCTGCTGGGCGGAATCGCAACCCTGGTGCACTATTACGGCATCTCCGCGACGGATCCAGGCCAACCCGGTTATCAGAGCGTTCTGTCACTGGTTACCGCCGCAGTGGCCGGCAGGGGCGTGCTATACGGTCTAACAATGTTTTCTGTTCTGCTGGTGCTTTGCCTTTCCGCGAACACCTCATTTGCGGACTTTCCGCGGTTGTGCCGCGCGGTGGCGATCGACGATTACCTGCCGCACTCGCTGACGTTACGAGGCCGCCGTCTGGTGTACTCGCAGGGCATCTGGGTGCTGGCAGTGATGGCGGCTATCTTGCTCATCATCTTCGGAGGCGTCACCGACCGTTTGATTCCGCTCTTCGCCGTGGGAGCCTTTCTTGCTTTCACTCTGTCTCAGGCGGGGATGGTGGCACACTGGCGAAAGAAGAGCGGATCACTGCATCACATGCTGATCAACGGCATTGGAGCGGTCGCAACCGGACTGACCGTGATCGTCGTGGTCGCCGCCAAATTCACCCAGGGCGCGTGGATCGTAGTGTTGCTGTTGCCGGCCGTGATTCTGCTGATGGCGCGGGTACAGCGTCACTATCGGTTGGTAAAACGTGAAACCGAGGCCAAAGGGCGCTTGCTTCATCGTAACCATCACCCGCCGATCGTAATTGTGCCCATCGATCAATGGAACGCCGCTACCCAGAAGACATTGAGCTTTGCTTTGACGCTTTCTCCGGATGTGCAAGCCGTACATATCGCCTGCGGTGAAGACGACAGTATTAACGCGGAGTGGCAAAGTGCGGTTGAACAACCGGCGCGGGAAGCGGGGGCACCTGTTCCCCGTCTGATCACCTTGCATTCCCCTTACCGTCTGGTGTTGCAGCCGCTGGTGGACTACGTGTTACAAATCGAAAAGGAGAACAGCCATCGGACCATCGCGGTAGCAATCTCAACCATGGTTGAGCGCCACTGGTACCACTATTTCCTGCACAACCAGCGAAGCGAGGTGCTGACTGCAATGCTGCTCCTGCAAGGCGATCGGCGTATCAACATCATCAACGTGCCATGGTATCTGCGGGCGTAAGTTGGATAAAGCTATTCGCCTTAATAAAGCTATTCGCTTAATTTGGATAAAGCTACTCGCCTTTCTTTTCGCCTGTCTCTTCGCTGTTCGTCAACATCTTCATAAGGTCCTGATAAGACTCGGGCATGGTCACCGTATTGCGCATGGCGACTGGGATAGGGTAACGCGTGCCACCCTTGTGGGTGCCCTCCAGCCCTTCGATGATCTCCTGCGCATACGACCATGGGAATGCGAAGGCCATCTCGTTATCCTGGGCCATGCCAAAGACACGATCCCCGTTACAGGGGAGGATTACCTTGGGCTCGTTGGTCGCGAGCGTCTGAATGACGATTTCGGCGCAATCGAGGCGTCCGCCGGTGGTCGAGACCAGTCGGCCTCCGCGCTTGTACAGCGCGGCATGGACCAGGCGCATCACCTGCGCGCTATTGGCGTACACGACAATGACATGTGGTTCGAAGGTGGTCCGGTTCAGCGGCGCGACACACACGTAGTCGTATGTGCCGGGCTCGAATCTCCAGGTGCTGGCTTCCATGTTGGTAGCTGCTGACTCATCCTTGCAGTACATCCCGACGGAAGCGAAGCCTTTCAGATACTCGTCGTTTGGCTTGCGAAAACCGAAGGCGATGGCCGCCAGCGGGCAGATGATGTCTTCCTTGCCGATGGCTATTCCCCATCCATAGCGCCGAGCAACGCCGATCGACTGGCATACTATCCATTGCTCGCCCATGGTCTTGCTGGGAACCTTTAACCTTTCGGGAAGCGCTTCGCCCGGCTGGATCATGCGGATGGCCAACGGAAAGGTGTCAGGCCGAACGTAACGCCCCAGCGCCTCATCCAGCAGTTGCAGAGTCGCGGCAACCTCTTGATTCATACAGGACACCTCGATTTATCCGCCGGAATCATATCATCGCATCTTCTTGCGCGGTTTGGCGCAGTCTATACTTGGTAGCAAAAACCTTGTTATCTGCAACTTAAGGGTTTGCGGGAACGTATGGCACACTTGCGGCACATCATGGGTCGGCAACTTCATACTCCATACCTGCAAGGCATGAACCCATACCTGAATAGCATTATGCGCCTTGGATTAGCCGGTGTAATGTTCTTCACACCGAGGGATGGACGAAGGACAACTCTGAGTTCGAGATCGCAGGCGGGGGATTCTTTGCCTCGCAAGATGAACCAGCCAACGTAGTGGCTGGGAGTTTGATCCCGAAAACAATAGAGAATTTGATCCCGAAACAATGTAGGCCCGGCTGCTACCGGAGTGAAAGTCGCGGAATCGCGCCCGGGACTGATCAAGGCAATCAAGGAAAAGTATGACTGGCTCAAGTAAGGACTGAGCGCCCTGCGCGTTACGGCAGGTGGCAAAACTGATTAGGCAAGGCATCTACAAAAACCTATCAGGCGGAGGACTGGATATGGCTGAAACGGTCATTGCGGCGCCGGCACCGGGCTCGTCTGCTCAGGCGTCTGTACCTCGCGGCAACAAGCGCTCGAAAGGCATCGGCTTAGTGCTTGCGATTGTCGTCGGGCTTGGGATCATGGCGTTGCCCACCCCGCAGGGCCTGCCCCACACGGGACAGCTCGTGCTGGCCATCTCCTTGTTCACCGTAGTGCTCTGGGTTTTCGAAGTGCTGAACAATGGCATCTCGGCGATTCTGATGATGGGATTGCTGATCGCTGCGGGAATCAAACCGGGAACGGTGTTCAGCGCATTCACGGGCGGGGCCTGGTGGATATTGCTGTGCGTCCTGTTCTACGGTCTGGCCATGCGAAAGACCGGGTTGGCGCAGCGATTGTCCTATTACATTCTGGCCGCCTTTCCGTCGAGCTATGCGGGCGTCCAATTCGGCTTTCTGGTGGTTGGCTTGCTGCTGTCTCTGGCGATTCCTTCCAACACGGTTCGTGCCGCGATTATGGTGCCAATCGCCTGGAGCCTGACCAAGGCTCTGGGGCTGGCGAACCGCAGCAACGGATCGGCCCTGATCATGTTGACCGCCACGGAGATGTCGTTTCTCCCAGGTAATACGTGGATGTACGGATCGCTTCTGGGGCCGGTGGTCGAGCAAATCTTCCGTTCAAAGAACCTGCCCATCAGTTGGACCAGCTTCGCCCTGGTCTGCGCGTTGCCCAACCTTGCCATCTGCCTTCTGCTCATCTTCGCCAATCGTTGGCTGTTCAAGCCGGAGGCGGCGCTTAGCCTTGGACACGATTTCGTCAAGACAAGCCTGAAAGCCATGGGTAAGGTTAAGCGCGACGAGCTGATTACCGCGATCATTGTCGCCGCCTCAGTAGTCTTTTGGGCAACCGCCGGGCGCTTGCATCACATGCCCAGCTATCTGGTGGGCATGATCGCCGTCGCGTTGCTGGGAGTGACAGGGATTATCAAGGATTCAGAGATCGGAACCGGCATTCCCTGGATGCTGCTTATCTTTATCGGTGGGGCCATCAGTCTGGGAAAGGTCGTCAACGAGGTCAAGATTACCGATTGGCTGGCACTCTACATGACCCCCATGACTCAGAAATTCACGTTCAGCACCGCGCTTCTTCTGATGATGGTGGTGCTGGCGATGTTTGTCTTGCGGTTTCTGGATACTACCGGCTGGATCGCATTCACCGTGCTGTTTTTGCCGCTCTACGATGTGCTGCACCAGGCAGGCATTCCGCCACTCGTGCTGATGGCGACGTTAGTCATCTCCAACACGCCCTTTTGGATACCCTACCAGAACGCCTGGATCGCGATCGGGGAAGGGATCACGGCAGGTGAAGCATTTTCTCCCGGGCAACGGGCCAAATCGGCTACTGCATATGCCGTCATTGTGCTGGTCGTCGTCGCGCTATCGGTGGTCTATTGGAAGATGGTACATGCCTTGTGACACCGAGTCTTGTTGGTGAGTAACGAGTATGGTAAAGCTTGGAATCGAGGGGCCAGAGATGCAGAGCAGGGATGACGTTCAGGTATTCAAGATGGGTGCTTGGTCCCCGGGACCGGGATGCCATGGCGGGTGTGGAGTCAAGGTTTTTGTCAAAGATGGAAAGCTGTTGAAGGTGGAAGGGGATGAAGATCATCCCTATCACCATGGCAGACTCTGTCCCCGCGCCCTGGCTCTTACCCAGTACATCGATCATCCCGATCGGCTTCGCCATCCCCTGAAGAGAGTGGGCGAACGAGGCGAGGGAAAATGGCAGCGCATCTCGTGGGAGGAAGCCTTCGATACCTGCGAGCAACGACTGCGCAAGATCAGGGATGAATACGGCGCCGAATCCATCGTCTTTGGCCAGGGAACGGGACGCGACTCCGGTGGTCCGATCCTCTTTCTCGCTTATGCCTACGGCAGCCCCAACTGGACTTTGTTTGGGCTCTCCGGGATTGCCTGCTTCACTCCCAGGCTGGCCGCCATGCACCAGGTTGAGGGCGACGCCACATTCCCGGATGCGGGCCAGTTCTTCCCGCTGCGCTATAACGATCCCGAATGGGTAGCCCCGAAGGTCCTCATCTCCTGGGCCAGGAACCTTTCCGGAAGCCAGTGCACGGACCATTATTTCAGCGGTCACTGGGTCGTCGACATGATGAAACGAGGCACAAAGTTGATCGTGATCGACCCCGTCTGCTCATGGGAAGCCTCGCGCGCCGAACTCTGGCTGCAGATTCGTCCCGGCACCGATGGGGCGCTGGCCCTGGGAATGCTGAATGTCATCATCAACGAGGGTCTTTATGACAAAGAGTTCGTCGATAAGTGGACTCACGGTTTCGAAGAGCTGAAGGCAAGAGTTCAAGACTATCCCCCGGAGTTGGTTGAGCGGATTACCTGGGTGCCGAAAGACAAGATCGTCAAGGCCGCCCGTATGTACGCGACCAGCAAACCAGCGGCGATTCGTTTCGGCCAGCCTCTGGATAGCAACGCGGAAGCGGTCAGCACGATTCACGCCCTGGCGTGCCTGTGGTCGGTCACCGGTAATTTGGACGTGCCAGGCGGCAACGTGATCGCCCGCCCGCCCTACGGAGTCACCGTCTATCCCTATTCCACCCAGGAAGTGATCCAACTTTACGGCCAGGAATTTGTGGATAAGATGAGCCAGAAGCGCATCGGCACCGATCGTTATCCGTTGGTGAAGAACTTCCGTTCCTGGGCTCAGCCCGACATGGTTCTGGAGCAGATGGAGACGGGCAAGCCCTATCCGATCAAGGGACTGTGGTGCCAGACAAATAACTTCATGGCTTGCACCGCCCAGGATCCCAAGCGCCATTATGAGGCGGTTCGCAAGCTGGAGTTCAACGTGGTGGTGGATACGTTTATGACTCCCACGGCGCAGGCTATCGCCGACATCGTATTGCCCGCTGCGACCTTCCCGGAGAAGGACTCGGTCTTCAGTACGGGAGTTCCTCTGAATGCTATTCATAAGGTCTTGACGGTTGACGAATGCAGGTCTGACTGGGAGATTAACTTCGAACTGGCCAAGCGCTTAAATCCCGGAGCGGTGCCGTGGAGCAACGTCCGAGAGTTGCTGACTGAGCGGCTCAAGGTCAGCGGTCAAAGCTTCGAAGAACTTTGCGAGAAGCCCTGGGCGATGGCTCCCAAGGGTCACCCGTCCGGCACGGTGCCTTACCGGCGGCACGAAAAAGGGCTTCTTCGCCCGGATAAGAAACCGGGATTCCGTACTCCAACCGGCAAGGTGGAGCTTTACTCCACCATGTTTGAAAAGTACGAACTGGACCCGCTACCTTTTCACAAAGAACCGATTGAGAGCCCTGTGAGTACGCCGGAGATTTGGGAAGAGTATCCGTTGATCATGATTACCGGCCGGCGCAACGGGGTGATGTTCCATAGCGAACACCGACAAATTCCCTGGCTTCGGGAAATTAACCCCGATCCTACGGTTGAGATTCATCCCGATACCGCCAAGTCACTCGGAGTCGAGGATGGCAACTGGGTTTGGATAGAAGGGGTGCGGGGAAGAGTCAAGCGCAAAGCCAAATTGACACGCACGATGCATCCGAAGATGGTGCAGGCATTGCATGGCTGGTGGCTGCCGGAAACCGACGGCACGGCTCCTAATTTATATGGCGTATGGGATCTAAACGTCAATCAGTTGATTCCCATGGGGCGCCCCAGTTCATCCGGTTTTGGCGGAGCGTTTACGAAAACCATGCTGTGCCGAATCGCAAAGGTCAAGGAATAGGGGAGGACGGAAAAGATGCCGAGAAAAGGACTGATGATCGATTACGACTATTGCACGGGCTGCCACTCTTGCGAAATCGCATGCAAGCAGGAACATGGCTATCCGGCCGGCAGAGGCGGCATCCATCTGAATGAGATTGTGACCGAACTCCCGGATAAGTCGCTGCGCATAGACTATATACCCTTCCCTACCGCCTACTGTGACCTATGCTCGGCGCGGACAGCAAACGGCGAAGCGCCGTCGTGCGTCAAACACTGCCAGGCCGCCACCATGTACTACGGAACTCTCGCCACGCTCGCCGAACTTATGGAGAAAAAACCTCATAGCGTTTTGTTTACGCCAAGGTAGAACTCCCGAATGACATTGCCTTTTAGGACTTACTTTTACACAGAGGAGACGAATTAATGCGAGTCATAGAGGTAATGAGAGGCAATCCGGTTTGCTGTGTACCTGGGACGAGTGCGAAGAAGGCTGCCGTCCTAATGCGGCAATTTAATACCGGAGTTGTGGTGGTTGTCGACGATCTCGATCGCCGCAAAGTGTTAGGCATAGTTACGGATCGCGACCTCTGCATCAGGGTGCTAGCCGGTACGGGCGATCCCGAACACACGACGGTTCAGGACTGCATGACGCGCAACCCGGTGTCCTGCACGCCGCAGCAAGAGATTGAGCCGGTGCTTGCTTTAATGGCAGCTCATAAGATACGCCGCGTGCCGGTCGTTAACGAGGCCAATGGAATTGAGGGCATCATCACAGACTGCGACTTGCTGGAGAACGCGGAAATCGCCCCGGACGCTCTTTGCGTCGCTTTGGGTCGCATCATCTCATCCACACTGAGGTCACCGAGTACGGATACGGGGATTGCGTTTCCTTAGCGCAAGGATCCAATCATTGCGACATGCTTGTCATTGCCAGCAATAAGGCGAGCGTAACATCGGTTGTAGACGTCGAGCTCCGAAATAAGCGCCTTCAGCGCCCACCGCCCTTTTCCACCCAAGCGTCAAAGCGCAGTCCGGCACCGGCGTCGTAGAGGCGTTCAAAAGCCGCGGGACTGGCCTTTCTCCATTCGTCCCATTCTTCGCCCTTGACTTTGGCAACCTCGACGAGATACCCACTGGTGGCCTGCCCTACGCAGTTCTTCGAGATCGTGCCGGTCGGCGCAATGGTGTTAATCGCACCACCACGGTCAACTTTGCCCCGAATGATCGGATCAATGCGTGCACCGTGATCGATGTAAGCTATACCCGGCCGCAAGCGCTCCGTAACATAGGCGCCACCGAGGACTATGCCGCGTTCGTTGAAAATCTTAATAATCTCGCCGTGCTTGATTCCGCGTTTCTCCGCCTCCGATGTGTGAATCCAGATCGGCTCATATTTGTATCCGTCAGGGCCGATAATCTTGCACGTAGGAGCCTCCCTGGTCCAGGTAATATCGTCACACTGCGCATGAGTCCTCCACCGTCCATGATTTGACATGAGGAGCAGCGGGTAATCCCTGGCTCTCGGGCTCGAAAGACGCTCATCATGCATATCGCTGCTTTCGATCCACTTAGGAGAGGGCGGTCTCTCTTTATCCTCGGGGAAGTGCTTGGCCAGCCGCTCCGAATAGAACTCGAGCTTTTTGGAAGGGGTGCCCAGAGGATACTTCAAGGGATCGTCCGCAAATTTTCTCATCCCTGGAGAATCATTCTCCCAGCCATCGGCAGCTTGGTACAGATGGTATTTCTTCTCCTTGAACTCTTCCCAGGTCATTAGCTTTTCGAGGCCCATGGATTCGAATACTTTTTGCCGCACCTGCTCCGTCGTGAAGCCTTCCGTAACCTGCTCTTCATAGCCAAGCTTCTTCGCGATCTCGATAACGATTTCGGGGTCGCTCTTGGATTCACCAACTGGCTCGATGGCCTTTTCGCACAACATCATATTCGCGAACGTGCCGCCTTGCCTTAAGTTCGTTACGATATCGTCTACTTCCATGTGGGTGTTGGCGGGCAAAATGATGTCGGCAAACAGGCAGTCGTTTTCCAGCCAGGGATGTTGCGCGATAATGCATTCCAGCTTCGCACTGCGGAGCCCATCTTCGGTGCTGTTGCCACCATTCCAACAGGTGGTGCGGCAAGGGCTGTCGGTCCACATCATGCGGATACCAGGTTGGCCGGGCAAGGGAAACTGATACTCCTTGAATTGATTCGCTATCGGAGCTTCGATCGCGCCAGTGCCTGTGAACTTCACGGGTTCATCAGATGTCAGGTATTTATCAATCAGTGTCTTCGGTATAACCGATTCTTGCCAGTTGGCAATCGAGGACATAACCGGAATCGTGATGCGATCCAACATCTCGGAATTCCAAATTGAACCGCTCACACCCTCAGCGCGTGGCATTCCGAAGTAGGTGAGTTGGAGTTGATGCACTCCGGGCTTTCCCAAACCTTGCATACCGAGCAGGCAAACTTCCAACCGGGCCGGTTCATGAGAGTAAGGACCGCGAATCATGCCGCCGCCAAAATAATGGGCAATTGAGGTTACGTTTTTCGCAAACGTCCGGGCCAATGCTTTGATGGTCCACTCGGCCACTCCGCATTTTTTCGCTGCCCACTCCGGAGTCTTAGGAACGCCGTCCTCTTTGCCCAAAACGTAGTCAGAGAACCTGTCAAACCCTGAAACATGGGTTTCAACGTAGTCTTTATCATAGGTTCCTTCGATGATCCAGACATGCGCGATGGCCAACTGCAAGGCTGCATCCGTGTTCGGGAGTATCGGAATCCACTTGTCGGCGTGAACGGCGGCGCCGTAGTTCAGGTCTGGGCAAATATAAATCTGCTTGATGCCAATCTCTTTCCAGAAATACAGTAACCGGCTAGCAACCTGTCCGGTAAAACCCCAGGGAGTGGTTTCCGGGTCGCATCCCCAGAACAGCACCATTTGGGCATGCTGGGTGCAGTCATACATGGTGTTGTGGGCCGGCGAATACATGCCTTGTGCGCCTTGTCCCCACACGTGCTTGGCTCCCCAGTACCAGCCTTCCCAGCTATCAGGGTTCCGGACGGAAAGCGTGAAGCCGCCCATGTGGTCGAGCAGGACTCCGGGATGGCCATGCGGCGTGTTCACCGTCTTGCACTCGCCGTGACCGTCGCCCTGGAACAGGATGGCGTTATGTCCGTACAGGGCGTGAACGCGCCTGATCTCATTGGCGATAACGGTCGTCACTTCATCCCACGACGCCCTGCGGTATTTGCTATTACCGCGATTCTCCGGATTGCGCATGCCCTCGGGATCCCAGTCGACGCGTATAAGCGGGTACTGGATGCGATTGGGCGAATAGACACGCTTCTTATAGCCTAAGGAAAACGGCCCCGGGAGCGACTTCCAAAGCGGTGTGAAAGTCTTGCCGTCCTTCTGGAATTGCCAAGTCCGCAGGGATTCGCGGTCGTACTTCCAGTCGAAACGAAACGGCCTCACCCGAAGAATCTTGCCGTCCTTGACGTCCACCATTCCTTCCGTGCCACCGCCGTAGAATCCCCCGAGGCTGAGGGATCTCAGAACGGTTTTGTCGCCTCGCGTAGGGTGCATGAGTTCTATTCCCTCCTGAGCACTTCAGCAGTTAGTCGCGCTCCATCTGCCGCACCGTTCCGTAACCGGACCGTAGCCCGTGCCGGCACCTGGCAAAGCTTCAGGCCTTCCAAATGGTCAGTCCAGAGCGTGATCTGTGCCGCAACTGTGGTTTAAAAGTGCAAGGCTGTGTCCAGATGATCGTGTCCGCGTTCCAGTGTGTATCATTCTTAGTCGACGCAGATGCTCTTGTCGATAAAAATGGGCGAATAGAGAACATTCACATTGTGAATATTGCTTTACAATGCAGCCAGAATGATTCGACTAGAGGAAATTGACCTGAACCTGCTGGTGGTCTTTCAGCAAATGTTGCAGGAACAACAAGTGTCGGCAGTCGCGAAGAACCTTCGACTATCGCAGCCAGCCGTGAGTAACGCCCTAATCCGTCTTCGACGAACATTGAATGATCAATTGTTTGTACGCACGAGCACAGGCATGCAGCCTACACCGCTTGCGAGACGTCTGGCGGAGCCCATTACTGTCGCGCTAAGTAGCATCACTAATGCCGTAAACTACAAGGAACAGTTTGACCCCAAAACCAGCAAGCGGCAATTCTCCATTGCAGTAACAGAATTGGGGGAGATCGACCTCATCCCTCACTTGGCAAACAAGTGCAGCAGCGTAGCACCCCGGATTCAAATCAGTACGGTGCGCGCCGGGGCTATCGACCTCACCCGGGAAATGGAAGCCGGCCGGGTTGATCTGGCGCTCGGGGCTTTCGAGGATGTGTCCACGAGTCTTTATCGCCGGCGTTTATTTAAGCAATCCTATGTCACGATGTTCCGGGCAGGACATGCACTCGGTCAAGGTGATATAACTTTGAAAAACTTTCTCTCGGCGCATCATCTCTTCGTGTCAACTTCCGCCAGTCCCTATGACCGCGTTAATCGATATTTGCAACGAGCGGGGATCATGGCAACCGTGACGCTCCGGGTTCCGCAGTTCACCGCCGTGCCTTATCTCCTCCGGTCCACTGATTGTGTCGCTACTGTTCCGGAGAGATTTGCGGAAGCTGCTGCCGCCCCCTTTGGGCTCGAATTTATCTCGCCACCGCTTCGTCTGCCGTCACTGCGGATCAATTGTCTGTGGCATCCCCGCTTCCACCAGGATGAGGGTAATCAGTGGCTGCTCGGTTTGATTGTTGAGCTCTTCTCGAAATGAATACGTGATGTGACATCCGCCCCTTCATAACACGCGTGCCCGAGTCTTCAGTGATCCGAAGTCGTACAGAGCGGAGATGAGAACAGGCACAGTGACCGTCTCCCTGTGCCCAACTAGTTGAGGTCGATCACGACCTTGACATTCACCTCCCAAGTAAGGTCGTCGCAGAAAAACTGTTCTGCTTCCGCGAGCGGTACGGTGCGAGTGATCATCTGTGTTACCAGAGAAGCCGATCACAAGTGCGTTGCGCACCTTGCTGAGCACACAGGGCGCAATTCGGTTCCGAATTCCCTGTATCGCCACAGCCATCGGCTCGCTAAGACAATACTGCTTAAAGTCGGAACCCGCAGGACATCGATACAGATGTCTTTGATGGACCGCAATGTGCTGCGCGCAAGCTCCGTCCCGCGTAATGCCTCTCTTCTGGATTTGCTGACAATGGTTCTTATCGGTTGCACAAGGAATGCAGGTCCCGCAAAAGAGCGAGCAGTCACCGGTTACAATTTCTCCCACCCTCCAATGTTGCTCTGCGGAGGGCGAGACCGCCTCAATTCGACCGACCCATTCGTGTCCCAGCACAATTGGGTACTGGTGGGGAGCACTGTACGTTCCATGATAAAGCTTGATGTCAGAGCCGCAGAGCGCAACATAGTAAACCCGAACGCCACTTCATCAGCCGCGAGTTTTGGCAGCGGTATCTCTTCCATCCTGATGTCGCCTGGAGCAAATGTTCGAAGACACCGATTGGTCATGCCTGCGGCCATGCAAACTTGGACAGGTAGTCCAAGCTCTCCTTTAGGGCGCGTTGCCATCTGTCTGCGTGATGATGAAGTTCCACGCTCACGAAATGTTCGTACCGAGCGTTATGGAGGACGGTAAAGACGCGAGCGAAATCTATATTGCCCTCGCCGGGGATCTCGTGGTGATGCACTCTATCCTTGATGTCTTCAATATGGATATGGCGTGTGAATGGCATCGCGCGTTCGATGGCGGAATAGCAGTTTTCCTCACTGCAATTCACGTGTCCGATATCCAGGTTCAACCGGAACCTCGGACTGTTGATTTCCCGGATCACAGCCAGAGCATCTGCGGAGGTTTTGATGAAAAATCCCGGCTCGGGTTCCACAGCCAGGATCAATTCTCCATCGAGGTTCAACAACTCAGCTACGCCTTCACAGAAATACTGCTTTGCTTGTGACTTTGACATTCCCACCGGAAGAAAGCCGGTATTGAAGTTCAAGACCGGAGCCCCCAGAACTTCGGCAATCTCGATCGCTCGTTTGAGCAGGTCGATCCGTTGGCGACGACCGTCACCCTCGGCGGTGATCAGCGATGGTTCATAAGGGACGTCACTGAGTAGTCGGTCGCCTCCGGCTGCGACGCAAACGATATTGATTCCATTGTCGGAGCAGAATTTCTTAATCTCCAGCAATCGGCTTTGCGGCGTATCCAGAGGATGAAGGTGGCTGCCATTCATCATCAACTCCACGCCATCGTATCCGTATTCGTGGATTTTCGACAGCGCCTCAAAGATGTTGATGTCGCGCAGCGTAGTTGAGTTGAAACTGAACTTCATCGTGGTTCCCCTTGATTGTGTCTCTTCCGAGCGCAATGCCGGCCAGGCTGCGAGCCATAACTACGCAGCGTGCTGAGTCTTCCCGCGGTAACGAGACAGCGCCGCCGCTGCCACCTCGGGCTCGACGTACACTTGGAAGTCACCATCCGGATTCAGGCACTCGCCAATCTGCCGCAGCAAAACGAACTTGGTGCCGGCCGCGACCTTCTTGTTGTCCGTAAGCATCGCGCGGAAGATGTCTTTTGTCTGGAGATACTCTGGAATCGCGAGGTCCACTCCAAGCAGCTCTCCGAAGAGGCGATAATGGCGGTCGACCACGTCGCGGGAGATGGATCCTAGAATGCAGGAAATTTCCGCTGCAATGCACATTCCTTTTGCGACCGCGAAGCCATGCGGAAGTCGGCCTTTGGCCAGGAACTCCATGGCGTGACCGAAGGTGTGGCCATATTCCAGGGTGATGGCATAGCCCTTTTCGGAGGGATCGCGCTCCAGAATCCTCAGCTTGGAGGCGATGATGCGCTGGGCAAGTTGGGTGAGGTCGCTCTCAGTCCATCGTTCTATCCCATCGCTGAGCATAGACTCGAAAAAGTCCAGGAGTTCGGGGTTTGATATGAAGCCGTTCTTGATGCCTTCCGCCACGGCGGCGCGCCTGCCATTCGATGATTCGGTCGCCAGGTAGCGAGTGTCTCCGAAGATAAAGATCGGAGCATAGTACATCCCGAAGTGGTTTTTGCCCTGATTGCCGTTGACGGCCTGCTTGTTGCTCAGTGTGCTGTCAGTAATCCCCATCAGCGTGGTTGGCATTTCAACGTAACGGATGCCGCGGAAGATCAGTCCGGCGGCAAGGCCTGCGATGTTGGTGAGGCATCCGCCGCCAAAGCCCAGAATAATTGAGCTCTTGGAAATGTTGCGGTCCACGAGGGTCTCGCAGAGGCGTTCAAGTGTGGAAAAGTTTTTGTGATCCTCTCCGTCCTCGATGATCACAACATCATGGTGAATCGAGCTGCGGTCAAGCGTCTGCAATAGCTCCTCACCATATTGCTCGAAAAGGAAATTGTTGGTGACCAGGTAAACGCGGTCGGGGTTGCGCTGCTTGAGCAGCGGCCCCAGTTCCGCCGTGATTCGATTGCCGAAGTAAAATGGCGGATCCGGATTCAGAAAGGTCTTGAAGCGGATCATCGATGCGGCATCAGAATCTGCGGGCTGGCCAACAAAAGCGTCGCTTAGAACCGCCAGCGCGGGATCAAACTGGTTACAGAAGCCACTATTCTCTTTAGAATTAGATACTTGTGTTGTTGACATAACCACCCTCATTTTTTAGTTGTCCCGACAAGCGATACATGTGCATCGCTATACAGTTCATATTGATCGTGAGAATGCCATGGCAAAAGTGCTTTGTCAAGTTTTTTGAGAAAATTTTTCGAAAGTGCGGAGGTTTGGGGCGTAGGCGTTCCGATGATCAATGGGTTAGTCAAAAAGGCATGGAATAAATCGTCCGCTAAAGTTCTTCACGATTCGTCAAGACCCGGCGAAAACTCGCAGTTCTCAAACTCTTTCCCACGAAGAGCTAGGTTTGGCCGGCCACCTTGGCTGCGGGGAGGGTTGTGTCCGGTTCCTGATTGAAGCTGGCGACGAAGTTGCGGTAGAGGGCGAAGGCGCTGAGGGCTGAGAGGGCAAGCAGGATCAGTCCCAAGACGGGTTGGTGGAGGAGCAGTTTGCCGGTTCCGAAGAGGCAGAAGTAGACCATGGCACAGCCGAGAAGCCAGGCAGTGAGATTGCGGCCGAGATCGCGGGTGGGAGCGATGGCATGGGCGTTGGCGGCGAGGGCTTCGGCTTCCAATTGGGCAGCGATGGGTTGCCAGCCACGGACATCGGGACGGACGAGGCGGTAGAAGGCTTCGAGGGTTGGGCGCGGTTCGGCGGGAGTGAGCAGAGTGACGGCCAGCCAGACGAGCGTGGTGATGGCCGTGGTGGTCAGTGCGGTTTTGGCAAAGAGCACCGGCGAGGAGCCGTGGAAGGGATGGAGAGCGTTGAGGGTGATGGTGACGGCGAGCGAGCAGGCCATGGCCGAGATTTCCGACCAGGCGTTGATGCGCCACCAGTACCAGCGCAGCAGATAGACGGCCCCGGTTCCGGCGCCGATTTCCATGACAACTTGCCAGCCGCTGGCGATGGAATCGAGATGCACCGAGACCCAGGCCGAGGCGATGACGAGCAGGACGGTGGCGAGGCGCGAGACGACGACATAGTGAGCGTTGCTCGCCTGCTTGCGCAGGAAGCGGCGGTAGAAATCGGAGACGAGGTAGGAGGCTCCCCAGTTGAGTTGGGTGGCGACGGTGGACATGAAGGCGGCGAGGAATCCGGCGATGGCGAGGCCGCGCATGGAGTGAGGCAGGTAGTTATTCATGACCAGCATGAAGCCGACTTCGGGATGGGCGAGGCCGGGGTAGAGGACAATGACGGCGAGGGCGGTGAGAATCCACGGCCAGGGGCGGATGGCATAGTGAGCGACATTGAACCAGAGGACACTGAGCAGGCCCTGACGCTCGTCGCGGGCGCTGAAGATTCGCTGGGCGATGTAGCCGCCGCCACCGGGTTCGGCGCCGGGATACCAGAAGGCCCACCACTGCAGGCCGATGTTGACGAGGAAGGTTGCGACGGGGATAGTCCAGAGCATTTCCGTGGTGAGGCCGGCGGAGAGGTTGGGGAAAAAGGAGAGCGGATTGCCGGTTGCGGTGACGGCGCGGTACGGAGTCGGCGCAGAGCTTTGCATCGTGCTCTGCATTAAGTCCAGGCGGGCGATGAGGGCCGAGATGCCGCCGACGGCGCGGACTGCGTAATAGGCAATGGCGATGACGATCGACATCTTGAGGACGAACTGGAAGAGGTCGGTCCAGAGGACTCCCCAGAGGCCGCCGAGGGAGACGTAGAGGCCGGTGAAGGGGATGAGGAAGAAGACACAGACGGCGAGCGCAGCACCGTCGGGACCGGCCCAGACGCCGCCGAGAGGGGCGATCCAGCGGCCGACGGTGAGGAGCAAGGGCGTTCCGCCGAGGGTGGTGGCGACGATGCTGGTCATGGCCTTGGTGACCCATCCGAGGATGACGCAGTTCATCAGCAGACCGAGATAGACGGCGCGGAAGCCGCGAAGGAAAGCGGCGGGCTTGCCGCTGTAGCGGATCTCGGCAAACTGTACGTCGGTGAGCAGGCCGCTGCGCCGCCAGAGGCGGGCGAAGAGGAAGACGGTCATCATGCCGGAGAGCAGCGAGCCCCACCAGAGCCAGTTTCCGCTGATGCCCTGCGCGTAGACGAGTCCGGTGACGACCAGGGGAGTGTCGGCGGCGAAGGTGGTGGCGACCATGGAGGTTCCGGCGAGCCACCAGTTGACGTTGCGGCCGGAGACAAAGTAGTCATCGACACTTTGGGAGGAGCGCTTGCGGAAGTAGAAGCCGAGCAGGATGGTGATGGCGAGATAGCCGAAGATGGTTAGCCAGTCGAGAACGGAGAGGGTCATAGAATCCGGCGGAGCGCGCGATGGCTGGAGGGTAACATGGCGGCAGGGAAAGGCGAAAGCGGAGGGCGCTCGAAAGAGTTACGGAAGAGTCACCCCAAAATCGGCTATCCGACCTTCGCCATCGGCACCCGACATTCGCAAAAGCGGATTCGCAGCAGGGTACGTGACAAAGAATGCCGCTCCGGCCGTGCGCTCGGCGAATGTCGTGCCACCAGGTCTGCGATTAAATCGCGCCGCTTCGGGCAGGCATCCAATTCCCTGAAAGCACTCATTGCACGGAAGGGCGTGAATTGCACGTTCGCGAACTCTGGCGGCGGCATTGCGCGCGAAGGAGGAAAGATGACAGAGAACAGAATAGCGAGCGAGCAAGGCGGTCCGATACCCGAGGAGCAAGACTCGCGCCGCGATCCGGAAGATCGTTCACTGGGCGAGGGCAATGTGCAGGAGATGCGAAGGCGGCGCCGCGAAAAAGCACTCGACAAGACGCTGGCCGATTCGTTCCCGACCAGCGATCCGCCGTCGAGCATTCCTGACCCGGGCGAGGCAGATCCGTACGCGGCTTAGGAGCGGCCCGGAGTGCTCCCGAAGCGTCGCAGGCGCACGGCGGGTACGCGGCAACGGATGCCGCTCCGGCTGCAGGCGCACGGCGGGAACGCGGCAACGGATGCCGCTCCGGCTGCAGGCGCACGGCGGGTACGCGGTAACGGATGCCGCTCCGGCTGCAGGCGCAGGCGATCCAGTACACTAGGCTGAGGAGCCGCGCCGCTTGCATATTCCCGACGGATATCTGAGCCCTTCGACCTGCGCCGTGATGTATGCGGCGAGCGCTCCGTGCTGGTGGGCGGCGCTGCGGCGGACGCGGCGGAAGCTGTTTGGGCGGACGCTGCCGCTGCTCTCCCTGTTCGCCGCATTCTCATTCGTGATGATGATGTTCAACCTGCCGCTGCCGGGTGGGACGACGGGGCATGCGGTGGGAGTGGGGATTGCGGCGATTGTGCTGGGGCCGTGGGCTTCGCTGCTGGCGATCTCGCTGGCACTGGCGATCCAGGCACTGTTTTTTGGCGACGGCGGCATCACGACGCTGGGCGCGAACTGCTTCAACATGGCGATTGCGGGCTCGTTCGCGGCCTGGGCGATTTACCGGCTGGTGAGCCTGGGAGCAGCGGCGGAGTCGCGGCGGCGGGTGGTTGCGGCGGCGCTGGCGGGCTATGGCGCGATCAACCTTTCGGCGCTGCTGGCGGCCATCGAGTTGGGCATTCAGCCGATGCTCTTCCACGATGCGACGGGTGCGCCGCTGTATGCGCCTTATCCGCTGCACATCGCGATCCCGGCGATGATGATTGGACATTTGACGATTGCGGGAGTGGCCGAGGCGGTGATGAGCGCGGGACTGTTCAGCTATCTGCGGCGCAGCGAGCCGGGGCTGGTGGGGATTGCGGCGGCGCAGTCCGCTGCGCTTGGCGGGTGCGCGGCAACGGACGCCGCTCCGGTCGCTGACGCTGGGCTGGTGGGCACGCGGCGTGCTACACGCAATTTGTGGGGAGCGCTGGCGGTGGTGCTGCTGCTGACGCCGCTGGGGATTTTGGCGGGCGGCGCGGCGTGGGGCGAGTGGGCACCCAAGGATTTTGCCGATGCTGCGGCGCGGACGCGGATTGCCGCTGCCAGTGGAAATGCTGCGCTTCCCGCGAGCGTGCCTCGGGGCTGGCACGATTGGCGAAGCTATGGACCGCACCGCTGCCGGATTATGCGCCGCACTTTGTCAAGAGCGCGGCATTCGGGTATCTGCTCTCGGCGATGTTTGGGGTGGGGCTGATTGTGGCGGCGACGTGGCTGGTGCAATGGCTGACAGAAGGCGCAAAGCGTGGTGAGCCATGAGCGCAGGAATGATCGGCAGGACGGTGCGGGGATTTACCGAGGCGCTGGCGCAGACCTTGGAGGCTGAGGATTCGGCCCACCTGCGCGGACTGCTGCAGGCAGCTGGACCCGCGGGTGAAAGTGGTGGGAGTGCTGGCGCTGGTGGTGGCGGCGGCGCTGTCACGCAAGTTTGTGGTGCTGGCTGCGCTGTTTGGGCTGGCGCTTGTGCTGGCGTTGGCCTCGCGGCTGAGTCTGTGGTCGCTGGCGAAGCGAGTGTGGCTGGTGGCCTTTGGCTTCACGTTTATGATTGCGGCACCGGCGCTGTTTCTGACTCCCGGAGCAGATTGTGTACAGGCTGGGATGGCTGGCGATTACCGCGCAGGGATTGCGAACGGCGCTGATGCTGGTGGCAAGGGTGGAGACCGCTGTGACGTTGAGCACGCTGCTGGTGCTGACTACGCCATGGATGCATCTGCTGAAGGCGTTGCGGACGCTGCTGGTTCCGGTGGAGGTGATTATGCTGCTGGCGATGACACATCGCTATGTGGTGCTGCTGACGG
Source organism: uncultured Acidobacteriota bacterium (assembly GCA_963800195.1). Classification (GTDB taxonomy): domain Bacteria; phylum Acidobacteriota; class Terriglobia; order Terriglobales; family Acidobacteriaceae; genus TOLSYN. The sequence continues at coordinate 317,399 of CAWCZZ010000003.1, forward strand.
AGACTTCGAATGCGATGTTCGAGTCCAGGCAGAGCCGCATGGTGGGGCGGCTGAACGGTCACGAGCAGAGGCGGCTGATGGTGAATACGGGCGGGGTGCTGTTGAGCAAGACGCTGGAGATGGGAAACCAGGTGTTTCCTGGCGATGCAGGCGCGGGGCTTCCGCGGCGAGGTGCGATTGCTGAACGAATTCCGGCTGCGCGGCTGGGACTATGTGGCGATCTGCGGCTTTGCAGTTGCGGCGGCAGACGGCGGCGGTGACGGGACGATGAGAGAGCAAGAACGAGTGCCATCGAGTACCGCACATTCGCCAACAGAGGGCGGGACTGATGCACACAACCCACATTCGCCAACAGCGGGAGGGAGTGGCCCACTCTCGGTGGGCTGCGAGGCGTTGGAGTTTGAAGCCGTCGAAGTTCGCTACGAGTACGAGCGGGTGGCGGCCTTGCAAGGGCTCTCGCTGCGGGTGAAGGCCGGGGAGCGGATTGCGCTGCTGGGAGCCAACGGCAGCGGCAAAAGCACACTGCTGCGGTTGATGGACGGATTGCACTTCGCGTGCGGGGGAACGATGCGCTTCCGGGGCGCGGCGCTGAGCGAAGAGGCGATGGAGGACGACGGCTTTGCGCTGGATTTCCGCCGACGGGTGGGGATGGTGTTTCAGAATCCTGACATTCAGCTTTTCAATCCTACGGTGTTTGACGAAGTGGCGTTTGGACCGCTGCAACTGGGCTGGGAGCGCGAGGAGATATTGGATCGGGTGCATCGGACGCTGGAGTGGATTGGCGCGGAGCATCTTGAAGGATCGCGCGCCGTATAGGCTCTCAGGCGGAGAAAAGAAGCGGGTGGCGCTGGCTTCGGTGATCGTGCTCGATCCCGACGTGCTGCTGCTCGACGAGCCGACCGGCCAGCTGGATCCGCGCAGCCAGAGCCAGGTGATCGAGTTGCTGGAATCCTGGAATGATGGGCAGAAGACGATTATGACGGCGACGCATCAGTTGGAAATATTGGGTGAGATCGCCGGACGCGCGGTGGTGCTGGATCATGGCGCGGTGGTGGCCGACGCGACGCCCGCCGAGGTGCTGGCCAACACCGGATTGCTGGAGGCGGCAAACCTGATCCACTCGCATCGGCACCTGCACGGCGGGGTGCCACACAAGCATCCTTCGCCTTATTTGCGGCACGAACACGAGAAGCAGTAGGGCAGTGTGAAAGACCCACATCTGCTGAGTATGGCAGATATGGAGCAGCAGCGCTTTGTTCACAGTCCTGTAACATTGGATAGATCTCCCTTAAGGCAGTACACTGAATGGTTATGGCGCCGCCGCTCGCTGCATAGTCCGGAGTTTTACCTCAATCGCAGCCTGTCGTGGCTTGCCTTTAATCGCCGCGTGCTGGAAGAGGCCGAGGACGAGAGCAATCCGCTGCTGGAGCGGGTGAAGTTTTTGGCGATCACGGCCAGCAACCTGGATGAGTTCTTCGAGATTCGCATTGCGGGATTGCTGCAGCACCTGGAAGAAGGCGCGGTGGATCCGGGGCCCGACGGGCTGACTCCGCTGGACGAGCAAGAGTTGGTGGCCGAGGCGACCCACAAATTTGTCAGCGCGCAATACAAGTGCTGGAACGAGTCGCTGCTGCCAGCGCTGGCCGAACACGACATCCGGGTACACTCGCTGGCCGACCTGGACGATGCGCAGCGCGAGGTGGTGGACGATTACTGCCGCAATGAGCTGGACGCGCTGCTGACTCCGGTGACGGTCGATCCGGCACATCCGTTTCCACGGGTGATTCACAAGGCGCTGTGCCAGGCGCTGCTGCTGCGGCGGCGGCGGCGCTCGGCGGCGACAAATGCAAACTACATGGGCGTGGTGACGGTGCCGCGCTCGCTGCCACGGCTGGTGAGGTTGCCGGACAGCGCATGGCGATTCGTTCATTACGCTGGCCGACCTGGTGGAGTTGCACGCCGGACGCATGTATCGCGGCTATGAAATTCTGAGCGAAGGCGCTTTCCGCATCACGCGCAACAGCAATCTGTACCTGCAGGAAGAAGAGTCGCGCAGCGTGCTGGAGTCGGTGCGCACGGAGCTGCACAACCGGCGCAAGGGCGACGCGGTGCGGCTGGAGATTGACGCCGACGCGAATGCAGAAATCGTCTCGCGACTGCAGACGGTCTTCGAGTTGGAGGACTGGCAGGTGTATCGGATGCAGGGGCCGGTGAATCTTTCGCGGCTGATGCACCTGTATAGCGCGGTGAATCGTCCGGAGTCTGAAATTCAAACCCTTTCAGCCGCGCGAGTGGTCTCTGCCGAAAGGGACGCGCGACATGTGGGCGGCGCTGCGGCAGCGCGATGTGCTGCTGCACCATCCGTTCGACAGCTATGACAGCGTGGTCTCGTTCATTGAAGCCGCGGCGCAGGACCCGGCGGTGCTCTCGATCAAGCAGACGCTGTACCGCACGAACGACAATTCGCCGATTGTAGAAGCACTGGTGCAGGCGGCGGCGAGCAAGGAAGTCACGGTGGTGGTGGAGGTGAAAGCGCGCTTCGACGAAGCCTCCAACATCAAGTGGGCGAGGGAGCTGGAGGATGCGGGGGTGCAGGTCTTCCACGGACTGGTGGGGCTGAAGACGCACTGCAAGCTGACCCTGATTGCGCGCAAGGACGCCGACGGCGTGATGCGCCGCTACGCGCATCTGGGCACGGGAAACTACAACCCGACCACGGCGGCGTTCTACACGGATCTGAGTCTGCTGACGGCAAACCCGGAGATGACCTTCGCGGTGCACAACGTATTCAACTTTCTGACCGCCTACTCCGAGCAGCCGAATTACAATCCGCTGCTGGTGGCGCCGGTGGACCTTGCCGAACGGGTGGCAAACCTGATTGCGCGCGAAGCCGACCACGCGCGCGCGGGCAAACCCGCGCGCATCATCGCCAAGATAAATTCGCTGCTGGACAAGAACGTGGTGCAGGAGCTCTATCGCGCCTCGCAGGCGGGCGTACAGGTGGACCTGATCGTGCGCGGCATTTGCTCGCTGAATCCGGGAATTCGCGGCATCAGCGACCGCATCCGGGTGCGCAGCATCGTGGGCCGCTTCCTCGAACACAGCCGCATCTATTACTTCCAGAACGGCGGCGAAGAGGAGATTTATCTGGGCAGCGCCGACTGGATGCCGCGCAATCTGCACGAGCGGGTGGAGGTGGTATTTCCGCTGCGCGATTCGCCTGCTGCGGGATCGCGTGAAGAACGAAATTCTGGCTGCGTATCTGGCCGACAACGTAAAGGCGCGCAGCCTGCAGCGCGGGGGCTCCTACATTCGCGACGGATGCGAAGGGAAAGACTGCTCCCTTCAGTTCGCAGGAATTTCTGATTGACGCAGCCGAGGGCAAACGCGACCCTTCGGAGATTCCGGTGGCGCCGGCGCGAGCCGCTGCGCCGCAGATGCGAAAGCCGCGCGCCAAGGCCCGCGCCAAGGTAACATAAGCCGATGATCGTATATTTTCTGCGTCACGCAAAGGCCGGACAAAGACGGCTCAACCCGGTGCAGGACGAAAAGCGTCCGCTCGACAAAGAAGGCATTGAGCAGTGCCGGTATGTCGGGCAGATTCCTGAACACGATGGACGTGCACGTGGACCTGATACTCTCCAGCCCGCTGAAGCGCGCCACTCAGACGGCGTCGATGGTGGGCAACGAAATCGCCTACGAGCAGCAGATCGAGACGACTCCAGCGCTGCATCCCAGCGCCGCGTATGAGAGCTTCCGCCAGCTCCTGCTTCAGGTCAGGGGACTGGAAGCGGTGATGGTGGTGGGGCACAATCCGAATATGAGCCAGTTTCTCTCACTGCTGGTGACTGGCGGGCTGAGCGACCGCGCGATTGAGATGAAAAAGGGCAGCGTGGCTCGCGTGGAAGTGGGAGCCAAGCGCGCGGTGCTCAACTGGCTGATTACTCCGCGGCTGATCAAGAGCGCTTACACTTCGCGCAAGCCAGTTCTCAGCCAAAGACCTCCAAGAAATAGTCACGTTCCTTTTCCAGCGCCCATAACTCCAGCTCAGCACCGGTGGGACTTGGACACGATGGTGAGCTGCACACTCCCGGGCTCAAGCTTTGCGCGCAGGTTGAGCACCGCGCCGCGCCTTCCCTGCTCCGCCGCCCGGGCCAGACGCAGCAGCACCACAGCGCGCGGCAGCAGCAGGCGATCCGCCGGTGCGAGAACGCGGACGTGCGGGCTGGTGGGAGTGATCTTCGATTTGCCGAGATAGCGCGCGATTGCCGCGATGAAGCGCCGCTGCCGCAGACTGAAGCCGAGCAGCTCCGAGTGCGCCAGGATGTAAGAGGCGTGGCGGCGGCGTCCGGCGCGGCTGATGAAGGAACCGACTTCATGCAGCATGGCCGCGGCGTTCAGCAGGCTGGCATACTCCGGCGGGCAGTTGATGCACGGGCGCCAGCAGCTTAAACAGGCGGCGGGCATGCTCGGCGACCCGGGTGGCGAAGCGCAGATCGACATGATAATGCGCGGCGAGATTCTGAATCGAGTTGTGGCGCTCGCTATCGAGCTGCTTGCGAAGTCCGATGTCTTCATCGTCGGCGGCCATCTGGGCGAGAATGCCGTCGCGCAGACCGAAGGGCAGGTAACGGAAGCTGGTGAGATCGAATTCGGTGAGCAGGTCGGCAAAGACATGGGCTCCGGCGATGATGATCTCAGCCCGGCGTGGGCCGATGCCCTGGAGAGCGCGGCGCTGATCGACGCTCAGGGTGGAGAGCTTTTTGGTAAGCCGGAGCAGACCGGCGCGCGGCACGGTTGCAGTGGTGCCGGGCTGCGCGGCGGCCCAGAGTTCGCTGAGCGCGGCAGGGGTTCCGGAGGTGGCGACGGTGAGGTTGATCTTGTGCTCGGTCAGCTCGCGCCGAAGTCGCCCGACCTCTTCTCCGATGTAGCTGCGCATCTGGTCGAGTTCGGTTTCGGTGGGCGGATCGTGCTGGAGAAACTCGCGGGTGAGGCGCACGGCTCCGAGAGGCAGGCTGTAGATATGCTCGATCTGGCCTTTGAAGGAGACGATGAGTTCGCAACTTCCGCCGCCGAGGTCGATCAGCAGCACGCGTCCGGCGCCGATGCGGGTGTTGGCCATCACGCCGAGGTGAATCAGGCGGCCTTCTTCCACGCCGCTGACCACTTCCACATGCCAGCCGATGGCGGAATGAACCCACTGGACAAAGGCGGTGCCGTTGTTGGCGTCGCGCAGGGCACTGGTGGCGACCACGCGCACTTTGGTGGCGCCGTAGGTCTGGGTTGCCTTCTGGAAGCGCCGCAGCACGCGCACGGTCAGCTCCATGGCCGCCGGGTCCAGGGCTCCGGTGCGGAAGACGCCCTCGCCGAGTCGCACGACCTCGCGGTCCTCATGCAGCACCTGGAGGCGCTTGCGCACGACGCGTGCAATCTTCAGCCGCACCGAGTTTGCGCCGATGTCAATCGCGGCCAGTGTCACCATTCGTCTAACCTGCTTATGGAACAGTTGAAGAGCGTTACAGGCGGCGTTGCCACGGTTTGCTGCCGTCATCTTGCTATACCCGAGCTTTCGATCACGGCGAAACGATACGCCATTTCCCGAGGCTGGAGCAACTGGGAGCGCCGTCCTACCGGACGGGCGTGGTTTTCAGCAGAGCGGTTTGGTTCGATTTGCTGCCATGCAAGCGGAGGAATTCGACAGAGCCTTCCTTGCCCAGGTAGCGCGCCAGCAACTCCGGCTTGGCTTCGCGCAGATCGACGAGCAGCAGACCGTCAAGTACGTTGGAGAACTTGGCATCCACGTTGAAGCCGAGGAATTTGCCTCCCAGCTTCATGTAGTGGCGCACCAGCACGGGAACGCCTTTGCCGTCGCTCTCAAACATGCTGACCCAATCGGAGATGTCGTCGATGGAGAAGACGCGGGCGAACATTTCCGGCTCCTGCACATTTTCGGCGGAGGTTCGCGGCGGATTCTTGGGACGCAAGAGCTTCAGCAGCTCGGCGTCCACCGTATGCGCGCTGAGATACTTGGTCAGCACCTCGCGCGACGCCATGGAGTAATCCGCGCTGATGCTGACGGCACCGAAGAGCACCGGGGTCTCCGGATGGCGCACGAGGTAGCTGCCAATTCCCTTCCAGAGGACGAGCAGCGGGGCGTACTGGCGCTGGTAATCGAGGTGTATGAACGAGCGTCCCAGCTCCAGCGCCGGGCCGACCTTGGCAAAGAACTTGGGCTGGAAGCGGAAGAGCGTGGCGGTGTAAAGTCCGCGCATGCCGTAGCGGTGCAGAACGCTCTGCACGTTGCAGATGCGGTAGGCGCCGGCGATCTCCTGGCGCTCTTCATTCCACAGCACGAGATGGGTGTAGTAGGCGTCGAAGCGGTCGAGGTCGCGCGGCTTGCCGGTGCCTTCGCCGGTGGCGCGGAAGGTGATCTCGCGCAGACGGCCAATTTCGCGCACAATGCGCGGAGCCTGACGCGAGGTGAGCGCATAGACACGCATCTTGCCGCGGATTCCAGCAATGCGCCGGCGGGAAGCGACTGCAATTCGCGCAGCAGCACGGCGGGGTCTTCCGGCCGGAGCGACGGCGTAGCTTGGGCTGCCAGTGGACGGAGAAGAAGCGGGTGCGAGGCGAACCGATGCGGTCGCGCAAGGAGAGCAGCGAACTGTTCCAGCGCAGCAGATCGATGGCTTTGTCGTCGTCGCGAATGGCCTTGAGGGTTTCGCCCTCGACCGGAGCACCGAGGCGAATCTCCATCCGCCGGCCGCGTTTGTTGATCAGTTCGTGCGGCAAGAACAGAGTGCGAAGGCGGGGATGGATCATTCCGGCGAGGTGGAAGCCGACGCTGTTGGTGCCGGAGATGAAGGCGGGAATGCTCTTGGCGCCGGTCATGCGGGCGATGCGCGCCATGTTGCGATTCCACTGGGGATCGAGCACGCGGCGGTGGTGGCGGCTCCAGGAGGCGACTTCGCCAGCCGGAAAGACGATGAGCATGTGTCCCTGCTTGACCCAATCCAGAGCTTCGCGAATGCCGCGGCGATTGGCCGCCTGATGGCCTTCGCCCATCATGTTGTCCACCAGGATGCAGTGCAGCGAAAGCTCCTTCCATGCAGCCGAGCAACTGGTTGGCCAGCAGCTTTACGTCAGGACGCAGGCGCAGCAGAAGCGAGGCCATCAATATGCCGTCCAACATGCCAAAAGGATGGTTGGCGAAGACCACGGCGGGGCCTTCGAGCAGGCACGTGCTTCAGGTCTGCCCTCGCGCACGGAGTACTCAACATCCATCTCATGCAGGATGCCGTCAAAGACGTTTCCTTCCGAGTGGGCCAGCGCGCCGGCATAGATGCGATCAAGACGGCGGATGGGGAGAAAGGGACGGGCCCAGGGAATCTGCTTCCCGAGCTTGGCAAACGGAGTTGGAGGGCGGTTCTGTCACTGCGCCGCGCAGCATAATTATTTAATCTTGCCCGCGGTTGCTTGCTGGGCTATGACACTAGTGTAAATCTTTGGTGAATGAAGAGATAGCGCCGAAACACTGCGGTCCGGCTGAATCCCCTTAGCCCGCCCGGCGTAAACCTTAGCCTCATACCGAACTTGAATACGAGTACCTGCCATTGACGAATTGACTACCTGCACCATCTTTCACGCAACATTCACGAGCGGTTTACCGGCACTTAACCGCGGTCCGCCAAGATGGTTACGCTATGGCAGAGCAGGTACTGGACACCCTGATTCTCTCCGACGTGCACCTGGGCAGCGAAGTGAGCCGGGCGCGTGAAGCCACCGAATTGCTGGAAGGAGACGAACTTCCGCAGACTGGTGCTGCTGGGCGATATCTTCAGCGATCTGAATTTCCGCCGGCTGACCAGCGACCACTGGAAGTTTCTCTCGCGAATCCGCAAGCTCTCCAATCCTAAGCGCAAGGTGGAAGTGGTGTGGGTGGAGGGAAATCACGACCAGGGGCTTTCGCAGATCATGTCGCACCTGGTGGGCGTGCCGGTTTATCAGCGCTACGTCTGGGAGTACCAGGGCAAGCGTCACGTGGCAGTACACGGACACCAGTTCGACCCCTTCTGCCGGCAAGAACGAGTTCCTTAGCCGCGTGGGCGAGCGCATTTTTTACGAACTGCAAAAGCTGGACGGCAACAGCAAACGAATTTCGCGCTTCATCGACCGGGTCAACACGCGCTGGCTGCGGATGGAATCGAGAGTGGCCGAGGGCGCGTTCCTCTACGCCCGCGCCGGACGGGTGGATCGCATCTTCTGCGGACACACTCACGTGGCCACCCACCGAGCGCGGCACGGAATCGACTACTACAACAGCGGAAGCTGGATCGACGCCAACCCGACGTATCTCACGATTGGCGAAGAGGGGGTTGAGATTCGCGAGTACGAGGGGACCGAAGTACGACTACGAGGCGACGGCGCAGACCGGAAGCCGAACTGGCTGCCAGCCGGAGAGTGTTCGATCCGGCGAGGCAGCCTGGCCGGCCTTTGGGAGCTTCGAGAGCGTGCGCTGCTAGAATCCGCAGGAGCGGGGATCTGAAAATCAGGGCTGCGTTGGGGGCTGGAAAAGCCTCCGGAGCGGCACAGCTAGGTTATGAGCGGAGCTGGGGTCTTTCGCTTCGCTCAAGATGACCAAGTAAACCACAGAAAAAATCAGGAAACAACCAGGAGCAAGCTATGACGACAGGTAGCTTGCGATGCGGCTGAAGGTCAAGAAGTTGGCGAGGGCGTAATCTTTTGACCGAACCTCCGGATGGTTAGACGGTGATCGCACCTCCGAGCCGGAATTCTGAAGCGCAATTCGGAATCATCGCGACGCGGCATGGCCCGTTACCGGAACGCCTTGAGTGAGATTGGCAAGTAGTGGAATGGGGTTGGCAATTGGAAGCTAGCCGTCAAGCCGTCCATTCACGGCGAATTGACCACGTCGCATGGCAGGAAGCATTGGGGTTCTTGATGCCGGCATGCTTTCATGGGCGGTTGGCCGTCATGCAAAACCAAGAAGCGTTTGGACAAGCCCTGCACGTGTTCGACCTGAATGAGGCCTAAGCGTTTCGGCATGATTAGGAATCATCCCTTTGTAGATGGGAACAAGAGTACTGGATTTTCCGCTGCTACGTTTTTCTTGACTAAACGGTACGGGAGCTGAGGGCGTACAGATGGCCGTAGCGCTCGATTGCCTGTGAAGCGCCCTCTTCAACAGTCTGCCTATGGATGAAGCTGGTTTTTCAGACTGGATCGAAAGCAGATTCCGCAACTTCGAAGAAACAGCTTTAACACGCTAGAATGTGCGAGCTGAACGAAGCGCTTAATTTATCGCTCCGGAGCTTTCTCCCAGCGCTCCAGGGTTTCCCGGCGGATTCCTTTGTCGGCGATGATCTGGCGATAGAGTTCGGCGCTGGGGCGCGCGGTGCGCTGCTGGGTGGCTGGGTCGAGCGCGTAGAGGCCGAAGCGCAGCTGCCAGCCCTCACTCCATTCGAAGTTATCCACCAGGCTCCAATGGAAGTAGCCGCGCACGTCGTGGCCCTGCTGCCACATGCGGCGCAACTCACGCAGGGAATTCACCAGCAGCCAGGGGCGGATGCGGTCGGCGCGGTCGGGAACGCCGTTCTCCATGACATACATGGGACGGCCGAGGGCGGCGTAGGTTTCAACGGCCGCCGAGACCACCTTGGGATAGGCCTCGCCGTAGGGAGCGGCAATGCCGGGGTCTCCCTGCGGCACACGTTTCGGAACGAAGAGACCGCCGGGACCGAACTTTTCTCCGAGCGGGGCGCGCACGTGCAGGCGGTTATAGACGTTGAGGCCGACGAAATCGATCTTGCCTACGCATTCGGGAACGCCGGCGGCCATCATGGCAAAGGGCAGAGGCAGGGGCTCGCCTCGCAGATAGCTGAGCGCGGCGCGGTTGAAGAGCGCGTCATAGGCGGAGGCGAGCTGGCGGTCGAGAACATTGTCACGCGCGGGCTCAAAGACCACGTAGTTCACCGCCAGGCCGACGTTGGCCTCGGGCTGCTCGCGATGAAGCACGTCATAGGCGGCGGCGTGCGAGCGCATCATGGCGGCGAAGACGCTGAGGGTTGAAACCAATTCGTTGATGCGTCCGGGAGGAAACTCGCCGAAGAGATAGCCGAAGGCGGCATAAACATTGGGCTCGTTGAAGGTGACCCAGTCGGTGACGAGATCGGCAAAGGAGCGCACAGCGCGCTTGGCGTAGTGGCGGAAGAGTTCGGGGGCCTGCGCATCGAGGAAGGCTCCGCGAGCCTCAAACCAGCGCGGATGGGTGAAGTGGTGGAGAGAGACGAAAACCCTCATGCCACGGCGGCGGGCCTCGCGGATGATTTCGCGGTAACGGATGACGGCGGTGTCGCTCCAGTGGCCGAAGGCGGGCTCCATGCGGCTCCACTCCAGCGAGATGCGGATGGCGTTGAGTCCGAGCGCGGAGCAGAGTTCGAGATCGCGCTCGGCGTTGAGCCACCAGTCGCAGGCGGCACCGCAGGTGTGGCCTGAACGGATGCGTCCGGCACGCTCCCAGTCATGCCACTGGTTCAGCGTGTTGCCTCCTTCAAACTGGTGCGAGGAGGTGGAGACGCCCCAGAGAAAATCGTCCGGAAACGAGATGGGGATGGCGAGCATAGGCTGTCTCAGGCAACAGAGAAGGCCAGACTAGCACAGTGAGCACGACGAGGTGGGCGGCGCGGTTGCTTTTTTCGAACTGCGAAGCGGGCCTGGTGATGAGCGGCAGGCAGGCGACGCGGCGAAGGTGATGAGTCTTCAGCCGCGATCGCCGCTGTTCGGGCACGCGTTTCCGGCACGCCGAGGGTAAAGAGCGTTTACAGGCTAGACATGTCTAACGTAGTGGTGGTGTCCTGGTCCCAATTCTCCCAGAGGTAAGCGTCCTGGCGATTGTCGGCGATCAGCCGCATGGCGAAGCGGACCTGGTCTTCATAGAGTTCGCAGAAAGCACCGGGACGATCCATGCCTCCGTTCATCTCGTAGGCTTCAGCCGGACAGGGTGAACCGCAGAAGTGGCGAACGGCGCAGCGGTTGCAGGGATCGATATTCTCCACTTTGCGGCCGGTGACCAATTCGAAGGGCGGAGTCTTCAGGATGGCGCTGAGATCGTCGCGGAAGAGGTTGCCGCCGCTGAAAGATGGCAGTCCGATGAATTCGCTGCAAGGGAATACGTCTCCGTTGGCGGAGAGAGCGAAGAAACAACGGCCACCGCCGCAAGGCGAGATGTCGCACATAAGGCGGCGCGCCTGCGGCGCCAGAATTGCGATCAGGATATTGGCAAAGTTGGCGACGACGAGGCGGCGGTTGGTTTCCCGGTAAAGTTCCTCCGTACGCTGCAAGGCGGCCAGGTAATATTTACTGATTTCCTCGTCGGACGGCTTGATGTCGCGTGCTCCCTGGCGTGTGCAGCGCACCGGGTTGAGCATGCAGGTGGTGACGCCGCGTTCATGGAAGAACTCCACGGTAGAGACCAACTGCTTCAGGTTCTCGCGGGTCACAGTGCAGATCACGCTGTAATTGGAATAGCCGCGTAGTTTCTCCATAGCGGCGACGACCTTGGCATAAATGCTGTGGCCATCCCAGGTCTTGCGAGTGCGAGTGACGATCTCGTCCATGCAGCAATCGAGCGACAGGCCGATGGCGATTCCACGTTTCATCAGTTCGTCGTACTGAGCATCGTTCAAGACAGTGCCGTTGCTCTGGATTCCGAAGCGGAAGTCATTGCCGTAGCGGTCGAAGGCAGCGATCAGCGCTTCCCAGTTCAACGTGGGCTCGGCGCCGTGAAAAATGATTTGCGGTTTGTATCCGGCGGGCAGGGTAGACGCGAAATATTGCTTCAGGGTTTCCAGCGCGGACAGCACCTGATCGGCGGGCATGTGGCGGCCATCTTTGCGCGTCTCTTCCGGCAGGTAGCAGTACGAGCAATTCAGGTTGCAGCGTTCGGTGGGATTGAAGTAGACGGCCGAGGGCGTCAGTGCAAAACGGAAGCGATTCATCTCTTCGGCGAAGGAGGCGGCCTTTTCACGGTACTGCTGCAGGAAGGGACCGGCAGTGAGGGCTTCGCCGAGTTTGTCTTTTTGGATCAGCGCCCAAAAGGCGGTATCGGGATCGACCAAGCCGAGGTACTCATCGTGGCCGATGTCCAGGGGTTGAAGTGTGCTGCCGCTGCCGGTGTTGAAGTATAGGCCACGCGAGGAAATGATTTGATTCTTTGCTTCGATGCTCATGAGATGAATCCTCTTCTTCTAAATTCAAGCCCGCGGCAGATGGCGAATGACCATCCGCCGCGAGGTAATGCAGTTAAGCGGCGGCGTTACTTCTTTGTGTCCACCATGACGTAATGAGACAGACCAACCCCGTCGGGGTTGCAGGTTTTGCGAGTAGCGATAATGGGGCGTTTTGCTTCGCTCTTATTCGTTTTCATAGTGTCACCTCCCTTCCTTGCGCAGTGAATGGCAAGCCTGAATGCAATCCGCCTATCCGGTGCCTCTCCGACTTGGGTGGGGAGATACCGGGTGTGGCACGGCTAGGCGCAGATTGAAAAGTCTTGGTGTCGCTGGTCTTTTGGCTGAAGCCTGGGGAGGTTCCCCCAAAACAAAAAACCCCACATCCCCGTTTCCACGCGGCGATCGTTGAGTCTGGGCTTCAGTCAGGTGTTCTGGCTGGTGAGTTCGGAGAGATTTATCTCTCGGCGGCGGCTTCCACCTTCCCCGGCATTTCTGACGAGTGGTATCGAGGAAGCTGCCTTCTCACTTACAGCGGCGGGACCGCTCCGGTATCACACCGGAATTCCCTGTTGCCTTTGGGGCAACCCGAAGCCAACTATTAAGATGTCGAGCAAGCGTACGAGGGAGTACAGAGGCGATGCAGTGACACCAATCACAGCAGAATGTTCAGACGCTCCGGCCAACCCCGGCTGTATTGACTTAAGCCACGCGCGGAACGGCTCCACAGAGAAGCACGAAGTTGGAGAGGATCTGCATTCCATGGCTGGTGAGCACGGACTCGGGATGGAACTGCACGCCTTCAATCGGCAGGGTGCGATGGCGCACGCCCATGATGATTCCGTCGGCGGTTGAGGCCGTGACCTCCAGCACCGCAGGGCAGGATTCAGGCTCAATCACCAGCGAGTGATAGCGCCCGACCTCGATTTCGCGGGGCAGGCCGGCGAAGATGCCACGTCCATCGTGCTTCACCCGGCTGGCTTTTCCGTGGACCGGGCGGGGAGCACGCACGATGCGTCCGCCGAAGGCTTCGCCAATTGCCTGGTGGCCGAGGCAGACGCCGAGAATCGGCAGCCGTCCTCCGAGTTGGCGGATTGCCGCCAGGGAAATTCCTGCGCCTTTGGGCTCGCCGGGGCCGGGTGAGATCACAATGCCGCTGTATCCGCCGTTGGCAATCTCTTCCACCGTGACCTGGTCGTTGCGGCGCACCACCGGATCGGCTCCCAGCTCGCCCAGAAACTGCACCAGGTTGTAGGTGAACGAATCGTAGTTATCAATGACCAGCAGCATGGTTATTCCTCCAGTTATCCTTCGGACTCGGCCAGGGCCACGGCACGGCGCAGCGCACGCGACTTGTTGATGGTCTCTTCCCACTCCAGGCACGGCACCGAGTCGGCGACGATGCCCGCGCCCGCCTGCACACTCAGTTGATCGCCCGCCAGTTCCATGGTGCGGATGGTGATGCAGGAGTCGAGATTGTTGGCGTAATCGGCATACAACACCGCGCCCGAATAGGCTTCGCGCGCGCCGCGCTCCAGATCGGCAATTCCCTGCATGGCGCGAATTTTCGGCGCGCCGGTCACGGTACCCGCCGGAAAGCAGGCACCGAGCGCATCAAAGCGATCGAGCTCGGGACGCAACTCGGCTTGCAGTTCGGTCACCAGGTGCTGCACGTGCGAGTACTTCTCCACGGTCATCAGCTTTTTCACCTTCACCGTGCCGTAGCTGGCGACGCGGCCAAGATCGTTGCGTCCGAGATCGACCAGCATCATGTGCTCGGCGCGCTCTTTTTCGTCGGCGAGCAACTCCTCGGCCAGCAGCGCATCCTCGTCGCCATTGGCTCCGCGGGCCCGGGTGCCGGCGATGGGACGGTAGGTCAGCTCGCGGTCACGGCAGCGCACCAGCATCTCCGGCGATGCGCCGATCAGGGCTCGCTCTCCGCCGGTCTCCCGATGACGGCCAAAGTTGAGCAGAAACATGTAAGGCGATGGATTGGTGGCGCGCAGGGCGCGATAGAGCGCAACCGCGTTGGCCTTGGTCTTGCGCCGGAAGCGCTGCGAAAGCACGATCTGGAAGCACTCGCCGGCGAAGATCAGCTCTTTGCCCTCGGCCACGGCGCTCTCAAATTCGGCGCGCGCGAAGTTCGACTCGAAGTCGGCCTCGCCCGCACCGCTGAGCGGCCATCGCCTTCAGCGGCAGTTCCATGGCCGCGCTGAGCTTGCGCACGACTTCGCGATTCTTGGCCGAGGCGGCATCGAACTTTTGCCTGAGCACGGCTTCGCTTGCGCCGGGCTCCACTTCCGCCAGGGTGCGGATCTGGATCTGCTGGCGGGCGTGATCAAAGGCCAGCACGGTGCGGAAGATCAGGAAGCAGGCATCGTCGCCCGAGCCCGGAGACCGCCTGCATCGCCGGGTCAAACCAGCTCGAAGCCGCATAGCCGAGATAGCCGACGCAGCCTCCGGCCATGGGAGCGATGTTCTCCGGCGGCGGCCAGCTTGCGATGGGCGAACTCGCGGCGCAGAACGTCCACGGCGGTGCCCGGCTCCTCGCGCTCTCCGCTGGCATCCTGCACGGTGGTGACGCCGTTGCGGCTGCGCACCACCATGGCGGGATCGGCTCCGAGGAAGGAATAGCGCGCCAGGTGCTCGCCACCCTCGACGGACTCCAGCAGGAACGAACGCTCGGCGCCCTTGGCGATGCGCAGGTAAGCCGAGAGCGGAGTCAGCAGATCGGCGGAAACCGTTTCAGCAACGGCAACCAGAGCGCCGGACGAGGCCAGCCGGCAAAACTCCGCGAACTCCGAGGCTGGCGGTCATCGCTGCCACCACCGGCGTGCGCAGGATTCAGTCGAGCTTGCGGCTGATACATGGTGCGGCCCACGATTCCGGCGATCCGCGCAGGTCGCGCCACCATGGCCGCGAACTGATCCGGGTAGAGCGACTGCGCTCCATCGGAGAGCGCGTGGTCGGGATCGCAATGCACCTCGACGATCAGCCCGTCGGCGCCCACGGCAACTCCGGCGCGCGCCAGCGGAACCACCTTGTCGCGCTTGCCGGCGGCGTGGCTGGGATCGACGATGATGGGCAGGTGGGTCAATCGCTTCACCGCCGGGACGATGCTGACATCGAGCGTGTTGCGGGTGTGGTCGGTAAAGGTGCGGATGCCGCGCTCGCAGAGCACCACGTTGTAGTTGCCCTCGCTCATGACGTATTCGGCGGCCATCAGCAACTCGTCGAGCGTGGCGGCCATGCCGCGCTTCAGCAGCACCGGCTTGCTGGCGCGTCCGGCCAGCTTGAGCAGAGCGAAGTTCTGCATGTTGCGCGCGCCGATCTGAATCATGTCGGCATATTGATCGACCAGCGCGAGGGATTCGTGATCGACGGCTTCGGTGACCACCAGCAGCCCGAAGGCCTCGCGCGCGGCGGCCATGATCTGCAGTCCCTGCTCGCCCATTCCCTGGAAAGCGTAGGGCGAGGTGCGCGGTTTGAATGCGCCTCCGCGCAGGAATCGCGCGCCCGCAGTTGGCCACTGCTCGGCGGCGCGGAAGAGCTGATCGCGGCTCTCCACCGAGCACGGCCCGGCCATCATCGCCAGCTCGGTTCCGCCGACGGTGGCATCGCTGCCCGCGAAGCGGACGACAGTGTCCTCGGCTCTTCATGTCGCGGCTGACCAGTTTGTAGGGCTTGGAGACCGCAATCACTTCGGCCACGCCGGGCAACTCGCTCGAGCGCATCGGCTTCCACCGCGCCCTTGTTGCCGGTGATTCCGATCGCGCAGCGGGTTGCGCCGGGCAGCGGATGAGGCCGGTATCCAAGCTCTTCCACGCGTTTACAGACGGCTTGCGTCTGCTCGTCGGTTGCATTCACATTCATCAATACAAGCATTCGCCTTATGCCTCCACCGCCTGTGACGCCAGCAACTCGCGCACGAAGCGTTCCACTTCCGCGGGAGCCTGCGCTCCGAATTCTTCGATCTTCTGACAATCGCCGAGCCCACGATCACCGCGTCGGCGCCCTGCGCCCATGCTTCGCGCGCCTGCTCCGCATTGCTGATGCCGAATCCGACCGCGACCGGCAAGCGAGTGACGCGCCGGATGCGCTGCAGCAAGGTAGCGGCATCGGCGCTGAACTGCTGGCGCGTGCCGGTGACTCCGGTGACCGAGATGGCGTAGAGAAATCCGGTGGCGTGCTGCGCGATCTGCGCGATGCGCTGCTCGGTCGAGGTGGGCGCGACCAGCGAAACCAGATCCAGCCCGCGGCGTTGCAAGCGCCTGCGAAAAGCCCTGCGCGGACTCTGCCGGAAGGTCGGTCACCAGCACTCCGGCAAGACCCGCCTTGGCCGCATCCTGCGCCAGGTTTTCAAGGCCGTGGCGCAGCAGGGGATTGAGATAGCTGAAGAGCACGATGGGAACTCCGGTGGCCTTGACGGCGCGGCCGGCGACTTCGATGACGGCCGTTCAGCTTTACGCCCGTGGCCAAGGCGCGCTCGCAGGCCCGCTGAATCACCGGGCCGTCGGCTGCCGGATCGCTGAATGGCATGCCCAGTTCGATGGCGGTGGCTCCGGCGCGCGCCATGGCGACCAGCAGTTCGTAGGTGGTCTCAAGGTCGGGATCGCCCGCAGTGATGTAGGGGACCACGCCCTTGCGTCCCGCCTCGCGCAAGGTCTTGAAAGCCTGCTGCAAGCGGGTGGTCATTGCGCGCCGCCTTCCTTGAGCTTGGCGACGGTATCCACATCCTTGTCGCCGCGTCCTGATAGATTCACGATCATCAATCCATCTTCGACCGAGCTCCTGGGCCAGCTTTACCGCATAGGCTGACGGCGTGCGCAGACTCCAGGGCGGGAATGATTCCCTCGCGCCGCGAGAGCAGATCGAAGGCCTCCAGGGCCTCGGCGTCATCGGCGGAAACGTATTCGGCGCGTCCCAACTCGCGCAGGTGCGCGTGCTCCGGACCGACCGAGGCGTAATCGAGACCGGCGCTTACCGAATGGGTCGGTGCAATCTGTCCATCGTCATCCTGCAACACGTAGCTGTAGGTTCCCTGCAACACGCCCGGCGCTCCGCCGTGGAAGCGCGCGGCGTGATCGCCCAGCGATTCGCCGCGGCCTCCGGCTTCGACGCCGATCAGCCGCACATTTTTGTCCGCGACAAATGCGGTGAAGAGCGCCGATGGCGTTGGAGCCGCCGCCGACACAGGCCACCACCGCATCCGGCAAGCGGCCTTCGCGCGCCAGCACCTGCGGCGCGCTTCATCGCCGATGACGCGCTGAAACTCGCGCACCATGGTGGGATAAGGGTGCGGGCCGAGGGCGGAGCCGAGCAGATAATAGGTGTCGCGCACATTGGTGACCCAGTCGCGCAGGGCTTCGTTGATGGCGTCCTTCAGGGTCTTGGAGCCGGCCTCGACGCTGCGCACCTCGGCCCCCATCAAGCGCATGCGGAAGACGTTCAGCGCCTGGCGCTTCATGTCTTCCGCGCCCATGTAGACGACACACTCCAGACCGAAGCGCGCGCAGACAGTGGCCGTGGCGACGCCGTGCTGGCCTGCGCCGGTTTCGGCGATGATGCGCCGCTTGCCCATGCGCCGCGCCAGCAGCACTTGCCCGAGCGCGTTGTTGATCTTGTGCGAGCCGGTGTGGCCGAGGTCTTCGCGCTTGAGCAGGATTCGCGCGCCGCCCGCGTATTCGCTGAGCCGTTCGGCGTAATACAAAGGCGTGGGACGGCCGCTGAACTCCGCGAGCAGGCCGCTCAACTCGCGCTGAAAAGCTGCGTCCTGGCGGGCTTCGGCGAATGCCGCGGTCAGCTCATCGAGCGGCTCGACCAGGGTTTCGGCGACGAAGCGTCCGCCGTAGCGGCCGAAGTAACCCTCGCCGGAGGCGCTCAAAAGGCTCTCCAACACTGCCTGCGTCCTTCATTGTTCCTGCCTCTCCGCGGCCCGCACGGCCGCCACAAAGTCACGCATCCGGCTCACGCTCTTGATTCCTTTCGCCGACTCCACTCCGCTGCAAACATCGACCGCGTCAGGATGAGCAGCGGCAATCGCCGCGGCGACATTGGCGGCGTGCAGACCTCCGGCGAGAAACACCTTCGCCGCCGGTAGCGCACGGCGCAGGCTCTCCCACGTGCACGCTGGTCCAGCCGAAACTTTCGCCCGAGCCGCCATGCACCGCGCAAGGAGCGTCCAGCAGCAGACCGCGGCAGACCGCGAACTCCGCGACGCGCTCCGCGCTGAATGCGGCGTCGGCTTTGAAGGCGCGAATCACCTCGAACTCGCGCGCGGCCAGTTCGCAATCAGCGGGCGATTCATCGCCGTGCAACTGCACCGCATCAAGCGGCACGGCGCGCGCGATGCGCAGCACATCCTCTATATTCATATTTACGAATACACCGACCAGCTTGGCCCGTGCGGCAATGGCGCGCGCAATCTTTTGCGCCTGCTGCAAGGAAATACAGCGCGGGCTTTTGTCATAGAAGTTCACCCCGAGCATCGGTACACGCAATAGTCCGCGCCCAGATCGATGGCGGCCAGCGCGTCTTCGACGCGGGTGATGCCGCAGATTTTGATCTCCACCGCACTCATCGAAGCTGCTCCAGTCCCTGCAACTCGCGCAGCGCAGCCAAGCGGATCGCCCGAGCGCATCAGCGCTTCCCCGATGAGGAAGGCCTTGTATCCAGCCGATTGCAGGCGCTCGATGTCAGCGCGCGTGCGCAGGCCACTCTCGGCGACAAGGGTCGCATTGGATGGAGCCAGTCGGCCAAGCGCAACGATGTTTCCAGATCGACCTTGAGAGTTTTCAGATTGCGATTGTTGACGCCGATCAAGGTCGCGCCAAGCGAGGCTGCTCGTTGCAACTCCTCTGCGGTATGCACCTCGACCAGCGCGTCGAGATGAACCAGGTGGGCCGCATCGAGCAGCTTCAGGGCTTCGGCATCGGTCAATCCGGCGACGATCACCAGCACGGCTTCGGCTCCGGCGATGGCGGCTTCGTAGACCTGATGGCGATCCACGAGGAAGTCTTTGCGCAACAGAGGCAACTCCACAGCGGCGGCCACGCGGCGCAGATCATCGAGCGATCCCTTGAAGTGTTGCGGCTCGGTCAGCACCGACATGGCCGCCGCACCGCCTGATTCATAAAGGCGAGCGGAGGCGACGGGATCGGCGCCGGGCTGAATGTCTCCGGCGGAAGGCGAGTGCCGCTTGAACTCCGCGATGATGGCCGTGGGGCGGGCGAGCAGTTCGCTTCGGAAGCGAGGCACGCGCCCGCTGCGCGCGGTGACTGCGCGCATCGCGCACAGCTCTCACGCTCAGCCCCGTGAAGCAGACTCATGTCGCGGCGCTTGCCGTCCATCACGCGTTGGAGGAATTCGGCGCTCACTGCACCGTACCTTCGGCGGCATGCGACATCGTGATCAGCGCTTCCAGCTTATGCATCGCCGAGCCGTCGTCGATGACGCGCTGCGCACGCTCGGCACAATCGCGAAGGCCGTCCCCGGTGCGCACGTGCAGAGCGGCGGCGGCGTTCAGCACCACGAGATCGCGGGCGACGTCGCGACGCTGGCCCGAGAGCACGTCGCGAATAATGGAAACTGTTTCTTCTTTGCTGTTGGCTCGGGCCGCGGCGGTGGGCGATGCGGCAAGGCCGAAATCCTGCGGCGAGACGGTGAAGAGCGGCTTGACCTGCCCGGCGCGCACTTCCAGCACCTGGGTGGCACCGGCGGTAGTGATCTCATCGAGGCCATCGGTGCCGCGCAGCACCCAGGCGCAGGTGACTCCGATCTGGCTGAGAGCGCCCGCCACATCGGCCATGCGCGCCTGATCGGCTACGCCCAGCAGACGGTATTGCGCACGGGCTGGATTGACCATGGGACCGACAAGGTTCAACGTGGTGCGGATTCCCAGCACTCGTCGGATGGGTGCGACGCGGGCCAGCGCCGGGTGGTACTGCGGGGCGAAGAGGAAACAGATTCCCAGTTCGCGCAAACAGCGTTCGGCGATGTGAGGTTTGCAGTCGATGCGGACGCCCATGGCGTGCAGCACGTCGGCGCTGCCGCTGAGGCTGGTGGCGGCCCGCGATCCGTGCTTGGCGATGGCGCATCCGGCGGCGGCGATGACAAAGCAGGCTGCGGTTGAGACATTGAAGGTCTTGATGCCGCTGGCGCCGGTTCCTGCCGTGTCCAGCAGATCGGAGGGAATTTCGATGGGATGCACGCGCTGGAAGAGGGCATCGGCAAAGCCGGCCAACTCGTCCGGACATTCCCCTTTGGCGACCAGAAGAGCGAGGGCGGCGGCGATCTGAGCGTCTGGGGTTTCGACGGCCAGCATCGCATCAACCAGTTGCGTGGCTTGGGCGCGGGTAAGGTGGCGACCTGCCAGCAGTTTGGGAAGTAATTCTCCGACGATGAGCGTGACCGGTACATTTGCGGGGGTAGCTGGCATGTGATTTGTCCTGAGATTCAGCGCATACGCCAACGCGTTGCGGCTATTTGTTTTATTTCGCTGCAAGGGGAACGGAGAGACGTGCCTGGACTAGAGGCACACGACGGTGTAGGACCACCATCGACGGGAGGAGCAGGCCAAGAAGGATGGAATTGCAATGCTCACGCAAAAAGATTACGACAAGATGGCGCACAAGGTCAAACGAAATACGCGGGATGACATGGGAGTAGCTGGAGGCGCGGAGCGGAATCGAACCGCCGCTGGAGGTTTTGCAGACCTCTGCCTTACCACTTGGCTACCGCGCCTCACTGCAAGCAAACCGGAAGAATCAACATTCCGATGCTATCGTGAGCCGGGACTGGACGCAAGCTCCGACTAAATTCCGGGATAGCTTCCGGAAGGCGACAATACAGTCGCAACAGCGATTCAGGACCTTGCAACATCTTCGGGGTCGAATCTGTTCGGCTCCCGAATCGTCCGGGCCGTGCCATCCTGGGGCCTGTTAACACTTCCGCGCCGACCACGCCTGCTCACTGAATCACTCCCTTCAGCGCAGCAAGGCAAGCCGACCCAGGGATGGCCCCACCCAAAAACCCTCCCCCCGCAACTTCAGCGTTTCCCCTGCTCGTCTTCCTGATAGAACTGCGACACCAGGTTGTGCCGACCCATGAAGTCGCCCATCCGCTCAAACATCGCCATCTTGTAAACAAGTGAAGCCACCGCGTACCGGCTGGAGTAAAGCCTGTCGGTGTTGACACACTGAATCAGCTCGTCATTTCGGGTATTCAGCACTTTGCTGGGAACGTCCTCAACATCCATCTTGCTCTTGAAACTGTTGAACTCGTCCCCGGCCGAATTCCCAACGGGAGCCGTTGTGCCTCCCGGAATCCCCCAGGCATCCGCGTCAGCCCTGCACTGCCCCAGCGGAGCCACATGTACCGCATCCTGCTCCAGCGCCATCTGCGCACCCAACAACAGAATCGCCGGCAACAGCAACCGTTCCAATCTCGTCATCTCTCCTCCATCGAGCAGCTGACGCCGGCGCGCCGGTTGCACTTGCCTATGGCGATGTCATAGCTGACATGTCCGAATGTTTACGGCTATGAGAGCGCTCACCGATTGCAGGGACGGATCCAGGCTGCCCCGCCAAGCTTGCCCTTCGCCATCCAGATATTAGGCGTCTGAAACAGATACTGGCCACCGTCCGTGTAGCCCGGAAGTCCAGTCGTCGCCGACAAAGTCCACTCGCCCTTGCTTGCGGTAAGGACGCCAGCGTGCGAGGGCGCGCCATCCTGCGCCTCGCTGTGAAATTTGTAGGTGCCATCGGCCGTTATCTCCATCACCCAGTTTCCGGTCTTGACCGGAAGCCGCCAGGTGCCGACCAGATTGGCATCGAGGATGGTGGGATTTGCCGACTTCTCGGCCATGACCGTGCAGCCCAGCGCCGCCTGCGCCAGGTCGGGGCGCAGCCATGCCGCCGCGCCCAGCTTTCCGGTGGCGATGAAGATGTTGGGTGCCTGATAGAGATAATTCCCGCTGTCCGCATATCCGGTTTTCGCTTTCATCGTCCACGCCCCGTTGCTGGCGGCGAAAGAGCCGGCTTGCGCATGTGCGCCATTACGGGCATCGCTGCGGAAAGCGTAGGTGCCATTGGCATTGATGGTCAGCACCCAGAGGCCGCCCTTCATCGGGATTTCCCAGGTGCCAACCAGATTGGGATCCACGCCATGGGGCTTCAGCGCCTCCATATCGGCGGAGGTGCAGGGCCGCATGGCGTTCTGCGCCAGATAGCACGGGTCAGGACCGGTGCGCCGGGTGGTAGCCTGTCCCCCGCCCTGACCGCACGACCCCGCGATGTTGCAGAATTCCTGCTGCGCGACTTGGTCGTCGATTGAGGCCCCTTGGGCGTGAGCCGCGCCGTTCGCGAAGCAAAGCGCCGCGACCAATCCGGCGAAAAGGACTAGCGCACGACCAACGACGACTATTTGTTGGCGCATAAGGCCTCCATAACGGAAAACCACGATCTCGTTTAAACCGTCGCTCCACTCTACGCGATGCCGGACACGCTTCGCAATTTCGCCGGCATCGGCTTGTAATAGGTGAACGGTTGTGCCTGGATCACTGCTATCCGGAAGTTACCCCAGTTTTTGTTTTAGACCTCATAAACGCCGCAGGGTCTTGAAATCGCAAGCGAAGTGCCGAGGGGTTGGGGACTCCTTGGTTCCGGGCGGATGGTCGCCGCATTCGGAAACTGCTCCGACTATATTCCGGCGCCGAAATCGGCAAAGTTGCTCTTATCGAATTCGCTGCGGTAGTCGCTGCGCTCCTGGTCCTCGTTGGCCAATCCGGTTACGGAGCCATCCGGTGTCACGATTGCCTCAAGGTGAGCCAGTTTGTTGAGGCGCGAGCGCAATCCCTCAACATCTTTGGAGAGCGCGATCAGCGCATCGCTGAGCGGGTCTTTGATTTCGTGCGGATTGGTGATGAGCACGCGCTTGCCATCGCGATAAACGATGTGCGCGGGAACACCGACGACGGTGGAGTTGGCCGGGACATCGTGCAGCACCACGGAGCCCGCGCCGACACGCGAGTTGTCTCCGACGACGATATCGCCCAGCACGCTGGAGCTGTTGCCGATGACCACGCCGTTGCCGAGCGTGGGATGCCGCTTCTTTTTTTGCAGGCTGGTGCCGCCCAGAGTCACGCCATGGTAGATGGTCACGTCGTCACCCACGATGGCGGTCTCGCCGATCACCACTCCCATGCCATGATCGATAAAGAGCCTGCGGCCGATGGTTGCGCCGGGATGGATCTCGATTCCCGTCCAGAAGCGGGCGACCTGCGAAAGATAGCGCGCCAGCAAACGGAAGCCATGCCGCCAGAGCCAGTGATTCAGGTGATGCATCCACACCGCGTGGAGTCCTGGGTAGTTCAGCAGCACGGAGACCGTGCCGGTTGCGGCGGGATCGCGGTCCAGGACGGATTGAATGTCTTCTCGAATGGTTTGCAGCACGTCTGGCCTCGTCCACGGCTCTCGTCTGCCATGCAACTCTCTATGAAACTATGATTTTACCCGGTTGTCCACTCTGGGCGCAGCTCTGCGCTGGAGAGCAGTCTGCGCACGCCGCGGCGAAAAGCAAATCAGCCGAAATAAATAAGAGATTCGAACTGGCGCGTGCCAACCCTGCGATCATCGTGCCGCATTCATAAGAAGAAGAGGAAATTCCCAGCGCATGAGTGATTCTGAGACGGCTCCCCGGGCGGCTGTTTCCGCGCCTGCTTCCAATCCCTGGCTGATTGCGATCTCGGTGATGCTGGCCACCTTCATGGAGGTGCTGGATACCTCGATCGCCTCGGTCGCCCTGCCCTACATTGCCGGTTCGGTCTCAGCCACCGACGATGAAGCCACCTGGGTGCTCACCAGCTATCTGGTGGCCAACGCAATTATTCTTCCCACCAGTTCGTGGTTCTCGCAACGCTTTGGACGCAAGCGTTTTCTGCTGACCTGCATCGTGATCTTCACGGTTTCATCGTTTGCCTGCGGCGCCGCCGACAGCCTGGCAACGATCCTGATTGCGCGCGCCGTGCAGGGCGCCGGCGGAGGAGCCTTGCAGCCGCTCTCGCAGGCCATTCTGCTGGAGAGCTTTCCGCCGCACAAGCGCGGACAGGCGATGGCGCTGTTTGGACTCGGCGTGGTGGTCGCCCCGGTGCTCGGGCCAACCGTCGGCGGCTGGCTGACGGAAGCTTACTCGTGGCGCTGGGCCTTCTACATCAATATTCCCATCGGCATCCTGGCCATCTTCATGATCATGCACTTCGTGCAAGATCCCATCTATATCCGCGAGGCGCACCCTGGGCGCTTTGACGGAATCGGCTTTGGCCTGCTGGCCATCTGGCTGGGAGCGCTGCAGATTGTGCTCGACAAGGGGCAGGAGGATGACTGGTTCGGCGCGATCTGGATTCGCTGGACGGTCGCGATCCTCATTGTGTAGTTTTGTCGCCTTCCTGATATGGGAGTTGACTCGGCACGACCCACTGGTGAAACTGCGCGTCTTCCTCAATCGCAACTTCACCCTCGGCTGCCTGCTGATTGGCCTCTTCGGCGGCGTCATCTATGGATTGATCACTTTGCTGCCGCTGTTCTATCAGGAATTGCTTGGCTACAACGCGCTCAACGCCGGCATGGCGGTCAGCCCGCGCGGCTTTGGCGCGGTGGTCGCCATGCCGCTGATTGGAATCATCGAGCAGCCGCATCGACAATCGCTACATCCTGGCCCTCGGCTTTGCAATCTTCGGCTTCTGCGGCTTGTGGTTTGCCCACGTCAACCTTGAGCTGGCGCAATGGAGCATGCTCTGGCCGGTCATCATCAGCGGCTTTGGAGCCGGCATGATCTTCGTCCCGCTGGCCACCACCAGCATGGCGAGTTTGCCCAACGAGGAGATCGGCAACGCCGCCGGACTGTTCAATCTGCTGCGCAACATGGGCGGCTCGATTGGGATTTCGATTGTGAACACGGTGGTGGCACGCCACGAGCAACTACATCGCGTGGAGATGTCTGGCCACATCAACGCCGCCAACAATGCCTTCCAGCAATTGCTGGAAGGGGCCAGGGCGCTGACCGGGCAATCCGGCGGCCCGCCCTTGCAGCCTTACGCGCTCATCAACGGAATCCTCTCGCAACAGGCGCGCCTGCTCGCTTACGTCGATGACTTCCAGTACCTGGCGTGGATGTGCTTCCTGTGCATTCCTATCGTCTTTCTGCTGCGCAAGGCAATTGCGAAACAGGGCGCGACAAGCGCGGCACACTAGAGGCGCAGTAGAAGAAATAAAACTCGCTCTACAACTCGTGATGGAACCACGGGTGAGTGATGACCTCGCCGAGGATCAGCAGGAGTGCGGCAATCGAGGTCACAAGCTGAATCCAGCGCTGGCGGCGCTGCTTAGGCGTCAGCGGCTGCAGACGCCACTGCGCCGACGGGTTCTGCCGGATTCGGTTTTCATTCCAGAGCAGCAGAAGAGTGAGCAGCGCCAGCACGCCGGAAGCCCACAGGATGGGCACGCGCAATGCCTCGCGATGAAAGCCTTGCGCCGGACCGCGGCGCTGGCCGCGATCAGCGAACCCATGCCCAGCAGCACGCGAACTCCGCTCAGCGCGACGGCCGCCGCGCAGAGCGATTCCAAAACGGCAAGGAAGAGCGAAGACCAGCCGAGAATCATCCCCCGCATCCCGCTCGAACTCTTCTCCGCGACCACCGGTTCTCCGCCGCGCTCTTCCATTATTTTTGCTCCTGCTCCATGGCGTGCGCCAGGCGGATCACCGTGGCTTCATCGAAGTGCTTGCCCAGAATCTGAATTCCGATGGGCAGCCCTTCATGATTGTTTCCGCACGGCAGCGAGATGCCCGGCACTCCGACCAGGTTTGCCGTCACCGTGTAGATGTCGCTGAGATACATTGCCACCGGATCGTCGGCCTTTTCGCCAAGTTTGAAAGCGACGGTCGGCGTAACCGGAGTCACCACCGCATCGACACTTGTAAATGCATTCTGAAAGTCGCGCGTGAGCAGGGTGCGAACCTGCTGGGCTTTCAGATAGTACGCGTCATAGTAACCGGCGCTGAGGGCGTAGGTGCCGAGGATGATGCGGCGCTTGACCTCGGCGCCAAAGCCCTCATCGCGGCTGCGCCGGTACATATCTGAGAGCGTCTTGGCCTGGGGCGAGCGCGTGGTGTAGCGCACGCCGTCAAAGCGCGCCAGGTTGGCCGAGGCCTCGGCGGTGGCGACGAGGTAGTAAACCGGAACGGCATACTCGGTGTGGGGCAGCGAGACGCTGACAATTTCGCAGCCCGCCTTGCGCAGCCCGTCGATGCGGCGCTCGATGGCCTGGCGAATCTCCGGGTCGAGGCCTTCGCCGAAATATTCCTTGGGAATGCCGATGCGCAAGCCCTTCACCTCGCGCCCGCATTCCGCTGCGTATTTGCCCACCGGCACGTCAGCCGAGGTGGAATCGTGCGGATCGCGTCCGGCGATTACCTCCAGCAGTGTCGCCGAATCCTTGACCGTGCGCGCCAATGGTCCCACGTGATCGAGCGAGCTGGCAAAGGCGATCAATCCATAGCGCGAGACACGGCCGTAGGTGGGCAACAGTCCCACCACGCCGCAGAAGGCCGCGGGTTGGCGGATCGAGCCTCCGGTGTCTGAGCCCAGGGTTGCAACCGCAAAGCCGGCGGCAACGGCCGCAGCGGAGCCGCCCGAAGAGCCTCCCGGTACGCGCGTGATGTCGCGCGGATTACGCACTGGATGAAAGGCCGAATTTTCGTTAGACGAACCCATGGCAAACTCATCGCAATTGAGTTTCCCCAGGCAGACGGCGCCAGCGGCTTCCAGCTTTTCAACGGCGGTCGCATCGTAGGGGGCAATAAATTTCTCAAGGAAACGCGAGCCCGCGGTGGTGCGCTCGCCGCGCGTCATCAGCACGTCTTTAATCGCGACGGGAACACCGGCCAGCGGCGGCAGCGGATCGCCTTTTTCGGCCAGGCGGTCGATGCGTTCGGCCTGCGCCAGCGCACGCTCGCGGGTCAGCGTGAGGAAGGAACCGATGGTCGCATCGCGGCTTTCAATCTGTGCGTAGTGCGCCTCGGCCAGCGCGCGCGCAGATGTCTCGCGATTTGCGACCAGCGAACGCGCGGCGTCGATTGTGAGCGTGCCCGTATTCAGTGTATTGATATCCATCGATCTTTCTCCTTAGCTTCGCAGCCGGGTAGGCGGCAGCGCACGCCGCTCCGGTCGCAGGCGAATGCGCTCAGCGCTCAATGACCTTGGGAACCCGGAAGCAGGTTCCATCGGTGTCCGGTGCGTTGGAGAGCGCGATCTCGCGGCTCAATCCTGGTTTCACCTCATCGGGACGCTGCGCGTAGGCAAACTTTTCGCTGCCCGTCCGCGCTGAGGAAGCAAATGCGGAAACCACTTCGGCGAGCGGCTGCACGTTGCTGGTATCCAGCTCGTTCAGCTTGTCGATGTGGTCCAGGATGGAGTTCAGATCGGCGACCATGCGGGTGCTCTCGCCGGCCGTGAGTTCGAGATTCGCCAGATCGGCGACGTAGGCTACGTCTTTTTCAGTGACCTTCATGAGTTCCTTTTTCTTGCGCAATGCACGTATCAGGATTTTGTTCTCCGAGGCAGCTTCGCAGGCGGTCTCGCTCTACTCGATACTGCTCTGGCGGGCGCTGACGCCTGCGCGGCAACCGAAGCCGCTCTGGACGCAGGCGCGAGGTCCTGCGGCCGTGCAAGTTGGAATTCGATGCGCTCGATCCGGAGGAATGGGTTGAGGCGCGCGAGAAACTGCGGAGCCATGGCGTAGAGTTGCGCCCGCCAGGTGGCGTCTGGAACCTCGACCACCAGGGTTTGCTTTTCGCAGCCAAGGACGCGGCTCTTTTCGGCCACCGCTTTTCCGGCAGCAAAGTTCCATGCGGCCTCGGGCAATTGCTCCGCCGGCAGACGCTTCAACGCCTGCACGATGAGGAACTGCAATGTGTCGGAAACCTGCTCCATCGGTCGATTATAACGGAGGATTCCTGCAGGATCAGATACGCTTCCTGATCTTAGCTCCAAGCCAGGAATACCGCCACGCCGCCGAGAGATTCTGGGGACTGATTCATAGCGGATTCAGACGCCAGCGTTCTACCAGTCCAAGGCATGTCGTTCGAGCTTTAGAACATGTCCGAAATTGTCCTAGTGAACGCGACGAATGCACTGAGGAACTTTCTTTGCAGGAGGGTGTTTGTGCAGGAGAGCTAGAATGGCTACACAGAGTTCCGGCCATCACGGTAGGCGATTGCAGAAACGGAAAAGCAATCGGACACCATTTCACCCCTCTCCGGGCGATAAGCCCGAAGGAAAGGTTTAACCATGCATAGCTTTCGTTTCACCCGCCTGCTCGCACTCACACTGCTGATGCTGGCGATACCCGCCGCATCGTTTGCGGGAATCTTCGTATCAATCACGGTGGCCCCGCCACCGCTTCCCGTTTATGTGCAACCAGTTTGCCCTCAACCAGGCTACCTGTGGTCGCCCGGATATTGGGCTTGGGGTGATGAAGGCTACTACTGGGTTCCAGGAACCTGGGTCCCGGCTCCAGCGGTTGGAATGCTCTGGACCCCTGGATACTGGGGCTGGTCTGGTGGATATTACCGGTGGAACGCCGGCTATTGGGGGCCGCACATCGGCTTCTACGGTGGCGTGAACTACGGCTACGGCTACGGCGGTGTGGGATTTGTCGGGGGTGAGTGGCGTGGCGGCGGATTCTACTACAACAGCGCCGTGATGAACGTTGGTGGCGCGCACATCACCAATGTCTACGTAAACAAAACCGTCATCGTGAACAACACGACCGTAAACCACGTGAGTTACAACGGCGGCACCGGCGGCATCAGGAGTGTACCCACTCCGGTCGAGCGGCAGGCGGCGCAAGAGCATCACGTCCAGGCGACCCCGCAGCAGATGCAGCATGAAACCGCGGCTGCGCGCAATCCTCAGTTGCTGGCGAAAAACAACGGCGGCAGGCCTGCGATTGCGGCAACTGCAAAACCTGCTGATTTTTCTCCCAGGAGCGCGGTGCCGGCCAAAGCCGCGGGCGGCAGGGTTGAACCAGCGAGCCTGAATACGTCGCCGAGAAACATGCCTCCAGCAGCAAAAGCCCCAGCCGCTGCTCCGCACCCACCCTCAAACAGCGCGGCCATGAATAATCGCACCGTCCCGAACGCGCCCAGCACCTACGCAAAACCCAAGGCGACCGCGCCAACCCCGCCCGCGAACCACGCCTATACTTCTGGCAATTCGCGTACGCCCGCGCCACCCCCGCATACCCAGGCTCCGCCTCCTCATGCACAGGCCCCGGCTCCGCAGTCCAAGCCGGCTGCCCACACCGCTCCCCCAGCCCAGCATCAGCAGGGAGAGCACGAGAAGCGATAGAGTACTGAAGAAAAGAACTAGCGGAGAGCACCTCACATTGGGGTGCTCTTCTCGTTGCGCCGAAGTTGCCGTCCGCCGTCGCTCGCTATGGCCTTGCAAAGTTGCTCTCGGCGAATCCCATGGCCTCGTCGCGAGTGGCAATCGTACCTTCAAGCTGCGCGTCTTCGACCGCCGAGAGGATTTCGGCAAAGCGTGGTCCGGGCTTGTATCCGGCGGCGATCAGATCGTGGCCGCTGATCAGATGCGCTGGGCGCACGGCTCCGGCGGGCAGCGATGCCAGCCGCTCACGGGTGTAGTCGTAGAGGTCGAGGCTGCCGTGGCTGGCCAGGCAGTCCAGGCGATGCAGCGCCAGGTGCTCGTCGAACTCCGGCAGGCGCACGAAGCGCTTGAAGGTTGAGTCCTTCATCTTGCGCACGTCGGCAAAGCGCATGTGGTTGTCCACCAGCGCGAGAATCTGCTGGCGCTCGCGGTTGCTGAAGCGCAGCCGCAGAAGCAGGTCGTCGGCCATGCGTACGCCAATTTCCACGTGGCCGTCAAAGCGGATGCGATCGGGCGCGCGCCGGAAGGTCGCGGGTTTGCCCACATCGTGCAGCAGCGCGCCCCAGGCCAGGGTCAGCGAGCAGCCTGCAGGCAGGCTCTGCAGCAGCAACAGAGTGTGAACGAAGACGTCGCCTTCGGGATGAAATTGCGGAGGCTGCTCAACGCCCTTCATCCGCGTGATCTCCGGCAGCAGCTCGCGCAGCAGCCCGCTTTCGTCCAGCAACTGGAAGGCCCGTCGCGCACGGCCTTCGGTCAGCATCTTGGAAAGCTCATCGCGGATTCGCTCGCAAGATACCTGGTGGATCTGCGCCGCGAGCCCGCGGATTGCCTCCACGGTGGCGGCTTCGATCACATATCCAAAGCGTGCCGCAAAACGAATGGCGCGCAGCATGCGCAACTTATCTTCGGCAAAACGTTCGGTTGGCCGCCCGATGGTGCGGACAATTCCGCGCTCCAGATCGCGCTGCCCTTCCACGTAATCCAGCAGCTCTCCGTGCGCAGTGTTAGGATGCGCGGAGAGCGGGTCGAGCAGCAGTCCGTTGATGGTGAAGTCACGCCGCTCTACGTCATGCCGCGCCGAGGTGGTGTAGCGTACCGA
Source organism: uncultured Acidobacteriota bacterium (assembly GCA_963800195.1). Taxonomy (GTDB): domain Bacteria; phylum Acidobacteriota; class Terriglobia; order Terriglobales; family Acidobacteriaceae; genus TOLSYN. Next base: position 348,186 of record CAWCZZ010000003.1, read on the forward strand.
GTCCGGATGGCGGCCGTCCAGATAAGCGCCGTCGGAGCGAAAGGTGGCAACCTCGATGTAGCCGCTTCCGTCTGCGCCGTCCAGAACATTCACGGGGACGAGCACGACTCCGAACTTTGCGCCGACTGCGCTGCTCTGAGGAAAAATGCGCATCACCTCGACAGGGGTAGCCGAGGTAGCAACGTCGTAATCTGCGGGATCGCGGCCCAGCAGCAGGTCTCGCACACAGCCGCCCACCCATAGGGCCTGATGGCCGTGCTGGCGGAGAACGCGAAGTGCTTGCAGTGCGGCGCGGCGATTCATCTGGGAACCCAGTGCATAGGGACATTGTAGATCGGAGGCGGTATTCTTGAAGGGTGGACAAGCGCGCGTTAATTCTCGGAATTGAAAGCTCCTGCGATGAAACGGCTGCGGCCATTGTGCGCGGCGGCGAAGAGCTGATCTCGAGCGTGGTGGCCTCGCAGATTGCGACCCACGCGCCCTACGGCGGCGTGGTGCCGGAGCTGGCCAGCCGCGAACATCTGCGCAACCTGGTCCCCGTGACCCGCGCCGCACTGGCCAAGGCGGGGCTGAACTATGCGGACGTGAACGCCATTGCCGTGACCAACGGCCCCGGATTGGCGGGAGCCTTGCTGACCGGCGTCAGCTTCGCCAAGTCGCTCGCATGGGCGCTCGGAAAGCCGCTGATCGCCGTCAACCACATTGAAGGCCACATTCACGCCGTGCTGCTCGAAGAGCGCCAGAAGGGCGGCGGAGTCCTCGAATTTCCCGTGCTTGCCCTGGTGGTCAGCGGCGGACACACCCACCTTTTCCTGGCCGAGTTGCGTGGCGACCTCTGGCACTATGAAAACATCGGACACACTCGCGATGACGCCGCCGGAGAAGCCTTCGACAAGACGGCAAAGCTGCTCGGCCTGGGTTATCCCGGCGGCCCGATCATCGACCGCATCTCGAAGTTCGGCGACCCGAAGGCGGTCAAGTTCACATTCGCTCAGCTCAAGCATGAGGCGCGTCATGGATCCAAGCGCGCGGGAAGAATCGAGCAGGACCGCAAGCGTTTTGATTTCAGCTACAGTGGAATCAAAACAGCAGTGCTGCGTTATGTGGAAACCCACCGGATGTTCGATGCAATCGAAGCGCGCCGCCGTGCCCTGCTGCAAATCGCCGTGCCGTCCGACGAAGATTACAAGAGACATTGCGATCGCCAGACCCTTGACCTGGTCGCCAGCTTTCAAGCAGCTGTCGTCGGGGACCTCACGCAAAGAACGCTGGCGGCCTGCGAGGAGTACGGGGTGCAAACCCTGCTGGTCACCGGCGGTGTTGCCGCCAACAGCGCGCTGCGCGCCCGTTTTGAGCAGCGTGGCCCGCGCAGCGGCGTGCGGGTTCACTTCCCTTCGCGCCTCATGTCCACCGACAATGCCGCCATGATCGCCGCGGCAGCTTATTCAAAGTGGATAGCAAAGGAATTCGCCGGACTGGATCTCGCTGCGCAGGCAAACCTGGAGCTGCGTTGAGGTGGGTTCGTGCTATCGGCAAAGAGAGAACGGGAAAGTGTATGTAACCAGGATGCGTAACTAGGTCGCGTCTAGCGCGCGGCCAAGTTGCTCTTCTATATCAATGTCTTTGAATATAACTGCGGCGGCTCCGGCGGGTATGTTCCGCGATCATCTCACCGGCGCTGCGCCGCGCTGCCAGAACGATGATCGGAGTATCCGCGAGGATCTCGATCTGCCTGATTCTGGAGACCAGTTCCGCTCCGCCCATGCGCGGCATGGAAAGGTCGGTGATGATGATATCCGGCACAAAATTATTCAGAACCTCCAGCGCCTCGACCCCGTTGGTGGCTGACTCTACAATAAAACTGCGCTCTTCGAGGAAGCGGCAGACACTGTGCCGTATGAGCATGGAGTCATCCACGACCAGGGCAGTCTTCGGAATGGGGGGATGCGACAGACATCATCTGGAGCCTCAGCCGCGCTCCGAGTATTATGTATAGCATTTCCTGACCGGTTACGCCTCCAACTGGAGACGTTCTGCAAGATGACACACCACGACGCAGTTCCAAAAGTGACCGGTTTCCCGCCAGGCTTAAGCTTCGTCCAGGGCGGAATCTTCGATAGCCATGTCCTTGAACTCGCTGCTCTCGAATACCTCGCGGCATTCCAGGCATTCCACGAATTCCGTGTCCTCTTCGCGGGCAACGATTTGCACGCGGGGGTGGCGGCACTTTTGATCCATGGGACGACTCACTAACGGCACTGCGCTAAACTGAGAGTGTGGTGAAGGCATAAGGAATCTACCCCGCCGAAGCGGTAGGTGCGGGTATTTTAGCTTGCTCGGTCCGGATGTCAAGTGAATCCAGGATAAATGACGGGCTAAATGGATTCTACTGCACCGCTCCTCGATTCTCCTGAATCAGTGAATGTCCTTCATGGCTAATAGGGTTCCGTAATCCTGTCCCGTAGGGGTGGTAGCGCGGGCCACAATTCCGCTGAAAGCCTGGCGCAGTTCCGGAAGCTTGGCAACCAAGGCTTTCATGACCGTAGTATTGTCTTGAAACGCCTGTGCCGTGTTACTCACGTCGGCGGCCTCATACTTCACCACCAGTGAAAGCTGGCCGTGATCATCGGGCGCGGCAAAAACCTGCGTCAGGTTGTAGGTGCGGCCGTTGGCCGCCGCCAGTGGCACAGGCGCTCCGGGAACGGGAAGGTCGGCTGGGCGCGCCGCTTGAACCTCGTTCGAGAGCTTGTCCAGTTGCATGCTGCTCATGAAGTCCACCGGAGAATAAATCTCGTAGCCAAGAACATAGTAAAGCCAGGCATTATGCAGCTGGCCCTGCTGTTTGTACTTGCGCGCCTGCAATACATACCAGGTAGCATCATGGCCGGAAACCTCGCTGGGCTTGGGATAGTAGCCCGCCAACTTCCACTGGCCCTGCAGCTTCTGCAGCACGACGGTGACCATATAGGGAATCTTGCCGCCGTTCACGTTAGTCAACACCAGCGCGTATTGGCCCGGATCGAGATTGGGAATCGCAAAGCTGGCGCTCGATGGCGTATGCCCTTCCGGTCCAAAAACGCCGCAGAAGAACTCGGCGCGGGGGAGCCGCCCCGTGGCTTTCGAAGCGTCCAGGTGGTAGTCGCGGCGAATCACAACCTGGTCTCCCATATGTCCTTTATCGTTGGTGATTGCTTGCTGAATGCCATCAAAAGCCGAGGCAAGCGCGGGAATCGACGCCTGGCGGAGACTCTGCACATCGCCATGAGCGGCGAAATGGATGAACTGCACGGCCGCAGCGTCAATGGCAGAGCGTGTGGCAGGCGTCAATATCACCGGCCTGGGAACATTCCTGGGCAAAGGCCGCGGCTGAAATCAGGAGACAGACAGAAAAGATAAGGCAGCAAATCACCCGCGCAAAATAGAAATTGCGAGACATGGTCTCTCCGGTCACAGGCATCAATCACCCAGCATACGCCAACAGAATACATCTGCACGTCAACAGGCACAGGCAGAATAGATGCCCGCTCGGGAACGGCGGATGTTTCGTCGGCAACCGGGCCGTGCGCACATGAAGGTAGATCATGCTGCCGGATGGAGCAGGCGCAAATCCATATCCGCAAGCGGGAAGAGCTTCCGCGGTGCATTCAAAAGCCGGAACGGGGTAGAATCGTCACAGTGTTGCCTGCAAGGCGGAGCCTGCAATGATAAGAGCGATCGCAACGGCGTGTGTCCTGGCAATGATGTCGTTTGGGGTCCGTGCACAGCAGGCTAGCCCGCAGGCGGCCCCGACGCATAAGGCAGCACCGAAGAAAACGGCGAAGAAGGCGACAGTAAAAAAGAACGCGAAAAAGGAAGCCGAGGCTCCGCCCCCCGTCCATCAACTCCCCGCGCAAACCATGCCGCCGGTTCCCGCCACTCTGATGAACAGCGCGCCGGTAAAGCCGATTGTGACGATGGCAAGCGGGAAGCTCACAATCGACGCCCCGAATTCCACGTTGGCTGACGTACTGTATGAAGTTCAGAAGGCGACCGGCGCGTCGATCGAAGGAGCATCGCCCACCGAGCGGGTCGTCGTGAAGCTGGGCCCGGGCGATCCCGAGCAGGTGATCGCCGCATTGCTGCACGGCACCCCCTATGATTATGTAATTCTCGGCTCGCTGAGCCGTCGCGATGCCGTGACGCGTGTGCTGCTTACTCAACCCTCCGGCAGTGCTCAGAGCGTCGATGACAAGGACGTCTCCGCACGCAGCCTGCAGAGCCCTCAGCAGGGATTCCGGTCGCGACAGCCGCTGCCCAATCAGCCTTCCTCTGACGACCAGGCCGATAGCGATCCAGAGCCGACGACCGAGCCGCAGCCGACCCAACCGCAGCCGAACCAGCCGCAGCCGAACCAGCCGCAGCCCAACCAGCCGCAGCCCAACCAGATGAAAACCCCCGAACAGCTCCTCAAAGAGCTGCAACAGTTGGAACTGCAGAAACAGCAGCAACAGCAGCAGCAGAAATAATGCGGGAAGCAAGGCAAGAAAAACTTCGGGATCAGAAGGGCTTCATCGGGAAAACCGGCAGGGCTTTTTCAATCTTCTCCGCAGAACGGGCGATCCGCGGAACGGCTAATCCGTAGCGGGCCGCAGGCAGTGCTTAATCGCTGCCTGCAGAGGTGGTGAGCGCGCCTCCCGGCACGTTGACTTGTTGCCGGCCTGGGTCAAACACGTGGAGGATGCCGACAATAATGGCATAGCCCAGTCCAATCCCGGCGGCGAATGACGAAATGATCACAGCGAACAAGGCAAGCAATGTCAAAAGCGATAACAATTTAGCACCCTCTACTCTGATGCTGGGCTCGAGCCCAGGATGCGCCGGCCAACCTCACCGGGGGACAATTCGATGCTACCTAGGTGACGGATGCGAAAGCTGTGACTCTGGTTACAGAATTCCTGCTAATTCATGAACTTCTTGCCTTTGAACCCATCGCACGGCTACTCTTCATACCATCCGGCGCTACAGAACCAATATGATGCCGATTGACCCTAACCGCTATTGGCAAATAAGATACCTAAGTCGAACTATCTACCTGCTCTTTTTAACCCGTCCGTGGGCGCACGTCCAATTACGAGTGGCCCTGCACCACAGGCGGCGCTTGGCAGCCGGGCAGTAACCTGGTTCACCTGGAACCAATCAATATGGGTATTCGCAACATCACGGTGCGCGGCGCGCGCCAGCACAATCTGAAAAATATCGATGTCGAGATTCCGCGCAACACGCTGACGGTGATCACCGGCCTGAGCGGTTCGGGCAAATCGTCGTTGGCCTTCGACACCATTTACGCCGAAGGACAGCGGCGCTATGTCGAGACTCTATCCGCTTATGCACGGCAGTTCCTCGACCAGATGGAGCGACCCGACGTGGACTCCATCGATGGCCTGAGCCCGGCCATATCCATCGAACAAAAAACCACCTCGCGCAGCCCTCGCTCTACCGTTGGAACCATCACCGAAATTTACGATTATCTACGCCTGCTCTACAGCTCCATCGGCATTCCGCACTGCCCAAACTGCGGCAAGGAGATCACACGTCAGTCGGCAGATCAGATCGCAGCGCGGGTCATGGAACTGGCCTCAGGTGTCGGCGCGGGGGCCGAGCCGCGCGTCATGCTGCTGGCGCCCATCGTGCGCGGCCGCAAAGGCGAGTTCACCCAGGAGTTGGAGAAGCTGGCAGCCCACGGATTCAGCCGGGCGCGAATCGATGGCGAGTTGCGCCCCATCGACGAGGAGATCAAACTCGACAAGCGGCGCAACCACACCATTGAAGTCGTGGTCGATCGGCTGCTGGTGAAGGAAGGAATCGAGAAGCGGCTGGCCAACTCGATTGAGGTCGGCGTCAAGCTGGGCTCTGGGCTGCTCATCGTCAGCGTGGTGGGCGGCGAGGAGCATATGTACTCGTCGCGCATGGCCTGCCCGGAGTGCGGCGTCAACGTGGCCCAGCTTGAGCCGCGCTCGTTCAGCTTCAACAGCATGTACGGCGCCTGCCCGGAGTGCAACGGGCTGGGCTCAAAATATGATTTCGACCCGGCTAAGGTGATCGTCGATTGGTCCAAGCCGCTGTTCGACGGCGGACTCGGCCCCGGCGCCGGCTCGGCCTCTCTGCAGGCCATGGTCAAGCGTGCCGCCGAAGAGAAAGGCATCAATCTGGCCACGCCCTTCGAGCAACTCCCGGAAGAGCAGCAGAAATTTCTGCTCAATGGCGATCCATCGCGGCGCACGCGCTCGGGCTTCAAAGGCATTCTCGCCTTCCACAAACAGACCCTCGAGGAAGTGACCACCGAGGGCTATCGCGAATACCTGATGGGGTACATGTCGGCCACTCCCTGCCCGGTCTGCCAGGGACGCAGACTGCGTCCCGAGAGCCTCGCCGTAAAAGTGAATGGCATGAGCATCGCGGAGTTCACGGCGCTGGCCATTTCGCGCGCCGTAGAAGCGGCCGCGAAGTTCCAGTTGAGCGGGCGCGACGAAAAAATCGCGGGACGCATTGTCGCCGAGATCCAGGAGCGCCTGGGCTTCCTCAACCACGTCGGACTCGGATACCTCTCGCTGGATCGCTCAGCCGCAACCTTGAGCGGTGGCGAAGGCCAGCGCATCCGTTTGGCGACGCAGATTGGCTCCAAGCTGCGCGGCGTGCTTTACGTGCTCGACGAGCCCTCCATCGGACTCCACGCACGCGACAACGAAAAGCTGTTGCAGTCGCTTGAAGCCTTGCGCGAACTTGGCAACACCGTGCTCGTGGTGGAGCACGACGAAGAGACAATCCGCCGCGCCGATTACGTCATCGACCTGGGGCCGGGCGCTGGCAAACTGGGCGGAGAGCTGGTCGCCGCCGGAACTCCCGCCGAAGTGGCCGCAATAGCCGATTCGCTCACCGGGCAGTACATCTCCGGACGCAAAACCATTCCGGTGCGTGAGGAGCGGCGCAAGGTCAACGGCCAGGCTATCGCCGTGCTCGGCGCGCAGCGCCAACAATCTCAAGAACCTCGACGTGAGCTTTCCGCTGGGGGTAATTACCGTGGTGACCGGCGTCTCGGGCTCTGGTAAATCGACACTTGTGAATGACATCCTCTACGCCGCGCTGGCGCAGAAGATCTATAAGTCACGGCAGGAGCCCGGCGCGCACAAGTCGATCACCGGAGCCGGCGAAATCGACAAGGTGATCCGCATCGACCAGTCGCCGATTGGCCGCACCCCGCGTTCCAATCCCGCCACCTACACCGGCGTCTTCACCCAGATTCGCGAACTCTATGCCATGCTGCCGGAATCGCGCGAGCGCGGCTACAAGGCGGGGCGCTTCTCCTTCAACGTCTCAGGCGGACGCTGCGAAGCCTGCCAGGGCGAGGGTGAGCGGCGCATCGAGATGAATTTTCTGCCTGACGTGTACGTGCTTTGCGAGGTCTGCGGCGGCAAGCGCTACAACCGCGAAACCCTCGCCGTGCGCTACAAGGGATACACCATCGCCGACCTCCTGGATACGCCCATCAGCGAAGCTCTCACCGTGCTGGAAAACATTCCGCAGGCGCGCCAGAAGCTGCAAACCCTCGTCGACGTGGGCTTGGGGTACATTCACCTCGGTCAATCTTCTGTGACCCTGAGCGGCGGCGAGGCGCAGCGCATCAAGCTGGCGCGCGAGTTGAGCAAGCGCCAGACCGGTCGCACCCTATACCTGCTCGACGAGCCCACAACCGGCCTGCACTTCGAGGACGTAAACCGATTGCTGGAGGTCTTACACCGCCTCACCGATCTCGGCAACAGCGTCATTATCATCGAGCACAACCTCGACGTGATCCGCAACGCCGACTGGATCATCGACCTCGGCCCCGAGGGCGGCGAAGAGGGCGGAAGAATCGTAGCCCAGGGAACTCCAGAGCAAATCGCCAGGATCAAGAAGAGCTATACCGGACAGGCGCTGAGCACAGTCCGCAGCTCCTAATTTTTCCCGTGAACATTTCGACGCAGCCCAGCCGTGTTCCCGGCTTACGTTCAGTTGGCGTTTTGGCTCAGTACCTGCGCCCTGCCCCCAGCATCCGCGCCGGCAGAAAGATCACGGCGCGCGCGTCGGGCTGAAGAGTGGAGGCTGATTCGCATGGCGCCAAAGATCAAGCTCGTCCATGAGCAGGCGCGTAGCTTGCGCTTAGACGTGGTTGCCGAAGCTAAACTGCTGGGAGGTGCGGCTCTTTGCAAGTAAAGAAGCAAGCGCACCCTGGAAAAGTTCACCCAAGTCCCGCCAGCACGCGAGAAACCTCTTCTGAGCTTGATTGACTGGCGGCCGACACGGGATGGGAATGAGTACTACCCATTTCGTTTACGTGGCCCACCCAAAATAACAGTACTCACCTGGAATCTTACTGCGAAGGCGGACTTATGCTTCTTCGCCTCGCTTGCGGAAGGAGAGGTTCAGGCGTTGCATTCGGGAAATGAGTGTCGTGGGACTGACCTTCAGAAGCGCCGCGGCGCCATTGCTACCGTAGATCTTGCCTTGGCAATGGTGCAGGGCCAGGACGATGTTATTTCGGATTCTCTCGCGAACCTCATCCTCCCTGAGAACCTCCTGCGGCTCAGGCCATGAGGCCGGCGGCGCTGGGACTGCGCTGATCGCTCGGTGCGGAGAACGCCCACTGGGGAGGTCAAGCTGAAGTCTTCCAGATCGGGAGATAATGACTGCTCGCTCCAGGAGGTTCTGCAGCTCCCTTACGTTTCCAGGCCAATCATATGCCTGAAGCTTCGCAACGTCGGCAGGAGTGAAAGGAAGCATGGGACGCTTCATCTTGACCGAAATAACTTGAAGAAAATGCTTCGCAAGCGACAATATGTCCTCTTTGCGTTGCCGAAGGGGAACGACCTCAATCGGAAAGACATTGAGGCGGTAATAAAGATCTTTTCGAAATCGGCCTGCCTCGATCTCCGTCTTAAGATCCCGGTTTGACGCAGCGATAATTCGGACATCAGCGTGCCTGGTTACTTCTTCGCCCACTCGCTCGTAGGTTCCCTCTTGAAGCACGCGCAGAAGCTTACTTTGCAATCCCAGAGGTATTTCGCCGACTTCATCGAGAAATAGCGTCCCCTCGTCTGCGGCGCGGAACCGCCCCGCCCGATCGGCGACCGCTCCAGTGAAGGCACCCTTTGCATGACCGAAGAATTCGCTCTCATACAGCTCTGCCGGAACCGCTGCGCAGTTTACCTTGATCATCGGCCGATCCCGTCGGAGACTTCGCTGATGAATCTCTCGCGCCAATAACTCCTTTCCTGTCCCAGACTCCCCAGTGATAAGAACAGTTGCATCGGTAGGAGCTACTAAGTTGACCCGCTCCAGAAGATTTGTCATTGGCGGGCTGCTTCCGACAATGTCGCCGAAGACCCCGGCATCGACGACCTCTTCCCGGAGATAGCTGTTTTCCAGCTCCAATTGGGCGCGGAGCTGCTCGACTTGCTGAAAAGCACGTGTGTTTGCGATGGAGGTGGCCAGTTGGTGAGCAGTCATCATTGTCCAGAACGGGGCTTCCGGACTACGCCGGCTATCGATCCTCAGATAGATTCCGAGAACACCGAGATACTCGTTCCTGAACATCAACGGACAGTATGTAGCGCTCTGGATCGCCTCCCCGCGGGCCCAGGAATTTCGGGCAAGCCATTCCGAGTTGTCGCAAAGATCATGGATTCTGAGTGCCCGACCGATCCGGGCCACCTCGCAGAATTCCGGCGCGTTCAGGGATATACGGCGGTGCGGACCGTTCAGCGAAGCCCAACCAGCGTTCTCACCCGCATCCGAACGCCCAGCGCTCGCAACCAAGTGAAGACATTGGGAGCGGTTTGAGTCTATGGACGCCTGGTCACATTCCGAACACAGGTCCGGCGGTCGCAGAAACCAAACGCAGGCCAGTGCGACATGAGGGCGACTGGCCATCCGTTTAACTATCATTGCGGCCAAAGCTTCCGGCGAAGTCTCCTCGGCCATGCTTTCGAGCAAATCCCGAAAGCTCTCGTACTCCGGCTTGTAACCATCACTGAGGAACATTGATCAACAGAATATCGAGATATCGTTGTGAGTCAATCAATAAATCGTTGGAAAACGATATTTCGTCGTACAGCAAGTTTCTACCAGGCTAGTAAAAACAAGCAGATAAAAAATGTTCAACGTTGGTCCTTTGCTTGCTTATTGTCTCGTGTAAGCAAGAAACACAAAAGGCGCGATTGGCCCAACTGGGCATGAAGGGCTTCCTATGAGTGGCTATCACAAGCGATATCTTGATCCGTTTCCGATGCACAAAATTAAGCACGTAGACCGCCCCACCACATTCATCGACGAGAGCAAGATTCAACGATCGGACGAGCGCGAACAAGGGTTCAATCGCGCGCTGCGCGGAGACCTCGGTCCATTTCTGAAAGCCCAACGGCCGCGAATGGTCTCCAAACATCCCTTGTCGGCATCGTCGCAGGAAATGTGCCGGTACCTGTCAGCGCATCCGGAGCCGGCGCCGGCGCCTCAGCGGGCGCCCATCCCGAGCGACCCCGAGAAGCTCTCCGTCCACATCAAGGAGTTGGGGTATTTCCTTCGCGCCGATTCCATCGGCATCTGCGAACTGCCCCCCTACGCCGTCTACACGCACGCATTTCCCACTGGAGAGCGCATCGAACTGAATCACAAATATGCGATCGCCATCCTTATCGATCAGGACTCCCGCACGGAAGACTGCACGAGCGGCAATGACTGGATCAGCAACTCAATGAGTTTCCTCGCCTATTCCACCAGTGGCTTCATTGCCCACACTATGGCCAACTACATTCGAAAACTGGGATATCCGGCACGGGCGCATCATCCGACGCATTACCAGGTGGCGGTGCCGCCCATACTCCTGTGGGCCGGACAGGGAGAGATGTGCCGGATCGGCGATATCGTAATGCACCCGTTTCTGGGGCCGAGATTCAAGGCAGCCGTGGTCACCACCGATCTGCCGCTAAAACCTGACCAGCCGATTGATTTCGGCATCCAGGAATTTTGCGCCAAGTGTAAGAAATGCGCCCGGGAATGTCCTTCGGGTGCGATCAGCGATGGTGAGAAAGTTATCTTTAACGGCTACGAGAAGTGGCCAATCGATGCGCGAAAGTGCACATCCATGCGGGTGGGGAATCAGAAGGGATCCGGGTGTGGCGTCTGCATCAAGGTCTGTCCTTGGAACAAGCCTTACACCCCCTTCCACCGGACAGTGAACTGGATGATGCGTCATTCGCGCATTGCCCGCCGCTTTGGTATATGGGGAGACGACCTGATGGGGTACGGCAAGGCCGACCCGGAGCGGCAGTGGTGGTTCGACCTGGAAGAGGTGAACGGGGTTCTTCGTATTCCTGAATCAAGCCGCTCAAGCGCCCGGAACCAAATCGACTTCTTAGGCAAGCCATAGGTTCAGGCGGTGATCTCTTGAACACAGACTGAATTTGCGAATCCGTCGTTTCCACATGCACAACGCCCCGCGACTTTCGGCGCGGTGTTGTGCCCCCTGGGGGAGACCAGGGTCCGTCTTGCTGAACTGATGCTTGCTCCCTGTTTCGAACGAGGCGAGAAACAGAATCGCACTCGAAAGACCGCGACTGCTGGCGCGAATACATATTTTATGGTCGAGTCCACTGTCGCATGACGGCTTCAGAAAGGCTGAGGGACAAAAAGATGGATGTTGAAACTAAGATCCTATCGTTCGCGTTAGCTGCTACCTGGGGCGCCGCCGAAGTTCTGTGAAACTCAGCTAACGTCCGTAAAAGGCTTCACTCACTTTGTAGCTTCGGGCAAAGGTACCGGAGCATTTGGGAGCAATCTGTACTGCTGCTTGTGTGGCCGCCCATTGGAACCAAGATAAACAATAGACAGGCCGCCCCTCTCTATTCGTGCCCGGAAGGATGCCCCTACTGGTAACGGAATGCAGTTCGACCATCTGGTCTCAATCGTACACGCGATTGTGAACAGCTTTCCATCATCGCTTTGTACAACCATCTTGTTCTGCACAAATTGATTGCTCGAATGCATGCAACTAGCAGAATAATCAGCTTGGTTGCAACCTACGACAACCGTCGAGGAGTCAGTTTGCAACGGAACAGTTTCAGCTCGAATCACCTTGATCATGAGCGGATAGTCATCTGATTTGGAGTTCGCGAGCAAGGCAGCAGGCAGAAGAAGGAATACAAATAAACAGACGACACATCGTTTCACAATTACACCCATCCTTGGTTTCGCGCAGACTAGCTCTCTAGCTAACTAGATGCGACCCAGTCGAGTTTCAGTTGGCGGCGACTACAGATATTCAAACACCTGGAATGGACGGCAATCGCCTCCATCCATTCCAGGTATAGTGTTTTTGTTAGAAGGTAAAGATTGGCCCGAACTCCGTGCGATGGTCTTGCCATTCGTTGGAGAATCTGGGTCCTCCGCTTGGATTCGTGCCAATGACGTAGAGGTCGAGACGAGGCGCCAGACGAGTAGCGTAGACCGACTGCTCGAAGCCAAATTGGCACCACGTGTTGAATTTGTAAAACAGGGTTACGGCTGCCATCTTGCCCATCAACAGCGGCAAAGGCGACAACGTATTGACGCTGGCCGCGTAGCTGGGGTTGGTGAGGTCACGGTGCACCACCTGGTCCTTACCAACGTGCAGGAAAGCCTGCCAGCCTGCATTATGCCCGGTGGGGCTGGCGTTAAACCAGCGGGAAAGCGGCAGGCCAAGTTCGGCGAATCCGCCAAAGGAACGGATCGGCCTCTGCGGAGCGATGACAACGGTTCCAGCAGCGTTCGTTGCGAGGGTGGCCATGCCGGCAGCAGCGAGAGGACCGCCATCGAGAGTGGTAAACGATACCGGATTGCTCAGCCCATTGATGTCGGTGGCGTACGAGTTGATTTGACCACCGAAGTAGAAGCGCAGGTCACCACCGCGATAGGCGCTCACCGTCACGGTAAACCAACGGGTGGGCAATTGCGCGGCAATCTGACCGCCATACATTTGGCTGGATGTGGTAAAGCCATTGGGGAAGGCGTCTGCGTAGTTAGCCGGTTCAATCCCCCCGCCCACAACAGTGCTGGCATTGGTAACAATCGACGTGCGCTTACCCTCAAATCCGCTCACGATGAGCTGTGCCGGAGCGACTCCAGGTGCTTTGTCGAGCTGGAACTGTATGACTGCTCTGCCTTCGAACTCGGGACGATCAGAGTCGGCGCCTTCGCGCTCGCCTTCTCCGAGTTGGGCAGCCAAGCCAAGGCTTCCAAGTTTCAAGATCTGGCCTGTGCTGGGCATCATGACCCCAACTTCAGGCAAGAACTTGACGTGGCGAGAAGTGCCCAGATCCTGCACGGCGCCGATAGTCAATTGGGGAGAGCGGGTGTAGACACTGCCATCAAACGCGCCCAGGAAGGTGGTCTCCAGCAGATTTGGAAGGGCGGTCGAGCCGAACAGCGTCCAGTCCTGTCCACCTTTGAGGAAAACGTCTGTCTTGTCGCTGTAGCGATAATCCATCCGCGCCCAAGCCAGACGCAGTTGCGGTTGGTTGCTGCGGATCGATGAAACATCGCGGTTATCGACTTCGCTGAAGTTGCCTTCGAAGTCTCCTTCAATGCGACCCGTCAGTATCAACTTCTTCGACATGTCCGGCCATTCAAAGTTGGAACCAAACCGAGTCGAACGTGCTTTGACGTGGACCTCGGGGCTGCCGTTCGGGCCAGCATTGAAGGGTTGGGTTGATGTCAGGAAGATGCCGGGAAACGGGAAGTCGTCCCCATTGGGGTTACTGGTGTCATTGATGACCGTCATCTTGATGAAGCCATAGGGCGTGACCCGTATCGCTCCTATTCTGAAGGCCGGAACCAGACCGTCCCTCTTGGGGGGATCGACTGGAAGTACACGCACAGGAGCAGTCGCCTGAACGAATGTGGGCTTAGGCAGGTACTTCTCGGGATTTAACAGTCTGTCCAGACTGTTCTGGCTCGCCTGGAGGCTCTTCGAAACCGCTGTGGTCTCGTGCTTCACCTCCGTCACACCTGTGTTTGCAGTAGCCGCGGAATCCTGAGCAGCGCTGGCTTTCTGGTCAGCTTGCCGGATCGCGTCCTGTAATTGTTGTGTTTGGTTCACCTCTTGCTGCAGTTGCGAACTGTTTTGTTGCAGCTGCTGCTGAAGGTTTTGTATTCTGTCCTGCTGGTCCTTGATTTGTGTTTGCTGCTGATTTAGTTGATCCTGGAGTTGCTGGATCAGTTTCTCGGTTTTGGACTCGGCCGCTTTAGCTTTCTTCCCTTTCTTCGTCGATTCGCTGTCCGATCCCATGAGAAAACAGGAACCAAGCAACGCGAAAATAAGGATTACTGCGAAAGTTCTGCACCGTCTAGGTCTACTCATTCTTTCCTCCTAAACACCTATGCTGTACTTTTCGCCAATTTGACTGCGACCAAATGAGTGTCCATTTACAGCGAACAATTCATCTCATATCTCGGTATCCATCGGTATCCAAGGGAAGGCGGCTTTCGTTCGGACCCCAGGGTCGTTCCATCTACCCCGATTGTGCTAGATACAATCATATAAAAGCAGACTTATGTCAAGCAGCACTCTTTTCCAATGCAAGGCGAGCCGAAAGGCGGGGTTCGTTTCCAACACAAGATGAGCCTAAACGGGTAAGTATCCCTGCGGAGGTTCTGTGCAGTCTGAGTCTAGTCATCCCTTTCTCCTAAACACTTACATCACGTCAAACTGAATCGGTGCAGTGGACTGCGACCAGACATGGATCAAAATGTTCAAGAGTGCAAGTTGTGCAGAAGTCGAGAACTCAGATGAAATGAGAGCAGGGGTTGTTTGAAGAACTTTGCCGGTATTTCTGCCACAAAGGGGTTCAAGCCGGACCAGAGCAGCTTCGGCTTGCCGATTCCTGCCGTTTCCCAAACGTGCGTATCGAGGACGTCGACAGATCGAAACATGCTCTAAGTCCAGAAAGGGCAGAAGGTTAGGGAAGCCGCGGTTCTTGACAATTTAGATGCATCACGCGCCTCCGAGACGGCTAAATCTGCCCCTCCCGGCAGTTCCCGTGGACGTTGGCTTGGCGGCCGAACTCGTTGACGACCGATCAGGTGGAGCGTGACCTCAGTCCGGTTACGCCCAGGTGGGCCGGCACGCGGCGAGGCAGAACAACAAAATAACCAAAACCATTGAATGCGAGCCTTGCTCTTGGCCACAACGCGGCGTTGAGGCTCCGCATATTAACCCATATCAACGATTAGGCAAAAGGCTTTACACTCGATAGCTAGTTTCATTCCACGAATTAGTGGTGCTGAGCCTCATGGATGTACAGAACAATCTGACAGCGTTGCGAGACAAGCGTGGCATCTCCGTCGCCAAGTTGGCAGCGGCAGTCGGCGTGAGTCGCCAGACGATCTATGCGATAGAGTCAGGTAAGTACGTTCCCAATGCCGTGGTAGTCCTAAAGCTGGCCAACATTCTTGGCGTGCCGGTCGAAGAACTATTCCAGTTGCAAAGCAGCCCTCCGCTCTCTGCGCGCATGGAAGAAGTGGAGCTGCTGTCAAGAGAATGGAATGCGCGTGCAGGACAACCTGTGGCTTTGTGCCGGGTAAACGGCCGTCTGATCGCAGCATCTCCAGAGCCGGGTACGTGGAGTTTACCGGAGGCCGACGGTGTCCTGGTCAACTCACGGAGTAGCGCTAAAGCAGCTTCGAAAGCAAGCGTGGAGGTGCTCGGCGACGATTGGAAGTTCGATCATCGCGTGCTGATGGCAGGATGCGACCCCGGAGCGTCCGTCCTGGTGCGCCATCTTCGACGCCAAGGCGTGGAAGCGATAGTCAGCTATCAGAACAGCACCCGCTCGCTGGAGCTGTTGAAAGACGGGGTGGTTCACATTGCGGGCACACATATCGAAGACGAAGAACCGGGAGAATCCAACTTGCCCAATATCCACAAGATGTTCGGCAAGGACGAGGTTGCGGTCTTTTCGTTTGCACTGTGGGAAGAGGGCATCGCCGTAGCGCCAGGTAATCCAAAAGAGATCCGGAGAATCGACGACCTCGTCCGCGCTGATGTTCGTCTTTCAAACCGGGAATTCGGGGCGGGAAGCCGCATTCTGTTGGACGCCTTGCTCGCTCGTGCTGGAATGACCAGCAATATGGTCAGTGGCTACGAGAAGATTGCGCACGGCCATTTGCCTTCTGCGCGGCAAGTGCAAATGGGCAGAGCGGACTGTTGTGTGAACACCAGTGCCGCGGCTCGAGTTTTCGGATTGGATTTGGTCCCCCTCGTCAGCAAACGGTATGACCTGGTTCTCTACAAAAAGCATTTGAGATTGCCACAGGTACAGGCGGTACTCGATACGCTTGCGCGAGCTTCGTTTCGGCACGAATTGGAGAGTCTTGGCGGCTATGACATGACAAAGGCAGGAGACCGCCTATTGTGAGCTGGTCTAGAAATAGCATAACCAACTGACCTTGAGCCCCATGCGAGAGTTGCACAGCTGACAGGGGTGCCTGGAAGCCCTCATTCCAATTCAGAAGACCTGCTCCGATTGTTGCGAACACATAACAACCAATATTTAATTTGTCCTAAATCACTGTAAACACATGTTGCTCATAGTTGACACACAATATTGGATCGTCTCTAATACATATCGGGAGCTGGCGTAAATAGGGTGAGGGGAATGCTTTGGGAATTCTCAAAAGCAGACTCTCTGATCGCACCAAGAAATCCTGTATAGAGAGCTGGAATTCGCTCTGGCGCGCCCGCAGTAGCCACCACAGCAACAAAAAATAAATAAATGATTGATCTCCATCGGAGTCCGTTCAGCCGGTTTGAGCAGACGAGTTCGAATGGCTTCGATAGGAAGACAGAAATGGGCCGAAGATGTTGAAGAAGTCTCTGCTTTTCGTTTTGCTGCTTGCATTCGCCGCGCTTTCCGCACTTGCGCAGCTCCCCGCTCCTACAGCGCAGATCACCGGCATGGTGAAGGATCCGAACCAGGCGATTCTTGTCGGCACCCAAGTGGTGCTCACCAATTCACAAACCAAGGCTAAGATTTCGGCGGTTACCGACGGCCGGGGAATTTACACCTTTTCGGCTCTGCAGCCCGGCAACTACGTCATCGAGATCGACGCCAACGGCTTCGCACGGAGCGTGAGCGCTGAAATCAACCTGGTAGCGGGCCAGACCGTCAAGTCTGATTTTGCTCTCGCGCTGGCTGCCAACGCAGAGGTCGTAAATGTCTCTGCCGGAACCGTCGAGAATGCTTATCGCGTGGACACCGTGAAGCCGGGCAGTCCGCTCGGAACGGTGCCGATTCTGGATCTTCCCTACTCTGTCAATGTGATCTCGCGCCAATTGATCGATGACACGCAGTCGAGAAACTTCAAAGAAGCCTCCAAGTATCTGCCCCTGATCTCGTTTCAAGAGATGCAGGGACCAGAGGTCCTGCGCCCGGAGACGCGCGGCATGCAAGGAAGCAACATGCAGAACGACCGCAAGGATGGCATGGGAATCGCGGTGACGACACCCTCCGCGTTGGAGGAATATGAGCAGATTGAAGTCGTCAACGGTCTTGGCGGTCCGATTTACGGCCCCGCCAACCCTTCGGGAATGTTCAACTTTGTGACCAAGCGGCCCACCAATGAACAGTATCGCGAAGTCGAACTCGGCTACGAGGGCGACACCGTCGGCACCATTCACACTGACCTCGGCGGTCGCATTGGCCCAAACCACTTCTTCGGGTATCGCACAAATCTGGTGTTGGCGGATGGCAACGGTTACGTGAACGATAGCCAGCTCCGGCGCCAGTTGGCCGCAGTGGCACTGGATGTGCACCCCTTTGCACATACGGTGGTCCAAGGTAACTTCAGCTACTACAATCTGTTCCAGCACGGATACCCCGGCTGGTTTGCCTACACGCCGGTCCTTACGCCCAGTGCTAAAGCGCCATACACCATTCTGCCGGTGAATGCACCGGATCCGACTCGCCAGGGCTACGGACAGTCGTTTGCGGGTGTGGATCTCAACAATCAGATCAGCGAAGTCCGGGTAAAGCAGGACTTCAGCCGGAATTGGCAGCTTGTCGTCGGTGTGTTGAACCAGCTTGCCGATCGCAATATCAACACACCTGTAAACTCGCTGGTTAACACCAACGCATCAGGAAGTGCCGCGGGGTATCTCGCCAATTCAGGAAACTACCTGAGCTATCTGGCCAACGGATTCTCCCCGCTAGCACCGCGCTTCCAGGTTAAGAGCGACTTGGCATACATGACCGGCAAGTTCAAGACATGGGGCATCAGCCACGAAGTAGTGATCGGAAGCACTGGTTACAGGTTTGCATCGTGGTCACCCGCCACCTCGCCCACCAAAGCGCAGGCACAAATGTGCGCTCCGGGCGTCTCGGCCAAAAGCTGCCTGACTGACTTCATCAACATCTCCGATCCGCTGGTGCTTTTGCCGCCGGCAGCTGGCATTCCTTCCTACGGGGGAGACAACCCGCTGACGCACGGTATCTATGTGTCCAGCATCATCCATCAGCAGGGATTCAATGTGGGCGATACCGTCACGCTCACCCCGCGCTGGCTGGTAAGAGTGGCTGCCAGTCAGGACTGGATCTGGACTAATAACTACACAACCACCGGTGCGCCTAACTATGCCTTTAACCCCAACACCTTTCTCAACTACTCGACGCAGGGCGTCAGCCCCACCGCCAGCTTGATCTTCAAACCCCGCGCGAACATGACGGTTTACGGAACTTTCGCCGATAGCCTCCAGGCACCCGATACACCGGTAGTAAGCACCCCCGCGACTGCAACCTGCACCGCAAGCACAACAACATGCGTGATCAACAGCGGCCAGGCTCTGGCGCCGTATCGCAGCACGGAAGGCGAGATCGGCTACAAGCTGGTGTTGCGCAAGATCAACTTCTCGACCGCTCTGTTCCGCGTCGAGCGGCCCTTTGCGAATACCGTCCAGGGAGTAGTCAACCCAGACTGCCTCACGCTCTCGGGGACGGTGAATTGCGAGGAATACAAGATCGTCGGAAATCAGATCAACTACGGCATTGAAACCATGCTCTCCGGCAGGGTATTTGAAAGGCTGATGGTCATGGGCGGCCTGACCGCACTGAATCCGAAGCTCACGGACACGGGTATCGCGGCGACCAACAACAGGGACTTTGTGGGTATTCCCGCTTACAAGTCCAACATTCTCGCCGAGTATCACATCCCGGTCCTGTTGGGCGCGTTCTTCAACTTCGACTGGGAGCATGTGGGACGCCGCCCGGTCGATGACATCAACAGCACCTACACCCCGCAGTACAACACCTTCGATCTCGGCTTCCGCTACACGGCCAAGGTCTTTAATAAAGTAGCCACTTGGCGCGTGACGGCCAACAACGTGTCGAATGTGCATTACTGGTCGACTCTGGGGCCGGGCAGCATCACGGGACAAAGCACTGGCAGTTACCTCGGACACCTGGGAGAGCCGCTCCTGATAACGGCGTCGATGAAGTACGACTTCTAGAGGAAAGGGCCCGATTCAATCCAATCGATTGGATGGGTAGCGACTGGCTCCTGTATCGAGATCTAACCGAAAGCGTTGGCGTCCCCATCTGTCTCCGAGAAGGAATCGATATGTCGAAAAACACTGTGCTTCAAAATTGCACTCGTTTGATGGCATTCGTTCTGCTGGTACTGTCGTTAGTATTTTCTGCTAGCGGGCAGACACAGAGTTGCGTGCCACTGTCCGACCAGAAACTCATCATCTACCGCGCCGGCAGCCTGACTCGCGCATTCAGACCGCTAGAGGCGATCTTCACTTGCCAGACCGGCATTCAAGTGATGGACAAAGCTATGGGAAGCATAGACGCTGGCCGGCAGGTCACCGCTGGTGGTCAGGCCTGCGACCTCTACGCATCTGCTGATTATTCGGATATCGATCTGTTCTTCAAACCTGCCGGCTATGCGAACTTTAACATCGTGTTTGCGCAGGGAAAGATGGTGCTGGCGTATTCGGCAAGCAGTGTCGCCGAAAAGAATCTGCCTCCAATCGCCGAGGCCAGCAGCGCTCCGTTCAAGCCACCGAGCTCTATTCCGAAAGCGTCTGCAAAGTGGTACGAGATCCTGAACATGCCTGGCGTTGGAATCGGCGGCGGACAGCCGTTTCTTGATCCCGGAGCCTACCGCGCTTACATGATCTTTCAGCTCGCGCAGGAGTATTACAAGGTACCGAATCTTTATAACAATCTAATGAAGCACCTTGTGATTATAGGGCCAGACAATTCCGGCGGTGCTCTGGGCAAGCGATTCGATTTTCAGTTTATCTACGAACACAGTGCCCAAGTGATGGCAAGGACCAATCCGGACTTTCGCTATGTAAATCTTCCTGACGAGATCAGTATGTTTGACCCTGCCAAGAACGCCTATTACGAGCAGCACGCGGTGGTGGTTTTACCGGGTCTGGGGACCACGCAGAGCGCACGTTCTGTGCCGGTCCCAGGCACCCGCGTCGCGTGGGGAATTACGCTCCTGAAGGACGCTCCAAACCCGGAAAATGCCATCGAATTTCTTCGATTATTGCTCAGTCCTGTTGGGACGGCGACGCTGAAGGACAACGGGCCGGAGCCGATCACTCCGCCGCTCGTGAGTCCCGGAGATTTCCGAAATCTTCCTGATAAATTGCGGCCTTTGGTTAAGACGTTCGGGCAATAGGTCGGGGATCGCCTTTTCAGCCACCGGAGAATTGAAGACAAATCGCAAATCAGCGATCAAATTCAGACCTTTGGCGTAAGACGTAATCAGCGCGTCAGACGCAATGCCGAGAGCGACCCGCTTACCCAGGATGTTCGAGGTTTTGCGCGCAATGCCCAAGATCAGCGGAATTATTCCTTTATCGCGTACCCCGGCTGCCCTTCATTCGCAACCTGGAGAAAGTCGTGGAGCGCTGCCGTAACTTCAGCGTCGGCTGTGCTCCAGATACCTCTAAAACTATCCGCAAGATGCTGACCCAGGAGTACTTACGTTTGCTCGACTCGAATATCGTGAAATCTTTCTGATAAATCCTTGTCTGATTTTGTAACAGCTTCCCACGGATTGCATTTGTTCGCATAGAAGCGTCAGGGTGACGCCGACTAGCGATGCCAAAGACCACTTTTCTCCGAATTCGAGCTCTCCTCCTTCTCCCGTGCTTGCTTGCCTCGCCGCTGATGGCACAGCCACCAACAGCTGACGATGCAGCAGGCAGTGGCAGCCGCGCTTGAGCACAATCCTGCCTTGAAGATGGCGGCTGCCGACATGGCGGCCTCTGAGGCAGGGCTTCCGTCTCTCCAAAGCTCCACTGTTGCCGCAGATTCAGTTCTCCGAGAATCTGGCCCGTGGCGACGATCCCGTCTATGCTTTCGGCACCAAACTCCGGCAGCAGGTATTTCAGATCTCCGACTTTGCCTTGAACAGCCTGAACCATCCCTCCCCCTGAGCAACTTCTCAACGAGCTTCTCCGGACGTTGGCTGGCCTTCGACTCGTTGGCACACCCAATTCCAGATCAAGCGTGCGTTGCTTCTGAAGCAGGGCGCGGCGGCCTCCGCGGGACGAACCGCCCAAGAAGTAATTTATCGCGTGATTGATGCCTATGAATCCGTGCTGATTTCGACACGGGAAGTCGAAGTCGCCAAACATGCTGCTGAAACGGCACAGGCGCTCTATGGCCAGAGCCATACCCGCGTCGACGCCGGACTTGCGGTTGAGTCAGACGCGCTCTCCGCGCAGGTGAACCTGGCGGCACGGCAACAGGAGTTGATTCAAGCGCAGGGCGCCGAACAAGCCGCGTGGTCCGAACTGGAAGCTGCCGTGGGAGTTTCGCTGCCCCAGGGACCAGAAGGATTGGAGCAACTCGCCGAGCACACTTTTCCAGCCCAGCCCTGCCGGACGAAGTGGAGCAGGCGTTCAAGAGCAGGTCCGACCTCAAGAGCCTCGCTCTCCAGATCTCCGCGCAGCAGGCCGCAGTCAAGTCGGCCAAGTCGGATTTTGGTCCCCGCGTGGATACTTTCGGCTCCTGGCAAACTGACCGCCATAGCTTTGCTGGCTCGGCGGGAGCAACTGGATGGCTGGCGCGGAACTTCGCGTAGACCTGCTTCCCCTCGCACAGCAGTCTCGCCTCCAGCAGGAGAAAGCTTCGCTGCTGCGTGCGCAGGCCGGCGAGGAGTCAGCGCGGAGCATGATCCGCGTCGAGGTCAGCCGCGCATACTTCGGTCATCAATCGGCGGCAAAGATGGTGGAAGTGGCAAGGAACTCGATGGCGCAGGCGGCAGAGAGCCTGCGCATCCTGCGCAACCGCTACGATGCCGGACTGGTTCCGCTCACCGATGTGTTGCGTGCTGAAGATGCGGATCGCCAGAGCCAGACCGGCTATTGGCAGGCAGTGTATCGCAATGCCTTGAGCTATGCCGGCGCTCCGTTTGGCAACCGGGACTTTGAATACTAGAACAGGTGGTGAACTTCCAATGAAAACCCTTCGATCCTATTTTTCCTTTGTACCTGTTCTCGTGGCACTTGCCAGCCTGACGGCTTGTTCTAAGAAGACGGAACCCTCCGCAATGCCGGAAGCTCGTTCGCGGCGTTCATGTCTTCCAAACCACAACGCAGAAGCTTCCTGAGACTGTAGATGCGGTCGGCACCGTGCGCGCTGAGGAGTCCGCCACTACTCTCGTCGCAGGTGATGGGAACGGTTACGAGCGTCGCGGTCCGCGAAGGTGATCCCGTCCGCGCGGGACAGACCTTGCTTACGATCGACGCAGCGCAGCTGGTCCTCCCAGGCCGACCGCGCGCATGCCTCGGTCATAGCCATGGGACAACAGGTCGCAGCGGCGGAGAGCGATGCAGCTCTTGCCGCGAGCACGCTTAAACGCTATGAAATGCTGAAAGCGCAAAAGAGCGTCAGTCCGCAGGAGTTCGACGAGGTTCGAGTCCCGCTCCCAAGCAGCATCGGCCCGGCTTGCAATGGTTCGCTCGCAGGAGGCCGAAGCGAAAGCCGCCGAAGCCGCCGCGCGCACGATGCAGGGATACACGCGGATCCACGCTCCGTTTGACGGAGTTGTCACCGAACGCAAGGTCGACCCGGGTGCGATGGCGACACCTGGCAGCCCGCTACTGACAATCGAAAAAGCCGGCGCTCTTAGTCTGGAGGTTTCGGTCGATGAATCGCTGCTTTCCTGCGTTCATGCCAGGCGCGAAGACGTTGCAGTCATGATCGATACACTCGGCACCTCCCCGGTGACGGGCAAGGTCGCACAAATTGTGCCTGCTGCCGACGCCGGCAAGCCGCAGCTTCCTGGTGAAGATCGATCTGCCAACCGCGCCCGGTCTGCACAGCGGAATGTTCGGCCACGCCATGCTTGAATGCGGAAGCCAAGGATTTCCTGATGATTCCGCGCTCGGCCATTGTCGCTCACGGCTCCATGCAAAGCGTCTATGTCGTCGGCCAGAACCAGATCGCCGCGGTTGCGCTACATCTCCGCCGGCAACACTCCACGGCAGATGAGGTTGAAGTTCTCTCCGGTCTGAGCGCGGGAGAAACCGTCGTCGACTCTCCGGGAGATCGCGAACTGGGCGGCAAGCGCATCGAGGTTCAGCAATGAAGCACGATCTCGGCATCGCTGGCCGCATTGCACAGACTTTCATCGACTCGAAGCTGACACCGCTGGCGATTGTAGCGGCGCTCGTGCTCGGCATCATTGCGGTGATGCGAAATCCCCCGCGAGGAGGAGCCGCAGATCATCGTGCCGATGCTCGACGTGATGACCGCGATGCCGGGTGCATCCCCAGCCGAGGTCGAGCAGCGAGTCACGACTCCGCTGGAAATGATTCTGCGGGAAATTCCAGGCGTCGAGTACGTCTACTCGACATCCAGCCCGGGCGCGAGCCTCATCATCGTGCGTTTCTACGTGGGCACCAGGCAGGAAGACGCACTCGTCAAGGTCTACAGCAAGCTTTACGCCAACCTCGACCATGTGCCCGCCGGCGCTTCGCCATCCATCGTGAAGTCACGCTCCATCGACGACGTGCCGATTCTCTCGCTCACCCTCTGGGGCAAGAACTATGACGCTTACCACCTGCGCCTGATTGCTGCTGAGCTTGAGCACTCGATCAAACAGGTCGACGACGTTTCGGAGACACGCATCCTCGGGGGACAGCCGCGCAACTATGCGGGTGGAGCTCAGCACGTCGAAGCTTGCCTCCTACTCACTGTCCCCGCAGCGGTGGTGGCAAAGCTCGCAATCCGCGAATGCAAAGGTTGAGGCGGGAGAGTTCTCGAATCAGAACCAGCAGATTCGCGTCGATGCCGGATCGTTGCTTACGCGCCGTAGGAGGACGTGGAGCAGGTTGTTGTCGGCGTCAGTCACGGGCGCCCCATCCTGCTGCGCGATGTGGCCGATCAGATCATCGACGGGCCTGCCGAGCCAACCAGCTATGTAAACTTCGGCGTAGGCCAAGGAGCGCTGCGCACCGATCCTCATGCGCAGGTTGGAGCAGAGTTTCCTGCCGTCACGATTACCGTTGCCAAGCGGAAGGGCACCAACGCAACCAATCATCTGCCAATCATGTTCTGGCTCGAATTGCCGAGCTAAAAGGAAATGCGCTTCCCACCGATCTCAACATCACGACAACGCGCAACTATGGCGAGACCGCCAAAAGCGAAGTCCGACGAGTTGCTCAAGCATCTGTCTGCTCGCCACTCTCTCCGTCACGCTTCTGATCGCAATCTTTCTCGGTTGGAGAGAATCGGGCGTTGTTCTGCTCGCGATTCCCGTCACCCTGGCGCTTACCCTCGGCATCTTCTATCTGCTTGGCTACACGCTCAACCGGGTTACGCTCTTCGCGCTCATTTTCAGCATTGGCATTCTGGTCGACGACGCAATTGTCGTTGTCGAAAACATCGTTCGCCACTTCCGCCTCCCGGAGTAGCAAGGGGCGACCGTTGGCCGAGGTGGCCGTTGAGGCCGTTGCCGAAGTGGGAAATCCGACGATCCTGGCGACCTTTGCGGTCATCGCGGCCATTCTTGCCCATGGCGTCTGTCCACGGCCTGATGGGACCGTACATGATGCCCATCCCCGTTGGCGCATCCTCGGCGATGATGTTCTCGCTGCTGGTGGCCTTCGTGGTTTCGCCGTGGGCTTCGCTTCGCTTGCTGCGCCATACCGCCAGCAAAGCGGACTATGCGTGCGCACGAGAAAGAAGATTGGGCGACGCGTCTTTACCGGCGCTTCATGACGCCGATGATGCATTCTGCAAAATGGCGTTATCTGTTTATTCTGCGCCATCGTTCTCCTGTTGCTTGCCGCTGTCTCTCTCGTTCCGCTCAAGTTGGTGCAGGTAAAGATGCTGCCGTTCGACAACAAGAGCGAGTTCCAGGTTGTCATCGACATGCCCAACGGCACCACGTTGGAGCAGACAGCACGCGTTGGTCAGGCGCTCGGCCAGTACCTCGGCCAGCAGCCGGAGGTGGCGAACTATCAGCTCTATGCCGGACTCTCCGGCCCGTATAACTTCAACGGACTTGTCCGGCATTACTATCTGCGCAATCAGCCGAATCAGGCGGACATACAGGTCAACCTGCTCCCTCTGGCGGATCGCAGCACGCAAAGCCATGCAGATCGCGAAGCGCCTCAGGCCCGAACTCCAGAAGATCGGGCTGCCGTACGGTGCGCGGATCAAGGTAAGCGAGGTTCCTCCTGGCCCTCCCGTTGTGCAGACGCTGGTGGCCGAAGTCTACGGTCCCGATGCTGCTGGCCAGATTGATGTCGCCAGACAGATCAAGCAGATCTTTCAGCAGACACCTGACGTCGTCGATGTGGATTGGTACGTGGAAGATCCGCAATCGGAGTACCGGATCGAGGTCGACGAGGAGAAGGCCGCGCTGCACGGAATCTCCTCGTCCGTCGTGACCAATGCGATGACGACTGTGCTGAAAGGTTCCGAGGCTGGGCTCCTGCACTCGCAGACCTCGCGCGAAGATATTCCTATAACGGTTCGCATGACGCGAGCCGATCGCTCCTCGCTCGATGCGCTGGAAAGCACGAAGCTGACCGCCTCGGATGGCTCGCTTGTCTCCTTGCGGGAGATTACCAGGACGGTGGCTACGACGCTGCGAACCCAGCATTTACCACAAGAACATGAAGCGCGTGGTGTATGTGACCGGGGACGTTGCTGGGGCAGGCGGAAAGCCCGGTGTATGCCATCTTCAAGATGAACGAGGCGCTCGACCGTCTGAAACTTCCCGCCGGCTACGCGCTCAAGCGCTACAACGCCGTGCAACCCGAATCCACCGACCGCTACGCGATGAAGTGGGACGGCGAGTGGCACATCACGATCGAGGTTTTCCGCGATCTCGGCCTGGCTTTCGGCATGGCGCTGATCCTTATCTATGTTTTGGTGGTGGGCTGGTTCCGCTCCTTCATCGTGCCGCTTGTAATCATGGCGCCCATTCCGCTGACCCTCGTCGGAATTTTGCCCGCACACGCCATGCTGGGCGCATTCTTCACCGCGACCTCCATGATCGGCTTCATCGCCGGCGCGGGCATCATCGTCCGAAATTCAATTATTCTCGTCGACTTCATCGAACTCCGCCGTCGCGCAGGGAATGGCTTTGGCCGATGCAGTGGTGGATGCCGGCGTGGTGCGCTTCCGTCCCATGTTGCTGACGGCCGCCGCGGTTGTTGTCGGAGCCAGCGTCATTCTCTCGGATCCGATCTTTCAGGGTCTCGCACTTTCCCTGATGGCGGGAGAAGTCGCATCGACCCTGCTTTCGCGCATGGCCGTCCCAGTTCTCTACTACATGGTGGAGTCCAGGACGTCAGGCTCCACCGGGTTCTGTTTCAAACAACTGAACCGTAAAAAGGAGATTGCGCAATGACGATTGAACGTGGATTGAGATTGATGGCAGGCGTGTTCATTCTTGTTTCGGTCACTCTGGGAATGACCGTAAGTCACAACTGGTATTGGTTTACGGCATTCGTCGGGCTGAACCTCTTCCAGTCGGGCTTCACCAACTGGTGCCCAGCGATGTATTTTCTTAAGAAAGTGCGGACTCCGCGAATCAAACAACTGATGTGACCAGATAGGAGCTATTCTGCAAATCGAGCACTCTCCGAGTCTGCTTTACCTCGGCGGGCTATTCCAGGACCGCTTGGCTTTGCCGGATTTCCGTGCCCATCGTTTCAGAAGCGTTGAATCTCACACCTCTTGAGACATTCGACCGACACCGACTCTGGCAAGACGGCAGCGCGGGTTGCAGGCCAACCGGACGTTAATGACAACCTCGGTTGCCGGTTTGGCGACGGACATGGTGATTTCAAGAGGTGAGCGCATGTTTCCTTGTACTCACGAAAGCGATGATCTGCGAACTCGGTGATAGCCCCTGACCATTATCGGCATGCATGGTGAACGACGACTGCTTGCTACTCTGGCGCACCCTTAATCCCCTTGTCTGCCACAACGTCAGCCGGAAATTTTGCTATAATTAAGGCCGTTACCGCTACTACTGGAACTCAGAAGTTCCTTAAGCGCTTTTACCTCAAATAGAACATGGGGTAGGCGACGGACTTCATTCATATCGATGTCGGCTAAGATCGTTTGATCATTAATGAAAGCAAAATGCCGGCAAGTATGCCGGTTGTTGTCAGTAATCCTAAGTATTCTGGAGGAATGATATGGGTAAGATGAAAATGGTGGATCTAAGCCACCCCTTTTTTGGCGACATGCCCCTGTGGCCATACTTTTCTAAGCCCGAAATCGCACCTATGCACAGCATGGCCAAGGGCGGTGTGCTGACCCAGACCATCAAGTGCACCATGCACACCGGGACGCACGCTGATGCCCCCCGCCACGTCATGGAGCGCATGTTCGACGGCCGCCGCGCGCTTTACTCCCATGAACTGCCCGTCGACGCCTATTGCGGCAACGCAGTCTGTCTCGATATCCGCGTTGCGGATTGGCAGCTGATCATGCCCAAGGATCTGGAAGACGCCGTGGCCCGCGCCGGCATGAAGCCTTCGGAGCTTGAGGGCATGGTGGTTTGCCTGAACACCGGCATGCACCGCAAGTTCGACGACAGCAAGGAGTACTACCACTACTCGCTCGGCTGCGGCATCGATGCCGGCAAGTGGTTCCTCAAGCACAAGGTGAAGGTCGTGGCCATGGATCAACAGGCCCTGGATCACCCGCTGCACACCTCGATGGGCAACAACGGCACCCGCATGAAGCTCGAGGGCTACAGCGGCAAGTCGATCTGCGACGAGTTCATCGAGAGGTACGGCATCGAAGCCTACGCCGAGTTCGACAAGGATGTTTACATCAAGGTCCACGGCAAGGCTAAGTACGACGAGAAGTTCGGCGCGCTGGAAGCCATCGGCTGCCCCGGCACCTGGGAGCCCTGCCACAAGATAATGCTGGGTAACGGCATCGTCGGCGTCGAGAACCTCGGCGGCGACCTGGATAAGGTGAAGGGCAAGCGCTTCCGCTTCTTCGCCCTGCCCATCCGCTGGCACCTTGGCGACGGTTCCATGGTCCGCTGCGTTGCCGAGATCGACGAAGACGAGCTGGTTCCTACCGAGCCGCGCGCTTTACCAGTACGGCGCCATGTAATCCTTCCGTCCCAACCCCTTCCTGTTCGCTGGAAGGGGTTGGGACGGCAAGAAACGCCTCGCTTTTAGAATTGCCGGATTCTCTGATATCACCGAGATCCGGCAATTTGTTTTTGGGCGAAATAGCCGCGTGGGGACCACGCAAACGAGCGCTCAGTGCTTTCCTTTGTAATCGACAAAAAGTTCTGGAAACTGCTGTTTCAGCATTTCGATCTTGGGGCGGTCGCAGACCTGAATGTAGGGATTGTCCGGGTTGTGAAGCGCGTAATCCTGGTGGTAGTCCTCGGCGCGGTAAAAACCTTTTAGCGGCGCCACCTCGGTGACAATCCGTCCTGGAAAAACCTTCGCACTATCGAGTTGCGCGATGTAGGCGGTAGCTATGCGCCTCTGTTCGTCATTGAGGTAGAAGATTGCGGAACGATACGAGGTACCTACGTCCGGTCCCTGCCGATTGAGCTGCGTCGGATCATGGGCGACGGAAAAGAAGACGCGAAGCAATTGACCATAGGTGATTTTGGAAGGATCGTAAACTACTTCGACGGACTCCGCATGCCCGGTCGTTTCCGTCGTCACCTGACCGTAAGTCGCTGTCGAGGCGGAGCCCCGGCATATCCCGCCGTGGTTTTGACGACACCCTTCACCCTTTCAAAGACCGACTGAGTCCCCCAAAAACAGCCACCAGCGAAGACCGCAGTTTGCTCGGCTGGTGCCGAAGCCAGCGAAAAGTCCACTTTCGCTGGAGGTATTGGTGTTTTTGGAGCGGCATTTGCCATACAAGCGACAAGCGAAACCGCGAGTCCCAGGATTACAGAACCACGTAGCAAGCGCGCGAGCATAACGATGCACCTCCTATTCCGCTGCTGATGAGACGCGCTTCTGAGAGATTAGTTACAGAGGCTTCGAGAGAAATAACTTCCGTCTTGCCCGAGGCCAAAGAAGGTTACGGCTCTAATCGAAGATGCTGCAGCGGACCTTTTGGGAAAGCGTGAAGAAGAGCTCGACCGCAAAAATGATCGTGATCATTGCGTCAGCGCTGGTATTGTTTGTCGCTGACCTTTTCCATCCAGTCCACGACCTTTCCGTTGAGCTGTTCCTGAATCGCGATGTGGGTCATGGCCGTGGTCGGCGTGGCCCCATGCCAGTGCTTCTCGCCGGGCGAAAACCAGACCACATCACCGGGCTGGATCTCCTCGATCGGTCCGCCTTCGCGCTGAACCCAGCCGCAGCCAGCCGTGACAATGAGAGTCTGACCGAGCGGATGCGTATGCCATGCAGTCCGCGCGCCCGGCTCGAAGGTTACGCTGGCGCCTTGGACACGTGCCGGATCGGGTGCCTGAAAAAGCGGATCGATTCGTACGGTGCCAGTGAACCACTCTGACGGTCCCTTGACGGAAGGCTGCGAGCCAATTCTTTTGATTTCCATTTTCGAAATTCCTTCAGTTGATCTTTGATCTTCCATTTGTATTCCGAATCTTCGGCCGCCATTTAGAGACCGGTCATTTTCTCCAGGCGTTCCGGGTACCGAGCACCTTCTACCTTGATCTTTGAGGCGGCGCTGTCGATCTCACGGAGGTCGTCGGGCGTCAGTTCGACTGCCGCTGCTCCGATGTTCTCTTCGAGGCGGTTTAGCTTCGTCGTGCCTGGGATCGGAACGATCCACGGCTTTTGCGCCAGCAGCCAAGCGAGTGCGATCTGAGCAGGGGTCGCTTTCTTCTGCTCCGCGATGCTGCCGAGCAGTTTAATCAGGGCCTGATTCGCCTTGAGTGCCTCAGGCGTGAAGCGAGGAAGGGTGCTGCGGAAATCGGAGCTGTCGAACGTCGCGTTTTCGTTCATCTTTCCCGTCAGGAAGCCCTTGCCGAGAGGGCTATACGGCACAAAACCAATTCCGAGTTCCTCGAGGGTCGGTATCACTTCCTTCTCGGGGGTTCTTGTCCACAGCGAGTATTCGCTCTGGAGAGCGGTAATCGGCTGGACTGCGTGTGCGCGACGAATCGTCTTTGCGCCTGCCTCGGAAAGTCCGAAGTGCTTGACCTTGCCTGCTTGAATCAGCTCCTTCACCGCGCCGGCGACGTCTTCGATCGGCACGTTCGGGTCAACCCGGTGCTGATAGAGCAGGTCGATGGTCTCGACCTTGAGCCGCTTGAGCGAGCCTTCGACGGCCTGCTTGATGTGCTCCGGCCGGCTATTCAAGCCCGGCGCTCCTTTCATCCCCCGAGGATCGAAATTAGGGCTGACGTCGAACCCAAACTTGGTGGCGATCACCACTTGCCCGCGGAATGGAGCGAGGGCTTCGCCTACGAGTTCTTCGTTCAGGAACGGGCCGTACACTTCGGCGGTGTCAAAGAATGTGATGCCGCGTTCCACGGCGGCGCGGAGAAGAGAGGTCATCTCCTGCTTGTCTTTGGGCGGGCCGTAGGAAAAGCTCATTCCCATGCAGCCGAGGCCGATTGCAGACACTTCCAGATTGCTTTTTCCAAGTTTGCGCTTTTGCATTATTACTCCTTCTAAAATGGCATCCGGTTACGACGCTGCCTTTGCACGCTGCTCTTCGCGCCACCGGGCAGGCGGAACACCTTCCCACGTACGGAAAGCGCGCACGAACGAATTTGCGTCCTCGTACCCGAGAAGGTAGGCAGCTTCATTCAGCTCGAGGACCGAGTTATTAAGATAGTGGCGAGCAAGCCGGTGACGAGCTTCTTCTAAAACGCGCTGGAAACTTGCCCCTGCTTCTTGCAGACGGCGCTGCAGGGTACGGGAACTGATGTGTAGCGCATAGGCGATGTCCTCGATGTTCGGGCGCCGGCCGGTTAGTTTTTGCTGTATCGCTATGCGGACACGCTCGACAAAGTTCTCGTCCCCGTTCTCCTGCTTCAGCTCTTCCTCAAACTGCGGGGCAAGCATTCCCAGGAGTTCGGCATTCCGGGTGACGAACGGTCGCTCGGCGTCGGCGGCGCGAAATACGATCGCGTTCCGTGGGGCCCCGCAGATAACGGGGCAGCCGAAGTGGCGCTCGATGGTCTTTGCGTGCGCGCGAGGTTGCACGAACTCCACGCGGAGCGGCGACAGGCGCGTACCAGTGCCGTGGCGAGCGATCGAGAGCACCCAGGCAAAGCAGCATTCATTGAGCACCGGAGGCTCGACCGCATCTGCCAGAAGCCAGCGGAACTGAATGCGCCACTCTTCATCCTCCTTCTCTTGAAGGATCTCTTCCGGGCAGGTGAGCTGTTTGTAGCGTGCCATTTGGTCTATGGCTGCCCCGAAATTCTCTGATGAGAGAGCGGCGAGACCGATGGGGTGGAATCGTTCGGTCTTAGTTTCTGTGCCGAGCTGGATGCCGATCGCCGGATTGGTGCTGACTTCGCCCACGGCACGCCAAAGCGCAAAGAGTTCCTCGGTCTTGAGGAGCACGCTTGGCTGATCGATAAAACCCTGGGGAAGCCCGGCTCTGCGTAGAATCGCAGAGGCACGGACTCCCAGTTCCTCCAACTTCGGAAAGAT
Source organism: uncultured Acidobacteriota bacterium (assembly GCA_963800195.1). Lineage (GTDB taxonomy): Bacteria > Acidobacteriota > Terriglobia > Terriglobales > Acidobacteriaceae > TOLSYN. The sequence goes on from CAWCZZ010000003.1 coordinate 380,347, forward strand.
GCTTCCAGAGACGCGAAAGTGTTTATTCATTCGGTTTACTCAGATTTGAGAGAAGCCATATCGATTGAGAAGCGGTACTTCACATCGGACTTGAGCAGTCTCTCGTAAGCTTCGTTGACCTTCTGGATGGGGATGACCTCCACATCGGCGGTGATGTTATGCGCACCGCAGAAGTCGAGCATCTCCTGGGTTTCGGCGATACCGCCAATCGGAGACCCGGAGAGACTACGGCGTCCCATGATCAGTCCGAACGCCGAAATGGCGAGCGGCTTTTCCGGCGCGCCAACAAGTGTGATGTTGCCGTCCCGGCGCAGCAGATTAATGTAGGCACCCATGTCGTGATCTGCGGCAACGGCGTCGAGGATGAAGTCGAAGCTGCTGGTGTGCTTTCGCATCTCATCCGCGTTCCTGGAGATGACGACCTCATCCGCTCCGAGGCGAAGTGCATCCTCCTTCTTGCCCGGCGAAGTGGTGAAAGCAACAACGTGAGCCCCGAGCGCATGTGCAAACTTCACGCCCATGTGGCCGAGTCCGCCGAGACCGACCACGCCGACCTTCTTCCCCCTGGTAACACCCCAGTGGCGCATCGGTGAGTAGGTTGTAATTCCGGCGCAAAGCAAAGGAGCGGCCCCGGCGAGGTTGAGGTTCGAGGGAACGCGGAGGACAAAGTTTTCGTCGACGACGATGCTATCGGAGTAGCCGCCGTATGTGACTCCTCCGAGATGCCTGTCCGGAAAGTTGTAGGTGAAAATCGGACTCTTGCAGAACTGCTCAAGGCCGGCCTGGCACTCGGGGCAGGTGCGGTCCGAGTCCACCAAACAGCCGACTGATGCAAGGTCGCCTGGCTTGAACTTGGAGACCGCGGAGCCGACCTTCGTGACACGGCCGACGATTTCGTGGCCGGGGACGCAGGGGTAAACAGTGGGCAACACGCCACTCCACTCGTTGCGAACTTGGTGGAGATCAGAGTGACAGATGCCGCAGTAAAGAATTTCGATCTGAACGTCGTGTTCGGTTGGATCGCGCCGCGCGATCACAGTGGAGGCAAGCGGCGAGGTAGCACTGGCAGCGGAGTAAGCTTTTGCGTTGAGCATGTCCTTAATTTAGATGCTCGCCGCGTTATCCGATATTCAGAACGCGCCATTGTGCATGCAAAATATGCCAGAATGTGCGACCGAATTCCAAGTGTCCAAAGCTGAATTGGCCTTACTCGCAAAAAATGCTACGTTGGCGAGCTTAAAGTGCGAGAGCTTTGCCGGCCTCGTAAGCGCGAATTTTCAGCTCTGCATTGTGTTCGGCGCTCTCTGGATCATTTCCGCTGGTGCAGACAATGTTACCGATCAAGTTGAAGCCAAAGGCCGGAAACATCGCGGCAGTGTACTCAAAATAGGAGTCGAACAGATGAGGGTCTTCCATGCCCTGGGAATACACGGTAAGCATTTTCTTAGTACCGAATCTCGGCTTGCACTCGGGGTCCATCAGGGGGAACAATCGATCGTACAGATTCTTAACCGGACCAGTCATCTGCATCATGTAGATAGGCGAACCCACCACAATTGCATGCGCTGTCTTTACCTTTTGCAGCGCGGTATGAAGCTCATCTTTGATCGCGCAGTCATCGGTTAAACGGCAGGAAAAGCAGCTCTGGCAAGCCATAAATTTCATTTTGAACAGGGTGTAGATTTTTACGACAGCGCCGTTATCCTGTGCACCCTTGGCAACGATATCCAAAAGAGTGGAAATATTTCCGTCCATGCGAGGGCTGCCGTTGAAAAGCACGATTTCTTTCATAGGAGGTAATTACCTTTCCGTAGATGGTTTTATCTACCTGTGAAATTCAAATACGGCAGTACGGGTGCGCTTGATACCGTTGTCTGACTTAAGTAAATGAATTTGCGCGTTCAAGGGCGAAGGGGAACGTCTGAACACGTTCCCCTTCGTTGCCCTATAACTTAATAAAGCCTAGGTTCTGAGACCCATTGTCTATCCGAACTTTAGCGGAAGTTTTCTTTCCCGCTGCGTCGACATCGACAACGTATTCTCCGTTCTCCAAACCGTCGAACTTGAATTCACCGAAGAAGTTGGTCTTCTGCGTCCCCAGTGTGCCCGCCTTGCTCTTCAGCGTAACGGTGGCGTTCTCGAAGCAGTCTCCATCCATCAGCACACCAGCAGTGACGAAGTTCTTGGTGTACTTAAAGAGGTTCTTGTAGACCACCTGAGGCGCGTTCTTCAGTTCGCTGGAGCGGAAGCCCTCGAAGCCCTGCTGCTTGCAAAGCTTTTCGAACTCCGCCGGCTCCATCTCGTAGAATCCCATGGCGCCGGTGGGGCAGGAGTGGACGCAGCGGGGCAGACCCGGCTTCCATTCCTTGTCGTCCAGCAGGTGAGCGCACATGGTGCACTTCTGCGGGACGCCGGCTTGCTCATTCCAGTAGATGGCGCCAAAGGGGCAGGAATCAACGATCTCCTTGCGACCCTTGGCTTTGACCGGGTCGATCATGACGACACCGTCGGGGCGGATGGTGATGGCGTCGGGCGCCGCCTGCTGGCAGTGCGCATTCTGGCAGTGCTGGCACGGCGTTGGAAGATAGGCCACGTCATTGCGGGCGTACTGGCCTCGCTCCCGGCGTTCGATGTTGATCCAGCGATGGCCATGGCGCGGCTGTGCGGCGGTGTAGCCCGGCCAGTCGTTGCCCACATGCTCATCTTTACAAGCCATAAAGCAGTTGTTGCAGTCATGACACAGTGCAACGTCGATGGAAATGTATTTTTGCTTCATTATCTTCAATCCTCTCTGACCGTCCGGTCACTCCGTCTCGTAAATGCCGCCATCCCACTTCTCGACTTCGATCTGTGCGGTGTTCGGCGCCATGCCGCATGCGTACTTGGACATGTAGCGATCGGGAGAAAGAATGTTCATGCAACCACCGCGATCGGCAGAACGGCCAGGCTTGCCGAGCGGGTTGTACTCGGCGCAGGACTCGTACGTATGTACGGTTCCCGGCTGTACGCGCTCGCCAACCTGAGCCGCCACGATCACCGAGCCGCGATCATTGAAGCAGCGAACCAGGTCGCCGCTCTTGATACCGCGGGCCGCGGCGTCCTTGCTGTTCAATCGGATGATCCAGTAGTAGTACCCGTCCACCAGGACACGATGGTCCTTGATGTCGTTCATGAAGCTGTCCTTGCCGTCGCCCATCGTGTGGAACGAGAAGCGCGGGTGCGGAGACAGCATCCCCAACGGATACTTCTTGGCCAGAGGACTGTGCCAGCTCTCCCAAGCCGGAACATAGGTGTGCATCGCCGGACGGTGCTCGTCCACGAAGCCTTGGTCTTCGAAGTTCTTGATGCTGGTGGAAATGAACTCGACCTTGCCCGTAGAGGTTTGCAGGCCTTTAAAGGCAATTTGGTTGTTTGGACGCGGACCCCAGTCGGGAGTGTCTATGGCACGGTCTTCGGCAAACCAGCGCAACGCCACGTTCTTATTGCGGTTGGGGTTGTCGGGAACCACGTAGTAGCCCTTCTTCATGAACTCCGCAAAGGGCATGACCTTGGGCATGTCGGTCGCATTGTAATACTGCTCGATCCAGCCCAACTCGTCCTTGCCCTCGGTGAAGGGCCCGTCGATGCCGAACTTCTTGGACAGCAGCGCATAGATGTTGTAGTCCGACATGGACTCGCCGACCGGCTCGATGCACTTCATCTGCAGCGAGATGATGCGGTGGTTCACCTGGCTGTTGTTGTGCGGAATGTAGCCCGAGCAGTGCGAGAACTCCGAGATGTCCCAGCGCTCAAAGTTAGTGCAAGCCGGCAGGATGATATCGGAGAACGGAACCTCGCCTTCGTTCCAGATGGACTGGCTGACCACAAACTCCAGGCTCGGATCGGTGTACATCTTGGCGTAACGGTTGGTGGCCGTCATGGTGCCGATCCACGGTCCGCCGTACTTCCACATCATGTGGATCTTCGGGTAGCCGGGGGCCGGATACTGATATTTATGGAACTGGTGCTGGATGTCCTGCCCGCAGAAGCCCTTGCCATTCCACTCGAACTTGCCCTCCATGATGCACTCGGGCACTTTGAGGCGCGGGATGTGCTGGCCGGCGCAGGTGTTGATGTTCGAGGACGACGGCAGAGAGGTCTTGCCGTCGAACATGCGCCAGGCAAACCTGTAGCCGGCAGCCGAGTTCTCGCAATCGCCCGAGATCCCGCCATCGGCGTATCCGGGGAAGTAGAACACGTCGTCGACCGGAGCGCCCTGCGTGGTCGACCATATGTTCGAACCCGGTTTGCCCATGCCCTGCATGGTGCCCAGCGCGATCATGCCGCGAGCCCACTCGATGCCGTGCGAGGCGCGGCAAGCGCCGCCCCAGCCGCCAAGTCCGCCGGCCGCCAGATAGGTCTTCTTCTTGGCCCACTCGCGCGCCAGCGCGCGGATCTCGCAGGCCGGAACGCCCGATTCCGACTCTGCCCACTCGCAGGTCTTAGGTACGCCGTCGGTCTTGCCCAGAACGTATTCAGACCACTCTTCGAAGCCGTACGCGTGAGTTGCGACGTACTCCTTGTCGTAAGTCCCTTCGACCAGCCAGGTATAGGCAATCGCGAACGACAGAGCGTGGTCGGTGCCGATCTTGGGCGAGAACCACTTGTCGCCGATCAAGCCCGCAGTGTGGTTGTAGTGCGGATCGATGAAGACCATCTTCACGCCCAGCTCCTTGAGCCACTTGCGGCGGATCGTCGATTCATGGGCGGAATAAATGCCCCCGTTGGTCTCAGGATCGGCCGACCAGAAGACAATCATCTCGGCGTGCTTCAGACCGTCCTCAAGCAGGTTGTACTGCTCGGGATTGCCCAGGCGCCAGCTGAAGCCCCACATGTGCATGCCACCCCAGTGCCAGCCTTCCCAGCTATCGGGGTTGTGGTCGGCGTAGGTAAAGCCTAAAAAGTTCATGAAGCGGAAGTAGGTGGAGTGACGATAGCCAACGTTGCCCCACATATGATGAGAGCTGGGCGAGGTGACAATCGAGGCAGGACCGTACTCGCGCTTGATGCGGTTGACCTCTTTGACGACGATATCGGTCGCTTCATCCCAGGAGATGCGTTCGTATCCGGAGATGCCGCGGTTCTGGATGTTGCGCTCCCCGTCCGGGTCAAAGTCCACGCGCTTCATGGGGTACATGTTGCGCCGGTCGGAATAGATCATCGACTTGAAACCCTGCGTGTAGACCGAAACGGTCGTCTTGCGCGGTGGTTTGAAGGTGCGTCCCCGGGCTTCGATTTGCCAAGAGGCCGCATCGGTGTCTTCCAAATCCATCGGGGTCATTCGGATGATTTTCCCGTCTTTGACATAAACGAAAACAGGACCCCCCGTGGACGAATTCGTCATGCGAATTTCTTCTGCCATTTTTAGTACCTCCATAAACTGATTAATATTGCCTGCCAATTGCTTACTATCTGCGATATGAGCGAGCTGCCAACGCTTCCTCTTCATTCCAGCAAGTCGAGTTGTTCAGCACTCCCTCAATCGATTGCCACAGAGGTCAACTGCACCTCGAAACAGTGATCCAGAAATCCACTCCTCGCGATCTTCCACGCTACGCTCTTGTGAACTGCCGACTAGTCTATGCGAAAATTGCTGGTTCACACCAATGTCGGAAGCAGCTTTCTTCCCGGACCAGGAACTTGAATAAAGGTTTCCTCCTCCAGCAGCTTCAAATTCACCGGTTCCTTCTGGGCGACTTTGTGATGTTCCGGCAGAGCCAACACGAGCTTTTCGCGCGAGAGCACGACCGCCTCGAGCATGGGATTGTCGGGAGGGGCGTGCATTATTCCGATGTCAAGCCTACCGCGCTCGATGGATTCCCATTGCTCCCGGGGTTTGAGCTCTTTCAACTCGAGATTGGCCATGGGCACACAGGAACGGAACCAGCGAACGAAAGAAGGAAGTTCGTTGTAAACACTCGAACTTACAAGCCCGATCGAGACGCTTCCACTTCTACCTTGCCCAACGCTGAGCGCGTCGGAGGCTGCGCGGGAAGCCTGCTCCACACTTAAGATTGCACGAACACGAAAGGCTTCGCCCGCCGGAGTCAGGAAGACGCGCCTGTTCGCGCGCCTAAACAACCTCGTGCCCACTTCGTCTTCTAGAAGGCGAATCTGCTGGCTGAGGGCGGGTTGCGCGACACCGAGCAGCTTGGCCGCACGAGTGAAGTTCAACTCCTGTGCGGCAGCGAGAAAGTAGCGCAATCGACGAGGTTCCATGTGACCCACTGATGGTCGCCAAATCCTGTACATTCTGACGGCATGAGCTTTGAATTACGAACCCAGACTCATTCTGGAGTACATCTCACGGTAGCTCAAAGCACCTACGCTCTCTTCGACGAAACCGCTGCTATCACGATGTCTTTCCGTTTCTGGCGAAATCATCCTGCTTCGAGATGTGCCAAGACATAATATGATACACCTGTCTCGTTCTGCAAGACAAAAATCGTCTTAAGCGTGCTACGAAGGTGAATGCAACGAAACTCCGCACGAGATGCGTAGAAGTGAACCTATCTATTGCCTGTCTGCCTCCGTGGCCTCGAACACGGGAGCCCTTTTGCGCAAAATCATCGCCGTCATCGGGAAAAGCAGCACTGACAGCATGCCGGCGCCCACCAGCGCGGCAGCATTGTCCGTTCGCATTCTCCCGGTGGAAACGCCAAGTTCCGAAAGAGCGATCACGAAGGGAAGCGCCGTTGAGGAATAAAGGGCAAACGGCAGGAGTTGTTCTGTCGCCAGCTCGTTGCGGTACAACAGCGCCGGAGCGCCGCGCACGATCAGGAAGAACAACAGGAATAGCGGCACCCGTAACAGCGCTTGTGGGTTGTCCAGCAGCGCTTGCAGGTCGAATTTCATCCCGCTGGCCACGAAGAACATCGGGATCAGAAACCCAAAGCCAATCGCATCCAGCTTATGATGCAGCGATCGTCCTTGCTCACCTTTGGTGGCGAGTCCCACCACCATTCCTGAGGCAAAAGCGCCGAGAATCATATCGAGCCCAAACTTGTTTGCCAACGCTACCAGCAACATCAGAACCAGAATGGCAATGCGCACCGGCAGCTGGCTTGTGCTTTCCATTGTTCTTCCGATCAAGGCCAGAACTCGCGGAGGGCTGGGCCAGAGCGCAATTGCGGCCGCGCCAATGACGACGAAGATGAAAGTCACCAACAGAAAAGTCTGCAGCCAGTGCGTGTGGTCCCGTGTGAACACAATTGATACCAGCACAATCGGACCAAGTTCTCCGACCATGCCCGCGGCAAGCACGTGCGAGCCGAACTTCGTCTCCAACTCGCCGCTATCGCGCAGGATTGGCATCAGCGTGCCCAGCGTGGTGGTGGTCATGATTGCACCAATCAGAACGTAATTGTCGATGAATGTGAATCGGTAGAGGCCGGCGGCAATGACCATCGCCACCACCATTGAGAGCCCCCAGCCCACGCTTGCTTTCAACAGCGGAGTCCCGCGGATGCTCTTGACGTCGATTTCCATGCCGGCGAGAAAGAACAGAAAGATAAGACCAAGCTGGCCCAGCACCGCCAGCATTCCGTCCGGCCTGGCCCAGCCCAGTACCTGCGGCCCAACCACGACCCCGAGGATGACTTCCAGCACAACCATCGGAAGTTTCAGGCCGATTGGCAACTCACAGACCAGCGGCGCAACGACCGCAATGAAGGCGGTCAGAAGCAAGGATGACGCGTTAATATCCATACTTTCCTCAGACAAGTTCCAAGCGGGACATCGAGCACACAGGCAGAAGCTGACCGGAAATTCTATCGCGTAAGCAGAGTGACGCCTCAACTCGAATGCGAGCACCTGATCACCGGCAGCCCCGAGACCGGGATTCGAAAAGATGTGTCGAAAAAATGTCTGAAACACATTCAGAATCTGACATGGGATATGGGTCGGATGGTCCCAACTTGCAGAAGTTGCCCCGCCGGCCAGTCTTGCAGAATGCCAGCCACGCCTTCTTGCTCGTATCGCCGCCGCCACAGCAGCATGGTAGGCAGAGTTGTCGCAAGCTTTCGCGCCAACTGCCGATTGGGCATTTTCTTGGCAGCGTCCAAGACAACCCGGCAGCGGAGCGCAATCGCGAAGAGCAACGCAGGTGGGCAGGGCATGGTGTTTTCAATATGCCGCGACCTTCCTGATTAGTAAAAACAGTTCTGAGACACCACACTAGTTGCTGGGGACTCCTTGAATTTCTGGGTCTCCCTGTCTCCGCAGGTAATCGCGGAAGGCGATCACAAACAACTGCAGAGTGGGCGAGAGATTGTCTTTGCGGTAGGCCAGCATCAGATCCAGCGTGGGCTGTGTATTCATTTCCAAGGGGCGCACCACGATTCCCTTAGGAAGAATGTAGGTGACGTGCTCCGGAACCAAAGCGAATCCAGCACCCGTTGCCACGGCATTCACCGTCGCCAACAGATTGTCAACATAAACCGAACTCTTGAACTTGACGTCGTTCTGCTCGGCAATCTCATCGATGATCCGGTTGGGAGCAGGGCTTAACCGGCTCGGACGGACAAGCGGCAGCGCCGCCAATTTCACCACGGGAATTCTTTTCAGTTTCGCGAGTGGCTGGCTTGCCGGCAGAATCACAACCGTTCGAAGACGAACCACGATTTCCGCCTCAATGTCATGCTCATCAAGCGGACCGGCTATAAACCCCACATCAATGCTTTTATTGCGCAGGGCGTCAACCTGCTCGGGGCTATGCAGTGTTCGCAGATAGATCTGCACGCTCGAATAATTCTCATTTAGCTCGTGTAGAAAGTTCGCGTATATGCCCTCCGCGCCGGGTGGAAACCCAACCGTCAAGGTTCCCCTTTCAGCTCGCCCAGCTTGACGGGCGAGTTCAACAGCTTCCTCCGCCTGGGCCAGTAATTTTCTCGACTCCTTAAGAAACACCTGGCCGGCGGAGCTGAGTTGCAAATGATGCTTTTCGCGCCAAAACAGCGGAGTGCCGACTATCTCTTCGAGGCGTCGGATTTGTTGGCTCAAGGACGGCTGAACCGTGTTGAGTCGCTCGGCGGCCCGAGTGAAGTTCAATGTCTCGGCAATCACAACGAAGTACCTCAGGTACCGCAATTCCAATGGCGTAGACATGTGACCAACCCGGCGAACATTTCCAGGACGGGCGTCCCGAAGCGAGCTAAGTATAACTTAAAAAGCACAAACGGCCGGCGAATCCTAGCTCAAAGCTTGTGTTTCGATAGCCAAAAGCTTCATCGCCCCAAGGTAGGAAATTGCAGCAAACAAAGTATTTCACTCATGCCCCCTCTCGGCGCAACATTAGATCGCATTCATCGCCGGACAAGTCTGTGCCGGAACCTTGAGAGCTCGCGGCAAGTTCCACAACCGCGCCTATGAAGACACGCAGAAGGAGTGATACATGCCTATCAAACTGATGGCGGCATCGCGGAGGCGTCCCGGATTGACCCGGGCAGAATACTTCCGCTATATCGAGTTTTACCACGGCACAATCGCCAGGCAGGAGCGCTTCAAGATTGACACTTACATTCAGAATCACGTCATTGATGGTGCATTCGGTCTTCTCGCTGACCCGACGCACCAGCAGGTTTCCGACCGTGATTGCGTGGTCGAACTCACTTTCAATACTTTCCCTGAGATGATCGAGACCCTTGAGCCTGCCACTCCCTCGGCTGCTTCGCAGGACGGCAAGTTCTTCGCTGATGAGCCCAACAACGTAATCGTAATGGCGGAAGAAGAAGAGATCCCGGTGCCGAATCCCCTGACTACATTCAATCCAGGATTAGGAATCGTGAAATGCGTTGGCGCGTTGAAGGTACTTCAATACATCATGCGCGATGAGGAAGTATTCCGTGAAGACTATTACCAGTACTGGCGCGAGGCTCACGAGGCCGCGATGGAGAAGTCGCCCTACGCCCGCGAGCAAATGCGGCGCTGCGTCATGAATAAGCGCTGCCGCATTAACGACAATGACGGCGCTGCCCGTAAACACTTCAAGATGATTGATCCGCCCGTATACGATCTTGTTGTCAGCATGTGGTTCGACACGATCGAGCAGGTGGGAGCGTTCCGTCAATACAACGAAGCGCTGCAGGCCTACCCCAAGAAGTTTGCAGACTGGTCCAAGTCGTTCTTCCTCTACGTGCGCCAGGTCCCGATTGTCCGGGATACACCCAAGAACTGATCAAAGTTTTCAGTAAGGAGATCCCATGTCTCAAGTCGGAACCAAAATCGAAATGAAGCCTGAGGCGAAGGCCCAATTGAGTTTCAAGGATTGGTATGCCTCAACGAAGAAGAAAGCTGAGCGGCCTCCGCTGACTCCGGAAGAGCAGGCGCGGCCCTTTGCCAAGTACTATCGTGACCCGGTCCCACCCGATCCAGAGCACTACGCCAAGATGGACAATCCGTGTGACCCGTCGAAAGCAATTTTTCCCGAGCAAATGAACGACCTGCTGGATCCTGGTTATCTCGATGTCGAGATCGGCTGGTGCAACCTGTCGAACGGCGCAGGATTCATCGCAAATTGCTATCAGCACAAGGGAATGACCGCTGAAATGGTCGACTGGTGGTTTGCGTGGCACACTCTCGAAGATTTGCGTTACCGGATCTGGTATCCGCCGCAGCACGGTGGAATTATGATCAGCCCAGAAGCACGCAAGCGCATGCTCGATCCGAGCATCCCAATCCGCGAGAAGAATTGGGGCGTCACGCACCATGTCACCGAGAATTGCGATTGCGGCATGGAGAACATCGACATCACCTTCTTGTCACCGAAGGATTTCGGTTTCGACATGTCACGCTGGAAGCAGCCATTTGTCTCCACTTTTGCGGGTGGCTTCGGATGGGCGTGCACAGTGAATAAAACTGATGAATCGATCACTGCGCCGGCGCTGATGTGTCATATCTTCCGCGACATCCCGGGCGGTATCGAGCATCGCACCCGGTTCTGGCTGGGCTATCGCATGTCGAACGGCAAGCCTGAACTGAGCTTGCCTCCCGGAGTTGCGGTACCTGCAGTGGCAATTCAGGGTTTGGCAAGACACAACGTTAAAGAGTTCAAGAATTTTGGCGCATTCCTTCCCGAGATCTACAGTGAACTCGGCGGGAGGTTCGAGGTCTAGTCAATTGGCCCCGTCCTAGCGTATATGGGCGGGGCCTATTCTTTGTACCTGCCTTTGGCGGCTGCTGTGGCACCGCCCCTGACTACAAAAGTAGGTACTGGTCAGACTGCCGATGCGATTTCAGGATCATCGATCGGCCCCCCGAGAAATCCCACATTAATCATGTGGTTCTGCAACGCGAACATCAATTTCCTGCGCCATGGCGTTGACTAGCCGTAACTGGCTCCCCGGCAACGGTCGTTGCTCGGGAACTGGATCTCGACACCCCACACATTCTGGATGTGATGGTTGCGTATCGCAAGGACGACCGCCTACCGGCGCTGGCCCGTTCCTAAACCTGCTACGGAGTTACATGGCCATGGAACAGTTAAGTTAGCAGCTTCCGTCCGCCCTGCGGTTTGAGATCCTCGAATTGCCTTGCCGATCCCCCCTGCATAGCTCCATGATTGCGATTTTAGTGAAACAAAGTATTTCCCTTTTGGGCCGGAGGCGGATAAGCTCACTCGTCATCCGAAGCTTTGCCAATCCGCGGATGTTCTACGGGCGAGATGTCTTTGCTAAGTCCCACCCCCAAAAGGGGCCAGTCCGATAGGAGAATCGATCGATGGAAAAAAGCCAGGTATATCCCAATTTTCGGTGGTTCACCCTATTGGTTTTGATCGTGACCACTGCTGCATCTACGGCGATCATGATCGTGCCTGCCCCTCTGATGGGAGAAGTGGCCAAGAGTCTCCACATCCACCCAGGGACAGCCACGGGCATCTTTATGGGCCTCTGGAACATCATTGGAGCCACTTCCTGTCTAGTCGCTGGCTTTCTTGTGGACCGTTTCGGCATACCCAAAATGCTCGTCATCGGGTGCCTATTACTTCTTGTTCCTTCCCTCTTATTTCCGGCGGTTGGATACAGCCTGAAGGGGCTTATCCTCTTACGCATTATCCAGGCCCTTGGCGTGGGCCCATTGACTGCACTAGTGGCACCCCTGGCTGCGACCTGGTTTCCCCCACAACAAAGGGGTATGGTGGCGGGACTTAATGGATTCTCCATTTCCCTTGGGGTGCTTCTGGGCGTCATGCTTGCACCGGTTGCCTTCGGCGCGACGGGAAGCTGGCTCAACTCCATGTCGAGAATGTCTATTTTTCCAGCGGCGGGACTTGTCCTGTCCCTTGTGATGGTCTTCGGTCCCGAGGCGCCCCTCTTTCGCGATGACATCTCTGCCGACGGTCTGGCCGAGGCCGAAGGTGCTTTTAGTAGAGCAATGAAGTCTCCTGCAACTTGGATCTTGATCGTAACGATCTTTCTGTCCTGCTGGTTCTTCACGGGCTTCAACGATCTCACCCCCGGCTACATCGCGATTGAGCCCCCGACCGGTCTTGGGTACGGTCCCATGATTGCCGGCAAACTCATGGGCATCTACCAGTTGTTTTTCATGATCGGCAGCATCGCCGTAGGCTTCATCTTCGAGAAGGTTTTCAGGGAGAGCGCACGCGTAACGATTGGCATAGCCTATGTCATCTCGGGTGTCCTCGCGGCCACCATCATGCTGCCTGCTGTTGCGCAACACGTTCCGGTTTTGGCTAAGGTTCTGCCGGTAATTGGCTTCTTTGCCGCCTGGGTTATGGCTACCGCCATCGCCTATATCTCCCTCAACTACCACCACAGCGTCGTGGGCCGGGTGACGGGTCTAGCCATGGGGATCGGTCTATATGCGGGTATTCCGGGTATCATCGTGGGCTCCACGGCTCTGAAACTAACCGGCAATTACCATACTTCCATCACCATCGTCAGCGTCGTGGCCATTTTGGGTGCCATCCTGGTGCAGTTTTTAAAACCAATTGCGAGCAAGGAGAAACCAGTCCTGCGCTCCGACAAGAGTGTCAGTGTTTGCTGAGGATGCTGGTCGTCGAGTGGTGGCGACGGGCCAGCGTGTTTGTACTAAGGAGAGGATTATGAAGATATTTGGAGTGCACGCGGGCAGAAAGATGGGGAATTGCGAGATCCCACTGCGGGAAGCTTAACTAAAAACAGATGGCTGGCGTCGAGGGTACACAGGGAAGTCGAGAAAGCTAGGAGGAGCAAATGAAGGTTTTAGGTATAAGCGTAGGCAGGAAGATGAGTAATACCGAAATCCTCGTAAAAGAGGCGCTGATGGGGGCTGAAGAAATTGGCGCAGAAGTCGAACTCGTGCGCCTCCACGACTTGACCATTAAGCCCTGTAGTGGATGCAATGCCTGCGTCATCGATTTGTTTGAAAAGGCGGGAGCAGGAGAATGTGTCATCAAGGATGACGACTTTGCCTTCATCGACGAAAAGATAATGGAGTGCGATGGATTGATCCTTGGTTCGCCGATTTATGAAAAAAGTCCGAGTGGCATATTAAAGGTTTTGAACGACAGGATGGGCCCATCCCACGACGTCGCGTTTAGGATGATCGCCAAGAAGATCCGTCATGAGAAAGGAGTGACGAAGGGGAAAGGGCCTGATGAAAGAGCATTCAAACCAAGACCTGCATCACTGATTGCCGTCGGTGGCAGTGAGTGGGATACGCTGGCGCTTCCGATGATGCATCTTTTTGTTTTACCGCTGCAGATGGAGGTAGTGGACAAACTGCTCGTCAACTGGGTTGCGCTGCCCGGAGCAGTAGTTTTTAGAGAGGATGCGCTTAAGAGAGCCCGTGAGTCGGGACGTCATGTGGCTGAAACCATGATGAAGCCGCTCTCTGAGGCAAAATATATTGGCGAGGCAGGACTCTGTCCAATTTGTCATTCCAAACTTATCGAGATCAGAGAAGGCAACAATAATTTTCCGGCGATCTGCGGGATTTGCGGCGTGCGCGGAAAACTAAACGTGATCGATAACAAGGTGACATTCGAGATTGCCGAAGACGAGAAGCCTCTATCGCATGTGCTTCTCTCAGGGAAGTTCGCACATGCAGACGAATTAAATAAAATTTCATTGAAGCCGAATCCTAACATCCATGAACTACCAGAAAGGCTAAAGAAGTATCAATCGTACCTGTCGTACTCGAAACCTGCCAGGGTAAGTTCATAGCCTCTCGGCCCGCCATAAGAGACTGACAACCACGCAGAATTTGCGTGGTTGTCTTTTCAAAGTTCGGAACGCTTCTATGCGCAGATAGAACATCCTGCGCTTTCTCGGCAGCAGGATGTCGGCACGCGCAAGCTACTTCACCGCCGATGCCGCAACGGTTCTTACTTCGCCGTTGCGGCATGCGGCTCGAGTTCCCACGGTTCGTAGCCTTGGCGATCAATTGCGGCTTCAAGACTTGCGGGATTCAAAATCGCGGGGCGAGGACTCAGCTCCCCGGGCGTCACAAAATCCCACACCACACGTTCCTTTACCACCATCGCAATAGAACCATCTGCGTCTATTAAGCCAGCCTCACTGGAACGGATCGCGTCTAAAGCACGCGGATCGGTGCACAGGCGAGCGACATCCTCCACGCTGTCAAACCAGAACTCCTCGATTCCGGCGTACTGTCCGATCGAACCGAACTCAAAAAGGGTTCCCTTGAATATCGCAGGATCTACGTCAATCAGAGCATTCTGTACATACTTCCGAACAAGACAAGTTTCGCAAACTGATTTTAATAGCTTAGGCGCGCGGACGTTACGGAAGCCCTCATTGAAGGCATTCTGCGTTACCTCCGGATCCCGCTTAAGAAAATGGATGAGTTTCACCCCTCCAGAGCGGAAATCTTTACGCTCGTAGATTGTCTCGAAGTCTGAAACAGAGGTGATGAAGCGGTGAGAGCCGAACTTGTGAGGCTGCATCCGCGCAACGTAGTCTGGGTTATGAACCGAAGCGATGACGTCCTGGTAAGTCTCCACCCAGTGTTCTGCAAAACTCTCCCACCGCTCTCTTGCGAATCGGTATACGAGCACGTCTTCGGTCACGCCTTCGATGTTGAAGTGTTGTACATAACGCTTGAATAATTGCATGACTGAGGGGGACGTGAGCATCAATGAGACGTGAATAACGCTCCATTCATAAAAAAACCGCGCCCTGCTACCTTCATCCATATGACGGCTGGCTAACGTAAACTTCAACATTTTTCTCTCCTCAAAGATCGGAAACAAACCTTGCAGCTGTGATGACCTCCATGCACTGAGCTTAGGTCACTCAACCGGCCAGAACCCTCTTCTGGTCCACGTAGCGAACCTTTTTTCCCTCTCTCACCACCTTGAGGGGAGAAAATGGATTCATCTCCGGAGTTTTCACTACACTGAACAGGCGGTACAGCTCGGGCAGAAAGTCTCCCCAGTAGTTGACCTCTTCGTTAGCGTGCTTGGCCCAGATTGCGCCACGTTCAAGTTCCAGCGGCTCCGCCTGCATGGGCACAGCCGACGACCGCCCGCGCACCCCGGAATCCGTCGCCTCCCACTGGTGAACGCGATAGGCCACAACTGGATTGTCGGGCTTGTAGTCCTTCTTGAAGAGAGCAATTCCAGCCGCAATGACGCAGTGGTCGTACACAATGAGGTCGGCAACGTCCTGGGGGAGCGTCGCGACATCTTCGTAACGAATGTGAGGTTCGATCAACGTTCCGTCCGACCAACGCTGCGGCGCAACGTGGATCGCCCCGAGCGCTCTTCCGTCCTGCGGTGGAATAGCCCAGTAAAAATACTTGTGTTCGATGGGATGCCAGAGCGCAAAGCCTTTCTCCATGTTGCTCCAAAACCAGTCGATCATCCTCGGCGTGACTGCATCAAGCTCCCAGTCTATGTGAGTCCAGAACTTTTCATCCTGTTTGACGTTCACGGATTAACCCTCCAGAGGTGCGGTAAATGCACTACGCTTGCCAACTAGGTACGCTTCCTCATTCGCTTCATGAAGCGCTTCACTCAGATTGCGCTTGATTGCCGCAATCCATTGCTCGTCAGAAAATTCGAGATGCGTTGCAAGCAATCCGAGCAGTGCCACATTGATGCTCTTCTTGTTGCGAAGCTTGCTCGCGTCCACTTGGGAAGGCTCAATCAACGAGCCGCCTGCCTTTAACATACCCTTGGTGACCCCGATCTGGTCTGGGGTAAGAACGACGAGAAAGTCAGCCTCTCCGTCTGGCACCATCGGGCTGAAAACGTGCTCGCCGAAGCGCACATCGCTCGACACAGAGCCACCGCGCTGGCTCATTCCGCGGATCTCGCTCTTCTTCACGTCCAGTCCAGTTCCGAACGCCAGGTCTGCAATAATGTCGGAGGCCTTGAGGACTCCCTGCCCACCTAATCCAGCAATCACGATGTTAGTTATTTTGTTCATTGCACGTGTCGTATTCCTTTATGGACTTAGCCGCGAGTAAACAGGCGCGGCGGTTGATGATGACTGAGAGCTCGGGCTTTTCCAAGGACTTCTTAACGAGCGCCTCGTACCCGGATGAATCAAGTGTTGCATCTACGATCTGCACGTTGCGCACCCCCATGGCCTTGATCAAGTTTTCCATTACGACTTTTCCGGTTTTGTGATGATCAAGCGACCTTCCTGTGCCTGGGTGCTCCTGCATGCCGGTCATAGCGGTCGTGCCGTTATCGAGAAGAAGGACCACGTGGCCCGTCGGTGGGGGGTTATAGACCATTTCGGCGATGCCAGTCATTCCGCTATGGATAAATGTGCTGTCACCGATCACACTCACCACTCGCTTGGCGTCAGCCTCAGGAAGCGCATGCCGCAGGCCTAAGCCAACCCCGATCGATGCCCCCATGCAAACCGAGACGTCCACTGCCTCGAAGGGCGACAGAACTCCGAGTGCGTAGCAGCCGATGTCACCGCTGACAATGCAATTTAGATTCTTGAGCGCGGTGAAGACAACCCGGTGCGGGCATCCGGGGCAGAGCGCGGGAGGCTTCCCGGCAACCGGGGCTGCTTCTGCGGAGCAATCGCCGCTTATAATCCGTTGGACGCGCTTCACGTTAAGCTCGCCGAATCGATACATTGAGGGTTTGTCCTCGACCTCTATACCGGCGGCCAAAATCGACTCGAACAGGTAGGGGTCTCCCTCTTCGACGACCATGCAGCGCTCTACGGTTCCCACAAATCTGCGAATGGCCTCGACCGGCAACGGGTTCGTCATTCCGAGTTTGAGAACGCTGGCCTCCGGAGCAGCTTCGCGGACATGTTGGTAAGAGATGCCCGAAGTGATGATGCCTAACGACGGTGATCCGGAAATCAACAGCGTGGGCCCTGAATTCTCGTTCCATTGCGCGATCTTCGCGAGCTTTTCACGTAATTTCCTGTGGGCCGCTCGGGCGTATGCGGGAATCATTACGCGTCCGGAGACATTGCGTACGTACTCCGGAACACGCGGGGAAGGTAGGGTAACACCCGCGCGATTCATGATCGTCTTCGAGTGGCAGACGCGGGTTGTCATACGCAGTAGCACCGGTACGTGCCAACATTCCGCGATCTCAATGGCACGCAGCATGAACTCGTAGGCCTCTTGTGAATCTGAGGGCTCAAGCATCGGAATGCCCGCCGCAACTGCGTATCTGCGATTGTCCTGCTCATTCTGGCTTGAAGCCATTCCAGGATCGTCGGCCGAAAGAATCACGAGAGCGCCAGGTACGTCCATATAGGCGACGGTGAACAGTGGATCGGCAGCCACATTGAGCCCGACGTGCTTCATCGTGACCAGGGCCCGGCCCCCGGCGAATGCGATGCCAATTCCGACCTCCAGGGCAACCTTTTCATTCGGAGCCCACTGAGCGGGCCCTCCAAGGCGCTCAAGCTCTTCCAAAACTTCGGTGGACGGTGTGCCCGGATAGCCGGTTCCCAACGTAATTCCGGCATCAAATGCAGCCGCGGCGACGGCCTCGTCACCGCTCAATAATTGCGCCATCTTATTCTCCATCTCACAATTTCCTTCGATTGCCGTGCATCACCCATCAAACTGTTAATACAGGTGAGGTCAGCCGCCGTGGTTGTAACCTCTTCGGCTCTTCATCTCCATCGAGCACCCGGAACACCCCCTCAGAGAGCGCCCGCAGTTCATCGTCGCCGGGGTAGACGCTTATGGGCGCGATCCAGGCTACGTATTCGCTGAGCAGTCTCACGACTCTTTCCGAGTGGGCCATTCCGCCCGTCAACAGTACGGCATCCACCTTTCCTCGCAAAACCGCCGCCATCGCTCCCACTTCCCTAGCGATTTGGTAGATCATCGCCTGGAATATCAACGCCGCCTTTGCATCGCCGGAATCAATGCGGCGCTCCACCTCAATCAAATCTTTTGTACCCAGATAAGACGCTACTCCGCCCTCGCCAAACACCAGATCCTCAATCTGCTTTTGCGTGTAGACGCCGCTGAAGCAGGCCTTTATCAGTGGCCGAACGGGAAGGGATCCGGATCGATCGACTCCGAAAGGGCCTTCCTCTCCTGTATTGCATTCGATCATCCGTCCACACTGATGGGCCGAGACGGAATTTCCACTACCCATGTGCACAACAATCAACCGCAGATCTGCATACTCGTGATGTTGTTCCTGCGCGAAACGCCTTGCCACCGCCTTGGTGTTCAATGCATGAAACAAACACGAACGCTGAACGAGGGTGGACCCTGAAATACGTGCACACTCCTGCCACTCATCCACGCTGACGGGATCGACGATGTAGGCGTTTACTCCAGCCGCTTTCGCGAATGAACAAGCCAGTACGGCCCCAAGATTCGACGCATGCTCTCCCAAATGAGCGAACCTGAGTTCATCGAGCATGACATCGTCCACCAGGTAGGTTCCGCTTGTCATGGGCGGCAACAATCCACCTCGCCCGACAACCGCACCAAAGCCAGCCAGTTCGTACCCGGCTTGTTGCAGTTCCCTTTTGATCTGTGCTGCGCGATAGTCGTGTTGATCGAGCACCGATCGCCCGCC
Organism: uncultured Acidobacteriota bacterium; assembly: GCA_963800195.1. Taxonomy (GTDB): domain Bacteria; phylum Acidobacteriota; class Terriglobia; order Terriglobales; family Acidobacteriaceae; genus TOLSYN. The sequence continues at coordinate 399,377 of CAWCZZ010000003.1, forward strand.
GAACTGTGCCAGGTCTTCAACCGAGTGACGCACCGTGCGCACGAATTCAGCGCCACTTCTGGTATAGACACCAAATTTTGTGGATGTGGAACCCGGGTTTATTGCCAGGATGCGGACGCTATCGTGTGGCATGGATCACTCCTAATGCGATGGCGTTTACTTTGTCATCCGCGCTTTCCGCACGGGACGGAATCAGAATCGGAACCCTCGCTCCCACCACCACATGCGCGCATTGCGATCCGCCCAGGTACTTGACCGCTTTCCCTAGTAAATTTCCAGCCTCGATATTTGCGACTACCATGCAGTCGGTATATCCGGCAGCCTCATGCTCGAGCCCCTTGGCAACTGCGGCTGACCGTAATAATGCGCAATCCAGCGCTACTGGACCGAATACCTCCACATCCCCAAACTCCCCGGCTGCGCACATGTCCACCAGAGCTTTGGCATCGACAGTGGACGGCAAGGAATCAGAAACCACTTCAGTGGCGCTCATGATTGCGATCTTTGGACGCTGAAGTCCGATGCTCCACATGACCTCGACCGCGTTCTGCAGAATCTGTTTTTTCTCCCCCAGATCTGGCAGAACACTGAGCCCTCCATCCGTAACACCGACCAATCTTCGCCAACCCGCCAAGGTATCTTCGTAAAGAAGCACGTCACTTAAAACACGCCCGGTTCGCAAGCCTGTTTCCTTCCGCAAGACCGCGTTTAACAATTCGTCGGTGCGAAGATAACCTTTCAGCAAGACGTCTACGTCTCCATCTCGCGCCAACTGCACTGCGGTTTCTGCCGGAGCAGAGGATTCAACCAACTGCGCTTTCGCAGGCAACGCCTCAAGATTTAGCTGTTTCATTTTTTCGCGAATTCGGCGCGCATTGCCGATCAACACGATATGTGCGATACCAAGGTTCAAAGCTTCTTCAGCGGCGGTCATCGCGATTTCGTCGTCCGCGACTACCACAGCCACGCGCTTCGGCCCTACCGATTGCGCACGCTGACGCAAATCGACAAAGCTATTGATCACGTGTGACTCCGACAAGTTCTTTGCTCCCGCTGCCTTGTTGCTCATTTCGCCTAACATTCCTGGACACGACCTGCTACGGCTCATAGTCTCGGCTTTCTGAAGTTGCTCTTCGGTTGATGGCGTGGCCGGCTATCCTCCCGGCCTCATACCTTAACTGCCAAAAGGCTTCGGGTTTCCTTAAACCGCAGGCAGGTCAATCCGCGGGCGCTATGACGTTCATTTCGTATCAGGCCCTCCTGCTAAAAGTAAGCGACATGGCTCCCAAAAGTGAAATACTTTGTTTGCACGACATCACAACCTTTGCGGCACCGACAATGTTTGTTCGTTACGCCATGCAGTCGAGCCGGTTCTGCTTTATACTTCACAGCCGACGCCTGTTTTCATGTTCGTTTGGGGCTGGCCCGCGGCACTCAGCCGAGGGTAAATGAGGACGCTCATGAATCTTCGTTATCTCATCTATTTCATCGCGGTGGCCGAGGAACTGAACTTCACGCGTGCTGCCGAACGATTGCACACCGTCCAACCCTCGCTGAGCCGGCAGATCCACTGCCTTGAGGAAATCGTTGGCACGCCCTTATTTCATCGGGAGAAGCATAAACTTCAGCTCACGGAAGCAGGTCGAATCTTCCTTGAAGAAGCGCGTTCCATTCTGCGTCAGATGGACCACGCGATCATGCTGGCCCGTCAGGGAGCGCGAGCCGAGGCTGGACGCGTATCGATAGGCTATATCTCGGGAACGGAAAGCCGCATCTTCTCCAAGCTACTGCCTGCTATTAAAGTTAAATATCCCGAGATGCGGCTCTCCTACCATGCGATGACAGAAATGGAACTAATAGCCGCCCTGGAACAACAGGAGGTCGACGTCGCGTTTCTTCCAGGTCCGATCGAGAATGTAGGACTTCAATCCGAAGCCGTGTTGCGTCAAAAAGTAATCGCCGTTTTGCCGGCCAGCAGTCCTTTGGCGAAGCTGAAACGCGTTCCACTTGCACGCCTCGCCGAAGTTCCCTGGGTTGCACCGTCGCCCGCGGCTAACCCCCGGTATTTGCGATTTGTAGACGAAATATGCCGGGCAGGTGGAGTGCATTTCACAGTGACCGCTGAGCACGACAACGTCTTATCAGCTCTGCACGCTGTCAGCTTAGGGATAGGCTTCTGTATCGTTCCGGACTATCAAAAAGCGATTCTTCCGGGCAGTGTTGTAGCACGGATTCTTGATCTTGATCCCCAACCATTTTTTGAACTTTCGGTCGTCTATCGCAAGAACGACAGGCGCAAAAACGACAGGCTCCCAGCTCTGCCATTTTTCTTAAACATCGTCCGCGAATCCATGGCCACCTAGTATGTTCAGGACGACTTTTCGAAGATAAACGCGAAAAGCTTAGTTACGAGATCGTGCTTTCAAGAACCTTGCAGCACAATGGAGAGACCTGGTTCGAGATGAGCGATTCGACCAAGACCACCGAATTCAACAGGCGGCGGAGCACGCCGATGTCAGGGCGAATCTGATTCGGAAACACCGCTGTTTGTTCGTCCTGCGGCTCCACTGCAAGAGCCGGGCTTCGACTATTTCCTTACGCGACGCCGATATGGAAGCGCTAGCATTGAAGGGCGCGACCTGGATCGCGCCGTAGGCGACGGGCAAAAGGCGGTCGGGCGAAACGTTCACCTGCCCGAAGGATATTGAATGAAGCCGGCGGCGAGTATAGCCAATTGGTGGCCGCCAGAGAACAACTTAAAGTAATTGGCCCATTGGCAGTGCTGGTTATTTTTCTCATTCTGTTTGCGCTGTACGGGAACTTTAAGTTTCCCTTTACGATTGCGTTGGGCGTGGTGATTACTGAGCCTGTGGGAGCGCTGATCGCATTGAAGCTGACGAACACGCCATTCAGTGTGTCGTCTGTCCTCGGATTGCTGGCCCTGATGGGAGTATCGGTTGAGACCGCTGTGATCCTGGTGTCATACATCAACAAACTGCGGTTGGAAGGGAAGAGTATTCGCGACGCCACGCATGAAGCTTCGCTGTTGCGTTTGCGACCGATCATGATGACAGCGCTGGTGGCATGCCTGGGGTTGCTGCCGGCGGCGATGTCACACGGCATCGGTTCAGATACGCAACGGCCATTTGCGATCGTGATCGTCGCTGGGTTGATTTCACGCCTATTGCTTGGCTTTTTCGTAAACCCTGTCCTATATGAATTGGTTGCACGCCAAGATGACGTCTTGCAGGTGTAATGAGGAATGGACTCGGTGCTGCATCGCGAGTATGCACCCAGAAACTTTGGGTCTTCGCAAGTCCTGTAGCCGTAGGGGCTAAATTTTGTAGCGATTCCGGATTAACCTGCGATATAGTGATGCGGCTCACACAACAACTTTAGCCCCTCAGTGGGAAAGAGTTGTGCGCCTGTGCGCCTCCGATGTTCTTCTCCAGGTGAGTGCTGATCGGGGCTTATCACCATTCAGGAATAGAAGACCGCAGACCGACATCTAAAGGAGATGAAATGATGGAAAAAAAGGGGATACGGGGTTGGGTTAAGCTGCGTGAGGGCTTGATGATCTCGCTACTGATCGGCATTTCCGCTATGTGGTCCACTGCTTACGCTGCTTCTCCGGCAAAGCCAAATCTTGACGGGTACACGGGACCAGATGCTCAGTACGTTATCGACCAGCTTCCCGATCCCGCGATTAGGCCCGGCTACAAATTCAAAGTTGGATATCTTGCTCCATTCGCAGGGATCAACGAACTGTTTACGATTCAGAAGGAATGCGAGAAGAAAACCAAAGCCTTGGGCGGCGAGTTTATCGCGTATGACGCCGGCCTGGACATTCAGAAACAGGTCAGCCAATTGGATCTGCTTATCAGTCAAAAAGTCGATCTCATCATCGCGTATAACGTCACCGAAGCGGGGCTTACGCAAGGGATAGCGACGGCAAAGAAGGCTGGAATCCCGGTGCTCATGCTCAATGTTCCTTCCAATTCGCAGACAGCGATGGACCCGAATGCGACAGCGATGGTCGGAATGGCATTCGATCAATATGACTACGCGACTATGGCATATATTGCCAAGAAGTACCCGAACGGGAAAGTAGCCTTCGTGGGATTCGGCCCACCCGCCGAGAATCTCATACTCATCGTCGGGCGCGCGAAGCATTGGGCGAAAGAATTGGGCCTGAATGTACTCGGTCAGGTCGATGCCGTGGACTCCAGTCCTAACGCGGCGACTGTTGCCACACAGGCGATCATGGGCAAGTATCCTGACGTGCAAATCATCGTGGGCTACAACAGTTATGCAACTATGGGGGCGGCCACTGCTCTTAGGGCTGCAGGCAAGACGGGGGTCGTGGTAGCCACGATGAATGGAGGTGCGGATATCACCGTGCCCGGATTGAAGAACGGATCCGTGCTTGTTGTGTATCGCGACCCATGGGAGAAACTCGGTAACGCCGCTGCCATCGCTGCGTATGACATCCTAACCAAGCAGAGCCTTCCTCAGAAGAGGATGTTGTTCATTGGCGAAACGGTGGACAGAGAGAATGTAAATTCGATCTCGTTCGTACACTAGGACTCACGTCAGCGTTCATGCTTTTTGCGGTGCTCAAACGGTCATGAAGAGGACGGGAGTGGTTCACGCTCAAGTGGGTCGAGCGGCTCATGGAAGGCAGTTGCGCCCAGACGAGGGCGCAATTGCCTGTTGATTGGCCGCAAATACTTGATAAAGTTTTGCAGTACATTTTGTGAAAGTTATTGTCCAGCCTCGGCTACCCCCATTTTACCCCGGTATCGTTCAGAGCTGCCCCCGAAACATCGACGATCGCAGCGCCGCCATCAACCAGGAGAGCGGAGCCAGTCATAAATGACGAGTCGTCACTTGCCAGGTAGACACAAATGCCCGACATTTCATCAGCGGCGGCAACTCTGTGCAGAGGCACATTCGACGCGATCCTGGCGAAGACGCCGTCCACGTCTGTTCCAAGGCTTTTTGCTAATGGAGCGAGTGCGTTTTCCAGCATTTCGGTTCTGGTACCGCCGGGGCACACTACATTGCAACGGATCTTCGCCCTGCCATAATCCAAAGCCACCTGCTGCGAAAGCATTATGAGACCCGCTTTTGACGAACAATAAGCAGGCATGCCAGGCAGGCACCGCATCCCGCCAAGCGAAGCGATATTGATGATCGACCCACCGCCCGCCTTAATCATCTGAGGGATCACGGCCTTCATTACAAGAAAAGGACCTGTCAGATTGATATCGATGACCTGTCGCCAAAGTTCAGGGTCAATATCCACCACCGAACCACCCGGATCGATAGCCGCATTGTTCACTAACACGTCAATCTTGCCGCCGAACGCAATCGCTGCGTCTACCATTCGCTGGGTGTCTTTAAAGTTAGTTACATCTCCCGCGCACGTTGTCACCATCCCTGCCGGGAGTGATCGCGCCATCTGGTCCAATACCGGCTGACGCCGGCCGGTTATACATACTTTCATGCCCTCTTTAACAAACCGCTCTGTAATTGCAGAACCGATGCCCGTTCCCCCTCCGGTAATTAGGGCGACCTTACCTTCCAATCGCTTGCTCATTGCATTGTCTCCTCGTTTCGGTAAATTCTCCCCCGGCAGGGCCGGGGCTTACCTCACACCAGATGCACCTAAGCCGATACTACCGGTGCTTTGGCAACTTCTCCTGGTACTGTTCCGTCCGGGTTTATGAAAATTATCGGAGGCTTGATGATTCTTGCGGAGCAGCTATTCGGGAACAGGAACCATGCCTGCCAGTCGACCACAAAGCGCATGGTCTTCATTCCTGGATAGCGCGCCTCGATACCGTCCACCAGTTCGTCCCCTGTTTTTGCTTTAGCCAGTACCTCTTCGTAGACGTCCAGATATTTCAGGCAGAAATCGATCCCAGCGGCATCGTCCGCATGAAGCTTTGCGGGGTTGCAATGGCCAGGGATAACAACCCTTGGATTCATTGCCTTCAGCTTTCTGAGGGAAGCTCTCATTTTATTTCGCCGAGCCGCATCACTTTCGATGGTGAACAAGTGGCAGTCATCAAATACAACGTCCGTTCCGCAGGCGACGCGGAGCGACGGCACCCAGATCATTGTGTTGTTCGCACTGTCGCCATCCCAATCGTCTGAAAACTCTATGTCTTCGCCTTCGAGTTCAATGCGATCTCCAAATAGCGGTTGAGGAAACATCACAGTCTGAGGGACATTCTTACCATGAACCATCCTCCAGTGAGATATTTTGTCATCGGCGCTGTAGATAATGTCTTTCACCACGCTGGGCAATGCCACGATCTTTGCGTCTGGGAACGCGAAGTGCAACACGCACAACCCGAAATGATGGTCCGGGTGGAAGTGGGAGATATAGATGTGTGTGATGTTCTTTCCCATCTCAAGCAGATTTGCGGCGAGCCGGTGAGCATCGGATAGAAGGAAACACGCATCGATTAGGACGGCGTCCTTTTCTCCGTAGAATAGAGTTGAAGTGCCTGAAAAATTCGGTTTTGTGCCACAGTCCGTGTCTACGCCATGCTGAAAGACTTTATATTTTAATGACATTTGTGGACCTTTCGAGTGGGAGGGGACTCCTGAGTCTCCGTTCAGACTATACTGCTTTTCCATTTGTGGACGCTTCCGTACCGCCATAGTCGAGTCGAGGTACGCCCGCAGATCCGACACAAGAACCTCTCTGCGAGGGAGGTGGTGCGGTATAGCACGGTTCTTTCCAGGTGCAGGCGGGTCAGAGCGCCATGAGGCGCTAGTGATCCCGCCGCGCCACGTCTGTCACGTCCTTACCGCACTCGATGAATTGGGATGCGTGATCGTATTGCCCCGCCAACTTCCGAGGACCCGCACCTGGAGACGCTGCTCGGCGGCGCGATAAGGCCGCGATGTGATAAACACTGGTCGCAACTACAACCTAAGAGCCTGGCTTGCAAGCCAATCGGCCGAGCGCAATCGTTTTTCCGGTGTTAGGCCCTGGCTCGGCGCGCAACTCCAGATGATCCAACCACTTTATGCTCGTCCAGCAGTCGCCACCAGGTACGACCAACCGGACCGGGCCACCGTGCTCGGGTGGCAGAGCGCCCTCTCCCAACCGAGTTGCGAGCAGTGCCCGTCGGGCATCTTGCAAAGGAATAGGAACGGTAAACTCCCCAGCGCTTGCCTGAACCCATCGGGCTTCGGGATTTGCTCCGGCAAGAGCGAGCAGCGATTCCAGGGTTACGCCCCACCATTTCAGCGCTTGCACAGTCCAGCCCTCTTCGCAGGTGAAGTCCGCTGTGACGTCTTGCTGTGGCAGGATCTCCAGATCGGACGGAGTCAGTTCCAGCGTCTGCCTGACCAATCCGTCGACCTGGAGCACAAAAGCTCCGGCGTCTTCCCTTTTGCTAGGGTGTACGGGCAACTTTCCCAGGATTTGCGGTTCGTTCTGCATTCTGCTACCTCCTCACATCTTCCGCTCCGGCCAAGGACTCGGAGTACCCGACAGATTATCGAGGACTCTGTTCATACCGCTTTTGATAGAACTCGCGGATACGCTGTCTTTCCTCGGGAGAAAGCCCTTTGATCCAAGTGTTCGCGTCGCTGTTCATCACGGTCGGCAGTCACCCCAGGCATCAGAGCCTCGGCTTCCGGGATGAACTCGCTATAGAAGATCTTGGCGACCTCATAGAAGCCGTGCCACTGCACGTAATCCGGCCCGTTCATGGAAGCGCCCATCCGCGCGCGGCGGCCCTGATGATGCCATAGCTCGAAATAAGTCCACTTGATCTTGGCATCAAACGGAGTCGACGTGATCTTGCCGGCCGCTTGCAGTTTGGCCATAATGTCTTTGGACGGAGCGAAGAACTTGTCGTTGCCCATATCTACCACGCCGTCAAATTGGGTATAGAAATTGTCCACCCAGTTGGAGGCATGGCAGTTCAGGCAGACGGATTTCATCGCAATGCGCTTCTCCTGCCAATTCTTCTGCCGAATCGCAATTTCCGGACGCAGGTTCCAGGAAAGCCGGGCACCCACGTCATGCGTGGAAGGCAGTTTGGAAGTGGCACCCATGTGGCAGGTATCGCAGGTCGGCGCAACGCTGTAATCTTTGCCCAGAATCCAGCTATCCGAATTCAGATTCATCTGGCCGATCAGCGCCCGGTAGGTCACGCCATGTTTGCTCTCAGTGTAGATCTCTTCCTGCGGATGGTCTGGGCCGAGGTGGCAATAACCGCAGCTTTCCGGCTGCCGTGCAATCGCCAGTGAGAACGTGTGGCGGCTGTGGCACACTGAGCATGATCCCTTGCTGCCATCAGGATTGATGCGGCCAATGCCTTCATTGGGCCAAGTCGTAGGATCAAACTTCCCGTTTCCAAGCACTTTTACAACGCTGCCATGGCATTTCGCACAGCCGGAGACCGCTGCCTGCGGACCTTCGATGATGTCGCCCAGCACATTGTCGAGAGAACCTAGAATCTGACCCGCCTGTGCGTGATGACTTTTTTCGAATTCTTCCGTCTGCTGCGCGTGGCACGTCCCGCACACCTTGGGCGTTACCAAGACCGAAATCCGATAGTTGTAGTGTTCAAATGAGTCGGGCCGGTCTTTACCCGCCTGGTGGCACTCATAACAGCCAATGCCGGAAGCGGCGTGTTTGCTTGCGGCCCACTGCTGCACTGCCAGTGGCGTCGCCTTCTCCTGGTGGCACTTTATACAGGCCTGGCTCTCGCTAGAGGTAGAGGCCGACAGCTTGGCAACCGACGCGGGCGTCGCTTTGGCAACCTGAGGCCATGCCGCCGATGCCAAGATGAGAATGCAAAGAAAAAGACCGAATGCTCGAAATGATATTCTGCGCATTGATTCTCCTTTGGAGCTATTCGAAGCACAAAACTCCTTCGCCGATGAGCGTATGCCGGAGTTGTGCCGGGAAAAGTAACGAATAAACGTATATTTGCCGCAAGGTCCAGTTCCGGTAGAACGCTTCCTGCAACTCATTCAGGGACGCAGGAGCCACAGAAGCAGGGAGGCGTGGACCTGTACCAACAACAGATCATACGTTGACGGTAAAAGGACAGGAGGCGCAGCGACTTAAGTCACAGTTGCCGCGCCTATCGATGAAAAGCTTTACGTGGGCAATCGACGGCCCAACCCTGGACTCGAATCCACCGAAGTCGCCAATGATGACGGACGGCTGATCCGATGCCAGTTTAGCTTGTCCTGGTAGATAGTTGACTCCGGGTCTCGATCATCAGAACAAACCAGTAAAAAATCGATTATTGATGAGACTTAAGTCATTGGGTATACGTTCTAGCTATAGTTTCCTGATATCGACTGGCCGCCACGCTGATTGCGAATCCGGCGGTAAGCAGTTAAGAGGAATTCATATGCAATCCCAATCATCTCCTAAGCTTCAACTCGCCCTCGGCACAGGAGCTTTTGCCTTCTGCTTCGCGGTGTTTGGCTCACTCTCGGCAATGATGCCCATTCTGAGCAGGCAAATGCATCTGACTCCTGTGCAGAAGAGCATTGCCGTGGCGGTTCCGGTTTTGCTAGGCAGTTTGGGCCGCATTCCACTGGGCATGCTGACGGATCGCTTTGGCGGACGGTCGGTGTTCAGCGTCGTAATGCTGCTCTCCATCATTCCAGCTTTCCTTATGGGAACGGTTCGCGACTACCAGCACATGCTGATCTATGGCTTCTTCATCGGAATTGCGCTGGCAAGTTTTTCGGTGGGTGTCGGCTTTGTGAGCGGCTGGTATAGCGCCGAGCGGCAGGGCTCCGCCCTGGGGATATATGGAGCGGGAAATATTGGACAGTCATTAGCTGCGTTTGGGTCGCCTTTAATCGCGCTGGCGGCAGGCGTGCGTTGGGGCTTCTGGGCCTTCGGTGTTCTGCTATCAATTTGGTTGCTGCTATTCGTGTTCCTGGCGCGCGACGCTCCGCGCCGCGGCGCGATCAAGTCATTCAGCGACACAGTTCGGCCTTTGAACGATTCCCGGAGCTGGGTGCTGAGTCTGTACTACTTCCTGACTTTTGGTGGCTTTGTTGCAATGGCCGTCTACTTGCCGATCTTCTTAACCGAAATGTTCAAGCTTACTCCGCAGGACGCGGGCATGAGGACGGCCGGGTTTGTTGTTTTGGCTACGTTCATGCGGCCCGTAGGTGGAATTCTTGCAGACAAGGTCGGTGGCCGCACTATTCTGAAGTGGGTGTTCCCCGTGACGGCCATTGATGGCGATATTTCTCGCATGCCCTATGATGGCAACGTTTACGGTTGGTGCCCTCGGAATGGCCGCTGCCATTGGCCTGGGCAACGGAGCGGTGTTCAAATTGGTGCCGGAGTATTTTCCTAACGCCGTGGGCAGTGTGACTGGATTGGTGGGTGCCGCTGGCGGACTGGGCGGTTTTTTCCCGCCGCTATTGCTCGGCGTGATCAAGCAGCAGACCGGTGCTTTTTCCCTTGGTTTCTTGCTGCTTGGAGCCTTTTCGCTGGTGTGTCTCTCGATTCTGCTGCGGCGGCCATCTCTCCAAACTGCCGCAGTTGCCATCCGGTAGCCGGAAATGCGACAGCCCGAATTTCCAGTTCGAGGTTCCGATACCGCCCATGCTCTTACGTGGGGAATGATCGCGGCATTTTCGCTGATTGCAGGTATCTTCATCGGCAGCCGCGGGCTGAAAGATTTCGACCCAGCACTGGTCTCCTATGCGGGCGCAACAGTGTTTGCCGCCTTCGGACTTGGCTATCGCTATTCGATGTGGCTGCGCAGACCGCCGACGCGCCTGTACTGGTACCGCGGATGGCAACTGTTTCTTCAGCCCAGACAATTACCGGGAAACATTGCGCACCTAATCACGATCATTTGGAACAATATCGTTCTGCAGCGATTTATCGGAAAGCGCTCGCGAATTCGCTGGACCGCGCATTTGTTTCTGGCTTGGGGATGCCTGCTGGCAGCGGCGGTCACCTTTCCGCTTTCCTTCGGGTGGGTGCGGTTTGAAACGGCGCGCAACAGCCAGGAAGTCTATAACGCGTTCATGTTTGGAATTCCCATGGGCAGCTTCCGGCTGGGAGGCGTGATCGCCGAGTTAACCTTCAACATTCTTGACATCGCGGCGGTAATGGTTCTGATCGGCGTCTTCTTTGCCATGTGGCGGCGCGGACGCGACCGTGACGCGAGATCGGTGCAGCAGTTTTCCAATGACCTATTACCGCTTATTCTCCTTTTTGCGATCTCGATTACCGGGCTCTTTCTCACAGCATCGACGCACCTCATGCACGGGCTGCACTATGTTTTCCTCTCGCAGTTACACGCCATCACAGTGATCTTTACGCTTCTCTACCTGCCCTTCGGCAAGTTCTTTCACATCTTCCAACGACCAGCGCAACTTGGGGTGGAATTCTACAAAAAGGCTGGATCCGAGGGTGAGCAGGCCAAGTGTGTTCGCTGTGGCGAAGCTTATGGATCGCGGATGCAGATGGAGGATCTCAAGGCCGTACAGGCTGCGATCGGCGTTAGATATCAGATGGCAGACGGAAGTCACTATCAGGATGTCTGCCCCACATGCCGCCGCAAGAATCTTGCGCTGACCCAGGACGGACTCTGGAAGGCCCTCGGCACGGACGTGCGTGGGATGGGAAAGGAATTATAGGCCGTGGCGAAGCTCCCAATAGATATTCCTGAACTGGTTAAGCAATTCGGCCCGACGCTGCACACGGTGCCTCCCGGCGGGTGGGCTCACACCGATAAAGACGAGAAGCTGGTGAAGACACATTGCTGTTTCTGTGGCCAGCAGTGCGGCATCCAACTGCGCGTTCGCGAGAACAGAGTCGTCGGGTTCGAGCCATGGGAAGACTTCCCGTTCAATCGCGGCAAGCTCTGCCCAAAGGGAGTAAAGCGTTACATGCAAGACGAGCACCCGGACCGGCTGAAGACTCCGTTGCAGCGCGTGGAGGGAAAAGGCTTTCTTCCCATCGGCTGGGACGCAGCGATGGAGCGCGTCGTCGGCGAGATCCGCCGCATTCAGCAGAAGTATGGCAATGATGCATTTGCTCTGCTGACGGGAGCCTCGCTCACAAACGAAAAGGCCTACTTGATGGGTAAGTTCGCGCGCGTTGCTCTCAAGACAGCGAACATCGACTACAACGGACGCCTCTGCATGGTCTCTGCTGGCGCGGCCTCCAAGAAGGTGTTCGGCATTGACCGCAGTGCGAATCCGTGGAGCGACATAACCAAAGCACAGGTCATTCTGGCCGCCGGGGCAAATATTGCCGAGTGTGCGCCCATTACTACGGACTACCTGTGGCAGGCGCGCGAAAAGGGCGGCAAGCTGATCATTCTTGATCCGCGCATGACGCCCATTGCGCGCAACGCGGATCTGTTCATCCCTGTGCGCTCGGGCGGCGATATCGGCGTCTTCAACGGCATGTTGCACGTCATGATCGAGCGCGGCTGGATTGACCGCGATTTCATTGCGCAGCACACCACGGGCTTTGAAGCCGTGATGGAAACGGTAAAGAAGTACACGCCGGAGTACTCGGCGAAGATCGCCGGTGTTCCGGCAGAAATGATTGTCAAGGCTGCGGAACTGTGGGGCCCTGCTCCAACCAGCTTCCTGCTTCATGCCCGTGGGATCGAGCATCACTCGAAGGGCGTGGACAACTGTGTTGCCGCGATCAATCTGGTAGTGGCCAGCGGACGCATCGGCCGCGAGGGATGCGGCTACGCCATGATCACCGGACAGGGCAATGGGCAGGGCGCGCGCGAGCAAGGGCAGAAGTGCGACCAACTTCCTGGAAGCCGCGATATCAGCAATCCTGAGCATCGCAAGTACATCGCGGGCGTGTGGGGCGTCCCCGAAGAATCGATTCCCCAGAAGGGCCTGTCAGCAGTCCCGTTAGTGGAAGCCATTCACGATGGAAGAATCAAGGGACTTTTATCGATATGTTTCAATCCCGCGGTCTCTCTGCCAGATGGCAACTATGTTCGTGAAGCGCTTGAGAAACTGGAGTTCTACGTCAACATCGACTTTTTCCTCTCCGAGACAGCCCGGTACGCAGATATCGTGCTTGCGGGCTCGCTGATGGAGGAAGACGAAGGCACGACAACCAACGTCGAAGGCCGCGTCATCCGCCACCGCCAGGCTGTGAATCCGCCCCCAGGCGCTCGGGAGGACTGGGCGATCATCAACGAAATCGCCGCACGGCTTGGCCAGGGAGACAAATTCAATGCAGCACCTCGCGAGATCTTCGAAGAGTTGCGCGTCGCTTCTAAAGGCGGTGTCTCGGACTACTCCGGCATGACATGGGATCGAATTGATGAAAGCAACGGCCTCTTCTGGCCCTGCCCCGAGCCGGGGCATCCGGGCACACCTCGGCTCTATGAAGGTGGCAAATTCGGTCATCCTGACGGCAAGGCCCATTTCATCCCGATCGAGTGGCGGCCATCGGCCGAGATGCCGGACGAAGAGTATCCGATCATTCTCACTACCGGTCGTGTAGTTTCACATTTCCTCTCCGGCACGCAGACTCGCCGTATCGGAGGACTGATGGAGCAGTATCCGCAACCGCAATGCGAAATGCATCCTCGCCTCGCCGAGAAACTCGGCGTAGCCGATGGCGACTTCGTGAAGGTGGAGAGCCGCCGAGGGGAGATCGTGGTGCGGGCACAGGTCGTGAAGACGATTCGTCCAGACACTGTATTTGTGCCGTATCACTGGCCGCTCGAGCGCTCCGCAAACAACTGCACCATCCGCGCCATTGATCCGGTCTCAAACATTCCTGAATTCAAGATCTGCGCTGTGCGCGTCAGCAAGACGGAGGCCCCTACCGACGCCAACTCTCAACTTGGGATGGAGGCGGGGGGCATTCGATGAGCGAACGGGCTTTCTTCATCGACCATTCGCGCTGCATCGGATGCCAGTCCTGCGTGCAGGCGTGCGCCGAGTGTGACACGCATCGCGGCGTCAGCATGATCCATCTTGAGACTGTTCAACGTGCAGACAGCGTGCAGACTGCCCCGCAGGTATGCATGCATTGCGAAGACCCGATCTGTGCACGGGTCTGCCCTGCCGATGCCATCAAGAAGACTCCTGACGGCGTAGTGCAGAGTTCGCTAAAGCCGCGCTGCATCGGCTGTTCCAACTGCGTCCTGTCGTGTCCGTTCGGCGTGCCAAAGTACCGCGCCGAGATCGACCAGATGATGAAGTGCGATATGTGCTACGACCGCAGCAGTATTGGTAAAAAGCCGATGTGCGCGACCGTCTGCCCGTCCGGCGCATTGGCCTTTACGCCAATGGAAGAGATTCAACGCACCCGCAGCGGAATTCCAATCAACTCGTGGCGATTCGGCGATGAGATCGTAAAGACCAAGGTATTCGTGATGGTTCCGCGCGAGGTCGAGCGGGTGAGCGTGGAACTTGTGCAGATTACATCCACCCCAACTGCCCTGCCAGATGACCCCTACGATGTTGCGTTGATGCTGGAGGACGCATGAGTGACCGACGAAAAGAAAGAATGCGACCTGCTGTAGCAAGGCTCCGAAATGGAAGCAGGACTTTCCCATCGAGTGGGAAGGAGACCATTACGTCACGCGCCGCGAAATGGTGAAGTTCATGACTCTTGGCTCCGCGCTGCTGGCAACGGCGAACTGGATCACCGCAATCGCCGGCAGGCTTCTCCGTCGCGGCTCGCATGCTGAGCGCGACATCGGTGAAGTTTCAGCGCTGGAGCCGACGGGCTCGCTGCTCTTCCGCTATCCCACTGACCAGGACCCGTGTATTGCTGTCCGTACGCCGGAAGGTAAGCTGGTTGCTTATTCGCAAGTCTGCACGCACCTCTCCTGCGCCGTGGTGTACAACAAGACGGAGAATGCCTTGGTATGCCCGTGCCACAACGGCGTGTTCAATGTTGACATTGGAAGCCCTGTGGCTGGGCCTCCGACGCGACCGCTCCCGCGGATCAAGCTTGAACAGCGTGGCGACCGGCTGTTTGCCACGGAACTGGAGGTATGATGAGCGTTCGCAGCCAGGGAACGACCCTGTTCACCGCAATTCTGATTCTGGTCGGCACAACCGTTGTAGTACAGCTGTGGCTGCTTACAGTGTCAACCGAAGCCCTGCTCAGTGGGCAGACAAAAACACTTGTGTACGCTGCGGCAGGATCGTCGCTGCTGCTGTTGATCAATGCCTGCCTGCTGCGCTATGTGTTTCGCTTTGACCGTGACATCGAGCGCGAATAGTTCCTCCTGAGCTCATTCGCCTGGATAGATGATCTTTGTTCCACTGACTTGCGCGAAGGGTGTCAGCGAGTGAGCACGCGTAGCGGTCGCACCGGTGATCTCCCGAACCTCGATTCCGCGTACCAACAGCGCATCAGCAATCAGGCTGCGGTGGCAACGCCAGGGAACGGCCTCCGCACACATGACTACAATCTTTTCTTGTTCTGCAAGCCCGGTCAACGCATCCAGATGTTCCCGAAATTCCGCAGTCTGCATGTAATCGGCATATCCGCGGAAGCTGGCATTTCGCCAACCCTTATTTATTGAGTCACTTCGCGCATGACGAAAACCACCCAACCCAGGCATGTAGCTGTAGTGGATGCCTGCCGAATGCAACGAAGGTGAAAGTTGGTCGCTATTAAATTGCGGATTATGACGTGAACGCGGAACCGTGCGTACGTCGACCAGTCTCTCGACGCCATGCGACTTGAGAAGACGGACGAAGTCGTCGATCGGGCGCGTGGAATGCCCAATGGTCATCACCGTCAAAGGCGCTGTCGTTGCGGGCTGGCTCATTCCTCGTTCCGTACTAGAGGCGCCAAGCCCCTGCGGTTCGCCATTTCTTCAGCAACTTCCATCTTTTCTGCCTGGGTCAGCAGTCGGGCCGCCAATGGAAAGACGACCGAGTCTTCAACGTTAATGTGATGCTTGTACAGGGACGCAAGAGACGCGACTGCATTGCGAAACCTTTCGACCTCAGCGTCAGCAAGACTACCCGCCAAAAGATATTTTGTTCCAAGTAGTTCGACTTCGGCATGTAAGGGAGCGGCCAAATGGTGTTCTTCCTCTAACTTGTCCAGTTGTGAGAGGGAGGATTGGATTTCAGGATGCCGACTCCGCCGCATCCGCGGAAATAATGAGCTTTCCTCGTCAGCAGTGTGTTTTGGTGCGGCTTGACCGAAATATTGAAGGGCAGTCTGCAGCCCCCGACGGGTGTCCTCCGAGGCACGCTGGTCAATTGCCGCCGCGACAGCTTCCAGGGAAACGAGAAACGTCTCGATGCGCCTATGACAATCGGACAGCAATCCCGTTGGGTCGGAGAAGCTATGAGTCTTGGCTCCTATCTGGACAGGCATATCTAGATGCAACCTCCAATTTGCTCAAATTGTGGGTGAGTGTTCAATACAACACTCGGAACGCCGGCTCCCTGATAATCGGCGCCGAAGGTTTCAAATACCCTTTGGGCACATAAGAGCAGCAGGGTTCTTCCGCCAAGGAATTGCCGGTGAGCGCAAAAGCCCGCGAGCGCGACCCCCCGCAGATTTCTTTGAACTCGCATGCGCCGCACTTACCTTGAAGCAGCGAAGTATCGCGTAGGTTCCGGAATGCCGGAGAGTCGCGATAAATTGTCGCAAGAGGCAGCTGGCGGATGTTGCCGGCAGACTCCGGAAGAAATCCGCTCGGGAATACTTCTCCCGTGTGCGAAATAAAGATAAACCCCTTGCCGTCGTTCAGCCCACGAGGCGCTCGTCCGATCGAATCCATCGCTAGCTGCTTTGTCGTCGATTCCGCGATACCAGCCTTCCTCTCCAAGACGCGCTGTTGCAGCAAGTACCGTCTGTAGTGCTGGGCTTCGGTGGTCTTCAGATCAAAACTCGCAATCTTGGAAAGACGATAGAGCTTCTCGAACACTCGTTCGAATTCCTCCGCGTTGAGCAGTTCGTCCAGTTTTCCACGCCCGGTTGGAACCAGGAAGAAAACGCTCCACAAGGTGATCTTCAGGCTCTCCATTAGCCGTACAATTTCGTTGATTTCGTCGATGTTCCGGCGGCTGAAGGTTGTGTTGATCTGCACCGGCAAGTCGACTTCGTTCGCCCAATGAATCGCATCCATGGTCCGCGCAAACGATCCCGACATGCCCCGGAATGCATCATGGGTTTCCGCACTGGCACCGTCCATGCTGACGGCCAGCCGTGCAAGTCCTGCTTTCTTCAGTCTGGCGATGATGTCTTTAGTCAGGAGCGGGGTCGCGCTCGGCGTGAGCGAGACACGAACGCCGACGTTCTTCGCGTGGCTGATTAATTCAAACAAATCGGGCCTCTTGATCGGATCGCCTCCGGTAAGTACGAACACCGGGACTTGAAGGGCTGAGATCTGGTCTATCAACTCCTTACCCTCTTCGGTGCTTAGCTCAAATGGATTACGGTTTGGTTGTGCTGATGCCCGGCAGTGCACGCATGCCAGGTCACAGGCCTGAGTTACTTCCCAAATCGCGATAAAAGGCCGCTCGTCAAAATTGGTCGCATCGATCAACGGATTCATGACTACTATTAAGACCGTATCGACCGGCCCTGCGCAGTGACCAAAGTCCCGCGCTGCTAAACTTCGTCGCGTGAGCCCTTGCCTCAACGCCAGAAGTTAGACCGACCAAGTGACATAAGTTACTGCTCTGCCGCCTACAGTCCTCTAGATTAGGTGGTGGAGAGTGCTTCATGCTCAGCTCATCACAATCGATTCGCGAGATTGCCGCCGATCAACCGTCCGCCGTTGCCCTGTTCGATCGATTTGAGATCGATGTCTGCTCTCTAGCCGACAAGTCTCTGAAAGAGGCATGCTCCGAACTTCAGCTTTCTCTTGACCAGGTATTGGAAAAACTGCAGGAGTGCCGCGATCGTGAGAATGGCTCGGGCCTCGGCGATCCAGCTACCTTATCCTGCGCACTTCTGATTCAACGTATCGTTCGAATTCATCACCAGCGTGTACGACAAGATCTGCCGAGCCTAGTCAGTCAGGCGCGCAAACTCACGGGCAAGCTCGGCGCTAAAGCTGGAGAACTCAAGGCAGTCGAAGAACTCGTTGAACAACTCCGACAGGATTTGTGGGCGCATATCCGCAAGGAGGAGGAGGTGCTCTTTCCTTTCATTGTTCGCATGGAGGAAGAGTCCGTGCTCGCCTATCCGCCTGAGCATGCCTGCTTCCGGTCGGTCAGCCATCCTGTCTTTATGATGATGCAGGAACATGAAGCCGCAAATCTGATCATGGAGAAGATTCGTCGTTTCACTGGAAACTTCGCGCCTCCTGTATGGGCATGTCCCATACACCGCGCTCTCTTTGATGGACTCCGTGAATTTGATGCAGACCTGCAAGAGCACATTCATCTAGAAAATGATGTTCTGTTTCCCCGCAGTATTCAGATGGAAACTGAGCTTCGTGATATGTGACGTGGCCGAGATCATGCAATTTGCTAAGGAAGAAGAATATCCACTGTTCCTGGGACTGCCCTGCTAACGTTGCGCACGAGCGATAATCCCGGCTGATCAACGTTCGCGCACGACCAGTGCGCGTAGCGCGAAAGAAAATACCCACTTCGCTGTGAATTCACCTATCAACTTATTTTCTTTTCTTCGTGACTTAAGTCCCTGCATTGCCGCAACCCAGCCTCTACTCTTAGGTTCCTGAACACGCGTATTCGCGGGGCTGTAGCCTTGAGACTACCGACTAAGCCTCACCGTTCAATTTTCGCACCTCTGGAGGAAACATGTCGTACAGACGCTATTGGGTCGCGCTAGCCATCGTCATCATTGGATCATTTGCTGTCCTCG
Source organism: uncultured Acidobacteriota bacterium (assembly GCA_963800195.1). Taxonomy (GTDB): domain Bacteria; phylum Acidobacteriota; class Terriglobia; order Terriglobales; family Acidobacteriaceae; genus TOLSYN. The sequence goes on from CAWCZZ010000003.1 coordinate 418,209, forward strand.
GAGGAGTCGGGCGGAAAATGATCAGCGAAGCCCCACCCATTCCCGACGTATACACCGCAAACGGACAGTTACTCTTCACCGGCAGCTCAATCACGGATGGCCAAGGTGTCTGGCAGTCCATCGGCGGCCAGGAAATAGGTACAGTTTGGGGACATGGTGCTTACGTGGCACCTGACTGGAGCGCGGACTGGCTACACCGTGAATCAGAAATCGTGCTCAATGCATGGGCGGTTCAACTCGGAGCATCGGATTTTGCTTCGCTCAACCAGGACCAGCAGGCAATCTTGAAGGCGCGCCTGATCCGTGAGATGCGGACTAACACCTATGATGCCGCGACCAATCGGGTAACCATCAGCCCCGTGCGAGCCGCTGCCTATCAGCAGTTGGCTGCCTACTATGCAGGTGTTTTCTCAGCGGGACGTAAGGAATACGCAATTCCTCGCGGTGCCTTAACCGGTGCAGCAAAGCAGCGCCAGATGGCCAACTTCTTCTGGTGGACTTCGTGGGCTGCAAGTACGAATCGGCTGAATCGCACCACAACTTACACGAACAACTGGCCTCACGAACCACTGGTCGGAAATCAGCCGACATCCAGTGCGGTCCTATGGAGCGTACTAAGCTTTGTCTTCCTGCTCGCGGGTGTCGGCGGACTGATCTGGTGGTATTCCTCTCAGGAGAAGCCGGCGTTTCATGGTGCCTTTCCCAAACAGGATCCATTCGTAGGAGTACAACCGACACCATCCCAGCGTGCCACGATGAAGTACTTCTTCGTGGTAATCCTGCTCTGGGGGGTGCAGATACTTATGGGAGTTATTACCGCCCACTATGGTGTGGAAGGGCAAGGCTTCTATGGATTACCTCTTGACCGATACCTGCCCTATGCGATCACGCGCACCTGGCATTTACAGCTCGCAATCTTCTGGATCGCTACCTCGTGGTTAGCTACGGGCCTTTACGTTGGCCCAGCAGTCAGCGGCCACGAACCAAAGTGGCAGCGCCTCGGAGTGAACGTCCTCTTCATCGCGCTTGTTCTTGTCGTCGGAGGATCGCTCGCAGGCGAATGGCTTGGGATCCAACAGAAGCTCGGCAATCTCTGGTTTTGGTTTGGAAGCCAGGGCTTCGAGTACGTTGACCTCGGGCGATTCTGGCAGATACTGCTATTCGTGGGACTGATTCTGTGGCTAGTGTTGATGGGCCGCTCGTTGAAACCGGCGCTTGTCAAGAAGTCCGAAGACCGCCCAATGCTTACCCTGTTCTTGATTGCAAGCATTGCGATTCCACTCTTCTACGCCTCAGGCCTGATGTACGGCCAACGCAGCCATCTCGTCACTGCGGAGTATTGGCGCTGGTGGGTTGTGCATCTTTGGGTTGAAGGTTTCTTCGAAGTTTTTGCAACCGTCGTGATCGCCTTCCTGTTCACGCGGATGAAGCTGATTGAGATTCGTACTGCTACAAAAGCAGTGCTGTTCGCAACCACAATCTTTTTGGTCGGCGGAATCATCGGAACATTTCATCACCTCTACTTCACCGGAGCCTCGCCTGCCGTGATCGCACTCGGTGCTGTCTTCAGTGCTCTTGAGGTCGTTCCGCTGACCATGGTCGGATACGAAGCCTGGGACCACATGCGGCTCACCCGAAGAAACACGGAGGCTCCCTGGCTGGCAAACTACAAGTGGCCTATCTACTTCTTCGTTGCGGTGGCGTTCTGGAATTTGGTTGGAGCAGGGTTGTTTGGATTCCTTATCAATCCGCCGATATCCTTGTATTACGTGCAAGGCTTGAATACGACTCCCGTGCACGGTCACACAGCACTTTTCGGGGTCTATGGAATGCTTGGATTGGGACTGACCTTGTTCTGTCTGCGAGCGCTGAACCCAGGGCGTCCGTGGAAGCAGGGGCCGCTCAAGTTGTCCTTCTGGCTGATCAACGTTGGCTTGGTGTTCATGGTTCTCCTGAGCATGCTTCCGGTAGGGTTGTTGCAAGCGTGGGCCTCGATCGAACGTGGAACCTGGTACGCACGTTCGGCCGAGTTCATGCAAGCCTCTCCCATGATTACGCTGCGCTGGATGCGCATCCCCGGCGATATCATGTTCGCCGCCGGAGCCGCAGTGTTTGCCTGGTTTGTGCTGGGCCTGCTGACTGGACACTCGTTTAGCAATCAAGAAACCGGTGGGTCAGCCGTCAAGGCCGAAGAGGTCACGCAACCACAAGAACTTACGGCTGCGGGGAGCTAGGACGCGAATACACACTGTCCCGATTCCTGGCTGGCTGTCACCAGCCAGGAATCGGGACAGTGTTGTGTGCTCAATAGCGCAAGGAGCCAATCAGCATGCAACGTTGGAGTGTGTTGCAACATGTCGCTTGGGAAAGCCCCGGGACAATCGCAATTGAAGCTTACGCCAGGGGCATTCCTCTTGAAATCCATCGATTGGACTTGGCCCCCTGTGTTCCGCGAGCAGAAGATGTGGATGCACTGATCGTGATGGGCGGCCCGATGGGAGTTTACGAAATCGACAAGTACACCTTCCTTAGCAGCGAAGTGAAGCTAATTGCAGAAATGGTGCGGCGTGGGCGACCGGTGTTGGGCGTGTGTCTCGGAGCCCAGTTGCTCGCGGGAGCACTCGGAGCGAAGGTTTTTACGGGACCATCCCCCGAAATCGGTTTCGGAAGCGTTGAACTGACGGGGGATGCGTGGCGGGACCCGGTATTTGCGGCTGTTCCGCATACACTTCCGGTGTTTCACTGGCACGGGGATACCTACGACCTGCCCAACGGAGCGCTTCTGCTGGCAAGAAATGCAAACTATGATCATCAGGCATTTCGCTTTGGAAGGAATGCTTATGGCTTGCAATTCCATGTGGAACTGGACTCGAACACGTGGAATGAATGGGAGTCCCATCTGCCAGAGCACGCCGTGGCTGATGCCGAGCAGCGGCGGGCCCAGGTCGAATGTGTGGGAAAAAGCCTGATCGCCCGGTTTTTTGATGTCGCCGAGAACTTTCTCCAGTTGCAGTGATCGCGCTAGCCGCCCTGGCGGCAGAAGTCCGAAGAAGCCAGCTGCCAGCAGTCCCCCTTGTCCCGAATTGCCGGACGCCATTCGCGCGGACATAAGTGGTACGTTGGAGGCACTATGGCGCTGGTGGGTAACACGTCCTCTGACCGCATTTCGGACAATACGATTCCGGCCATCGTTGCCGTCGTATCCCGCAGATAAGGCCACAACCTTGTGGTGGCAGATCATCTCCGATTGCAACCTGACCTACAGGGTCGCGATATGCTCACCCGCGCTATAGGATTTCCTTTACCGCCTTGATCAACTTCTCCTCGTTGGGAATATAAAAGCGCTCCAGGGGCGGGCTGAAGGGCACCGGAATGTCCGGCCCAGTCACCCGCCGCAGCGGCGCTTTCAGGCTAGTGAAGGCTTCTTCCATCACCACGGCCGCCACCTCCCCGGCAAACCCGCCGGTACGCGTGGCTTCATGCAACACGACCAAGCGGCCAGTTTTACGTACCGAGGAAAGGATGGCCTCCTTGTCCATGGGCACCAAGGTCCGCAGATCCACGATCTCAACTTCAATACCTTCCCGACCCAACTGCTCGGCCGCCCTCAAGGCAACACTCAGCATCTTGGACCATGTCACCACTGTAAGATCTTTGCCCGGCCGCTTGACGTCGGCTTGACCGATAGGGACCAGATGCTCTTCCTCGGGAACTGGTCCGAGTGCGTGGTAGAGCATCATGTCTTCAATGAAAATAACAGGGTTCGGGTCCCGGATGGCTGACTTGAGAAGCCCCTTTGCATCAGCCGGAGTGGCAGGCATGACCACCTTCAACCCGGGGCAGTGGGCAACCCAGGCCTCCAGGTTATGGGAGTGCTGGCACCCGCCACCGAAACCGGCACCGGTTTTCATGCGCACCACCAGAGGAAATGAGGACTTTCCGCCCGACAGGTAGCGCAATTTAGCAGCATGATTGACGATCATGTCCGAGGCGATGGTAAAAAAACAATTGAACATAATCTCCACAACCGGTTTCAGACCCGCTTCGGCCGCTCCCACGGCCAGCCCAGCGATGGCCGCCTCCGAAACCGGCGTGTCCTTGACCCGTCCGGCGCCGAAATCCTGCAGCAACCCATACGTGGGGAGCATCGGGCTTGCATGTATCCCCACGCCAATGCCTTCCCCAGCGAGGAAGACACAGGAATCCAAGGTCATCTCTTCCCTTAGAGCTTGATTCAGGGCCTGTCCCATTCCTAATTGCTGCATGACGCTGCTCCTTTCATTATGGAATCTGTTTCTTCAGCAAAGACATCCTCAAGGGCTTCACATGGCTCGGGATAGGGACTCTCCTCGGCAAAGCGAATGGCGTCCTGCACGATGCCATCAATCCGACACTCCATTACCCGCAGTTCATCAGCGCTAATGAGACCCTCGGCGAGCAAATCGCCGCGCAGTTTCGCGACCGGACACCTCGCCTGCCACGCCGTGATCTCCTCCTTGGGCTGGTAGAGTTGGAGGTCGCTTTCACCATGGCCGCGCCAGCGGTAGGTCTTGCATTCAATGAGCGTCGGGCCCTCTCCGGTAACGGCGCGCCCCCGGGCTTCCAAGACCGACGCGTAAACCGCTATTGCATTATTGCCATCGACCACAACCCCCGGTATGGCATAACTGGCCGCTCGGTCGGCAATGTTTTCCACCCTGGTATGTTCTTCATAGCGCTGGGCGCCAGCGTAAAGATTGTTCTCGCACACAAAGATCACCGGAAGGTGCCATAGACTTGCAAGATTCAGGGCTTCGTGAAAGGAGCCCTCATCTGCAGCACCGTCCCCGATAAAACAGACGGTAACGCATTTCTCCTGCCGGTACTGCTGAGCAAAGGCCCTGCCGACAGCAATGGGCGCCGCCGCGCCGACCACAGTCGTGGTGCAAGGGGCATTGACCTCAGGCACCGCCAGATGCAGCGTACCGCTCTTGCCCTTGTTGCACCCAGTGCGTTTGCCGAAGATTTCAGCCATCATCGCTTTCGGATCGGCTCCCTTGGCCAGCAGGTGGTTATGGCTGCGGTGATTGGTGATGATCACATCCTCCGGTTGCAATGCGGCGCACACACCCGCGCCGACCGCCTCCTGCCCCGTGGACAGGTCATCATTCCGGGGATCTTGCCCTTGATTTTGCAGAGTTCCGTAAGCGCCTCCTCAAACCTGCGTGAAAGCAGCAACGACCAGAGCATTACCAACTTTCTTTCTTTGGATATTTGCACGGTGTCTCCTCTTGTCCGTTACGGATCGATTAAGCAGCTCACGCTTTTCACATAAGACCGGATTTCCAGCTTGTCTTCTGATTCCGCGCGCCAGTATATAGCCGATTGTCTCCGCGGGTGCTTGAAAGTTTTAATCTCAGATTCTTTTCCGCTTTTCCGCGTATTCCTGCGCCACAAACATGCGTGGCTCGGCTTTCAATTCGAGGCGTGCCATCGAGACGATCACCTGCGCGCAATACGAAGGTAATCAGTTCAAAGGTGAGCCGTCGCCAGATGCTGACGCCGGCGTAAAGATACGGTTAGCTGACTCCTTTACCGAGCGTTTGAATGAAGTCATGCCTTCTGCGGCGATGCCATGGTGCAAACTGGAGATTATCGTTGAATTCGGTGTATCCGACGAGGCAATCCTCAGAACCTCCAGAGTTCGGCAAGCCGAGTTGATCGTAATGGGGTGCGAGGAGCAGGCACACTGCCAAGTGTGTCGACTCATTTTGGTTTCACAGCGCATCGCGTTGTAGAGAGGCGCACGGTCCGAGGCTGACCAGAAACACACATCGATACCTCGGGTCGATATCCAATAAGACATGAGACTTGCTTGAAGGTTGATTATTCCGGTTTACGAGTATTCTGAGAAAACCTTCTGATGAGCACACAAAATTCTGAGTCGCCGCTATCACGTGGTTTCGAAAAAGTTCCCCAATCCGCTGCTGTGAGTTGCACGAGCGACCGGACGAAAACATGAGCGTCACTAGAGTGACGCTCATCACTGTATTCGCCTCCGTTTTCGAGTATTAACGATCATGGGATTGCGTCTCCGCTAGGAGGTGTCCCGTGTCTGGCTTCGCAAAGGCAGTGCTCGTACCGGCTTTTGAGAACATCCTTTTCCCTACCGATTTCTCTTCATCCTCTCAGGCCGCTATTCCTTATCTGCGTGCTTTCGCCGAACGCTACGGTTCCGCAATCCACGTGATCCATGTCCTTGGGCCCGAACCGATGCTAGAAATTCCGTTAGACAAGCTTCCGGAACTGGATGCGGATCGAGACGTCGCCCAATCTGAAATGCATATTCTTCTGGCTAGTAATGGGTTTGATAAAATCGCGCACACCGCGACCGTAGAACGAGGACAGCTATGGAAAGTTCTCGCAGCGTGCCTTGAAGAGAAAAGCATCGATCTGATCGTGCTAGGCACACACGGGCGCCATGGACTCAAGAAGTTGGTGCTTGGCTCTGTGGCGGAACAGGTTTTCCGACTTGCTCATTGCCCCGTCCTGACTGTAGAACTCCTTGTGAGCTGGGGCCGTCAAAATTGAGGGCCTCACCCCATTCGTTATGATACTTATCGGTGAAATATGTACTCGAAAAGAAAGGTAGGTAGTTTCCATCCGGCCCCACGTGGTTGTAGACGACGTCCAGGATCACGCCGAGGCTGCACTCGTGCGCACGGTTGATAAAGAGCGTAGATCATCGGGCAAACCGTATAGGCGTGTCGGCGCGAACATGTCTACGCCATCGTATCCCCAACCGAAGTCGCCAGCGAAGTCCGCGAGTGGCATGACTTCAAGCACGGTGATGCCCGCCGCGGCCAGTTCCGGCAGTTCACGCATGGCCGCCGCATACGTACCTTCACGAGTGAACGTTCCGATGTGCATTTCGTAGACGATTTGTCCTTTCGGCGACAAGCCTGGCCAAGAATTATCCGTCCAGCAGAATCGCGAAGGGTCGATGACCTGCGAAGGGCCATGTGGGCCAAAAGGTTGGAAACGGGAAGCTGGGTCAGGATAGAGGTCAGAGGCATTGTCCAGACGAAAGGAGTACAAACTGTTGTTTCCGGCCTTTCTTATTAGGCCAGAAAAACACCCATTCGACTCAGGCGACAGTTCGTAAGACGTGCCACTTTCGGTCAGCACTATTTCCACGCGTCTGCGCCTAGGCGCCCATACTCGAAAGTTAACTCCATCGCGATTCGGCTGAAGTTCGGCCCCGATTTGGTGACCTGCAGCAGATGAGTGACTTTCATTCAGAAAATCAGACTTCATAGCCTTCAAAGAAACACTCAGTTTCTGGATGCTTCTAAGTCGATTAGAAGTTGTTCGAGTGCAAACTTTCCAAGTAACAGGAGCAAAGGACACAGCCGCCTTAATCGAGGGTTCGATCACCAAATCCAACCAAGGTGGGCGCAAACTGGACGAAGTAGCCGCTTCGCGAGCATCTTTTGCGGCGCTCCAAGAGCAGCAACCGGCGCCGTGGATGACATCACGAAGATGCATAAACCCATGCAGGAAACCTAAAGACCATGGACAGCTACTCCAAGCTGCTGTAGGCTTCACCCGGGTGCTGATTTCCAGCTTGTCGTGCCTCGATCAGGCCCGAACACAACGCACCACGATCGTTGCCGCCATCCCCTAACCAGACCGTCACGCAATGCCGGTCACAAACGCCCTCGCGGGATTCGCGAACGGCCAAGGGTGGTGCAGGCTCACGCAAGGCTAGCGCTCTGCCATCGGCAAACTCCGGACACATTCTCCCAATGGCCACCGGACGGCCACACTCGATGAACCCTTCTGCGAGCCGGTGCTGACTAATGTTTAGACTAACGCGGGACTATGGAATCAGGGCTGCAGCGAGCTCGTAGCTTCCACGCCCGCGAAGGATGCGAAGACGCTCTCAGTGAGGCGATGCGAAAGGTAGTTATTGCGACCCGCGAGGAAGCGGAGTGTTTGGAAGTTCACGGCTTTCGCTCCGTCCGTGAAGCACACGCAAAACTGCCGCATACAGTTGTTTTTTTTCAGCAGGCGGAGGGGCTTCTCGACCGCCCATGCGACGTGAGCCGAACAACGATATTCGTTTAGGCGGAGAACTATCATCTACGTGGAATTTGCGCCAGTTTGTCGCTCTACGCAATACTGTTCATCGCCACGTTCCTATTGTGCATCATCGCCTTACATCACGAGAGCCGAGTGAGGTTGGAACAGCTACCAAGGAATGTTTCTCCAGTTGGAACTTTGCCATATGTCGATTCGACGCGACATATCAAGTGAAACGACGAGATGAAAAGGACAGCGCCACAATCGAAATTGGACGACATGGAACTGGACGTTAACCAGACTCAAGCCCGCCTAGATCAATTGGAACGGCGAGAGTGGTGGCACTGGAGTATTGCTTTTGTCGTCATGCTCGCTCTCACGTTCGGACTGTTTGCCCTCTCGATTCCGATTGCCGGAGAACGAAATTGGATGGAACAGACGGAGTTGAACATCGGACTGCGCGGGCTATTGGCGCTCGTACTTCTCTTCGATATCTTCGTGGTACACCAACAGATGCTAATTACGAGGCTGCGCCGTGATCTCGGAACCCAATTGCGCGTAATCACCACGCTGGAGATTCTAAAGAAAGCCGATGACGACGCGAACAACCCGCAAAAGGAACGCAGGCGGATTCGGCGTTCAGGTCTCGACCGACGAGTCCGGATCAATACCTTCCATCAAGGCAAGCCGATCTGCATACATGGCCGAATTCGGGATATCAGCGAAGGAGGCATGGGCACAGTCGTCCCCTGCTCACTTTCAATCGACGAGCAGGTGACACTGGAATTCACCATGGAAGACGGCCACGAAAGCACCGTACCCGCGATTGTCCGTCACCGCCGAGGATTCCATTACGGCTTCGGTTTCGTCTCCATCGAACCGTAACTGGGTCAGGCCATCAGGCGAGTTTAATTCGGCGACTGGATGGAAGCAATCTGAGGGCGGGGTCTCAGACCGAGCGTGTGGTCAATGCCGTCGAGGACGGCATGTGGTCGGCCAAGCAAGATTTACGAGAAGGCTCTGCTGCGGTTCGGTCAGGGAATGTTGATTTCAGGTGGTGAGGGCGGATACGAGCATGGTGCAGCGAGGCAGGATACCACTTAGGAAAGACTCTTCGTTTTGCCCATGCCGCGAGTGAGATATATCCAGCACTGGCGAGAATCAGAGTATTGGGAATGAATCAGTGTCTCTATGAAGCGATGGCCATGTGGTGCTTCGCCGCCACACGCGATGCCCGCAGTATGGAGCGGATATCTTGCGAGTGGCAGAATTCCACGGCTCCAGCATTCAGTGCAGCCATCCACATTTGCTCGTCGGGCGAGCGATGTGTGGCTACAATCGTCAAATTGCTAAAAGAGCTTGCCAGTTGACTGATTTCCTCCAAACTCAGTGTCTCCGTATCAAGCACAACCGCTCGCGCTCGATGGCGCAGCACCAGGGCATGCAACTCCACTGCGTTCTCGGCCACCAGTACCCGAGTAAAATGCGCATGAAGTTCGTTCGCTAATCCCTGTGCAATGGACTGATCGTGCTGTGCGATGACCATGGTGGATATCTGCATATTCTCTCCGTGCAATTACCGCCCGCACCGTACCCCTGTTGCGACAGCAGTGATTCTGAGCTTGGCGCAGATTATTGACGATGGGAAATTCATTTTTTCTATCGCATTCATAAAGGGATTTAGAACCTCGGGTGAGAATGACAGTCGTTAAGCAGCGGCAATGAAATCTCCTCCGACTTCCGTTCTTCCGGTCACAGTTCTCAGGTGATTTTCTACTTGCAACAAATTCCAAACGGCGTTTAGTGAGCCCGTGGTGGTCATCATCTCGATGGTCCTCCTCAGTTCGCCCACGAAAAGAACACCAAAGCTGCAACACGCGAACGAAGGTGCCGTGTGGAGTCACTCCCGTAACGATTGCATCGAACAGTTCGCCGATTCTGCTGGTCATTGCGACCGCCGCAATCCGCTTCGACATCTCCCGCTCAACCTTCCGCGCCGCATTTTCTTTCGAGGTACAGTTGGCGGCAATTGCGGCCAAATCATCGTCTGAATACGGAGCAGGCTGGTTCGCGAGTACGGCTTTGATCAGCCTCTGGGTGACGAGATCGGTGAAGCGCCGGTTGGGAGCCGTGGAGTGGGTGTAGTCCTGAACGGCGAGGCCGAAGTGTCCTTGCTCAGGATCGCCGGGGCGTTCCAGAACATACTCACCGGGTCCCATCAACTTGATCACAGCCAACGACAGATCGGCAAAGTGGTCCGGATCCGCAGCTTTGCGCTTCATCAGGAACTCATTCAGCGCCTTGGAGTCCGGTTCGGCTGGCAGGTGTTCACCTTGCTGGGCTGCAAGCTCCACGATTCGGTTCCAACGCTCGGGCGTTTTTACCACGCGCCGGATGGAAGACACTTGCAGTAACGTGCGGGCGACTGCCCCATTCGCTGCGATCATGAAATCTTCGATAAGTTCCGTGGCACGGTTCTTCTCCTGTTTCGCCACGCCCGACGACCTGCTGGTTGAGTACTACCGGGCGGACCTCGGTGGTCTCGATGTTCAGCGCTCCGTGCCGGTACCGCTCATTCATCAAGGCCTGAGCGACCTCATCCTGGAGGTGTAGCTGAGATTGCAGTTCGGGCGAGGCTGCTACTTTATCCGGAGCTGCGCCTTTGCCCTCAAGCCAAGCCCCCACGGCGTCATAAGTGAGCTGTGCTTTATTGCGCACAATCGCGCGATACGCCTTGCCCGAGCTGACGCACCCATCCGGGCTAACCACGAACTCGATTACCAGGCTGAGCTTATCTGCTCCCTCCAGCAGCGAAGTCATGCCGGTCGAAAGCTGCTCCGGCAACATCGAGAAATTCCGTACGCCTGTATAGACCGTCGTCGTTTCTTTCGCGGCATGTTGATCAATGGCCGAGTTCTTCGGGACAAAGGTGTCAACATCTGCGATGCCCACCAACACACGCGTCTCGCCTGTGGGCAACCGCTCCGCTACCTCAATCTGGTCGAGATCTCGCGAGGTATCGTTGTCGATCGAAGACCAGAGCAGATTGCGCAGGTCACGAACCGTTCCACTCGGCGCCACCTGTGGTGGGTGCGCTGCCAATTGCAAAAGCTGCTGCTCGGCTGGCGGAGGAAATTCCGGCTCAAAGCCGTTCTCCAGCATGGTTTGTTTGGCTGCCGCTTGAAGATCGAAGTGGGACATATGAATAGTGTTCATTTCCTACACAGTCTAAGCCGTCACTCTGTTCCGAAGCGAATCGCGGCGGCGGATAGAACGTGCCGAGGCGACGTTTTCAGGAGGCCGGCGTGTTCCTGACGACCTGGACCTGCTACATACTGTCCTCTGCGAACTCGAAGGGGAGGGTGAAAGCTGATTCAGACAAGGGGTTGCGCTGGAGACTACTGCCGTCTAATGCCGGGAACCTGGGTTAGGATAAGGCTGATCAAATCCCTGAGAGGCGCGAAATAGGTGTGCCGTAAGTGTGCCATCCGCTTCGAGCCCATATGAGCTAAGTCGAGTCTTTTCAATACCAGTACAGAATGCTTCCGTGCGGGCTAGGTTGTTCGTAAGTGATTGAAAAGATGGTGAGCGCGGTAGGAATCGAACCTACAACCTACTGATTAAGAGTCAGTTGCTCTGCCAATTGAGCTACGCGCCCTTCCTGTTTATTCGGCTGCGAACCAGAGGCGGAGGATTGCGTGGGCCAGTTCACAAACGGCCCTGATTGGCTCAGAACCTTTTTGATAGTAACAAACGTGTTTACATCGTGCAACGTCCGACAGGATCAAGATGCAAGCCGCAACCGCTTTGCAGCATCGTCCCGCGCCCTACTCTGATATGTATTGGGATTCTGCTCTTCGAATTCTGCCTCGCTGTAGGCCTTTATGCTCTTCCTGCGCTCCCAATGCTGGCGCTGCGTAGAGCGTACGCAGCTTCAGTTTCTAAATACTGGATTATCTGTCCTGCGTTGGATGCACACACAAGATCGTTGCCTGGCGCCGCTCAGTCGCTCTGGATCTGGATCAACTCGCCGACATCAGCGGAGCGCGGCTGCGGTTGAAGAGTTTGCGGTGCACGCCAGAAGTCGATGTAGCTTACCTGGTGAACGCAACTCACAGTGCAATTTGGCGAGCATCCTTTAGCGGTGAGGAACTCGCGGCGGATATCTGCCTTTGTGTACTGCAGAAGTGGCACGCCAGGGTAGCCGCGCTGCTGCGAGCAATAGTGCACCAAGCCGTCTTCGCAGACATAGATGTAACGCGCACCCGCCCGGCATCGCCAATCGTTCGGCTTGCCATTGGCGATGTTGGTCTGGAACCAGTTGAAGCGCGCGTAATTCTTGCGGTCCAGGCTATGCATTTTAAAAAACACTTCGCGTTCATCGCCGTTCAATGGGCGAAGTTGGCCATCGCCGTCGTGAATGATTCCTACCGTTGAAGTGAAGCCAAGCTGACGGGCGCGGCGGCCCACGACCAGCGCATCGTGCGGATTATGAATTCCTCCGCCGACGACGCTATTGATATTTACGTGAAATTCGGCATATTCGCCGAGCAACTGCAGTTTCTTGTCCAGAACCTTCAGGCTTTTCTTTGAGACATCGTCGGGCGTCACGTTGTCGATCGATATCTGCATATGATCGAGTCCGGCGCGGTTGAGACGTTCGATGCGCTCTGCCGTCAGCAGATATCCGTTTGTGATCAAGCCGGCGATCATGCCTTTGCCGCGAATGCGGCCGATGATGTCGTCGAGTTCGGGGTGGAGGATCGGCTCGCCACCGCTGATGGTAACGATTGACGTTCCCAGACGCGCCAGTTGATCCAGGCGCTGGAACATGATTTCCAGGGGGACCGGTTTGCTGATTGCGTCGAACTCATTGCAGTAGGCGCAGGCCAGATTGCATCGCCGCATCGGGATGATGTGAGCCATCACGACATGATTGGTGTCCGCCAATCCACGCGCAATCAGGCCCAACTCCCGCATTCTCCTGCTGGCAGCGATCCACCGACGACGAAGCCCCTGTTTCTTCTGAGACATAGAGAACTAACCGTCTATTACATCACGAGCGCCAACATGCAGGGAAAGGGTACAGAGCCGGAATGCGAATTTCCGGCCCTGAATCGCGAACTTGTTCATTGGGTGGTGGTTTTTCGCTATTTTGCTCTTTCCATCGCGAATTCGGGCAATACGGGGCACTGGTTTATAATCCTGTCTTCGCCCTTTATTTCTTGGAGCCCATTGGAAGATGATTCGATTCCTGCAAACCCCCGGCCGATTTCAGAAAGCTCTTCTGGTTGGCTTCCTTTCCATCGTCTGCATCATGATGGTAGTTACGCTTGTGCCCGGCGGAATACTCAACGACTTTACAGGCCGCGGAGTCGGCGCCAATTCTGTTGCCAAGGTGGACGGCCAGGAAGTCACCATTCAGGAAGTGGATCAGGTGGCGCGCAATATGATGCAGCGTCAGCACATCCCTGAACAATTCAAGTCTTACATTCTGCCCCAGGCAGTCGACGCTCTGGTGATGCAGAAGGCGTACGTGCGGGAGGCAAAGCGCCTTGGCCTGGAGGCGACCGACGATGATCTGCGCTATGAAATGCAGCATGGCGGAATCTCCCAGGCGCTCTATCCGAATGGGACATTCATCGGTGCGGAACAATACCGGAATTTCATAGAAACGCAGTTCAATCTAAGCGTGCCGCAGTTTGAGCAGGAGTTGCGCAATGAGTTGACGCTGCGCAAGCTGCGCGCCGTGATTGGTGCCGGAGTCTTCGTGTCAAATGCGGAAATGCACGACGCATTTGTTAAGGCAAAGACGAAGGTCAAATTTGATTACGCGGTGTTGAGCGTCACCGATCTGCAGAAGTCAGTTTCGGTCGATGACTCCGAGTTGCACGCCTTCTACGAAAAGAACCAGCAGCAATTCGCCAATGCCATTCCGGAACAGCGCAAGATCAAGTTTGTGCTGGTGGATCCGGCGAGACTTCCGAGCCCGGCCAAGGCATCGCCTGAGGAACTGCAGGCCTACTATCGGCAGCATGCAGCAGAGTACCGCGTTCCGGAATCGGTTAAGCTCCGCCACATTCTGATCAAGCTCCCGCTGCCTGGACCAGATGGCAAGGTGGATGCCAAGCAAGCAGATGCTGCCCGGGCAAAGGCACAGGATGTTCTGAACCAGCTTCGTCATGGTGGAGACTTCGCGGTGCTGGCGAAAAAGTACTCCGACGATCTTGCGACCGCCAAGGATGGAGGTTCGGTGGGCCAGCTCGTACAGGGTTCCGGTACCGCGCCTGAGATTGAGAAGGTTGCCTTCGGCCTGACCAAGGGACAGACTTCAGATCTGATTCCAACCAGCTATGGCTTTGAGATCATCCGGGTGGACGACAAGATTTCGGCGCACGCACGCTCGTTCGAAGAAGTCCGCCCCGAAATTGAAGCGGCGGTGACGGTGCAAAAGAACCAGCGGATTGCCGAGCAACTTGCCCACACGGTGGAAAACCAGGCCAAGTCCGGCAGCTTGGAACAGTCGGCTTCGAGCAATGGCCTCCAGGTGCAAGAGAGCGGTTACTTCTCGCGCGGCGAGCCGCTGCCGGGAATCGGCTCCTCCCCGCAATTCACCGACGCCGTATTTGCGATGAAAGCCAACGCTGCGCCGCAATCGATTCCATTGGCGCGGGGCTTTGCCATTGCCCAGGTGACCAATATCAAACCACCGGCGACACCTGGCTTCGAGCAGGTTAAGGATCGTATCGCGGCCGAGTTGAAGCAACAGAAAGCGCAAGCGATGCTGTCGCAAAAATGCGGAGAGCTCAGCGATAAGGCCCGTTCCTCGCACAATCTTGGCGAAGCCGCAAAAGCCGCAGGCACGGCGTTGAAAGTCAGCGATCTGGTCGCTTCCGATGGACAGGTGCCTGAGATTTGGCCAGCTTTCATCCGCCGCGCCCCAGATCTTCGATATGAAGCCGGGCGACATCAGCCAGGCCATCAATCTCGGCCCGAAGTGCGCGGTTGTTGCTCTGCTTGAAAAGCAGCAACCGACAGATGCCGAGTTCAATGCGATGAAGGATCAGGTTAAGGCTGCGCTGCTTGAGCGAAAGCGTTCTGAAGCAGAAGAAGTCTTCATCGCCTCTTTGCGCGAACGTCTGGAAAAAGAAGGCCGCATCATTGTGGATAAGAAGAAAGTGGAAGCGCTAGCCGCTCCCAAGGACTAGACGAACCAATCTTCAACGGGGAGGGAGACCTCCCCCTGCTTTTTGGTTCGGAATGTGCAATCGGGCAGTTCGTCCAAAGAGAATGATGTTCATGTAATCAGCCACACCTGATCCCATGCTCAATAAGAGAAGCGCCGGAATACTGCTGCATCCCACATCGTTCCCTGCCCACGGCGGAATCGGCGACCTTGGACCGACTGCCTATGAGTTCATGGACTTCCTTGCTTCCTCCCGCCAAGGATTGTGGCAGATTTTGCCGTTGAACCCGCCCGGCATTGGGAACTCGCCGTATTCCTCTACCTCGGCGTTTGCGGGCAACATTATGCTGCTCAGCCTGGAGCGATTGGCCGATCGCGGCATGATTTCGCACCAGCGGGTTGCTTCCTTGAATCTGCGCGAAGGCCGGGTCGATTATGCACGAGTCGAGCGGGATAAGCTGCCGCTTCTGCATGAGGCCGCAGCCTCGTTTCTGAGCTGCGCGGGCAGTGAAAATCGTGCACGGTTTGATCGATTCGCGGCCGCGAACTCGTGGTGGCTTGAGGATTACGTCCTTTTCGAGGCGCTACGCCTGCGCCACCAGCAGCGGAGCTGGAACACCTGGCCCCATGAGCTCGCGCACCGGGAGCCACGGGCCATCGCGGCGATTCGCAATGAACTGCGCGAAGAACTCGATCGCGCGCGCTTTCTCCAGTTTGCGTTCTTTGAGCAGTGGCGGGCACTTCACTCGTACGGGCGAAGCAAGGGCGTAAAAATCATCGGCGACGTTGCCATCTTCGTCAGCTACGATTCGGCTGATGTCTGGACCCATCCTGATATTTTTCGTCTCGATGCGGAGAGCCTCGAGCCCGAGTGCGTTGCCGGTGTTCCGCCGGACGCCTTTTCCGAACATGGCCAGCGCTGGGGAAATCCGCTTTATCGCTGGACGGAGCTGAAGCAGAGGGGATATGACTGGTGGGTGAAGCGGATGAGCTGGGCGCTGGAGAGCTGCGATATTATCCGCCTCGATCACTTCCGCGGATTTCTGCAATGCTGGGAGATTCCCAACGGCGAACCCACGGCGGTGCATGGCCGCTGGGTCGACGGCCAGGCGAAGATTTGTTCCGCGTGCTGCGCGAAAGGCTTGGCAACTTGCCGTTCATTGCTGAAGACCTTGGCCTCATTACGCCGGACGTCAATGCGCTTCGCGAGCTTCTGCAGATGCCCGGCATGAGGGTCCTGCAATTTGGTTTCGGCAATCCGGGCGCGCACATTTACCTGCCGCATCGTTATGAGGCCAACACTGTGGTTTACACCGGAACCCATGACAATGACACCACCCTGGGATGGTGGAAGAATTGTTCGGAAGACGAACTCCGATTTGCGGGAGCGCTGCTGGGAGAAGCCGGCGATGGCGTCAACTGGGCGATGGTCCGCCTCGCACAGAGTTCCACGGCAAATCTTTGCGTGGTACCCCTCCAGGATGTGCTAAGCCTTGGTTCGGAAGCGCGGATGAACGTGCCCAGCCTTGGCGAGGGCAACTGGACCTGGCGTTACTCGCCCGGTGCTCTGCGTGAGGAATTGGCACGGAAACTCGCAACGCTTGCAGAGATCACCGACCGCCAGCCCTCATTCGATCAGCAGGGCCACAGGGAAGCTGGTGAAGACTTCGCGGCATAGCAGCTCACCATTGTTTTGAACAGCAATCTTCTCTCCGGTCAACGCGTTATGCAATTGGCAACCAGAAAATTCCTGGGGTGCCAGCAAGCGAGTCGCGCCCCAATCTTCTGCCCCGGCCAGCCGGGGTTCTCCGCTCAACATTGTGAAGCTTAGGCGCGGCACTGCCACAAGCGCTATTCCCGGCCGATGAAGCCGCGCAAAAGCCATAACATGCTCTCGACGTTCGCCTTCCGCTCCGAGCGCCATGTAATCCCCGTGACGAAACAACTCGGGTGATTCGCGTCTCACATGCAATGCGCGGTGAGTGGTCCATAGCTTCAGTCTTCCATCCGTCCAGTGCTCCAGCAATTCCCGGCATAGTTCCGGGCTGGCCCGCGATGTTCCAGTTGTTCGAGATATTTTTCGTTGCTGGCAAAATCCACCGGGCGGCGATTGTCGGGATCGACCAGTGTGAAATTGAACAGTTCCTGCCCCTGGTAAATGTCAGGCACGCCCGGCGATGTCAGTTTGAGAAGGGTCTCGGCCAGTGAATTGATCACGCCAAACCATGCCAGGCGGGGTATAAAATCGTGCATCAATCGCAGGAAGTTGTTGGGTTTGGCCTCCGAGCCGGGCGAGAGGATGCGCGCTACAAAGCGGCGCAGTTCCTGGGTGTACTGCGGGTTTGGATTGATCCAGCTCAGGTTGATTTTTCCCTCGTGCACCGCTTTCTGCATGTACTCCTGGATTCGTGCGATGTAGGAGAGCCGCTCCTCGCGCCCGAGCGCCCATTCGTTCGGTGACGGCGTTGCGTTGCCGGGCATAGGCCAGGTACCGGCCAATGTCTGATAGAGGAGATACTCTTCGTTGTTATCGGGCACGATATGGCCGTCATCGAGGGTCTTGCGCTTTGCGCGGTTGATGCGCCGCCAACGCATGACTTGGGCGGCCCACGGACGCGGCATCTCGCTCAATACATCGAGGCGCATGCGTACGTCCTCACTGCGCTTGGTGTCATGGGTGGAGGTTGTGAGCAGTCCACTGGGCCATGATTTCGCGCGCTCCCGGTTTCCCTGGTGAAATTCCTCTACGGTAGCGCCGAAGCTGCCAGGGTTGCCGCCAACTTCGTTCACCGCAATAAATCGGTTGTACACATAGCAGACGGTGTCTTCCAGTCCCTTGGCCATCACTGGACCGGTGAGTTGCTGAAACTTAAGGGAGAAGTACAGTTGCTTGCGATAGCCGTGAATCAGCGTGCCGCCATTGTCTTCCCGCAACAGCAAAATGTCCTGCAAGAAGTCGAAAGCCTCGGGTGCCATGGAGGGGTTGATGCGCTTCGCCAAAGCAATCGCCCGCGCAATAAACCCCCGGTCGCGCTCACTGATGCTGCCGCGTTCATCCACGTAGGTCCGGTAAATAGGAAAGCAGGCGATGGTTTCGCGGATTGCGTCACGCAGCACTTTGCGCGTAAAGTCGCGGGCGCGCCGGTTCGTTGAGCTAATCTCATCCAGCATGTGGCTGAGCACGTTGACTTCATTGGAAAGCGCGGACAACATTATCAGCTTCTTCGCCTGATAGATAAGCCGCTCCACGTTGAGCGACTCTCCAATCAGCCTGTGATACAAGTTCGTGAAGCTCTTCTGATTTCGCGAATCGATGAAAATACTGTTCACCGCATTGGCGAACTCATACCCTACGCTTCCGCTGACTGGCCATTCGCCCGGCAACGCCTCGCCCTTCTCGAGAATTTTTTCCACCACCACGTAGAATGGCTCCCGCCCCGGCTGCAACGAGTGCTGCGCGAACCAGCTCTGCACATTCATTTCAATCCCGTTCTCGGCGAGCTCGCCGACCGGCGTGGGGCCGTGGAGTTTTGCGGCTGCGAAGAGCATCTGCAGCCGCATAAAGTACTGGGGCGGGTTGAACATTCCGTCCGGATGGTCGACCCGCAGCCCGATCACTGCGTCCTCGGCCAGCAAGCGGCGAATCAGCTTTTGAGTCGCGGCGAAGACCTGCGGATCTTCCATGCGCAGTCCCACCAGATCGTTGACGTCAAAAAAACGACGGTAATTGATCTCTTCGGCCGAAACCCGCCAGTGCGCCAACCGATACACTTGCGCCTCAAGCAACCCATGCAGCGCATCAAAGCTATGCGAATCTCCCGGAGTTCCATTGAGACGCTGCACTGTCTGCTGCACATACGTGCGTGCATCCGGTGAGCGCTCCACCAAATCCATAAAACGGCGGAGCAGGAACGGCACCTCGCGCTGTCGTCGTGTGCTTCGTTCCGGCTCAGACTGGGCGTGCTGCGGCAACTCCGCCAATGCCGCCAGCAGAGCAAGCAATTCACGCGCCGTCTCCTCTGGCTGGCGCAGCGGGTCCCCGGCGCGGAAGATCAGCGGAATCGTTTGCGGGTCAATGGGAAGAACTCGGTTGAAATACTCGATCCGAAAGCCTCGCTCGTCAAACGCGAGAACGATCTTTCCAGCCTCCAATTCGGCGCCATACTGATTACCCAGCACCGGCAGCAAGACTTTGTTGCGCAACTCCGGCTTCAGCGGATTCCAATCAATATCGAAGAAATTTGCGTACTCCGAGGCGCGGCCATTTTCCATCACGTCCTGCCACCATGGATTGGTGCCATAGCCCACGCCCATGTGATTAGGAACGACGTCGAGCAGAAGGCCCATGCCGCGGCTCCCAAGTTCTTCGAGCAGCTGCCGCAACTCCTCCTCGCTTCCAATCTCCGGGTTGATGCGGCTGTGATCCGTGATGTCATAACCATGCGCGCTGCCGGAATGCGCGGCGAGAATCGGAGAAGCGTAAAGAGTTGTGATTCCAAGCCTTTGCAGATAGGGGATCAGCCGGATTCCATCGAGCAAAGCGGAAGGTATGGTTGAACTGCAAGCGATAGGCAGATCCGGGCCGTATTCGGCGCTGGCTCTCAGCCAGTTGTTGGAGAAACTCAGAGGCTTCGCTTGCCGATTCGGGTAGGGATATTGTCTGCGCGCGCATCTAGCATCGTCCGAGGACCGAAAATCCTGCATCCGAGATGATTTAGATGCGGCGAATCGAGTCCGCGTGCGAAGACGCGTGGCGCACTTTGACGAACTCGCTTCGAACGCAGACAATACAATCTTACGGTGTATTCGGAAATCGAAGCACATTCCAGAGCTTTCAGGAGGACATTCATGGCTTCAAGTGGCGAACTGATTCGGATGATGAACTACGTGGACGATATTTCCACAACTCTGCGTCGCATTGTTGTCGGCAGCGGCTTCATTACACCGGAGGAGCGCAAGAAATTGGCCGAATACATGCGCAACTCAGACCCGAATTTCACCAAGATGGTTGAAGAGTTGGGGAAGTAAAAATGCCGGCTCCGGACGCGGAGATCATCGCTGTTATCGGTGCCGGCAAAGTCGGTCGGGAATTGGCTCGCCGAGCTGCCGTGGCCGGATTTCGCGTGGTCCTGGAAGACCTGTTCCCCACTTCGTTGGAGTACGCGCGCCAGGAGATTCGTCAGACACTGAACGATGAGGTCCGCTCCGGCGCACTCGATCAGAAGCGGGCTGAGGAAGCCTATGCGCGCATCGATTGTGCCATCAGCATTGAAGACGCCGCGCGACGGGCTCACATTGTGATGGAGACCGGTCCGGACGAGCAGGAATCAAAACTAGAAATGTTCTGCCTGCTCGACCGGATTTGCCTGCCGGATACAGTGATCGTGAGCAACTGCCACGCGCTCGAGCTCTCGGACACGGCCACGAAAGCGGAGTCCATCGTCGGCATGTATTTTTCCGGCGATCAGGCTCAGATACACTGCTCGGCTTTTACCGGTGAGCGAGCACTGGCGGTTGCGGTGCACCTCGCCGAACGCATGGCGTCCGGATATACCATCACTCGCGAGGGGCACTCGGCCGCCGGAGTTTGAGCCCACCCGCAAGAAAAAAGGCCGCGCCATTGCAGGCGCGGTCCTGCTCAATCCGCACGGGTTACAAATCTTTTCCCTGAAAGGGCGCGGTCAGATACTTGCGGGCCTCGTCCAGAGCACCCTGGCGTGTTGTCGTTGGTTTGCAGCGCCTGCCGGTATTCGCTCAGAGCGCGCTCACGCTGTCCGGTGACATCAAAAATTTTGCCCAGTTGAATGTGGCTCCATACTTCGGTCCACTTCGGCTCCCCGTCGCCATTCAGAGAGTCGCGATAGGCGTTGGCTGCGGCCTGGTAATTCTTCTGCAGGTAAAAGACTTCGGCAATGCGGTAGTGGGCCAGTGAACTGTTCTTGTTCTGCTCGATCGCCTTCTGAAACTCCTTCAGCGACTCTGCCAGATTTCCCTGCTGCACCAGTTGCTGTCCGCGCATGATGGCCGTGCGCAGCTTCAGGTCTCCTGAGTTCTTCAGCACCCAGTTATTCGGGTCGATGGTGATGCGGCGCGGCTTGCCGAAGGTCTCAATCGTGTAGCTGGAATCTGTTCCAACCACGTCGATGGTTTTGTCCTCGGTTTTTCCATCAGTATCGATCTTCAACTGCACCGGCATCCGGAACAGATCGAGATCCTGCTGCACCTGCCCCACCACGCGGAAGCCTTTCTTAACCCGGAACACCGTGTACTTGTCCTTGAACTCCGGAGCGCCCGTCGAGTTCAGCCATTGCGAGTAGAACCAGGTCAACTGTTCGCCCTGGATGTCCTCGGTCACTTTCTGCAACTCCTTCAGTCCCAACTGGCTTACCCGAATAATCATGAAAGAGCGTGCGCATCGCCTTGTCAAACTTTTGATCGCCCATCACCCAGCGAAGCATGTGGTAGAGCATGCCGCCTTTGTCACTTGCCATCGACTGGAAGACCGGGTCGAAAGGTGTCGAGAGTTCCGATCTGTCCCAGCGGAACGCTGTCATAGGCCAAAGCGCCAACCGCCATGTCTTTCACGGCTTCCTGCGCGCCTGCCTTCCCCGCCGCATACTCGATGTAGCGGCTCTCGCTGTAGCGCGCGCCTCCGTCCTGGATCCACCAGTCATTGCGGGTCGCGGGACTCACGATGGTGCCAAACCACTGGTGCGCGATCGCGTTGGCCAGCAACCGGTAATTCACCTTTGCGTTGATGTTGCGTGCCGCAATCCCCGCCATCTCAGGAGCCCAAGTCGTGGGAACGGAATCATCAGGCAACTGCACCAGTTTCAGCTCCGAGCTGATCGGAACGCCGTAAATGGTAATGAAATAACCGAGTTCCTTGGCCGCCGTCTCGCCATATTGCTGCGCAAATTCAGCCTTGTCCTTCAGGAAATACACATGCACGGTCATGCCGGCTTCGCTCACCGGAGCGTCCTCGAACTTTCCAATCACCACCGTGCCCGGGAAGCTCGGCTTGGTCCATTGAAAGGTGACACTTTTCATGGCGGAGTCCGAGGTTGTTGCGGCGGGAGTTTTGCCTGGAGACGCTGCGGCCTTGGCCTTTTCTCCCGCGTGCTGAGCGGGTCTGTAACTTTGGAGCCGCGCCCTCGTCCGAGCGCTTTGGCGGGCTCTTCTGCTTGTTCCCAGCGGCTGCAACGGCGCCTCCACTCGCAACGACCGTGTACTCCTGCGGCGCTGTGATCTTCAGCCGTGCCGTAAAGCGATCGATTCCGTAGTTGGTCACAGGAAACCAGCATCCCGAATACAGCAGATAGGTGATCGGATCGCCCACATAGGCCAGTTTTAATCCCGGAACAGGGCTGTCGTCCGCCGAAGTCACAGTGCCCTCGTAATCAAAGGTCAGAGTCGCTTCCTGCCCCTTGCTCATACCGTTGGGCAGCGCTACCCGAACAGTCGAGTCCTGCGATACGCGCTCTGCCGTCAGCACGGCACCATGTTCGTCCTTGACTTGCGTTACGCGCAATGCATTGTGCAGTTCAAAGGTGGCAATGCTGATGTCATCCAGCGCGACAAACTTGACCACTGCTCGCGCCGTCAGCCTGTGCGACTGCGGGGAGACCTTGGCCTCGATGTCATAGTCTTCCGCCTGAATACGCGGCTTCTCTGCCGCCAGCAGTGTTGCTGTCGGGAAGCAGGCCGAGCGCGGTTAAGGTAATGAGAACGGCTCGCGTCAGTGTCCGTCCCGCAAATCGCATAGGCATATTGCTCCTGCTGAGATGCACAACATTAACTACTGATGTAGGAAATCGTACAGAAGATGCTGGGCAGCTTCCTTGAATGCACGCCTATTCTCTTCCCGCACTGCATTTCCCGCAACGCGCAATATCGCGCGGGCGGCCCGACACGCGGTGCTCTCGCCGGTGCTCGCAAAGCCGGATGGCCGTCGCTTCTCCGCGCAGCTTTCCGCGAACTTCCGCCAGAGCTTCCTTCATGCGCTGCCTGGCCGGGCCGTCCTCCAGCAGCGCACGTACCTCTCGCTCCACATTTTCAGGCGTAAATCTGTCCTGGATCAGCTCCGGAACCACTTCGTGCCCGGCAATCAGGTTCACCATGCCGTAATACGGCAACTTCACCAGGTGCCGACCTACCGCCCAGGTAAGCCCCGACACACGATACACCATCACAAACGGCGTGCCGATCAACGCGGCCTCGACGGTTGCCGTACCGCTGGCCACCACCGCCACACGAGCATGAAGCAGGCTTGCCGCGGCATCATCGGTCAACTTTACTTTCACGTTAGGGGAGCACAGCGCAATCTGCCCCCGCACCCAATCTTTATCCAGAGTGCTGGCCACTGGCATAATGAACTCAAACCCAGATCCCAGCCGCTCCGCCGCTTCCAGCATTGCGGGCAGGTTAAGGCGAAGTTCCTTTCTGCGGCTTCCCGGCAAAAGCGCAATCCAACTTCGAGCTGCATCCAGCTCCCAGCGACGAGCGAATTCCTCCCGGCTTACTTCAGGTGGCTCCAACTCGCTCAGCGGGTGCCCTACGAACTCCACCTGAACCCCATTCTGTCCGTAGAACTCGCGCTCAAACGGTATGATCACCAGCATCTGGGAGACATAGCGCTGCACCTGCTTCAGGCGCCCCTTGCGCCACGCCCAGAGCTGCGGACTGACGTAGTACACCACCGGAATCCCGCGCCGGTGCAACTGCTTTGCCAGGCGGAGGTTCCAATCCGGAAAATCGATGAGGACGGCAACGTCGGGTCGCCTCCGCTCCACCTCCGCCAGCAGCTTATGAAACTCGCGATAGATTCCCGGCAGATGGCTCAGCACCTCAAATAGCCCCACCACAGCCACATCGCGGGCATCGACTACCAACTCGCAGCCTGCTTCGCGCATGCGCTCGCCGCCCATGCCGAAGCACTCTACCGGACGAACACCGGCGGCTGGCAGCGCAGCGTTGCCTGAACATCCGCCCAGCCCGCTCAGCGCCGCAGGCAATTCCGCGCCATACATCTCGCCAGAGGCTTCCCCAGCCGAGATCAGCACCCGCAATGGGCGAGCCGCGTCGAGATTCTTTCCGTTGGACATCTGCGCCGACAGGATATCAGGCGCCCGCTAATACGTTGCTGAAATACCGTTTCGGCATGACGCACTGGCGCACTAATCGGCTCGCGCCTCTATCTCCGCCTGCGAAGAGGCCATCGCCGGAATCTCCAGCTCCTGGTCTTTGTACTGCAACTGATACAGCTTCCAGTACACGCCTCTGGCGCTCAGCAATTGCTGATGCGTTCCCATCTCCCGCACCTTGCCTTTGTGCATGACGATGATCTTGTCGGCCCGCTGAATAGTCGAAAGCCGGTGGGCCACAATCAGTGAAGTGCGTCCCTCCACCAATCTGGTCAGTGCCTCGCGTACCCGGAACTCCGTATCCGTATCAACGCTGGAGGTCGCCTCATCGAGGATCAGAATGCGCGGGTTGTGTGCCAACGCTCGCGCAAATGACACTAGCTGCTTCTGCCCGGTCGAGAGCGTGTTCCCGCGCTCCTGCAATATCGAGTCGAAGCCATCCGGCAGCGACAGGATGAAATCTGCGACGTTCACCTCTTCGGCCGCGCGCTCCACGGCCGCGCGCGTTACGTGCGCTGAGCCCAGTTTGATATTGTCGGCAACTGAGCCGCTGAACAGGAAAGGGTCCTGCAAGACTACACCGCAGCGGCGCCGCAACTTCTGCAGGTCCATCTCGCGGACGTCCACACCGTCAATCCGCACTGCGCCCTGCTGCACGTCGTAAAAGCGCAGCAGCAGCGAGATCAGTGTGGTCTTCCCTGCTCCCGTGTGCCCCACGATAGCCACCGTTTCGCCCGGCTCGATCGCGAAGGAAACGCCGCGCAAAACCCAGTCCCATTCCTCACCATGAATGGACTTGCCGTCTTTTTCGGCCGGCATTCGACGGTAGGCAAACCAGACGTTATCGAATTCGATTCGGCCTGGTCCATCCGGCTCTTTCGCAACTCGCGGCGACTGAATCCTGGCTTCCGTATCGAGCAGTTTGAATACTCTCTCGGCTGCTGCCATCGCCGACTGCAGGATGTTGAGCTTCTCGCTCAGATCCTGGATGGGGCGGAAGAACCTCTGCGCGTATTGCGTGAATGCCACCAGCACGCCCAGAGTTGTAATGCCCGACAGCACGCTGTGTCCGCCGTACCAGAGCACACAGGCAATGGCAATCGATGACAGCGTTTCGACTATGGGGTAGTACAGCGCATACGCCATGATGGCGTCCTTGAACGCCTCCATGTGCTGCGCGTTTACCGCCTCGAACTCCTCGTAAGACTTACGCTCGCGGTTAAACAGTTGCAGAGGAATGATGCCGCTGACGTGCTCCTGCAGGAACGAATTGATGTGCGCAATGGCCACGCGAATACGGCGGTAGCTGTCCCGCACCGCCTTGCGGAATAGCTGGGTGGCAAGAACGATCACCGGCAGAACCACGAAGGCGATCAGCGCCAATCGCCAGTTCATTGAAAGCATGACCCAGAGAATGCCAACCAGCACGAAGATGTCTTCGACGATGGAAACCACGCCCGAGGTGAACATCTCGTTCAGCGCGTCCACGTCGGTGGTCACGCGGGTCACCAGCCGTCCCACGGGATTTTTGTCGAAGAACGAAATGTCCATGCGCTGCAGATGACGGTAGAGCTGGCTGCGAAGATCGAACATAACCTTCTGTCCGGTCCACTGCATCAGGTAGGTCTGGGTGAATTCGAAGAGGAAGCCCAGCAGCAGCACGCTCAGGAACAGGCCGCTGATCTGCGCGATTCCAGTCATCGGCTGCGGACTCAGAAAACGGTCGAGAAAGGAGTGTTCGCTGCCGCGCGCCGCCAGGTATTTATCTATCGCGATCTTCGTTAGATAGGGTGCCAGTACGTCTGCGCCCGCTTTCAGCACAATCGCGCCCAGCGCCAGCCCTACCTGCAGCCCGTAAGGCCCCAGGTACTTCATGAGCCGACGAACAATGCGGCTATCGTACGCTTTTCCTAGTACCTCTTCCTCGGCGGCCATGTATGCCCATTTTAGATGGAAGCAGAGCCCCCCAAGGTTCACCTTTCACATTTCCTGCGCATCTTTTCAGGACCGCGACGGCATTCTCTAAGGTTAAAAACGTAGGTGGTGGCTGTTGGTTTCTTCACTGATGACATTGACGACATTCACCTAACTTCCTTGTCACTGGCCGGGAACTCTCGTGTTATCATCGGGCATCTTTGCATCCTTTTCTTCAAAATTTAAGAGGAGCCCGGCCAAATGAGAAGCCGCTCAGTACCTGTTTTGTTTGTCTTTTTTGCCGCTCTATTTGTTTGCAATGCCTTTGGACAGACCTTCCGAGGAAGCATTCAGGGGACCGTTACAGATCCGTCGGGCGCGGCGGTGGTTGGGGCGCAGGTAAGAATATTCAGCCCCGGCACCGGATTGTCGCGAACCGTAACCACGAATGACCAGGGCGAATATCAGGCCTCTGAACTGCCGCTGGGCACCTATAGCGTCTCCGTTGAAAAGGAAGGGTTCCGGACTACCACCTTGAAGCAGGTACCGATAAGCGTGGGCTCGCCGGCGCGCGCCGACGCCAAGCTTGCCGCTGGCCAGGTGAAGGAAACAGTGGAAGTCAACGCCGATGTGCCGCTGGTGGAGACCACTTCCGACACCACTGGCGGCACGATTGCCGCGGCCGAAGTGGCTGAGTTGCCGATCAATGGTCGCGACTTTACCAAGCTGCTGGAACTTGTTCCAGGGACTACGAGCGATCCAGTGGGTTCGACGGAATCGGCGGGCTCATACGGGCTGTTCACGCTGAATGGCAATCGCGGCCGCTCCAACAACTACCTACTAGACGGCACGGATATGAACGATGGCTACCGCAACCTGCCTGCAATCAACCAGGCGGGTGTGTGGGGATGCCCTGGCACGATCCTTCCGGTCGATGCGCTTGGCCGAGATTCCGGTTACCGGTAGTCCTGAGGCAGAGTTTGGCCGCAGCTCCGGCGCCACCGTCAACATCGTCACCAAGTCGGGCACCAACCAGATTCACGGCAGCCTCTTCGAAGACTTCCGCAATGATGCGCTGGGCGCTCGCAACTTCTTCAACACTACCGATCAGCCAAAGAACTCATTTTCGAACAATCAGTTCGGCGGCTCGGCTGGCGGCCCGATTGTAAAGGACAAATCGTTCTGGTTCGTCGCCTGCGAGGGGCAGCGCGAAAATGGCGGAGTGCCACAGTTGGGCACGGTGCCTACGCAGGCCGATATCACCGCTTACACTCCCGTAGGTGGCATCAATCCGGTCATCCAGAACTGCTTGCTCTCCACAACGGTGAAGGCCCTTGGGGCATTCTGCCGGCTTCCGGTAGCGGCAATCGACGACCTTCACCACGCCGTTCAGCAATAACAGCGACAACCTGATCTTCAAGCTTGACCAGCACCTCCATCTTTTCAGCCCCGGCGACCTGCTGACTGGACGCTACTTCTTCAGCCATGGCACACAGAGCTTCCCGCTGGGAATGCTCAACACCGGCGGCAGCGCTCCGGGCTACAATACCACTACGCCGACGCACGTGAACATCGTCTCGCTCTCCTACACTTCGGTTCCGAAATCGAATGTAGTCGTCGAGCTTCGCGGCGGCTACAACCGCTTTCTGCAGGACTTTATCCCGCAGGACATAGCATTTGATCCCATTGCAGCATCGGGCTGGACACCCTACCGCCGGCTTCAGCGCAGCGCGTGACTTCGGCCTGCCTACGATCAGTGTCAGCGGATTTAGCCCGATCGGTGCCACCGGCAGTGTCTCCCGTGGACGCGTTGATACCAACTACCAGCTTTTCGGAAACGTTTCGATCGCCAAGGGCAAGCATAGCTTCAAGATGGGCTACGAATGGCGGCGGACGTTCATCAACAGCTTCATTGACTCCGGCCATCGCGGCAGCCTGAGCTTCACGTCAGGGACAGATCCCATCACTGGAGCGGCCCTGACTCCTTTGCAAGCGTTCCTCGCCGGAGACATCACCGGCGGCGGCGGCTCGGCCGAAGGTTACAGCACACGTTATAGCTACCAGAATAGCAATGGCATTTACTTCCAGGACTCATGGCGGCTGAACAACCGGATAACTGCAAATTACGGCGTACGCTGGGATTACTTTGGCGTAGTTGGGGAACAGAACCATCAGTTCAGCCTCTTCAACCCGGCCACAGACGCATTGCAGCAAGTCGGCGTCGCTGGCGGCCCAAGCACACTCTACCCCAAGGACTGGAAGAACTTTGCGCCGCGCCTAAGCCTCGTGGATGATCTTCTGGGCAATGGCAAACTCGTGGTTCGCACCGGCGTTGGCGTTTTTTACGACGGCGCGTCGCAGGACTTCTTTGTCGGCAACCAGCCTTGGAATACACTGCCGGCACAGGCAGGCCCCGCATTTAACAACATCGGCTTTGCGGGAACGGTCACGCCGACCATCGTCTCGGGCCAGCCGGTTTTCGGCGACTACAGCCCAAGCAGCGCCTTCACCGTGTCGCAGAGCCTCGTTACACCGCGGTACCTTTCCTACAACCTGAACATCGAGTCACAGGTGGCCAGGAAGGTGGCTGTGCAGATTGGATACGTCGGTTCTCAGGGGCGTCACCTCTTCCATTTCCGCGACATCAACCAGTTGAACGACGTGGCGGGCAGCACAGATAGCTGTGGTAACGGCACAAGTATCAGCTACGGCCAATCCTGCTTCGCAAACTTCGTCTACATTAATCAGATTGAAACCAGCGCACTCTCCAACTACAACTCGCTGCAGGGCAGCTTAAAGCTGCAGTCCTGGCACGGACTGACTTCTACATTGAACTACACCTGGGCGCACTCGATTGACACGGCGAGCGACGGCTTGGATTTTGTGCCCAATGCCGCGCAACCCGACAACAGCTTCAATCCACACGGTGAGCGCGCTAGCTCGAATTTCGACGTACGCAATCGCGTCCAGTGGTACTGGAGTTACGGCCTACCAATTTCCAGTCTGCGAAGTGGCTGGCCAACGGTTGGTCGGTCGATGGCATGTTCAATTTCGCGACCGGTCAGCCCTATACCGTTAGCTACGTGTTTGAAGACGACTACAACGGCACGGGCGAATTCTTTGGACGTCCGGACATTATCGGCAATCCGCAAGCCAGCCATGGCATCAACCCGCAAAACGGCGGCTACAACCTGCTGAATGCGACGGCTTTCGCCGCGCCTTGCACCTGGAATACCAACCTTCCAGATCCAATAACCGGATTGCCCACCGGAGTGGCTGGCTGCGTCCCCGGAACACAGCATCCCGGCAGCGAGGGCCGCAACGCCTTCCGCGCCACCAATTACACCAACTTTGACTTTACATTGTCGAAAACATCGCGCCTGACCGAGAAGGTCACCATGAAGCTTCAGGCCGATATCTTTAACCTTTTCAATCACGCGAACTTGAGCAACCCGCTGCTGCCCGGCTTTTCGGTCGACGCGTTCGCCAACAACCACTTCGTGCCGTCCACGCCAGGCGGCACAACGGGTAA
The DNA here is from genome assembly GCA_963800195.1 of uncultured Acidobacteriota bacterium. GTDB lineage: Bacteria > Acidobacteriota > Terriglobia > Terriglobales > Acidobacteriaceae > TOLSYN. Next base: position 448,048 of record CAWCZZ010000003.1, read on the forward strand.
AATTGTGGGCGGCAACGACCCGAATGCGATAGGCAGCAACGGCCAAGCAAACGGCCCTCAATACATTCAAACCGTAGCGACTCCTGACGTAGGCAGCGGCAACCCATACCTGGGTGGAGGCGGCCCGCGCACCGTGCAGTTGGCGGCTCGCTTCACCTTCTAATTGCTCCATTGTTTTGCAATCGAGAGGCCGTCTTCGGGCGGCCTCTTACTTTGGATTGGCGTTCTGGAAGGGATGCGCCAGAGTCTGAGCAACAAGCTGCAGCCTCGGGCTACAATCTCCTGTTGCCACTGCATCTGAGTGAGGCTCTTCTGGACAGACTGCCTGCAACCGTTGCCGCAAAGCCAGATTTCAATCAATTGCGCGTAGTATTGGTGCGCTCGCGCAATCCGCTAAACATTGGTGCGGCAGCGCGTGCGATGAGTAACTTCGGCTTCGAGCATCTCAGGCTGGTTAATCCGTGGGAGCCTTCCTACCTTGGTGCGCGCTCCGCAGTTGGCGCTTCGCAGGTGCTGATGAACGCGCAGGTGTTCCGCTCCGTCGCCGACGCCGTCGCAGACTGCAACCTGGTTGTGGGCACCTCTGCGGTGGGCGAGCGCGAACTTCAACATCCGCTGCATGTACTGGAGCACGGCGCGGAACTGATACGCCAGGCGCTTACGGCAGCTCCGGTTGCGCTGCTGTTCGGCTCTGAAAAATTCGGCTTATCCAATGAAGACTTGAGCCACTGTCATTGGCTGCTGCGTATCCCCACCCGCGACGAACATATCTCGATGAATCTGGGCCAGGCGGTTGCAGTATGTCTCTACGAATTGAGAAGCTGCACTGCGACAGCAGGACCTGCAAGCGGACCGGCGTTGGCGAGCGCCGGGGAAGTAGAACGCATTACGCAAGTGCTGCTGGAGGCACTGTGCGTCAGCGGGTACGTACAATCGGCGGGTGAGGCTGCAGCCCAGGAAAAAGTGCGCCGCCTGCTGGGCCGTATGAAGTTGGAGAAAGGCGACGCTGAGCTCTGGCTCGGCATGATGCGCCAGATTCTCTGGAAGACGAAACATTCTCGCCTGCCGGAGGATTGAAAATTCGCTCAGTAGACGATTGCCGAGTCGAGGGCTGAGCCCAGCAGCTAAGCCCGGAGCAAGGTGACGGTGAACCACTCGCGCTCATCGCTCCAACTTTGCTCGATGCGGAAACCGCCGTTGACCGCCATGGAATCGATCATCGGCGGTGTGAACTTGTAACTGTTCTCGGTGTGAATCGTCTCCCCCGCAGCAAATGAAATCTGGACGTTCAAGGCTTTGATAGCGACGGTCTGATTGATGCGGCTCCTCAAGTGCATCTCGATACGGGAGTCTCGCTGATTCCAGATAATTTGGTGAACAAAGCGATTCAGATCAAAATCAGCGTCAAACTCCCGGTTGATGCGAGCCAGCACGTTCAGATTGAATTGCGCGGTGACTCCCAGTGGGTCGTCGTAGGCGCGCAGCAGCACGTCGGACGGTTTGCGCATGTCGGTGCCAAGTAGAAGAGAATCTCCGGAGTTCAGCGAGGAGCGCAGCCGCCGTAACAGAGCGCTTGCCGCCATCGGCTCAAAGTTTCCGATGCTGGAACCAATAAACAAAACGAGTCTGCGTCCGGGAAGGGCGGACAGAGCGGGGGAGCGCTGCGTATAGTCCAGCACCAACGGTTGCACGGCTACTTGGGGCAACTCCGCGAGCACGCGACGGTGCGCCGCTTTCAACGCAAAAGCGGAGACATCCACGGGGATAAATCTGACCGCATCATGGAGGGCGAGCGCGGCGCGAAGAACAAGCATGGTTTTCTTGGCTGTTCCCGCCCCGAGTTCAATAATGGTGGAGGCATCTCCGGCGGCGCGAAGCATATCGGGCGCATACCGCTCGAAGATGGCCTGCTCGGTCGCCGTGAGGTAATACTCGGGCAGCTCGGTAATCCGCTCAAACAGTGCCGAACCAGCAGCGTCGTAAAACAACTTCGGGGGCAAATTCTTGGGCGATGACGTAAGCCCGTAAAGTACTTCGCGCGCATTGCCGTCCAGAGGGAGTGCGCGTGTATTAGTGCTCATGACTTGCAAGCCTTATTCCCATGAATTGCCATCGCACATGGGGCGGGAAAAAGTTGCGGTAGCTCGCGCGAAGATGCGACGCACAGGTGGCGAACGATCCTCCGCGCAGGACGAACTGATTGCACATGAACTTTCCGTTGTACTCGCCAACGGCTCCGGAGGCAGGGCTGAATCCCGGATAAGCGAGATAGGCGCTGGAAGTCCACTCCCATAGATCGCCGAACAACTGTCCCTCGCCGTCTGCATCGCTGGCGAGGTTGGTCATCAGGGGACGTGCTTCCAGCGTCCAACTCTCAAGCAGATTTCCGGCGATAATGCGATTTCTGGCCGCCTGCTCCCATTCCGTTTCCAGCGGGAGACGCGCCCCTGACCATCTGGCGAAAGCATCCGCCTCGTAGTAGCTGACGTGGCTGACAGGGGCCGCAGGATTCAGCGGGCTCATGCCGTGCAAAGTGAATTCACACCATCCATCTTTCGTTTTCTCCCAATAGAGAGGCGCGCGCCAACCCTCACGGCACACGGTATCCCACCCGTCCGAGAGCCAAAGCTCAGGGTGCTCGTAACCCTTGTCATTGATGAAGTCGAGATATTCGGCATTGGTCGCCAGCCGTGACGCCAGCTTGTAGGGCCCAAGCAGCACAGCATGACGGGGCCGCTCATTGTCAAATGCGAAGCCGTCGACAGGCGCGCCAATCTCTACTTCGCCTCCAGGATGGGCAACCCAGCGCAGAGGCGTTGCAGTAGGTCGAGCAATATTCCGAAACCGGAGCGGCATACGAAGGGCGCAACGGTTGGGTCCAGAAGGCGTGCAGAATGTCTGTGAGAATCAGTTCCTGGTGCTGCTGCTCATGGTGCAGTCCCAGTTCGACAAGGGCCAGAATCTCAGGCGATGCTTCAGTGGCGAGCAGGCGACAGACCGCCTCGTCGACGTGCCTGCGATAGCCCAGAACATCGCTGAACGACGGGCGCGAGAACGTGCCCCGCTGCTGGCGCAAAGGATGACTCCCCAGAGTCTTGTAATACGAGTTAAACAACTGACGATACTCGGGATTGAAGATGCGATACCCGGCCAGTTGTTCGGAGAGAATGAAGGTTTCAAAAAACCAGGTGGTGTGCGCCAAGTGCCACTTTGCCGGACTTGCGTCGGGCATCGACTGCACCATCGCGTCTTCGGCGGACAGAGGATCGGCAAGACGAAGAGTTATGGAACGCACCTGCTGAAACCGCTGCAGCAGAGCTGCCCCCGAACGGGCGTCAACGGAAGTGAGGGTCGCCAAAACGGAATCCTCCGCCCCGGAGACTTTGCCCATCGGGGACATTTATCAGATGCCATCGAAAGCCGGGCGGTTCCTTCGTATCGTGAAAAGCAGGAAAAAGGCGAGGCCAAAATGGAAAATCCTGAAAGCTGCTTTGCATGCCCTATCATGGTGAATGAGTGAATCCATTGCTGCCCGGAATCCATCGACGGAGCAGAACGGCACGCCGTCAATGGCCGCCCCGTCCACCTTAGATCCGCGGCAGCCCGCATCGCCGCTGGCGGCAATGAACAACGCTAACCTCGGCGTCCGGAGACGATCCGTGAGGGGCGGGGTGCTTTGCACTTGAAAGTTCTCGTTCAAGTATTGAAACTGAGGGGATGAACGCTGTTGCGATTATTCCCTCCCGCATTGCTTCCACCCGGTTGGCGCGCAAACCTCTGCGCGAAATTCTGGGAAAACCCATGATTCAGCGCGTCTATGAAGCAGCTCGCGCCTGCCCGGGAGTGAGCGATGTCATTGTCGCCACCGACTCCGATGAAATACTCGCGCTCTGCAAAAAGCATGGCTGGAACGCGCGCATGACCTCCGAAGGATGCCGCAGCGGTACTGATCGGGTGCACGAGGTCGCACAAAGTGTGAAGGCCGACATTTATGTGAATGTTCAGGGGGATGAGCCACTGGCGCGCCCTGAGCATCTCGACGCGCTACTCTCCGTGATGAAGCCGGGAGTGGAGGTGGGAACCATTTATACGCCCTGCCCGGCAGAGGATGTGAAGAACCCAAACGCGGTAAAGATCGTAACCGCGCTCACTGGCCGGGCTCTCTATTTTTCGCGCTCAACGATTCCCTTCGACCGCGACCAACGCGGTGAGCTGCGCTACTTCAAGCATCTGGGATTTTATGCCTACACACCCCAGGCGCTGGAGCACTTCTGTTCGTGGCCGGAGTCGGAGCTGGAGCGCAGCGAGCGGTTGGAGCAGCTTCGCTTCCTCGATCATGGCGTTGATATCTATGCAGCGGAAACGCCCTTCGATACAGTTGGCGTGGACACTGAAGACGATCTGCGGCGCGTGGAGCAGATTCTGCGCAGCCAAGGACGCGAGTAAAGGCGGAGACGAGTTTTCCACAGACAAAGCGGGAGTTTGGCTTACCTCACCTCCACTGAAACCTGTGCCTTATCGGCGTGTCCAGCGCCGTCATCCGCGTTGAGTGTATAGGTAACGCTCTTCTTCGGTGCAGACATCCACGCAGCGATTCATCGAAGGCCACACGTCGTCGATCGGAGGAACAAAGGCAATGTTCTTGGCGTTGACCACGCCATAGCAGATCTGTGCCGTCTGACCTTTGCGTACCACATCGGGGGAGGCGTACAGCATCGTAATTTTGAGTTGCGTGCCGCCATTGAGTTCGACGTCTTTGCGGGCGCGTTCAACTTCCTGGACGGCCGCTGCATGCCGGGACGCCACGTCTTCGCGCCAGCGCGAATAGAAAATCCACGCGGCATAGAGTGCAGCAATCAGGATGAAAACCGGCATGATACGCGGGAAACGCTCGAATAAGCTCTTCTTAATTTCAGGCATCTTTTCCTGCCAAGTCGAATTCTTTTCTAGATGCTTCGCGCCCCGCCAAAGAGCGCCCATCGACCTCGGTGCAGCGCAGTGATACAGTTTTGCAGAGTGATTGTATGATGCCTGCCCTCGTGAGTAACGCATAGGGCGAAAAGAGCATTCAAGGAGAACCGCTGCATGAAGCAGGCGAAGACATTGCGCTCACTGGCCACTCTCTACAGAATCGATCACGGAAATAAGTTCCGCCTGCACGATTTTGATCCGGGCGATACCGGTGGGCTCGCGAAGGAGTTCAAAGAGGAATCCAAACAATTGCTGGAGCACTCCATCCTGCGCCTCGCGGAGCTGCAGGACAAGCTCTACGCGCAGGATAGCTGGGGGCTGCTGCTGATTTTTCAGGCGATGGACGCGGCAGGCAAGGATGGCACCATCAAGCACGTAATGAGCGGTGTGAATCCGCAGGGCTGCCAGGTTTTTTCCTTCAAGGCGCCTTCCAAGGAGGAACTCGATCACGGCTACCTGTGGCGCACATCGAAATGCGTGCCGGAGCGGGGCAAAATCGGGATATTCAACCGGTCCTACTACGAAGAAGTTCTGGTGGTGCGCGTGCACCCGGAGTTACTGGAGGCGCAACGTCTGCCGGCGAAGTGCGTCAGCGACAAGATATGGAAGGAGCGTTTCGAAGACATCTCCGCCTTCGAGCGCTATGCTACGCGGAACGGATTCGCGATTCGAAAGTTCTTTCTGAACTTGAGCAAAGAAGAGCAGAAACGCCGCTTTCTATCCCGCCTTGACGAGCCTGAAAAGAACTGGAAATTTTCCGCCACCGACGTACGCGAACGCCGCTTCTGGGACGACTATCAGAAATACTACGACGAGATGATCCGGCACACATCCACCAAGCATGCGCCGTGGATCGTGGTTCCGGCGGATAACAAGTGGTTCACGCGTTTGGTCGTTTCCTCCGTGATCATCCATGCGCTGGAAGAGATGAAGCTGAGTTATCCCGCAGTGAGCGATGAAAAGCGGAGGGCCTTGGCGGCGGCTCGCCGCGAACTCGAGGGCAAGGTGAAGGCGAAATAGATTGAATTCGCAGGCTGGAATTTCCTGCTGTATGGCCGAAATAGCCACTATCACCGCAAACTAAAAGAACAGGGTAAAGTCGATGAGCGCAGAACATGAGATGGAAGAATTGAAGGAAGCGGCCGAACACGGCCTCGAGCACTCCAATCTGGCCCCGGTCAGCTTCACCATGGCGATTCTCGCCGTCCTGGTAGCGATCGCTGCCTTGCTGAGTCACCGCTCCCACACGGAAGAGGTTCTTATGCAGAACAAAGCCACGGACCAGTGGGGCTATTACCAGGCGAAGAACATCCGCCGCCATACCATGACGCAGGTCGACGAACTTCTGAAGGTCTTGCCTTTGAAAGATGCTGCGGCGGCCCAGGAACTGCTCAAGAAGAACGAGGCGGCGATCGAGAAGTCCACGGGCGAGCAGGAAGAGATCCAGAAAGAGGCGAGGAAGACGGAGGACGAGGTGGAGCTTGACACGCGCCGCGCGAATCGCTACGACCTGGGCGAAACCCTACTGGAGGTTGGTCTGGTGATCTGCTCCATCACACTGCTCACACGGCGGCGATCTTATTGGGTTGCAGGAATCGTGTTTGGAATAGCGGGGGTGGTGCTGACAATTATAGGAGCAACGCTCCACTGATGTCAGAGCTCGGCAAGTATAAAGGCCATCGTCGCGCGTGGCCTTTTACTTGCTCAATACGCGACTTACTTTGCCCAGGGATCTTCCTTCATTCCAAGGTTTTTCACCAGGAAGCTCCACTCGTCAGTCGTCTCCTCAATCGCCTTGGAGATCGGTTTCCCCGCGCCGTGGCCTGCTTGATTTCGATGCGAATCAGCACGGGCGCCGTGCCTGCCTGCGCCGCCTGCAAAGCTGCCGCGAACTTGAAGCTGTGCGCCGGAACTACGCGATCATCATGGTCCGCGGTCACAATCAACGTCGGTGGATATACCGTGCCCGGCTTCAGATTGTGCAGGGGCGAATACTTGTAAATCGCTTTGAACTCTCGGCATCGTCCGACGATCCGTAATCCGAGGTCCACGCCCAGCCAATTGTGAATTTGTGGAAGCGCAGCATGTCCATCACGCCCACGCCCGGCAGAGCCGCGCCGAAAAGATCCGGACGCTGAGCCATGCACGCACCCACCAGCAATCCGCCGTTGCTGCGTCCGCTGATCGCCAGCTTTCCTGGGTTGCGTATATTTGTTCGCGATCAACCACTCGGCGGCCGCGATGAAATCATCGAACACATTCTGCTTCTGCAGCTTTGGTCCCGCCAGATGCCATGGCTCGCCGTACTCGCCGCCGCCGCGCAAATTCGCCTGCACGTAGATGCCGCCCATCTCCATCCACACCAGGTTGCCGACGCTGAAGGCCGGCGTCAATGAGATGTCAAATCCACCGTAGCCATAGAGCAGCGTCGGATTATTCCCATCCAGTTTCACGCCCTTCCGCGCGGTGATGAACATGGGAACGCGCGTGCCATCCTTGCTGGTATAGAAAATCTGTTTCGTCTCGTAATCATCCGGATTGAACTTCACCGCAGGCTTGCGGAAGACCGTGCTTGTACCGCTCTCCAGGTCATAACGGTAAGATGGTCGCCGGAGTCGAATAGCTGGTGTAGGAGTAAAAGGTCTCCTTGTCCGTGCGTTTGCCGCCGAAGCCTGCCACGGTTCCCAGTCCCGGCATTTCCACGTCGCGCAGATATTTGCCGTCCGCGTCGAAGACCTTCACTTCGCTGTGCGCATCCTTCAGATAACCGGCCACGAACTTGTTGTCCACGACATCCGACGGCTGAGCAGCGTCTCCGTGGATTCCGGGATCACGGTCTTCCAGTGTTCGCGTCCTGGAGCGCGCGTATCAATCGCGATCACGCGGCTGAGTGGAGCGTTCAGGTTGGTGACAAACCAGAAGACCGGCCCATCATTGTCGATGAAGTGATAGACCGCGTCTTTTTCGTCCAGAAGCGCAACCACCGCGCTGTCGGGCTTCGTCAGATCCTTGTAGTACATGCGATTCTTCGGGTCCGTGCCTTCGCTGATGGTGATGATGAGGTACTTGCCGTCGTCCGTGACCTCGCCGCTGAAACCCCACTCCTTCTGATCGTCGCGTTTGTAGATCAGAGCATCTTCCGACTGCGGCGTGCCCAGTTTGTGATAGTAGAGCTTCTGGTAGTAATTGGCGTCGCGCAACATCGACTGCTCTTTCGGCTCGTCATAGCGGCTGTAGAAAAATCCCTTGCCGTCCTTGCTGAATGAAGCGCCGGAAAATTTCGACCACTTGATCAGGTCCGGCAGGTCCTTGCCGGTTGCGACTTCGCGCACGTGCCACTCTTGCCAGTCCGAACCGGACGAAGACAAACTGTACGCCAGCAAATCGCCATCATCGCTAATCGCCGAACCGCTGACCGCGACTGTGCCATCGGCAGAGAGCGTGTTCGGATCCAGCAGTACCTTCGGCTCGGCATCCAGCGCGGGCAGCCAGTACAGCACGCTCTGATTCTGCAACCCGCTGTTGCGCGAATAAAAGTAGCGCTTGCCCTTCTTTTCCGGCACGGAGAAGCGCTCGTAATTCAGCAGCTCTTTCATTCGTGCGCGAATCTTTTCCCGCGCGGGAATCTGTTCCAGGTAGCCGAAGGTCAACTTGTTTTCGGCCTCGACCCAGGCACGGGTCGGAGCGGAATCCGGGTCTTCCAGCGGACGGTAGGGATCGGCCACCTTGGTGCCGTGGTAGTCGTCCACTTGATTCGCTGGTGGGAGCGGCAGGATAGATCAAACTTCATCACTCCACCATTCTGCTGTGCCCAGCCCACTTCCTGTACAGAGCAGTAGAGCTGCGGCCAGAACAGTATTCCAGCGCAATAGTGCCATCAATGCCCTCTAAATGTGAATGCATCAAAGCATAAGCGCTCGCGCCGATTACTGCAAGAGACGAAAAGCTTGTAGTCGGACTAACTATTGCTTCACCAGCACCTGCGTTCTGGGAAATGCAAATGCTGCGCCCGCGTCGTCGATCACATTCACCTGGCAGGTGTACCAGCCGGGATTCAGCGCCTTCATCGGCACTTCGAACTGAAATGCGGCTGCCTTGCGGCCGGCGGCGTTCAAGTGTTGCGCCTCAACCAGCGGTGTCTCGTAGACTTTCACCTTGCCGCGGAAAAATTCGATGTTGGTCAGCAGATGGATCGAGTCCTTCTTCTCCGCCCACTTCGCCGGATCGTAGACTTCGTAGTACAGCGTCATCGACTGCTCTGGCGTGAAGACGTGCGCGACGTTGGGAATGATCTCCTGCCCATCACTCACCAGGGGATTCGACTGCGACTTCTTTCCTGCCGGAGCCTTCTGACTGGAAAGCAGCACGGTACTCATCTTCATTTTCTCTTTGCGCAGATCGGGAATGACGACATCACTCTCGAATGTTCCCACTCGTCCGTTCTGGTTTTCGCGCACTACGAATTTCAAATGATAGCGCCCCGGCGGAAGCAGGAAGCCAGTGTTGTACTGCACGTTCTTGCGCCTGGGACGCAACCGCAGCTGGCCGCCGGGCTGCTTCGGGCAGGCTGCGCCGGCGTGCCGTCACGCTCTGCGTCTGCTCCAGCGTGAGTTTGATGTTGTCACGAATGTTGCCGACTGGAAATTTGGTTCCTATATCGCGCACCACACCCAACACGTCGAGCGACGCCTTATCCTTATCGCGCTGCACCACCAGAGCCGAGCCCGGCACAACGATCGACACCGGTACGTAGAACTTGTTCTCCTGCGCGCGGAAGTAGCCGGTCGCCAGATAAACCGGAAGATCGGTGTTCGGCAGGTCGGACATCATCTCTTCCCGGAGTTGCTCTTCGCGGTCTTCTTTCGTGAAGTGCTGGAAATCCCTGGGGCCGTAATATCCCATGCGATATTCCAGCTTCACGTCACTCCGGTTCAGCTTCACCTGAATGCGGCGGAAGTGTCCATCCTTGTTCGGATTCGAACTGCGATAGCCGAGTACGTAATAGGTTTCGCTATCGGCCTGAACCTTCGCGTATGCCTTGCTGAAATCGTTGGAATCCAGGAACGCCCTGCCGCCGGTATCGTTGGAGATGGTGACCAGAGTCTCCTGGCTGGCATAGTTGGAATCCAGATCATTCTGCACCGCGGCGCCGCTGTAGGAGGAAACTCCGCGCAAGCTCGCCGAAGCTCGCAATCCCACCCGGCGGCATCGCCTCCAGGCCGCGAGAATCCACCGCATAGATCGACACATTCGAGCGCACCGCGGAGTTCACCGCCGCGCGCAACTGCGCCTGATTCTCGACGCCGGTCTTGGTCATGCCGCTGCTGAAGTACAGAATCGATTTCTTCTGATCGATGCCGGCGAGATTCTTTGCGATCGTGGAGAGCGCCTGCAAACGCAGATCCGTATTGAAGATGTTGTAGTCCGTATCGTCGGCCACGAACGACCCGGCATCGTCGGGCGTTCCCTCGCTGGTGCCGGTCGTGCCCGCCTCCTGCCCGGTGCCCTCGTTGCCCGCAATCCGGTCCAGCGCCGTCAGCAGCAGCTTTTTGTCGCTGCTGAAATCCTGCACCACCTTCAAGCGACGTGTCGAAGCTCACGATGCTCACCAGATCGGCGGGCGTCATCTGCTTTGTCACAAAGTTTCTCGCGCTGTCCACCGCCCGGTCGCTGTCGTCGCTCTCCAGTGAACTCAGGTCGAGAAAGAGAACCATCAATCTGCGATCCTGCAACGCTTCGTGCGAAGGCGCTTTCCTGCTGGTGAATAGATCGGTCTTTGCCGCCGCGGCTTCGGCCTGCGCGGGGCCGCCCTGCGGAGCGATGGGACGTAGTTGTCCACGTCCTCGATGTCGAAGCTCTGGATGCGCTGCGGTTTGCCATCTTCCAGCACGGTGAAGTCGCTCTGCTTGAGCCCGCGGACCAGCGCACCTTTCTTGTCGCGCACGGTGACGCTCACCAGCACCAGTTCACTCGTCACCTTGAAGGTGAAGCCGCCTTCACCCGCGCGCGATCCTGCGCCAGCGCCGCCTGCGGAGCCATCATCGAGCAGCACAGCAGCACTGCAAGCAACTTGCGAACGAATTGGTTTCTGCGCATCCTCATCGCCATATCACCACTTTGCTCTAGAACCTGTAATGCGCGGACAGATATCATCTTGCGCATGGAAGCCACGCTGGTCACCTGTCCAAAGGTCGGCGAGTTCACCGTGGTATCGATCCCCGAATAGTTCGCATGGTTCAGCACGTTGTCGGCTTCGGCACGCATCTCCACTCCCATCGACTCTCGGATCGGAATATTTTTCGAAAGCACCAGACTCATCAGCCAACTGCCCGGACCGATGATTGTGTTCCTGCCTGAGTCTCCGTATGCCCTCGCTGGCAGGCACGGATAAACGCCCGCGTGTTGAACCAATGTTTGACGCTGCCGCGCTGATCTGGATTGGCTCGCCGTTGTAGTTGGCGCGCAAGGTGCCGTTGGTTCCGCGCGCCACATCGGAAGCATCGCCCAGCACACGCGCCGTAAACGGCGTACCGGAAGCGACCGTAAAGCTGCTCTGCAGCAGCCAACTGCCGAGCACCTTTTGTGCAATGGTCGGCCGGGTGAGCCACTTGCGTCCTTCGCCCCAGGGCAACTCCAGCATCCAGTCGCCGGTCAGTTTGTTCCGCTGATCGAAGCTGGAAAGCCCGCGCTCGGCGCGCAGATTTTGTCGTCCTGCGCAACCACCTGCGCGCCACCGCCGATCGATGACGCATTGTCGATCGACTTCGAATAGGTGTACGTGCCACCCACCGAAATTCCATTGGTCATCCGTTTGCGCAACCGCACCGAGCCTGCGTGCAGGATCGACGACCCTTGCGAGGTCTCCCAGTTGAATGGCTGCACAATCGGATTGATCACTCCGTCCGGTCCGCGATTGGGCGCACGCAACATATCCAGCGCGCTTCCCTTGCTGCCCGTGTAACCCACATTCAACAACAGCGTCGGCGTCAGCTCATGCTGAATATTCAGATTCCACATCTGCACGTAGGCCACGCGATAGTTTGGATCGATGCCGAAGTTATTGGTGACCGACGTGGGCGTGGCCGGATTTGACGCAGGGAGACCGTTGGGCTGGCAGGCCGGATTAGGCGCACTGGCAGAGGTTGGAAAGCCACTGGCCAGGCACAGACAGCTCGGCCCGGTGGCCGCCGCAGCATTCGTCTCGGTGACCGCATAGGGTGGCTGCGCCGCCAGGTTCTGCACAATCGAGGCGTACTGCCCCAGGTTGTAATTGATGCCATAACCCGCTCGTACCACGGTCTTGTTCCCGAACGGCTTCCAGGCAATGCCGACGCGCGGCGCAAAGTTGTTGCGCTGCGGATTCATCAGAGCTGCGTCCGTAGGGACGGCGTCGCCGGAGAGACAGGCACGACACCCAGAAAATTACCTTCCGGGTCAAACTGTGTAATCAGATTCGCCAGCTGGTTCTGCGCTTCATGAAAGGGTGAGATGAACTCATAGCGCAGCCCGAAGTTCAGCGTCAGATTGCTGCGCGCCCGCCAGTCATCCTGCACAAAGAAGTCGTAGCTGTTCCCCAGATATTGGTCATGCACCTGCTGAATACGCCAGCGACGTTTGCTGCGCGTAGCCCAGCAGAAAGTCGGCAAAGTCATAGCCAGTCCCGGGAAGCGCAGACGTGGCCGGCACGCCATTCACATGTAATTTGGTATGCCGCCGTGGAGGAACCAGTGAACGTGAACGTGCCGCGAGGATTCGAACTGGCATACGCCTTGTTGTTGATCCAGCGATAGTCGGTGCCGAAGTGCAGGTGATGCTTTCCCCGCACCCAGCCAAAACTCTCGCTCAGTGTGAAGGTCTGCGAATCGCGCTGCGACGGAGCTATGTCGCTGAGGCTGGTGTAGTGGGAGAACGCGAGGCCCGGCACACCCCAGTTCAACTGGTCGTCCGGACCGTCGGAGACGCCATTGATCCCGGCGTCTCCCGCCACGTTCGTCACGCCCGCGTACAGGTTGCCGGTGTGTGCGCGGCTGCGGTTCCAGGTGAAGCGAAGTTGATTGCTCAGCTTGCCCTTGCTTACCGCCCAGCCCACGTTGGCGTTAAATCCGTTGGTGTGAGTGGTGCCGCCCACGGTGGCGAATGGCTCCAGAGTGTCCGACTCATTGCGCTGATAGTTCAGTCCGAAGCTTAGGTTGTTGCGCGTCTCGCCCGCCGCGTCCGCCACCGGCGCCAGGTATTCTACGCTGCCCGATAGGCCCGCTGAAGTTGTGCGTCAGCCGCAAGGCAAATATGTCCTGGTCGGATTCAGCCGCCGAACTGAAGCGGTAGTTCTGCAGCGGGCCGTTGTTAACATTCGGGGGTGGAATGTAGCTCAACAGCGCTGCGGCCTGCGGGCTGATGACGCAGTTTCCTAGAGCGTTGACGCCACCGATACAGTTGTTACTAAGAAGCGCTCCCGTCTGGGGATTGTATAACTGCAAAGAGCCGCCATTCACATCGCTGAGATCACCGCTGCGCTCGGACTGCGTCGGCACATGCGAAAACACATCGTAGGGCGTCGAGCTGCGTGTCCCTGAATAGTTCAGGAAGAAGAACGTCTTACCGCCGTCATCGTAAACATGCGGAATCTTCAGCGGACCGCCCAGCATGGCGCCGATTTTGTTGGAGCCATACGCCGGCTTTTCCGCCGGCCCGCTTAGGGAGTACGGTGCAGCGTCCAGCACCGCATTGCTGGCGTTGTAGTAGATCTGGCCATGCGGCTGGTTCATCGATCCCAGTCGCATGCGTCCACCGCCGCCTCCGCCGCCCGGACCGCCCATGCCGAAGAAGCCACCGCCCGGAACCGCCGCCGGCATCGAAACCACCGGCGCCCAACAGTCCGCGCGCACGCAACTCTTCGATGCGGTTGCGCAGGTCATCCATATTCTGCAGGCCAAAATCCTGGGCGTTGCCCATGCGCCCGCTGACCGAGACCGATTGGTTTGTCGCATCCTCGCTGGCCGCCAATCCACTCACATTGGTCGAAGGCGCTTCGCTCTCGCCGGAGATCGCAGACTGCGCCAGGGCAGCGTCATCCGCGCTCAGCGATAGCTGCTGCGCCCCGCGCCCGGTTGCTGCTGAACCCGGCGCCCGCTGCGGTCCGCCGCTCGCGATTGCCGCGATCGTTGGTCGTCTTCGGCACCCGCGAGAGCAAAACCAGTTCAAAGTCGTGCGTTGCATCAGGCTGCGCGGGAATCAACATCACTTCCGCCGTCTGAGCGGCAAAGGCGGAAAACTCCGCCCGCAGCAGCCAGCGTCCTTTGGAAGGCAGATCCAGACGGAAGGATCCATCGACATCTGTCGATGTAATCACCTTACGCCCGGTCAGCGAGTGCGTTGCCGTTACGCTCACGCCCGGCAGCTTCGTGCTTCCGGAACGAACCACTCCGCGAATTGAAAATCCGGCAGCGGGCGTGATGGCTGTGACGGCCCCGGTCTGCGGCGCCGCGCTCTCACCTGGCGCGGACTGCTGCGCCCGCGCTGCGCCCGCCATCAAAGTCAGCCCGAGCAGTACTCGCACTGCAGTCCTGCAAAGCCTTATCAAGTTTCCGCCCTATTGCTTCTGGTCGTTGGAGGCCGGTGCAGCCTGGCTCTGGTTTTGCGGTGCATCAGCCGGCGGAGCTGCTCCCTGGCGAGGCCCGCGAGCTCTGCCGGCATTCAATTCTTTCGGCACAAATACGCCATTCTTCAGGGCCCCGTGTCCGCGCACAAAATCCCCGACCTTCATATCCGCGAAGGTCACGTTTTCGCGGCCATTGCGGAAGGCCGTCTCGTCATCCACTTCAATTACCTGCTCGGTGTTGTCGGGCTTCTTGACCGTCAGCTTTGTTCCATCGATCTTGGTGATTTCTCCAAAAATATAAGTCTTGCCGTTATCCTCCGGCTTTGAACTGCGCTCCGCCTTCATTCACGCGGCCATCCCCCGCTACGCTCGGCCACATGTTGCGCGGTCCACACTCCGTCCTTGTCCTGTCCACCGGCTACGAAGACGCGGTCGCCCACCTTGAAGTCGCTAAGCTTCGCCTCGATACGGTCCCTGGTCAAATGCGTCGAAGGGGTGACGTTAACCTTTGCAGTTTCGCCCCGGAAGGTCTGCAGCGTGATCGTCGAGCCATCGATTGCCGTGATCTGGCCGCCAACGCCGTGGAAGTTCGCGCCTGGGCCTCGCCCCCCGCGCGCGCCATCCGAAGCCGCACCTGGCGGAGCATCCTGTGCCATCGCTGCGCCGCAAAGAGCAGCCGCCAGTACTGCTACAGACGCCAAGTTTCTCAGTTTCATTCTGCTTCCTCCCCTAAGTACCCACCCGCAAAGATAGACGCTCTGGTTGGTAGCGGGTTGACACGAAACGCAACAAATCTCGGTAAACCTCCCAGAACCAGCCGCCGGAGTTCAATGATTCGTCCGCGACCAAGTCCCGTTCAGACTTACAGAAATCTTACAATGCCCGCGGTCGGTGATTGCTATCTTAAGAACAACAGTGGCGTGGCCTTCTCCTCCTCTGCCGCGTCGGCGGCGCGTACCTGAAGACCACGGAAGGATGAAATCCGTTGGCAACTACCGCAGACAACACCAGAATCAATTGGTTTACCGCCATCGTCATGGTGATCTATCACGTACTGGCCGTCGTAGCCCTTTTCAATTTCTCGTGGAAGGGAGTCGCCCTGGCTGCCGGCCTGTGGTGGATCTCGGGATCGCTGGGCATCGGGGTTGGCTATCATCGTCTGCTTACGCATCGCGGCTTCCGCAGCCCCAAGTGGCTGGAGTATTTCTTCGCCATTTGTGGCACGCTTGCGCTTGAGGGCGGTCCGATTTTCTGGGTCGGCGTCCACCGAATTCATCACCAGCTCACCGATCGGGAAGGCGATCCGCACTCTCCGCGCGATGGCAAATGGTGGTCGCATATGGGCTGGATTCTGACCGGCCGCTCGCTTCACCAGGGGACCGAGCAGCTTGCGCCTTACGTGCCTGATCTGCGCCGCGACCGGTTCTATCTCTGGCTGAGCAAATACCACTGGATCACGCAGGTCGTTGTCGGCGTCACGATCCTATACTTCGGAGGGTGGAAGATGATGCTCTGGGGCGTTTTCTTCCGCACCGTGGTCGGCCTGCACGCCACCTGGCTGGTAAACTCCGCCACCCACCTCTGGGGCTCACAACGCTGGGCGACCGGCGACGACTCCACCAATAATTTCTTCATCGCGTTGCTCACCTTCGGTGAAGGCTGGCACAACAATCACCATGCGCATCCCAGTTCCGCGCGCCATGGCCTGCGCTGGTGGGAGATCGATACTAACTGGTATGTGATCTCCGCGCTGCGCGCCGTCGGACTGGCGCATGACATAAAGCTCCCACGCGCCGACAGCCGCGTGAAAGAAATCCGCCCCAAAACGGCAGCCGCTCCCAGCCCCCTGGCAACGGAAGCCAAAGCCGATGGCGCCGCGATCGAACATGCGCTCTCTGGTGACTAGCGTCTCCAAACCATCTGCCAAGCCCTGACGTTGTTGTCAGGGCTTTTTCGCACTGCGCTCCCTGGTTCTGAGAGCATGTCCCGTCCGCTCATCTCGCTGTTCTCTTTGACTATCCTCGGCCACCTCACTACTATCTAGCTGTTTATGCCGATCACGTCCCGCAACAAGGCCATTGCGTTCTTCATCGTCCTCGGAGCCTGTTCGGTTGCCGTCGCGCTGGCGCTCAATATCACCTGGGTGATTCACTGGCGCGAAGTGGGAATGATCGCTCTCGGCATCATTTTTTTCGGATTCATCATCGCCGGTGTGACCCTGAACACGATTTTTCTGGTGCGCGAGATGCGCCGCAGCGAACAGCATGACAGCTTTATCAACGCCGTCACGCATGAGTTGAAGACGCCGATCGCCTCCATCCGTCTGTATCTGGAAACGCTGCAATCACGCGATCTCAATGAGGCGCAACGCAAACGTTTCTATGGCATCATGCTGGAGGATACCGACCGCCTGATCAATACCGTGGAGCAGGTGTTGCGAGCCGGTCATCTGGGACAGAAAAGCACGAAGGCTTTTCAGCGGCTTGATCTTGGAGAGATCGTGCGCGACTGCGCCGCGCTGGCCCAGACCCGCCACCACCTTGCCGAGGAGAGTATCCGCTTCGTCAACTACACGCTGTCATCGCCGTTTGTGCAGGGAGATCCCGAAGAACTGCGGTCGGCAGTCAGCAATCTGCTGGAAAACGCCGTCAAGTATTCTCCCGGCAAGATCGTCATCACCATTGAAATTCTGGACGAGGCTTCCGATCTGCTGGTTCGAGTCACTGATAAGGGCCAGGGGATTCCACAAGGCGAACTCAATCGGATCTTCCGCCGCTTCTACCGCGTTAACGAGCGCTTGCGTCAGCGCGTGCAGGGCACTGGGCTGGGGCTGTTTATCGTGCGCGGGATTGCGCGGCGGCATGGCGGAAGCGCGTACGCCACCAGTGAAGGCGAAGGGCGCGGAGCCACGGTCACACTTCGCCTTCCGCGCGATTCCTCTTAGGCCATCCTGCGCCGTTCTCGCTATCCGCTTCCCGCATTCCGCGATACCATGAAACCGTCGCCCGCTTCGCCGGGGCGAAGGATGGCGCGTACACACATGAAAGAGTTCTATATCCGAGACGCTGCTCAGCAGGAAAACAAGGTTGTTACCACCAGCTTCGTCGTCAGCAACAAGCAGATTAAGTCCAAGAAGAGCGGCGAGCCGTACCTCGATCTCACACTGATGGATCGCACTGGAACCATGCAGGCGAAGATGTGGGACAACGTTGAGGAGTGCCTCTATAGCTTTGAGCAGGACGACACCGTCAAGATCAAGGGGCTGATCAACAAGTACAACCAGCGCTGGCAGCTCACGATTCACAAGATCCGCAAGATGGACGAGGCCGAGATTGACTTCTGCGATTATCTTCCTAAGACATCGAAGGATATCGATGAGCTCTGGCGTGCGCTCGGCGAATTCGTGTCTTCGATTGCAGAGCCTCATCTGCGCCGGCTGCTGGAGCTGTTCATGGCCGATCCTGAGATTGCCCGAGCCTACCGCAACGCCCCTGCCGCCAAGACCATGCACCACGCCTTTATCGGCGGCCTGCTGGACCACGTGGTTTCGCTCTTCCGGTCCTGCGATCTGGTGGCGCGCAACTACCCATTCATCAACCGCGATCTGCTGCTCACCGGCGCGTTTCTTCACGATATCGGAAAGATTCGCGAGTTGAGTTATGCGCGCTCGTTCAGCTACACCACGGAGGGGCAGTTACTCGGTCACATGATCATCGAACTGGAATTGCTGCACGCTAAGCTGGCGCAGGTCCCTGACTTTCCAGCTCCGCTCAAGGTCCTGGTCGAGCACCTTATCATCAGCCATCACGGTCAATATGAGTTCGGCTCTCCCAAACTGCCCATGTTCCCCGAAGCGCTCATGCTGCACTATCTGGATGATCTTGATTCCAAGATGGAAGCCATGCGGGCCCAATTCGAACGCGATGCCGGCTTGGATTCACCCTGGACCGGCTACAACTCCGCGCTGGCGCGTCCGCTGCTGAACACGCAGAAGTTTCTGAAATCTCTGGAGACGGTCGAAGCGGCCGCCGAGTCCGCAGCGACGTCCACTGAATGATGCAGGCAAGCCGCGTGGAAGCTCAGCGGCCCGCTGTCAGTAAGCAGTGATCAGCCCGACCAAAGGCTGGGCTGATGATCAAATCCAATTCGCTCGGGAGATGCTTCCCTGTCAGTTGACCTCGACTAACATTCACAGACGGACTCTGCGCGTACTCATCCCGGGCGTTTACTGATTGACAGGTATTTTTATAATCTTTTTCTGTATCGCGTAGGTCACCAACTGCGCCTTGTTGTGGATGTCCAGTTTGCGCATCAAGTTGAACTTGTGGGCCTCCACGGTCTTCACGCTCAACCCCAGCAAGACAGCGATTTCCTTGACCGAATTACCCTCGGCCAGCAATTTGAGGATCTCGCGTTCGCGAGGCGTCAGGGTGGAAATCCTCGGATGCATCTTGGAATCGCGAACCCGCGCACGAAAGTCCTCTACCAGCTTGCCCAGCACTTGCGAACTCAAATACTTCCCGCCCTTGTACACGTCGCGAACGGCGGTTACCAGTTGCTGCGCAGGAGTGTCTTTGAGGACGTATCCCGACGCGCCAACCTCCAGGCACTGCACCAGGTAGTCTTCGTCTTCGTACATGGTCAGGAATAATACCTTGGTCTCCGGGCGCGTCTTGCGGATGTGCCGCGCTGCCTCAAATGAGGACAGACCGGGCATTCCAATGTCCATCAACACAATGTCGGGGCGCAGTTCGCGCGCCTTTTCGACGGCGTCACCTGCATCAGGCGACTCGCCTATCACTTCACAATCGCTCTCGCTTTCGAGCAGGCGGCGGACGCCCTGCCTGAACAATGTATGGTCATCCACTAACAGACACTTAATCTTTGGCATTGCGCCCCCTCTTGAATTTCATTTGCACAAACCAGCTCATCAAAATCGATCTCATATTTTCAACCGGTACCCAACAGCGCCCGGCCTTCCTTCGACTTGCCGTTCGCTTTTGCTTCGGCTGGACGGGCCGAAACCGGCACAGTAACCGATATCTTCGTTCCCTCGCCCTTGCGCGAAACTACTCTCATCTGGCCGCCCAGCGTGCTGATTCGTTCCTGCATCCCAGCCATCCCGAACGAAGGCCGGAGAGAATTGCTGGCGGCGCGGATGCCTATACCATCGTCTTCGATCACCAGCTTAAGAGTCTCTCCCTTGCGCTCCATCTGGATATTCACATTCTGCGCTTGTGCATGCTTGGCTACGTTGTGCAGGCTCTCCTGCACAACCCGGTAGATTGCGGCTTCGATCGCTGGATCAAGCCTTCCGACGTCGTCGCTGATTGCAACTCGCGACAGTACGCCTGCGGTTTTGGCCAGATCCTTTGCTTCCTTGCGAATCGCCGAAACCAGTCCAAGCTCCTGCAGAACCAGTGGCGAGAGCCGCCCGATGATGCGGCGGATTCCTTCAATCGTCCGGTCCACGACTGCCAGCAGCTCGCCGATTTTTGCCTTGCCCTCGCGCGTCTTCACCGTGCCATCGAGCATTCCGAGGTACAGACGAATTACCATGAGCGCCTGACCGGTTTCGTCGTGCAGCTCACGGCTGATCCGCTTGCGTTCTTCTTCCTGGGCCTTCAGCAAATGTCCGCTCAACTCGACGATGCGCATTTCACGTTCGCGCAGTGCGTCTGTCATGTTGGCTCGATCGATCGCCAGCGCCGAGCGGTCTGCCACAGCGCGGAACAACTCCAGCTCTGTGGGCAGCCATGAATAGGGCTTCTCAAAACCAATGATCAGAACCCCGATCACCTTGTCGCTGATCTTCAGCGGAACACCCCAGAGCGCGTGCGCCCGCTCCCGCAATTCCATATTCAGCAGCCCCGAAGCAAGAGACAGGTCAGGAAGAATATCCGGCTCGCCCGTTTCGAAAATGTGGCCGGTAAAGCCCTGCCCCGCGGCGATTGCTACGTCATCTCCGAAGCCGGGGGACATTCCCGTAGCACTGCGCACGCGCAGTTTGTCGGTCTCAGGGTCGGCCAACAGGACAACGCCGATGTTGGCCCCAAAAATACCCGCAGTCACCTCCAGCACTCGCTCCAGCAGCACTGTCAGATTCCTAGCCGAAAGCTCGGCGTCGAGAACCTTTAACAATGCGTCACTCGCATTCTGCTGCACGTCGAAGTAAGCCCCGGAGACCGCAACAAAGCTGGCCGAAGCCAGCGTCTCCAGAGCTGCAATCATCTGGAAGTGCCGATTTCCAAAGGCCTGCGCGAGGTAAGGGTCGGCAATCTTCTGATAAATCTCCAAGGAGCGCGCAACTTGGCGGGTATCCACACGCAACTTTGCGAGCCGCTTGCCGTAGTAATACAAGTTGTCATTGAACTCGACGAAATCGGAGTGGCTAAACAGCATAAAGCCCACTCCTAGATTCAGCCTTTCCAGCGCCACCATCGCGCGTCCTTCAAACTGGAATTCCTCGAACATCCGCTGTCGCCAGGCAGTTGTCATCTCTGCCAAGTAGGGCTGCAACGCGTTGGTCGCCTCAAGAATCAACTCTTGGGCCGACTGTTGAATGGGCAGCACGGTCGACACCATGGCTCCTTAGATGCAGGAAATGACGTGCAGCTTTGTATGTATATATAAGTAACGATAAACTTTATCGAACGCACCCGCACCTTGGCCGTCGAAGGCCACTCTAGTGCGTTTTCCTTAGGATATTCCTCTTTCCCGTGATTACGTTCTTTGAACCCATTAACTACAATATAAAATGTGACTTAACACTTTCTTCTTAACCCGCCCGTCGTTCTCCAAATTTCACAGCTTCCGTTACAATCCTGTAATGCTCCGTTTTTCTACCGCCGGCGAGTCGCATGGTGAAGCGCTGCTCGCCAACATTTCAGGTTTGCCCGCGGGCATCGCGGTCAGCGAAGCGTATATCGATCGCGAGCTCTGGCGAAGGCAGCAGGGGTTTGGCCGTGGCGGGCGCATGAAGATTGAGAGCGATCATGCGCGCATACTGAGCGGAGTGCGGCATGGCCACAGCATCGGATCACCAATCGCCATGCTGATAGAGAATCGCGACTGGCAGAACTGGAGTGAAGCATTGCCGGTGGGTCCGGGCGACCCTGAGAAACACCGAGCTGTAAAATCTCCGCGTCCCGGACATGCCGACCTGGCAGGAGCACTGAAGTACAACCTGCCGGAGGCGCGCTATGTGCTGGAGCGCGCAAGCGCCCGTGAGACGACGGCGCGAGTTGCCGCCGGAGCCGTGGCAAAGCAGGTGCTAGCAGTGCTGGAGATTGAAGTGCTCAGCCATGTAATCCAGGTGGGCGGCGCTCGGCTCACGCGCGCGGTTTCGTTTGACGAACTCCGGGTGCTGGCCGCTAAGGATGAAGTTCTGTTGAACTGTGCGGATGCTGAATCCGAGCAGCGCATGAAGGCCGAGGTTGATGCGGTTCTGCGGAACGGCGACACGGTGGGTGGAGTCTTTGAAGTGGTGGCGCGCAATGTGCCGCCCGGACTGGGCAGCTATGCCGGCTGGGACGAGCGTTTGGATACGAAGTTTGCGGCGGCCGTGATGTCGATTCAGGCGGTGAAGGCAGTGGAGATCGGAGATGCGATACTGGCTGCTGCATCGCATGGCTCACAGGCGCAGGATGAGATTGGATACGCAAGGCGCACGGCGCAAGGCGTGGGCGAAAGCGACGAACCAGCCGGAACGCTGCATTCGAAGTTCACGGATTTTACCCGCGCGGGCAATCATGCCGGCGGTGTTGAGGGCGGAGTATCGAACGGCTGCGACATCGTGGTTCGCGGACACTTGAAGCCGATTTCTACGCTGCGCCGTCCTCTGGGCTCGGTCAGCTTTGCGGGCCGCGAGCCGGTGAAAGCCGCCTACGAGCGCTCCGATGTGTGTGCGGTTCCGGCGGCGGGTGTTGTGGGCGAAGCCATGGTGGCGCTGGTGCTGGCCTCGGCTGCGCTGGAGAAATTCGGGGGCGATTCGCTCGTTGAATTTCGCCGCAACTACGAAGGATACTGCGAACAGCTTCGCAATTACTGAAGCGGAACAACTGATGATTTATCCAATTGTGAAATACGGCGATCCCGTGCTGGAGACTCCGGCCGCGCCGGTGACTGAGTTCGATGACAAGCTGAAGAAGCTTGTCGATGACATGTTCGAGTCGATGTATGAGGCGCAGGGGGTGGGGCTGGCGGCGCCGCAGATTGGAATTTCGCTGAAAATCTCCGTGATCGATACCTCCTTCAAGGAAGATCCCGAGGCGCGGCTGGTGCTGGCCAATCCGCAGATCGTCAGCATTGAGGGGAAACAGAAAGGCAACGAAGGATGTCTGTCGATTCCTGACTTTCGCGAGAATCTGTCGCGCGGCAAAAAGGTCACCATCCGCGCGCAGGATGAAAACGGAAACTGGTATGAGAAAACGGGCGAAGACTTGCTCGCACGCGCCTTCCAGCACGAGATCGATCATCTTAACGGAACCCTCTACATCCATCATCTCTCGGCGCTCAAGCGCGACATGATGAGGCGCAAGATCAGGCGTCTAAGGCGCGACGGCGAGTGGTAGAAAATCCTGCCGCGGCAATCGCGGGCAGCAGCGCCCGCGGCGCGGACGCCGTGTCTCCGGCTCTGCACTGACGCAACTCTGCTTCACCCGATACAATCAAACCGTGAAACTTGTTTATTGCGGTACTCCGATGTTTGCCGTTGCTCCGCTGGAGCAGTTGGTGCGCGCCGGTCATGACGTGTCGCTGGTGGTCACGCAACCGGATCGCCCGAAGGGGCGCGGGATGGAGCTGGCTCTGCCGCCGGTGAAGCAGAAGGCACTTGAACTGAAGTTGCCTGTCGCGCAGCCGGAGAAGATCAAGAATAATGCAGAGTTCCGCGCGCAGTTGGAAGCGATTGCGCCGGAGTGCATTGTGATCGTCGGCTATGGGCGCATCATTCCGCGCTGGATGCTTGAGCTGCCGGCGCACGGCAACGTCAACCTGCACGCTTCCCTGCTGCCAAAGTATCGCGGAGCCGCGCCGATTCAATGGGCCGTTGCGCAGGGCGAGGGGTAACGGGCAACACCACAATGCAGATCGATGATGGGCTGGACACAGGGGACATTCTGCTGCAGCGCGAGATGGAGATTTTGCCGGAAGATACAAGCGTGAGTCTGGCTCCTCGCCTTGCAGAGATGGGCGCGGAGCTGCTGGTGGAAACCTTGGCGGGATCGGCGGAAGGACGAATTCAGCCCAATCCGCAGGACAACGCAACGCGCGACCCTGGCGCCGATTCTGAGGCGCGAAGATGGACGCATCGATTTCTCCGTGCGGCGCAGACAATCTGCAATCGGTATCGCGGCTTTCAGCCGTGGCCGGGAGCGTTCACCACCTTTCGCGGCAAGCAGCTTACGCTGCACGCACTCTCGGTGTATGCATCGGCGAATCGCCCGGCGCTGGGCTGCGGCGAAATCGAAATGGTTGGCGAGCAAATAGTGGCAGGTTGCGGCGAGGGTACGGCGATTGCAATCAGCGAACTGCAACTGGAAGGCAAGCGCCGCATGAGCGCGCGCGAGTTCGTCAACGGATACCAGCCTAAAGCGGGCGAGAGGTTAGGGACACTAGAATGACGGCTTCGAAGGGTAACGCTACGCTGCCTGCCGCAGGCGCATCGGCCGCAGGCGCGTGGGCGGGGAGAGGTTAGGAGTATAGGTTGCCGGTATCGCCTGCACGAAAATTTGCTTACGACATTCTGATTCGCGCGGAGCGCGATGGAGCGTGGGCCTCCGAGCTGCTGAACGCACCACGCATGGATGGGCTCTCGCGCGAGGACCGCGCACTCACCTATGAGCTGGTGATGAGCACGCTGCGCTGGCAGTCCGAGCTGGATGCGCGCATCGCGAAGTACTCGTCGCAGCAGGTTTCAAAACTCGATGGAGCAGGTGCGGATTGCGCTGCGGCTGGGTGCGTGCCAACTGGCGCACCTGGAGCGCATCCCTGCGCACGCCGCGGTGCATGAGAGCGTGGAGCTGGTGAAGAGTTCGGGCAAGCGCTCGGCCGTGCCCTATGCAAACGCCGTGCTGCGCAAACTGGCAGGCGAGACGTGCGGACAGCAGCTCCAATGGCTGGTGGGACGGAAGCCAAGGGAGGCGCCGGCCGCAGGGATTGGCGGCGGAGTTTGCGCATCCCGAGTGGATGGTTGCGCGATGGATCGACATGTATGGATATAACGTAGCACGCGCGATTTGCGAGGCTGATCAGCATGCAACCGGCTCCGCGCTGCGGCTGTGCACGGCCGACGCAGAGGAAGAACTGACCGAGGCAGGAATACGGATTGCGCCGGGAGCGCTGCTGACGGGGGCGCGGCGATTGATCTCCGGCGACCTGGCGCACTGCGTTGCGTTTCGCGATCATCACGTGGCAGTGCAGGATGAAGGCTCTCAACTGGTGGCCGCGCTGGTGGGAAAAGGCGCGCGAATACTGGATTGCTGCGCCGCGCCGGGAGGAAAGACAGCGGCGATTGCGGCACGCAATCCGGGGGCGCAGATCACCGCCGTGGAAGTGCACGAACATCGCGCAAGAGCGCTGAAAGAGCGGGTTGCGGGGATGGGCGTAAAGGTTGTGACGGGCAACGCGGCGGCGATGGCGTGGGAGGAAAAGTTCGATTGCGTGCTGGCCGATGTGCCCTGCAGCGGCACCGGAACGCTGGCGGGCAATCCGGAGATCAAGTGGCGGCTGAAGGCGGAAGATTTGGGCGGTCTGCAAGATTTACAAATATCGATCTTGCGTTCGGCGGCGGCGGCGCTGGCTCCGGGAGGAAGGCTGGTTTACTCCACCTGCTCGCTGGAGGCCGAAGAGGGCGAGCAGGTTGTGGAGCAGGTTTTATGCGGGGAAGAGGCGCTTACGGTGATTCCCTGCGAGCAGGTACTGGAGGAGTTGAAGGAGCGCGGCGAACTGGCGTGGGCGGAGCCGAAAGGACTGGTGCGGGGACGGTTTTTGCGCACGTTGCCGGGAGTTCATCCCTGCGAAGGTTTTTTTGCGGCGGTGCTGCAAAGGAGCAGCGATTCACTGAAAGGTTAATCGTTGCCGAAACGAAAGTTACTTTGAGAGCAATCATTGCACGAGTTCCCAACGATTGCCTATCTGGATAACGAGTTGGACAAAGGGGTGCTGACTTCAGCACTCTTTTTTCTCAGCGAGGGAATCACGACTAAGGCAATGACTTGCCAGGTCAATCAGAAACGATTGATCGATCGAGCAATCACGAATGAGTTACCTGGAGCGAGACGATGGCGCCGGGGGTGACGCGGGTGCCGGGGGCTGGAGTTTGACCGGTGACGGATGGGAGCGGCAGGGTGCCAGCCGGAGCTGGGCGAGGGGACGACCGGAGTGCTGTCGGCGCTGGTGACGGAGAGGGTCTTCAAGCCTGAGGCGGTGATGAGAGCGGTGGCCTCGGGGAGGGTCATGCCGGTGAGATCGGGCATGGCATAGGCGGGCTCGGGGGGTGCGACGGAATAGAGGAGGCTGATGCGCGGCGAGGCCACGCCCTGGGCACCGGCGGAGGGGGTTTGGGCGATGATGGAGCTGCGGCGGGGAGGCGGCGGTGGGGAGTTCGGCGGCGGCTCCCACCTCAAGGCCGCGGCGACGAATGTCGATTTCGGCGGCACGCGGGCTGAAGCCGACGACAGCGGGAATTTCGATGAGCTGAGGGCCGAGGCTTTCGGCGGCCTGGACGCGCCAGCCGCGGCGGACGCGGGTTCCGGGCTCGGGCTGCTGGGAGACGATGCGTCCGGCGGGAACGACGGCGGAGTAGAAGTGATCGCTGCGCGCCAGCTCCAGCCCCCGCTGGAAGGCGGCACGCTCGGCCTCGGCGGGAGCCATGCCGCGGAAGATCGGGTACGGCGACCTCACGGCCATGGATGGCGAACCTCATGCTGACCAGGGCGGAGGCGAGGGCGACGATGATGAGCACGAGAAGCTGGGCGAGCAGTCGGAAGAAGCGGATCATCGCAAGATCAGGTTAGACGGTTGCGGGGCGGTGGGACAAGTTACGAGGCGGGTTCAGGCATATTCGCGCGCCCACGTCGCGCATCCGCAGTTCACGGAAGGCGTAAAGCGGTGACGGTCCCAGATCGAACTCCGGCAGACGTGGCACTTGCAAATAGCCCCACTCAAGCCGAAAGAAGGTTTGAATGGGCTACCCGCCTGGGGCTCGGCTCCGTGGAACACACTGGCGCTGCCGTTTTGGAAATACGCAGCTTTGCTGCCGATTCAGCTCTCCTCCCGATGTATATAGTCACACATGGGCGTGATGTAGATCACACCACGATGTTTGCGCGCTTGGTAGAACTGGAAAGAGAGAAAGTGTGGCTGATATGAATCCTTTAGCGGGAGTAAAGGCGTATGGGGATGCCGCCTGGCCCTGCAAGGCAGCAGATGAGCTGGCTGAGGCCCTGATTCCTGTGGGCGAGCGGCGCAGAGTGAAGCGCGGAGACCGGTTGTTTTCCAGCGGCGATACAGCCGAAGGAATCTACCTGATTGTGAAGGGAACGGCGCGGGCGACACTGCCCAGCGAGTTGGGAGGCGAGTTGGTCTGCCAGGTGGCCGGCGCGGGCTCGGTGCTGGGCTTGCCCTCGGCGCTGTGCTCGAAACGATTTCAGTTTGACGTGGAGGCGCTGGAGCCATTGGAGGCGGTGTTTCTGCCGACTGCGCCGGTGAACGAGATTCTGCGGCAGCGGCCCGACTTGTGCCTGCAGGCGATGGGCCTGATGTGCGATGAGCTAAAGGCGCTGAAGCAAAGATGTGATCAGATGAACCTCTGCAGGAAGCAGGAATGCTGCCTGCACGGGCAGTGCAAGCTGGTGGGCATACGGCAGTAGAGAGCGGCGAGGTTGAGGTTGTGCCTCCCCCATTCGCCTACTCCGCTCCATGGGACAGGCGGCAAGGATGCCGCTCCGGCCCGCGAGCGCCTGGCGGATGGGGGAGAACCGTATGAGGTGCCCAGATTCGATACTCCCACATTACGTTTGCCCGCATTCGCCAAGGGCTGGCGGATGTTGGCCAACCACGCAGATGTGGGCCACCACCTCGGTACACTTCGGTTGAGGACAAAACAAAATATTGCATTTGGGAAGTCTTTTACTTGTGTCTTGTGTTTTTGCCAAGAGCGGAGCCGAGCTTGGCTTTCAGCCGTAAAGCGTGCATTATCATGTGTGCAGCATGCGCCCCAGGCGGAGCATGAGAGTAGAAGCCGTTCGCATTTTTCCGAGAGGACATTGGGAATGATTTTGAAAAACAGCTGGAGTGGGAATCGGCCGCAGAGCGTGAGTAGCCGGAAGAGATGGATCGCGACGTGTGCGATGGTGTCTGGCGATGGCGGCGACGTTGGTGTCGCAGTTGGCAGCACAGACGACGCAAAGCTCCAACCGGATCGTGCAACCGGTGAATCCGGCAGAGATGGTGAAGATTGCGGGCTCGGTGCCAGCCGCGGCACGAAGAGGGCGACCGACCTGGGCGAGGTGATCTCCGAGATGCGGCTGGAATCGATGATCGCTGAACATCGGGCTGAGCGCGGCGCAGCAGACGGATTTGAATGCGCTGCTGGCGGCGCAGCAGGATCCGAAGTCGGCACAGTATCACCAGTGGCTGACCCAGGAGCAATATGGCGCGCGCTTTGGGCTTTCGGACGGCGGACCTGAGCAAGGTGACCGGATGGCTGGAGGCCGAGGGCTTCACGGTGAAAAGCGTTGCGCCGTCGCGCAACCTGATTACGTTTTCAGGCACGGTACCGCAGGCGGAGTCGGCCTTCCACACCCAGATTCATCAGTACAGAGAGGCTGATGGCGCGACCCGCATCGGCAACGCAGCGGAGGTCTCGATTCCGAAGGCGCTGGCGGGAGTGGTGATTGGGGTGCGCGGGTTGAGCGGCTTCCGTCCGAAGGCGCACGCGATCAAGCGCGCCAAGCCGGACTTTACTTCGAGCGTTTCAGGCGACGCACTTTCTCGCGCCCGGCGACTGGGCAACGATCTATGACGTGAACGGGATTTATAGCCGGGGCTACACCGGCGCCGGATGCACATGGGCGTTGCCGGGCAGACCTACATTCCGCCGGAAGACATCACGGCTTTCCGCTCGGCGGCCGGGCTGAGCGCGCCGCTGCTGAATATGGTCTGCATCAGTCCCACTACTCCGCTCCTCAACCTTACTGTGGTTCGGCGAACGCGCCGGGGAACGAGGGCGTTGGCGATGTTGGCGAGTCTGACCTGGACGTGGAATGGTCGGGCGGCATCGCCAAGAATGCGACGGTGGACTTCCTCTATGCCGCGGAGAACGACCCAAATCTGGGAGTGTTTGATGCCGTGATCTATGGGATTACAACATACAAGGTGAGACTGGCGCGGTGGTGCCGGTGATCGGCGTGAGCTACGGAGACTGCGAGTACGACATTGCGACCAACCTACTTACAAGACGTTCCTGGATGGGTATCTGGCGCAGGCTGCGACGCAGGGACAGACGATCGTCGACTCCTCAGGCGATGATGGGGCGGGTTGCACGACCAGTGCGGCCAATAACGCCGCCGACCACGGAGCGAATCTAAGCTGGCCAGCCTCCAGCCTCTATGTGACCGCGGTGGGCGGGACGACGTTCAGCGCCGACGGAACGGCGGCAAACCCGATGACCGGGGCGGATCCCCGTATTGGAGCTACAGCAGTACGGCAGACATCATCACTTCGGCAATGGAATACATTCCGGAGACGAGCGTTGGAACGACACGGCCTTCGATGAGAGTCAGGCACCGACGACTTTCACGCTCTCCCCAGCGGCGGAGGAGTGAGCACACTCTACCCGCAGCCGAGCTGGCAGAACGGGCTGATCAGCGGCCAGACAAGCTGGCGCATGAACCCGGATGTCTCTTTCACGGCATCTGCCGATCACGACGGCTACCTGGTATGCACCCAGAATTTCCCCGACGAATCGCCGAACACCCCGACGAACAACCCCGGCACGACCTGCGTGGATGGCTTTCGACTCAGCAGCGGCGGCAACCTGACGGTGTTTGGCGGCACTTCAGCGTCGGCACAGGTCTTCGGCGGGATGCTGACGCTGCTGGTGCAGGGGAACGGAAAACAGGGAAATTTCAATCCGACGCTTTACGCGCTGGCGGCGAAGAGTCCGACGGCCTTCCACGACGTCACAACGGGCAACAATATCGTTCCGTGCCCGACTCCCGTCCCACCCGCTACCGCTGCGGCAGGCTGCGTGGACGACACTACGCCTCCGAGCGGATATACCACGGCCGGATATTACACGATGGGCTATTCGGCAGCGACCGGCTATGACCTGGTGACCGGGCTGGGCTCGATTGACGGCGGATTGCTGTTCACGGCGATGACGGGCGGCGGGTCGGCGGGCGGTCCCTCGACCTATGCGGTTACGCCCACCCCCAACTTGAACCCGGTGTCGCTGACAGCGGGAGGCACCCCGCAGGCAATCAGTCTCGGAGTAACATCCACGGGTTTCACGGGGACGGTTGCGTTCACTGCCAGCGTTTTTCTCCTCAATGGGACGCCGACGAGCCTGGTGACAGCAACTGTAACGCAATCTCCTGTCACGCTAAGCGGTAACGGGGCGACGGGCACCGCAATGTTGACGATCACCACGACGGCGAGTGCGGCTAACCGTGCTCCGGCGGTGCCGTGGAAGAGCGGCGGAGCGATTGTGTTTGCGGCGCTGCTGGGTGCGCCGTTTACGCTGAGGCGAAGCGCGCGCTGGCAGTGCTGCTGACGATGCTGGCTACTGTCGCTGGCGGGCTTTATGATGTCGTGCAGCGGAGGTAGTAGCAGTCACGGTGCCGGCGGCGCGGTGTACATGCGTGACGGTGACGCCGACGGCGACGGTGACGGAACGGGACGGTGACACAACCCAGCGCCCCTGGTGATTACAGGTGACGGTGCAGTAAGCAGAATGGTTTGAGGAGAGGCCGCGCCTTCGGGTGCGGCTTCTTTTTGTCTTTGGGCGCGACAAAGCAGAGGTCGAAGTTGGTCAGTGCAATTGGGCAGCGGTGGGTAGGGTCTGTCTGTTGGCAATTCACCGCGTTCAGGATGAATTCGTAAGGGCACGTTTTGCGAAAGACTTGGAGCGCCGGCAATGCAGATTTGAACGGTGTGGGGTTCCGCTTCACTAATGAATCGTATCGGGATGACACTCTAAAAGGACAAGAACAAGGAGCAACGAGCAGAGGCAGGAACACGAGAGGAGCTTCGAAATTGTGGCAAGAACTGAATTTGGCCCTGAAACAAGACAAAGGCAGAGGCGAAGAATCCAGGATCAGCATAGTGGTAAAGTCTGCCGATGAGGCATGAAAGAGTGGCGAAACTCAATGAACGGGAGTGTCGAGTTGGCAACGCGGCGGCAGGGGGATGGTCACGCGGCGGGCATGGCGAAATCAAGATGTCTAGGTGATGGGAGTCACAGAACAGATGGATGGGGTAGCGCAGGCTAGTATGGAAGGTTTTTAGTACTAAGTCTCGCGCTGATTTAGCGGCAATGCGTCTGACAGGCCTACATCGAGGAGTTTTCATAGAGACGCAGTCATAAGGAAAACGCAATCATTATGACACGCATACTTGAAGTTACGGATTTGATCCTGCGCGATGCGCACCAGTCGCTGATGGCGACGCGCATGGCAATGGAAGACATGGTTCCCGCCTGCGAGGATCTGGACAACGCCGGATACTGGTCGCTGGAGTGCTGGGGCGGGGCGACGTTTGACTCCTGCATTCGATTCCTGAACGAGGACCCGTGGGAGCGGCTGAAGACGTTCCGCAAGCTGCTGCCGAAGACCAAGCTGCAGATGCTGCTGCGAGGGCAGAACCTGCTGGGCTACCGGCACTACGAGGATTCGGTGGTGGAGCGGTTTGTGGCCAAGGCAGCCGAGCACGGGATGGATGTGTTCCGGGTCTTCGACGCGCTGAACGATCTGCGCAATCTGCAGACCTCGATTGCGGCGGTGAAGAAGATCGGCAAGCACGCGCAGGGGACGATCTGCTACACGGTGAGCCCGCTGCACACGGTGGAGGCGTTTGTGGAGATGGCGCAGAAGCTGAAGGAGATGGGGTGCGACTCGATCTGCATCAAGGACATGGCGGCCTTGCTGAAGCCGCAACCGGCCTATGACATGGTGAAGGGCATCAAGGAAAAGTGCGGCAAGGACACGCTGGTGCATCTGCACTGCCACTGCGACGACCGGCGTGACACTGGTGAGCTACATGAAGGCGATCGAAGCCGGAGTGCGACATTGTGGATACGGCGATCAGTTCGCTCTCGCTGGGGCCGGGACACAATCCGACGGAGAGCCTGGTGGAGATGCTGGAAGGCACAGGGGTGGAGACGCGGCTGGATATGGAGCGGCTGCTGAAGGTGCGGAACTACTTCAAGACGATTCGTCCGCGCTACAAGGAATTTCTGAGCGACATCACGGGAGTGGAGACGGAGATCTTCAAGAGCCAGATTCCGGGCGGCATGATCAGCAACATGGAGAGCCAGTTGAAGCAGCAGGGCGCGGGCGACAAGCTGGAAGAGGTGCTGCTGGAAGTTCCGCGGGTGCGCAAGGTTTCGGGCTATCCCGCCGCTGGTTACGCCGAGCTCGCAGATTGTGGGCACGCAGGCGGTGTTCAACGTGCTGATGGGGCGGTACAAGGTTCTGACGGGTGAGTTTGCCGACCTGATGCTGGGCTACTACGGCGAGACGATTGGGCCGAAGGATCCCTGAGGTGCTGGAAAAGGCGCGAGCGCACGCGAAGAAGGAGCCGATCACCTGCCGTCCGGCGGATTTGCTGAAGCCGGAGTGGGAGGCGCTGCGCGCCGACGCGCTGGCGCTGAAGGGCTGCAACGGCACGCGACGAAGACGTACTGACCTTTGCGATGTTCCCGCAGGTTGCGCCGAAGTTCTTTGGCACCCGCGACCAGGGCGCGAAAAACCTGGGCAAGGATCCGTCAAAGGCGGCTCCGGCTCCGGCAGCGGCGGCGCCGAAGGCTGGCGCAGCAGCGGCACAGCCCAGCGGTCCGGTGAAGTACGCAGTCACCATCAATGGACAGACGCACAACGTCACCGTCGCTGCGGCGCGGTAGAGCGAAAGGGATCGGGTAAGAAATGGCAACTACTATTCCAGCACAGCCGAAGACGAAGACGATGGAAGAGCGCATCGCAGGCGCTGCGCGAAAAGCGCGCGACGGTGGAAAACGGCGGCGGCGAAAAGCGCATTGAAAAACAGCACGAGCAGGGCAAGCTGACGGCGCGCGAGCGGGTGGAAAAGCTGGTGGACCCGAACTCGTTCCAGGAGATTGGGGCGTTTGCGCAGCACCGCGCAACGCTGTTTGGGATGGAAGGGAAAGAGCTTCCGGCCGACGGCGTGGTGACCGGATGCGCGCGGATTGACGGACGCCTGGTGCACCTGGCGAGCCAGGACTTTACGGTGGCAGGCGGAGCGGCGGGCGAGGTTCACTCCGACAAATGCGTGGAGATGATGAAGGCGTCGCTGAAGACCGGCTCGCCGTTCATCTTCATCAACGATTCGGGCGGAGCGCGCATCCAGGAAGGCATTGACGCGCTGGGCGGCTACGGCGCGGGTGTTCTTCAACAACGTGATGCTGAGCGGCACGGTGCCGCAGATTTCGCTGATTTGCGGGCCCTGCGCGGGCGGCGCGGTGTACAGTCCGGCGCTGACCGACTTCATCATCCAGACCAAGCAGGCACAGATGTTCATCACCGGGCCTTCGGTGATCAAGCAGGTGACGGGCGAGGTGGTGACGGCCGAGGCGCTGGGCGGTCCGGCGGCGCAGATGAACAACTCCGGGGTGGTGCACTTTGTGGCGGAAAACGACGAGGACGCGGTGTACATCTGCCGCCGGCTTCTGAGCTTTTTGCCGTCGAACAACCTGGAAGATCCGCCGCGGCTGGCAATACGAATTCCCGATGGAAGACGACGAGTCGCTGAACGACATTGTTCCGGTGGAAGCACAAGCAATCCTATGACGTGCGCGAGATATCTGACGCGCATTCTGGATCACAACGACTTCATGGAAGTGCAGCCGGGCTTTGCGCCGAACATCGTGATTGGCTTTGGCCGCATCGAGGGACGCTCGATCGGGATCATCGCCAACCAGCCGAACGTGCTGGCCGGAGCGCTGGACATCAATGCCAGCGACAAGGCGGCGCGCTTCATCCGCTTCCTGAACGCATTCAATATTCCGATTGTGACCTTTGTGGACGTTCCGGGCTTTTTGCCGGGAGTGCAACAGGAGTACGGCGGGATCATCCGCCACGGCGCGAAGATGCTGTTTGCGTACTCGGCGGCCACCGGCTCCGAAGATCACGGTGGTGCTGCGCAAGGCCTACGGCGGCGCCTACATTGCGATGTGCTCGAAGGATCTGGGCGCGGATCGGGTGCTGGCGTGGCCGACGGCGGAGGTTGCGGTGATGGGCGCCGAGGGCGCGGCCGAAATTGTCTTCCGCAAGGAGATCGACGGCGCCGAGGACAAGCCGGCGAAGCGGCAGGAGTTGATCGGTCTGTATCGCGATGCGTTTCCAATCCGTATGTGGCTGCCGGACGCAGGCTGGTGGACGACGTGATTGAGCCTTCGCAGACACGGCGGTACGCTGGCCCAGGCGCTGAGTGCGCTGGAGACCAAGCGCGAACTGCGGCCTTCCAAGAAGCACGGATTGATTCCGCTTTAATCGCGGCGAGGAGCAACCAACCATGGCCAACCGACAGCGACATGGAGAAGAATGGACGCCGCGAAGATGGAGAGCGAAGCCGAAGTGAAGAGACTGCAGCAGCGAGCTGGAGGCGCTGAAGAAGGAATTCGAGGCGCGGATCAGCGCAGTGGAAGCACAGCTGCCGAAGGCGGAAGCAGCGGAGGCGGAAGAACACGTTTCGGCGGAGACACTGGCGATGATTGCGGCGGCGGTTACGGCCTTCCTTGGCAAAAAGGTGAAGATCCGCTCGGCGCAACTGCTGCCGACGGTGAATTCGTGGGCGCAGGCAGGACGCGCCATCGTCCAGGCCTCGCACAATTTGAAGCGGTAATGCGGTAAGACTCCGGAGCGGCCGCGACTTTAGTGAATCCGGCGCTCCACTGACGGCGAGGCGCAGAAGCCCGCAAGTCCCACGGATAGTCTACAATCTGCTCCCACATCTGCTGAACGCGGCAGATGTGGGGCACGAAGTAGCCGCCGAATGGGGCACGAACGAGGAGAACGACATTGAAGCTACAGATCGGAATCGACGGCAAGACATACGAAGTCGAAGTAGAGATCACGGAAGACGACACGGCACCGAAGCCGCATTACATTCCGCCCGCACAGGTCGGCGACGGTGTTGACGGCGAGCACCGGCAGCGGCGGGGCGCTCCCAAGGCGCCGCGCGCCGAGGAAGGCGGTGGACGAGAGCAAGGTTTGCCGCTCACCGATTGCCGGCATGGTGACGCGGGTGAACGTGCAGCCGGGACAGCAGATTCAGCCGAACGACCTGCTGCTGGTTCTGGAAGCGATGAAGATGGAAACCAACGTGACCTCGCCGGTGGCCGGCAAGGTGAAGACGGTGACGGTTGCGCAGAGCGATGGAGTGCAATTGAATCAGGTTCTGG
Organism: uncultured Acidobacteriota bacterium; assembly: GCA_963800195.1. Classification (GTDB taxonomy): domain Bacteria; phylum Acidobacteriota; class Terriglobia; order Terriglobales; family Acidobacteriaceae; genus TOLSYN. The sequence continues at coordinate 483,258 of CAWCZZ010000003.1, forward strand.
TGGAGTTCGAATGATGAGCACAGCGACATGAGCAACAATAGCAAGAAATTGCAGCGGAGTTGAAGGAAGTACCGGGATTTCAGTTTATCGACCACTTTGCGATTTCGGTGCCGCAAGGGCAGCTCGACGGACAGGTTGCAGCCTACGAACTGCTGGGCTTTCGAGGAGATTCACCGCGAGGAAGTGCACGGCAAGGATATGGTTCGTGAGGCGCTGCTGCAGGATTGGCGACGGGCCGAACCTGATTCAACTGCTGGAGCCTCTCTCGCCGGAGAGCCCGGTGCAGAAGCTGATCGACAAGAACGGCGGACGCGGCGGCTTTGCCCATGTGGCATTCCGGGTGAAGAGCGCGCAGAAGGCGTTCGACTATATGAAGGCCAACGGCTTCAACATCATCGACGCGGCACCGCGTCCGGGTTCGCGAGGAACCACGGTGTTCTTCGTGCATCCGAAATCGTTTGGATTTTTGATTGAGATTGTGCAAGAGGGGTAGAGGACGAGGTTTCAGTATTTCAAGGTTTCAGAGGAGCGCGGTGAAGATGCCGCGCTCTTTGCATTTGGGCTGCGAAAATACATGGCCAGAGCCAGGCCCACATTCGAGCGACACGTTACAGCCGGGTGGGCGGTACGGATGGCCCTCCGGCCGCGGGCGCATGGCGGATATGGGCCAGCGCGATGCGTTTGCGAGGTTTACAGGCAAGCCTGTTGCCGGTGTAGGCGACAGGCTTGCCTACGATCAGCGATCCGCAGTATTTTGGGGCAGCGCGGGGCAGCCTGGGACGTTGGGATCAGTGACCAAGAACTGGGCCGAGCCGGTCACAATGACCTGGGCATTACCCTCTCCCGTAGCCGCCGTAATGTTGGTGATTCCGCAAGCAAAGCCGCTCGGAGTGACAACCCCGGTTTTACTGACGGTGCCGACCGCCACGATACTTGAAGTCCACGTTACCTGATCGGTGATATCGGCCGTCTTGGGGGGATGGATGTAGGTGCCGTAGGCGGTGTACTGGACAGGAATAATGTCTCCGATCCCAGTGACGAATCCAATCGCCGGAGTGACGGTAATCGAGACCAGTTGCTGTTCGTGCCACCCGCAGCCGAGGGCAAACACTAAAATTGCTAACGAGCACAACGTCAGAGTCTTGTTGATACGCTTCATACGCAGCACACTCTCCTTGACCCGCAAACGGCAGCGAAAACTGAACTGAAAAGCTTTGTCACTGCAACTCGAAATACTAACCTAACTTTCAAGAAAGCTCACGCTCTGCGTGAGTGAAGGAAGACACAGCGCCTGACCGGCAATCAGTGCCTTCTAAACGGCATGGAATGTGAACTCGTAACGTCATCTCGAACGATGAAGCCGGGGCTTTCGTCGCACTGACGGTTGGTTTGCCCGACCCTGCCGGGTTACTCTCCTGACAAAGGGCGGGGCAGCCAAAAACTTGTCCCAAGGTGATAGATGCAGAGTAGCTGCTGGATGTTGTCTGGGAATTAAGGTGGAGATTCGGGATGCGGGCAAGTCCTTCATTCGCCAGAGGTAAACTGGTAACCCCCACGTTCGCCAAAGGAAGGTGGATATAGGCCAGCCTAAGGCCACCCTGGCGGATGTGGGCCAGCCTGAGTGCTAAAGTTGAGGGGTGAGTGGTTCGCTGCCGCTGGCGGGCTGGCCTTGGGTGAGTTCCAGGGCCTGGCGGAGGGAGGCGAGGACGCGCTCGGTGGCGGCTTCCAGAGGGCCGTCGATGACGTGGCCGCTGGCGCAGGAGTGCCCGCCGCCGCCGAAGGGAGCGGCGATGCGGGCTACGTCGATGCGTCCCTTGCTGCGCAGGCTGACCCGGTAACGCGAGCCGGATATCTCACGAAAAAAGGCCGAGGCCTCGATGCCGTCGATGCTGAGCGACCAGTTGACGAGACCCTCGCAGTCGAGTTCGGTGGCACCGCTGGCGATCATGTCGGCTTCGGTGACATGCATCCAGGAGATGGCGGCCTCGCACTGGAGGTTGGAGAGGGCGCGGCCAAGCAGGTGCATTTTGGCGGCAGGGTTGGAGAAATAAACCTGCTGGGCGATGGCGATGGGATCGGCTCCGGCAAGCACCATTTCACGGGCGAAGGCGAAGGTCTGCGCATTGGTTCCGGCGTAGCAGAACGACCCGGTGTCGGTGAGCACGGCGGTGTAGAGACAGGTTGCGATCTCTGGGGTGATGCGGACTCCGGCGTTTTGGGCCAGCCGATAGACGAGCATGGAGGCGGCGGAGGCGGCGGCGACGACGTGGTTGAGGTCGGCGTACTCGGCGTAGGTCTGATGATGGTCAAGGCTGATGGAGAAGAGGCCGTCGATTCCCTGAAGGCTGGTGCGCTGGACGCTGTCGCACTCGATGATGATGACGCCGTCATAGCGGGAGGGATCGACGGGGCCGGAGCGGAGCTCGGCTGCGCCGGGCAGGCCGCGATAGATGAAGGGCACACCATCGCCGAGATAGCCGTCGGCTTGCTTGCCCATGGCACGCAGGAGCTGAACGCAGCCGAGGACGCTGCCCACGGCATCACCGTCAGGCCGGGCGTGGGAGGTAACGACCCAGCGCCGGCGTAACCGCACCGCATTGAGCACCTCGGCGAGCGTGTTCATGAGGTCTTCTTCTTGCTCCGCTTTTGGACCCGGTGGAGGAGTTCGTCGATGCGCGCACCGTAGCGGCCGGAGTTGTCCAAGACGAAGTGGAGATCGGGTGCGACGCGGAGGCCGAGCGAAGCGGCGAGCTGATGGCGGATGAAGCCAACGGCGTCATTGAGGGCAGTGACACACTCGCTCTGCTCGCGCTCGTCGCCTTCCACGGCGACATAAACGCGCATGGCTTTGCCGTTGGGAGCCATGAGGGTCTCGTTGATGGTGACGAGGCCGATACGCGGATCGGAGAGCTCCCCGGTGACGATAATGACGAGTTCTTCCTTGATCGCCTCGACGAGACGATCGCGGTGATGCTGGGCGCTGCGGTTTTCCAAGAACAGTACTCCTCCGCCCCAAAGATGGGGCGGTTGCCCGCTGCGTAAAGAGCATTCACGGGTAAACCGTTAAATTTATCACAAAGGGGAGGGTGGATTACAGTGGGGAAGGGGTAGAGGGTGAGTTTCCGGATTGGTGATCGTCCGTCCGTTTCGATCTATCGCTGCTGCAATGACGGTGATATGTATGTGTTTCCAAGAACCGCCTCGCGAATCGCCGTTATGAGGTCAGTTCCAAAATGCTGCTTGGCGACATAGGCGCTGGCACCCACGGAAAATGCTGCGCGGATATACTCGTCGTCGCCATGAATCGACAGAAATATGATTTTCGTCCTGCTCTTCAATTCCTGCAGACGCGCCGCAACCTCAAATCCATTCATAACGGGCATTGAAATATCGAGCACCACGACGTCAGGGTCAAGCCGAAGTGCGGCATCAACCGCCTGCTTACCGTCTTCGACGGCCCCGACAATCTCGAAGACCTCGCCAAGTTGCGACTGAAGTTCCTCGCGCAATTTAACGTAATCATCCGCGAGCAATACCCGGATTGAGGTCACATGAAACCTCCTTCAGGGACGGACCTACTCTCAGGGTCCCGACTGCTTTGAATCAAGCAAGGCTACTCTGGGATCACCCGTGGTTCCACTGGCAGTTATGACAGCCTTAAAAGTTATTATGTGGGGCACAACCGGAGTTCTTTTCAGCCTGCCGAAATCACGCCGTTTACTGCGGGCTAATAGGCAGTTTTAAGATCACTAGGGGGACCTTTTCTTAGCAGACGCAATTCATTTTCTGGCATCGTGAATTCCGTGATACCGCAATCCACGCAGACTACAAGGTTGGGGAATACCAAAACCGTGGGTTTGTCGACGTTCTCCAGTCCGAGAAAGTGGACACTCATTTCCGCGGCAAACTTTCCCTGATTTTCCGATCCGCACGATTTACATGACATATGAGCTTATTCAACTCCACCCGACATGGTATAGCAATATAGGACGGGCAGGAAAGACGGGAAAACTGCCCGGCTTTCCCATTTATGCTGCCAGCGGAGTCGTCGAGGACGCTGGGCGGATCACGTTCTCACGGCCAACATGGAAACTGACCCAGTGCCACAATTTTTCGCGCCTCTTCCTCATATTTGTTTATCTGTTATCATCGGCACCTCGCCGATTTTCGTCAGTCGGTGAGCTTTCGTTTTTAATTCAGCCTCGGAGAATTCCCGTGAGCGACACACCAGCCACTCCCGTCCCTCCTGCCCCTCCCCTGCGACGCGATGAAGAGATCGCACTGGAGATGATGAAATTCATCGCCACCACCACTGGCTTTGGCCGTACCGGGACCCCGGGCGCTGGATTTCAGGGCGGTACGGTATCGCGGGCGGAGGACTATGCCAAGCATCTCATCGACCTCTTCGGCCAATGCCTCGATGCCATAAGGGCCAAGCGCTAACCCCGCTTCGCCCGAAGGCGTGCCCCAACTTCCCGCCGATGCTTTTTCGGCCGGCCGGCGCCCCAAGTTCGCGCATGATCAAACCGCCTCCCGAATCCGACGCCACCCTCTCCGTTCACGCCGGGGAAGACCGCCACGGCCGCAACGCTCCCCTCACCACGGAAATCCAGCAGACTGCGGTCTTCGCCCTGCAAAACACCGAACAACTGCGCCGCTACCTCTCCGGCGACCCGGCGGTTTTCCTCTATACCCGCTACGGAAATCCAACCCTGCGCGCCGCCGAAGAAAAGATCGCCGCTCTCGAACAAGGTGAAGACTGCGTCTTGACCGCCAGCGGTTTGGCTGCTGAACTCGCCACTGCCCTGACCCTGTGCAAGAGCGGAGACGAAATCGTTTCCATGCTGGACATCTACGGCGGCACCAAAACGCTGTTTTCCACCCTGCTGGGCCGCTGCGGAATCGCCACCCGCTTCGTTCCATTCGCCGAACTCTCCAACATCGACGCCTGCTTTACCTCCAAAACGCGAATGCTTTTCCTGGAAACCCCCACCAACCCTACCCTGCGCTGTGCTGATATCGCGGAACTCTCCGCCCGGGCCCACAAGCGCAAGATTGCAGTCGTGGTGGACAACACCTTCGCCACTCCCATCCTTCAGAAGCCGCTCACCCTCGGTGCCGATGTCGTCGTGCACTCGGCCACCAAATACCTCGGTGGCCACAGCGACCTCACGGCAGGGGCCATTATCACCTCAAGCCGCTGGGCCAAACCCATTCGCGACACCATGGTTCTCTCCGGTGCCTGCTCTGATCCTGGAGTCGCCTACCTGTTGCTGCGCGGCCTGAAGACCTTGGATCTCCGCATCGAACGTTCCTGCCGCAACGCCGCCGTCATTGCCAATTATCTTGCCGGCCATGAGCGTGTGGCTCGCGTCTTCTATCCCGGATTGCCTGATTCACCCTCGCACCAACTGGCTGCCGCCCAGATGAGCGACTTTGGCGCAATCGTCTCTTTTGACATTCGTGGTGGCGGCGCCGCGGCCGAGCGTTTCATCGATGCACTCAAGTTGTGGTATCTCGCCACCAGTCTTGGGCGGTGTCGAATCCACCGTCTCTTATCCTGTGCTCTCCTCGCATTCCAGTCTTCCCCGTCGCGAATTGAGACTGCTGGGAGTCTCTCCAGCCACCATTCGTCTCTCCGTCGGTATCGAAGGAGCAGCCGACCTCGTCAGTGATATTGAGCAGGCTTTGGCCAACCATTGCCTGCCTGGTTAATGGTTCAGCCCCGGCGGGTTAGATGGTAGTATATGGTTCTGATCTCGTGCAAACATTGCTAATCAGTAACTATAACGTTTCCAACGATTGACCCATCGGTGAATCGTTCGTAGATTTGAGAAAGCGCGTGCTCCGGCGTTGGCTCGCCGCCGCCGGTAGCTCCGCACAAACCGATGAGCCTTTTTGATCGCGCAATCTTCTCGCTGCTGCTGCTCTCTGTCTCTTCCTCGCCTCCTGCGAGCACTCCAAGCAGGCCGCTTCCACCTTGCCTGCGCCGCACGCCACCGCGCCGACTCTTCCTGCTCCGCCGCCCGCAGCCGTGCCCGCACCACAGGCGGCGCCGCGCGCCAGCGCGCCAGCCGCCTGCCGTTGACACCGTGGAGCAGTTGATCGCGCGCGCCGAAGCCGAGTACGCCCGCGGCCAGGCCAACTACGCCGCCGGACACATGGAGGCAGCCAAGGACAATTTCGACGCCGCCTTCAATCTCTTGCTGCGTGGACCAATCGGCGTACAAAGCGACGAGCGATTGCAGAGCGAGTTCGACAGGATTGTAGAGGCGACTCACGAGTTGGAACTGCAGGCGCTGAAGGTCGGCGATGGGTTCACCGAGCAACGCGCCGAGCCCGCGCCCATCGACGAGGCCAACAACATCACCTTCCCGGTCGATCCCACGATCAAGGCAAAGGCGCAAGCCGAGCTGGCAAACACTCACAGCGATCTCCCGCTCATGCTGACCGATCCGGTAGTGAGCTACATCAATTACTTTTCGACTCGCGGACACGGAACCATCGAGCGCGCACTGATCCGGCGCGGACGCTACAGCGATATGATCTCGCGAATCTTCCGCGAGGAAGGCGTACCGCAGGACCTGATGTTCCTGGCTCAGGCGGAATCCGGTTTCCAGCCCCTGGCACTGTCGCGCATGGGAGCACGTGGGATGTGGCAGTTCATGCCATGGGACGGCGTTCATGCGGGGCTGCAGCACAACTGGTGGGTCGACGAACGGCAGGATCCCGAGAAGGCCACACGCGCCGCCGCCCGCTTGCTCAAGGATCTCTACAATCAGTTCGGCGACTGGTACCTCGCGATGGCAGCCTACAATTCCGGCCCCGGAACGGTGCAGCGCGCCGTGCAGCGCACCGGCTACGCCGACTTTTGGGAGCTCCACCGCCGCAACGTTCTGCCCGGTGAGACACGCAATTACGTGCCGATTATTCTGGCCATGACCATCATGGCGAAAAATCCCACCCAATACGGGCTCGACCATCTCACGCTTGACCCTCCCGCCTCATTCGACACGGTGCGCATACACTATCCAATCGATCTTCGCCTCGTCGCCGAGTGCACCGACTCCTCCACGGCGGTGCTGCAGGAGTTGAACCCAAGCCTGCTGCGAATGACCACCCCGAAAGATATGGATTTTGATCTGCATCTGCCCAAGGGAGTCGCAGAAACATTCGAAAGAGCCGTCGAGGCGATTCCGGAGGAGATGCGGGTTTACTGGCGATACCACCGCGTTGAAAGGGGGGAGACGCTCAGCGAAATCGCGCACCGCTACCACACTACCGCTACCGCCATCGCCGAAGCCAACAACCTGGAAGGCACGGAGTTGGCTCACGACATCAAGCTGATTATTCCGGTCGCTCCCGCCAAGCCTGCAGCAATTCGCCCCGCAACACTGAGTTATAGCCGGCATCCTGAGCACTATAAGGTGCGCAAAGGAGATACAGTTCTCTCGGTGGCTGACGATTTCGGAGTTCCGGCCGAGAAAGTTCGGCAATGGAATCGCCTCACCGGCAACACGCTGCGTGCAGGAGAATCGCTGGCAATCTTCCGCCCCGCCTCCGAAACCCTGGTAAAGCGCACATCCGCAACCACCACAGGCCGCCGGGCCAGCGCTGGCGTTGCCCATAACAAGAAGGAAAACAGCATTCGCCCCTCGGCAAAGAGTGCCGGCAAGGGTGAGGCCAGCGGCAAAGCCGCCGCGGGTGCCCCGTCCACGAAGCATCCCCGAGCGCCCGCTCAGGCGAAGAATACAGCTCACCCAGGCAACAAACACACCCAGCAAGACTGAACGCGCAAAAAAATAGATGCGGGTTTGGCGTTCGAAGTACGGCATTCCGTTGCATCGCAAACGAGGCTGAGTTATTGTGTTCGGGTGCGGGGGTATGCGTGATGCGCGAGTATCATGCATACGTTGGCCAAGTAAGTGGCAGCAGCAGTCGTGTTGTACCTGTGCTCAGCAGTCCGCGGGCGCGGAGTGGCAAATGATTCCAGGAGGAGACATGACGTTCGACGAAACTCTTTATGGTCGCGGCAGTGATGACGAATTCGGAGATAACGATGCATTTGAAGATGTAATTGACGACGAAGAGGAAGAGGAACTGGAAGACGAAGAAGAGGAAGCGGAAGAACAGGAACTGGGCCACGCTGAAGACGAAGCCGTAGCTCCTAGCGCAAGCCGCGCCCAGCGCGACGAAGAAGCAGACGAAGCGCCAGCCCCGTCGGCTCCCCCGGCAAAGAAACCGGCAAAGAAACCTGCCAAGAAGGCAGCCAAGAAAGTAGCCAAGAAAGCAGCCAAAAAAGCTGCCGCGAAGAAAGTTGTTGCGACGAAGCCCGCCAAGAAAGCTGCCAAAAAGGCTGCCGTGAAGAGCGTGGCCAAGAAGGTTGCCAAAAAGGCTGGCCAAGAAAGCAAAGCCCGCCAAGAAAGCATCCAAGAAGGCGGTCCAGAAGGCACTGAAGGCAGTGAAGAAGGACAAGAAACTCGCCAAGAAGGCTGACAAGAAGAAGGCTCCCAAGAAGACTGCAAAGAAGAGCAAGAAGGGGAAGAAGGCGAAGAAGTAAAAGCGTCATTTCGTTCAATGCAAGGCCGCGGACTATCTCCGCGGCCTTTGTTCTTTGCCCGCAAGCAAAAAGCCCCAACCGATCGTGACGGCTGGGGCTGAGTTCGCGTGATAATGCTTAGCTGGCAGCGGCGGCCTTCTGGTCCTGCTTGGTGAGCTGTTCGATGGCTCGGCGAAGCTGTTCGTCAGGCTGATTCTTTGGGGGTTCAGCCTTCTCGCTTTCGTCAGGAACGATATCGGAATCCTCCGGTGCGATGAAGTCCTCAGCCTTGTCGGCTACCAGTACATTAGGAGTGATGGCCACGTCCTGAATCGCCTTGCCTCCCGGTGTGTAGTACTTGGCGATCGACAGGATCAGCGCGCCGCCATCTCGCAGATCGATGGTCTTCTGGATGGAGCCACTGCCGAATGTCTTGTCGCCGAGAACGTCGCCACGCGCGTTATCCAGAATCGCGGCCGCGACAATTTCAGCGGCTCCCGCTGTAGATTTATTCACGATCACCACCAGCGGCAGGCTGGAAATCGCCTTTGCCGGATCAGCCGCAAAATTCTGGCGCGGATATTTCTGTCCTTCCACGTAGGCGATCTGCCCATGATTCAAAAACAGGTTCGCAGTCGAAATGCCCTCGGCAATATCGCCATCGCCGGAGTTACGAAGATCGAGAATGAGCTTTTTCGCGCCATTCTTCTGAAGCTCACGAATTCGCGAGGCTATCTCCTGGGCGCGGCCCTTTGGGAAACCTTCGGCGCGAATGTATCCGATCTGGCCATCCAGCATCTTGGAGGAGGTTGACGGGGACTTCACCACTTCGCGCGTAATGGAGATCTTTTGCGGCTGAGCTTTGGTCGGACGCACCACGCTGAGACTGACCACCGAGCCAACCTTGCCTCCGAGCATTTCATTGAGTTCAGCCACAGACATCTCGCGAGTGCTCTTTTCGTTCAGAGCCTCGACAATGTCGCCAGCGAGCAGGCCGGCCTTGTCAGCCGGGCCTCCCGGTACAACCGAGATCACATCGCCATAGCCGAAACGCTTGGAGACGGCAGCTCCGATATTCGCCGCGGGCTCCCCCATCTGTTTATAAATCTTGTACTCATCCGGGCTGAGGTAACTGGAGTCGGAATCAAGCGCCTCGAGCAACCCGTGCAGGGCTCCATCGCTAACCTGGGGGATGTTCGGCTCTTCAACATAATCAGAGCGAATGCGCGAAAGAACTTCGCTATAAACGCTCATTTGGCGATATGCGCCGCCATCATTGTTGTTGCCCGTTTTGACGCCGACCGCGCCAGCTACCGCAAAGGCAAGAATGAGGAACGACAACAGGAGAAGTGATGTTTTTACGCTTTTTGACATGGATCCTTTGAACGCCGGACAGAACTATAGCCATTATACGGCGGAAGCGAAACGACCGCCGCTCCCCGGCTCTGCTTTGTTTTAGACGCGCCCAGGGATAGCAAAGGTGGAAATCATTTTCCCGAGCCGCAATCAGGGCCATTGCTACCGCCGGCGCCCGGTGAACAATCGGCAGAGCACGCCCCAAGGTGAGTTGTGCTCTTTCTCACTCTGAATTTTGAGCGCGCGGGGGCGTCAGCCCTGGTTCCCATCGGGCCTCCCAGGCATCTGAAGCAGATAGAGAAAATCGGCAGAGAACACCGAAAATTGAGGTACGGCTCGACTTGGCACAGGGGAGCACTGCATTATTGTTATGTGCTTGTCAGGGTACCCACCCGAAATTCAATGAAAGTTCTGTGCAGCAGCCGGCGCGTGCCGGGGCAGAAAGGCAACTCAAACTACATGTCAGCCAATGTACAGCAGCTTGAAACCACGAAGCAGTCGGCGCTGGATCAACTATGCGTAAATACGATTCGCACGCTTTCCATAGACGCGGTTCAGAAGGCGAACAGCGGACATCCGGGAGCCCCGATGGGCCTGGCTCCAGTGGCGTATGTGCTGTGGGATCGCATTCTGCGATACAACCCGGCAAATCCGCGCTGGTGCAATCGCGACCGCGTGGTGCTCTCCGCCGGCCATGCCTCCATGCTGCTTTACTCGATACTGCACTTGACCGGCTATGACCTGCCGCTCTCGGAGATCGAGAGATTCCGCCAGCTTGGCTCGAAATGCCCCGGCCATCCGGAATACAACCTCACCCCCGGCGTGGAGACAACGACTGGCCCGCTGGGACAGGGAATTGCGAACTCGGTGGGCATGGCCATTGCCGAGCGCTGGCTGGCGGCTCACTTCAACCAGGGGACGACAAGATCGTCGATTACCGCGTCTATTCCATCTGCTCCGATGGCGACATGATGGAAGGAATTTCGCACGAATCAGCTGCTCTGGCGGGTCATCTCAAGCTCTCCAACCTGGTTTGGCTGTACGACTCCAACCACATCAGCCTTGACGGGCCGACCTCACTTGCCTATAGCGACGATGTGGAATCGCGCTTCAAGGGTTACCACTGGAACGTGCTGACCGTGGAGGACGCAAACAACCTGCAAGCCGTGGAAGCGGCTCTCCGCCTTGCACAAAGCGAGACTGAGCGACCTACGCTGATCATCGTGCACTCCCACATCGGATACGGCTCGCCGCACAAGCAGGATACGAGCGCAGCCCACGGCGAACCGCTCGGCGTAGAAGAAGTAAAGGCCACCAAGCGCTTCTACGGCTGGCCCGAAGATGCGCAGTTCCTGATTCCAGAAGGAGGTGGGCGAACACTTGGGCAAGGCCGTCGAGCGCGGCAAGAAGCTGGAAGCCGAGTGGCAGGCAAAATACGAGTTGTGGGCCAAGAAAAATCCCGAGCTGGCAAAGCAGTGGGAGGGAATCATGACCGGCAAGCTGCCGGAAGGTTGGGACAAGGATGTTCCGGTCTTCCCTGCCGACGCCAAGGGTATCGCCACGCGCGAGGCGAGTTACAAGGTGATGAACTCGATTGCCAAGAAGCTACCCTGGCTGCTGGGCGGTTCGGCCGACCTCGAAACCTCCAACAAAACCAAGATCGATGGCGAGACCAGCTTTGAGAGCGGCAGTTATGGCGGGCGCATTCTGCGCTTCGGCGTGCGCGAGATGGGGATGGGCGGAATCCTGAATGGAATCGCAGCCAGCGGCCTGAGGGCTTTTGGCGGAACCTTCATGGTATTCAGCGATTACATGCGCGGAGCTTTGCGGCTGGCCGCGATCATGGAATTACCCGTGACTTACGTCTTTACCCACGACTCCATTGCAGTGGGCGAAGATGGTCCAACGCATGAGCCGGTCGAACAGGTCATGTCGCTGCGCCTGATGCCTCATATGCGGCTGATCCGTCCAGCGGATGCCAACGAGACCGCAGTAGCATGGAAGCTGGCCGTCGAGAGCAAGAAGCATCCCATGGCTTTGGCGTTGACGCGGCAGGCGGTTCCGACCTTTGACCGAACGCGCTACGCCACCGCCGAAGGGCTGTGCAAAGGCGCATATGTCTTCAGCGACTCGCCGGGCACTCCGGATGTAATCCTGATCGGCACGGGAAGCGAGTTGCAGCTTGCGCTGGAGGCGCAGGAGATACTTGCAGGCGAAGGAGTAAAGGCGCGTGTGGTCAGCATGCCCTGCTGGGATCTATATGACGAACAGAGTGCGGAATACAAGGAGAGCGTGCTTCCCAGCGCAGTGCGCGCGCGCGTTGCCGTGGAGGCCGGGATTCCGATTGGTTGGGAACGCTATGTTGGATTGGAAGGAAGGGTCGTAGGGCAGAAACAGTTCGGTGCCTCCGGTCCAGCGAAGGAAGTATTGAAGCACTTCGGCTTTACCACGGAAAACGTGGTGAAGCATGCCAAAGAAACGATCGCGGCGGTGAAGGCCGCAGGAAAGAAATAGATGAAAGTTGCCGTTGCGGCAGACCACGCCGGGTCGCCGCTGCTGACGCCCGTCTTGGAGGAAGTACGCAGATTGGGGCACTTGGCGTTCGATCTGGGAACCCACGATGCAGTGACACCGGATGACTATCCGGACCGCGCCGCCGACCTGACAGCGGCGCTCATGGAGGGCCGGGCAGATCGCGGAATTCTTATCTGCGGCAGCGGCGTGGGCGCGTCGGTGGCGGCCAACAAGGTGCGGGGCATTCGTGCCGCGGTTTGTCATGACACATATTCAGCGCACCAGGGGGTAGAGCATGACGAGATGAACGTGCTCTGTTTAGGATCGCGGGTGATTGGCGAAGCATTGGCGCTGGAATTGGTGCGGGCTTTTCTGGGAGCGGAGTTCAGCGGCGAGCAACGGCATCGGCGACGGGTGGCAAAAATTGCCGCCATGGAATCAAAGTTCTAAGGCACCGAAACAACGAGGAGATGAGTGATGGCCAGCAATCCTTTAGCGCAGTTGAGCAAGTTGGGACAAAGCCCATGGTATGACCAGATGACGCGTTCGCTGGTGTCCCAGGGAACTCTAAAGAAAATGATTGAGGAAGACGGGCTACGCGGGCTGACTTCGAACCCGACCATCTTCGAGAAGGCAATTTCCGGCAGCAAGGATTATGAAGACGAGCTGCGTGAATTGGTAGCCGGAGGCGCGGGGCAGGCTGAGATATATGACGCGCTGGTGGTGGGAGACATCGCGAGCGCAGCCGATGTCTTCGGTCCTGTATTTGAGAGCACCCAGGGAAAAGACGGATTTGTGAGCATCGAAGTCTCTCCACTACTGGCGCAGGACACGGCGGCCACCGTGAAGGAAGCCAAGCGCTTGCACGCCAAACTGGCGCGCCCCAACGTGATGATTAAAGTCCCGGCAACTCCTGAGGGACTGCCCGCCTTCGAGGAACTGATTTCGGAAGGCATTAGCGTCAACGTGACCTTGATCTTCTCGGTTGAGGTCTATGCGCAAGTCGTCGAGAGCTACATGAGAGGTCTGGAAAAGCGCATTGCCAAAGGCGGTGCGGTGAACCGCGTTGCCTCCGTGGCGAGCTTCTTCGTCAGCCGCATTGACACCGCAGTGGACAAGAAGCTGGAAGAAATCGCCAAGGCGGGGCACCCGGAAGCGGTCGAGCTTATGGGCCAAGCTGCCATTGCGAATGCGAAGCTGGCTTATGAGAAGTTCCAGCACCTGTTCAGCGGCGCGCGTTGGGAGAAGCTGGCACAGGCCGGTGCCCGGGTTCAGCGTCCTCTGTGGGCGTCAACGGGAACCAAGAATCCAAAGTACTCCGATGTGCTTTACATCGACACGCTGATCGGTCCTCACACCGTAAACACGATGCCTCCGGTCACCTATGAGGCTTTTCGTGAGCACGGCAAAGCGGTGGTTACAATCACCGACGATCTGAAAGGTGCGCACGAACTGTTTGCCAAACTCAAGGAAATCGGAATCGACATGAAAGCTGTGACAGAAGCGCTGACAGTAGCGGGCGTCAAGAGCTTTTCGGACTCTTACAACAACCTGCTTGCGGTGATCGAACGGCGTCGGCACGAAGTCGCACACGTCTAAAGTCAGCCAGACGTCGTCGGCATACAACCAGCAGGCCATCTGTCGGCAACTATGCAGGCACGTATCAGGATGGTTTGGATTGATCTGGACGCTTTTTGTAGTGCTGTTGGCTGGGTGGGCCACGGGCGTGGCACGAGGGGACGACTTTGGTGGAGGGCTGCATCTGCTATTGCTGGGTGCAGTCGTTTTTCTACTTCTGGCAACATTGGACAGCGGTCGAGACACCCGAAGTTCGGGGGAGCGCTGAGGTCATCGAGTGCACAGTTTTGTACGCATCGTGGCCTGCTCGCTGATTGGCCTTCTTCTCGTTCCACCAGCGCACGCCTACTCCGTCTTAACTCATGAAGAACTGATCGATTTGGTGTGGGATGACAGCATTCGGCCTCTTCTTCTGAGCCGTTATCCAAATACGACTCCAGACGAACTCCGTCATGCGCATGCGTTTGCATACGGAGGGTCGGTTCTGCAGGATCTGGGGTACTATCCTTTTGGGAATCACCTGTTCAGCGACTTGACGCATTATGTACGTACAGGAGACTTCGAGAAGAATCTCTTCCTCGAAGCGAGAAACGTGGACGAACTGGCCTTTGCGGTGGGAACGCTGGCGCACTACGTTTCAGATATTCACGGACATCCGTTCATCAACCGCGCCGTGCCAGTCGAATTCCCCAAGCTGCGCAGGAAGTTTGGTCCAGTGGTGACCTATGAGGACGGGCACAGCGAACACTTACGAACCGAGTTCGGGTTTGATGTTTTGCAAGTGGCGCGTCATCGCTACCCGCCCCAGAGCTTCCACGACTTCATCGATTTTCAAGTGGCTAAGCAGCAACTGGAGCGCGCATTCTTGCGAACCTACGGAGTTCCCCTGAACTCCGTGACCACTCATGAAGATCTGGCGATCGGGACTTACCGGCGCGCAGTTAGCAAAGTCATTCCCGAGATGACAAAGGTGGCATTGGCGAGCCGCGGCAAGGAAATAGTCGCAGAGATTCCCAACTTCAACCGTAAACTCTTCCTTTATCACCTCTCCCGAGCAGACTACGAAAAGAACTGGGGCCGCGACTATACAAGACCAGGACCGGGCGCGCGTGTGATTGCTTTTCTCCTGCGTATCATCCCTAAGATCGGCCCCTTCCGCGGGCTCGCCTATAAGGATCCTACGCCGCAGACCGAGAACCTCTATATCGAAAGCGTTAATCAAACCGTTTCGGCTTTGCGCGAGGAACTAAAGCAGGCGCGACAGGCCAAAACTGACTTTCCTGCCTTCGACCTCGACACCGGTGCCCCCACCCGTGCAGGCGAATACGGTCTGGCAGATGAGACTTATCGCGAATTGGTCCGCCGACTGGAAAAGGATAAGTTTGCGCACGCAAACCCCGAACTTCAAACGAACATCATCAACTACTTCACTGGGTTCCAACCAAAACTGCGAAATTCCCGCGACTCCAAGCGGTGGGCTGAAGATGAGTCGGCACTGAATACGCTCACGATGCTGCCCCTTTCACAGTAAACGCGTGAAGGCGGGATGGAGCGGTTTGACAGTGCACCAGCGGCCCAATAGAATCGGTGTTGTCGGTCGCATTCCGGCCGCATGATGTCTGCCGCCTGCACCAGCAGGCCCTCTTGGCAGGCTGCCAGTGGCGGCGTAGCTCAGCCGGTTAGAGCGACGGTCTCATAATCCGTAGGTCCGTGGTTCGAGTCCACGCGCCGCCACCAAGTAACTCACTTATGCTTCTACTGCTTACGGGCCACTTAAACATTCGTCCGCAGGGCCATTTTAGGCTAGTTGCGTCCCGGTTGCGTTTGTGGCGCGGCCTTCACAAAGCGTGCAGTCGAAAGCCGGTTCAGCAGAGCTCGGCAGGTCATTTCAACGGTAATTCAGAACGCCCCTAACGCGAGGCGGTTCGCAGAACAGCTGTGTCTCTTTCATCGCTGGCGATGATCCGGTAAAACCTCTTGAGTTCCTCTGCGCGACTAGCCGGTACGCTCAGTTCCTTAATTTCAAAAGTGCGGGTGTAGTGGATCACGTTGCCTCGAACCTCGGACTTTGAGTGGTAACTAGCAAAGCCGAAGTCGGCATCCACGGGTGCGGGCAGATCGTCCACCTCGTAACCCGGAGGCAGCGTGATTTCGAACGTGTCCGTGTCCTTCTCCGGGCCGCTAAACTCCACGGGAAAAATGCGGGGCTCCTTGATCTCGAGCAGAGCGCTCGATTTCGTCCCGAGTACACGTGGCCGCACGGCCAGCAAATCGCCGACGTGCTTGGCATAATTTTCCGCGGTGAAAGAATAGCGGTAGCCGAAGGGCAAGTCGTTCTGCTGAAAATTGAGCACGGAGGCCTTCTGGATCTGGAAGGACGAAAGTGAGCCCGCGAGTAAGGATTCGATGGGTTTGATCTTATCTTTGTCCTGCGTGACCGAGCGCAGCACATACCGTTGCGCCCGTGCGCGGTCGCCGAAGCGGAATTCCTCCACATCACCTTGCAGAATGCCGGAGGCCGAGAGCGTGAAAATAGCGGATCGTCGAATACCGCTGGTGGTCGCGGGCATTTGGGGAAGGAGAACTAATTCGCCACCGTCGGAAGTGACCAACAAGCCGAAGTTGGATTGCAAGTAGCCACCGATGCTCCCAAATGGATTCAACTCGCTAGTGGGATCGAAGAACAAGAGGCGCCCAAGCGTGGGGTGCTGCATGGTGGCGACTAGAGACGAACTGGAAATTCCAGCCGGCAGGCGGATAGCAAGCACGACGTGATCGAACGCTGCGTAGGCCGGCGTTTCAGGCGTGACCGATCCGCGCTCGGTGTTGATCAGCACATAGTAGGACTCGACACCAATCTCGTGGAGCATGGAACTCATGAGAGTTGCTTTGTCTTTGCAGTCCCCGTAGCGGTGGTTGAAAATGTCGTTGGCCGGATGCGGTTGGAATCCTCCGATGCCAAGCTGGATAGAAACATAACGGACATCGCTCTGCACGAAACTTGCGATGGCCTTCATTTTGTCGAGAGGCGCAGGAGCGGATGCCGTCAGCGCCGCAACCTTCTGCTTGATTTCAGGAGAGGGATCGCGCCGGCCACGCGCGAGGTTGAGATACCAGTCTCCCATCTCTTTCCAATTGGCGAATGCGCCCGGGGCATGACCACTGGAAGGAAAAAAGGAGATAATCATGTGCCCCACAACGCCATAGAACGGCGGCATTTCCTTTTCTTCGCGGACCCCCTTGACGTTCTGAATGACCCACTCCCACTCGTTGTCTCCGAATCGGGTCGGCTGCGCTTCCGGATAGTTGATCCACGAGGCTTTGTACTCCCAGCCAAGCGGGAGGCAGAGGAAGAAGTGTTCTTCGCGTGCTGGGTCCTCCTGCTGGAACGCCCAGATATCCTGTAGGAGAAGCGGATTCTCTTCGATTTCGTATTCAAAGCCGACGAAGTTTCCGGGGTCCGCGGCGGGAATACGCAGCAGCTTCATCTTTACATCGTTAATCAGGTCGCTACCTTCGATCTCGTCCAAAGAAACCTCGACGGCTTCCTTGTCTTCGACGGTGTAATCCTTACCTTGGGTTGGGATACACCAGCCGTGCATGCTGGTAACCTTGCTCGGAAGATTGAACCGGGCTTTGACGATGCCGCGATTGCGGCCGGCGGGCCGCAGGATTTTATAGACTTCACGTACACGGATCTTAATTTTGTCGGCGGAGATGACGTCCACGCGCTTCTCTGAATAGAGCAGAACAGCGCTGGTCTTCTCGTCGTGAGGAGGCAGCGGGGCGTTTACCTGGGCATGCATCCAGTCCGGGGCGTTATTGCTGGTGGCCCTCGCCCAGGGAACGCAGACCAGAGCGCAGCCTAGTAGCAGTAAAGAAGCGAGCAGGTTCTGCCGCCTAGTTGGAAGCGGTCGTTGATCCGGGCAGCAAAACAATCTGTTGCTCATCTGTCGTCCTCACCATGCGGTAGAAACTCTGTAATGAAAGATAGTATTTAGGGTCCATAAACGTAATGTCGGTGGTGAAGCTTCGCGAGAGATGCAGAGCGCCCTTGTTGCTCTCCGCCTTGGAAGCAAAGCCGATGATCTTCTGCACCTCATTTGTCGGTGGCGGGAGGCTCGAGACGCGCCAACCCGCAGGCAGTTCAATGGTCACATTATCCAGTTTGCTGCTGGGATACTCGAAGTAGATGGGATGAACCCGTTGCGCATGATCGAAAACATGCTTGTCGAGGGCACTGAAGAGTCCGACAGATACCAATACCCGGCGGCCAGCCGTTTCCGCCCAGCCGGGAACCTTCAAGTCGAATTCGGCAACCAGTGGCGCGGTTGGACTGCTCCAATTAGGCTTGTTCACGAGTTCGACTTCGCTTCCCACGGGGATGGAGTTGCGGACCTCATCCTCCAGAAATTTCTTCCTCGCGGTGTCATCCTCATTGCGTTGCTCAACGCGCCGTTGGGAGGCTTCCAGGCCCGTGTAGGTAACGGTAAGGTGGCCTTCAAGCGCACCGCTCTCGGCACGGAGCTTCAGCTCGGCTTTGCGCATGAGCTGCGATACCGAGCTATCGGGCAGGGTGGTCTCGACCCATTCGCCACCGTTCTTGTCCAGCCGCAGGCCCGGAACTCCGGTCTCGTACCACGGCAATAGCCCGAAGGGCGTGAAAGCCGCCCCCGGATCGCAGTAAACATCGCGGTCTTTGAAGTGCAGCAGGACTACATTAGTGTCCAATTTCCTGCGATTCATCAACGTGCGATTGAAAAAGTAGTTTTGGCGATCCGATACCCGGACGCCATGGGCATCAAGCCCCGCGGCCCGGGCGAGCGCAAGGTAGAGCCATGTGAGCTGAAAGCCGTTGCCATAGCCGCGCTTCCACACATCGTCGACGTTGCTGAGGTCCTTTTCTTTTTCGCGCTTCTTTTCTTGCTCCGTTTTCTCAATCTCGTAGGAGGTGTTTCGGAACTGCTGCACACGCGCATAGATTTTCTGCGCCTTCTGCTCGGGAGAGTCATCTGGCGAGACGATTTGGGAGACTGCCTCCTCCATCCCTTTTCTTTTGTTTATGAAGCTCTCCACGTCGCTGTTCAGCTCTTTTCCGACCTGCTTCCAGAATTTGTCTGGTTCCATCGGCAACGCCTCGAAACCGGTGTAGATGAAGTCCACTCTCGCCTTCAATTCGTCTTTCGGCGGCATAAAATCCTCTGTCTCGAAGGCAGGTATGTCGTGCACTTCCATACGGACGAGGCCCCCAAAGCCATCTTTGCTGGGCCCTTGCGCCACACCCTGCCAGATCCACCGGAGTGCAAATCTAGGATAGGGCCTCAGCGAGAACCTGGCGTACTTTGTGAAGAGTTCATTGCTCAGAATCCAGCGCGAGTCGAAAATCCATTGACCGGTGTAATCAACGGTGTAGTAGTACTCAATGATGCTGCCGACTTGCACGTCTGGAAGGGTGAAGGTTTTTGCCAGGTACTCTACACCTCTCGCCTGGACGATGGTCTTCTCGTAGCTCTTCCCTTCAAAATTGATGATCGAGCCGTCGGGCCGGATGGTGCGCGCCTTCAGATTCTTGATGTCCTCGTACAACTTGGAAAAAGGGATCTCGATATTGGCATGGGAGCGCCCTTCTTCTTTCAGAATCTTGATGCGAACGTAGTTGTCTTCGCGCGGGTTTCTGCTGCTGTCGTCGCGGTCCACCTGACGGTAGAGAATGATTGCAGATGCGCCGGGCGCCTTGGGTTCGCTCGTCATCTTCAATTCTTCAGGGGAAACCGGTTGAAATCCGACGGCGCGGGCACTTTCCGGACAAAGCGCGAATGCACCCAAGATGATCCATGCTGAGACTGCGGCAACCGCCAACGAGCGAAATCGTGCTATCACGCGTCCCTCCTATGAGGCCTGTAATCGTTCGGAGACACTTCGAGTAGTGCACGGCGGCGAAGTGGACTCCAGCGCTACGCACACCGGCTGGGGGAGGAATACACCGGCGAAGTTCTACATCCATCGAGTGTCACAGATATTCTACCGATGGCTCGCGAAACCGCAAGACCGACATTTGCGGTCGCGAATGAAAATGTTCGAAAACGGGATTGCGACCTCTGTACCAGTGATCGAATTTGTTCATCGATCCCGGCGCGTGAACGCGAGATTTGGCTCCGGGCGCCACCCAAACACTATGCAACCGGTGCAGGAGAACTTACACCATTCTTGATCACGGTTGTGCCCCACATTCGTCAACCACTGCGGAACGCGCGATAGATCGGCAATTGACCTTGAGCCTCTTACGTCCAGTGCGCTCCATCACATCTTGCCATTCCCGGCTTTGCTAGAATTACCTCCCTCAGGGTGAAGCTTTGTCGACTCGCTCTTCGTCTACGTCAATAGTCACTGGAACGGTAGTTGAATTCCTGAAGGCTGTCCCGCCCTTCCAGTTTCTACCTCCGAGCGAACTTTCCCGCCTTGTGCCCAGCATGACGCTGGAGTATTTCCCGAAAGACACCACAATCATCAGCGCCGGCCATCGTGCCTCTGAAGTGCTGTACATCGTTCACAAGGGGGCCGTTGAGCTGACGTTGCGCACCCAAGTCGGGAAGCAACTAGTCTTTGACTATCGCAGCGAGGGTGAGATATTCGGACTGCTCTCACTCATGGGTCGGGACACCGCCCGGCTCGACGTGACAGCGGCTGAAGATGCACTCTGCTACAGCATCCCGGGCACGGTGATTCAGGAACTCGCCTCTCGTTATCCTGAATTTTCGGAGTATCTGGTTCACGTGTCGATTACGCGCTACATCGACCGCAGTCTGAAGGAACTCAAGGACCAGACGAACCTTATGGGAAGTACCGAGCGCCTGCTCTACTCCCTCGCCGTCAAAGATGTCATCAGCGCTCCGGCTGTAGTCTGCACCGGCGAAACATCGATTCGGGAAGCCGCACGTTTGGCGGCAACTTCGCACGCGACCTGTCTTGCTGTGGTCGGAGCTGACGGCCGCGCCATTGGCATCGTAACGGATCGCGACTTTACGGATCGCGTTGTGGCCAATGCCTTGGCTCTCGATCTCCCCGTCGCCGGCATCATGAGCGCGCCCGTAGTTTCGGTCGAGAGCACAGCGCGCCTGTTTCAGGCCCTGCTTTCAATGATCTCCAAGGACATACAGCACGTACTGGTCACCGAAGAGGGACTGCCAAAGGCCGTCCTCTCCAGCCATGACCTCATATTGCTTCAGGGCAAGTCACCGCTCAGCGTCTCGCGTCATCTCGAGCAACAGAAATCTGTCGAAGGTCTCGCCCAGGCTCAGAAAAAGATCGTCGAGCTACTTCCGCTGCTGCTGCGGGAAGGCGCAAGGGTAAGCCACATCACTCGTGTGGTGGCCGAGATCAACGACCGACTGATGGCAAAGATTCTGGAATTCGCCGAAGCCGAACTCGGTCCGCCCCCGCTTCCCTACTGCTGGGTGGTGCTGGGCAGCGAAGGACGCCGCGAGCAGACCTTCAAGACCGATCAGGATAATGCCTTGATATATGCCGATCCTGACGACGGCAATGCGGGGACGGCGCGGGAATATTTCGAGCGCTTTTCGCATTACGTGCGGGATGCGCTTGCCAGTTGTGGCTATGCACCCTGCACGGCCAACTATATGGCCAGTAACCCGCGTTGGCGTCAGCCGCTTTCCTCATGGAAGAACTGCTTTCAGGCGTGGATTACTGAGGCTGATCTCCATTCTGTAGAAGATGCTCTCATCTTCTTCGACATGCGCCCTGTCGGCGGCGATTTCTCGTTATTCGAGGCTCTTGCGGCCTCCTTTCGCGGAGCTCTGCAGGACGCCTCCTTCTTTAAGTCAGTTTTCGCTTACATCACTGTTGATCGCAAACCGCCCCTCGGATTCTTTCGCACCTTCGTGGTCGAGCGCTCGGGTGAACATAAACAGGAACTCGACATTAAAACGTTCGGCACCGGTCCAATCGTGAATGCCGCGCGGTTGCTGGCACTCGACGCCAGAATTGAAGCCACGAATACGGTTGACCGGCTTTCGGCGACACAGCTCACCTATTTCGATGATGTCCTTCGCCGTGATCTGCTCGAATCGTTTGAGTTGCTCACGCTCCTCCGTCTTGAACATCAGCTCCAACAGTTGCGGGCGGCACAGCCTCTCAACAACTATGTAAACCCCGCCAGTCTCACTCAACTGCAGAGGAGCCTCCTAAGAGAAGCATTTCGGACTATTACCCGTGCACAGTTGGCGATCTCAGAGCGCTTCCGCACCTCGGTGTGGGCGCAACTGGGAGGCTGAAGATGCCCCGCTGGCTCAATTTCCGGAGATGGCGGGCTTCGAAAAGCGAATACCCGCCCGACACTCCCATACATTCGGTCCGTTACGTGGTCCTTGACACAGAATTTACCTCGCTGGATCAGCGCTCAAACCGCCTGCTTTCGGTGGGCGCTGTCACCATGGAAGGCGCCAGCATTCGGATAGGCGAGCAGTTTTACCGCGTGTTGAACCCTGGCGTAGAGGTTCCCGCAAGTACGGTTGTCGTGCACAAGCTTCGGCCGAGCGATATTGAAGCGGGAGAAACGCCGCTCCAAGCCCTGTCAGAACTGCAGGGTTACATCGCGGGAGCGGTGGTGGTCGGACATTTCATTAAAATGGATATGGATCTTCTACGCAAAGAAATGCGAGAAACCGAATACTCGCTCGACGGTCCCATTGTGGACACAGCCCGCATTCATCGTTGGCTGTTGCGAAACGGGCGCTACTCGGAGGATCTGTTCCACCGCCTCGAAATCCTGGACTTAGCCTCGCTGGCGAAGATCTACAACATCGAGTTCCGCGAGGCCCATCATGCGCTCGACGATGCCTTTGTCACGGCTCGCCTCTGGCAAAAGTTGATATATCAGCTCGAAGCTCGGGGCGTACGTACACTCCGAGGCCTGCTGAAAATTGGCACCCCTTGAGGCCTGGACGCTGCCAGCACGACCTTGCACCAATTTTACCTATTGGGCCAATGACGTTCGCATTCATCCACGAACCGGCATACCTCGACCTTAGCCCCGCATCACACGCAGCCCCCTCTCGAGGTCGGCAACCAGGTCTGCTGTGCTCTCCAGCCCGATGTTCAGCCGCACAATGCGGTCGCCGTAATCGGTGCGGCTGCGCACTTTGTGCATGTCGTAAGCCACTGCGAGGCTGGCCACGCCGCCCCAGCTATAGCCGATCTTGAACAACTCTAACGCGTCGACGAAGGCCCTCACCTGCGCGCCGCTAAACTCCGGTTTCATCACCAGGGAAAACAGTCCCGAAGAGCCCGTGAAATCCCGCTTCCAAAGGTCATGTCCTGGGCAGGACTCCAGTGCCGGATGCAGCACGGTCTGCACCTCGGCCCGCTCGGCAAGCCAGCGTGCAATCTCCAGCGCCGACTGCTCCACATGTTTCAGACGCACGGCCAGCGTCGTCATTCCGCGCAGCGCCAGGCTACATTCATCGGGAGAGACCGCCAGCCCAAGTCGTGCGCGCACTTCGCCAAGCCGTTCCAGGTGAGCGGTGTCGCGCACTGTTACCGAGCCCATCAGCAGGTCGCTGTGCCCGCCGATATATTTCGTCGCCGCTTGCACGGAAACATCCACGCCGTGATCAAAGGCGCGGAAGAGCACTCCCGCAGACCAGGTATTGTCGAGGGCCACCGGGACGCCGTGCGCACGCGCAGCCGCGCAAATGGCAGGCACATCCTGCACCTCCATGGTGATCGAGCCTGGGGTCTCGGTCCACACCAGTTGGGTATTAGGGCGAAAGTGCTCCGCGATGCCGCCGCCGATTTCCGGAGGATAGAATGAGGACTTCGATGCCGAAGCGGCGCAGCAGCTTTACGGCCAGCACGCGGTTCGGACTATAGATGTTCTCCGGGATCAGCACGTGGTCCCCGGCGGAAAGAAAAGCCAAGTCCACCATGCCGATCGCTGCCAGACCACTCGGAGTAAGCAGGGTACGCGTGCCGCCTTCCAGTTCCGCGATCCGCGCCGCCAACTCCAACGTGGTAGGCGTGCCGTGTAGGCCGTAAGCATAGCCCAGCTCTTCCTGGTTCCAGTCCGTGCGTATCGAAGAGGTGTCCGGAAAGACGACGGTCGAGCCCCGATAGACGGGCGACACAGCGACTCAAAGCCCTCGGGAACCTTCACATCGGTATGAATCAGCCGGGTTTTCCAGTCCTTTGTCATAGAACCTGTCTACCATGCGCCCTTCACCCGCAGCGGTGCAGGATCGCTGTCGCGATGGCCTTCTTTTATGATGCAAGATAGAGAAAAAGGCCCGCGTGAAGCCGCGGGCCGTAGTCGGATACAAGCTAAGTCCATGAAGTTCAGCTCTTCGAGTCTGCACCTTTTTCACTGATTGATTCTGGTGCCATCGGTTTTTACTTTATACAACACGTATGGCTTCACTCGATGGTCCGAAAGGTCCTTGTAGAAATCCCCCTGCCGTTCAATCTGGTTTGTGGTGAAGTACAGATAGCCGTCGTTAGCAAAAGAAAGCGTATCTGGCCACAGGATGCGGGGATCGTGAACCACGGTCTCTCGCTTGCCATTTGGGTTCCAGCGATGGATGGAATTATGTTCGTAGTCGCCATAGTAAACTCTACCCTGCGCATCCGACTCCATGCCGTCCCCGGCTCCGCCCTTCTCTCCCAGATCTTCCACGGTCTTGGCCACGTCTTCTTCCGATTTGTTCGGATCGGCGAGCGCGTCAATGCTTACACGGTACAGATGCCGCGCGGTGAGTGCGCAATAGTACAGCCACTTGTGATCCGGGCTGATTGCGATGCCGTCAGAACCCACCGCGAGGTATTGCGGCAGTCCGGGAATGTACATCTCGAAAATCTTTCCTTCCACCACAGTGATGAAGCCGGGTTGAGGATGCGTAGAAGGATGATTTTGCAGTCTTCGCCACCCTTTTCCGGTTGCCAGATCCACGACGATGATGCCAAATGCGCCGGAATCGGTAATGAACGCCATGCCCTCTTTACCGCGATTCAAGTCAAAGCGAATGTCGTTGAGGTAAGTGTTGGGCAGAGCCACATCGGTTGGAAAAACGATCTTCTTGAAAACTTTATTCGTAGCGAGGTCGACGCCGATCAATTTCGGGCCGCCGAAGGTCGTCGGAGCAAAGTGCATGCTTCCGGTATCGAGGATCCACAAGCGTTTACCGGTGGTATCGACGACGACGCTCTGTACCGAGACCAGGTGGTCCACCTGATTCTTCAGATCCAGGCGGTTAATTTCCGCATTGGGATATGCAACTTCCTTCCCGTTTACAATTTCTCCAACGGTGAATGGAGGATTGTCACCCCACTGTGGATAGTTGACGAAGATACGGCTGTCATTGGAAACAGTGATGCCAGTTGGCAATGCACCGCTGAGCGTAGCAACCACTTCCAACTTCCCAAACGTAGCGTCTTTCGCAAGTTCCTGACTAACACAAAACGACGACAGCACGAACAGAACAACTAGAGTCAAAATAGATTTCATTTATGTCTCCTCGGTTGCGTCAAATGGTCGTCCATGGCTGGGCGACAATGGCTCATTCCTTGAGCAGGGGAACGGGGTGGAAACCTTACCGGAGTATCCGGCTGCTCCTGCCCCGCACTGCAAGTTTCCTGCCCGCGTCTTGTTACTCGTTCCAGTTGCTTGCCAGCTTGGTATTTAAGAAATTCTTCACACCCAAATTTGTGCTCCACTACACTCGCCGAGATCCCGCGATCAGTCAAACCAAGCAAAATACTGGTTGGTGGCATCTGGAATGACGGCGACTTTAGTGCCCGGCCCGTGCTTCGCTACAAGAGCATCCAGAACCTGGTCCCATTTTCTGCAGTAAATAATCTTGTCGTGTTGCGGATACCACTCGCTGCCCAGGTGTGGGTATTCGTTATAAGAAATAAAACGGTTTACGGCATCGGGAATCTTGCAGGGAGAATACTGTACGGCGTACGTCGTCTTCCCGAACGGGCCCGCTAAGTAATGCGTAACTTGTCCTTCGGGCGCATTGGCAATATTTACGATGTCTCCTCCCTTTGGCGTCACAATGGGGATCGCCGCAGCCATGCCGATCATGCACTCGCTGACCTTGGCATAGTTGTTGGCGATGACAATGTCCTTATCCAGCACCGGGGGTGTCCAGTAGTGAGACTTGGCTTCAATCGCAGCAGCGGCAAAGACCTGTTTCCATCCGCCCGCGCAGATCCATGCGTTATCCGCCCACAGGTTGAGCAACGTGTTAACCATGAAATCGATTCCCGCGAGTTCGGCGGCTTCGTCAATGTCCTGTTTGAAAATGTTCCCCTCGATAAAGCTCATCCCCGAGGTCGGCCGGGTCTTCGATTCGATGTTTACGGGGTCCATATTGGCTTGCCCCGACTTGTGGTGCCAATTGATACTGTCGAAGCCGGCCAGACCAGGCATAAGCAATTTACTGCCTCCGCCAAAGCCCGCAATCGGATGAGGGACACAGGAGCCGATCAAAATCCGGAGATCGCACTTCATGTATTCCTCATTGATATAAACCGGGGTTTTGTAGGACTTGGTGGTTCCCACATAAGTACAGTTGCCGAAGGGATTGTGGTTGAAGACCCGAAAGCGGGAAACAACATCTTCGCCCAGCTTGCGGACAAAATCCGACCGGTTCATAACTCCGTGGAGCGCGATGGCACAGATGAAGCGAATGTTGTCGTCAGGTATGCCAGCCGCGGCTAACTCTTCAAGTATTACAGCGACAATCTTGGCGGGACGAGTGCCACGGGTCAGATCGTCAAAGACAATTGCCACTTCCTTTTTATCGCGCGCCAACTCTCGTAGCGGTTTAGTGCCGATGGGATTTCGAAGCGCCTCGCGGATCGCTTCCGAATCCACTTCGGGACGGCTGTAGCCAGCCATGTGGCACATCTCGACTTCCCAATCGTCAGGCAAAGGAAGCTCAAGCGTTCGACGATCGTACCAAGCCAATTGAGGAACAGAGATTTTCTGCATACTTCCTCCCTATATCCCTATGCGAAGTGCCGCGAGCGATGGCATGTATAGCTTTCCAACAGCAACTCCGACTCCGTTGCCGTTAGGCATAGTTACAGCAGGATAATACGCTTAGAGAACGAAACCGATCTGCGCTCCGTCTTTTATCGCATCCACGATCAGACCGGGAACACTGGAACTGCCGATATTATAGGTTTCAGGAACCATGGCTTTCAGCTTCTCAAAGAGCTCAGGGTTGGCCGCGAAATCTTGGGTAGTAATAATGCTATCCGCTTCAAGCGTCACTGTCTTGCCTTCCTTGGTAGTGACGACAAGGCCTTGCTCTGTTACTCGTTCATACTTCACATCAGTGAGGATCTGGACGTTTTGCTTCTTGAACCAGGGCCAGAGGTTTTCCAGATCGTCTACCGTCATGCCATCGCCAAGCTCAGACGCCGGGCCACTGTGAACCATGGTGACCTTGCGGTTGCGCTTGATGAGAAACTCGGCGAGTTCGCAGCCATGCAGTTTGCCGCCCACCACAACCACGGTCTTTCCCACGGGCATATACAGCTTGGTCAGCTTCTGCAGCGATCCCGGACTGAAGAACTTCGCGAAGAACTTAAGCTGTTTGTGCAGCTTTGCAGCAGTGAAAACTTTGGAATCTGAACCTCCAGGAATATCGAACGCAGAGTAGGCAATCCCTGCGGCGACAATAACGGCATCCGGCTTTTCTTTGGCGATAACGTCGGCATTTACCTCCGTCTTCAGCCGAATTGATACGCCTTCCTTCTTAAGCTGAGTCTCCTGATAACGGATGAACGTCAACAGGTCCTCGGTCTCCAAGTCCTTCACAATGGCCGCCGTCGGGATCAGTCCGCCCAGGTGCGATTCTTTCTCGTATAGCACAACGTCGTGCCCGCGCAGGGCCGCCACGCGGGCAGCTTCCATGCCGGCAGGACCGCCGCCGACGACCAACACTTTCTTTTTGGTTGTCGCTGGGCTGAACGTGAAATCGGGGTCGATCTCTCTGCCCAGAACCGCATTCACCCGACATTCCAGACGCTTGTTCCGGTTGCGGCAGTCGAAGCAGTACAGGCATCCGTGGCACCAGCGGATATCCTCCATCTTGCCGGCCATAATCTTGTTCGGCAGTTCAGGATCGGCCAGCAATCGGCGAGTCATTCCGACAAAATCGATGCTGCCCTTGCGCAGGTATTCCTCGCCCAGTTCGGGATCCAGACGACATGCGGTCCAGACCGGAATGTTTTTGACTTTTTTCTTTACCGCTTCGACCAAAGGAACCGTAGCACCTCTACCTTGGCGGCTCCAATCGAGTCCCTCAGGCAGGTCATCGGGGGCTTCGGGATAAAGCAGCCTGTCCGGCTGAATCAATCCGCCACGGTGGCCATAGCTGTGGGCGCGACAATTAATGCCATCGGCAACCTCCGCTACGAGTTTGGCCATCTCCACGCCTTCTTCGATGGTGGTTGCCCGTGGGTTGCGGAATTCGCAGATGTTCATTAGCACAGTGACGGCAAAACCCGGTCCCGCGCGGCGCTTAACTTCCGCCACAATGCTGCGTAGAAAACGCGTTCTGTTTTCAAAGCTCTGCGGGCCGTATTCGTCTTCACGTTTATTCCACACCCGTGACAAAAAGGTATTGCCCTGATGGCACGTGCCGTGATTGATCTCAACGGCATCGAAGCCGGCCTTCCAGACTCTCTCAGCCGCGCTCGCCCAGATGTCAATCTGCCGCTCGACATCCGAGTGGGTCAGCGCCCGGCACTCTGAGAAGTCGGGACCTGGCAATTCCGCTTTGGTGAAAGCCGAAGCAACGGCCGTGTCGCGCTTCGGCAATAGACCGGTGGGATTCCACGCCCCGGCATGTTGAAGTTGCAGAGAACAGGGACAGCCATATTTGTGAATGGCGTCCGCCAGCCGCGAAAAGGAAGGGATGTACTTGTCATCATCGAGATGCAACTGGACGCCGCGGATCAAGGTACCGTCGGGAGCATAGTGTACGTGCTGAATCCCGAGCGGGTATTCGACACCGCAGGATTCCACTGTCAAATAGCCTACCCCACCTCGTGCCAGACTCTCGTAGTAAGCAATCATGCGTTCGCCTACGGTCTGGTCTTCGTCCATGTAAGAAGTGCCATTGGCGGTCTTGATGATGTGGTTTCGAGTGGTAACCGGACCAATCCGCCCCGGCTCAAGCAATCTTACAAATTGTTGCGACATCCAGCCTCCTGTTGGTGGGCTCTGCTTCCGCGAGTACCATAATTCCATTTTTTGCTGCGCGCGCGATTTCCCAGGCTATGCTCGCCCAGTAAAAACCTGCTCGACGAAGGGCGCACCAACGCCTCCTCTGGGGAGACGACCAGCCCAGATTTGATTCTTATCGTCTGGGGTACTGTATCCATATCGATTATGCCACTTCCCGAATTGGCGTCAACAGAAATCTTCCGCCCCTTTTCCTGGCAGTCCGTAAAGACCCCTCGATATCTGGAAAGTTTTCCCGACCTAATAGCCCAGCGCCCGGACAGCTCGCCTGTGGGGTACGATGTACATGAACATGATTTTCACAGCGCAACATAAAGTGCGTCATGCGGAGGTAGCAAATGATTGAAGATAAACTCGATTTGGTCATCGAGCAGCCGATTACCTTCCGTCAACAAATTCATAAACGGATCAGCGCACTGATACTGAGCGGACAGATCGGCCCCTCGGAGCGCATTGTGGAGGCCAAACTGGCCGCCAGCCTTGGAGTTTCTCGCACCCCAGTTAGAGAGGCACTGCATCTGTTGGAAAAGGAGGGAATTCTGGAAGCGATTCCGCGGATCGGATACCGCGTTAAGGAAATCCGCTGGGAAGAGGTGGAGGACATCTGCGATGTACGCAAAGTAAACGAGACCCTGGTCGTCCGATTAGCGATCGCCAGAATCAGCCCGGCAGAATTGAACGCGATTGAGGAATTTCTGAATATGTGCGAGGCGCGGTTCATAGCAGGCGACGTAGAAAGCCGCTCTGACTACGATGCCGAGTTCCACGATATGCTCGCGCGTAGCAGTGGGAACCTGGTACTGGCCGAGATTTGTAAAATCCTGCGCCGCCACATGTTCCTGTATCGGATCAAAAGTATTTACGAACCCACCGTCCTGGCAATGCGCGCCCTCGAAGATCATCGCGCTATTTTCGAACGAATTAAGGAACGCGACGTCGCCGGCGCCGAGGCCGCAGTTTGCGAACATTTGGACTTTATGAAGAAAAATGTTCGCGAGCATGCATTCAAAGGGAATGACGCGACACGACGATAGCTTCCGCACTTTTTCCCTTACTCAGTGACCTCACTTGAAGTCGCCGCCGGAGTCCGCATGGAGGCGCATTTGCGTCCATCAGCCCTGATACTGTAGTTCGAGCACAGTGCAATCGTCGTTCAATGGTGTGTCGCCGCAGAACGTATGCACGCGCGCAAATATCTCATCGAATGAATTGGCTGCGACCGCTTCGTAGAGGCGGTCGTCCCCGAAAAACTCCCCGGCCGCGTCCTGCGCTTCGGTGACGCCATCCGTAAACACCACAAGGCGGTCACCAGGCGCAAGCTGGTACGTCTCCGTCGTGTATGAGAGGCCATCGAGCAGGCCCACGGGAGGGTTCTGTGCCTCGGTGCGCATGAGTGTCCCACCGCGCACCAGGAAAGGCGGAACGTGGCCGCAATTAATGAATTCAAGCAGGCCGGCTGGGCTGAGACGCGCAATGGTCAGCGTCGCATACTTCTCACCGAGGTCTTTCTGGCACAAGAAACGATTGGCTACATCGGCAATCTCCGCCAGCGGGACCGATGCCTTCAGTTGGGCGTAAATCATCCCTTGCAAGATGGAGGCCAGCAATGCGGCGGAAACACCCTTGCCGCAGATGTCAGCCAGTACCGCAGAGATGGTGCTATCGGTGGCAATCACGTCGAAGAAGTCGCCGCCAATGTCCTTGCACGGAATATTGCGCGCGCGGACCTGCGCGAAAGAACTTCCTGGAATCTTCACCGTCATGAGTTGCTGCTGAATGGTGCCGGCAATCGACAGCTCTTGTTCATAGCGCCGGGTGTTTTCCTGTTCCTGAACGAGCTCCGCGTTTTCAACCAGCGCGGCGGCTTCGCGCGCAATGGCACGCAACAAATCATTACTGACGCTTGAGAGGTCCCTCGATATTCGCTGGCTATCGAGATACAACGCCCCACTCACCTGTGGAGCGGAGCCGTCCGGATGACGCAGCAGAGGAATGCAAATGATGGTGCGCAGGTCGAAACTCATGATGCTCATCTGTTGTGCGAGTTCGACGGAACTGCTGGTGTCCGTGATCAAGAACTCGCAGGCCGACGTAACCGCTTTCATCAGCGTGGAGTGAGAAATGGTGCTGTCTTCCCGTAAGGTGCGCCCGCGCTCGTCCAGTCCTGCGGCTAACCTTGGCTTGCCGCTCTTGTCGCAGAGGAAGACGAAGCCGCGCTCAGCTTTGGTCAGACGCAATGTAGCTTCCAGGAGCGTAACCAGAATTTCGTCGAGCACGCGTGAGGTATTAAGCTTGCGCGCCGCTTCCAGAAAAAGGCTCAACCGCTCCAAGTCAGCGGCCGCCCCAATAGGTGGTTTCTCGGTAATTTGGGAGAGCAGTTCGCGCGCGCCCGACTCGTCAGTGCTCAGCGGCGTCTTTTCCGTCTGCTTCTGCGGGGAAAAAACAATATAACCGAGGTCGGGGTGACCGAAGTCGATGCGGTCGTTGGGCGAAAGCCGCTTGCGGCCGTTTACGCGCACACCGTTTAAGTAGGTGCCGAGTTTGCTGGCCTGGTCCTCAATGAAGAATTGGCCACTCTCGCCTACGATCTCCGCATGATCCCGCGACATGCGCGAGTCCGCGATGTAAATGTCCTTTTCCGGTTTGCGGCCGATTGTAATTGGCAATTGTTGCGGCCGCAGTACTGATTCCTCAGTGCCCCTTACAACTGACACACTTGGAAGAGAGCCAGGCGGCTCAGAAAAGGGAACACTCGCTGAAGACAGGGCCATCTACACCTCAACTCTCGAAAACCATTAAGTACTCGCCGTAGCCTCTGAACATGGCTGTCGGCTCGATGAATGCACAGCGGTTCGGCACCGCTATACTTATCCGGCGATAAGTACGCACTTTCCCGGCAAGCGATCTCAAGCCTAGCGGTTAGGCACTAGCCTGAGCGCCTTCCACAGTCGAAAACACTTCAAACAGTTGGTCCAGTTTGGTTACCTTGAAGAGCGTCAGCACACGTTCATTTACACCCACCAAAAGCAACTTGCGTCCATGCTTCTGATGGGAGACATAGGAATTCGTCAGCACGCCCAACCCTGCGGAATCTATGTACGGCACCTCCGTCAGGTCGAGGATGGTGGTGACAGATTCTGACCGCAAAACTCCCTGGAAGGCAAACATGTTGCCTAGAACCATCGGCCCTTTCAGACGATAAAGGTGCTCGCCAGGGTTGGCACCTTCCAAGAGTTCAAACGTTAGCTTCTCCGAAGATATAGGCAAACTTTTCCTCCAAGCCCACAGTCTGTCTCTTACTACTACTACTCGCATCGTAGAGCTCACGAGCCAATCGCTACAAATATTGGCCGTACCCCTCGAAAACGCCGAGCAAGTTCGTAATGCGAAGCAATTCCTTGATGCGAGCGCTCAGGTTGATGAGCTTCAATTGGTTTCCCGCTCGCTTTGCAGAGACGAACAGGCCCACGAGCGCACCCAAGCCAGAGCTGTCCATGTAGCTGACATCGGTGAGGTCTAGCACGATGGTCTTGAACTGGTCAATCAGCGGACGCACCTCACGCTGCAAGACCGGCACGGTGTCGGAAACCACTTTGCCGTGGCAAAGCACGGTCACTGTATCACCCGCTTTTTGTTTTTCGAGGGTTAGCGAAGGAAACGGAACGACGGGATCGGCAGCCATTGTTACCCCTTTCTGCCATGCGAAGCACTGCGCCCGGAAGGTATCGCCCGGAAGCAGAGCCGCGCTTGTGATAGATGCCTAAAGTACCGGCACAGGTGCCAAGGGGATAACAATCTCGCAAAATGCACAACTCGCCGGTCCAGCCAAGCATCACACCTCGCCGTGTGAGAAGGTTGGTGCTGAAGGGTGAGCTGCTGCCGCAAAGGCATGCGGCAGTCCGGACATCTCAGAGCGCACAACGGATGAAAGTTCGATCGCCGCGTGGCCCCGGCATAAGGAGAGTTTCTCTATGAAGCAGCTTACCACTGCAATGCTTTTTCTCGTGGCAATGCTCACCAGTTCGGTGGCCGTCGCGCAGAACATGCTTACCAGTTGTTTGGTCCCGTTAACACCAGGCTCTCGTCGATCACGACGGCGACGCCATTCGGCAACTCGACTGTTCAGTTGACCTGTCCTTCCCCAACAGCGTCGATCACGCGCCGTCTCTCTCCTCCTCGATCGCAACGGCACCGCGAATGTGTTTGCCGATAATTACATCGGGCTTTCGGTCAACGGTAGCGCAACGGTCGACGTCTGCTCCGGCGGATATTACGACACGCAGAATAATTGCTTCAATGGGGCCTACACGGGCCAGTACTCGGGACTGACAGGAGATGATCCCGACAACTTTGTAGCGCTGTACGGGGTGCCCCCGTTGAACATCAGTTCAGATTTGCAGCCGGGATCCGTCCAGGCAGAGTTTCAACTTTTGGACGCGGTCCCTGGCGTTTCGCAGGGCAGTTCTTCAGTGTGGCTGATCACGAATTGCACGCAGAACGGCGTTGCCCCGGGCGGCAACATCACCGGGAATCTGATCTCTTCAACGACGTCGACCCAACCGCAGAACTTCTTCTTTGACAGTACGCCCGGCCAGCGTGTTGAGTTTATTGCCGACTACTCCGCAGCCGCGGGGCCGCGAAGTTGACGAATACCGTTACGACCAACCACTATCCCGGGGATGAGCAACCAGGGGATAGAGCCATCGGCATGGCCGGGCGTGGTGCAAGGAACTTCATTCTCGACTACTGCTTGTATACCGGATACCGGTGCGGTGGATCCCTCCGGCAACCCACTTTGCTTATTCTCGACAATTCAGTGTACGTACACTTTGCCGGATGGTACGACTTCCACTCCAGCGGGGGATAACTGTCCGCAATCGACTGCCAAGAACGTGCAGATGTATCACAAATTTGATTCTACTTCGCCTTTGGTGACCAATTTCCCGAAGGGCACGGGACTCGGCTTCCTCGAGGGAAGCGACAGTTGGCCCTCGATGAGTTGCGCGTTCGTCGGCCCGGAATGCGAATTGGCGTCATGTGCCCGCAGAATCCGATCACTTCGTTCCTCGGCGACTTCCGCAGCGGCAGCGGCGGAAGCACAACCAATTCGACGTACATCGCAGTCTCCGGGGTTCCCTTGCCATTCACCTTCGCGGGTTTCCTTCCATACAGTTTTGGATGGAGTAACAGCGAGACGGTAACCCTTGGCTTCCTCACCGTTCCGCCCATCGTGCCGCCCCCGAACAATAACTTCATCGCGGCGCCCATTAAAACTCTGACCTATGGAATCGCCAGTCCACCACCGCTAAGCCTCCCGACACTTCGTTGCCGATTCCTGGCGACGTTACGTTGTCGAACTCCGACCGCGTGTCCGTATGCGCCGACTTCAGGAGCGTCTAGCCGCTGGCAGAAAGTGCCACCGTGACCCTACCGGCTGAAGGCGCAGCATCAGCTTCACTACTTTGCGACCGACTGCGCGGGAACCGAGGAACTTGTGTTTACGCCCTAACCTCAGCAACTTGGGGAATTGGGCCTCCTTCAAGACGCTGACGATCAACGTGGACACAACGAAACCATTTGTCGTGGCCACCGGCCCAACCCTCAACCCAGCCGGGAGGAACGTACATGAAGAACCAGACGGTGAAGGCGAGTTACAGTTGCGTCGATCCCGCTGGAAGGTTCCGGCGCAGCTCCGTCAGGTGTCGTGCTCTGTGGGCCGACGCTGGCTTCGTTGGTTCCTCCTACGCCGAGTACAGGCACGCTGACTTCTCCGGTCAGCACCTCTACGAAAGGCACGCATACGTTTACGGTGATGGTGCGGGATCTGGCAGGGAACGTGGGTACGCCTGTGTCAGTGAACTATACCGTTTGAAGTAGCGAAGGTGCAAGTGAGGAGCGCGCCGATTGCCGCGCTGCTCACTTCGGGTCTAGTTCCGCGTGGCAGTGGCGTTTTCGGAGTGGCTCCAGCGAGTGGAGTCGTCATAGATGCTGCGGAGATCGGGCCGGTCCATCAGATGTTCCGAGCCGGTCTCTTTTTTTAGCTCATCCAACAGGGAGAGCGCCCGGCTGTATCGCGCTCCCGCCTCGGAGTTGCCGGTAGCACGCATCGAACTCGCAATCAGGTAGTTGATCTTTGCGGTGAGCACCCGAGTGCCTAGCCGTTCGCTTTTCCCCAGAATGCTTTCTAGTTGATCCTTGGCGCGAGCGTAGTCCTTGCTGTTCAACAGAGCTTCCGCCAGGCACACCGAGCTTTGCAGCGAGAGATACTGAAGCCCCATGGCTGCAGCCTGCTCCGAAACCGGGCGTAAGTCGTGAATCGCATTTTGTGGATGACCCTCAGCGATGGCGACCTTGGCGAGACTTAACTTCGCCGTTAAGACCTTATCTTTCTCCGTTCCATGCGACGCAGCCAAAAGCGCCTGCCCATAGGACGTCTTTGCGCCTTTCAGGTCGCCAGCATACATACGGACATTGCCCTGAGCGTTAAGCACCGCTGCTTCCAAGCCGGGGTTCTTCAGTTCCCGAGCAAGTCCGATTGCCTCATCCAGCAGCTTGGCCGACTCGCTGCCTCTTCCCGCCTGCGCGAGCGCGTCGGCCAGATCGGCCATAAACTCGGCGAGGTCGCGATTGTGCTGCCCAGCATCGCGCAGTCCCTTCACCGCATCCTGCATGGCGTCGATTGCCGCGCCCATGCGCCCCTGGTAGAGGAAGACCAGTCCCATCTCGTGGTGTTCGGCCGCGGCATTTTGCACATCGCCTGCTTTGCGCCAAAGGCCGAGCGCATCCATAAAGGAAGAGAGTGCCTGATCGTACTGTCCCTTGGCGGTGTAAACCTCGCCCAGGCTGCCCATGGTCTCCGCAATGTCGGCGGGCAGATTCAGCTTACGGCGCAGTTCGAGCGCCTGCTGCAGATAGGTGAGGGCCGCATCCGTGTCACCTCGGGCGAGGTAAACCAAGCCGATGTTATTGAGGCACAAAGACTCATATTTGATGTCGCCTGCATCGCGCTGAATCTGTAGCGCTTCCTTGTAGGCCTGGAGCGCTTTGTCGTACTCACCGCGATCGGCCAGCAGAACACCCATATCGATCAGGGTATCGCCGCTCTCTTTCTTGATTCCGATCTCGCGTTGCAGCTTCAACGCCTCCGAGTAGCTACGCATGGCATCATCCGGTTTGCCAAGCATGTTATCCACCTGGGCGATCTCGATCAGGTTTCCAGCAAGGTTGCGCTTCAGGCCAAGCCGGCGATTGATTTCCATCGCGTCCTGATAGTTGCGTAACGCCTCATCCGGCTTGTTCAGCATTCGATAGCAAATGCCGATGGCCTGCAGCATTAGCGACTTCTGTTCCTGATTATCGAGTTGCATGGCTTGAGTAAGGCCGCGTGTCAAGGGATCAAGCGCCGCCTGTGGATTGTTGGCCATGATTTCCGTAACACCCATGCGCCAGATTGCTCGCAGATCCTTGGGATCGTTCTGCAGTATCTTTGTAAGCTGTCCGCGAGCCTTGTCGATCTCTCCCTGTTCGAGGTAAAGACCTGCGAGTGCGTACTCGATGTCGTTGTTGTTTGGCCGCGTGATGGCGAGGGTTTCATACGCAGCGATTGCCTTTTTGTTGTCCTTCAAAATCAAGTCGTGCTGGGCATCGACCAGATACTTCTCCGCCATCGGCGATTGGCGGCTTAGCTCGACTGCCTTGCGCGATGCCTGCTCCGCCTCATGATCGAATCCTAACTGCGAATAGGATTGCGCAAGCGCAGAAAACGCGAGGGCAAATGATCCATCCTCTTTCGTCGCTTCCTGAAAACTCTTCAACGCCTCCAGATTTCTTCCACTATGTAGAAACTCTTCGCCCTGGTTGTAGGCGCGGAGGGCAGAGGGGGAGTTCGAGCGGGGCGAGAAGGAACTGGCTTGCAGTTCCTTGATTACGTCGTTGGAAATGGAGAGATTACTCCGCACGGCGTCAGCGATGCGATGCACCGCGGCGGGAATGTCGTTCTGGTTGGCAGCCTCCAACTTGAGCGAAACCTGGTGGTCAGCTTTTACGTTTTGCAGCGTTAAATCAAAATGCACTCGCTCGCCCAGCCTCACGTACTGGCCCCATATCACCGTATCAGCCTTGCTGAATTCCGAGATGCGCCGAAGCATTGCCGGGTCCAGCAGGTTGTCGGGAGCGATTCGCAGGTCGGAGAGCACCTGGTGCATCCGGTAAGGAGCGATGGTGCGCAGATGCTGCGATTCTCCGATCTCGGTGGTCAACATCTCGGCCACGCTGCTGCCGATCCAGTCCAAGTCGGGCTGTCCCGTCGCGTTGCGAAACGGAAGGATGGCAAGGGAGATCGCCGGCGTTGCAGGCGCCTGCGACTGGGAAGCTCGTGAAGATGCCGCCGAAAAGCGGTGACGCAATCCGATGCCGGCCATGAGGACGAGCAGCAGCAAGAGGCCCGCACCTGCAGCGTAGACTTGGCGACGGCTGATTGCGGGAAGCGATGGTTTTGCCGCCACGGACTTGCCGGCGGCCCATGCGTCGAGGTCTTTCAGAAGCTCACTTGCGCTCTGGTAGCGTTTTGAGCAGTCACGCTCCAGGCACTTGGAGACAATTCGACTAAGATCGCGCGGGACGCTGGCATCGACCTCGCTGGCTGGAATCGCCGCTTCCTGCGAGCGCTTGAGCAGACTGGCAATGGCGGTATCAGCCTGATAGGGTGTTTTGCCGGTCAGCAGCTCGTGGAGGATGAGGCCAATGGCAAAAACATCCGAGCGCGCATCGATGTCTTTTCCCAGCGCCTGCTCGGGTGACATGTATTCCATGGTGCCAACCAACGCGCCGGTCTGGGTCATGGAGGAAGTCAAAGGTGCGTGCCAGGCCAAAGTCCATGACCACCACCCGCCCCTGCTGACTGCGCATGATGTTCTGCGGCTTGAGGTCGCGATGAATTACGCCCTCGGCATGCGCAGCTTCGAGCCCAAGGCAGATCTGCCGGGTGATTTCAACCGCCTCGGCCGGTTCGAACTTGCCCTGCTCGCTCAAGAGCGAACGCAAGGTCGCGCCGTCGGCAAACTCCATGGTGATGAATTTTGTGCCGGCGTCCTCGCCGAGATCAAAGATGCGGATCACATTGCGGTGCGTAATTTGCCGGGCAAGGATCAACTCCTGCTTAAAACGTGCCAGCATGTCGGTGCTGCTGGCCAGCTCCGGACGAATCGTCTTCAGCGCGATGACTCGAGCCAGTTGCAGGTCGTTGGCCTTATAAACGGCGCCCATCCCGCCCTCGCCGAGCAGTTCGATCACCTCGTAGCGCCCGGCCAGTACCGTGCCCGGCGCCAAGCACGCATGCGGCGATTCCGGTGCCCGTATCACCTGAGGCACTGCTGCTCGCAAAGCCGGTTCCTCCCTGCTTGCTTATGAGGGTGCGGTCAGGATCATACGGGCTAGGCGCGGGCATTCGAGAACTCCGGGAACACGACTAAAACAGGTTCATGATGAAGTGGTTTCACAACTGGCGAATTCGCCGTACCCCAATACCGGCATTGAATTGGATGCAGTATATACGGTTCCAGAGTCACGGCGGGAAAGCCGAGGAAGAATTTAAAGCCGCTCAGAACTGCTGCTTGAACCATATCGAGGCTCAGAAACTTCAGCCTTTCTACCGCCTTGGTCGCAGCCAGCCTCCGCCGCCTATTGACAGTTCCGCAAGCCTACAGGCAAACTTAGCCAGCCTTGTTGGAGGCGGTTTTCAGCCGCCCGACGAAGGTTCAGGTCTGGATCCAGCCATGCTCCCCGATCCCGCAGCTGCCGAAAACGTGCTCAAGCAATCAGGACGAGGTATCTTCCTGATTCGGGCATTCATGGACGAATCTATCTTTCGCACCGTGTCTCCCGGCATCGAAATCACCATGACTAAATCCGTGCGCGGTCCGGATCGCGACCGTAAGCAAAGGAGATTTACCAGTGACAATGAAAGTCAGCTCGCGCCAGGTAGACGGCGTAACCATTGTTGATCTCAGCGGGCGTATCACTCTCGGCGAAGGCGGCGTGGTGCTGCGCGATACGGTGAAGGAACTCTCCGCTCAGGGACACAAGAAAATTCTCCTGAACCTCGGCGATGTCACCTACATCGACAGCTCCGGACTTGGCGAACTCATCGGTGCGTTCACAAGCGTTCGCAACGCCGGGGGCGAACTCAAGTTACTCAATCTCACCAAGAGGGTCCACGATCTGCTGCAGATTACCAAGCTTTACACCGTGTTTGATGTTTCGGATGACGAGACTTCGGCCATCAAATCGTTTGGCCAGTAGTTAGGTAGTTAGATAGTTCCCGAACCATTGAAGACACCTGCCACTACGGGGCGGCTTACAAAGTCGCCCTTTTTCTTTAGCACTGGATAGGTGAATGTTCGGCCATCAAGGAGCTCCAACCGCGCATTGATGGCCAACAGGACGTGGGTTTGAAGAGAACACTGCGTCGTCAGACACACTGTTTCCTAAAGACCTAAAGTTGACCGCCGAGGCCTTGCTCGCCGATTTCGGCGACAGAACAGCGAGCGTACTTCTCCAGCATTACGACGATTATTCATCGGGCTCACTCCTCTGAGATTTGTTCTCTCTTAGTCCGATACACGACATACGAGAGTGTTTGAGAGGCGATAGAGTTAATTCACATCTTAATTCGCATCTCTGCCCGTCCCTACCACGGCGGCTCATGTGCGCACCTGGATGCCATTAGGCAAATGGAGCAGCCATGAACCCACATACACCGAAGTACAAGAATCGCGTCCTAGCTGCGCTGCCGAAAGAGGAGCTTAAAAGACTCGCGCCGCACTTGGTACCTGTCACTTTAAAAGTGCGAACCCAACTTCTTGATGGCCGGCGGGATCTCGCATATTTTCTGGAGGAAGGTCTCGCGTCCGTCGTCTTGACTCTGGCTGACGGCTCTACCGTCGAGGTCGGTGTCGTCGGCATTGATGGAGTAGTCGGGCTTCCTGTGCTTCTGGGAGGCGATAATATGCCGGGCCAGACCTTCATGCAGGTCGAAGGTTCCGGCTTTAGCATCGATGCACAATTATTAAAGGATGAATTTGATCGAGGCGGGCAGTTCAGAAGCCATTTGCAAAAATATCTTCTTGCCTACCTCGTGCAGAATGCCCAGAACACCGCCTGTAACCGATTGCACACGATCAGTGAACGGCTGGCGCGATGGATACTTACATGTCATGACCGCGTTCAAAGCGACCGGATGCCGCTCACCCACGAATTCCTCGGCCAGATGCTCGGTTCGCCCAGAACCACAGTTACACTGGCGGCCGGGATGCTTCACCAGGCAGGGCTGCTCGACTACACCCGCGGCCAAGTCACAGTCAACGACCGATCAGGACTCGAGAACGTTGCTTGCGAGTGCTATTCGGTCGTGCGGAATGAATTTCGTCGCCTCGGTCTTCTATAGCCTGGTGCGAGAAGTGCTTGAAATATCTGGCCGATTTTTCAGCGCGTTCCTGTCATCGCGATTCGGAGAGCCGCCCTATCTTTCCCGTAGACACTGGGCGCAAGAACACATAGTATCTATTTAGCCCTATGCATCTGCGTCGATTTAGCTACTTCGCCTTTACCTACCACTTCTTCTTTAGAGGGAGTGGCGAAGGTGAGTTGCAGGTGCACAGGTAGAGCCGAAATATTCAGGCCGAGCGCCAACCGACTTAACCCGAACCGCGACCCTTACAAGTCGCGGTTTTTTTATTGCACCATTTTTCGATCAACCGGATAGACCTAACCCAGGAAGCGGAGGAACAGCACATCATGATCGTGAACATGCGCGAAGGCGCAACCCAGCAGGAGATCGACCACGTCGTAGAACGCGTCCGCGGCGCGGGCTACCAGGCCCACCTTACTTGTGGCACGGAGAAGACCATCGTAGCCGCCGTTGGCAGCGGAGGCCGCCGCAATGAAATCGAAGCACTGCGCGCCGCCGCCGGAGTCGAAGACGTCGTCTCCATCTCCACCCCCTTCAAACTTGTCAGTAAGCAGGCCAACCCGGCGTGCACCGTAGTTCGGGTGGGCAATGTCTCCATCGGCGATGGCAGTGTTGTGGTGATGGCTGGCCCCTGCTCGGTCGAGTCCCGCGAACAGATTTTGCAAACCGCGCAAGCTGTGAAGGCTGCAGGCGCCCAAATGCTGCGCGGGGGTGCCTATAAACCCCGCACCTCGCCATACGACTTTCAAGGATTGGGCGAAGAGGCGCTCGAATTGCTCAGTGAAGCGCGAGCGCTGACCGGCCTTCCTGTCGTAACCGAAGTCATGGGCAGCCAGGATGTTGAGATCATCTGCCGTCATGCCGATATGTTGCAGGTAGGTGCGCGCAATATGCAGAACTTCTCACTGCTGCGAACCCTCGCCGAATCTAATATGCCGGTCCTGCTTAAGCGCGGACCTTCGGCCACCATCAAAGAGTGGCTGCTGGCGGCCGAGTATCTGTTGGCCGGTGGCAACAATCAGGTCGTTATGTGTGAGCGCGGAATCCGCACGTTCGAGTCTGAGATGACCCGCAACACGCTCGACCTGGCCGCCGTGGCCCTCGTCAAAATGCTCTCCCATCTGCCAGTGATCGCCGACCCATCCCATGGGACAGGCCGCCGAGACCTGGTGCCCATCATGTCAAAGGCGGCAATTGCCGCCGGCGCCGATGGCGTAATCGTCGAGGTACATCCATGCCCCGAGTGCGCCCTCTCCGACGGTCCGCAGTCGCTCGACTTGCCCGGATTCCGGCAGTTCATGTCGGAGTTGCTGCCCTCGCGGGAAAACTAGCTGCTACTTGCGCTTCGATCGACTTTGCCCTGTTGCCTCCAATGCAAACAACTCTCCGGCGGCCGTCTCTCGGGCCGCCGCTTTCCTTCAAAACAGCAATTTGGGATAACTTAACTGGATGAAAAAAGCATGTTTGTGACGTATGTCACAATTCTGAGTGCGCGAGCTTACATCATAACGTGCCAGAAAAACATACTTTGGCGGCCCACGTCTCTGCCTTGTGTGATTTGGGCCGGAGCCAGGAGGACGTCGTCGAATGAAAGTCAAATGTTGGTTGTTCTACATGCTAGCCTTGGCCATATTGGCCATCCCCGCCACGGCGGAAAACAACGGCGCGAAGACGGACGCGGGAAGCGCGGCGGCGGATTCTGGTAGTGCAGTATCTACCTCCGCGGCAACAAGTCCGAGCCCAAGCCTACCCTCGCAGGCAAGCGATGCGAATGTATCGGCGCTGCTTAGCGCGCTCGTAAAGAAGGGAGTTCTGACACCCACCGACGCCAACGCTATCCGGAATGCATCACCCACTGCTCAATTTCAAGCCCTCGTGGAGGCACTCAATCGCAAGGGCATCTTGAGCGCAACAGATTTGAATGCGGTCGAAGCTCCGGCAGCGCATCCCAGCGCGCTCGCGGCAGGTCCGGCTGCGGTTCCTGAACGGTCGCTTGCAATCCCTGAACCGATGCCAGCGCCACTGCCTTTCCCGGATACCCCACCTACGCCGCGACCGGTGGTCGCCGCAGTTGCTCCTGTCCGCGTGCTTCCCGTCGATCCACCTAAGAAGGATGGTCTGGTCCCAGCCTTCAAGATGGGTGCCGTCAAGATGACGCCTTACGGCTTCATCAAGGCCACGGCGGCGTATGATTCCAGCTCTCCCAACGGCGATGACTTTCCATTTGTTGGCCTGTTCCTTGGATCAACATCGGTTGTCAGCACTGGCCCAAACAAGGATCCGGAATTTCACGTCAAAGCGCGTTCCACTCGCTTTGGTACGAACATCGAATGGCCGGACATCTCCCCGAAGCTGACCTTTACGGGCCGCATTGAAGGTGACTACGAAGGCAATTACAGCGAAGTCGATAACCGCGACGTTTCTTCGATTCGTAGTAATGCTTTTCAACTGCGCCTGGCTTATGTGCGAATGGATTACGCTGCCAGCGAAAAGACGGACATTTTTTTTGAAGGCGGTCAGGACTGGACGCTCTTTGGATCAAGCGCTCTGCCCAATATCCTCGAAACCACATTCCTCGGCGCTTACTATGGCGACGTCTATGAGCGTTCTCCACAGATGCGTCTGGGCTTGGTCCAGAAGTTAGGTGGCTCTCGGAATCTCAAGTTCTCTCCCGAGTTTGCCATCATGATGCCGAGCACCGGTCAGATCGAGAAACTCGGCTCATTGGGGTTGGCGGGGCAGCTCGCGCAAGCAGAACGCCAGGGTGCCGACTCCGGCCAACCCGAGTGGGAAG
Organism: uncultured Acidobacteriota bacterium; assembly: GCA_963800195.1. Taxonomy (GTDB): domain Bacteria; phylum Acidobacteriota; class Terriglobia; order Terriglobales; family Acidobacteriaceae; genus TOLSYN. The sequence continues at coordinate 526,780 of CAWCZZ010000003.1, forward strand.
CCAGAGCGGTCTTGCAGTTCCAACTCGACAAAGCGCCTGGGGTGGCTCCGGCTCAGTTGATATGGAGCGGATTCTATGCCAAACGCACATCGATCGTCGCAAATTCCGCGCTGGTACCCGTGAATGCAACTTCGCTGCCGGCTGGCGTTGCGGCTCTTTACGCGGGCGCCTACCCCAATGGCTTTACAACCTCCAGCAATTTGTATGGCAACCAAATTGCCCTTCAATTGCCAACTCGATGGATGACCGTCGTGGCAAGCGGTTATTTCGGCGGCGATCTCCGCTTCTTCTTCGGCGGTCAGGTCAATACTTACTTCACTGACACGGGAGGGCTGACGAACGTCGCAGTCTACCAGACCCTCGATGGCGGTCCACTCGCTGCTTCAGGTGCCGCAGCTCTGGCCACAAACCGCATCGGACAAGTCGTGATTGCTCCCCAGAAACCGATTCGTGCGTTTGGCGGATTCGTCAATGTCGGATTTCCACTGTCGCGCTGGTTCAACGCAAATCCAAAAGGCCACAACGCCGGCTGGCAGCTTTATCTGCACATGGGTAAGGACCAGGTGTTAAGCAAAGATCTGAGTAACCCCGCTGGCTTCAATGCAAACCCCACCAATCCCGCCAATGGTCCGTACCTGGCTCCGTTGCCGCTCAGGATGGGCAAGGTGTTTGCCGGAACCTTGTACTATAAGGTCAATCCGTGGTGCACATTTGCCGTGGAGCAGTCGGTTTATGCTACTCGCCTCGATGCTAACGGCCCTCTGCCTGACTATACGATTGCCGGAAAACTCAGCAACGAATGGCAGGATCATCGGACGGAGTTCGGCCCGGTGTTCACGTTCTAAATCCGGCTCTGGATTGTCAAATGCGGAGTCACTTGCATGTACCAAGAGTAAAATTGTAGCGGCTGGAGAGAGTTGGGGGCGGAGTCGCTCCAATGCCAAGGTGGCACGAGGTGCGATACCGCCCCCACCTTCACTAACTGGAAAGGAACTATGGGCTCGCGTCACAATTGTCTTATGCTTTTGCCTGCGCTGGTCGTGCTCAGCGCCATCTCCACCACTCCCATCTTCGCCGCTGCAACCGCCTCCCAGGCATACCCCCTTCGCATCAAGGTCCTGAGGTCAGAGTACCAGCCCGTCAACGGCGGAACACCGGTTCCGATCGACTGCGATCTCCAGAATTTCTCGGCTTACTGTAACGAGAGTAAGTCCGTGACTGGAAGGAACATCATGCTGGTGCAGGACGCTGAAGGAGAGTCTTTCACCATCATCTGCACTACGGATTCACGATGGTCGAACTGCTCCCCTTTGCCCGTTGGGAAAACCTTTGAGGCACGTAGGGAGAAACACGGACTCACCGTCGTCTTCCAGAATGAAAAGGGCAAGGAGAAGAAGCAATTCTATCAATTGATAGCCTCGGCTGCCCCGGGACCGCGGGTGGATGCTTCAGCAAACTCTGCGCCACACGCTGCCGCCCCCCCGCCGGCGCCTTCACCAGCACCAGCGCCTTCACCAGCACCAGTGCCTTCACCCACGCCAGCTCCATCCACTTCTGCGCGCACGATCCTTCCGGGAGATAGGATACGGTGTAGCTTCACTTCGACTCCACCAGGCGCGGAAATAACGATCGACGATCGATATGTTGGCAACACGCCATCAGAAATCGGCCTCAGCATCGGAACGCACATCGTCGTTCTGGCCATGCCAGGATTCGCCCAGTGGAAGCGGGAACTCACAGTAGCGGCGGATTCGGTCGTGAACGTGACGGCCAACATGCAAAAATCGCAGCCATAAAGATGGCGGAGCCGGGCTGCCTTCATGACTGATTTCCAGGCTGCCCGCCTCCGCCATTCGTGTGTACGTCGGCTCTAACTATGCGTGTTTCGGTTCCGGCAATTGAAGCAGCTTCACAGCCTCTTCCGGAGTCGCAATCGGCCGTTCCATGGCTTTGCAAATATCGACCAATCTCTTAACCAGCGATGCGTTGTCGGCCTGTACGCCCTTGCGCAACATCAGCGTATCTTCAAGACCGGTCCGGGCGTTCCCGCCCATTGCCGCACCAATGATCGTCAGCGGCAGGTTCGCGCGACCAATCGCAATGACTTGCCAGATCGCGCCCTTGGGAAGCATGCCCACAATATTCGCGAGGTTTGTCGGTGTCGCAGCGGCTCCTCCGGCTACTCCAAGAACGATGGAGAACTGCAGCGGCTCTGCCAGCAATCCTTCCTTGAACAGCGTCATCGCAACATCCAGATGGCCGTAGTCATAGACCTCAAGCTCAGGCTTCACGCCCAACTCCCGCATGCGCGCCGCAAGCTTGCGCATCTCTTTGGGAGGATTGCGGAATTCCGCTAAGCCAAATGTCATGGTGCAGGGATTCAAGCTTGCCATGCGGGGAAGAAGCTCTACTTGTCTCGCACGGTCTTCGTAGGTCGGCTCGATTCCTCCGGTTGAGAGCTGTATCAATACCTCCGGCACTCTCTCGTGGACCGTGTCAAGGATCAGCTTTACTCTCTTCAGATCAACAGTTGGAAAACCCTTCTCGTCGCGGATGTGCATATGTACAACCGCAGCGCCGGCCTTATACGCTCCCTCTGCGGCTGCAGCCATCTCTTCGGGCGAGACCGGCAGTCCTGGATGGTCGGTTTTCGTCGCGATCGGGCCGTTAATGGCACATGTGATTACGATGGGACTCGTAGACATAGTTACCTCACTTTCAAGTCTCTTAATATTTGCTTTAGAAGTAGGCAGTCCGCCCCCACGGAACGAACTGCCTGCGAACGAACTGACTATACCACGCCGTACTTGCAGATGCGGTCGGGTACCTTGTTCCAATGCTTAGATTTTCTTTCAAGTCCAAAATAGCCTGACTGCCTTAGCCTGCGGTCGTGCCACCATCAACGTATAGAATCTGTCCGGTGACGAAGTCAGAAGCCGGTGAAGCAAGGTAAACCGCCGCGCCAATGAAATCCTGGCAGACAGCCGCACGTCCCAGAGGAATGCGCGACATGAAAATGTCATACAGCTTCTTGTTATCGAGGACTTCCTGCGTGAGCGGAGTCCATGCGATGCAAGGGCCGATCGAGTTGACGTTGATGTGGTACTTCGCCCACTCCGTCGCCAGCTGCTTGGTGAGAAGGTTGACGGCGCCCTTGCTGGTGCCGTAGGCGGCGTAACCGCCGGGATGACCGGCAAATGCCCGCACCGAGGAAATGGTGACGATCTTGCCGTAACCCTGCTGTTTGAAGATTTTGCCAACGTGTTTGCACGGAAGGAACGTTCCGCGAATGTTGACGTCCATCACCTTGTCAAAGTCTTCAATGACAAAATCTTCCGCGGCATGGCGAATTGCCAGCCCGGCAACGGTCACCAGAATGTCAATACGCCCACAGGCCTTCATGGTCGTCTCGACTAACTTGATGACATCTTCTTCCTTGCTCACATCGCAAGGAACGGCCAGCGCCTTGCGACCGCAGGCTTCGACCAACTTCACCGCCTGCTGAAGGGTGCTCATCGTACGGCCGGTGACGACTACATCGGCACCGTAGGCTGCCAGCCCCTGGGCAATCGCTTCGCCTATCGCGCCTGCACCGCCGGTGACAATTGCCACCTTGCCCGTGAGGTCGAACATCTTCTTTACATAATCCATGTTTACTGTCTGATCTACTGTCGCCATGATGTCTTCACCTACGCTTCCTAGTAGTTGATTACCACGAGCATGCTCGTAGGCTTGTTGGTTTCGTTAAGGATCGAACGCCCTTCGTTCGGGCCGATGAAGATAGAATCCCCCGCCTTCACCACGATCTTCTTGTTGTCCGCATCGGTAACGGTAATTTCGCCCTCGAGTACGTAATAAATCTTTTCCGTCGGCGAAGCGTCGAATTCGGCGCCGCCCTGTGGCAGAAAGTGAGACAGCCCCATCCAGAACTTCGATGCTCCGGTTTCATCTTTGCCGTGTAGTTTCAGCGATGTCATGTTGAAGTGCCTGGGCGCAACGTACGGCTTCACATCTTTCAATTCAACTTTCTTCATCTCTCGCTCCTGACTCGATTTTTTTGCTACAAAGACTAAACCAGTTCCACAGCCATGGCCACGCCCATGCCACCACCGATGCATAGTGAAGCCAGTCCTTTGCGTGCCTGGCGGCGCTGCATCTCATAAAGCAGCGTAACCAGGATGCGACAACCCGAGGCGCCGATCGGATGTCCAATCGCGATCGCCCCGCCATTCACGTTCACCTTGGAAAGATCCCAGCCCATCTCCTTGTGTACCGCGCAGGCCTGCGCCGCAAACGCTTCATTGATCTCCATCAGGTCGAGGTCCTGCGCCTTCCAGCCAGCCTTTGCCAGACACTTTCGCGATGCATGCACCGGCCCCATTCCCATGATCTTCGGATCCAGTCCCGCGCTGGCATAAGCAACAATTTTGGCCAGCGGCTTCAATCCCAGCTCCGCCGCCTTCTGCGCAGTCATTACCACCACGGCGGCCGCGCCGTCGTTGATCCCCGACGCGTTACCCGCAGTCACGGTTCCGTCCTTGGTAAAGGCCGGCTTCAGCCCACTCAATTGCTCCAGAGTGGCGCCATTGCGAATGAATTCGTCATCTGCGAACATCACCGGATCGCCCTTACGCTGCGGGATCGGCACCGGAATGATCTCGTCCTTGAACTTGCCTGCTTTTTGCGCCGCCTCGGCACGGTTCTGCGATGTCACTGCCAGTTGGTCCTGCTGCAGTCGACAGATTTCAAATTGCTTCGCAACGTTTTCGGCCGTGATGCCCATGTGATAGTTGTTGTAAATCTCCCACAGCCCGTCCACTATCATGGTATCGACCAGCTTCGCGTCGCCCATCCGGAATCCGTCACGCGATCCCGGCAGCACATGTGGCGCGGCGCTCATATTCTCCTGTCCGCCTGCCACTACAATCTCCGAATCGCCGGACGCGATCGCGTCAGCTGCCAGCATCACCGCCCTCAATCCAGAGCCACAAACCATGTTGATCGTCATGGCCGGAACCTCGTACGGCAGGCCCGCCTTGATCGTTGCTTGACGGGCAGGGTTCTGTCCCAGTCCGGCACACAGTACCTCGCCCATGATCACGCTACTGACCTGCGCTGGCTCAACCTTGGCGCGTTCCAGGGCGCCACGGATTACCACCGCACCAAGCTCTGGACCCGATATCTTGGCCAGTGAGCCTCCAAACTTCCCGACCGCGGTTCGCGCCGCGGAGACAATTACGATTTCGCTCATTGTTTTAATCCTTTCGATCCAGCGACAGCGAGCTCAACAAGTTCACCGCTCTCGCCGATCAGCACAAAAATTCAAACATTCTGCTCAAAACCCGTTACTTTTTCAGCGACGCTTCTTCTTTCTGCGCTGCCGCCAGATTCAACGCAATTCGCTCCATGAATCGTTTGCGTAACCCAGCCTTGCTCTCGTCGTTCCACTCGTAGAACCCGGAGTTGGTCGACCATCCCTTCTTGTTTGCGTCAATCATCTGTTGCAGCATGGGGCTCGGTGCTTTGGCGGTGCATAGATCGGCAAGGATATTGCGGTGGATGTCCTGCGTCATTTCCATCCCCACCATGTCCGCGTTCTGTAACGGCGCGAGGGCCGAAATCCTTAGGCCAAAGCTGTTCTGAATGCAGGAATCGACCGTAGCCGCATCGCAAATTCCAGCTTCCACAATGTAGATTGCTTCCCGCCAGAGTGCATGTTGAAGACGATTCGCGACAAATCCCGGTACGTCCTTCTTCACGTGCACCGGCTTCTTTCCAATTGCAGTCAGCAGATCCATATTGGCCTTGATCACTTCGGGGCTCGTGTGGACCGTCTGCACAACCTCGACCAGCGGAATCATGTATGGCGGATTCCACCAGTGATTTCCGATCATGCGCGTCTTGTCTTTCAGCTTTTCTCCGATCGCGGTGATCGGTATAACGGAAGTGTTGCTGGCAAAGATGCAGTGCGCCGGCGCGGCCTTTTCAACTTCGACGAACAACTGCTGCTTGAGTTGAATATTTTCCGTAATTGACTCAATGACGATGTCAGCGTCGGACACCGCATCATCTTTCGACGTCGTCAGCCGCAGGCGGCTCAGATCGACCGGCGGCAAGCCCAGAGCTTTCAGGTTTGCCTCGATTTTACCGGGTGCCAGATCGAGGGTGTTCTGGTGGCGGCTGGATATCGTCACCCGGTACCCCGGATATCCAAGAAATACCTGTGCGATGCCATGGCCCATAGCGCCAGAGCCGAGAATTGTGATCCGCTCAATTTTCTTCATGAGAATTTAACCTTTCGCCGGATTGCCCAATCGCTCTGGGCAGATACTTAATCATTCGCTTCCCATCTACCTTAAAGCGATTCGCCTGAAAGCAGTGACACTGTTCATGCCACATTCAGGCTCACCATATCGGGCATGATCGGGCACGCCTCAACCGCCCCTGAAACACCGGGTGGCATTGCCTATTCGGCTCTCAAGAATGATATCTTCCTGATGTCAGAGCTAGCCAAAATCAAGCGTACCGAACTACGATATGGTAGTATCGCATCGCAGGTAGTATCATCTGAATTGCTCTGTCTGTCAACTGCCTATTTCGCCGAATGTAGAATTGCGGAATACTTAGTTGCGGAGAGAAGTTTTGATAAGTATTTCTTATGGTCTATAACTCTGCAAAACGCTTCATAACCCTTCGCGGGCTTGCGTCCTGCGCGTCTACGGCACGTCGCAGAACACCGCATTCTTTCAGAACAGATTCAATTCGCGGAAGTGCATTCGAGCGCACCTTCGCCATCAGAGGTGAGCATTTATGAGTACAGTAGGTAAAATCGGAAAGATCACTGCTAGTCCTGCCCATGACGTTCTGCGGGCGCAGAGCCATCCTCTCGATCCTATCTTTAACCCCAGAAGCGTCGCACTCGTCGGTGCATCGGAACGTATCGGCAGTGTCGGCCGCAACGTGCTTTGGAACCTGCTCAGCAGCCCGTTTGGGGGCACCATCTTTCCGGTCAATAACAAGCGCTCCAATATTCTAGGCGTGCGCACTTATCCCAGCGTGCGTGAACTGCCGGAGGTGCCTGATCTGGTCGTTATCACCACTCCAGCCGCAACCGTGCCGGCCGTATTGCGCGAGAGCGTGGAGTTCGGAATACCGGGCGGGATCGTCATCTCCGCCGGATTCAAGGAAACAGGCGCGCCGGGCATCGCGCTGGAGCGCGAGATCATGCAGATCGTCGGCGGAAAAATGCGTATCATCGGTCCGAATTGCCTGGGCGTGATGAACCCGGTTCAAGGCTTGAATGCGACCTTTGCCGCAGCCGTTGCCAAGCCCGGCAACGTCGCTTTCATGAGCCAGAGCGGCGCCCTCTGTACCGCCGTGCTCGACTGGAGTCTGCATGAGAACGTTGGTTTCAGCTCCTTCATCTCCATCGGCTCCATGCTGGACGTGAACTGGGGCGACCTCATCAGCTACTTCGGCAACGATCCGCGCACCAATGCCATCGTCATCTACATGGAGTCGATTGGCGACGCCAGTTCATTCCTCTCCGCCGCGCGCGAGGTCTCGCTCACCAAGCCCATCATCGTCATCAAGGCCGGGCGCACCGCTGCCGCCGCCAAGGCTGCGGCTTCGCACACCGGTTCGCTCACCGGCTCCGACGATGTTTTGGACGCTGCCTTCCGCCGCGTCGGCGTGCTGCGCGTCAACTCCATCTCAGATATCTTCTACATGACCGAAGTGCTCGCCAAGCAGCCGCGTCCAAAGGGCAACCGGTTGTGTATCGTCACCAACGCTGGTGGTCCTGGCGTTTTGGCCACCGACGCGCTCGTCCAGGGCGGAGGAATGCTCGCGGAAATCTCTCCCGAGAGCATGGTGGAATACAACAAACTACTGCCTGCCGCCTGGAGCCACGCCAATCCTGTGGACATTCTGGGAGACGCCGAGCCGGAGCGCTACGCCAAGTCCCTCGAGATTGCCGCGAAGAGACCCGCACATCGACGGCATGTTGGTCATCATGACACCGCAGGGAATGACCAACCCAACCAAGATCGCAGAGGAACTCAAACCCTACGCCCATAGTCTGGGCAAGCCGGTGCTGGCGAGTTGGATGGGCGGCAAGAGCGTGGCCATCGGCGACGATATTCTGAAAGAAGCAGGCCTGCCAACCTTCGCCTATCCTGACACGGCGGTGTGCGCCTTCAATTACATGTGGCAATATGCCGATAATCTCAAGGGATTGTACGAAACGCCGTCCCTGCAGACCGGCGATTCCAGCCCTGACCGCGAAGCCGCGCGCAAGATCATCGATCAAGTGCATCATACCGACCGCACTATCCTGACCGAGTACGAATCCAAAAAATTGCTGGAAGCCTACGGTATCCCCACCACCAAGACGGAAATTGCATCCACCGTGGATGAAGCAGTTGCCTGGGCCGCGAAGATCGGCTTCCCCGTCGTCCTCAAACTTTACTCGCTTACCATTACTCACAAGACAGACGTAGGCGGCGTGGTGCTCAATCTGCGGGATGCCGCAGCCGTCCGCGAAGCCTTCAACCGCATCCAGAAGTCGGTGGCTGAAAAGGTCGGCGCCGAGCATTTCCAGGGTGTCACCGTGCAGCCCATGGCCAAGCTTGACGGCTATGAACTGATTCTCGGCTCGAGCCTCGATCCGCAATTCGGCCCCGTGCTGCTCTTCGGAACCGGCGGCCAACTGGTGGAAGTCTTCAAGGACAAATCCCTGGCCTTACCTCCGCTGAACTCTACCCTCGCCCGCCGCATGATGGAAACCACTAAGATCTATACCGCTCTGCAAGGAGTCCGTGGGCGCGATAGCGTGGACATGGCGGCCCTGGAAAATCTTCTGGTGCGCTTCAGCGAGTTAGTGGTCGAAAATCCTCGCATCATGGAGATCGACATTAATCCGCTGCTGGCTTCTCCGGATCGCCTGCTCGCGCTAGACGCCCGTGTCGTTCTGCACCAAGCCAACGTGCCCGACGAAGAACTGCCACGCTCTGCCATTCGCCCCTATCCCGAGCAGTACGTCTCAAATTGGAAAATGGAGGGCGGCGAGGAAGTCGTAATTCGTCCCATCCGCCCCGAGGACGAGCCCAAGCTGGTTGACTTTCACCAAAAACTCAGCGAGCGTTCTGTCTATCTCCGTTACTTCCAGCCCCTGAAGTTCTCCCAGAGAACAGCGCACGAGCGCCTCACCCGGATCTGTTTCATCGACTACAACCGCGAAATGGCCCTGGTCGTGGAGCGGATGAACGAAAATGCCCAGTCCGAGATCATCGCCGTCGGCCGCATGAGCAAGATGCACGGAGTGCCGGAAGCTGAATTGGCGGCGCTGGTTCGTGACGGCTTCCAGGGTAAAGGTCTCGGAGCTGAACTCTACCGCCGGCTGCTGCAGATCGCCACCGACGAAAAACTCACTAAAGTGCACTCCAACATGCTAGGAGAGAACGTCGAGATGCAAGCTATCTGCCGCTCCCTCCACTTCAAAATGACTACCCCGGAGTTGGAAGACAATCTCATTCTTGCCGAGCTTGCCCTATAGCTGGTTTGACAAGCTGAATTGCCAAGGCTCGCGGCTATTCTGCGCGGGCCATTTTTTTGGGGATTTTCCAGTCGACGTTCGGGAGCACAAGGATCAGGGTCGCGACATCATCGCCGTCTTCAACCCCCGGCGACGCCACCGTATGATATTGTGAGCATAAATTGCCAGGCAAAACAGGTTGGCCGGGATAAATCCCATCTGCGTAGTCTTCAGCCCAATCCAGCAGATAATCAGGCTATTGGCTCCAGCCACCATCCATCCCTGCCACATCCTCCGCCCCACCAGCAAGGTCGATGTGATCGTCAGCGCACACGAAATGTAGTCCAGCCGAAACATCCTCCTACTACACTGCCTTACCCATCGCACTACCGCCATTCGCAGAATGCCGTATTTGTGCTCTGGTTATAGCCTGAGTCTCCCACCACCTTCGGATGCAATGTCGCTCTGGCGCCCGAGTTCCAACCCCAGCGCCTCAAGAATCTTGCTGAAATACGAACCCGCGATGCATGCCAGTGTGTTCTGGTTTAGCATTATTCTTGCTTGCCGGCATTCCTCGAGAGCACCGATAGGACTGAGAAATGCGTGCCGAAATACGGTCGCCTGACACAACAACAGTCAACTTCGCGGGTGCGCAGCTGTGACAAGAGACAACGAAGATAGCCAATGGTGTTTCCGGTCGATCAGTGAGGTTTCACTTTAGATGGCGAACGCATCCAACGCGTCTCAGCGGAACGGGTACCGTTCTCGCCAGCACCCCGCGCCGGAGCTCTCAATTCTGACGACCCACCACAAGCATTTTCATCCAGAGTGGGTCAAACGAACCGTTTTGCTTCCCGGGTGGTTCGAGGAATATCCCCGCGCCAACAACAGCTATTGGCGCAGCCTTCTGTGGTCTTGGCGCTTGTTCCGCGAGAGTCGGCGTTTCGACGCCGTCGTTACCGGCGCCGAACATGTCGGCCAGATGTTCGCGTTGATGCAGTCGCTGTTCAGAACGAAATCCGGTCGGCGCGTTCACGTGATGATCGACTTTCCCTGGGCCCGTACTCCCAACCGGTTGACGCTTCTCCTTAAGCGCACACAAATGAGGATAGCTGCCCGATCAATCGACCAGATCTTCGCGCATGCCAGTCCGGAAGAGGAGGAGCGCTTCTCAAAGGCGCTTGGGGTACCTCGCGAACAGTTTCGCTTCGTCCCATTCCATTATTTCCTCAAAGTTCCGGAATTCCCAGTTTTCGAAGGGGACTACATTTTTTCCGGCGGAGATACAAGCAGAGATTATCAGACACTGATTCGCGCGGTTGCCGGTACGTCGTATCGCACCGTCATCTGTACGCGGCAGACAAGAGACTTCTACGGTATGGAGCTACCCGCGAACGTGGAAGTTGCCACCGTCAGTCCAGCCAAATTTGATGAGCTCTTAGCTGGTGCCAGAGTAGTCGTTGTAGCACTTCCAGAGCGAGAGATTCACACCGGTGGCCACACTGTAATTGTGAACACGATGAAGCTCGGTAAACCGCTCATCGTGTTGGGCCGGTCCGAGTACCAGAGCTATCTCGAACCCGGCAAGACTGGCCTTCTTCTCAAATCGGGCGACAGTGAATCGCTTCTGGCTGCCATTAACCGTGTCTTCACTGACCCTGAGTTTGCCCGTTTCCTGGCGCGCAACGCCCACGAAGCCTCGGCCGCATTTTCACCCGAGATTTTTTTCGAGCGGGTTTTTGAGTCAGTCGAAGGAGCATTCCAGGCAAGGCGGAGTTGAGGGTATTGGGCGCAGCCGGTATTTACGTGACAGCGGCTCTATAGCCGAGTAAGCCTCACGCGTGCGGGATTTCGCCGGTTTCTTTAGTACAATGCCCGGCAGTACCTCGGACCTTACCTTGCTCTAAAGCATCCCTGAAGGCTCGCCACGGAGCCATTGACCGTCGCCGTGCACCAGACACCAGCGAGAGCAGAGTGTACCCAGCCTTGAACCACACAAAACATGCCCGATTCTTCAATCCTGTGTTCCAGTTGCGATAGTAGAGATAGGCATTCCCACGGACGACCGGGCCAATCCAATGTTCCGAAGCTCGCCCCGCTGGCGAGATTTTATGGACTAAGCGAGCGCTGGGATCTATCACCAGTTTCGTCCCTGCCGGAAGCCGCATGCAGAAATCGACGTCCTCACCCTCAGACGCTCCCGTCAGGTTTTCGTCAAAACGCAAACCGCGGATCGCCGAAGCACGAAAGCTCATCAGTGCCCCCGTGAATCGGGTCACGCGAAGTGGAGTCGAACTGCGTAGTTGATCGGCACTGAAGTAGACGGGCTGGCGGTCGTCAAAAAAAGGGCCCCGTGCAAAAATCGAGGTCCAAAGCCCGTTCAGAAACGCCGGACGAGCATAATTCGCGACGATGCCAGAGACACCCGCCACATCCGTGTCCCGCTCGTAGCTTCGTAATAGGTTCTCGACAAAGCACGGCTCAAGTTCGACATCGTCATCAAGAAAAAGGATGACATCGCCGCAGCTTCGCTTAAGGCCCTCATTGCGTGCGGCCGTCAATCCCGATATTTGGGAATCTCTGACGTACTGCAAGGTGACGCATCCACCATTTTTCTCCCGAGAAAACAACTCCCGAATTTGGCTTTCGGAGTCATCCCGGCGACTCTGGTCAATGACGGTCAGCTCCTGTGGCAGTATTGTTTGCGCCAACAACGTACGCACGGTTGTCGTCAAATCATTAGGACGATTACGAGTCGGGATGATCACAGTGACTGAAAGGCAATTTTTCCCAGAGGCGTTTCCAGTGCTGACAATTCCGACACGGGTTTCATTTTCCATTCGCCAGCTCTTCAGAATCGCATGCGACAGGGCCGCGAATAGACTGCGGTTTTGTGTCGACGCCGGAAAAACCAGATTAGAACATGAGCAACGAAAGCTCTGCAATGCAAAACCATTCGATGCCCGAGCCTGCGCCCAAACGGAAAAGGCCCCACGCTGATGGCGTGAGGCCTTTATTTAATCCGGCAACGACCTACTCTCCCACACACTTTCGCGTGCAGTACAATCGGCCCAGCAAGGCTTAACTTCCGTGTTCGGGATGGGAACGGGTGTTTCCCTTGCGGTATGATCACCGGAAACTTGTAAAGATCTTGAGACCGATGTCTCACAACCAAATAGCATTGGGTAACTCAAGGTAGGAGCAGGTTCGCTCCATGCGCAGAGTAAATTTTATGGTCAAGCCGAACGGGCGATTAGTACTGGTAAGCTCACGCATCACTGCGTTTACACATCCAGCCTATCAAACAGGTGGTCTTCCTGTGCCCTTCATTTTCCTTTTGGATTGGGAGATCTAATCTTGAGGAGTGCTTCCCGCTTATATGCATTCAGCGGTTATCACAACCGAACTTCGCTACCCAGCCATGCCGTTGGCACGACAGCTGGAACACAAGAGGTTCGTCCATCCCGGTCCTCTCGTACTAAGGACAGGCCCTCTCAAATCTCCTACGCCCACACCAGATAGGGACCGAACTGTCTCGCGACGTTCTGAACCCAGTTCACGTACCGCTTTAATAGGCGAACAGCCTAACCCTTGGAACCTTCTACAGCTCCAGGATGCGATGAACCGACATCGAGGTGCCAAACCGTAGCGTCGATATGAACTCTTGGCTCCGATCAGCCTGTTATCCCCGGCGTACCTTTTATCCGTTGAGCGATGGCCCTTCCATACAGAACCACCGGATCACTATGACCTGCTTTCGCAACTGCTCGACTTGTAGGTCTCGCAGTAAACCACGCTTATGCCATTGCACTCGACGGCTGATTTCCAAACAGCCTGAGCGTAGCTTCGTGCGCCTCCGTTACAATTTAGGAGGCGACCGCCCCAGTCAAACTACCCGCCTCACTATGTCCCTCTCCCGGGTAACGGGAGTAGGTTAGAATCACAGAATTCACAGGGTGGTATCTCACCGTTGGCTCCCCCAAGCCCAAAAGCCTGAGTTCAAAGCCTCCCACCTATCCTGCGCAGCAAAGTCCATAATTCATAGTGAAGGTATAGTAAAGGTGCACGGGGTCTTTCCGTCTAGATGCGGGAAACCGGCATCTTCACCGGTACTACAAGTTCGCCAAGTCACTCGTTAAGACAGTCGCACGATCGTTACGCCATTCGTGCAGGTCGGAACTTACCCGACAAGGAATTTCGCTACCTTAGGACCGTTATAGTTACGGCCGCCGTTCACCGGGGCTTCAGTTCAAAGCTTCACCTTGCGGTTAACCTCTCCCTTTAACCTTCCGGCACCGGGCAGGCGTCAGCCCCTATACGTCGTTTTAGACTTTGCAGAGACCTGTGTTTTTGTTAAACAGTCGCCGTGCGCGTTTCGCTGCGGCCTCTTCGGGCTATGAACCCTAGTGAGGCACCCCTTCTCCCGAAGTTACGGGGTTAATTTGCCGAGTTCCTGAACGAGTGTTCTCTTGAGCGCCTTTGGATATTCTCCTCGTCTACCTGTGTCGGTTTGTGGTACGGTTCCCCAAATTTCTCCTTAGAGGTTTTTCTTGGCAGCGTGAACTCATCCCCTTTGCCCCATACGGGACTGCTTTGTGTCTCACCCTTAAGACCTGGCGGATTTGCCTACCAGATCAGGCTTGCACACATCGAACCACATAGCCATATGTGGTCGGGACTATCCTTCTGCGTCACCCCATCGTAATAACGAAATCTTGGGAGTTCCGGAATATTAACCGGATGTCCATCAGCTACGCCTCTCGGCCTCGCCTTAGGGACCGACTAACCCTGAGCGGATTAACCTTCCTCAGGAAACCTTAGACTTTCGGCGCGGAGGGTTCTCACCTCCGTTATCGCTACTTATGCCGGCAGGGTCTCTTCCACAGCAGTCCACGAGTCCTTCCGGTCTCGCTTCAAACCGCTGAGAATGCTCTCCTACCACGCGTCTTACGACGCATCCGCTGCTTCGGTGTCTAGCTTGAGCCCCGTTGAATTGTCGGCACCGGACCGCTTGACCAGTGAGCTATTACGCTTTCTTTAAAGGATGGCTGCTTCTAAGCCAACCTCCTGGCTGTCTGGGCGTTCCGACATCCTTTCCCACTTAGCTAGAACTTTGGGACCTTAGCAGGCGATCTGGACTGTTTTCCTCTCGACGACGAAGCTTAGCCCCCGCCGTCTGACTCCCGTGCTGGTTGTCCATGGCATTCGAAGTTTGGTTGGATTCAGTAAGCTGGAAAGCCCCTTAGTCCATCCAGATCTCTACCACCACTGCAAATCGCACGAGGCTAGCCCTAAAGCTATTTCGGAGAGAACGAGCTATCACGGAATTTGATTAGCCTTTCACCCCTACCCTCAGCTCATCCGAGCTTTTTTCAACAAACACCGGTTCGGTCCTCCAGTGGGTGTTACCCCACTTTCAACCTGGCCAAGGGTAGATCATCCCGCTTCGCGTCTATTCCTGCCAACTTAACGCCCTATTAGGACTCGCTTTCGCTACGGCTCGCTTCCGCTTAACCTTGCTGACAAGAATAACTAGCCGGCTCATTATGCAATAGGCACGCGGTCAGGCATTCCCTTACGGGCATAGCCCTCCCACTGCTTGTAGGCACACGGTTTCAGGTACTATTTCACTCCCCTCGCAGGGGTTCTTTTCACCTTTCCCTCACGGTACTGGTTCACTATCGGTCAGTAGGTAGTATTTAGCCTTACGGGATGGTCCCCGTTGCTTCCCGCAGGGTTTCACGTGCCCCGCGGTACTCAGGTACCGACTTCGAGTTCATTTGTTTTCGCCTACGTGGCTGTCACACTCTATGGCCCCTCTTTCCAGAGGGCTTCGACTAACAAATGAATTGGTAACTCTACTATTGTCGGCCCTACAACCCCAGCGCTACCCGAAGGTAGAACTGGTTTAGGCTCATGCGATTTCGCTCGCCACTACTCTCGCAATCGAGGTTTCTTTCTTTTCCTCCAGGTACTGAGATGGTTCACTTCCCTGGGTTCGCTCGTGCCCGACTATGTATTCATCGGGCCGTTGTACGGGTTCACCGTACAGGGTTTCCCCATTCGGAAATCCCCGGATCAAAGCCTGCTTGCGGCTCCCCGAGGCTTATCGTAGCTTGCCACGTCCTTCATCGCCTCCTACTGCCAAGGCATCCACCGTGCGCCCTTAGTAGCTTGACCATAAAA
>CAWCZZ010000003.1:545000-576361 GCA_963800195.1 uncultured Acidobacteriota bacterium
TCGCTCTACGCTTCGGTTTCCCTGCGGAGCGCGCGATATTACCCACTCTTTCCCGATCTGCTGCGATTAACCGCGCATCGGCAAAAAGTCGTTCGTTCAAATTAAAGATCATTGTAGGTATTCTGCGTTACCGCTGAATCCTGCCAGGAAGCTCTGTTCCCGTTTCGCCCGTGGCCGGGCCGCTTGCAACTTTCCTAGACTAGCAGAACCACTTCGATTCTGTCAACCTCAGCGCCCGCGTTTTAAGCAACTCACCCACTCTATCAGGGCGCTTGGCCTTTGGCAAGCTGATTCGGTCACTCGGCGATTTTTTCTTTCGCCGCCGACGGCGCTCTTCAACTCTGCTCGCGCCATGCCCACACACCGGCTTCCGGTCACGCCAAACTTAATTGCTCCATGCAACTCGCCGCCAGCAGTTTTCGCAGCCACGCTGCCGTCGCTGGTCGGCTTATAAGTTTGAGTCAATCGAAACGGTGCGCTGCAAGCTCATCTTTGCAGGCTGAAAATCCACAAGAAACACATTCTCTGAAACATCGAAACGCGACCCGCGCCGCGCCAGCGCCTCTAGCGCCGTATCCTGCTTCACTGTTGTAACAAACCATGCGGCGCCTTGCAAGCGGCAACCCCGCAGCCCAGAGCTGAAATCACTCGCAACCCGCATGAATACTGGCTGAACTCGTGATCGAATATTTTTTCCGATTGCTTGTTGTCATTGTTTTTAAAATCTTTCACAGCCCCACCGGCTCTCCTGGGTGCAACCGATCCCCCGCTCTCCCCGCGCTAGGGAATCTTGGGGAGGTCGCGATTCAGCGCGCTATCGATCTTTTTCTCATGTCGCAACCGGAACGGTCTTGAATAGGTGATCAGTCCAAAGGCCCCAATCGACAGCAGCAGCAGAAAACTGCTCATTCCCAAAAGAACCTTGGAGATCTGCGTCTGTGACACGCGCAGCAGAATTGCGGCATTTGCCGGCGTCATCGCCAGCGCCAGCGCAAGGGCCAGAATGCCCAGCGAAGCCAGCAACGAAGTTACGTTCTTGGCCCAGCGCCCGCGCGCCGAATAATCGGCAAAGAGCGTGAACCCGTAGATCACCAGTCCCACGATCAGCAGGAAATTGGCGGCATCCGTGACCGTCGCCCTCATTGCTCCCCTCCCCGCTGATTAGAGGCCGGAGCTGCCGGCTGAGTTGTTCCGCATCATCGGCCGCGCAATCCCCTTCCCTCACCGGCGCATCAACCATGAACGCATCAACTACGTGCTCGGAGACTCTCCATGGCCATGCAAAACACGTTGAACTCCCCACAGCCTAGCCCGTTCGAGCGCCCTCTGGACCGCGATCTCGGCTTCGGCAGCCTTGCCTCATCCGCACTACCGTCTTCTCAACCCTGACGGCACATTCAACGTGCGCCGCCTGCATGAGGAATGGCTCGACAAGCTCTTCGGCTATCACGCCCTCATCAACCTGAGCTGGCCCAAGTTCTTCATCCTTCTCGTGCGTCTGGTACCTGGCCTTCAATGCTTTGTTTGCCCTCGGCTATCTCGCGCTCGGTCCCGCAGCGTTGCAGGGCACCTATGAAGGCTCGCTCTTCTGGCGCGCGTTTTTCTTCAGCATCCAAACCTTCGCCACCGTAGGCTACGGAAACATCGCTCCCGTCAGCTTCGCGGCCAACGCCCTGGTGACCCTGCAAACCCTCTTCGGCCTGTTGTCCCTGGCGGTCGCCACCGGACTGGTCTTCGCCCGCTTCTCGCGTCCCAATGCACGGCTGCTCTACAGCCGCTCAGCGCTGATCGCGCCCTATCGCGATCAGACCAGCTTTCAGTTCCGCATTGTCAATGGGCGGCGTAGCCAGTTGCTCAACGTTCAGGCGCTGGTGATGCACAGCAGGTTCGAGCACGTGGACGGTGCGCGGGTGCGGCGCTTCTACACCCTGGAACTGGAGCGGAATTTCGTCGCCGTCTTTCCCGCCAATTGGACCATCGTTCATCCGATCTCGCCCGCAAAGCCCGATCTTTGGCTGGACCAGACAACAATTGCAGGAGGCAGAAGCGGAGTTTCTCGTGCTCCTCAATGCCGTCGACGAAACCTACTCGCAAACCGTCTACAGCCGCTCGTCCTACTCGGTGCACCAGATGGAATGGGGCCGCAAGTTCGCCATGATGTTCTTTGAAGAAGACAGCCAGGCCGTGCTCGATCTGGAGCGCCTCAACGAAACCGTTGCCGCCCCGCTGCCTGCCGAAGTCTGAGCAAACGCGTTCTCTGAGCAAACGTGGCGCAGCCTTCGCTACCCTCGTGCTCGTGTAATCAAAGCCGGGTACCCGAGCGCCGACGCTTATCGGCGATAAGCTTGGAAGAGCAACGCCCTCCACACAGTGATCGTTGGAAGTTGCTGTTGCTCTGGTTTACTACGCAGGGCCCATCTTGTACCTCTAATAATCGAAGCACTCAACTTTCCAGCGCTCGTACAGCTTGTTTCGCAGAAATAAATCGTACACCTGCGCATCGACCTCGCCGTCCCGCGCCATCTGCCCCAGGATCTCCAGCGCTTTTTCGATAGAAACCGATTCCTTATACGGACGATCGGCCGCCGCCAGCGCGTCGAAGATATCCGCCAACGTCATCAGCCGCGTCTGGATCGGAATTTCCTTCGAACCCAGTTTGCCCGGATATCCCTCGCCATTCAGTTTCTCGTGGTGTCCGCGCGC
Organism: uncultured Acidobacteriota bacterium; assembly: GCA_963800195.1. Lineage (GTDB taxonomy): Bacteria > Acidobacteriota > Terriglobia > Terriglobales > Acidobacteriaceae > TOLSYN. Next base: position 547,704 of record CAWCZZ010000003.1, read on the forward strand.
AATTTCCGGAATGTTGCGGATCTCTCGCGTCCATGGAATCTGCTTCAGGAAGTTGTAGCTGTGCTCCACGTGCGACTCCACTTCGGCGCGCTCGCCTTCGTCCAGCGAGCCTTTCCGGATGGAAAGCAGACGAACTTCCTCCGCCGTCAACAGCGGACGCAGAACACCATCCCAGCCGCGGAATTTCCGCTCCGCAATGTCGCGCAGCTATTTCAAATTTTCCCTCCGGCAGCACGCTCGGCTCGTTGGATTCGCGGATGATCTCCGCAAAGCGGTCCAGTTCAATCAACTCTTCCCCCAACTCACGGTTAAACTGCGGCTCCTTTTTGAGGAACTCCTTCGGACCATTCTCCAGCATGTACCGCAGCTTGCGCTCGTCGCTCTCTGCCTGCAACGTGCGCCGCGCGAAATCGAAGCGGCTGCGGATCACATCCATCTGCGCCGGATATAAGCTTGCGCGCCTTCACCAGCACCTCTTCGCGTACTCCGACCTTGCCGAAGTCGTGCAGCAGCGAGGCGTAACGAATCTCCTTCATCTCCGACCGCGTGAACTTCACGTCGCGGAAATCCGTCTGGTCGCGATCCACCGCCTCGGCCATCGCCACCGTCAGATTCGCTACCCGGAAGGAGTGGCCGGAGGTGGCCGGATCGCGTTGTTCAATCGCGCTGATCGAGGCTTTTACCAGAGCCCTCGAACAGCCGTTGAATGTTTTCGTAAAGATGGCTGTTCTCATACGCAACCGCGGCCTGGCTGGCCAGCGAAGAAACAATCTCCATCTGCCGCGTGGAAAACGGCACAACCTCGCTCTCAATTTCCTCCTGCGTATTCAGTCGCGCCCGCCAGTTGTGCTTGGCGTTGATCAGCTGAACCACTCCCACAACTTCGTTCTTCGGATTCATCATTGCCACCGCAAGAATCGATTTCGTGCGGTATCCCGAGTCGATGTCGAACTGCTTGTTGATCGAGTATGGAACCCAGCTCTCCAGCTCGTAAGCGTCTTCGATCATCACCACGGTTCCGTGCTGCGCCACGTAGCCGGCAATCGACGACTTCGCTGATCGGCAGCACAACTTCGCGGAAAGGCACTTGAACCGTATCGTTCTGCGTCATCTTGAAGCGCAGAAACTTTTTCGGCTTGCGATGGTCGCGAACTATCCGCTGATCTTCTCCAGGCTCTTCTTCTTCCACCAGGTAGAGCGAACCGGCATCGGCCCGCGTGATTTCCCGGCACTTGGTCAGAATCAATTCCAGCAGCTCGCGCGTGTCGTGTTCGGCGCTCAGCGCCGCGCCGATGTGGTTCAGTTCGTAAATCTCGGAGTTCGCCAGAGCCAGCTTATCGTTGGACTCCCGCCGCGTCTGCACCAGGTGCATGTGATCGATTGCATTGTCGAACATGCGCTCCAGCAGCGCCGCCGGAGTGTCTGCCGGAAGGTAGGCATAGACCGAGCCGTCGAATCTTGGATCGCGAAAGCGCTGCGTCGGAAAGCACAATGACCCGGACATTCGGCGCGCGCAGCTTCTTCAGATGTTCGGCGAACAGCTCCGGCTCCGCCAGCACGAACACCATTTCTCCGGCCAGCCGCATCCGGCGCCACGGACTCGAAGCTGCTGTGCTGAATTCGCGCGCACTGCGTCACCGCGGCGCGCGCCACATGCATCGCTCTCAAAATAAACGGCGCTCGGCAGCCTCCGGCTGCGGGCGGGCAGAACTGTCTTGTTTCGAATGTGGCCATCGGGTCAAATTCCTCGGCGCGCACGCCCGTCAAGGCGCGATGACCCGAATCATAGCTTAGGCAAACCCCGCATACCAGATCACAAAAGGGTACCTGTACATAGGAGTCCTGGCGACTAAACGCCAGGCCCAGGCGCTCCGTTCAGGCTTGATTCTGTTCGGGCAGGATAGCTGCACCCTGCTTAGCTCTTCCCCGCTCACCAGAGCGACGCAACAGCCGAAGCCGATGCCACTCCCACGACGATGATCCACGGAGGAAGTTTCCAGCGCACCAGCAGCGCAAAGGCCACCAGCGCCACCACCAAGTCGAAGCCCGAGTGCACGGCGCTGCTCCACACCGGACGGATGAACGCACGATCAGCACGCCCACCACGGCGGCATTCACCCCGCGAAACATCGCCTGTATCTGCGGCCGCTGCCGCAGTTCGTTCCAGAAGGGCAAAACGGCGACCATGATCAGCAAGTCCCGGAAGAAAAATCGCCACCAGCGCCAGCCCCGCCAGCGCCACCGGATGCAGCGCTGGGCCGGATCGCCGCGCCCAGGTAGGCGGCAAAGCGTGAACAGCGGCCCCGGAAGCGCCTGCGCCGCGCCGTATCCGGAGAGAAAGCTCGCCTGATCGACCCAGCCGCGCGCCACCACCGCGCCTTCCAGCAGCGGCAGAACTACATGGCCGCCCCCGAACACCAGCGCTCCGGTGCGATAGAAAGCGTTGAAAACCGCTAGCCCTTGCGCCGGGAAACTGTCGAATCCGCTCCCCTGGCCAGCCCCGCCTCTCGAGATCTGGCCCGAGACGAGCATCGTGGCAACGGCAGCGCCACCAGCAACAGCAGAAACGTCACCCCGGCCAGCGCTCCAGCCCGCTTCGGCACTGCCCCGCGCAGTTGCTTTACCGGCTTTTCCTGTGCAGGGCGCTTAAGCATCAGCCCGAGCAGCGCTCCAGCGGCAATCGCCAGCACCGTGCTCATTCCCGGCGACGCCCAAAACGCGATCGCCGCCGCCACCAGCGCAATCCCCATCCGTGACGCGTCGGGCGCCAGCGATTTCCGCATCGAAAGAATCGCCTGCGCCACCACGGCCACGGCCACCAGTTGCAGTCCGTGCACCACGCCCGGCTCCCACTCTGCCCACGATCAGCCGGTGGCCGAAGGCAAAGCCCAGCATCAGCAGCGCCGAGGGCATCGTGAATCCAACCCACGCCGCAATCCCGCCCCTCCATCCTGCGCGCAGCAATCCCAGAGCAAAGCCAACCTGGCTGCTCGCCGGTCCCGGCATCGACTGCGCCAGCCCAACCAGCGAGCCAAAGCTCTCCTCGTCGCACCACTTGCGGCGCTCCACGAATTCCGTATGGAAATAGCCGAGGTGCGCGATCGGTCCGCCAAATGACATGCAGCCCAAGCGCAGAAATGCCCGCAGAACCTCCCACGCGCTCCCACGCTCTGCGGTTAAAGGCGGCGGAATCGATGAATCAGTCATGCTCCAAGCGTTCCTCGGCCCAATCCGGCGGCGGCCCGCATCCGCCATCTTTTGGCGAATGCGGGGAACAGCACACAATTGTATTCCGGCGGGTCGCCCGGGCGAATGCCCGCTTGGCTCCCGGCGCTTGTCCGAATTAACATGCGGTCAGGCGAATTGCCGCACTGCGATCAATCCTTCTGCAGGCGGCGCGCATCCTTGGAGAACGTATTGCCATGAAGAATCGAACCCCGAACAAAACCGCAGGTTGGACCAACACCCAGGTTTATACCGCAATCGTAGTGGTGCTGATATTGGGCGGAATAGGGGGGTATCTGCTGCACAGCTCCGCAACCCCGGCAGCAACTTCCAGCTCGGCCTCCACCGCCGCCGCGCCGGCAGCCAACCTGCCGCCTCCCATTACTGCCGCTCCGCCGCAGATGCTGGATGCCCAGACCAAGCCGCTCCTGCAACGTCTGGACGCCAATCCCAAAGATGTTCCCGCCCTCATCGAGCTGGGCAACCTCTACTTTGACGCCTCGCAGTGGCCCTCGGCGATCACCTACTATACCCGTGCCCTCAAACTGGCGCCGAAGGACCCGGATGTCCGCACCGACATGGGCATTGCCTACTACTACACGGGCGACGCCGACCGCGCCCTCAAGGAGTTTGACCAGGCCCTCAAAGACGATCCGCGCCACGTCCAGACCCTCTTCAATGTGGGCGTGGTGAAGATGGGTGGAAAGCACGATCCCAATGGCGCAATCGCCGCCTGGGAGTCGCTGCTCAAAATCGATCCCGCCTACCGGGACCGCGACAAAGTTCTCTCCATGCTTGCCGATGCCAAAGCACAGCTACACTAAAATGCCGTGACCCACATCCGTCGAGCGGCGTTTGCCGCGTACCGGGCTGCGAAGCCTTCCGTTGCGAATGCGGAGAGGCTCATCACGCGTAGCGAATCCACTTCAGCAGCTCCGGCAGCGTGGGCCGCTTGCCGTACATCAGAATCCCAATGCGATAGATGCGCGAGGTCAGCCACACCAGCCCGTACAGCGAAGCCAGGCTGATCGCGATCGATGCCGCAATCTGCCACGTCGGCGGCATACTCACCGAGACCCGCACGTACATGATGATTGGCGAGGTCAGCGGAAACATCGAGAGCCAGAAGGCCAGCGAAGTATTCGGATCGCGGATAATCGCCATCGCGCAGACCATGCACACGATCAGCGGAAACGTCACCGGAAACTGCAATTGCTGCGCTTCCTCGTCGCTGTTGCATATCGCACCAACCGCGGCATAGAGACACGAATAGGTCGCATAGCCGAGGATAAAAAAGACCGGGAACAATACCATCGCGGAGGTCGAGATATGGGCGTCCTTCACAACGTCGCCCAGCATCTCTCGCGTCGCCATCATCCCTCCGCTACCGAGGATCGTTGCCCCCACCGCCCAGATAGCCGATCTGCGTCAGCCCCACCGCGCCGACCCCTATGATCTTGCCCGCCATCAACTGCATCGGGGTCACGCTGCCCAGCAGAATCTCAACCACCCGCGAAGATTTTTCCTCGATCACCGAGCGCATGACGTACATGCCATACACCACCACCGTCACGTAGATCGTGATCAGCAAAAAGTAGGGAAGCAAAAACGCTCCCATCCCGTTGGACTTGTTAGCTCCCTCCCGGTCGATCCGCACCGTATCCACATCCACCGGTCCCAGCAGCGTCTTGGCCTGTCCGGCAGAAAACCCATGCTCGGTCAGTTCACGCTCGCTCAGTGCCATGCGGAAGGCCCGGCTGACCATCTGCGCTTCGATAAAATCGCTGGCATTGCGCGAGCAGTACAGCGCCTTGCGCGTGCTTGCCGCATCGGCCTCGATCCAGGCAAAGCCATCCAGCTTGCCCTCGCGCACCTCGCTGGTAAGCTGCCTGCGAAGCCCTTCGCTGGGCGGCCCCGCAACGCTCACATTGAACTCCGGCCGCAGCGACTTCTTCGTCTCCGCATCCGTCGTATCTTCGTCGTCGGAGGCATGGGAGCTAGCCAGCTCGCTCTTGATCGAGTTCGCCAGTTCGCGGTCGGCTGCCACAATCACGATGCGCTTCGCGCCCGCGTTGTGCAGCATCAGCTTGCTCGGCAGCACAAAGCCGGCTCCGACAAGTAGCGGCATCAGCACGGTGAAAATCACGAACGCCTTGGTGCGGACGCGCACCACATACTCCCGGCGCAGAATCAGCAGCATCTTACGCATGGCTCACCGCCCTGGTCGAGTCAACCGTGTCGATGAAGATCTCCTCCAGCGAGGGCTCCACCATCTCAAACCTGCGGATCTTCGCCGAGCGCATCGCCGCCGTTAGAAACTTCTGCGGATCGGCTCCCTCTGCCAGCCGCAGCTCCACATAATTTCCAAAATCGTTGAAGTTGGCAACCAGCGAGGGATCGCCAAGCTGCGGCAGCTCGCCTTCGTACTCGAGCTGAATGCTGCTGCGCCCGTAACTCGCCTTGATCTCCCGCAAATTCCCCAGCAGAACGCTGCGCCCACGGTTGACCAGGCAGATCGAATCGCAGAGCCGTTCCACCGTGTCCATGCGATGGGTCGAAAACAGAATCGTCTTGCCCTGCTTCTTCAGCTCCAGCAGTGCGTCCTTCAGCACCAGAGAACTGGCCGGGTCCAGCCCGCTGAAGGGCTCGTCGAGAATCAGGAACTCGGGCTCGTGCATCACCGCCGCAATGAACTGCACCTTCTGCTGCATTCCCTTGGAGAGCTCCTCGATCTTCGAGTTGCTCCAGCCTCCAAGCTCCAGCCGCTCCAGCCATTGCTGCGCCCGCCGCTTGGCCTCCGCAACGCTGATCCCCTTCAGCCGCGCCAAAAAGATCAGGTTCTCGATAATCTTCATCTTCTTGTACAGCCCGCGCTCTTCCGGCAGATATCCCACCCGGTTCAGCAGCCCACGCGAACGCGAATCTCCCGTCAGCGGCTGTCCAAAAATCCGCACCGCTCCGCTGTCCGGAACCGTGATGCCGATCATCATGCGGATCGTGCTCGTCTTGCCTGCTCCATTCGGACCGAGCAAACCGAAAATTTCACCCTCGGGAATTTTGAAAGACAGGTCATCAACCGCAACAAACTCGTCGAAGGCCTTGGTGACATGGTCCAGTTCCAGCGTAGAAGCCATTAATGTCCTGTGGCAATGTGCGAGACGGGCCGAGTTTAATTCCAGCAGCTATTGTGCTTAACTCGCTGGAGTTTTTCAACGCGCATGTCACTGCATGACGAATCAGCCGGACTTGTTATTCGCACGCGAGCCTTTCAAGACGGCCGATTTCTCGACCAATGCTCCCATGCCGGAGATGGCTTGAATCAATGTATCGCTAAGCCCGAAGCGTCGCTTCAGGTACTCTGGATCGTTGTAGCTCAGCCAGACCTTGCCCTCTCTGTCCTGCCATGCCAGGGCCTTCAACGGCAGGTCGATGGCGGCCATAGGCGACGCCAGCATGATCGGTGTGCCGCCCTTCGGATTCCCAAAAATCAGCAATTGCGTGGGAGGCATTTCCAGACCCGCTTTTTCTGCCTCGCCGCTGTGATCGATCCTTATGAAGACTTTGATCCCTTTTTCGCGCAGCAGCCCTTCCAGCCTGTCCAGGGTTTGGGACACGGAATAATTACTTGGCCTGCTGATGATTCCATCCGGCGAACTCATTTTGACGACCTCCCAACAACGAACATTCCCATACAAGATGAGGAAAGTCCTCGGAAGGTGTTGTCATCTATGCGGAATCGAGCGTCAAGTGCCCTCTGCTTGAACGAAAGTTCTACTGTTGGCGAACCACCCGGCGCCTTGCCTTCGTTGACCTCTCCGGTGATCGACTGATAACATCAAGTTTTTCAGCCAGTTCTCCAATCAGCGAAGGAATCCCGTGCGTTATACCCGTCATGAGTTGAAGCAGGACAAGTTTGCCGCCTCGGCCGCCGAGGCCATCCAGGAAGTTGCGGAGCACCGCACCCTGGTAATCAAGTCTGTCGTTCTGATTGTCGTCCTCGCGGCGATCATCGGCTGCAGTTTCTGGTACGTTAATTCCCACGAACAGCGGGCAACTGACGCTCTCGGCCAGGCCCTGGTCGTCTATAGCGCTCCTGTCGTGCCTCCGGGAACCCCCGCGCAAGGCTCCATGATCACCTTCAACAGCGATCAGGAGCGGCTGATTGCCGCCAAGAAGGCGTTTTACGCCATCAGCGACCAGTACGGCTGGACCTCTTCCGGTCAGTACGCCCGTTACCTCGCCGGGCTCACCGAGCGCGAGCTGGGCAATTACAAGGTCGCCGAGGATCAGCTTCGCGCCATCAGCAACACCCGGCGCAAGCAACTGGCCGCGCTGGCAAAGTACGCTCTGGCTTCGGTCTATCGTGACGAAGGGCGCAACTCCGACGCAATCAGCCTGCTCCAGACCGTAATTGACAAGCCGACGGACACCGTCCCCAAGGCTACCGCGCAGTTCGCGCTCGCCGATATCTATCTATCCGATCATCAGCCGGATAAGGCCAAAGTCATCCTCGACCAGATCGGCAAGGATAACCCCAAGAACCCAATCGGCCAGATGGCGAAGGCGCGTCTGGATGAATTGAAGTAACTCCACCGCCACCTCAAACCAATCTCAGCAGAAGCTCCGGAACTCACCTCCGGAGCTCTTCTTTTGCCTCCCCGGCCATCGCGATGCGGCAAACTCTCGCCCCGCCACATGCATCTGTGCAAGAACCGCAGCGTTCTACCTGCGGAATCTCCAGCATAAAAACGCATGACATGGATCAAGCTCCGCAACCGTCGAAACGTTGCGGGTGGCATCCCTTAATCGAACAGGAGGAGCACAATGAAAGGTTTTTTGTGGGGCTTTGGACTTGGAATCGGACTCGGGCTGCTGTTTGCCCCCAGGAGCGGAGAAGAGACGCGTGAGAACCTCAGCGAGCGTGCCAACAGCATGGCAGATTCGGCCCGCGAGACCTACGCCCAGGGACGCGAGCGCGTTCAACGCGGGGTCCAGCAGGTCAGGGCGACCGCCGTGCGCGCCGTCGACCGGATGCGCACCGGAACCGACGTCCGCATCTGAACCGCTATCTTGAGCGGAGAGGCGCGCCGCTTTCGGCGGGCCTTTCCCACCCCGGCCCTCCGCTCCGTGACCTGCCCCCTGCCTGCTCCCTGCACCTCCCCAAACCCAGTAAGTAACTTTGGTTACTCCTGCAAGATGACAATTTGTTTGACCGATTCTAAGTTCCTGCTATATTGAGGCTGCCCCTCCCCGGGCCTCCGCGCCTGGCCATTGCAACGAATGGCCGGACGGTCGCTGTGTATTCCAGCGCTTTCTGGCCGGCTAATCAGCGTCACGGAGTGCATATGCAGGAACGCGGATTCTCTCTCATCGAATTGCTTATCGTCGTCGCGATTATTCTTGTCATCGCGGCAATTGCGATCCCGAGCTATCTGCACAGCAAAATTATGGCGAATGAAGCCTCGGCCGTGTATTCGATTCGGACCATCAACACCGCGCAGGTAACTTACGCGTCCAACTACCCCACCGTCGGCTATGCCAGTACCCTCAATGCGCTGGCCTCATCCACGGATGGCAGCGTCAGCTCGGCCAACGCTGGAATTCTGGACTGGGTTCTGGGATGCACCGGCGCCATCTGCCCGAAGAGCGGATACAACTTCCAGCTCACAAATATCGTCGGTACCCCTGTCAGCGCTTACAGCGTCTGGGGAGTCCCGATCACCGTCAGCACCTCCGGCTATCGCACCTTCTGCTCAAACAGTATGAATCCAGTCATGTACGATCCAAACGGCGGCCCCGCCGGCAGCGCCAACTGCACAGTGCCGCTGCAATAGTGCACCCGCACCTCCAACTCCACCGGAGGTGCGGGTTGACTTTTGCGCACCGGGTTCTTAGCTTGTAGTTGAGCATGTCCACCAATTCACTCTTTGACGCTCAACCTTACGATGAGGCCAAAGCCCGCCGCCGCCGCATCCGGATCGCCGGCGCAGTCGTCCTCCTCGTCGTCATTGCCGCCCTCCTCTGGTTTAACCGCTACTGGCCCGAGAAGCACCGCGTCGATCAGTTTTTTACCCAACTGCAGACGAAAAACTTTGAAACTGCCTACGCCATCTGGATGAATGACCCCAACTGGAAGCAGCATCCGGAGCAGTACAAGCGCTACCCCTTCAACGCCTTTTACCGCGACTGGGGTCCGGCGGGCGAGTGGGGGCCGATCAACAGCTACAAAATCGTCGCCGCCCAGGAGCCCCGCCCAGGAGCCAGCGGAGTCGTCATCGGCATCCGCGTCAACCAGCGCAAGCAGCTTTGCTCCGTGCGAGTCGAGTTCAAGGACAAAACTTTAGGATTTTCTCCCGACGAAATGGTGGAATAGAGAAAATAGGTGGCCCGCATTCGCCATCTTTTGGCGAATGTGGGATCGAGTAAACGTGGGATTTAGCGAGCGCGGCTCTTACGAATGTAGAGTTCTGGCCGGGTGGCCGCCATCAGGCGAATGTGGGGACAACTCTGACGCTCTGATTACTTCAAGACCTGCGCTTTGGCCTTCTCCAGCGTCGTGTCGTTTTCCACGTTCACACAGCTCTGCCCCTTGTCGATCTGGCGCAGCAATCCGGTCAGCACCGATCCTGGCCCGGCCTCCAGAAACTGTGTCGCCCCCTGCGCAATCAGCGCCCGCATTGAGCTCTCCCACTGGACCGTGCCGGTCACCTGCCGGATCAGTGTCTCCCGCGACATCGCTGCATCGCACACCGCAGCCGCGTCTATGTTGCACGTCACCGGAATCTCCGGAGCGTTGAACGCGAGCGCGTGCAGGTCGGCCGCCAGCCGCTCCTGCGCCGGCTGCATCAGTGAGCAATGGAAGGGTGCGCTCACCGGAAGCATGATGGCGCGTTTGGCTCCCATCTGCTTGCACAACTCGGCGGCCCGCTCCACGGCAGCCTTCGAACCGCTGATAACTACCTGCCCCGGCGAATTGATGTTGGCCGGCTCACAGACCTCGCCGGGGAATTCGCTCACCGCCGCCGCGCAGGCCTCGCGAATTTTATCCACCGCCAGCATCAGGACGGCGGCCATCGCTCCGGCTCCCACCGGCACCGCCTCCTGCATATATTTGCCGCGATTGCGCACCGTGCGAATCGCGTCGGCAAAGCTGATCGTACCTGCGGCAACGTGCGCCGAATACTCTCCCAGCGAGTGTCCGGCGGCAAAGCTGGGGGCAATCCCCGCCTCCGTAAGCACCCGCGCCGCCGCCGCCGAAACCGCCAGAATCGCAGGCTGAGTGATCTCCGTAAGCCGGAGTTTTTCCTCCGGTCCCTCGAAACACAGCTCGCTGAGCTTGTACCCGAGGGCTTCGTCCGCCTCTTCAAAGGTCAGGCGCGCCACCGCGTGCTTCTGCGCAAGCTCCTTGCCCATGCCGGCGACTTGCGAGCCCTGGCCGGGGAAGAGAAATACAAGTCCGGGAATGCGGTCTGCCATCGATGGCTCCCTGCAAGAGTTCTGGTATGGGCGAGCGCCGTGCAACGCGCACTCTGCCGCGGGCAGCGCCGTACGCCCTCGCGCCTTTAACTAAACTTTTTCGGTAGTGCTTATGCTTTCGCGGGCTGCCCGGATCTGCTCTTCGATCTTCTGGTTAATCCCCGAGCGTACAAATTCAGCGGCAACCCGTATCGCATTTTTAATCGCGGTGCCGTTGGAAGAGCCGTGGCTTACGATGGCCACGCCTTTCAGTCCCAGCAGCGGCGCTCCGCCGTACTCGGAATAATCCAACCGCTTCTTGAAGTCCTTAAATGCTTCGCGCGCCAGCAGATAACCAACCTGCCGGGTAATTGTCGACTGCAGCGACTCCTTCAGAATGGCGCGCACCGCCTCCACCAGTCCCTCGCTCACCTTCAGCGCAACGTTGCCGACGAAGCCGTCGCACACAATCACGTCGGCGCGCCCGTTGTACAGATCGCGCCCCTCTACATTACCCAGAAAATTCATCGGCAGCGCTTTGATCAGCTGGAATGCATCCCGCGTCAGGTCGTTGCCCTTGGTCTCTTCTTCGCCCACCGAGAGCAGCCCCACCCGCGGATGGCTGGCGGTAGGAAACCGTCCGCTGAAGATGGCGCGGAAGTAGGTCTCGCCCATAATGGCGAACTGCTGCAGATTTTGCGGTTTGCAATCGACGTTGGCGCCCACGTCCAGCATCACCGTCACGCTATTGGCCGCCGTCGGAAACACTGTGGCCAGTGCCGGACGATCCACTCCCGGAATCACTCCCAGGACCATCTTGGCCGTGACCATCGCAGCCCCGGTATTGCCAGCCGAGACAAATCCATCGGCCGCGCCTTCCTTCACCAGGCGAAGCCCAACCCGCATCGAGGAGTCGCGCTTCTGCTTCACCGCCTGCGCTGCCTTCTCGTCCATGCCGATGAATTCCGAGGCGTGCACCACCTCGATGGGCAGACCGTGGGCCGCGGCATGGTGATGAGCCAGCTCCGCGCTCACCACATCCTCCTGCCCTATCAGCAGAACCCGAACGTCACACTGCCTTGCGGCAAGAATCGCGCCTTCGACTTCCGGCTTCGGGGCGCGATCCGCGCCCATGGCATCGACCGCAATGGTGATTGGCATTGGTGTCCGCGCAGAAACTCCTAGCTCGCCTTTTCGACCTCAACGATTTCACGGCCCTTGTAGTGGCCGCACTTGGCGCAGGCGCGGTGCGGAAGCTTGGCTTCATGACAGTTGGGGCACTCGCTCGTCGAGCGCGCGGTAAGGTGATCGTGAGCGCGCCGGAGAGCCGTACGCTGCTTGGAGTGTCGCCGTTTAGGATTTGCCATCTTCGTGTACCTTTCAGTTTCCTGCGGTCGCCACAGCGCCGCCAAACTCGTTTCGCCTTAAGGCGCTACTGCAATTTATTCTTCAACTCGCTCAGCGCCGCCCAGCGCGGGTCTCGCTTGACCTGGTCGCAATTGCAAAGCTGCTCATTGCGATTGGCGCCGCAACTCGGACACAGTCCCTTGCAATCGTAGCGGCACAGAGTCTTGATTGGCACCGCCAGCAGAATCTGCTCGCGCAGCGAATCTTCCAGATCCATTCCTTCGCCCGCGTAGTAACCAATCTCGGTCTCCGCCTCGTGGATCGCGACCTCGTCCGAAACCTTTTCAGCCTTCAGAGGGCGGTACAAAAGGTCAAACGAACGCGAGATCGGAATCTCTGCCGGCTCAAGGCACCGCGCGCAACTCACTTCGATCCGCCCATCCAGCTTGCCTACCAGCCGGATATCGTCAATCGACTCGTGCCCGCCATGGTGTTCCCGAATTAACTCGGCGCGCCCGCTCGTATCGAGCGCTCCCGCCTGCCGCACCTCCGGGCCGAAATCGATCTCTCCGGGCTGAAACTGCAGATCGAATTCCAGGTTACGGAATTCCAGGTCTTGAACACGAATCTTCATCTAGGCCACACGATCTATGCCACACTTACTCCCGAAGCCCAGCCCACCGCCCTCAGCCCATCGCTTCGCTTGTAAGCGATTGACACGCAAAGGACTATGCAGCTCAATCTTTGAGCCGCGAAAGTACCCTCACTCCTGGCGGGAAAACATTCCTCAGGACAGATTACAAGAATAACGACCCACCCCGCGCGGTGTCAAACGATGAGACGATGCCCGCCAGTCCCATGAACTTCACCGCAGCATCTACATCTCTCAAGAGGCGTCATTCCGAGCAACGCGAGGAACCCCAGCGCCGCTCATCTCTCCGTCCCAGCTCCAAAGGACTTTCGGCCTTCCCCCGGCCTACCGCTTTTCCTTCACCACAATCGTCTCCGCAATCCGGTCATGGACACATTGGTGGTTAGGATGGAGGAAGAAACCAATGAATCCCAAGCCCCCCTCCAGCATAGAAGCCCCATAGCCAAGTGCCCGTTCGACCGCCTGCCAGAGCGAAATCTTCGGCCGCTCCAGCGAAACCACCCGGATGTGCAGCAGCCGCTTGCCCAGCGTGAGCCCGTTGGTCAGCCACACGCACAGCCCTGCATAAACTACCAGCCAGATCAGGTCTTCAAAGTCATGCAGGCTGAAGTTCAGGGCCACGTGAAACGGATGCCGCGCAGCCTTAAGCTCGAAATAGTGCTGTGCGAGCTCAGCTGGAATATAGACAGCAAGCACGACCAGGAAATCGATGGCGAAGGCCGCCGCTCGCTGCCAGAACGTGGCCAGCACAGCGCCCTCAAGCAAGTGCGCCTGATCCGTCTCATGCGGATTGTACCGGTCTTCCCTGATGATCTTCAGGACAGCTCTCTTGCTCTTCTTCCGGCCGGCCTTCGAACTTTCCATGCCCCACATCATACATAGAGCCCACGCCACGCGAAACCAATGCCCCCGGAGCATCTACGTCCATCAAGCGGTGTCATTCCGAGCCCCGCGCATCGACGTCCCTCAAGAGGGGTCATTCCGAGCAACGCGAGGAACCCCAGCACCGTTCATCTCTCCATTGAAACTCCAAAGGCCTTTCAGCCACCAGTGCCCTATTTCGCGGCCATGCCTTCTGCGCAAACCGGCAACCCGCGATCTCCTGCGCCTTGCGCTCCGCCCTCGTTAGCCTGAAACTGTTCCCATGCTCAAAGTTGGATTGACCGGAGGAATGGCCAGCGGAAAGACGACCGTGCTCGCCATCTTTGCCTCACTCGGTGCCCACACCTTGCGCGCCGACGCCGTCGCCCACCAGTTAATGGTTCCCGGCGAGCCGCTCTACGAACCCATCCTCGCCGCCTTCGGTCGATCCATCCTCGCCCCCGACGGAACCATTGCGCGCCCCAAGCTGGCTGCTGCCGCCTTCCCCGCCCGCATCGCCGAACTCAACGCCGTCGTGCATCCCGCCGTGGTCGAATTCGAAAACCGCTGGATGCGCGAGGTGGGCGCCATCGACCCCAAGGCCGTCGCCATCTGCGAGGCCGCACTGCTCATCGAGGCCGGAGGCCTCTCGCGCTACGACAAACTCGTCGTCGTAACCTGCACCCTCGAGCAGAAGATTGCGCGCCTCGCCGCGCGCAGCGGCTTCACTCCCGCTGAGGCCCGCCACGAACTCGAGCGCCGCATGGCCGTGCAGATGCCTGAAGAGGAAAAAGCTCGCCTCGCCGACTTCGTGATCGACAACAGCGGCAGCCGCGAAGACCTCGCCCAGCGCGTCAGCCAGATCTGGCAGAAACTGCGCAACTAAATTGGTGCCTCCTGGGTGGCCCATTCAAGCCCTCCGTTGGCTTGAGTGGGGCCGTTGACCCTGCCTATCCGAACTCTCACAGCGTCCGCTTAAATAACCCCACCGACATCGCCAGGCTGACAAACCCGAACAGCACCAGGTACGCCAGATCATGCGTCACCGCCGGCCACGACGCTTCTTTCAGCAGCGTCGCCTTCAGCCCATGCACCGCAAAGCTGAACGGGTCCACGTAGGAGACGGCTTGCAGCCACTTCGGAAACGCCTGCACCGGATAAATCGCCCCGCTCGGAAAGTAGAGCAGCGTATTCAAAATCCCAAACATCGCGCGCGGAACCAGCGGGTCTTCCACCCGAACCATCAGCAGAAACATCATCCCGTTAAACGCAAACGACGTGGCGCAGATCAGCAGAAACCATTGCAGCACCCGGCTCGGCTCAAACGACGAGCCCAGCCCCGCAATCAGCGAGCCCAGAACCGTCAGCGTGCACCCGGCCATCACCGCCTTGATGGAGCCCGCCAGGTTCAGCCCCAGCACCATCTCCAGCCCCGTAATCGGCGTCACCAGGTAGCCTTCGTGCACCCCTCGCGCCTTGTCGTCGATGTACAGCAGCCCGCCGCCGATCATCACCGACACAAACATCGCCAGCGTGATCGAGCCCGGCAGCAGATACTTCAGATATTCAACGTACGGGATACAGCTCCACAATCTGCAGCGCGACCTGGTCTGAAATGCGTTTGGCTGTCGCGTCAGGCTGGTTCAGCGACGTCACCAGCTCCTGCATCTTGTCTTCCAGCGAGCTAGACAGGAACTGGTCGCTGTTGTCCACCACCAGGCCAAGCTGCGGATTTTCTCCCGCGTAGAAGCGTCGTGAAAACTGCGCCGGAATAATCAGCGCGCCTTCCAGCCGTCCCTGCCGCACATCCTCGCGCGCCCGCTTCTCGTCCGTGTACGGCACGGCCACAAACGTTCGCACATTGGCCTCAACCGACTTAAAAGCCTCTTGGATGCGCACCGCCTGTGTGCCATGATCCTCATCCACCACGCCGATCCGCGCGTCGCGAATCTTTCCGCCAAAAGCATTGCCCAGAATAATCAGCTGCACCAGCGGCATGATCATCGCCGTAATCATCAGCGTCGGCGAGCGGAAAAATTTGCGCATCTCGCGCTCGATAATCGCGAACATCCTGTTCATGGCTGCATTCCCGGCCGCGGCGGCATCACGTAACCAAAGGCCTTTACCTGCTCGTCGCGCAACTGGCGCCCTGTGTAGTGGACGAACACATCGTCGAGCGAGGTGTTCTGCACCGCCAGAGTTTTGATCTCAACTCCGGCGCGCACCGCCAGCTCCACCAGTCCCGTCGTCGTCTGCGAACCCGTCGAGGTCAGCAGGCGGAACATGTTGCCGCCCTCGTCCTGCACGCTCTCCACTCCGGCCAGCCCGCGCAGTTGCTCCACCCATCCCTCTGGAGGATTGGCAAACTGTGCCTCCACTACGTTGTTGCCCGGCACGCTGGTCTTCAGCGCCATCGGCGTATCCAGCGCCACCAGCCTGCCGTGATCGACAATCGCAATGCGGTCGCACAGCCGGTCGGCTTCGTCCATGTAATGGGTCGTGATCAGAATGGTGAGTTGCCGCCGGCTCTTCAACTTGTTCAGCATCTCCCACACCGCAACCCGCGACACCGGATCGAGTCCCGTCGTCGGCTCGTCGAGAAAAAAGATGCGTGGATTATGCACCAGCCCGCGCGCAATCTCCGCCCTGCGCCGCATTCCGCCGGAAAGCGTCTTCACCTGCGCGTCACGCCACTTCACCAGGTCAACCGCTTCCAGCAGTTCATTGATGTTGCGCTCGCGCTCCGCCCTCGGCACGCCGTAGAGCTTCGCGTAAATACTCATATTCTCCGCAATCGTCAAATCGATGTCGCTGGTCATCGCCTGCGGAATCACGCCCATCATGTGCCGCGCTGCGTCGGCGTTCTCGCTCACGTCGTAGCCCGCAATGTAAGCCTTGCCGCGCGTGATCGGAATCAGCGTCGTCATCATCCGGATCAGCGTGCTCTTGCCCGCGCCGTTCGGCCCCAGAAGACCGAAGATTTCGCCATCTTTTACGTCGAAGGTCACGCCCTTCACCGCTTCGAAATCGCCATATTTCTTGACGATGTTTTCGACCGCAATCGCCTGTCCTTCGTGCCCGGCGTGGAAGCCTTTGCTGATACTCATCGCAGGCTCCCTTACTTCGCCGCCAGCAGCCGGCGCGGCAGAATAACCTCGGCGGTCATGCCGGGAACGTATTTCTCGCCCGGATTATCGATCAGCAGTTTGAGCCTCACCGTGCGGATGTCGCGCTTGGTGCGGCTGTAATCGCGCTGCGTGGCAAAATCGGCCTCGGTGGCCTTGGCAATGATTTTTCCCGCCACGCGCTCTCCCCCCGGCATCCGTACATCGAGGCTGTCGCCCAGCTTCACCGCCTGCGCCTCGGTCTCCGGAATCGCCGCATAAACCCAGGTCTGCGTCAGGTCGACGATGGTGACAATCGGCGTGCCCACGCTCACCACCTCGCCTTCGCGCGCCGCGCGCACGCTGACCACGCCATCCACCGGCGAGATGATCCGTGTATAGCCCAGCCGTACTTCGGCCTCGGCCAGTTTGGCCTCCGCCGAATCCATCTGCCCCTGCATCGCTGCAATATTGCTGTGCGCCGCTGCCGCCTGGTTCAGCCGCGCCCGCATCGTCTCCAGCGTCGCGCGCGCGGCCATCACCTGCTCGCGATTGGCGCGCACCCGCGCCTGGTTTGCCGCCAGCGTCTGCTCCGCCCGGTCCCGGTCCTGCTGGCTGGCTACGCCCTGCTCGGCCAGTGCCACGGCGCGCCCGGTGTCTAGCGCCTGCTGCCGCTCGTTGGCCTCGCTCTCTTCCAGCGAAGCAGTCGCCGCCTTCAATGCCGCAGCCGCATTGTTTACCTGCGCATCAGTCTCGCCATGAGTGCTGGCATAACTCTCGCTGCTCTGCCTCACCTGCGAGCGCAGACCCTCCAGGTCGGCCCGCGCCGCGTCGCGCTCGGCAATCAGATCCTCCTTGTCGATCTGCGCAATCAACTCTCCCTGCTTGACCTTCTGCCCCTCATCCACCGTCAGCCGCTCGATGCGTCCGGCAACCTTGCTGCTCACAATTACCTGGTTGGCATCGACGTTGCCGATCAGCACAACGTCGGAGTTGCCGCGCGTGGAGAACAAGTAAAAACCCAGCGCCAGCAGAAACACAATTCCCAGCAGCATAAACACGCGATACTTGGGATTCATCGGATGCGCTCTTTCCTTCCCTGCCTTCGAAATTCGCGCCCCTGCTCAAGCGTGGGGCGGTTGTTCTGGCTGTCGGAGCGCTCTCCGCGAACTTCGCGCGGCAGCGCTGAAGCCGCAGCGGCAATCTTGTTGGCCAGCCTGATTCCGTACTCGCGGTCGCTGAACAGCGACGCTCCAATAAAGTCCAGCGACGTCGCAATATGTCCGCGAATGCACTCCGGCGAAAACGGTTCCACTCCGCGCACCATCCGCATGATCGGCGCCGAGATGAAATAGAAAACATTCATGCCCAGAATCATGCTCAGCGCACTGGCACTGCGCACCTTGCGGAATTCCCCTGAAGCAATCGCCTCGTCCACCGCCGCAATCCCCGCCCGCTGCAGAGGAAGAAAGTGCGCCACGCTGATCGCCCGGAAGTCCTTCGAGGGCTCGCCCGTGTTGCGCGCTCGCGAGAGCTCCTGCTGAATCAGACGCGGATAGTTGGGATGGTGAATCAGGTACTCGAAGTGCAACCGCGCCAGCCGGAGTATCTTCTCTCCCGGCCCCAGCGTGCTTTCCAGCATCGGCAGCACATCCTCCACCAGCCCGCTGAATACGGACTGCAGCGCGGCCGAGTAGAGACTCTCTTTGTCCTTGTAGTAGTAGTACAGCAGCGCTTTGTTGACTCCAGCGGCCTCGGCAATGGCTGCCGTGCGCGCCCCCGCCACGCCCTGCTTGGCAAACTCGGCAATCGCGTGCTCAAGAATCGCCTTGCGGCTCGCCTCCGCATTGCGCACCCGTGCAACCGGCGTCTTGGACTTGTAAGCTGTCATTGAATTAACTAACTGGTTAGTTAGTCTAAAGACCCACACGGTGGAATGCAAGTCACCTGCGCCTGTGACCAGAAAGGTGCCGGGTGGCCATTCAAGCCTTCCGTCGGCTTGAGTGGGGCAGTTGAAGCCGGCATCTACTCGACTCCACCCCTGCCTTTTATCCTTGAAACTTTGGAACCTGCGAAACCTTGAGACCTTGAAACCTTTCAATCCTTCGTATACTGATTCCGCTTTTTATCCGCGTGCCGTTCCAGCCCCAGATGAATCAGCCGGTCGATCAGCGCCGGGTAGTCGATCCCGGTCGCAGCCCACAGCTTCGGATACATACTGATCGCCGTAAAGCCGGGCATCGTGTTCACCTCGTTCAGGTAGAAGTGTCCAGTCACCGGGTCCATCAGGAAGTCCACGCGTGCCAGTCCCGAGCACTCCACGCTCTGGAAGGCCCTGATCGCCATCTCCTGAATCTGCCGCACCTGCGTATGGTCCAGCCGCGCCGGAATCAGCAGCTCCGAGCCCGAGTCAATGTACTTGGCGTCGTAGTCGTAGAACTCCTTGGCCGGAATGATTTCGCCGCAGATCGAAGCAATCGGCTCGTCGTTGCCCAGCACCGCGCATTCGATCTCGCGCGCCTTATGCCGCTTGCCCCCCACGCCCTGCTCAATAATGATTTTCCGGTCGAAGCGCGCCGCTTCATTCATCGCCGCCGGAAGCTCGCTCGCATCGTGTGCCTTGCTGATCCCAACCGAGCTGCCCAAATTCGCCGGCTTCACAAACACCGGATACTTCAGCGCCGAATCCACCGCCTTTTCGATCTTCTTCGGCTGTCGCTCCCACTCCCCCCGCAGCACCGTCAGATGCTTCACCAGCGGCAGCCGCGAGTCGCAGAACAACCGCTTCATGATGTCCTTGTCCATCCCAGCCGCCGAACCCAGCACGCCCGAGCCCACGTAGGCGATGTCGGCCAGCTCCAGCAATCCCTGCAGCGTTCCGTCCTCGCCAAACGTCCCGTGCAGCACCGGAAAGATCACATCGACATGGATCGCGCGCCCGGCCACGTGATCGCGCGTCGTCTCAAACGGCACAATCGAATTCGCCGAAGGCACCGGCGGCACGATGACGCCTTCCCCTTGGCCAGCACCGCCGCCGCCGAGGTCGCCGCCGGATCACCGGCCCGCAATTGCTTGTTGCGTCCCCCGGCCACAAATTCACCCTTGATCAACTGTTCGGCGTGCAGGTCTGTCAGCCATAGCCCCTGCTTCGTAATCCCGATGGGAACCACTTCGTACTTGTTGCGATCGATCGCCTGCATCACCGATGCGGCGGACAATAGCGACACTTCATGCTCGCTGCTGCGCCCGCCAAAAAGCACGCCTACGCGGAGTTTCTTCACTGTCATAAGGGTGTGGCTTCCTTGAGCTACTCAATAATTATTATAAGGGACGCGGGTTTTGCGTTACGCCGGGGCTCTAGAGCGCGCGAATTTTCCCCAATTCGCCAGCCACTTCCATTGCTGCGCCATCCGCCTGCCAAGCCAACAGGAGAGCCAACGCCTGGCCGGCCATCACGCAATCGTCAGCACAGCCACACCCGTCTCTTTTAGCTGCGCGGCGCTTCTTTCGATCTCTTCCCCATCCGCTCCCAGCGCCGAGAAGTAGTGCTCTGCGTGCCTCCAGTTCCGAAACTGAAAAAGCGGCACCGCCTCCTCCTCGCCGTCCCTCGGATAAAATTCGCTCGGACGCGCAGCACTCGTAATGTCCACAACCAAATACATGTGAGGCATCGAATGCAGAAGAAATCGACGTTTCATCGCCTCACCTAAAGTATCTTCTTCCCGAACGCCGAACTCGCCAGCTCCACTGCCAGCTCCGCCGTGCGGTTGTATTCGTCAATCACCGGATTCACCTCGACAATATCCATCGAAGTCATTCGTCCGTGGTCGGCGATAATCTCCATCGCCAGGTGCGCCTCGCGATAGGTCGCTCCGCCCGGCACCCGCGTCCCCACTCCCGGTGCGTCTTCCGGGTCAACCCAATCCATGTCCAGCGAAATGTGATAGCCGAACGTCCCTCGTCCCGCGATCCGCAGCGCCTCTTCCATCACCGTGCGCATCCCGCGCTCGTCGATGTCGCGCATCGTGAACACCTCGATCCCTGTCCGCCGGATGTTTTCCTTCTCCGCCATATCCACGTCGCGCAGTCCCACCAGCACGCAGTTTTCCGGCCTCACCTTCGGCGACCATTCGTAGAGCTGCGCCAGCGGCTCCAGTCCGCTCAGTCCCATCAGCGCCGCCAGCGGCATGCCGTGTACATTGCCCGAGGGCGAGGTCTCCGGCGTATTGATGTCCGAGTGCGCGTCAATCCAGATCAACCCGATGTGCTGCCCCTCGCGCCGGTAGTATTCGGCCACCCCGCTCACCGACCCTGCCGCAATCGAGTGATCTCCGCCGATCGCCAGCGGCATCTTCTCTTCTTCCAGCGCGTGCAGAACCACAGTCGGCCAGCTTCGTGCACGTCGCCGTGATCTCGCGCAGGTAGCGCGCATGTTCGTCGCCAAAGTTCTTCTGCTCCGGCAGCGTCACGCCGATGTTGCCTGCGTCCTCCACCACGTGTCCCAGCGCTTCCAGTTTGGCTTCCAGTCCGGCCACGCGCACCGCCGAAGGCCCCATGTCCACGCCGCGCCGCTGCTGCCCTAGATCGAGCGGCACGCCGATCACGCAAATGTTCTTCTTGATAATGTCTGTAAACGATGCCGGAATGCTGACCATACGATTTCCGATCCTTGCCCTTCAACCTTGAAACCCTGAAACCTTCGAAACCTTGAAACCTGCCCCTCTA
This sequence comes from uncultured Acidobacteriota bacterium, assembly GCA_963800195.1. Taxonomy (GTDB): domain Bacteria; phylum Acidobacteriota; class Terriglobia; order Terriglobales; family Acidobacteriaceae; genus TOLSYN. The sequence continues at coordinate 569,073 of CAWCZZ010000003.1, forward strand.
CGGATACATCCGGTTCAGCATCCTCGGAAACGGAATCGTCTCGCGCACGTGATCCAGCTTGCAGATCCACGCCACCGCCCGCTCCAGTCCCATGCCAAATCCCGCATGCGGCACGCCGCCGTACTTACGCAAATCCAGATACCACTGGAACGCCTCTTCCGGCAGCTTATGCTGTCTTATGCGCTCCAGCAGCCGCTCATACGATCCCATGCGCTGCGATCCGCCGATCACCTCGCCGTAGCCTTCCGGAGCCAGCACGTCCACGCACAGCGCCTTCGTGAAGTCCTCCGGGTCCGGCTCCATATAAAACGCCTTCACCGCCGCCGGATAGCGATGAATCATCACCGGACGCTCGAACTTGGATGAAATGTAGGTCTCATCCGGCGATCCAAAGTCATTGCCATATTCGAACTTGGCTTCCAGCTCGCCCTTGGCAAAACCTTCGTCCAGCATTCTCACCGCCTCGTCGTAGCTCACCCGCGGAAACGGCACTTCGATCTTCTCCAGCGCCGCCACATCCCGCCCAATCACTCCCAGTTCATGCCGCCGCGTCTCCAGCACCCGCTTCACGATGAACGTGATGAACTCCTCGGCCAGCTTCATGATGTCGTCCAGCGTTGCGTAAGCAACCTCCGGCTCAATCATCCAGAACTCGGTCAAATGCCGCCGTGTCTTCGACTTTTCCGCCCGGAAGGTCGGCCCGAAGCTGTACACCTTTCCCAGGGCCATCGCCGTCGCTTCAATGTAAAGCTGCCCCGACTGCGTCAGATAAGCCTGCTCCTCAAAGTAATCCACCGGAAACAGAGTGCTCGTTCCTTCGCACGCCGCCGGAGTCAGAATCGGCGGATCGGTCCGCATAAAATCGCGCGCGTAAAAAAAGTCATGCATCGCCCGCTCAATCTCCGAGCGGATTCGCAGAATCGCCACCTGCCGCGGCGAGCGCAGCCACAGGTGCCGGTGCTCCATCAGGAACTCCACACCGTGATCCTTCAGCGAAATCGGATACGGTGTCTCCTCGGAGACCTTCTGCACCACCTCAACCCCCGCCAGGTCCAACTCAAATCCGCCCGGCGCGCGCTTATCGGCCCTCACCTTGCCGTGAATAATGACGCTTGACTCCTGCGTCAATCCCTTCACGGTCTCAAACATCTCCGCCGCAACCGCGTTCTTCGCCATCACCCCCTGCACCAGCCCAGTTCCGTCGCGGAAGATAGGAAACAGCAGCTTACCGCTCTCGCGCAGATTGTAGAGCCAGCCGCGCAGCGTCACCTCCTGGCCCTCAAACTGGCCAAGGTGTTCAATCGTCGTAATCGGCGCCATGTGCTCCTGAGTCTTCGCGCAAGAATTGCACAGCCACGGATCCAGCACCGCGCAGCGCGAGGCCTAACCAGAGATTGTAAGCTCTGCCGCAGAACTAGGGTAGCCGGACAACTACTATCACCCTGCGTCAGATACTTACATCACGCCCTCCGGACTCCACCGGCCGGTTTACCCGTGGCAACCTCTCCTCCCACGCTGCTATCCCACGTTGATCCCCGACCTTATGGCGACAAATTGGTAGTAGCTGGACTTGGGTCAGGAGATACGAGAGAAAGGAAGAAGTACGATGAAGAAGATCGCTTTTACAATACTAGGGGTGCTGGCTCTGTCCTTGACTGCATCCGCGCAGTTCAACAACGCAGCATTCAGCGGCGGTTATACGCACATCACAGGCTACCAAGGTCTGAATGGTTTCGATGTCGGCGGCGAAATAATCGTAGTGAAACCAGTCTCGCTTGCATTTGACTACGACGGTGTTTGGAATAACTCCAACATCGGTGTTTTCGCGGTGTCGTCGATCGGCCTGACTTCCGTGAAAACTCATAACCAAGACTTCCTCATAGGTCCACGCGCCTATTTCCCACTCCTGTTTAAGCACAAGTCCGACGAAAAAGGACCGTGCGGCACTTCGTGGAGCCTGCGCTCTATCATGCCGTTTGCCGAAGTACAGTTCGGAGAATCCGATATCAATTCGACCCTCACAATCGTAAACAGCGGTAGCATATCAGCCTCGGATACTGCCTTCACATGGGAGTTGGGCGGCGGCGGAGACATCAGATTGAACCCGCATTGGGCATTTCGCACGAAGATCGATCTTCTTCGTACTCACTTCGTGAATACCGGTCAGAGCCACGCACGCTTTGTTCTCGGTCTCGTGTACACCGTAAAACCGAGGGCAAAGTGGTAGCGCTTCGAACCACACACATCGCCAACTCATTCGTGTGCAGAGTTTCAACTTTCCGGTAGCTGCCTCATCGGCCCGCTTTCGGCGAATGTAGGAGTTCATATCCCGCCCAGCCGCGCAGTGTGGCCAAAATCAGAGCTGGATTCCAACCTTGGGCCATTGCCATAAATAATTGTTAGATAACTCTTGACAGGCCCCGAGAATTGCGCGATTCTTTTGCATGACTTGCCATACAATTCACTTGTATCGTACAGCGAGTCACTTAACGGAGGGGCTATGGGCTTCTGGATACTCGCTATCGGTCGTTGTTTCCTCTGCCTGCTCGATGAGCTTTCCGCTGGCCTGAGCTTCCATCGCTCGTCCACTCAGGCGCCTGACCGCGCTCGCAGCAAAACAGCTCCCGGGAGCGCGGAACCCTGGCCCGGGCCCGAAACTGAAAATCGCTGTAAGGTAGCCTAGTTAGCCACCTCCGCCGCCAACTGGCGAATGCAGGAGCACTCCCGCTCTCCTTCAATCCTGTACCACTCGTTCCAATCCTCCGTACCGGATGACCGAAAATCGCCCTACAGTAGCAACCGCACCGCCAGATTTGCGATCTGTGAAATCTGCCGCTGCTGCGGCTGGAGCTTCTAATGGCGATCCGTGATCTGCTTGTGCCCGAATTCGATAAAGAGATGGCCAACACTCGCAAGATGCTTGAACGCGTTCCCGAAGATCACCTCGACTATCAGCCCCACCCTAAGTCTTGGAAACTTGACCATCTCGCTGGGCACGTCGCTGAACTGCCGAACTGGGCGACTCACACCATGAAGACGGAAGTTCTCGAGCTCGAACCCGGCCAATATCCCGCCTTTGAGCCGGCAACCCGCCAGGAACTGCTCGATCAGTTTGACAAGTACGCCCGTGAAGCCCATCTGGCGCTTGCCACCGCCTCCGACGAACAGTTCAACAAGCTCTGGGTCATGAAGTGGGAGGGCAAGACGGTGATCACCATGCCGCGCATCTCTGTCGTGCGCAGCATGGTGATCAACCACCTGATCCATCATCGCGCTCAACTCGGAGTCTACTTGCGTCTGCTCAACGTCGCAGTCCCTGGTATGTACGGTCCATCGGCCGACGAAGCCCCCTTCGGAGCAACCGAACAGGCGGCCTGACCCGAACTCTCTAACCGCCCCTTCGGTCCCGGTTCTCTGTAGCCGGGCCGAGGGCGCGCACCCTTACCCGATGCGCCAATGGAGCTGTCCAGACAGGTAACCAGTCAGCCAATCGTTTAAAACTCGTGCAAAGATTGGCGGCTCAATAACTTCGTCCCGCCAAACGATTGACTAGAAGGTATATGTTTAGAAGTTCTTCTGCGAATCCAGCAGGATCGTCACCGGGCCGTCGTTCACCAGTTCCACCTTCATTTCCGCTTGGAACTGCCCGGTTTCACAGCGCAATCCGAGGACGCGGACGCGCTCCACAAAATATTCGTACAATCCGCGCGCCTGCTCTGGCCGCGCCGCAGCATCAAAGGAGGGCCGTTTCCCGCGCCGCGCATCGCCGTAAAGCGTGAACTGGCTCACCGCCAGCACTGCGCCACCGGCCTCGATCACGTTGCGGTTCATCTTCCCCTCTGCATCCTCAAAAATCCGCAGCGCCACAATTTTTTCCGCCAGGTACTCCGCGTCGCTCTGGCCGTCGTCTGCTGCCCACACCCAGCAGCACCATTAATCCGCGCTCAATCTGGCCAATCGAGCGCGACTCCACCGTAACCCTGGCGCGGGAAACCCTCTGCACAACTGCTCGCATTACCCTAGTAGAACCCATCCAGCCGGCCTTGAATAGTGCCGTTCCGGCTTCCGCCCGGCGCCGTGATCGGAACAATCTGGCCCCTCACCAGCAATTGCGCATTGACCTTACTAAAAACGAACAGTTAGGATGCTATCGGCATCGTCCGGCGCATAGAACGTTTTCACATGGCGCGACCCTTTGGCCGGACGGCTCAATTTTTTGCAGGAGGCGCCAACAAAATGGCTGCTGTAGAAGAGAAATTAAAACAGATTATCGTCGAACAATTGGGTGTGGATGAAGCCGAGGTAACTTCCTCTGCTTCGTTCGTGGATGACCTCGGCGCTGACTCGCTGGACATCGTCGAACTCGTGATGGCCTTCGAAGAAGCCTTTGACATTGAAATTCCGGACGAAGATGCTGAGAAGATCAAGACCGTGAAGGATGCGGTAGACTACATCAGCACACACTCCAAGGCCTCAAAGTAAAAAACTGATCGCGGCACCTTCTGGTATTAATGCATGGAGCGGTTCGCCTGACCGCCGGGCATCACTGCCCGGCGTACCCCGTTGCCCTTTCACAAGGAGAGTTGGATGGCTTCCGCAGATGAGAAAGTCAAGCACATCATTGTGGAGCAACTCGGGGTGGATGAAGCCGAAGTCACGGCCAGCGCTTCTTTCCAGGACGACCTGGGTGCGGATTCGCTGGACATTGTTGAACTCGTGATGGCCTTTGAAGAAGCCTTTGACATTGAGATTCCGGACGAGGATGCCGAGAAGATCAAAACCGTCAAGGATGTGATCGATTACGTCAACGCACATGCGAAAGGTGGGAAGCGAGCTTGAGTCGCCGAGTAGTTGTCACTGGTATTGGCTTGATATGCGGTGTCGGCAATACCACGGAGGAAGTGTGGGCAAGCCTCCTGGCCGGCAAGAAGCGGCGTTGCGCCGATTACTTTTTTTGACACAACTCTGTTCAGTTGCCAGATTGCAGCCGAGGTCAAGAACTTCGACCCCTTGAAGTTCGTCGAGAAAAAAGAGCTGAAAAAGATGGGCCGATTCATTCACTTCGCGCTGGCTGCGGCCACCGAGGCAGTGAGTATGGCGGGCTTGGAGATTACGCCGGAAGACGCCGAGAACGTCGGTGTTTATGTTGGCTCTGGAATCGGCGGTTTTGACGTCATCGAACGCGAGCACACAGCCCTGATGGAAGGCGGGCCGCGAAAGATTTCGCCATTCTTCATCCCTGCCAGCATCGTGAACCTCGCGGCTGGACAAGTCAGCATTCGTTTCGGCGCCAAGGGCCCGAATATGGCAAGCGCGACTGCTTGTACCACTGGCGCCCATGCCATTGGAGACAGCTTCAAGATCATTCAGCGTGGCGATGCTGATGTAATGATCGCCGGCGGCGCCGAGGCGGCGATCACGCCGATGAGCGTGGGCGGATTCTGCTCCATGCGCGCACTCTCCACCCGCAATCACGAACCGGAACGCGCCAGCCGTCCTTGGGATAAGGACCGTGATGGATTCGTGGTGGGCGAAGGCTCCGGCATTCTGATTCTCGAAGAACTCGAGCGCGCCAAGGCGCGTGGAGCGAAGATTATCGCGGAGATTGTCGGTTACGGCATGAGCGGCGACGCCTATCACATCACGTCGCCTGCCCCCAACCACGATGGTGCTTTCCGCGTGATGCGCAACGCGGTTCGTGACGCCAAACTGAAGCCTGCCGACGTCGGCTACGTGAATGCGCACGGCACTTCCACACCCATCGGAGATGAGCTGGAGGCTATCGCAATCCGCAACCTGTTCGGCGAATACAATGTTCCAGTCAGCTCTACCAAGTCTATGACGGGCCATTTGTTAGGCGGCGCTGGCGGACTGGAGGCGGGCATCACGGTGCTTGCGCTCCGCGATCAGATTCTTCCTCCAACCATTAACCTGGAAAACCAGGACGAGCAAACGCTGGGCATGGATTTTGTCCCGAACCAAGCGCGCAAAGCGTCGCTGAACTATGCGCTGTCGAATTCGTTCGGCTTCGGTGGGACCAACGGCTCATTGGTCTTCAGGCGCTGGAGCGAATAGCCGCTGGCGCTGGTAACACTGACTTAGACTGCGACGAACCCCACGCCGGCGAGGTCGATTCGCGTTTGCACCCTCATTCCGGAATGATATTTTCAGGATGGGCTGCCACGACTTTGGTGCTTTGTGGCACACGCGACGCTACTGGCACTGCATTGGTAACCAGCGCGGCCTCGCAACGTCCGCTTCGACGGCACATCAATCGTCACATCCATTTAGTTTAGTTCCGCTTTCAGATTTTTCAGCGGGATGGGCTTAGTGGCTCGTAGCGCGGCGGGCCAGGCAAGCACTCGCCTCTGCCGCTCACGTAACCAATATTTACGTTCCGATTCGTCGCCCGATGCTAGCATGACAGCGAGAAATTGTCCTGAGTTGGATTCGAGACGATATAGTATTGGATCTAACCACTAATTCAGTTTTCAGTGTCACCATTATCGACGCTGTACAGAGTCCGTGCCCCGGGCGGACTCTGGAGTGAATCCTAACCATGTGGATTGTAGCCTTAGCTCTTAGGCGTCCCTACACGTTTATCGTGATGGCGCTACTCATCATCCTCCTGACGCTGACCACCGTCCCGATGATGCCTGTCGACATTTTTCCGGAGATCGATATCCCAGTCGTCTCGGTTATCTGGTTTTATTCCGGGATGTCTCCACAGGACATGGCCGACCGCTTTGTTGGCCCCTCCGAGCGTTTCATCACGACAACGGTCAACAACATTGAACACCAGGAATCACAGTCCGTAAACGGATTGGGGATCATCAAGATTTTCTTCCGTCCCGGCACCAGCGTACAGACGGCGATCGCGCAGGTTACGGCTGTCTCGCAGACCGCGGTACGCCAGTTACCGACGGGAACGACGCCCCCTCTGATCATCTCCTATAGCGCCTCGACCACCCCGATCATTCAGCTTGGATTGAGCAGCAAAACTCTGCCTGAGCAGCAGGTGTTCGACCTCGGGCAGAATTTTCTGCGGAACTCGCTGGTCACGGTGAAGGGTGCCGCCACGCCATTTCCGTACGGCGGAAAGATCCGCCAGATCCAAGTGGATCTGGACTTGCCGAAGCTGCAGTCCTACAACCTTGCTCCGATCGATGTCGTCAACGCTGTCAATGCGCAGAACCTGATTCTCCCCACCGGCACCACCAAGCTTGGCGCGCTTGAATACAACGTGGAAATGAACGGCACGCCGCAGACCAAGTAGGCGAGCAAATGTT
>CAWCZZ010000004.1:0-295469 GCA_963800195.1 uncultured Acidobacteriota bacterium
CCCCAGGTATCTGAATGGCGAATGCTGGACAAAAGTCGGGCAGTGTAGCTGTTGAAATATGATTCTATTTGGAGGGGGATTTCACCTCCATGTGACGTCTAAAGTCTGCGCAAACGATATGGGATGCAGCAGCGGCCCGCCGTATGCCCGATTTACCGGTTTACGGCGGGCCATCGAACAAAGCTTAAATTTCCACGCTCTGCGGAGTCTTGCTGGCGACAGCGGCGAGCGCGCGGGTATAACTATACTTGTCCCGTGTAGTTAGAAAAGCGAAGAACGCGATAAGGCTGGGGATCGCGAAGGCCATGAAGGATACGGACAGGCTGAAGTGCTTCTGCATCAAAACCCCGCCTAAAATGGGGCCGACTATCGCGCCAAAACGTCCCAAGCCAAAGCACAAGCCTAACCCTACGGAGCGCACTGTGGGAGGATAGTACTGCGAAACGTAGGCATGCACGATGTTTTGCGCTCCCATGGTGAAGACGCCAGCCAGAGCGACCAAGATGTAAAGCACATAAATATTCGTCTTGATACTTAGAGATGCAATCACGAAAAAGCCGAGAAAATAGGAGATCAGGATCATTTTCCTCGTCCCGATCGCGTCTGCGACTGCCGCAGTAAAGATGTTCAACACAAAACAACCGAGGTTGAGCACCAACAGGAAGGTCAAGCTCGATCCAAGCGGGTATCCTGCATTCATCATCAATTTTGGCAGCCAGATGTTCAGACCATAGATCATGTAAAACGTTGAGAAGTAAACGATAATGAACATCACACTGCTAAGTCCCCGTTGTTCCCGGAAGACGTCTATCATTGGCGACTTGTCGACGCCCTTGTCGACTTCAAATTCCGCACCCTTCGGCAGCGCGTAATCCGGCCTCGCTCGCTTGACCTGCGTGATGAGTTCGGAAATACGGCCAGTCGCGATTAGTCGCGGTGCGGTCTCCGGCAGGATGCGGATGAGAACGGGCAGCAGGAAGAGTGTAATGCCGCCAAAGAGGTACACCGATCGCCAGCCGTAGTTTGGCAGCAACCATATGCCAATTCCGGCAGCCAAAATACCGCCCCACTGCATACCCGTATAAACGGAGGTCACCATGAGCGCCCGATGACGGACCGGCGTCCATTCCGTAGCCAAGGCGACAATGTTCGGCATGCAACCACCGATGCCGATGCCGCATAAGACGCGGAACACGCCAAAGATGATCGGATTGGGGCTGACGGCGGCGCAGACCATGGCCGCGCTAAAAATGAAAGCGCAGATGATGATGGTTTTTTTACGGCCAATCATATCTGCCAAACGTCCGAACACAAGCGACCCAAGAGCGGCTCCCAACATCGCATAGGTTCCAATCACTCCGGCATAAGCTGGTCTGAGGAGCCAATGCTTCATGATTAGGGGAACCGAGGCCCCGTAGACGACCAGGTCATAGCCATCGAAGGTGACGACGAGCCAGCAGCAAATAAAGAATATCCAATGAAATTTATTAAACTTGCCCTCGCCGAGGACCCGGTTTACGTTTACTTTTGCCATTTGTGCATCCCCTTGGAACTGCAAGATTTTCTCGATGAAAATCATTAATTTTTAGTGGCGATACCGTGGAGCGCTTTTGGAAATCAATAAAAGCTGCTCTTCGTGTCTGGTATAGCTCGAGTTGTGCAAAAAGCTTTCATGCACCGTCAGTTTGACGGGAAAGGCGGCGGGAGTCGGATACTCAATAAATCGAGATAACGGTTCTCGCCGCCTTTAGAGTGCAAGACATGTCATCCTTGCGAGATGCATGCCTGGGTGCTTTACGCCTAAGCTGTCGTAATTTGAGCCTTTGAGGATGTGATGTTGCTGTCCTCGTGTCCACCGAGCCCAAATAGTCGCAATGCATTCGTACGACCGATCTTCTCGCGGTCGTTCTCGCTGATAAGGGCTTCGTCGAACCACTCGCTTGCCGTGACCATGCTCTCGAAAGGATAATCCGCAGAAAACATTACGCGGTCTACGCCGATTTCGCTGATCGCATCCAATAAGCCTTTGCTGTGGAAATGGCCGCTCGTGGTCAGGTAGAAGTTATTGCTGAAGTAATGACTGACGGGACGCGTGGCGTTACCCAAACCTTCACCGGCTCGCTGCATATAAAGGCGGTGCTCAAGACGAGGCAACATTAATGGCAGCCCCTCGCCAAGATGCCCCAGAATAATGGTCAGATTGGGATATTTGTCGAACAGCCCACTCATCATCAATCGAACCGAATGAGTAGCAGTTTCGTGCGCGAAGCCCCAAGCCGAGCCCACGAGTGAAGAATAACCTTCATAAATACGTCGTTGGCTGGGCAAAGGTTCCCGTGGATGCAGGTAGACCGGAACATCGAGTTGAGCGACGCGATCCCAGAATTCCCAGACGGGCGCTTCGTCCAGATATTGGGCCGTATCTGCATTGCCGACGTTGGTGTATCCGTTGATCAGCGCTCCCATCAAGCCAAGGCTGGTAACCGCACGCTCCAGTTCGTCCGCGGCAGCTTTTGGCGATTGCAGTGGCACCGTGGCAAAAGCTCGAAACCGGTCCTGATGCCGGCCGACGATGCGTTCAGCAAGCTGGTCGTTGGTCTGTCTGGCTAAGTCGATCGCTTGATTCGTGTCAAGGATCGACTGCGCGCCGGGTGAGGCGAGGGAGAGAATGGCCATGTCGATACCGCAGCGGTCCATCTCAGCAATGCGCTCGTCGTCGGTGTCCAGCAACCTGCGTGCGACATCATCCATGTAGGCCTTGCCGTTACGGGCCGCTTCTCCAGCCGAATCCCACAGACGATTGTTCAATGGATTCGTGAAATGCTCTTCGAGAACGATCTTGTGTTTCATGGGTACCTCTTTCGCTAGTGTAAGTGCGTCGAATTATCGTGAACGATCAGCAACCAAGTGGATATGGCTCGGCTGTTGGAAAGCTATGTGTTTGTACTCGATGAAGTCGGCCATATATTACACCGCCCCCGAGCCAGTGACAATGGAAAGGTCAGCGAGCTGATCTGCTGCCTTACATGAGAAGACAATGCTTGCACTTTCCCGCACCGTTTCACTCAAATGCTCTGGGAAGTTGCCAGAGTCAATGATCTTTGAGCGGTGTGTCTTACCACGAGCACATTCGCTTGCACGGATTCCGCCGTAAGGAAAATGGATTGCATTCTACGCAAACTGACTTTATGGTGGCAGAAAGGCTTCTGCCAGAGTGTCCCCAAACGAAAAAGGGAGGTAACGATGCCGCACGGGTGTGTCCGTTCGGAAAGATTCTGCGCGGATCGCTCCGCGAGATGATCGAAGCCAAACTGGCCAGTGAAAAAGGAAATGTCCAATGACTGAACCCGGTGAGGTTAACCTGCCCAATCTGTTCCAGCCGGTGGAGTGGGGCCGCTTCCGGAGCAAGAACCGGGTCAAATATGGCGCCTGCTGTGTATCAAATTACAACACCCGCGACGGGTTCATCACCCCGCGCGAGTTGGCGCGCACTCGGGTGATTGCCGAGACCGGATGCGGCATCATCACCAACCAGGGTGCCTATCCAGACCCGCTTGGCGAAGGCAAGGCGTACTTCCGCCAGGTGGCGATCTTCGATGATAAATTTCTGCCGCAGTTCGAGGTGATCGCGCGCATGATCAAGGAGAACGGCGGGATCGCCATCCAGCAGATACTTCACGCCGGCCGTTACGGCGGCATCGATCTCGGCTACTGCATCCAGCCCTCGGTCGTGCCCCAGACCTTGCCACATTTCCGTCCGCCCCGCGAAATCACCAAGGAGCAGATCAAAGAGACAATCCAGCAGCACGCCGAAGCAGCACGCCGGTCGATCAAGGCTGGCTTCGACGGCACCGAAATCACCAGCTTCATGGGCTATCTGCTGGCGACCTTCAATTCGAGATTCACCAATCAGCGCACCGACGAATACGGCGGTTCCCTGGAGAACCGCGGCCGCTTCATGCGCGAGTTGATCGATGCCATCAAGCAGGCCACCCCGGACAACCCGTTGGTGGTGCGCCTTAACGGCACCGAACTGATGGAGAAGTGGGGAGGTAATTCCGAGGACGAGTGTTTCGAACTGATGCAGCAGGCCGCCGATTGCGGCGTCGACATGATTAGCGTCACGGTGGGCTGGCAGGAGGCCCCAGAATCCTCTATCGGTCGCGATATCCCCCCGGGACACTGGAACTACCTGGCGGCGCGCGCCAAGAAGCTGCTTCCCAATGTTCCCATCGCCTTCGGCCAGCGGCTGCCCAACCCGGCCATGGCTGACCAGTGTTTGGCAGAAGGCACATTCGATTTCTGGGAGGTCTGCAGGCCGTTGCTCGCCGATCCGGAGATGCTGCACAAGGCAGCCGAAGACCGCATGGATGAGGTGCGTCGCTGCGTCGGTTCGCTCAACTGCCTGTCGCGGCTCTTCCGCGACCTGCCCTATACCTGCACCATGAACCCGGCCCTGGGTCACGAGGTCGAACCCGAATACTCGATCACGCCCGCAGCGGTGAAGAAGAACATCATGGTGGTCGGCGCCGGTCCAGCCGGCATGGAATGCGCCTTGGCGGCCACTCAGCGGGGGCACACAGTAACCGTCTACGATAGGAATGATCGCATCGGCGGAGCCTTGGTCGGTTATGCGTCCAACGACATCGCCAACCGCGACGACATGCTGTCGGTACTGGAATATTACGAGACAATGGCGCGCAAGCTTGGTGTTGAAGTCAAGCTCAACACCGTGGTCGATCCGAAACTGATGCGCGAACTGCTGCACGTTTACGACGTGGCGGTAGTTGCAACTGGCGCCCGGCTCGACCGTGCCCAGCTTCCACCGACCGAGGACGGAGTAGAAATCCTGGCGGCCATCGATGTCGCCTGCGGCCGTGCAGCGGCCAAGGGTAAAGTGGCGATCATGGGCGGCGGCAAGATCGGACTGACGCTGGCTGAATCGCTAGCTACTGGGAAGGTCGACGTTACCCTCGTCGAAGCCGATAAGCGCCTGGCAGGCGACGTCATGCCGTCGTGGAAATGGCGCCACACCGCCTGGATCGACGAGCTTGAAATCCCGGCTGTAACCGGCGCCAAAGTGGTTAAGGTATCCAAGCACGGCGTGCATGTCATCGACGGCAAAGGCAATACGCGTGTGATTGCGGCCGATACGGTGATCGCCGCGTCGCCGTCCGTACCTGCTCAAGAGCTGATCCATGCTTTTGAGTGGATGGTGGACGAGGTTCACCCCTGTGGCGACGCCGTCACGCCGCGGGGACTGGGTGCAGCCATACAGGATGGCTACCGCCTGGGATGCCGGATATGACAGCGCTGCCGGATCCCTCTCGCTGGCAGAGCCTACTGGACCTCCACAGCACTCTATTCGGCGATCTCGCCGACGGCTGTCGCATCGGCATTGCTCGACGTGCCGACGTCAACCGACCCGGTGCCGAGATGGTGGTTTGGGAGGCGGTTGGAGGACGCCTGATCGCTGCGTGGCGGCCGTTTCCCGGCTACCGCGATACGGGCGTCGATGTACTGCTGGTGGGCGACGATGAAGCGATGGTCGAGATGAGCTCCGAGTTGGAAGGAGACGCGCTGCCGGTACTCAAGCGTCTGGTTAGGCGCGGCAATATTGTCTGCTATGTATTGAAACGCCAGTGCGAGCTGATCGAGGCGGGCTACGAAGACGTGCTCCAGTCTATGGGGGTCGCCTTCGCGGGCGCCTGCCGATAAGTGGATCGATGCCATAACGAATGGAGAAGGAAGTTAGAGTGGATGGCGGGACTAATACCCGACATTCAGAAAATGACAAGTGCTAAGAAGTGAGCTGACATGATATTTCGCAATCCCAGAGGCGGACCGGAGCTTGGCTGCGAGGAGTGCGGCTGCCGCTGGTTCGATCGTCACTCCAACACTTGCTACGAGTGCGGCGCTCCGGTGCCGGAGAGCGAAATACAGGCATACGAAAAGGCTTTGGCCCAGTTCCATTCCGAACGGGGCATCATCGTTAATAGAAGCGTGGTCTGATGATTTATGGTTCGTCTCTGAATCAGGGCAGGGAAGTCGTCAGGGACCACGATATACATATGCTGCGGCGGGCACAGCCGCATGGGTGAGGTGTAGTATTCCGGGAAAGGTTGGCGCAGACGAAGTGAGCCCCTTTCGAGGAGAGGTAGATACTGGATACGGAGGGGAGACGATGATCATAGATACGCACATGCACATCTGGAGGTACCCGGAGCATTTCGACAAGGCCGCGATGCTGGCGAATGAACCGGAGCGGCGTCGTGGATGGCCCGACGAAAAGTTTAAAGCGATGTGGGACAATCCGGTCGAACGCTATTTTGCGGAAGCTGCCGGCGTCATCGACAAGGCCATCCTTTTGACGCTGCGTTCCGAGGGAACGTTCGGGGTCACCACTCCTAATGAGTACATGGCTGGGCTCAAACTGCAGTACCCGGACAAGGTGGAGTGGGCTTGCAACGTCGATCCCCTGGACCCCAGGGCGCTCGATGAGGTGGAGCGGTGCGTGACGGAATTGGGTGCGATTGCTGTGGGCGAGTTCGGCCCCGTCTACCAGGGTTTCTACCTCGACGATCCACGGGTTTACCCACTCTACGAAAAGGTGCAGGAACTGAATGTCCCCCTCGTCGTACACGCCGGGCCCGCACAGTCGAAGAATCTGCGCATGAAGTATGGGGACGTTCTGCGGGTTGATGATGTAGCCATCGATTTCCCCAGGCTTAAGATCGTGATCTCCCACATGGGCTACTACAAGTACGACGATGCGATTCACCTTTGCCAGAAGCACGACAATGTATTCATGGACTGCTCCTGGCTTACTCAGTTGGCTGGGTTGGACAGGATGTCGACGCCGAAATATCTGCCGGTTGTAAAAAACCCCTACTTCCACCTGCTCTACCCGCTGATGCGATACTGGGCGGAGGCGTGGGGCGCGACTGACAAACTATTGTGGGGATCGGATTGGACGGGAACTCATCCGAAGACGGCAGTAGAAACCCTATTGAATCTGAACGTCCTGTTGAAAGAGTACGGATTTCCCGAGGTGCCCCAGAAGCTCTTAAACGACATCGTTCACGAGAACTGGAAAAAAGTGTATCCCCGATTGGCGAAAGAGACGTAACTTCTTGTCTGGAGCCGCGCCGTTCGGTCCATGTTCGACGTAGTAACTTACGAAGAACCCCGCGTAGCGCTGGCGTTTCACAATCGAAGTCTGCATCTGGAATTTCAGGGTGAGGTTCTTGCTCCTGTTCGAGTGAAAACCTACGGTTGAATTTCGAGAAAGAAAATTCAATTGAATTAGTGGTAAAGTAGTACCATAATACCGAATGTCAGATCAGGGTTGAACTGCGGGTAGGCGGGGAGAGTGCATGAGTATTCAAAAGCGGGTCGAAACGCTATTAGGCCGGATGAAGTCTGAGCCCCAGTGCCTACGCCAGGGCGCGGTGCTGTTCGTCGACCTGAAAAGGCGCGAGACTTTTAAGGCTTTTTTGCCGCTTGAAATTCAACGCACGTTTCTGGGTGGGCGGGGAACCAATATGGTCCTGCTCTACAACCTTATGGAAGACGGTAAGGACGCGCTCGATCCCGAGATCCCGCTGATATTCGGTGTCGGCCCATTCGTCGGCTACGTGCCCGGTGGAAGCCGCTCAAATGCGTCCAGCCTATCTCCCGATAGTCGTGCACTGATGGATGCGAACGCTGGCGACTTTTTCCCCAGTTGGATGCGGCGATTGGGTTACGATCACATCGTTCTTTACGGCCGCAGCCCTGAGTGGACCATGCTACAAATTGCTCAGGACGAGGTCAAATTCTTCGATGCCAGTCCCTACCTCGGTCTCAACAATATCGACACCGCTGCTGCCATTGAACGAGACTTCAATTGCAAGGAGCGCAAGGACATGGCGCTGGCCCGCATAACCTCGGCCGGCGAAAATCTGGTATTGTCGGCGGGGATCATGGGCGGCATTAAGGCTATTTGGGCGCGAGGCGGCGGTGGAGCGAAGATGGGTTCGCTTCGGCTCAAGGCCATCATGATGCACGGCAAACTCTCAGATCAGGAGTTGAGTGCTGAGCAGAAGTCGCTGAACAAGGCACACATGGAGCAGGTGCTGGCGGCCAGCGTTATCAAACATGCTCTACGCAAGGTGGGCACCCCTTTTCTTTATAAGGCTTGCCGGGTCTTGGGCGCGTTGCAGGTCAAGAATAACCAGGAGACCGGTTGGGTTGATACCCTGGATGCCGATAATTACGATCCTTACCGTCCCGGCATGGACGGCTGCCTGAAATGCCCGGTGCGTTGCCGAGGCGGCAATGATCTCACTCCCGAGGGCAAGGGCGGATGGGGTGCCGATGCTCTCAAGGGAATAAAAGGCAACGCTAGCTACGATCACAGCCAGTCTGAGATCGAGCACAAGCGTGAGAAGCGTTGGCTGGGCGTCAAGGGCGATGGGGTTTACGACCGCTACGACCACGGCGACGGCCCGGAATTTGTCACCGTAGGCAAGTTGGGTCCGAACCTGGGGCTCACCGAGCCGGAGCATATCCTGCGTCTCAATAACATTACCAATGACCTCGGCCTTGACCATTCCAGTGCGGGCAGTGCGCTGGGATGGGCGATGGAGCTTTACGAGCGCGGCATCATCGATTCCAAAACCACCGGCGGACTCGACTTGACTTGGGGAAATTACCCGGTTATCGAGAAGCTGATGTTCATGACCGCCCGGCGCGAGGGCTTTGGCGATGTGCTGGCTGATTGCGCACGCGCTATCGAGAAGGGGAAATATCCTCCCGAGGCCGCCAAGTACCTGATGACGTCCAAGGGGCTCTTCCAGACCGATCCTCACGACGCGCGCATTCTGAAAGCATTCGCTCTGGGCTTGGCGGTGTCAACCCGGGGCATGGATCATTTGCGCAGCCGCCCCACCCTGGAGATCAACGCCCACATCAACGATAATCCGGAATTGAAGAAGTCAATATACAGCCATGCGGTATCGCCTGATCCTACCTCGTACGAAGGTAAGGAATATGCAGTGCGCAAGTGCGAAGACACCTTTGCGGCTGGCGACTCGCTTGGCTTGTGCCGCTTCCAGACCAAGTTGTTCAACTCCCCGAATCTGCCGGGCTTCGAGGAGTTTGCTCGTCTGATGACGGCCATCACCGGCATACCTATGACCGCTGCCGACATCGAGCAGGGTGGGCGCAATGTAATTGGTTTAGAGCGCCTGATTAATGCACGCCTGGGGTTGACTCCCGCCGATGATACTCTGCCCGATCGGTGGTTCGAGGAGCCCAATACCGCGGGTCCGTTTAAAGGCTCAAAGATCGACCGCGAGGAGTTCGAAGCGATGAAAAAGCGCTTCTACGCTGTTAGCGGGCTGACGACCGGAGGCGTACCCAATCCGGATTGGCATGTCACGTTGGCGCAGGCTGCTACTGGTTTTGCCGTCCGGGTCGCAGTGCCGAGGACATTTGTCGATGGCGGAGCGGTGGTCATCGATATCCCAGTGGCTACGGCTGCCGAACTGCGGGCTGCTATCCGCCAACGTCTGTCATCTCACGCAGCCCCGTTAGACGATTCCTTCTTCAGTCTCGCCGTCAATGGCGAGCTGCTGATGGCCGGTGAAAGCGCGCGACCCATTTGCTCCGGCGATGAGGTTACGCTTGTGCCCGTCATGGCTGGGGGTTAAAGGCGGACAGTGATGTGCGATCCAAGCCGGTCGGGATAGCGCACACTTCCTCTGGCTCTGCTGGGCTATAGCACCGAACGCAGTTCGTCATCGCGTCACTAATCTGCGTGACACGGATCACTTACCGGAAATCGCTAATTAGGCAGTGTGGTACCACAATGCGGTCGGGTCAAACCTTCGGCCCCGGGGTGCTAAACACAAGTACTGAGGTGGTAATCATGGGTAAGGGCGCGTCACAAGCGGCCAGCGCGATGCTGGCCGCAACCGATGCAGAGTTGGGGCTCGGTCCTGAGTTCAATGTCGTTGTTCCCTTCATTGACCGGCACTTGCATGAAGGCCGAGCCGCAAAAATTGCCATTCGCACAGCGAAGGCGGAGATCAGTTACGGAGAGCTTCTTGCCAACGTAAACCGGTGTGGCAACGCTCTGCTCGCGTTGGGCCTCGCCCGCGGCGAGCGGATGCTTATGATTGTGAAGGACTGCCCGGAGTTCTTTTATCTCTTCTGGGGTGCCATCAAGGCGGGCATCGTGCCGGTCCCGCTCAATACGCTTCTTCGCACAAGCGATTACCAGTACATGATTGAAGATTCGCAATGCGCGGCAGTCTTTTGGTCGCCTGAGTTCGCGTCGGAGGTATCTCCTGCGATCGCGGCAGCTCGCCCCGCACCCAAACTGGCTATGCCGGTGGAGGGGGGCGACTGCCTGATTGCACGCCTTGGCGCTGCATCGGAGAAACTGACCGCTGTTCCCTCAGGCCCGGAAGCAGAGTGCTTCTGGCTCTATTCATCCGGGTCTACCGGACGCCCCAAAGGAGCGGTGCATCGTCATCGCGATATGGTGGTGACGAGCCAATTTTATGGGGTCGATACGCTGGGAGCGCGCGAGGAAGATATATTCTTTTCGGCAGCGAAGCTCTTCTTCGCGTACGGCCTCGGCAATGGAATGACTTTCCCGTTGTGGGTTGGCGGTACCAGCGTGCTTCTGGAAGCACGGCCCACACCTATCAGCACCTTTGATGTGATCGCCAAATTCCGCCCGACCCTTTATTTCGGTGTTCCTACCCTCTACGCAGCACAGCTCCAAGCTCTTGATAAGCAACAACCCGCGGATTTCTCCTCTGTCCGCATGTGCGTCTCGGCCGGAGAGGCTCTACCGGCTGACGTCTTCAACCGCTGGAAAGCGAAAACGGGGACATTGATCCTGGACGGACTTGGTTCGACCGAAGCGCTGCACATTTTCCTCTCAAACCGCGCTGACGATTTCAAACCGGGTGCAAGCGGACGCGTGGTCAAAGGGTATGACGCCCGCATCGTGGACGAGAGCGGGCAGGAAGTGGGCCCGAATACAATGGGACGTCTGCACGTGAAGGGCGCTTCCAACGCTGCTTATTACTGGAACAATCCGGCGCGAACAAAATCGACCATGCTCGGCGATTGGCTCGATACCGGAGATACCTATTATCGGGATGCGGAAGGTACGTTCTACTATTGCGGACGCAACGACGACATGCTGAAAATCGGCGGTATCTGGTGCTCGCCCTTCGAGATCGAATCGGCGCTAGCATTGCATCCCAAGGTTATTGAAGTTGCTGTCGTCGGACGCGCCGATGAAAGCGGTCTCATTAAACCGGAAGCTTGTATCGTGCTGGATAAGGGTTGCGAGCCTAGTCCGCAATTGGAAGAAGAACTGGTCAGGCACTGCAAGGATAAGTTGGCGCCCTATAAATTTCCTCGAGGGTTCCGTTTCGTTGAAGAGCTGCCGAAAACGGCGACGGGGAAGGTACAGCGCTTCAAACTGAAACTTTCACAGGCAGCGATCGCTTCAAAATAAGCGCTCCGCATTTTTGTATCGCCGTGAGAAGAAGTGAATGCTCTTGACTTAAAAAATGCATTGAGGTACTTATTTACCAGTATTCAGCTAAACGCTCTGTGGACGCCAACCTCTCCTGGGCATGGGCGAGGAGCGTGGGGGAACATAGCAATGAAGTTTGAAGCACGTCGCTGGATGATGGCATCGGTCGGACAGCCACTCGTTCAAGAAGCCTTTTATATCACCGAGGTTCCGTCGGGTCACGTCGTAGTCGAGATTGCCGGTTGTGGGGTGTGCCACACCGACCTGGGCTACTACTTCGATGGGGTGCGCACCAACCATCCGTTGCCTCTCGCTCTAGGTCATGAAATATCAGGGCGGGTCATCGCTGCGGGTGAAGGCGCCGAATCTTGGCTGAATCGGGCAGTCGTCATCCCCGCGGTTATTCCTTGCGGCCAGTGCGATCTCTGCCGCCGCGGCAAAGCAACCATTTGTCCGAACCAGAAGATGCCTGGCAATGATATCCAGGGCGGCTTTGCGTCCCACATTACGGTGCCGACCGAGGGACTCTGCCAGGTAGATGAGGTGCGCCTCGGTACGGCCGGGTTGTCGCTTGCCGACGTCTCAGTGGTTGCCGATGCAGTCACGACTCCATATCAAGCAGTGATCCAGGCCGGGGTGCAGCCCGGCGATTTGGCTATTGTCATCGGAGTCGGCGGAGTGGGCGGCTATTGCGCACAGATTGCGGCGGCGCTCGGGGCAACCGTAGTTGCCATCGACGTTGATTCCAAGCAACTCGACGCGATTGCCGCTGCCGGGGCCGCTAAGACTATTAACGCCCGAGAAGTCCAGAGCAAAGAGATGAAGAAAATGATCGGCGCCTACGCCAAAGAAAATGGGCTGCCCATGAAAGAATGGATCATATTCGAATGCTCAGGAACCACTGCCGGTCAACAGACCGCGTGGGGTCTTTTGGTGCATGGTGCCACACTGGCGGTTGTGGGCTTCACGCCAGACAAGGTGGAGATCCGCCTCTCCAACCTCATGGCTTTCCATGCCCGAGCATTGGGCAACTGGGGTTGCGTTCCGGAGTTATACCCTGCGGCCCTGGACCTCGTGCTTAACGGTAAAATCAAGCTAAAGGACTTCGTCGAGCAACATCCGCTCGATTCCATAAACGACGTGTTCAGAGATGTCCACGCGCGCCGGTTGAGCGGCCGCGCCATCTTAGTCCCATAAAACGGGACTGCAATATACGACAAGCCGAAGTACCCATTCAATTCAGGAGAACCTCATGGAGAATCAAGGAACCGAGCGGGCCGTCCTTGGCATTGATGCAGTGATCCGCAAGACGGCACCTGCGGAACTCAAAGACCACAACCTAGTTGCGGAAGCGGTCGTGCCAGGCGTCCTTTACGAGAAGCGACCGGCTCGCAGGCCCGACGGCACGGTTGCAGAAGGCCTCTACAATGCTTGGATCTGTCTTGATAACCTCAAGCAATTCAACTCCTACACGACCGGGATGGTGAAGGGGATTATACTCGCGTTCCGGCGGGCGTCGGTATCACGCGACGTCAATTGCATCGTTTTTACCGGCGTCGGCGATAAGGCGTTTTGTACCGGAGGCAATACCAAAGAATACGCCGAGTATTACGCCGGCAATCCGCAGGAATACCGGCAGTACATGCGGCTGTTCAATGATATGGTCAGCGCGATCTTAACTGTGGACAAGCCAGTGATCTGTCGCGTGAACGGCATGCGCATCGGCGGTGGCCAGGAGATCGGGATGGCGTGTGACTTCTCAATTGCGCAGGACCTTGCGCAATTCGGCCAAGCCGGGCCGAAGCACGGCTCCGCGCCCATCGGGGGTGCTACCGACTTCCTGCCGCTCATGATTGGCTGCGAGCGGGCAATGGACAGCGGGGTGTTGTGCCAGCCATGGTCGGCGCACAAGAGCTACCGACTTGGTATTGTTAACGACATTGCCCCGGCGCTGAAGATCGATGGAAAATTCATTGCCAATCCCCTCGTCATCACCGACCGCTACCTGGACGAATATGGCCGCATTATCCACGGCGAGGCGAAGACCAGTGAGGAGTTGAGGAAAGGGAAGGAACTGCTTTCAAAAGGTCAGGTGGATCTTTCCTTGCTCGACGCCAAGGTCGAGGATCTATGCGCCAAACTCCTGATGACCTTTCCTGACTGCACAACCAAGACCATCGAAGAGTTGCGCAAACCGAAGCTCGAAGCTTGGGATCGCAATCAACACAATTCGCGAGCGTGGTTGGCGCTTAATATGATGACGGAAGGACGCACTGGCTTCCGTGCCTTTAACGAAGGCACTAAGGAGACGGGTCGCGAAATCGACTTTGTAGCGCTGCGGCAGGCGCTGGCCAAAGGCACCCCGTGGACGAATGAACTCACCGAAAGCGTCATGCCAGGAGCCAAGAAATGACAACATCCACGCAGCCCAGCGCAGAGCCATTGCGAGTGTGGCGGGACCGGGATGGCAAGTTGCTCAGGCTGCGTCTCTCCCGTCCCAAGGCAAATATAGTTGACGCAGCTATGATTCGCGCGCTGGACGCGGCGCTCCTCGAGGCTGCTTCCGATGCGCATTTGCGGGCTGTCTTACTCGACGCCGAGGGACCACATTTCAGCTTCGGAGCGAGCGTGGAGGAGCACCTGCCGGCGAAGTGCGGAGAAATGTTGCAGACCCTGCATCGCCTTATCCTCAAGATGCTGAAGTACCCTGTCCCCATCCTGGTTGCAATCCAAGGACAGTGTCTGGGCGGAGGGTTGGAGGTGGCGTCGGCTGGTCATTTGCTGTTCGCCACGCCGGATAGCCATCTCGGACAGCCGGAGATCCAGTTGGCCGTGTTTCCTCCTGCAGCCTCATGCCTTCTACCGGAGAGGATCGGCATTGCCCAGGCTGAGGATCTTATCTATTCAGGGCGCAGCATCACGGGGGAAGAGAGCCTTCGCATAGGTCTGGTAAATGCCATCAGCAGTGATCCGTCGGCAGCGGCGCTCGCCTACTTCGACGAGCACTTAGCAAAACGGAGCGCCTCTACTCTACGGCTGGCTACGCGTGCTGCTCGCTCGGACATGGTTGCGCGGGTGCAAACTAAACTGGCGCGGCTTGAGACGTTGTATATGACGGAGCTGATGAAGACCCACGACGCTGTTGAAGGATTGCAGGCGTTTCTGCAAAAGAGGGATCCAGTTTGGGAGGACCGCTAGCGGAGGCAGCGCTTCCCATCTGCTTGGCGTGCGGTTAAGTGCATGTCGTCACAACATTACGTGACCGGCATCACTAACAGGAAAGTTGAATAGAGGTATTGTAGTACCAGAATGCCGGTAAGACGAATGGCTGCAAGTTCAAAATCAATAGAATCCAAGAAGAAAAAACAAAGGTTAGCTTCCTTCTTGACCATATTTCAGGTATTGTGGTACTGGTTTACCGTAATCAAATATTGATATTGACGAGAAGAAGAGTGGAGGGTGGGGGAATGGCTAGTACGGCAGAAATTGTGGCGCGTTGCCAGGAACTGTTTGGGGATCTCGATTTCACCTTTGCTCGGCAATGGAAGGCCGCAGAGGCGGGCCGCAAAGTTGTGGGCTTTATGCCGGTATATGTACCGCGTGAATTGATCCACGCCGCCGGCATGCTGCCGCTCGGAATTTTGGGTGGCGGTGATTCTTTAGAGGTGATCCACGGCGACGCCTATTACCAGAGCTACATCTGCCGCATTCCGCGTTCGACCATCGAATTGGGAATCACGGGGCGGCTCGATTTCGTGGATGGGATGCTTTTTCCTTTCGTTTGCGATGTCATCCGCAATCTTTCAGGGTTGTGGAAGATCATGTTCCCCAACGTCTATAGCCACTTTTTCGATACGCCGCAGAACTATCGCGCTGACGTCGGCGGCATCTACTACCAACACGAGCTGGAAGAACTGAAGAGCGATTTCGAGACGTTAGCTGGGCGCAAGATCAGCGATGACGATCTGCGTGCTTCGATTGCTGTGTACAACGAGAATCGCAAGCTGGTCGAGGAGATCTATAGCTTCCGTTCCCAGAAGCCTTGGCAGGCGCCTGCGAGCGAGGTTTATCTACTGATGCGAGCGGGCATGATCCTGCCGGTCGAGGAACACACGCAGTTGCTGCGAGACTACCTCGCCGCTGCACAGCGTGAGGATCGGCCGATGCTCGACAAGACCAGAATCGTCATCGAAGGCTCGTTCTGCGAGCAGCCGCCACTGAATCTGATTAAGTCCATCGAGATGGCCGGTTGTTATGTGGTGGACGATGATTACATGTTGGTAAATCGTTGGTTCACGGGCAGTGTTCCGACCGAAGGTAATCCACTCGCCAATCTGGCGACGACCTTTATCGAACGGTCGGTGGAGACGTCCTGCAAGTACGTCGATCTAGAGGAAAACAAGGGGCAGTTCCTCGTCGACAAGGTTAAGCGCCGGCAGGCGGAAGGTGTAATCTTCGCTGCCGCCAGCTTCTGCGATCCTGCCCTACTGGACCGCCCGATGCTCCAGCATCGGTTGGCTGAAAACAATATTCCCTACATTGCCTTTAAGTACGCAGAAAACTCCGGCCAGATGCAGCCAATCCGCGAACAAGCCGGTACGTTCGCCGACTCAATCAAGTTGTGGAGCTAACCATGAGCGCAAAAGAAGCAGTTAAAGACGCCTCGATGCAGATGCAGAAGGAGATGATCGCGCGTAATTACGATCTCCTTACCAGTGCGAACGAAAGCGGTCGCAAGGTCGCCTCGACGTTCGTCCCAGGCAACCTCAATGAATTGCTGATGTGCTTTGGAATCCTCAACAACTTGCCCGAGATCAACGCGATCCAGAGCGGGATGCGGAAGTTGTCAGGCGATTTCATCACGGACGCAGAGAAGAATGGCCATTCTGAGGATGTCTGCACATACGTGAAGTGCGACATTGGAATGATGGGCAGGGGCAATCTCGCCCCCAACGGCAAGCCGCTACCGGTTCCCGATGTTCTGCTGCTTTCCTATACTGGCTGCTACACCTTCATGAAGTGGTTCGAACTGCTGCGTGAGCAGTACAAGTGCCCGACCCTGATGTTGCACGTGCCCTACACCGGCGACGGTAAAGTCACCGATAACATGCGGAGCTATGTGGTCAAGCAATTGAAAGACGAGATCATCCCTAACTTGGAAAAGATTTCCGGCGTCAAATTCGACATTGACCTGTTGCGCGAATACCTGCGGCGGTCTGCGCAAGCCGAGGACGACCTTGTTTGGATCCTCGAGCAGGGCAAGGTCAAGCCGTCGCCTATTGACGCATATTTCGGTGGCGTCTATTACCTCGGGCCGATTTTCACCGCGTTTCGTGGTACCCAGGATGCGATTGATTACTACCGTCAGCTCCGTCAGGAAGTTGCGGATCGCGTCCGGCTGGGCCTTGGGCCCCTCACACCGGATGGCACCGAATTCAAGCAGAAGTATCGCCTGGTAACCGAAGGCCCGCCGAACTGGACCCACTTCCGCGAATTCTGGAAGATGTTTTACGACGAAGGGGCCGTGGTAGTCGCCAGTACGTACACCAAGGTGGGCGGGCTCTACGATTACGACGGTTTCCGTCACGATCCCGAACATCCTCTGGAGTCTCTCGCCGACTACTGCCTGGGTTGCTACACCAACCGCAACATGCCGACCCGGATCGACATCCTCGAGAAATACATGGAGGAGTATGAGGCGGATGGATTGCTGATCAACTCCATCAAGAGTTGCAATAGCTTTTCAGCAGGCCAGCTGATGATTCTGCGGGAAATCGAGAAGCGCACCGGGAAGCCTGGTGCATTCATTGAAAGTGATCTCGTCGACCCCCGTTATTTCTCGGCCGCGAACATCAAAAACCGGCTGGAGAGCTATTTCCAGATGATTGAGCAGAAGCGCTCGGGCGCTGCGGCCCAAATTGCTACGACCCAGATGAACGCGCCCAAAGCGGGGCAACTGCCCGGGATTCTATAGGAGAGAATATGCGCAGTTTTATCGGTATTGACCTCGGGTCCACAACCACTAAAGCCGTCCTCATGAATGAGGAAGGGCAGGTTCTAGGCCGTGGTATCACCAATTCACGCTCGAACTACGACACTGCGTGCGTTACGGCGAAACTTGAAGCCGTGGTCAACACCCGCTTCACCTTGTTCCGCCAAAGCCTGGCCGGCGCCGGGGAAGACAAGGTTGCGTTGGTGCTCGACAGTCTCGAACTCAATTTCCGTCTAGTGCAATTTCTGGATCAGCTGAACGACCTCGAGGAAACTTGTTTGCGAAACGCCGAGGGCATCCGCTTCGCGGGCAAACAAGGAGAGGCGGCACGGGAGGCTATTCGAGAGCTGTTCAAGCTCTTGCGAGTCGATGCCGAGGCGCTGTACAAGCCGGGAGTCGAGCGCAAGTCGGATTTCTTCCGGGACATCGCGGGCTCCCGCTTCATGCACTTTGCTGCTCCACTGGCCAAGACGGCTGGAGTTCCCTTTGACGCGCTGCTCGGTCTTTACGATAAGTCGATCATCGAGGTGGAGAACCGTCCGCCGTCGAGCGATATGAAGAGCAAGTTTCTAGCGGCACTGGATCGTTTGGAGGGTGGTCAAAGCCAGTTTGACTGGGACATCCATCAAATCGACGAGCCCATCAGGAATGCTCTCGATATTAACATCGAGGAAACTCGCGTTGTTGGGACCGGCTACG
Source organism: uncultured Acidobacteriota bacterium (assembly GCA_963800195.1). Lineage (GTDB taxonomy): Bacteria > Acidobacteriota > Terriglobia > Terriglobales > Acidobacteriaceae > TOLSYN. Next base: position 18,237 of record CAWCZZ010000004.1, read on the forward strand.
GCCGCGTTCGCCTGCCCTTTGCCAAAGAGTTTATCTCCTCGGAGATTCTTTGCCACGGCCTGGGCGCGCACCTGATGTACCCGGGCACACGCACCGTGCTCGACATTGGCGGTCAGGACACAAAGTCGATCCAGGTGGATCCGACCGGTATCGTCGAGAATTTCCAAATGAACGACCGCTGCGCTGCCGGCTGCGGCCGCTATCTGGGTTACATCGCCGACGAGATGAACGTGGGTCTGCACGAACTCGGCCCGATGGCGCTCAAGGCCAACAAGGTGTCGCGTATCAATTCGACTTGCACGGTATTTGCCGGTGCCGAGTTGCGCGACCGCCTGGCAATGGGCGAGCGGCGAGAAGACATCCTGGCCGGCCTTCATCGCGCCATAATTCTGCGCGCCATGTCGATCGTCTCTCGCGCGGGCGGCATAAAGAACGAGTTTACCTTTTCCGGCGGCGTCGCCAAGAATGAGGCAGCAGTTCTCGAGTTGAGGAAGCTGGTTAAGGAAAACTACGGTGACGTTACCATCAACATTAACCCAAACTCAATCTTTACCGGAGCACTCGGGGCGGCTGAGTTCGCCCGTCGCGCAGCGGTGAACTAACGGCCAAGCGCCGCGAGGAGACGAAGACAATGGCAATTACTGCAGGAATTGACATCGGCACTGGAGCAGTCAAGGCCGCGATTTTCGAGGTTGAGGGCGACCAAAATAAGTGGTTGGCTAGACGCACTGAGCGCATCCGCCAGCGCAACCCCTACCAGCTTGCTGAGCAAATGTATGACGAACTGCTGGCCGAAGTGGGATTGAAGCGTTCCGACGTCGTTTATGTAGCGACCACGGGTGAAGGAGAATCTCTTGACTTTCACACCGGCCATTTCTACTCGATGACGACTCATGCTCGTGGTGCCATCTATTTTGAACCAAAGGCTCGCGCGGTACTCGATATAGGCGCACTGCACGGCCGCGGCATCAAGATCGACGAGCGTGGCAAGGTCGTCACCTACAAGATGACGAGCCAATGTGCCTCTGGTTCCGGTCAGTTTCTGGAGAACATTGCTCGTTACCTCGGCATCGCCCAGGACGAGATCGGCTCGCTGTCGCAACAGGCGGATAAACCCGAGAAGGTTTCCTCGATCTGCGCGGTGCTGGCCGAAACGGATGTCATCAACATGGTCTCTCGAGGGATTTCCGGGTCGAATATCCTGAAGGGCATCCACCAGTCCATGGCAGTTCGCTTGGCCAAGTTGCTGAAGTCAATTGAGGCCAACGAAGGCATCGTTCTGCTAACGGGCGGTCTAGCAATGGATACTGGCCTTGTGGCGACGTTGAATGAGACCATGGCACAGGAAAAGATCAGCATAGTCGCGAAGAGTCATCCGGACTCGATCTATGCCGGTGCAGTGGGCGCAGCTCTGTGGGGCGGCTTCCGCCATGAGAGGCTAGCGGGCAAGCACGCGCTCTCGCATTCTGATTTGCCCGGGCAACCTGCCGTCAAATTCGAGCCGCCCGTCGCCCAGGACTGCTCCTGCTGCATGAGTGAGATGTCCGGTTCCAAATCGACCTCGGTTGCGCCTGAAGTAACAATTTCCGTGTCTCCTGCGGGTGTGGTGTGGTCTCGCGATAACGATTGAAGTGGGCTATTTGCGGGACGAACCTCTCGCGTCGAATGAGACAGGCAAAGACGGCGGTGGCATCTGCGACGGCATCTCTCAATAGGATATAGCCGACGTCGCGGTTTTTGCCCACGGCCGTCTCTGCGCGCAAGGTTGACGCTGAAGGGGATGTTCATCGCCGAATGATTTCGCACTGCGGTAAACATGTCGGTAATCATTAAGGGAGGAGTCTCCCTGGAACTACCTAAATAAAACTTCTCGCCGGGCGGCACTGATGGTGAGTGACGGAAAGGTGCAGGCATGCTTGATTTCTCGGGAAAAACAGCCATCGTAACAGGGGGTATGCGCGGCATCGGCCGCGCGATCGTCAATGAACTTGTGAAAGCCGGTGCCCAGGTACACGTCTTTGATCGGGAGATCAGCGGTGGGCAATCCGATTCCTTCACGGTTCATAACATCAACGTTGCGGATTCGAAGGCGGTGACGGATGCTGTGGCCACTCTACCCCAGACGGCTGACCTTCTGGTCAACAATGCCGGCATTACGCGCGATCATAGCATTGCCAATATGAGCGACGAGGAATGGCGTTCGGTACTCGACGTCAATCTGACGGGTTCATTCAATTGCATCCGCGCCGTCGCAGCAGGGATGCGTGCGAAGAGTTACGGCCGCATCGTGAGCATCACCTCAATCAACGGTCTGCGCGGTAAGTTCGGACAGGCTAACTACGCAGCATCCAAGGCGGGAATGATTGCGCTCACCAAGACGGCAGCGCGCGAACTTGGAGCAAAGGGTATCACCGTTAACGCCGTAGCGCCGGGAATGGTGCTGACCGACATGGCTTTGGCAGCGAGCGAGGAGATTCGGGCGAAGGCGCTAAAAGAGGCGGTTCTTCCCACGCTTACCGAACCCAGCGATGTGGCGGCTGCAGTGCTCTTCCTGCTTTCTGATGCCGCACGTGCAATCACTGGACAAGTATTGCAGGTTGATGCCGGGCAGTATCTCTAGTACGGCGTTTGGCTTGGCGGCCTATAAGGTTGATCATGGTCTCCAGTGTGATGGAGCTGAACGTCGCCCGGGCAATGTCTTCGATTTCTTCCAGCACGCTGCGTAGGGTCAGGCCGGCATCCGTCGAGTCACCTGGTTCGCGCTCGCCTGCTGTGATCGGGTCGATGCTTTCAAAAAGTTGAATGACATCCATAAGCGTTATGCGTTTAGCATTGCCGATAAAGCGAAAGCCTCCACCGACGCCACGTGAAGCCTCCACCAACTTACCGCGCCTCAAGTTGCGAAGAACTTTTGCAAGATGATTTAGCGAAATGTTGTGTCGCTCGGCGATTTCAGCGGCTGACAAATAGCAGTCAGGATGTGAGGCGAGTTCGATCATGGCATAGAGCGCAAAGCGGGTCGCCTTCTGTAGTCTCATTCGTCGATATCCCTTTCCAGTTGCACAAAGGGGCCGGCTGTTAAGCCTTGGCTACGAAAGAACGACATGATGAGATTCGCATCGCGCCGCATCATCGTTCGTACTTTGCTCACACCGCAATCGCGGAAAAATAACGTTACTTTCTCAAACAACGCAGATGCGATGCCCAACTCGCGAAAATCCGGATCGATGTTGGCTCCAAAAATCCAGCCGCAGGGCGGCTCTCCAAACTCCCAGGCCCGCACCTCCCCAATAATGAATCCGACCACGCGGGCCCCTACCTCAGCCAGAAGAATAATGCGGTTGTCTTGCCGGGCAGCGAACTGGTCAAACAGATCCTTCCAGTACTGCTCCTTGGACAACTTGGTGACCCGTTTGTCGAGAGCGACGAGAGCCGGAAGGTCCGCCGCCTTGGCCCGGCGTATTTTGACTTGGTGCTGTCCTCCGACTTTACGCACGCTGTTCAAAACAGTTCTCCTTCAGCGACTGACAATACGCATCGGGTGCAATGGACCCCCAAGGTGAACCTCTTGAATCCAAGATCTGTTGCACCAAAATAATCGACGTTCTGCATACCTACCCGACAATATAGGCAATAACTTACCAGAATCCTATAGCCGTCACGCGACAAGGTTCCTGTAAAGTAACGCTTCTTCGCTAGGAGAGTTTTATCGATGCCCCCTACCTTATTGTGAGTACCGTTCCAGAACGACCGCCAAGCCCTGGCCAACCCCAATACACAGCGTGACGAGTGCATAACGTCCACCTTGGCGCTCTAACTGGCGCATCGCAGTTAATGCCAGCCGCGCACCAGAGGCACCAAGTGGGTGACCGACCGCGATCGCGCCCCCATTGGGGTTCACGCGCGAATCCTTAGCGGAGATTTCCATCTGTTTTAGGCAGCCCAGAACCTGAACGGCGAAAGCTTCATTCAACTCGATTACGTCCATGTCCGCCAGGGACAGTCCGGCCCGTTCGAGACACTTTTTCGCTGCCGGCACAGGGCCGAGCCCCATCAGACGCGGGGGCACGCCTGCCACGGCTCCGGCCACAATACGGGCTCGAGGTTTCGCTCCGGCCTTATCCCCAGCTTCGAGTGAGCCGACCACCAAAGCAGCTGCGCCGTCGTTGATGCCAGAGGCATTCCCAGCCGTGACGGTCCCGCCCTCAAATAGCGGTCTAAGTTTAGCCAGCCCATCAAGACTTACATCAGGGCGAGGATGCTCGTCGTCAGTGACCATGATCGGTGGCGCCTTGCGGCCATTGGGAACCGGGACGGTAAGAATTTCGTCGTTGTAAAACCCTTCATTCTTGGCGCGGGCATAACGCTGCTGCGATTCCAAAGCGTAAGCATCTGCGTCAGCGCGAGCGATGTTCACTTCTCTCGCCACGTTGTCGGCAGTCTCCGGCATGCTATCGTTGCCGAAGCCGGCGACAATAGCCGGGTTAGGGAAGCGCGATCCGATGGTGGTGTCGTAAATTTTTGCTTCCCGACTGAATGGTACTTCGGCTTTGGCCATGGCAAATGGAGCGCGGCTCATGCTTTCAACGCCGCCAGCCAGGAAGAGGTCGCCCTCCCCACACTTAACCGCGCGTCCGGCATCGAGCACGGCAGCAAGACCAGATGCGCACAAGCGGTTGACCGTCTGCCCGGCAGTCGCGACAGGAAGTCCGGCCAGCAATCCGGAGTGGCGTGCGATGTTGCGGCAATCTTCGCCAGCCTGATTGGTGCAGCCCAGTAGTACGTCTTCGTAAGCCTCATGCGAAAAAGGATTACGCGCGACTAAAGTGCGTAGCAGCAAGGCGGCCATATCATCGGGGCGTACGGCAGCCAATTTCCCGCCGTGACGGCCGAACGGTGTACGGATTCCATCGAATATGTAGGCTTCGCGAGACATGGAAAGTCCTTTTTATCTTCTAGAATTAAGACTATAAATAATGCAGTTCCACAAATGTTCTTGACCTTATATCAGGCATTATGGTACTTCTTTACCACTAATGCAATAACAATCTTCGTTTGAGAATCCACACTGTAGTTCTCACTCGAGCAGGAGCAAGGACTATGGCGCTAAAATTCCGGGGTGTAGATTTCGTCCAGTTTGATTCGTTGCTGACTGAGGAAGAGCTCCTGGTGCGCAGCACAGCGCGCCAGTTCGTAGACGACAATCTAATGCCCATTATTGAGCAGTGCAACCGTGCAGGGCGGTTCCCCATAGAATTGGTCCAACCCATGGCGGATCTGGGCTTCTTTGGCGCCAGCCTGAAAGGCTATGGCTGCGCGGAAATGTCGAACGTCGAATACGGACTGATGACACAGGAGCTCGAGCGCGGCGATAGCGGCGTGCGTTCCTTCGTCAGCGTACAGTCTGCGCTGGTGATGTATCCAATTCACACCTTTGGCAGCCCGGAGCAGAAAGACTACTGGCTGCCTGCTCTGCAGCAGGGTAAAAAGATCGGTTGCTTCGGCCTGACCGAGCCGGACGCGGGTTCCGACCCCGGCAGCATGCGGACACGTGCCAGCAAGGATGGCGACGACTATATTCTGAACGGCGAGAAAATGTGGATCACATCAGGCTCGATTGCCGATGTGGCCGTGGTATGGGCGAAAAACGATGATGAGGGGGGTAAGATCCGCGGCTTCCTGGTCGAAACCGATCGCCCTGGTTTTCGCGCCGAAGATGTGCACGGCAAATGGTCGCTGCGCGCCTCGGTGACCTCTTCGTTGTCCTTGCAGGACGTGCGCGTGCCCGCCAGCAACCTTCTACCGGCAAGCGGTGGACTTAAATCGCCGTTGATGTGCTTGAACCAGGCACGCTACGGGATTGCCTGGGGTGCCCTCGGCGCAGCCATGGCATGCTACGATTGCGCGCTGCAATACGCGCAGTTCCGCAAGCAATTCCATAATCAGCCCATCGCCGGTCATCAGCTTGTGCAAGAGAAGCTGGTGTGGATGATCAATGAGATTTCAAAGGCGCAGTTGCTGGCGCTTCAAATCGGGCGTCTCAAAGACTGCGGAAAGGCCGGGTCACAACACATCTCAATGATCAAGCGCAACAATGTCTGGATGGCCTTGGAATGCGCCCGCATGGCTCGTGACATCTTGGGCGCCAACGGCATTGCCGACGAGTACCCGGTCTTCCGGCACATGTGCAACCTGGAATCGGTGAAGACGTACGAAGGAACGCACGACATACACACGTTGATTGTGGGCAGCAGCATCACTGGAATCGACGCATTCTGAGAACGGAAGCTTTCGCGAACAAACAAAAGCAGGCCGCGGAAAGTCCTGATCCGCGGCCGTTCCTTCCAGGCGAACACCTTGCGCCGGGACCAAGTGTCAGGCGGGGGCGAAAATCACTTGCCCTTCTTGCTCTATTTCTTCTGCCCGTCCATGCGCAACGAGATGGTGTAAATGAGACAGGATCTCGCCGATAGCAAAGCCAATTTCGTGTCCGTTGAGTTTGCCGAATAGCGTCGGGATCATTGTCGCAGCCATTTGTGGCATGCGCTGCAGTTCGCTCTCGATGGCAGCGAGCCTTTCTTCATGGTGCGCCTCAAGTGCCTGGATACGCGAATGAAGTCCAAAGAAAGGCAGGTTATGAGATGGTAGCACCAACGGATCCCCGCAAATTTGGGCGATGCGCTGATTACTTTCCAGGAAAAGTGCGAGCGGTTCCGCATCGGGTTCATCGTGGAACACGCTCACGTTGGGAGTGATCTTGGCTAAAATCTGGTCGCCAGAGATCAACAGGTTGCGCTCAGGCGAATAGAGGAGGGCCTGCTCGGGCGCGTGTCCCTGGGCTACGATGACTTGCCAACCGGAAGCGCCGATTGGAATGATGTCACCATCTCTGACTTGCTCCCACGAATCTGCTAGCGGCTCAAACAGATCGCGGTGTCGATCCCAGTGCTCGTTAATTTCTGCTCCTGCCGACTCGGGTAACCCGTGTTTGCGCCAGAAAGCCACGCGTTCGCCGCCATTCTTGCCCCAGCGCTCACTCATCATGATTTGCGCCCTGTCGTGTTCGGTCCGCGTCATAGTAGGGACGATACCCCAGCGTTCGCAGATCCATCGGCAATTGCCAACATGATCGGGATGATGATGGCTTACCACCAAGCGCTTAACCGGCAAACCTTTCAGCGTGCTGCTCCACGACGCTTCAATTTGCTCGCGCACCTCCCGGAGCGGATACCCGCAATCAACCATGGTCCAACCATCACTGCCCTCTATGAGCCAGAGGTTAATGGCTCGCAATCTGAAGGGCAGAAAAGTCGAAAACCAGTGCACGCCGGGCGCGATTTCAATGGTTTCCCCCGGCTTTGGATGACTGGTTGTGGGAAATGTGGGAACTGCCGCGCGAAACGTCATAATCGTTGAACCTTTTCAGCGCTCAGGTGGGATGATTCGACCCATGGATGGTTTTGCAGGTGAACTCTCTCGACGTGAGCTTTTCATGTGCTTAACGGTGCCGACAAACAAGCGGCCTCAGAAGAGACTTGACTTAAACAGGTATTATGGTACTGTTTTGCATAATTACCAGTATTGCACAAATTTCTGCCGTGTGGAGCGGAAATTCCAAAGAGAGGGAAGCAGTGTACCCGCATTGGTGAGCCGAAGTTCAGTGTCGGGTTTCGTCGGACCAGCTATAAACCCCTTGACACGGAGTGGACCTGCTGCATAATGTTCAGAACGTATTTGACCGTTTGGTCAAAAATAGAGACCCCGACAGCGCCATCGCCGGGAAAGTTTGACCAGTATCGTAAAGACGTGGCGTGCGCGTGGGGCGTGCGCACGCGTAGGAATTAATCAACAAGTGAACGTATTGTCTGCTGGATAACCACCGTTTTTTTGTGGACCGGGGATGCTGATGTTCCTTAGGACGCCATCATAGCGCGGTGGGCTCAGAGTGTACCGGGCCTCCGCGGGCTGGTGATGTGCAGGCGCGAATGCGTGAAAGGATGGACTGAATGGCCGCGACCAGTGTACCTGCGACTTCTGCACCGAACGCAGGTGTTCCTCAAAAATCGATCAAACCGACAAAGTTGATCGGGTTGATCCTTGCTGTGGTCGTCTGTGTCGCGATCATCGCTCTGCCAACACCACATGGGCTTACCAGGACGGCTCAATATGTATTGGCCATTCTCTGCTTGGCGGCCGTGCTGTGGGCCTTTCAGTCGCTTAACAACGGCATCGTTTCTGTGCTGATGCTAGGGTTGATGATCCTGGCGAAAGTCCGTCCTCCACTCGTCTTCGCCGGATATGCCAGCCCGGGCTTCTGGATCCTGCTCTGTGTTTTGTTTTACGGGTTCGCGATGCAACGTACCGGATTGGCACAGCGCGTTTCGTATTACATTCTGTCGGTTTTCCCCGGGACGTATGCGGGCATTATGAGTGCCTTCTTCGTCATCGGCCTGGTGCTGGCCTTTGGGGTTCCGTCGATGACCGTGCGCACCGCGATTATGGTGCCGATTGCCTGGGCACTGGTGAAGTCCTTGAATCTTCCCACCCACAGCCGCGGTTCGGCGCTGATTATGGTGACTTCCATAGAAATGGCGGTAATTCCCGGTACCGCCGTCCTGTACGGTTCGCTGAACGGTCCCGTGGTTGATTTCATGTTCCAGGCTAAGCACCTGCCGTTGAGTTGGCTCGCCTATGCCAAAGTTATGACGGTTCCCGTGATTGTGTTATGCGTGCTCCTGATTGTGGTCAATCAGATCGTCCTGCGGCCGGAATCCAAATTGCATGTTTCCCACGATTTTGCCAAGCAAGGCTTGCACGCGCTGGGACCGTTCAAGCGAGCGGAATTCATCACCGGTCTGGTGGTGGTGTTGTCCATCGTTTACTGGGCAACGGATCGCTGGCATCATCTACCCAGCTTCCTGATCGGCATGCTCGCGCTGGCAGTATTCGGCCTGACGGGTATTGTGAAGGACAGCGACATCGGGACTGGAGTGTCCTGGACGCTCCTGCTGTGGATTGGTGGTGTGTTCAGTCTGGGCGCCATCATTACCGAGTATAAGATTACCGACTGGCTGGCTAGTTTCATGGTTCCGATCGCGCAAAGACTCACATTCAGTCCCTTGCTTCTACTGCTGGTGGTAGGGGTAGCAATGTTCTGCGTCCGCTTCCTTGATCCGACTTCGCTGATTGCACTGCCCGTCATGTTCCTACCCCTTTCGGATGTGACCCGCGCCGCCGGCATTCCACCATTGGTGCTGACCGGGGCTTTGCTGCTGACGATCGTGCCGTTTTGGTTGTCTTACCAGCATATTTGGATTGCGATGGGAGAGGGTATTACGAATAACGAAGCTTTCGACGCAGGTCAGCGAGTGCGGCTTGCCAATGCATACGCGGTGGTTGCGCTGTTTTCCATCGTCTTAGCCTATGGTTACTGGAAACTGATCCACGTACTGTGAGGGGATGGGACTGTGGGCGGCCGCGTTCAGCTCGGCCGCCCGCGTCCAGAGTCATTGGTGCCCTTGCGCGAGCTTTTCGACGTACGCTTGGCATTTTTGGACTTGATCGCGGCGATTGGCCGATTTGAATTTCCGGGCGATTGATTATTCAGCAGGCCGGCAAGCAGGTAATCAGCGAAGATCTGACCGATCTCCCCCGACTTTTCCGTGCCTTGAGGATGGAACCAGCGGGGAATCCAATTCACTGCTCCGAGGATGACGAAATTGATGAGTTTTGGGTCGCTTTTTCGGAAGACACCAGCGTCCATTCCAGCTTCGATGATGCGGCGAATTCCCTTGTCTAGCTTGTCTCGCTTGGCGATCACTTTCTGCAGCCGTTTAGGCGAAAGAGCCTCAAGGTCAAGGATCAGCGTGGTGCCCTGCAATTCGTCCACTATGGTGTGAACCAAGGCGACAATCACCCGGTGGAGTTTTTCCTCGGGCGGCAGGGTACTGGCCTCGATTTCGTCCAGCACTTTCAGGACAAGATCCAAGGAATAGTCGTGGCAGAGGAAAAGAATCTCTTCTTTATCTTTGAAATAGTAGTAGAGATTCCCCTTGGCCATTTGCAACTCACGGGCGATCGAATCGACGCTGGCGCCGTGATACCCGCTTCGGCGGAAAGCCGCCGCGGCACTGGTAAGAATCTCAAGTCGCTTCTTTTCGTACTTGTTGGGAGTGTTCATTGGCTTTGGCATGGGTGCATGTACGCGGGTGTTTCCTGGGTTATGATCGCATTGTAGGATGGTTTGAACGAATGGTCAAAAAGTGACAAGTGTCACATGGACTTGTGACTGTATTGCTTGCGGTAAATTCCAGCCCCCGATAAGATGCGTCCAGTTTATTTTGAACGGATAGTCAAAAAGCGATGCCGGACTATCCAAAGGTAAAGCGGCTTCCAAGGGACCGCTTTTAGACCCGGACGGCGCTGTGGGGGCGCCACTCAAAAACAATCAAGGTAACTCAAAGAGCCGCTTTGCAGTCTTTATCGCACATACGCTGGGAGTACCGGGCCCAAAGAGGCCACTGGGCGCTTAGACGGATGGTGAAGAGGGCTCTGAGGCCGTGATTATTACAAAACGCCGAAATGATGCTCGACGTATTTGACGAGCACCGCGGCGTAACCGAGAAAGAGGAGACCATTTTGAACACTGCCGCTTCAATGCCAAAGCCTCCCGGAGGAGTGCCGACCGCTCACGTCGACACCTTTGCTCGCCAAATGCTGCCGCCGATTGAACTGTGGCCGAATTTTGACTATTCCGCCCCCAAACTTCGCAGCTACCCCGATCGCTTGAATGCCGGCTCGGCCCTGATTGACTCGGCGATAGCGGCTGGTTTTGGCCCCAAGGCTGCATTCCACTACGGCGATGGGACCTTCAGCTATGCCTATCTTCAGGATCGCGTCGATCGTATTGCCCGGATCCTGGTGGAAGATTACGGCCTGGTACCGGGAAATCGCGTGCTGTTGCGGTCGGGTAACACTCCGATGGTTGTGGCCTGCTGGCTGGCTGTGCTGAAGGCCGGTGGAATCTGCGTGGGGACTATGCCTCTACTGCGCGCGCGGGAGCTCGCTTATATCGTCGACAAGGCACAGATTCGCATTGCCCTGTGCGAGATCAGTTTGGCAGAGGAGATGGAACTTACTCGGGCCAAGGTGCCGGAATTGAAGTCGGTAGGATACTTCACTCCGCTGGGCGACGCGACCCACAAAGATGCGGATCTGGACTTGAGAGTTGAGGCCAAGCCGACAGGCTTTAAGGCGGTTGATACTGCGGCCGACGACGTTGCCCTGATTGCGTTCACCTCAGGCACCACCGGCAATCCCAAGGGAGCAGTGCACTTCCACCGCGACATCATGGCGATTTGCGACTGCTGGCCGCAGGTATATACGGTCGAACCCGACGAGGTTGTGTGCGGATCACCCTCCCTTGCCTTCACGTACGGCATGGCCGCCTTTATGATCTTTCCGCTACGCTACCGCGCTACTTCGGTTTTGGTTCCAAGGCCGCTTCCGAACCTTGTTCTCGAAGCTGTGCAGCGACACCGCGCCACCAGCCTTTACGCTGTACCTACTGCTTATAGCGCGATGTTGAAGGAAATCGAGAAATACGACGTCAGCAGTTTGCGCAAATGTGCTTCCGCAGGCGAGCATTTGCGCCAGAAGCTTTTTGAGGACTGGGAAACAGCTACCAAACAGAGGATTTCCAACGGCATCGGCATGACGGAACTTCTCGGTCATTTCATCGCCGAGACAATGCAAGTCGAGAACGTGGGATCTACAGGACGCCCACTGCCGGGTTATACCGCTTGTCTGCTTGACGACGATTACAAGCCGATGCCTGTAGGGAGTGGCAGCAAGGGCCGCCTGGCAGTGTATGGACCAACTGGCTGCCGCTACCTGGGCGATGTTGATCGCCAGCAGGGAATGGTCAAGAACGGTTGGAACGTGACCGGCGACATCATGGGACAAGATGCCAACGGCGTCTTCTGGTATGTAGACCGCTCCGACGACATGATCGTTTCGGCCGGCTACAACATTTCGGCTACGGAGGTCGAGCGGGTGGTGATCGACCATCCCAAGGTGTCGGAATGCGCTGTCATCGGAGTGTCGGATCCCGTCCGCGGCAAGATTGTGCGTGCATGCGTCGTGCTGAACGATCCCGCTTTGGCGAGTGAGGCCATGGCAAAGGAGATCCAGGAGTTCGTCAAATCGACCATCGCACCCTACAAGTACCCGCGCGAGATCAAATTTGTGGATGCGCTGCCTAAAACACTTACCGGCAAGATCCAACGCTACCAACTGCGCCAACTGTGAGGCGAAGGCGTTCAATGCACTCTCTTATCAACGTAATGAAGAGGGGATCGTAACGAGGAAACATGTCGAACAGTGCCATTACATTGCCTAGGCCTCCCGGAGGCGTGCCGACCGCTCATGTCGATGCCTTCGCTCGTCAACTACTGCCGCCAGTTGAATTGTGGCCGCAGTTCGACTACTCCGCTGCCCACCTTCGCAATTACCCCGACCGCCTGAATGCCGGCTCCGCCCTGATTGATTCAGCGGTGGCGGCCGGCTTTGGCAGCAAGCCTGTTTTCCACTACGGCGACGGAACATGGAGCTTTGCCTATCTTCAGGACCGTGCCGATCGCATTGCCCGTGTTCTGGTGGAGGATTACGGTCTGGTGCCGGGAAACCGCGTACTGTTGCGGTCGGCCAACACCCCAATGGTGGCGGCCTGCTGGTTGGCAGTGCTGAAGGCGGGTGGGGTCTGCGTGGGGACGATGCCGCTGCTGCGCGCGCGCGAGCTGTCTTATATTGTCGAAAAGGCTCAGATTCGCATTGCCCTGTGCGAAATCAGTTTGGCTGACGAGATGGAGCTTACTCGCTCTAAAGTACCGGAGTTGAAGACGGTTGGATATTTCACGCCGTTGGGCGACGCGACACACAAAGATGCGGATCTGGATTTGAGAGCTGAGGCCAAGCCGGCCGGTTTTCGCGCGGTCGAAACCTCGGCCGATGACGTGGCTCTGATCACGTTTACCTCTGGGACCACTGGCAATCCCAAAGGGGCAGTGCACTTCCATCGCGACATCTTGGCCTCGTGCGATTGCTGGCCGCAGATGTATACCGTTGAGCCCGACGAGGTGATGTGCGGATCGCCCTCGTTTGCCTTCACCTATGGCATGGCAGTTTTTCTGATGTATCCACTGCGATACCGCATTACTGCGGCACTGGTCCCGAAGCCGACTCCCGACCTGGTTCTTGAGTCGATCCAACGCCATCGGGTTACCAGCCTTTGCGCGGTGCCCATGTCCTTCGGCGGCATGCTGCAGGAAATCGGGAAATACGATACCAGCAGCCTGCGCAAGTGCACGTCAGCCGGCGAACATTTGCGGCAAAAACTCTGGGACAACTGGCGCGAGGCCACAGGTCTAAAGATCGTCAACGCTCTCGGCATGACCGAACTGTTGACGCACTTCATTTCCGAGTCACTGGATGTCGCCCGCGTAGGCTCTACAGGGCGCGCAGCGCCGGGCTATACCGCTTGTCTGGTCGATGACGAGTATAAGCCGCTACCCGTGGGCAGCAAGGGCCGTCTGGCAGTGTATGGCCCGACCGGCTGCCGCTACCTGGGCGATCCCGAACGCCAGAAGGGAATGGTAAAGAACGGCTGGAACGTGACGGGCGACATCATGGAACAGGATGGCGACGGCTGGTTCTGGTATGTCGACCGCTCCGACGACATGATCGTCTCAGCCGGCTATAACATCTCGGCTACGGAGGTCGAGCGCGTGGTGATCGACCATCCCCTGGTCGCGGAATGCGCTGTCATCGGGATGCCGGACCCGGTACGCGGCAATATTGTACGTGCATGCGTCGTGCTGAGCGATCCCGCTTTGGCGACTGAGGCCACGGCACGTGAAATCCAGGAGTTCGTAAAAGCGACCATTGCACCCTACAAGTATCCGCGCGAGATTAAGTTCTTGGATACGCTCCCCAAGACGCTTACCGGGAAGATCCAACGCTATCACCTGCGCCAGTTGTGATTTTGGCAAGCATGATCGCGCTCAAGTCTGGTGAGTTTGGTGATTCAGCGCCTGGATTAGGATCAGAGGGCAAATTAGCCTCGCGAGTGACACTCGCGAGGCTAATTGCTGTTTGCTGAGAAGTTACATCAGTTCGCCGCCGGCGACGAGAATACTTTGTCCGGTAATCGAGGCTGAAGCCGGAAGGCAGAGCCAGGCGACTGTCTCGGCTACTTCGCTCGGCTGAATCAGCCGGCCTTGCGGGTTCTGAGCGACCAACTGTGCCAGAGCATCGTCGCGGCTCCGGCCGGTTTTGCTGCTGATATTGTCCAACGCACCTTGAACGACGTTTGTATCCGTGTACCCGGGGCAGACAGCATTGACGGTTACTGCCGTCTTCGCCACCTCGCGAGCTAATGCCCGAGTCAACCCGATCATCCCATGTTTGGCGGCACAGTACGCTGTCGCGTAGGGAATGCCTGTAAGTCCCGCAGTGGAAGCAACGTTAATGATGCGGCCGAAGCCGCTGTCGATCATCCCCTTTAGGACTTGGCCGATACAGAGGAAGGCGCCGGTAAGGTCCGTCGCCATCACCTCTTGCCACATGGTGAGACTGGTCTTGCCAAAGGGCGCCGAGCGCACGATACCGGCGTTGTTGATCAGGATTGCCGGTCTCCCCTGTCGCTCGCTGGCCTGGCTGAACGCGGCTTCGATGATAACGGGGTCAGTGACGTTGACCGTCTCGGCTGCGACCCGTGTACCGAAGTGCGCCAACTCTATAACCCGCGCGTCCAAGAGGGAACGGTTGCGCCCCATAATCGTAATGTCGGCACCCCGGCGCGCCATCACTTCAGCGATAGCGAAGCCGATTCCACTTCCACCGCCGGTGACGACGACGTGCCGTCCGGCCAGCGGAAGATCAGCGACATTTTTGGTCCCGATGTCCAAGGACATGCTCATACCTCCTCCGGAGCTGCGCTGCACTGAGTCCCACCCGACTGCAACCGAGCGGCGCATTCCAGAGCATGGCCGTGAGTCTCGGAACCGCGGGCTAACACAGAAAGTTCCATGTTAGCCCGCGTTTCCAGAGGAGTTGCAACTGTCGTACGACTGGTATGGAAAGATTGCCAGGCCAGCAATCGCTCGCCTGACATCAGTCTCAGTTTCCCTCGAAAACAGGGGACTGCTTGGCGGCGAAAGCGTGGTAGGCGCGCTCAAAATCGTTGGTCTGCATACAGATCGCCTGCGCCTGCGCCTCGGCCTCGATGCACTCACCGAGCCCGGAGTTCCATTCTTGCCACAGCATCATCTTTGTCATGGCATGGCCGAAGGTAGGGCCGTCGGCGAGGTTCCGAGCCAGTTTGTTGGCGGCGCCGAGCACCTCATCAGGGGCATGCAGCGAGTTGTAGAAGCCGATACGCTCGGCTTCCTCACCACCCATGGCCCGTCCCGTGTAGAGCAGCTCCGCGGCGCGGCTAAGGCCGATCAGCCGGGGCAGCAAGGTGCAGGCGCCCATGTCTGCGCCAGCCAGCCCGACACGCACAAATAAGAAGGCCACTTTACTGCGGGCAGTGCCGAGGCGAATGTCTGAGGCGGAAGCCAGCATGGTGCCGGCGCCGGCGCAGATTCCATCGATGGCGGAAATAATCGGCTGCGGACACCGGCGCATGGCCTTAACTGCATCGCCAGTCATGCGGGTGAACTCCAGGAGTTCGGGCATTTCCATCTTGGTCAGGGGACCGATGATTTCGTGGACGTCGCCGCCCGAGCAGAAATTGCCGCCTGCACCGCTAATCACGATACTCTTGACGTCGGTGGCGTAGACCAGTTCGCGAAACAGGTCGCGCAACTCGCCGTAGGAATCAAAGGTCAAAGGATTCTTCTTGTCGGGACGGTTAAGGGTGAGAGTCGCAACTTTGCCGTCGACATTCCAGTCAAAGTGTTGCGCTTTGTAGTCGGCCGCCTTGAACTTTCTCATACAGTGTTTTCCTTAGATGGATTCGAAAATTATCGGTCGTTACCCGACCATGGTGATGCCGCCGTTGACGCTCAGCACTTGCCCGGTGATGTAGTCGGCGCGCGTGCTGGCCATGAAAACGATGCCGTCGGCAACTTCCGAAGGTTTGCCGAAGCGGCGCATCGGAATGGCTTTAACAAACGCTTCCAGAAACTTTTCAGGCTCGGAGCGCAACAATGGAGTGTCTGTCGGCCCCGGGCAGATGCAGTTCACTTGAATATTGTGCCTCGCCCCTTCGCGAGCCAGCGCTTTAGTGAGGGAGATCAAGCCACCCTTGGCCGCGGAATAGACGCTCTCGCCGAGGCTGCCGACGCGTCCGGCGTCGCTGGCCACATTCACGATCTTGCCGCTTTTGCGTTCGATCATCGAGGGGAAAAACGCTCGTATCAACTCAATGGGACCCCGCAGGTTGATGGCCATCACCTTGTTGATGAAAGCGTCGTCGTTTTCGACAAAGGGCTGAATGTGGCCCCAGCCAGCAACGCTGGCAAGAATGTCAAGACGCCCCCATTTGGCGAGCACCGCATCCCGGCAGGCTTTGATCGAAGCCACGTCGGTAACGTCGAGTTTGACGAACTGAGCGTCGCCGCCGTCGCTTCGAACCGCGCTTGCCGCCGCCTCGCCAGCGTCGGAGTTGATGTCGGCGACCAGAACGGTTGCCCCGAGTTTGGCAAAGGCTTGAACCGTAGCCAAGCCAATGCCTGAGGCTCCTCCGGTAACCAAAGTGACCTTGTTTTCGAATCTCATGACTGATGCTCCTCGATTAATTTGCAATCGTGTATTAGAACGCTGGAGTGAAATTGTGCAGCTCGGCAGAGCTCTTGGAAGTCCGGTAGTGGTAAAACGGTACCACTATAAGTTTATTGGAGTCAAGTTGGATTATGTGCTTTTTGCGGTCATGCCATTAACGCTCTCCAGCCAGAAATTTCTCGAGTCGCGAACGGGTCTCAGGTTCGTTAAGCAGGAGGTCGCGGGTTGCGTCCAATTCCTCCTCATAGCCATTGCGAGATGGATCAAACCGGGCGGAAATGCAGTTCTTTGCCGCAGCGACTGCTGCGCGCGGCAGCTTCTTCAACCGGTCAACAAGCGCTTCGGCGAAGCCGGCCAAATCGGTGCGCGGAACAGCCCAGTGCACCAGGCCGAGCGCCGCTGCGCCAGCACCGTCCACTATCTCGGCTCCGAGAATTAGGCGCTTTGCGACGGATGGACCGCACAACGCCGTGAGTCTCTGGGTACCTCCGGCACCGGGGATCAGGCCGAGCCCGATCTCTGGCAGGGCAAGTTTGGCTTCGTTAGCGGCGACGCGGAAATCGCAGGCCAAGGCCAACTCCAGTCCGCCTCCCATGGCCGCTCCACTCACTTCCGCGACGGTGGCCATAGGCATGGACTCAATCCGCTGAAGGACCATCTGGAGGTCGCGTATCGCGTCGATCTGCGCATCCACGGACTCGGGGTTCGCCAGGTTGGCACGCATCTCGCTCAGGTCGGCTCCGGCGCAAAACACTTTCAGCGCACTGCGGAAATGCAGGATGCGAACATCATGGGCGGAACCGACGCTGTCCATGGCCGCATGCAAAGCCTGGATCATGGCTTTGCTGAGTGCATTTACCGGTGGACTGGAAAGCGTTAAGATCGCGACCCCGTCGCGTCGAGTGATATCGAGTATCGGCACGTCACCCCCAAAACATACGATAACAATTTTGACTGAATGTTCAACGAAGTCGCGTAGCCTGTCAACTCCAAAGGTTTTCAGTTCATTGAAACTTGAATGCACGTCTGCTGGATTTGGCGACGAGAATGCTACGGGGAGCAAGCGCCTTCAAGACCATACTCCCCACAGCTTCGCACTCTCAGCCTGAATGCGGGGCCAGTTTATTGTGACTTAGATAATCCCATCGCTTTTCAGTTGGCTGACCTGCTCTTCCGTGTGCCCCAGCACTTCGGTCAGGATTTCAGCGTTATGCTGGCCCAACAGAGGAGCGGGATTAGTCAACGGTTCGCTACTGCCGGACATCTTGGCCACCGGACCTACCAGCCTCACCGATCCCAAAATTGGGTCCGGCACGTCAATCAACAGCTTCCGGACAGCGACGTGAGGATCCTTGAATACTTCCTCGGCGGTCTGCACCGGACCGATGGGCAACCCGACGGCCAGCAGTTTGTCGGTGGCTTCGGCCTTGGTTTGCTCACGGAACCAGCCGTTAACAATTTCTCCAAGCCAGCCAGTCATGTTCTTCGCCCGCTCCGGGCCGGAGGTCGTGCCCTCATGGCCTACCAGATCAGGCCGACCAATAGCTTTGCAAAACTTGGCCCAATCGCCTTCGGCAGCTACTACCATGCCCACAAAGCCATCCTTGCATTGGAACGCCCCCCATGGAGCCATAAAGGGTTCGCGCCCGCGCGAAAGCACATGTTCGGTCAATGAATAAGCAGTAAGCGACCGCTCCGCCAAGGCGATGATGGTGTCGTGCATCGAAATGTCGATGTACTGCCCCTTGCCGGTTTGTGTGCGCTGGAACAATGCCAGCGTGATGGCGTGTGCGGCATTCATGCCGGAGACGATATCGCCGAGGGCCGTTCCGAGCCATGTCGGCGGGCCGTCCGCTTGCCCGCAGGTGTTCAGCAGTCCGCCCATTGCCTGGGCGATGATGTCGTAAGCCGGTCGTTTGCTATAGGGTCCTTGAAAGCCTTCCATACTGCCAAAGCCGGAGATGCAGGCATAAATCAGGCCGGGGTTTTCTGCGGAAAGCGCCTTATAGCCGATGCCCATTTCATCCAGTAGGCCCGGCCGGAAATTTTCCACCACAACGTCAGACTTCCGCGCCAACTCGCGGAAAAGCTCGCGTCCCCGTTCGCTCTTCAGGTTTAGGGTCAAGCTGCGCTTGTTGCGGTTGAACCGCAGGAAGTAGCCGCTTTGGGTTTCTCCGCGGTCGTTCTTGATTTTGGGTGCGCCGCCACGAGACGTATCGCCGCCCTCCGGGCGTTCGACCTTAATGACGCTTGCTCCCTGGTCGGCCAGCATCATGGTGCAATACGGCCCAGCCACTTGAATTTCAAAGGCCAGCACTCGTATCCCGTCGAGAGGCTTACGTGATTGACTCATTCTGTTCCTCACCTTGTGATTTAAATACGTTGATCAACGGATACTACCATGTCACTTTTATTGTCAATGGGTTCGCCGGGAAAAAAATGTTTCCGATCAAGACATAAGATGTTATATACGTTTCAGGACATATCGAACATCGCGGTCGCACGGACCCGCCGTAAACGCAGCCGTAAGACGTTATTTGAATAGTAGGGACGCTGCGAAATCACAAAGTCGAGGGTTTAACAGCTCGTGGGGGCTGTTGAGATTTCTCCCAGGCTAATTCCGAGTCAATTACGTTGCAGGCCTTGGGCGCAACTGTGGTCGAGTTGAGCGAACAAGATCGGCATGGAGGCAACAAGGCATGAAGAGAGAGCGTGTTCTCGTTACTGGTGGCGCCAATGGGATAGGGCGCGCCATCGTTGAACGAAGCAGGGCCGATGGCTACGAACCGGTAGTGATTGATGTGGCGGGCGACGGTATTCGAGCCGATCTATCAAATCCGCAAGAGACCGCAAGGGCCCTCGAAGAGGCATTACGTGGCGGGCCCATCACAAGGTTGGTTAACAATGTCGGCATGGTTCGTCCGGCCGCGGTCGAGGACCAGACACTGGAGGACTTTGACCGGGTGATGTCCCTCAACCTGCGTTGCACCTTGCAGTGTGTGCAAGCACTCCTACCGGGCATGAAGGAGGCTAAGTTCGGGCGCATAGTAAACATGTCTTCGCGGGCTGCGCTTGGCAAGGAAATGCGTACCGCCTATGCCGCCAGTAAGGCTGGATTGCAGGGCATGGCCAGGGTCTGGGCACTGGAATTAGGTCAGTACGGCATTACCGCGAATTCGGTCGGTCCCGGCCCGATTCGGACTGAATTATTTGACCGTGCCAATCCACCTGACAGCCCGCAGACTCGGGCCATCATCAACGGTCTTCCAGTGCGACGCATCGGACTGCCCGAAGATGTAGCGCACGCCGTTTCCTATTTGCTTGATGCCCGAAGCGGCTTCGTTACCGGCCAAGTCCTATATGTCTGTGGCGGCCTGACGGTGGGCAACGCTGGAGCATGAGCGACGCTGATGTCCTGATGCTCGGGTACCTGGAATTTATGGGAGAGCAATTTCTTGTTTCATAGATGACTGGACCCGGCGGCCGCATCGCCGATCGGAAGCTTGCTTTTAAAAAATGGTGCCGACGTCGGCGGTGCTGCCGATTATCTAGCAAGTTTCATGCTGATTTGCTGTCCTGCCCGCCTGCGCCGGTGAGCGCCTGACGGGTATCCTCAAGGGTTTTGATCAACGATTCCCTAGGTAGCTTCTGGATGATTGGCTCAATCATCCAGCCCAGGCCTAGCGGCACGTTGCGCGACAGCGAGACGGCACGACACTCCACCGTCACGCCATCCTTTTTCTGGTGAAAGCTCCAATAGGAATACAACCGCCAGAGAAATCCGTAGCCGGTGTCAGGCGGCAGGATTGTTTCATTCGGGCTCCCGGCTTTTTCTACCTCAAGGATCCGAGTTGTGTAAGAGCGGCAAAGCCAGTGCGTGCTGTCCAACATGGAATAGTGGACGTCATGATAGGTATCCAGGACCACCGTGATGATCTTCTTCTTGAGAAGCCGCAGATAGATTTTAAAATTATTGCTCCGGTGGCTCAACAGTTTTGAGTCCATCACTTCAGGCTTATAGATGTTCTTGTGGTTGTTGTAATCCTGTACCATTCGCAAGGTTTGCTCGATAGTGACGCCCTCGATTCTGACAGCCCCGATCCAGTCATGGATCAAGCCATGAGCCACTTTGACTGGTGCATGTCCGTACCGGAATTCCGCCGGGATGATGCCCGCGAGAAGCGCTCGTGATCTCTCGTCGTTAGCCTCAGACCATAGAGATGGAGTGCTTCCATGCAATGGCTGCTCCATCTCCGCCTCGGCGTTGCGGATGTAATCCTCGAACGCTTGCAGCGTCTCGGGCTTCAACTCCATCCTTTTTACTGTCTGCGCCATGAATCTCCGATCCACTCAGAATCTGAACCGGGATGAATCCTTTGTCAACATCTGCCCCGTCGCAGCGTTAAGAATTCCGAACAAATCGTCTGACCTGTCACCTCGAACGGGCGGACGCTTACTGCGGCAGTGTCAGGCAAATTGTCGATTAAAATGGTCTTGACAAACTATATGACCAGTGGTCAACTACGACCCATGGTCAGCCAATCAGGATCACGCCCCGGTGATACGTCCGCTCCCTCCGAGACTGGAAGGCGGCAGCGTCGCCGCGAGGAGACGGGCACGAAGATCTTCATGGCGGCCATGGAGTTGTTTGCCCGCAAGGGCTTTGCCCAGACCAGGGTCGAGGAGATTACCCAGGCAGCCGATGTCGGCAAAGGAACGTTTTTTAATTATTTCCCCAGCAAAGGGCATGTTCTTGAATATTTCATAAGCAAGCAGCACGGCACGATCCAGCGCTATCTGTTGCTGGCGCGCGAACAGCGGTTGAACGGCGAAGAACTGCTCACTTCGGAAGGACTGCTCACTTCGCTGGCACGCGATCTAACCGAGACTCCGGGCAGGAGCCCGCAAATGGCGCGAAGCCTCGTTGCTGCTTTCCTGGGAAGCATTGAGGTTCGCGACATCGCGCGGCAACTGTCGATAGGACGGAAGATGATCGCCGAAATGATTTCGCTGGGGCAGAAGCGCGGCGAATTTCGCGAAGGGATTGCTGCCCTGGAGTTAGCGCGGGTCTTCCAGCATGCGCTTTTCGGAACGGTGTTGATTTGGGCCGTGGATCCGGTCTTACCTCTGAAAAGGCAGGTGGCCAACACCTTGCGCATATTCTTTTCCGGCCTCAGTGCATCCTCGCAGCAGCCGTGTTCGACGCGCCGTAAGGTACTTTCCACGGTGGCAAGGCGCGGACAGGAGGAGAGATGATTCATCGTCTGAGAACCCCTTTCTGCCTGCTCCTGCTTTTTATGACGGCCGTTTTAGCGCGAGCGCAAAAAGCTCCGATGCCCCCTTACCGGCTAACTCTGGAAGATGCGATTCACCGTGGTTTGCAGGCTAATCTTGGGGTGCTGGTGGCCGAAACCCGCGCGCAGGAAGCTGAGGGAGCCTACGAGCGGCAGCATTCCTTGTTGCTGCCGCGGGCGCAAATCAAAGCGCCGGTTACGGTGCAAACTCTCAGTCTCGCAGCCCTGGGAATCAGGGTTCCCAATCTGCCGCAAGTCGTCGGGCCATTCAGCACCTATGACGTTCATGCTTACGCGGACCAGGCGATTGTTGACCTGCAATCATTGCACGCGTCGCGCTCTGCAAAACTCTCGGGCGCCGCCTCCGCCTCTGACTATCAGGATGCGCGCGACCAGGTGATTCGCAATGTTGCGGCGCTCTATCTCTCTGCGCAATCACAGTTTGCGGGGGCGGTGGCTGCGCAGTCACGCGTGGAGACCGCTGAGGCTCTCAGTAACCTCGCCGTCGAGCAGCGCGAAGCGGGAGTGGCGACCGGAATTGACGTGCTGCGCGCCCAGGTGCAACTGGCAAATGAGCGGCAATCTCTGGTGCAGTCGCGGAACCTCGCCAAGGGTTCGCTTCTGGTACTGGCGCGCAACATTGGAATGTCTCCGGGGACCGAACTTGAACTTGCCGACACGCTCGGATTCCACGCCATAGAGCCTCTCAACGTCGAATTTGTTTTGCCTCAGGCACTCGTTGCGCGTCCTGACTATCAGTCTTTACGCCGTCAGCGTGACGCCTTGAGCGAGCAACTTCGCGCCTCAAACGCACGTTTTCTTCCCAAACTTACGGCATCGGGTGATTACGGAGGCATCGGTCGCAGCCCCGGTTCGATTATGCCGACCGGGTTGGCGCAACTATCGCTCACCTTCACGGTCTTTGACCGCGACCGTAACGGCGAAGCGCTGGAGATACAGGCGCGAATCCGGCGCATCGATCGGCAAATGAACGATGCGAGGCTCGGCGTCGAGCAGGACTTGAGGCAGGCGCTGCTCGATATCGATTCAGCGACCGAAGAGGTAAGTGTCGCCGGAGCTGGACTGGAACTTGCGCAGAAGGAATTGGAACTTGCGCAGTTGCGCTTCCGCGAGGGCGTGACCGATAACATTGAGGTCATTAGCGCGCAAGATGCACTGTCGCGCGCGGAGCAGAACTCGATCGTGGCACTCACCCATCATGCAGGCGCTCGCATTTCCCTGGCGCGTGCGATGGGCAACACCGAAGCATCCTACGCGCAATATCTCGGAGGCCGCTGAGCGGCAGGGAAGGAAAGGATCAAGTCTATGAAGCGACTCATCATCCTCTTTCTGCTGGTGCTGGCCATCGGCGTGGGATTGTTCTATTACCGTACGTCGCACCACACGAAGACGCCGGTTGATACTCTTCTGCTCTCCGGCAATGTTGAGGCTCACGAGAGCGTTGTAGGCTTTCGCACGTCGGGCCGAATCGTGGCGCTGCCCGTGGAAGAAGGCAAAGATGTGAAAGCAGGAGAACTGCTCGCGCGCGTTGACGACGCCGATTATCAACAGCAGGTTCGCATCGACGAGGCAATGCTGCAAACCCAGGGAAAAGAACTGGACCTAGCTCTCGCCGGCAATCGTGCGCAGGATATTCAGGCAGCCGTAAAGACCGTGGCCGATGCCAAGGCCGACCTCGAACTGAAGCGCGCCGACCTTGCCCGATACACCGCGCTGTATAAGCGCGACGCGGTTTCGGCGCAGATACGCGACCAGGCCGATTCCGCCTATAAACGCGCGCTGGCCATCTACGAGCGGGCGGAACAGAATTATTCGGAAATCCGGGAGGGAACCCGCAAAGAGCAGATTGCCGTCAGCCGCGCGTCGGTTCGGGTCGCCAGGCAGAACCTGGATCTCTCAAAGGTACGGCGCGACTATACCGTCCTGCACTCGCCCGTGAGCGGCGTGATTACGGTTCGCCAGGCCGAACTGGGCGAGTACGTTGTCGCCGGAACTCCGGTGGTGACCATCGCCGACCTCGACCATCTGTGGGTGCGTGCCTATCTGAGCGAGACAGATCTGGGCCGTGTGCGCTGGGGCCAGGCCGTCACCCTGCGCACGGACACTTATCCCAATAAGACTTACAGCGGCACTGTCTCGTTCATCTCGCCGGAAGCCGAATTCACGCCAAAGACAGTGCAGACCAACAAAGAACGTGTCGCCCTGGTTTACCGAATCAAGGTCGATGTGGATAACCCGAAGCACGAACTGAAGCCAGGAATGCCCGCCGACATTACGATCGAGTTGGGAAAGCAGTAGCATGCCGGATGCAGCCATCATCGTTCGTGATCTTGTGCGCGGCTTTCCCGGCGTGAAAGCTGTGGATCGGCTGAGCTTTGAGGTGAACTATGGCGAAATTTTCGGCCTTGTTGGACCTGACGGCGCAGGAAAGACGACGACGATGCGCATCCTCGCCGGAGTTCTGCTGCCGGACGCGGGCACCGTACAGGTCGCGGGCTTCGATGTAGTTCGCGAAGCCGAAAGCGTGAAAGAGCGGATCAGCTACATGTCGCAACGCTTCGGCCTCTATGAGGACTTGACCGTTGATGAAAATATTCATTTTTACGCCAGCGTCTACGGTGTGAAGCGTGCGATCTGCCGTGAGCGCAGCGAGCGTCTTCTGCGCGCCGCGGACATGCTGCAATTTCGCGCGCGCCTGGCGGGAAAACTCTCCGGAGGAATGAAGCAGAAGCTGGGACTGATCTGCGCACTGATTCACACGCCGCGCGTGCTGCTGCTGGATGAGCCTACCAATGGCGTCGATCCGGTTTCACGTCGTGATTTCTGGAAGATTCTCTATTCGCTGCTTGATGAAGGGGTGGCTATCCTGACATCGACCGCTTATCTCGACGAGGCCGAGCGCTGTCATCGCGTTGCGCTTGTGCACCAGGGGCATCTGTTGTTCTGCGACCACCCAAATGCTCTGAAAGCAAAACTTCGAAACTCTGTGATTTCGATTTCCACGCCGAACCCTCGCGGCGTGCGGGCGGCAATCGGAAAACTTCCAGGAGTGCGCAACACGGTGCTGGCCGGAGACAGCGTGCACCTTCTCGTGGACGACGCGGCACGAATGATGCCCGGCCTTCGCGTAAGCATGGATGCAGCGCAGGCGGCCTACGACTCGGTGGAAGCCGTGACTGCTTCGCTGGAGGACGTGTTTGTAAACGCAGTCGAGCGGGAAGCCGAGGTGCAGCATGAACGATGAGTACTCGGTCGTCGTGAAGGATCTCGTCAAACGCTTCGGCGATTTTTGTGCCGTGGACCACATCAGCTTTCAGGCCGACAAGGGGCAGATCTTTGGATTCCTTGGGCCCAACGGCGCGGGAAAATCCACCACTATCAGGATGTTGTGCGGGCTTCTGCACCCGACCTCCGGCTTCGCCAGCGTGGCGGGAATCGATGTCGCGAAGCAACCAGAGCGTGTGCGGCAGAACATCGGATACATGTCGCAAAAATTTTCACTTTACAACGACCTCACGGTGGAAGAGAACATCCGCTTCTTCGGCGGCATGTACCAGGTCCCTGATTCGGAGATGGGCGAGCGCATTCGTTGGGTCGTTCGGATGGCGGGGCTTGAAGGGCGTGAGCGGACTTTGACGGCAACCCTCGCCGTGGGATGGAAGCAGCGGCTCGCGCTTGGATGCGCGGTGTTGCACAAGCCGGCTGTGCTGTTTCTGGATGAACCGACCTCCGGCGTCGATCCGATTTCGCGCCGGCAGTTCTGGGAGTTGATTCATGAGATGGCGGCCAGCGGAGTGACGGTCTTTGTCACCACTCACTACATGGACGAAGCGGAGTACTGCAATCACCTGGTGCTGATTTACCAGGGCAGGATCGTCGCGTCGGGTTCTCCTGCTCAATTGAAGCGCACTGCGATGAAAGGCGAGTTGTTACTGATTGAGTGTGAACCCTTAGGCCGGGCTCTGGAGGTTCTTGAAAAAAGTTCGTCGTCGATGGATGTGGCAGTCTTTGGCAACGCGCTGCACACCGTAGTTTTCAGCGCGGTAGAGGCAATTCCACGTTTGCGAGCGGAACTGGAAAGAGAAGCGGTGACGGTGAATCGCATCGAGTCGATTCCAGCCTCGCTTGAGGATGTTTTTGTCTCGCTAACCGCGCATGAAACACCGCAGGGGGCGGCGCAATGAAGATCAACCGGATTAACGCAATCGCGTGGAAGGAGATCCTTCAGATTCGGCGTGATCTGCGCAGCATCCTGATCGTCGTGGCAATGCCGGTGATCCTGATGCTCGCCTTCGGCTACGGCGTAAGCTTTGATATCAAACATTTGCCCGTTTACGTTTTTGACCGCGAGAACAGCCAGCAGAGCCGCGATCTCATAGAACGCTTCGGTTCGTCAGAGTATTTTCGCCTGCAAGGTTCGGTGGACAACTACCGCGATCTTGTGCGGGCCATCGACTCCGGAGATTGCCAACTCGGAATCGTCATTCCATCGGAATTCTCGCAGCGGCTTCGTGAGGGCGGAGCTGTTTCCGTGCAGGCGATTGTTGATGGCACGGATGGCAACAGCGCCAACGTCGGCATGAGCTACGCGGAGGCGGTTGTGCTTGGCTACTCACAGCAGATTCAACTCGACTGGATGCAGCAGCGAGGGCAGCGCGTAATGGACCCTCCAATCGAAGTGGCCGCGCGCACCTGGTTCAACGAAGATCTGGAGAGCGTGGCGAACATTGTGCCCGGCGTGGTAGCGATCGTGATGGCGGTCGTCGGCACATTCCTTACCTCGCTGACCATTGCCCGTGAATGGGAGCGCGGCACGATGGAGCAACTGATCTCCACTCCAGTCTCGCCGATGGAATTGATGATTGGAAAACTCCTGCCCTATCTTGTAATTGGCCTGGCCGATACCGCGCTCTGTGCTGGGATGGGTGTGTGGTGGTTTGGAGTCCCATTCCGCGGCAGCGTGGCCGTGCTCTTTTTCAGTTCAACGCTGTTTCTGGTTGTGGTGCTTTCGCTTGGATACCTACTCTCTGTGGCGCTCAAATCGCAACTCGCCGCAAGTCAGGCGTCAATGATTGCAACTTTTCTTCCCGCTTTTCTGCTCTCCGGTTTCATCTTCCCAATTGATCAGATGCCGATTTTTATTCAGTTGGTTACGCATGTGATTCCCGCCCGCTACTTCATGTCCATTATTCGCGCCGTCTTCCTCAAGGGGACTCCACTGGTGCTGCTCTGGGGAGATATGCTGGCGCTGTTCATCTTCGCCACAGTGCTGGTGCTGTTGGCCACACGTGCGTTCCAGAAGCGGTTGAGGTGAGGCGAACATGTGGCTAAGACTGCGCCAGATGCTGGTGAAGGAGTTCATCCAGGTCTTCCGAGACAAACGCACACGCTTTATTCTCTTTGGCCCGCCCATCATACAGATGGTGATCTTCGGCTATGCCGCGAATCTGGACATCCAGCACGTTCCGATAGCGATTCTCGATTACGAAAATTCGCAGGTAAGCCGCGATTTCGTCTCCCGCTTCGAAGGCAGCCGCTATTTCGATGTTCGTGAGCGGACGCTTGATCGCGAAAAGCTCCACCGGATGGTGGACGACGGCGACGTGATCGCGGCCGTGCAGGTGAACGACGGCTTTTCCGAACTGTTGCGCAAGGGGCAGACGGCGAGAGTGCAAGTGATCGTCGACGCGAGCAACTCCAATACGGCGCTAGTCTCCCTCGGCTACGTCAACCAAGTCGCATCAAAGTTTGCGCAGGACTATCAGGAGAAGATGCTCAACCGCACTGCACCCTCTTTGCTGCCGCAGATGCCTTCCATTGTGCTTGAGCGGCAACCCTGGTTTAATCCCGACCTTCGCAGCCAGTGGTTCTTTGTGCCGGGAGTGATGGGAAACCTCGTAACGCTCGTCATCGTTCTGCTGACAGCGTTTGCGATTGTTCGCGAGCGCGAGATCGGTACCCTCGAGCAGATTATGGTGACGCCAATCCGGCAGGCGGAATTCATCCTGGGAAAGACGATTCCTTTCTTCCTGATCGGTTTGCTCGATGCCGTGCTGATCACTGCCGTCGGGACTTTCTGGTTCCGGGTGCCATTGAGCGGTAGCCTGCTCGTACTCTCGACCGGTACGGTGCTTTACCTGTTTTGTGTGCTGGGCATCGGACTGCTCATCTCCACGCTATCGGAAAATCAGCAGCAGGCCATGGTATCGGCCTTCTTTTTTCTTATGCCCGCGATCATCTTTTCTGGATTTGCCTCTCCCATCAGCAGCATGCCCATGGCGCTGCAGTGGCTAACCTATGCTGATCCGCTGCGCTACTTTATCGTCATTCTGCGCGGAGTGTTTTTGAAAGGTGTAGGCTTCGGCGTGCTGTGGCCACAGATGGCGTCGCTTGCATTGTTCGCCGTGCTGATTCTGCTGGCGAGCGTACTGCGTTTCCATAAATCGCTGGATTAGCTCGGCGTTGAGGAGAGACGTGCTTACCGCTTCCAGCTTTTTCGCGCGCGCCACTTTCGGCTCCGGATCTCACCGGCTTGCAGGCGAACTTAATGGCTGCGCGCCGAGCGATCTACTCGCGACCAGAAGGCGATGAAATAGTCCACCGCCGAAAGCAGCACTACAGCGAGCATGAACCAGACAGAGATGCGCGCGATCAGCCTGACCCCGACGATGAAGCCGAAGAAGTTCCACTCATACCAGCGGTGAGCCAGAATCACGGCGACCACGGCGACGATCTGCGAAACCATCTTCAGCTTACCTAACTCGCGCGCCTGGATGGCAAAGCCTTCGGTCGCGGCCACGCTTCGTAAGCAAGTAATCAGGAACTCGCGTCCCAGCACCAGGACAACGATCCAGGCGGGCATGAGGTTAGGCGTGTAGCGGACGAGGAGGATGAGGCTGGCGGCGACGAGGAGTTTGTCTGCCATTGGATCCAGCAGCATGCCGACGCTGCTGATTTGCCCGTGCTTGCGCGCAAGATAGCCATCCAGACCGTCGGTGATAGAGGCCAGAATGAAAATACCCGCCGCCAGCAATTCCTGCACACCCGGAGCAAACATGTGGCTGGAGAGAACCCAGATCAGAAATGGGATACAGCCGATTCTGCTCAAAGTAATCGTATTTGGCAGGTTTAGCAAATCAAACCATCCGGAGGGGAGCAATCTTTTCAATAAAATTATGCGGGATCAATTGTCGAAAAGCAATGCACCCACGTTGTTGGACGCTTAGGCGGCTCAGAGTGCTTCAAACAATAATTTGTAGTCGTGCACTCCGCTGGCTATACTTCCAGCACACGATGGCCAAAATCTTATATGGAGTTAACGGCGAAGGCGCGGGGCACTCGACCCGCTCGCGGGAGATCATTCTTCACCTGCAGCGTCACGGGCACAGCGTGGTCGCCGCCTCGTTTGACCGCGGCCTTCGCAACCTGGGCGATATCTGCGAGGTGGTGGAGATCCACGGCCTTCGCTTCACTTATGTGAACAACCAGGTCCGCTACCATCGCACGCTGGCGCGCAATCTCTTCCATGCCGGCAAGGCATCGCGTAGCATCAAGCAACTAGGCGTCTTATCGGCGAGCGTGGGATTGAACTGGTGGTCACCGACTTTGAGCCGCTCACCTGTCGTGCAGGACGGCGCTGCAAGCTTCCCGTCATCTCCATCGACAATCAGCACATTCTCACCCACTTCACTGTGGCCACGCCGCCCCGCTATCGCACCGACGCCACCGCTGCCAGGATGTTGACGCGGCTGATGACACCCTACGCCTCCGACTACCTGGTGACCTCGTTTTTCGATGCTCCGAGCCGACGACGCAACTCGGAACTTGTGCCGCCGATCCTGCGCCAGCAGTTTCAGGACGCGGTGCCCAGCGCAGACGGCCCCATTCTCGTCTATGTCACCTCGCCCGCACCGCAACTCATCAAGGTTCTCTCCTCGGTGAGGGCTGAGTTCATCGCCTACGGCTTCGGACGCGAGGGGCGCGAGGGAAACATTCTCTACAAAAAGCCCAGCTTTGAGAGCTTCTTCGACGATCTGCTCCGGGCCCAGGCGGTCATAGCCAACGCTGGCTTCTCTTTGGTTACCGAGGCGCTGCACCTCGGCAAGCCCTATCTCGCGGTGCCGGTTCGCAATCAGTTCGAGCAGATATTTAACGCCTTCTGGCTGGGTCGTACGGGCTACGGAGCGTTTTGGGAGGAGTTGACCAAAGAGCGGGTGGAATCGTTCCTCTTCAATCTGCCACAATTCCGGGAAAGACTTGCTGCATATCCCCGAACTTCGAACCAAGTGCTGTTTGCCAAGCTGGATGCGCTGATCGCCGCGCGGCTGCAGTGATAGCAGGTATTTAGCCTCGGCGCTCCCTGAAAAATGCCTGCAGGATTTCCATGCAGCGCCCTGCCAGCACGCCCTCGCTGAACCTCTACATGATGATTGAGGCGTGGATGGTTGATGACCTGCATGATGCCGCCGGCGGCTCCGGCCTTGGGGTCGCGCGCGCCGAAGACGAGGCGTGAGATTCGCGCGTGCATGATCGCTCCGGCACACATTGCGCACGGCTCCAGCGTGACGTAAAGCTGGCAGCCGTTGAGGCGGTAGTTGCCGAGTGTGCGAGCGGCCTCGCGCAGTGCTTGTATCTCGGCGTGCGCGCAAGGATCGCTGGTGGTGATCACCTGGTTCCAGCCGCGTCCAATGATTCGCGTTCCTCGCAGACGACGACGGCGCCGACTGGAACCTCGCCTGCAACTTCGGCCATCCGCGCCAGCCGTAGCGCCTCTTCCATCCAGCGCTCGTCCGCCCAAGCCCGTCCGGCGCCGGGTCGCCGCGAATTTCGTCATCGCTCTGCATAGGCTGCCGCGCTTACTCTCCTGCCGGTTCCTGCTGCGTCATGCAGTGAATCGCGCCCAAGCCCCAGATCAGGTCGCCGCAGTAGATGGGCACAATGCTGTGCTTCGGCATCGCTCGCTGAATGATGTTCAGCGCCTTCAGGTCGTTAGCGTCGTCAAAGGTGGGCACCAGCACTGTCTGGTTGGAGATGTAGAAATTGGCGTAGCTGGCGGGCACGCGCTGCCCCTTGAAAATAACCGGCGATGGCATGGGCAAAGGAATGACCTCCAGCGCCTTGCCTGCGGTGTCTGTCATTTTCTTCAGACGCTTCAGGTTTTCCTTGAGAATCGTGTGATTGGGGTCCGCCGGATCGGCCTCGATGGCGGCCAGCACCGTGCGTGGGCCGACGAAGCGGGCGATATCATCAACGTGGCCGTGGGTGTCATCGCCAACAATGCCGCGCTCCAGCCACAGAACCTTCTTTACTCCCAGCATCCGGCTCAAGCGCGGTTTCGATTTGTTCTCGCGTCATTCCGGGATTGCGCTGCTGCACCGCACTGAGCAGACACTCCTCGGTGGTCAGCAGCAGGCCGCGTCCGTTCACGTCAATCGACCCGCCTTCGAGCACCATCTGCCGCTCATCGCCCGCATACCCCCCAGCGTCTGCGACTACCTTCGCCTCAAAGGTCTTGCAGCCACGCAGCTCCGCAATTTTTCCGGCAAGAGTGTTATCGAGTTGCCAGTTCCTGTACTTGGCCCATGCGTTGAACTTCCAATTGGTTAGCGCCACGTCTGCCGGCTTTGTCTTTTACGAAGATGGGGCCGGAGTCACGCAGCCATCCGCGATTGGTGGGCCAGTGGTGAAAGCCGATGCGCGCCTCCAAGGCCGGCAATACATTCGCATGTGTCAATATAGTGCGCGCCCGTGCTTCTGCTGCGGCATCGTTGACGATCAACTCGACGCGTGCGGCACGCGCCAGATGGCGCACGATCTCGGCATAGACATAGGGAATCGGTTCAAATTTTCCCGGCCAATCGGTGCGGTTATGCGGCCAGGCAAGCCAAGTCGCCTGTTGCGGCTCCCACTCGGCGGGCATGCGGAAGCCGAGTGCCGCCGGAGTCGTTTGCAGCAATTCCGGGCCGTCATCTACTTTCCAAACCTCTGCGTGATCGGCCCGTAGGCGTCGATGCGGCGGTCGCGCAGAAAGGGCCAGTTGCGGCGAATCTCCTCCTGCAACTTCACATCGATGGTGCCCACCAGAATCTCTTCTTTGTCATGCGATGCCCTGGCGATGATGCGGCCAAAGGGATCGGCCAGGAAGGAGCCGCCCCAGAAATCCAGCCCCGCGCCTTTCACCTCGTTGCCGCGAATGTTGCCTGTCTCATGGCCCACGCGATTGACCGCGCCGACATACACGCCGTTGGCGATGGCGTGTGCCCGCTGTATGGTGAACCAGGCGTCGTATTGCGCGGCTCCCCAGTCTTCCTTTTCCGCCGGATGCCAGCCGATGGCGGTTGGATAGAAGATCACGTTTGCCCCCTGCAGGGCGGTTAGCCGCGCACCCTCCGGATACCACTGATCCCAGCAGACCAGCGTGCCCACCGAGCCCTCTTCGATCTCAAAACTCCTGAAGCCCAGATCGCCAGGCGTGAAGTAATACTTCTCGTAGTAGAGCGGATCGTCGGGGATGTGCATTTTGCGGTAAAGGCCGCGGATTTCGCCATCACTGCCGATGACCACCGCAGTGTTGTGATAGAGTCCCGGGGCGCGCCGCTCGAAGAGGGAAACTTCGATGGCAACCTTCAGTTCGCGGGCTATGGCGCAGAAGCGCTGCGTGCTTGGCCCCGGAATCGGCTCGGCCAGGTCGAAGAGGGAAGTGTCCTCGCGCTGGCAGAAGTACTGGGTCAAAAACAGCTCTGGCAGGCAGATGACCTGCGCTCCCCGGCGTGCCGCTTCGCGCACGTGTGCCAGTGCGCGCTCCAGGTTATCCTGCGGCTCCGGCGAACAGTACATCTGGATCAGGCCTACCTCAAATTGTCCGGTCGCCACCTTGCTCCTCCAACTCGTTCTGCGTCGGTAGCTTAGAATATCAAAGCGGAAGCCGAATCCGGTGATATGCTTTTCTGATTGGCTCGTTGCCTATGACATTCTTGCCGAAACGCGTTGATGATCAGCCGCAGCTCTCGCACGAATCCATCCGCGAGGCCGAGGAGAGTTTCAATAGCCACCTGAAGCGTGTTGGACTGAAGCACACCGGCCAGCGCGACGCCATCTTGCGCACGTTTCTGGAGACCCACGGACATCTCTCTACCGAAGAGCTGCACCATCTGGTCCAGCGCAGCGATCCGCGGATCGGGTTCACCACGGTCTACCGCACGCTCAAGCTATTGGCCGAGTGCGGCCTTGCCAGCGAGGTGGAGTTCAACGACGGCGTGACCCGCTACGAGCGCCAGTACAACCGGCGCAGCCATCACCACATGGTCTGCACCGAATGCGGCAACTCGGTCGAATTTTTTTCGTTGGAGATCGAGAAGGTGGAGAAAGAGATCGGGCGCAAACACCGCTACCTCACCACTCGTCACACCTTCCAGGTTTACGGTATCTGCGGCGAGTGCCAGAAGAAAAAGCCTGGCCGCGGACCACGACTTTAGCAAACGGCAGGGATTTCCGTTTTTGTCACTGCATCCTAAAGGGAAGTTGCGGCTGTCAGCCGAAGTGCCGTGAAAGTTACTACGTGGAATCCCAACCGCCTAGCCGTCAGCCTGGGCAGTTGGTGCACGAATATCCAACCAAATGGTTGATCCTCCGGCAACTCTTCTTAGATCCTGCAAGTTACAGGTAGGGAAACGCCTTTTGTCTGTCTTGGAGAAGGGGTGCGCATCGATGAACCGATCGAGGCCGGAGGGTATCGGATTAGGAATGGAGGCGCAGGAAGGATTCGAACCTTCGGTAAAGGCTTGCTCACCTTTTGCCTTGCCACTTGGCCACCGCGCCTCGTCGCAAGTTTGCGTGGCCTCCCTACGACCCTCGAGAACGTGACTGCGCGCAGCTTGCGCCTGCGACCTCGGACTCGCGCTTCGCGCAAGTCTCACCTACTGACGGATGCACAGATTGTGCGGAGTTGCTCATTCTGCGAGCAAATTGAAATATTTTTTGTTTGCAGCAGTGCAACCGCTCCGAACCTGTGCCGGTCATAAGCAGCAGCGCAGGGTAATTCTGGCCGACGCTTGACAGCGGCTCACGAAAACGTTTATTTCTAAGGGCTTTCTTTTCATCCGTTCGGCGCTGCGGGTTACGCACTTGGCATGCGAGTTTCTGAAAGGGAACCATTTGATTATCAAGGTGTTTTATCACGACAAGTGCTTTGACGGGGCGTGCTCGGCGTCGCTGTTTACGCGCTTCTATCGGGAGCGGATTCGGCGCCACGCGGAGTTCCAGTACCATGGGCTGCTGCACCGCGCCGGAGCGCTTTTCAATATCGAGGACTTCACCGGCGATGAAAATGCAATCGTGGACTTTAAGTATCTTGCCTCAGAGAAACTGACCTGGTGGTTCGATCATCACGAGAGCGCGTTTCTCACCGAGGAGGATGCGGAGCACTTCGAGCGTCAGCAGAGCAACACGCTCTTCTTCGATCCCGATTTCAAGTCCTGCACAAAGTTTCTGGCGACGGTTGCGCAGAGCCGCTTCGGCTTTGATGCGGAGCCGGTGGGCGAGTTGGTGAAGTGGGCCGACATCGTGGATGGAGCGTCCTATGAGAGCGCCGATGTCGCGGTGGGAATGAATGAGCCGGCGATGCGCTTAACGATGGCCATCGAAGCGAACCAGGAGCCGACGTTCATTCCGCGGCTGATTGAACTGCTTGCCTATCAGCCGCTGGAGGAGATTGTCGCCACGCCGTTTGTCGCCGCGCAGATTCCGCCGCTGCTGGAGCGGCACCAGCGCTCCATCGAGATCATCCGCGAACACAGCGAATGCAACGACCGGACGATCTTCTTCGATGTGACCGGCTACGATCTGGAAGGCTACAACAAGTTCATCCCCTACTACCTGCATCCGGAGAGCGTGTACAGCGTGGGCCTGAGCAAGAGCAGTTTCCGGGTGAAGATCTCCGTAGGTTCCAACCCCTGGAGCGATGCGGAAAACATGACCAACCTTGCGAAGATCTGTGAGCGCTATGGCGGCGGTGGACATGCGCGGGTGGGAGCGATCAGCTTTCCTCCGGGCGATTTCAAGCGGGCCACCGAGGCCGCGCAGGAGATCGTCTCAGAGTTGCGCGAGCACGCCCGAAAGCACCACGTAAGCTAGCGGCGTGACTTGGTTCAACCATGCCTGAGTGATGGCAACGATTGCCTGATTCGGTGATGGCGAGACGCGAGTCTATTGGCGAAAAGAGCAATCTTTTCTCTTGCACGCCTTTCTACTATGGATCGCTCTGCTCTCGGTGAATTGCGGGGTGACGGGCGAATGCAGTGTCGCCCAAAGTCTGTTTAGCCAACCACCAAGCCGCTTGATGTGGGCCAGCTGTAAAGGCGATTGGGCTGGTTAGTGGGGCCCGGGTTGCGGCCGGTCGGACGGCGCAACCTCGGCGAGCCCGCCAAACATGGCGAGAAGAGATGTTGCTACCGGCAAGTTGCCGGAGGAGCGATCTACGATTGCGCTACGCGTGGTGTTGCCATGCGCCAGCGCGGACTCACGCGACTTTTCCGAAGCCGGTAACTGCTTCAGCAGAGATTGGCTCGGGATCGGAGTGTTTACTCTCTGCGGATAGCACCTTCATCTGATTCCAGTCGTACGGAAACTCCTTACCGCAATCCAGACAGACAACATAGGTTCCCGTGAGGCTTGCCGCGTGGGAGTGCGTCTTGACTCCTTTTTTGGCGGTAATGGGGAAACTGTAGCGTTTGTGCCAACAGCCGAAGAGCATGTCGAAGACATCGGCAAACATCGATATACCTCCCAGTTGGTTCTGTATCAGACGCGTAGTACTAAGCATCTAGTAATTAGATTCCCGCAGGAGCAGAAAGGTTCGACAAAGCGATGCAACTCAATTTGCTGCTGAATGAGCAGCTTACGTGTTCCGAGTGCAATTAATTTCTGCCAGGAGCGTCCAGAGACAAGGGATTACGCAGGTTGGATGGGGTTTGAGTGCTGCGTGGGCCGGTTTTCCTCATCGAGCTTTCGGGGAGCGGGTTACAATCGGCATTAGCTATGTCTTCCGACTTTGTTCATCTGCATCTTCATACCGACTACTCCATGCTGGACGGCGCATGCGACACCAAGGTGCTGTGCAAGCGCGCCAAGGAGTTGAATATGCCGGCGGTGGCCATGACGGACCATGGCAATATCTTCGGCGCGGTGCACTTCTTCAACGACGCGAAAGAGTCGCGGGATCAAGCCGATTCTGGGCTGCGAACTCTACGTCTGCAAGAAGGAAGACCATCGCGCGGAGCCGCAAGGCGACAGCTACAACCATCTGATTGTTCTGGCTGAGAACGAAACGGGTTACAAGAACCTGACGAAGATCTGTTCGGAGGCCTCGCTGCACGGCTTTTATTACAAGCCACGGGTGAGCAAGCGCTATCTGGCAGAGCACGCCGAGGGGCTGATTGGACTGTCGGCGTGCCTGAAGGGTGAGGTGGCCGAGCGGCTGACCGAGGGCAAGTACGAGGCGGCACGTACGGCGGC
This sequence comes from uncultured Acidobacteriota bacterium, assembly GCA_963800195.1. GTDB lineage: Bacteria > Acidobacteriota > Terriglobia > Terriglobales > Acidobacteriaceae > TOLSYN. Next base: position 54,848 of record CAWCZZ010000004.1, read on the forward strand.
GAAGACTCTGGAGGATATCTTCGGGCGCGGCAATTTTTTTCTGGAGATACAGGATCAGGGACTGGAGGAAGAGAAGCGGATTCAAAAGGACCTTTTCCGGCTGGAGAAAGAGCTGGAGATTCCGATGGTGGCCACCAATGACAGCCACTACATCTGCGAGGACGATTGCCTGGCGCAGGACGCGATGATTTGCATCCAGACGGGCAAATCGATTGCCGATCCGAACCGGATGAAGTTCCAGACCAACCAGTTCTTTGTGAAGAGCGCCGAAGAGATGGGCAAGGTCTTCCAGGGCTACGAGCAGTTGCTGCGGCGCACCGTGGGGATTGCCGAGCGCTGCAACCTGCGGCTGGAAAAGATCAAAAATCCGTTTCCCAAAGTTCGAGGTTCCAGAAGGCGAGACGATCGACAGCTACTTTGAGCGGGTTGCGCGCGAGGGAATGGCGCGGCGCATGAACCTGCTGGGCGAGCTGAAGAGCCAAGGCAAGCTGAGGCACAGCTTCGGCGAGTATGAAGAGCGTTTGAACCTCGAGATCGGCATTATCAAACAGATGAAATTTCCGGGCTATTTCCTGATTGTCTGGGATTTTATCCGGTACGCGAGGGAGAACGGGATTCCGGTGGGACCGGGGCGCGGCTCGGCTGCGGGCTCGCTGGTGGGCTATGCGATGGGGATTACCGACATCGATCCGATTCAGAACGGGCTGCTGTTTGAGCGCTTTCTGAATCCGGAGCGCGTTTCCATGCCCGATATCGACGTGGACTTCTGCATGAACCGGCGCGGCGAAGTGATCAACTACGTGACCAATAAGTACGGACGCGAGCAGGTGGCGCAGATCATCACGTTTGGAACGCTGGCGGCCAAGGCCGCGATTAAGGATACCGGGCGCGTGCTCGATATGCCGTACAACGAGGTGGACCGCATCGCCAAGATGATTCCCGGGACGCCGGGGATGACGATCGACAAGGCGATGGCCGATGTGGCGGCGTTCCAGGATGTGTACACCAACGATCCGGCGATCCGCAACCTGGTGGACACGGCGAAGAAGCTGGAAGGGATGGTGCGCAACTCGGGGGTACACGCCAGCGCGGTGGTGATCGCTCCGGTGCCTCTGGATGAGCTGGTTCCGCTTTACAAGACGAAGAACGACGAAATTGTGACCGCCTACGATATGACGGCGGTGGAGAAGATGGGCCTGCTGAAGATGGACTTTCTCGGGCTCACGACGCTGACCATCATCGACGACTGCCTGAAGCTGATCCAGATGACGCGGGGCGAGCAGGTGGTGATGGAAAAGATTCCGCTGGAAGATGCGGAGACCTACGAGAAGGTCTTCCACAGCGGGCAGTACTTCGGGGGTCTTCCAGTTTGAATCCGACGGCATGAGGGACGTGCTGCGGCGCTACCAGCCGACGACGGTGGAAGATCTGACAGCGTTGAACGCACTCTACCGGCCGGGGCCGATCCAGGGCGGGATGATCGACGACTTCATCGACCGCAAGTGGGGACGCAAGAAGGTTGACTACATGCTGCCGGAGCTGGAGCGGCTGCTGAAAGAGACGCTCGGGGTGATTGTGTATCAGGAACAGGTGATGCAGATTGCCAACGTGGTCGCCGGGTATTCGCTGGGCGAAGCCGATTTGCTGCGCCGCGCGATGGGCAAGAAAAACGAAGCGGAGATGAACAAGCAGCGCGAGCGATTTATGCAGGGCGCGGCGGAGCGGAAGTTTTCGGCGGACAAGGCCGGGCACCTCTTTGACCTGATGGCCCAGTTCGCCGGATACGGCTTCAACAAATCGCACGCGGCGGCCTATGCGCTGGTGGCGTATCACACGGCGTATTTGAAGACGCACTATCCGGTCGAGTTCATGGCGGCCTTGCTGACCTCGGTGACGGGCAAGACCGAGGACGTGGTGAAGTACATCGGCGAGGCGCGCGAGATGGGAATTGAGGTTCTGGCGCCGGACGTTCACGAGTCGAAAGCAAACTTTACGCCGATCATTACGGCGGAGGGATACAAAATACGTTTTGGGCTTTCGGCAGTGAAGAACGTAGGCGGGAATGCGATTCAGTCGATTCTTGAGGCGCGCAAGGATGGGCACTTCAAAGGGATCTTCGACTTCTGCGAAAAGGTGGATTTGCGGCTGCTGAACAAGCGCGTGCTGGAATCACTGATCAAGAGCGGAGCGATGGACACGCTGGGACGGCGCGCGCAACTGATGGAAGTGCTGGATAAGGCGATGGAGCAGGCGCAGAAGACGGCGCGGGACCGCGACGCAGGGCAGCACGGGTTGTTCGGCATCTTTGAGGAGGCGAGTCCGGCGGTGAGTGCTGCGGACCGGCTGCCGAATGTTCCGGACTGGGAAGAGTCGGTAAGGCTGGCGAACGAGAAGGAAATTCTAGGCTTCTGGATCAGCGGGCATCCGCTGGAGAAATATCAGGAGAAGATTGAAGACCTGCACGCGCTGAAGACGAGCGAGGTGCTGGCGATGAAGAATTCGACGCCGAAGAATGAAGACATCGCGGTGGGCGGATTGATCACGGGGCTGCGCATCGCCAAGACCCGCAAGGGCGACATGATGGCCGGGTTGGTGATTGAAGACATGCATGGGCGGGTGGAAGCGGCGGTATTTCCGGAGGCCTACAAGCGGCTGTACGAGAAGGTGAAGCTGGAGATTCCAGTGCTGGTGAAGGCCGCGGTGCGAGTGGAAGAAGACGCGGCGCCGAAGCTGTTCATCAATGAGATTACGCCGCTGGACGAGGCCAAGGTGAAGCTGCCGCGCTCGCTGCGGATTGCGATTCAACTGGCGGAGGCGAGGCCGGAGACGGTGGACGCGCTGCACGGGTTGTTTACGCGCTCGAAGGGCGATGCCAAGGTGCTGTTCGACCTGGTGCGCCCGGGCCAGTATGTCGTGGTGATGGAGGCGGAAGGCTATAATGTGTGTGCAGATCGCGCCTTTATGAAGAGCGTGGAACAGTTGTGCGGCCCCGACTCCATCAAAGTGATCGACTAGGACGAGACAGGCATGGAAGCTGGAACGAAGGCAGACCAGGAACTGGAAAAAGTTGAGCGCCAGATTGCGCATCTGGAGACGGTTGCGGGCAGCAATCACGAGGCGCAGAAGCAGCTCCGGGCTCTACATGACCGGGTGGAGGGACTGCGCCGGCAGGTGAACGCGAACTTCGACGCGTGGAAGCGCACGGAAATGGCTCGGCATGCGCAGCGTCCCTACCTGATGGATTACGTCCAGCACATGTTCACGGACTTCTCAGAGATTCACGGCGACCGGGCGTTTGGCGACGATGCCGCGATGGTCTGCGGGATGGCACGCTTCCACGGCGAGGCGGTGCTGGTGGTGGGTACGCAAAAGGGACGAGACACCAAGCAGAAGATTTTCCGCAACTTCGGGATGCCGAATCCGGAGGGCTATCGCAAGGCGCTGCGGGCGATGCAGATGGCGGAGAAGTTCGGGCGGCCGATCTTCAGCTTTATCGATACGCCGGGAGCTTATCCGGGACTGGGTGCCGAGGAGCGCGGACAGGGCGAGGCGATCGCGTACAACCTGCGCGAAATGTCGCGGCTGAAGGTTCCGATTCTGGTGACGGTGACGGGCGAGGGCGGCTCGGGCGGGGCGCTGGCGATTGCGGTGGGCGACCGGATTTTCATGCTGGAAAACAGCGTATATTCGGTGATTTCGCCGGAGGGCTGTGCCTCGATCATGTGGCGCGATGCGGGCAAACGCGATCTGGCGGCACAGGCCATGCGGATCACCGCGCCGGAGCTGATCGGCTTTGGCATCATCGACGCGATTGTGCCCGAGGCGGAGGGTGGCGCGCATACTGATTACGCGAGGACGGCTGCGAATCTGGATGAAGTTCTGGTGGGGAGTTTGGCGGAGCTGAAAAAGCTGAGCATCACCGAGCTGCTGGATGGGCGGTACGAAAAGTTCAGGAAGATGGCTCAGTTCTTCAAGGAAGAATAGGCAGCGCGAGGACGTGCGGGCGACGGCTCATCTTGAGTATTTACAACCACCTGCAGATAACGCGTGTTCCTGAGTCCCGCCCTGTATGGGAATGGGGCAGGTTGCGGCGCGGTGCGGAATGCAATGTTCAGCTCTGGCCTTGTTTTAATCCGACCAAAATACTCGCCATTCGCTAACTTATTGCAGCCGAATAAGGTATGGCTTTCCCCTTTCGCTAAACTCTGTTGCTTTTTCCGGTTTTCTGCATCTATACTTCTATTGGCGACTGAAAAGGTCGGAGATTCCTGTTTTCTATGCTGAAGCTTACCAAGAAGGCGGATTACGGGCTGATCGCAGTGCGGCACCTGGCCGAGCACGCTGAACTAGGCGCGTGCAGCGCCAAGGATCTGGCGGAGATGTACGGGATTCCGCAGGAGGCGCTGGCCAAGATTCTGCAGCGACTGGCGCGGAGCAAGCTGCTGACTTCGCAACAGGGAACGAATGGCGGGTATGTGCTGTCGCGGGACCCGCGGGAGATCTCGGCGCTGGAAGTGATCCGGGCGATCGAGGGGCCGCTCTTTATGACCTCCTGCAGCTCGGCGAAGGCCTGCAACCAGAGTCCAAAGTGCACGGTGCGGGAACCGTTGCAGAAGGTGAGCCGCACGATTGAAGAAGTGTTGAGCCGGCTGACGGTTTGGGAGCTGCGCGAGGGTACGGAGGGTTCTGGCGAGTTCACGTCATCTGGGGTGTCGTCCGCAATCCCACATTCGCCAAAAGACTGAGCCGGGTACGCGGATGCTGGGCCACCCGGATGTGGCCACCCGTCCTGGGCAGGGACACGGATGGTGAGCTGGTACGATTGAAGTTTCGGGTGGAGACTTTTCTGGAGGGGCTTTACTGGAGGGAATTATGGGAAGTGATGCGGAGTTAAAGCTGCCGATTTATATGGACAATCATGCCACTACGCGGGTTGATCCGCGGGTGCTTGAGGCAATGCTGCCTTATTTCGACACAATTTATGGCAACGCGGCCAGCCGTAACCATGAGTTTGGCTGGGTGGCCGAGTCAGGCGGTGGACAATGCCCGCGAGCAGATTGGCAAGCTGATCGGGGCGAGCGCGAAAGAGATCGTGTTTACCTCTGGAGCGACGGAGTGCAACAACCTTGCGCTCAAGGGCGCGGCGGAGATGTACCGCGAAAAGGGCAACCACATCATCACCGAGGTGACCGAGCACAAATGCGTGCTGGATACCTGCAAGCGTCTGGAGAAGCATGGCTGCCGGGTCACGTATCTTCCGGTGAAGAAGGATGGGCTGATCGACCTGGATCAGTTGAAAGACGCGATGACGGACGAGACGATTCTGGTTTCGATCATGGCGGCGAATAACGAGATCGGAATTCTGCAGCCGATTCGCGAGATTGGAAAGCTCTGCCACGAGAAGGGCGTGCTCTTTCATACGGACGCGGCACAGGCGGCGGGCAAGATTCCATTCAACGTGATTGAAGACAACGTGGATATGGCGTCGATTTCAGCGCACAAGATTTATGGGCCAAAGGGCGTGGGCGCGCTGTATGTGCGGCGGCGCAATCCGCGGGTGCAACTGGTGGCGCAGATGGACGGAGGCGGTCACGAGCGCGGGATGCGCAGCGGGACGCTGGATGTTACGGGCATTGTGGGACTGGGCAAGGCGTGCGAGATTGCGCAGCAGGAGATGGCCGAGGAATCGAAACGGCTGCTGGCGTTGCGGGAGAGCTTGCGGGAGCAGATTACGTCGCAGCTCGACGAGGTTTACATCAACGGCAGCATGGAGCATCGGCTGCCGGGAAGCTTGAACATCAGCTTTGCCTACGTGGAAGGCGAGTCGCTGCTGATGGGGATCAACGACATTGCGGTTTCCAGCGGTTCGGCATGTACTTCGGCGACACTGGAGCCGAGCTACGTGCTGAAGGCTCTGGGCGCGGGCGATGATCTGGCGCATAGTTCGATCCGCTTTGGGCTGGGACGCTTTAACACACAGGCCGAGGTGAATTATGTGGCGACCAAGATTGTGGACGTGGTGAATCGTCTGCGCGAGCTTTCGCCGCTGTATGAGATGCACAAGGAAGGCGTGGATCTTACGAAGGTGAAGTGGGCGGCGGAGCCGGCGGCACACTAAAGTCACTGATCCCGCATCTGCCTAGAGGTGGAAGATGTGGGGACGAGGCAGATGTGCACAGCCCACTCAAGCCAAAGGAAGGCTTGAATGGGCCACCCGCCAAGCGTAGACGGAATAGAACAAAGAGATTTCGGGATTCCGTGGGGGAATCGCGAAGGGAAGAAGGAGAACAGGGATGGCTTACAGCGATAAGGTACTGGATCATTACACCCATCCGCGCAACGTTGGCACGATGGACAAGAACGCTGGAGAAGTGGGCACCGGGCTGGTTGGCGCTCCGGAGTGCGGCGACGTAATGAAGCTGCAGATCAGGGTGAATCCGGAGACCAAGATCATTGAGGATGCGAAGTTCAAGACGTTCGGCTGCGGCTCGGCCATCGCATCTTCGTCACTGGCGACGGAGTGGGTGAAGGGTAAGACGGTGGATGAAGCTCTGCAGATCAAGAACACGGATATTGTGAAGGAGCTTTCATTGCCGCCGGTAAAGATCCATTGTTCGGTGCTGGCAGAAGACGCGATCCGCGCCGCCATCTCCGACTGGAAGAAGAAGAACGGATAGCAGGATGAAACTGAACGATTGGGGCAGAGGCCCACGATGACGACAGAACAGACGGCAGTAAAGCAGGGAATCAACATCACGGAGAAGGCACTGGAGCACATCCGGTCGGCGATGCAGAAAGAAGGAATTTCCGCGGAGCAGGGCGGACTGCGCCTGGGCGTGCAGGGCGGCGGGTGCTCCGGGCTTTCCTACCACATTCGCTTTGACACGCAACCGCGGGAGCGCGACCGCATATTCAACTACGGCGACGTTCGCGTGTTCGTCGATCCGAAATCATTTATTTACCTGAATGGCATGACGGTGGAGTGGGAAGAGACGCTGATGCATCGCGGCTTTTTCCTTCCAGAACCCGAATGCGAAGAAGAGCTGCGGCTGCGGCAGCAGCTTCTCCTGAGGGCAGCGGGAATGAGCTGCTTTCACATTTACTTAAAGCGGCAAGAGGGGATAGATTTGTATTTGCTGAGCGGAAGGATCGGAGTGAACGAACCGACGAACACGGGAGTGAAAGCGCCACCTTCGCCGAAGCGGCATCTGCAGGTGATCCAGCATCGCCGCATCCGCATCGCTGCTGGTCTTGCGGCGACATGCGCGCCGAGCATTTCTGCGGTGAGTGCGGCCACGTGCAGCCGGCGGAGCCGACCGATTTTTTTTCCTTCTTCGGTCTGCCCCGCCGGCTGGAATTGGATGAAGAGAGACTGGAACGCGAGTTCTATGCGCTGAGCCGCAAACTGCATCCGGATGTGTATTCGCGGGCGAGCGTGCGCGAGCAGCAGTGGAGCCTGGAAAAAACCTCGCAGCTCAATGACGCGTTCCGGACGCTGAAAGATCCGATTTCGCGCACGGAATATCTGCTGATGCTGGAGGGCATACAGCTGGAAGAGCAGAGCAAGGTTGCGACGGAGCAGGCGCGCGCCTTTGGCGTGGACAAGAAGCAGACGGTTCCGGCGGAGTTGCTGGAAGAAGCCTTCGAGCTGAACATGCTGCTGGAAGAAGCGAAGATGGGCGGCGTTGACGACGATTTGCGCGGGCAACTGAACGGGACTCGCGCGGGACTGACGGCGCGGCTGAATACGATGCAGGATGAGCTGCGCGCTGCCTGGAAGAAATGGGACAACGGAGACCCGGATGCGACGGCCGAGATGGTGGATGTGCTGAACCGCCGCAGCTACCTGAATAATCTTGTGCGCTACATCAATGAAGTACTGAACTAATTTTGGCCTAGATAAAAATGGCAGACGACAGAGTTGTAGGAATCGATCTCGGTACCACAAATTCACTGGTGGCCTACATGGGCACCGGGCCGACGCTCGCGCATCCGGATGCGCCGGGCAAGGGCGTGTTTATTATTCCCGGGGAAGACGGCGCGAATCTGGTTCCGTCGGTGGTGGCGCTGGATGATGACGGCCGGATGCGGGTGGGCAATGCGGCGCGCGAGGTGCTGCTGAGTTCGCCGGAGCGCGCGGTTTACAGCGTGAAGCGGTTGATGGGACGCGGCGTGGAGGACGTGCAGGAAGAGCTGAAGCTGTTTCCGTTCCGTCTTGCCGAAGACCTTGCGCCGGGCGAAGTGCTGCGAATCCGGCTGGGCGAGCGGAGCTATACGCCTCCGGAGATCTCGGCGCAGATTCTGCGCCAGCTCAAGCGCAACGCGGAACGCTTTTTCGGCGCGGCGGTGAACCAGGCGGTGATCACGGTGCCCGCTTACTTCAACGACGCGCAACGGCAGGCGACCAAGGACGCGGGACGCATTGCGGGACTGGAAGTGCTGCGGCTGGTGAACGAGCCGACGGCGGCTTCCCTGGCCTACGGGCTGGACCGGAAGCAGAACGGCACCATCGCGGTGTATGACTTTGGCGGAGGCACGTTCGATATTTCCATTCTTAAGTTGCAGGATGGAATCTTCGAGGTGATTGCCACCAACGGCGACACGCATCTGGGCGGCGACGACATCGACAACCTGCTGATTGCGGTCGCGGTGGAGGACATTGCCGGCGATATGAAGGTGGATGTGCGCAAGCATCCCGATGCGATTGAGCGGTTGCGGCGCGCAGTGATCGAGGCAAAGATCGCACTGTCATCACAGGAGGCAGCGGAACTTGAAGTGGAGCTGCCGTGCTCGGCAGCCGGGTACGCGGCAGATGCCGCCGCTCCGGCCGAAGGCGCACCGGAGGCGAAGTTGTATCAGCGCAGAATCACTCGCGAGATGTTTGAGCAGATGATACAGGCGATTGTGAACCGCACGCTGGGGCCGTGCCGGCAGGCGCTGAAGGATGCAGGGTTGACGGCCGCGCAGGTGGACGAAGTGGTGCTGGTGGGCGGATCGACACGGATTCCGCTGGTGCGGCGGCAGGTGGAAGAGCTGTTTGGGCGCAAGCCTCATACGGAGCTGAATCCCGATGAGGTGGTCGCGCTGGGCGCAGCGGTGCAAGCGAATATCCTGGCGGGCGGTTCGGATGAGACCAAGGACATGCTGCTGCTGGATGTGACTCCGCTCTCGCTGGGAATCGAGGCACTGGGCGGAGTGACGGCCAAAATCATTCATCGCAACTCGACGATTCCGGCGAGCGCGACGGAGCAGTTTACGACCGGGGTGGAAGGCCAGGTTTCAGTTGCGATTCACGTGCTGCAGGGCGAGCGCGAAATGGCGAAGGACTGCCGCTCGCTGGCGCGCTTCGACCTGAAGGGAATTCCTCCGATGCCGGCGGGATTGCCACGCATCGAGGTGCGCTTTCTGATCGACGCGAATGGAATTCTCCACGTTTCGGCGCGCGAGCAACGCAGCGGCAAGGAAGCCGAGATCCAGGTGCAACCGAGCTATGGGCTGACCGACGAGCAGGTGGAGAACATGATTCTGGACTCGTTCGACAACGCCGAAAAAGACATGGCGGACCGGCAGTTGATTGAGGCGCGCAACGAGGCCGAAACGATTTTGACGGCCCTGGTGAAGGGACGGCGCAGCGAAGCGTGGGGGATGTTGAGCATGAGCGAGCAGCTCAAGGTGGATGAGCTTGAGCGGAAGCTGCGGCTGGCGATGGGGGGCGAGGACTACTTTCATATCCGGCGCTCGATCGATGAGCTGAACGAGGCGACGATGCATCTGGCGGAGTTGATGATGGACGCCGCGGTTGGCAGCGCGTTGCGGGGCAAGAACATGGAATCGACGGATATGGGCGAGGGACCAACGGCGCCGCATCCGATTGGCAAGGCTGAGTTCAGCTAAGCCGACATCGACATGTGTCGATATGCAGAACAGGACACGAAAATGTTAGTGGTTGAGAAGATGATCCTGCTGAGGAGCAAGACTGAACTGGGGCCGAACGCGGTGCGGCTCACCTTTCTGCCGAGCGGACAGAGCGTGGAATTCGAGGCGGGCAAGCTGCCTTACCAGGAGCACGGCAAGCCGCAATCCATTCTGGATGTTGCGATGAACTTTGGCGTCCACCTGGAACATGCGTGCGGCGGAAACTGCGCCTGCACCACCTGCCACGTGGTGGTGAAGAAGGGCAGGGAACTGCTGAGCGAATGCACGCGAGGAAGAGGCGGACCGGCTGGATACGGCGGCGGACCTGCAACTGAATTCAAGGCTGGGCTGTTGCGCGATTATTGAGAAGCCCGGCGAAGTTGTGGTCGAGATTCCCTCGTGGAACCGCAACTACGTCTGCGAGGGCGGCGGCAGCACGCTATAGCATGGCGATGAAGTGGGTCGTGTGTATTCTGTTGCTGGCCGAGGCGTTGCTGGTGGGATGCGTGCTGGCAAAGGCCATGTCCGGCGACGTGGCGGTGTTGTTGCTGGCGGCGAATTCAGTAGCTGCTGATCTGGAGCGCGACACGGTTGCGCCGCAAACCTTCCTGTTGCCGGTGATTGTTGGAGGGAAACAATGATCGAACTGTGCTGGGACGACGCCGAAGATATCGGGATCGAACTCTACGAAAAATTTCCGAAGATCGATCCGCTTACGGTTCGCTTCACGGAGCTGCACCGGTTGGTGTTTGAGTTGAAGAATTTTGACGACGAGGCGGAGAATTCGAACGAGGCCAAGCTGGAGGCGATCCAGATGGCATGGCACGAGGAATGGAAAGAAAATCAAAGCTAAGTTCCGAAGCCCAGCTACGCTGACAGGACTTTGTTGCGGCGATGAGCGTCCGGCAGGGCTGCTTTCGAGAGAGCAGCCCTTCTTTGCGCGAGTTTACTTTTTTATGCTTAAACCAGGTGCGCAGCTTTCCGCTAGTTTGTGAACGTTGGTGACCAGGAGCTGCGTAGCGGAGGCAGATGATGCCATCGCGTTTGGCGCTGTCTCATCGTTGCTGGTCACTGCGCCTTCCAGCCGAACTTCCTTCCCGAGGTAACTGTTGAGTTGCAAGATTTCGCCACGCAACCGGAAGCTATTTCCAGAGCTGTCCGTGAGGATGAAATGCCCGTCTGGGGACCGGCTCAGACAGCCCTGAACCGCAGTCGATTGGGAGCTACTTGCCTCTGAATCGGGCGGGACTGCCGAGGGGTCCGCGAGGGTCACCGGATTGGACGGCGTCTGGTTCGTCTGATTTTGAGGCAAAGTGGACGGAGTGGATGACGGGGGAGTCTGGTTTAGGGCGCTCCCCGCCTGGGCAACGGCAGCCATGCCGCATCCCAGCAACAGCGCAACGAGCGTGAGAGTCTTCTTCATACGAATTCCTCTGGTGGCTTTGATGCACGAAGCGTACCGTTCCGGCTAGTTCAAGGTCGTGTCAGCGCACAAATCATGTCGTTGTATTCCGCATATGCCTGGCAGAGCTGGTGACGCGAACCGCTCTCATAGTCGGCATACTCAAATCCGGGACTGACGGTGCAGCCGAGCAGCGCAAAATTACCTCCGTCAGCAAGTCTTGCTCCCTGCCACACTCCGCGGGGCACTACAACCTGAGGAGACATACCTTCTTCAAGGTCAGTGCCGATCCGTACCTGCCTGGCAGAACCGTCCGGCCATAGCTGCAGCATTTCAATCGGGTCACCGAGATAGAAATGGAAGATTTCGTCGGAAGCCACCCGATGTAATTCGGAAAATGTGTTGGGTTCGAGGAGGTAGTAGATCGCGGTGCTCACACTTCTGGGGCCGTTGTAACGGCCTGGCAGAGATTCCTGCGAGATCATTTCGGCAGAACGATATGTCTCGGCGAAGTACCCGCCTTCAACCGAGAGCGGAACAAGATTGAGAAGCGCTTTCAGCTTTTCGGCGTTCATTCATCCTACTCCGCCACCACGACAGTCAATTTCAGAGTTTCAATTCGTTTGCCTTTGACATGAGGCAAGGTGAGCAACTGGTCGATGGCGCGTCCGATTGCGATGGCCAGTGTAGAACCACTGCCCTTGGACTCTTGCCACGCGTGAGCGGCAGGTAGTTGCGCGCAAAATGCAGTCAAGGTAACGGATTTCACGGCTTCACCTCATCCTCTCAAATCGACCGAGAAAGTTCTTGTATTTTGGCATCACGAGAATTGTAGCTGGCGGCTGGCGTGACGGCGTAAACTTCTCTCGTGATTTCTTTGCGAGGTTGCCACCGGAAGCCGGCACATCTGCCGGGCATCGATGTTCCACTACAATCGACAACCGACAACCGACAACCGAAAAGGCGAAACCGAAATCCAATTGTAAGTGGGATCAGCCGTGTTTCCGGCAGGAGCACGGGAGCATCTCGGGGATGCGTGATTCACCGCGCAACCCTCATGGAAAGGCAAAAGACAAATGAGAGCTGAGGCCGATGGCACTCTCCAGGCGTGAATTTCTCGGTTTCAGTGCAGTGGTGCTGGCGGGAGGGGCTCTCGAAATAAGTGTTCACGAGCCACATGAGACCGTCGTCACCAACGTCGGGATAAAACTCAAACGGCTTCCGTCCGGATTTGATGGCATTCGCATCGCACAACTCAGTGACATCCACTTCAACTCATTCATGACCGCCAAACATCTCGCGCGGGTGGTCGAGTTGACCAACGCCCAAAAGCCCGACCTCGTGATACTCACGGGTGATTTCGTCACGGCTGCGCACTACAGGAGAGAAAGGACCGCCAATGCAGAGCAAGCGTGGCCATGTGCCGAGATGCTGCGGCGAGTCGAGGCTCCGTTGGGCTGCTTTGCGGTGCTTGGCAACCATGATTACGACACCAATGCCGATATGGTTGCTGAAGCTCTGAGTGCTGGTGCGCGGATACAGGTTCTACGCAATCGGGCGAGTGCATTGGAGCGGGATGGGTCTCGTCTGTGGCTAGCCGGGATCGACAACGTGACGGCGGGCCGCGCCAGGCCAGATGACGCTTTGCAAGCTGTGCCCGGGCAAGAGTGCACCGTTGTTGCAGTTCATGAACCGGATATAGCAGACGAACTGCAAAGGTACCCGGTTGACTTCCAGATATCCGGCCACTCCCACGGCGGGCAGATTCGGTTTCCGGGTGTGGGTGCCCTCTATTTGCCGCGTTGGGCGCGGAAGTATCCAATGGGGCATTATCAGATTGGTGAGTTGCAGCTTTACACGAATCGAGGCATTGGAGTTGTCGGACTGCCGATGCGCTTCATGTGCCCGCCTGAGATCACCGTTTTTACGCTGAAAAAGCAAGCATAGCCGATCAGGCGAGAGTTGCCCGATTGGTAGTCCCCTTTGACGGCCGCAGGTTTTCCCATTCCTTTTCAATGAGCACGGCCATTAATTTGTGTCTGGCAAGATCGGCCAAAATATGGTTTTTCGTGTAACACGCATACAGGTACTGATGCAGGAGGTTGTTGAGCGTGTGAATATCAGCCCCGGTTTGATTGCGTTGCACCGCGACTATTAGTCCAGCATCTGGTTGCATAGCTTGCCGCCTCAATCGTAATGAACTAAGGCTGTGACGTTCAGCCCTTATGTATGTTCGATGGTACTGCTGTCGCGTCAAGTTGGAAGTATCTACTGCTGCGGAACCACGCGAGTAAACATAGCGAGGAAACGTCTGAAGCGGAAAATGGCAGCCTTCCGGACAATAAATGAAAATAGGCCGCGAAGACTGGTTTGTCCAAGTCGCAGCCCGAGTGTTCCCGGATATCCGCCCTCCCTTGCACTCATCCCGGAAGAAAAGGGCATCATCCAAACGTTTAAGATTATTGAAACAGAGTCTGCTCCACGCTGGCTTTTGCCGAAATGCACAAGAGCACTTAGTACCCGGAGAGATTTTCCTTACTTCGGCACTCTAGCGCTACTGAGGCGAAACTCCGATTGCCGCGACGACTTGCCGCTCTTATGATGACGAGTAGTTATGTTTACGTCCGCACGCCGTGATTCCTATCTAAAGCAGCCTGTGCCGTTCATTGCGTCCCTCTGGCTACAATGTTCGGTGCTTGTAATTCTCTGCGGCATTTCTTCGCGGCCGATGTCTGGCCCCTCAATACACCACGCTGCCTTGCGTCCGAGTTTGGTCACACCCATTTATTTTCACAAAGACGCGATTGCTAGCTCCAGTATTCCAGTGCCCATGCCCTCTGAAACTCGCGTGGAAGCCAAGCCGCTGAGCGACGCGAAGCCAGATACGGAGTTAGAAGCAGCCAACCAAGCCGAAACCGCGGATGACAGTTCCAGTAAAGATGAAGGACAGGGACTGGTACCATTTGCCAGTTGGCGGATGAACTCGATGCCCAATGGGTTTACGGGCATGCACCATCAGATCAAGACCGCTCTACCGGTTTTTACGCCGGAGCCGCCGATTCTGCATAGCGAGATTCCCGAGCTTGCACGTGGAAGAGATGTTGTCCTGGAAGTGGTTATTGATGATCAGGGCTCGATTGCGCAGGTTCAGGTTCTGCAAGCGGTGGGGTATGGAGTGGAAGACTCGATCATGCAGACGCTGCGGCGGTGGATTTTTGTGCCAGCCAAAATCAATGGAGTCGCGATTGCTTCCCGCAGACAGCTGCGTTTCCACTTCCCTGGTTAAGAGCTTGCTGAAGATGATTCAACGCGCCTGAAGAAAACGATTTCGCCGGGAGTATTACTCCTCAGGACCGCTCACTGTCCAAGTGAGCCGTGGCTTGTTGGCCGTAGCGGGAACCTGCGGCCGCTCCCGCTGGAACAGCTTTTTCGATGTCAGCAATATCGGCAGCCGTCAGCTTTACGTCAAGCGACCGAATCGCCTCCTGCAACTGGAGACGGCGTCGTGCGCCGACGAGCGGAACGATATCTTCACCTCGCGCGGCGACCCACGCGATTGCGATCTGTGCGACGGTAACGCCCTTGCTATCGGCTACTCTCCGCAAGGATTCTACGAGGGCGAGATTCCTGTCTATATTCTCTCCTGAGAAACGGGGCATGCGGTTGCGAAGGTCTCCTGCTGCGTTTCGATCCTTGCTCCAGTGGCCGCTGAGGAGACCACGCGACAGTACGCCGTATGCGGTTATGCCGATACCGAGTTCACGACAGGTGGGCAGCACCTTGGCCTCAAGGCTCCTTGAGATGAGCGAGTATTCGATTTGCAGGTCGCAGATTGGATGGACGGCCGCGGCACGGCGAATGGTTTCGCTACCGACTTCTGAAAGCCCAATATGCCGGAGATAGCCCGCCTGAACCATCTCCGAGATAGCGCCGATGGTATCTTCAATCGGAACCGCAGGGTCGAGACGTGCAGGACGGTAAATGTCGATGTACTCCGTGCCGAGGCGTTTGAGACTGTAGGCGAGGAAGTTCTTCACCGCCTTCGGCCGGTTATCGCCGCCGCTCCATCCGCCTTTTGGATCGCGCATCTCTCCAAATTTGACGCTCAGGACGATCTGGTCACGCGTCCGCCCTCGTAATGCATCCCGGAGCAGGAGTTCGTTGTGTCCGCTATCGTAGAAATCTCCCGTATCGAGCAACGTAACTCCGCTGTCCAGCGCAGCATGAATGGTCGCAATAGCCTCGTGCTCATCGGCAGGGCCGTACATTCCAGACATCCCCATGCAGCCGAGTCCGAGTACCGAGACCGCAGGACCCGTTTTACCGAGAGTTTGCTTTTGCATTTTGTGCACCTCTCACAGCCGAATATGGCGGGTAACAATGATTCTACGAGCCCGTTTGGGCTTGCTGCTACCGGCGCATGTAAGTATGACCGAAGCACGGCAAAGAAGCTGCTGTAATCGCCGGCTTCCTAGCGATGGAACCTCAACCGTTCTCTCAGCAGCTTCAAGAATTGCGCTTTGGCCACCGAAGTCTCGATGATCGGTTGGATAAGATCAGGGGACGAACAAGACCGCACCCACATCTATGCTGAGAATATCTCGGTCGAAGACGAAAAGTTTTAACCGTGGACTAAGCGGCCAGTCAAACGTTTCGCGATAAGGGTGGTCTCAGTGTTTAGGGATTGTGGCGATTCACTGTCACCCTATATTATGGGCAGTGGGTCAAGCTCTTGGACAGGGCGGAGTTATCTGTGCGAATTCCTTAAGGCCAACAAGGACAAGCTGAAGCTGTAGCTGTACCAGAGCACCAGCGCCACAGCCCATCGGCTGAATCCCCTTCGCTGGTGACGGAGCCAAATGGATACATCAACGATTCTGGCAGTACTGCGCGGCGAGCGCGATCAACTTGATTTCGCGATCGCCGCATTGGAAGCTTTGGGCGGCGGCGCATCGGTTATTAAGTCTGCATCGAAGGCCAATCCGGTCAGACCAAGGCTTGCCGGCGATAAGCGTGTCCTGAGCGCGGCGGCACGCAAGAAGATGTCCGAGGCGGCGAAAGAACGGTGGGCAAAACGGAAGAGAGCGGCCAAGCGTGCAGCGAAAAAAGCTGGGGTTCCTTCGGTCAATGTGGCTCCGGTAAACGAGGCCCCGAAGAAGAGCGTGGCCAAGAAAGCCAAGGGTGGCATCACCGCTGCCGGGCGGAAACGCTTGTCAGAAGCACTGAAGGCGCGGTGGGCAGCCAAGAAAAGAGCGACAAAGCGCGCGGCGAAGAAGTCGGCAGCGGCTCCGGTTGCTACCGTGGCAGGGAAGGAATCAGCGAAGGCTTAGTCGCGACATCAGGGAGGTGTCTCCGGCACTTATGCCCGGCACTCACACTGATGCGCCAACCGCATGAGAAGGCAGGAGGACGGCTGGCAATTACCCCAGCATCTTCCAGCGGTGGCACGGGAAGCCAAGGCGATTGTGGCCTTGGCTTTTCGCAAATACGCCATCGAAGACGTCTGCTCCGAAAGGGGCTGCCCCATCTGCGCCGGGAAGCCGGATTGTTCCAGCACCCAGGGCGCGTTATGGGCCTTCCCCATCATAAGAGATCCGAAGCAGCCAGTGTTAGATTCACCCCGCTGACCGTAGCCTCGGCTCCTGCGTCGATGGAAGCGGCCTAGCCTGTTCTGATGTGGTGAGACACAGAAGCTGCTTGATGGAAAAGGGCTTGAGCAATACGGTGAAGTCGCGTAATCTGCCGCCTTGTAAATCTCCGCCTGTTTTCCAGTTGGGGTTGCCTGAGATGAGAATTACCTTGCAGTTAGGGTTTCGTTCCCGCAAAGTTTCGGCCAGAGTGATGCCATCCATCCCTGCCATCGTAATATCGCTGACCAAGAGATC
Source organism: uncultured Acidobacteriota bacterium (assembly GCA_963800195.1). Lineage (GTDB taxonomy): Bacteria > Acidobacteriota > Terriglobia > Terriglobales > Acidobacteriaceae > TOLSYN. Next base: position 72,050 of record CAWCZZ010000004.1, read on the forward strand.
GGGCAAACGATTATCAGCTCTTAGTAAAGCCGAACGGGCATCGTAGAAGGTCTCGACATCGAATGGTACTTGCCGGAGGTAGAGACTCAACAGGTCGGCAATCTGCTCCTCGTCATCAACAACAAAAACTTTTTGCTTACTAATTGCACCCTTTGACATGAGACACCTCCCGCACGAATAGAACGGCGATTCCACAAAAATTACTTCGAGGCTGGAAGGAGCACGTTTACGGCCACGTTGGGAGATGGATGAAGACGAGAGATATAGCTCGGTGCTGTGAATGGCATTCCGACGTTTTGATATTCGTTGCCGCTCGCGTGCCAATTGCGAATTCCATATTGCTCCCCGGCACGTCCGCTGTCGGCTGGGCTTGATCGCCAGAGCTACTCGATGCACTGGAAAGCGATTCGCTAGACCGAAGGACATGGCCGATTTTCGCAACAATGTTTATCTCTCTCTTTAACATCGGCATTCATCGAAGAGAGGCAATGCGCGGCTTTCGTAATGCCTGATGCCATGTTACGCAAGAGCTGATGACGACAGCGTGTTCTGCTTCATCATCGTAGGGGCAGAAAATTCTTCCTCGGGTGTAAGAATTGTAGGTTATAGCTTCGATCAGGACCCTTTGCCCTATTCAGCTAACGCTAACCGTAGCCACGCAGTCCGCCAGCTCGGTAGGCGTACGGTATGGCCTGTCGGGACAGAACCTCACTAAGCAATTTCCGTATCCTCTGCCGAGTGGCAGAATTGTGCTTACCTTTTGGTCTTAGACCTGAAGTGTATGAGGTGCTGGGATGCGTTACTGTCGCCGTTCTCTTTGGTGGCTCCTGTCCGTCCTCCTGATTCTTTCGACTAGCGCCCAGACAGCGGCTCAAAACCGACCTATCGGAGATACTGCTGAACTTATCAGGCAAGCCAGGAATGGAAACGCTGAGGCTCAGTACAACCTTGGTTTGAGATATGACAATGGCCGAGGTGTTTCAAGAGATAAGGCGGAGGCTGTTCGCTGGTACCGCACAGCAGCCGAACAGGGATACGCAAAGGCTCAGTGCAACCTTGCTGCTTCGTTAGCCAATGGCGAAGGTGCCGTGAAAGATGAAGCAGAGGCAGTGCGCTGGTACCGCACAGCAGCCGACAAAGGAATCGCTGATGCTCAGTATTCCCTGGGCGTGATGTATGACGACGGGCGTGGCGTTCCAAAGGATGAAGCTGAAGCTGCGCGTTGGTACCGCAAGGCTGCCGAGCAGGGATATGCCAAGGCTCAGTACAACCTTGGCTATGATTATTCCAAAGGCGAAGGTGTTCCAAAGGATGAAGCTGAGGCTGTGCGCTGGTATCGCGAAGCCGCTGAACAGGGAGTCGCAAAGGCTCAGTTCGACCTCGGCGCGGCGTATGGGTATGGCCTGGGTGTGCCTAAGGATGAAGCCGAGGCCATGCGTTGGTTTCGCAAGGCTGCGGAACGAAATTTTCCCGGTGCACAGCTCGTTCTCGGGGTGATGTACGAATATGGTGACGGCACTCTTCCAATGGATGCGGCAGAAGCATATTTCTGGCTGAACCTCTCAAACTTGGCCGCCGCCAAAGAAAAACGCGATGAGGTTGGGGCGATGCTGACGCCGGCAAAACGTTTGGAAATTCAGGAGCGTTGCCGCAAGTGGGCAGAAGCCCATACACGGAGTGACGACTAGGGTTGCAGCCCGGCTCGGCGTACACTGTTGCCGTGAGAAAAGTCGTCACCAATTCCGTACAAGCTGAGGGTCTTGACCTTACACGTGAAGCCCAGCTTGTTACTTGTTAGCTTTTACGATTTCAATAAGGTCTTGCCTTGTCAATATGCCTTTTTCATTGATGAGTTTAATGATCTTCGCCAAGATGTCTGGCGCCGCTTCCCGCGTTATCTGAACGGGTGGGGCACTTGGTTCGAGGTACTTAGGGTGCGGCGCTGTGGGTGGTTGTTGAGCATTGATACGTTTTACAATCTGTGCCAGTTGGCTCGCCTGCTCTTGTGACAGCGCATTGAATCCCATTCCCATGCCAATGCCCGGATCGTTGGATACTACATTGGCAGCAATATCCAGCAAGGTATCTGCGATGGTAAGTCGAAGTTGAACCACACTGCCGATAGGTAAGAGCTGGACTATTTCGATGTAACAGCCGCTGTTACTAATGTCGTTCACCCTTCCCCATTCCCAGCGACTCCCGCGTTGCAATATTTCAGCAGCACCCGTACAGCGGTAGCGGGGAGATTGGCGGCGATTTGAAGGCTGACTGCCAGAAGTCTCTGCCATAGAATCGTGTCCTCACCACTGGGTTTCGTTTATTCGGAATCAACGCCCAAATACGGCTGACGAATCCAGCTTAGCTGGGGTTGAAGTGTACTATCGCCGTGACCATAACGTAAATGCCAGGGCTCAAGTTGAATACGAGCTCACGATCCTCGATTGAGCGCTCGTCCTCAAGACCGTAGGGCGAAGACTGCTCAGAAACTAAGGTGTTTGCCCACTTTGCAGGTAAAACGGAGCGGTTATATTTAAACAAATTCTTGAGGCACAGCCATGCGGCTGTGCCTCAAGCTATTTAGGAGGCTGAGTTGCTGGAAGTGCGATTGTCCCGGGCCGTAAAGATAGCGAGTTTTGCGTTGCTGGTCATCGGTAGCGCGGTGCTGACCAACACCGTGCGTTATCGACATGATAAAAGTCATTTTCTGCGTATGCTTACTGCCCAGGGCAACGAACTGCAGGAGACCAAACTTCAGTTACAGAAGACCAACCACCTTCTCGCAAGCGCGGAGAGCAAACTGGGATTCTTGAACCGGCACAAGACGGCAGTGCAAGTGACGGCGTTTACCGGGCAAGGCAGCTTCGCCAGTGGTCTGAAAACTGAGCAGTCTTATGCGGTCCCCAATCACGTCTTACCGGAAGGCAAGGTGCTGAATATCGCGCTTTCTCCGACTGCGCGGATGAACCTGCATGCGAGAATGAATGACTACATCGTGCTGTTCGATAAGAGGCAGCATAAATCGAGGCTGGCGCATTTCGTGGATACGACATCGGCTGATGAACTCCGCCCGGTGGTAGATGTTTTCTTCGACAAAAAAAGTGAAGCCGTGGCTTTCGGGCGTCAACATTTCCTGGCGGTCAACATTTCGGCACAAGACTCACCGTTCCAGGAAGAGTGAAAGCGATCCGCAGCATTGAGCGGCGAGAGCGGTAGGATGAGCGGCAGTGCGGCAAGCACTTTCCGGTTGCTCTCGCGCACTGCTATCTCCCTTATGGCCATGCAATAACAACGGTGTTAAGATGGTGGCCTGCAGTTCACATCCGTCGTGATGCTGCGTTATTTGAGCAAAAGCGTCCCTGCGGAGAGGCGTAATGGAAATTCCGGATTACTACGAGTTCCTTCAAATCAGCCCGAGTGCAGAGGCTGACACAATCCACCGGGTTTATAGATTTCTGGCGACCCGCTTCCATCCGGACAACCGTGATACCGGCGATATTGAAAGATTCTTCCTGTTGAAGCAAGCCTATGAAGTGTTGTCCAATCCGGAGAGCCGCGCTGCTTACGATGAGACTCGCCGAGAAGCGCAGCCGGAACCCCTATCGGCGTGGGTCGACTTTATGGACAACATGGAGGGTGAGTTGAATCGCCGGTTGGCGGTGTTGACGGTGTTGTATTTTCAGCGCCGCACAAACCCGAACAGACCAGAAGTTACATTCCGCGATATCGAAAGCCGCCTCGGTTTTCCACGCGACTATTTGGTATTCACGACGTGGTATCTCAAAACCAAAGGTTACATAACCCGAGCGGACAACTCAGAGTTCACAATCACGGCGGACGGAGTGGACTTTGTGGAAACGCAACGGGTAAATATCCCGGTTCTGGACAAATTGCTGACCGCTGGCTCAGGGGCCTCCACCACTGGCGGAGCGGTGATAGAAGGGACGACGGAAGGTGGGGCAACGGCAAGCTAAGGCGAATAGCTTCCTCCACGCCGTTGTTGTCCTGGAACTCACACGTACCACTAGCGGCGCGATGACGACGCAAGGAAGATCACGCTTGCCGTTTCATGCAGATTGAAAACTAAGCGGCTGACTTCTTTGTCCCCTCTAGATGCCTTGGAGAGTTTGGATAGGGATAGCCAACTCCAGTAACGAAATCAAACCGATACAAAGCTTCGGTCTGGCCTTCCGCGAGAAGCCGAGCGATATAATCCAGGAGATCGGCGATTTCCTCTTCGGTTTTGCCTTCAGTTGCTTTCCAAAAGCGCGGGGGGTGAATCCAGACAGGCCCATGTGCTGCGGCGTTCATGTCGTTCCTCTTAAGATTCTCGTCGATGAGTTAAGTTGACGGAGGACTAGAGTGCGCGAAAGCCCATTTTAGCATAGCGGCGTCTGAGGAGCATTCGTGCGCCAATGACAGCATTGCCGCAGTTTTGTTCCACGGCTCCGGCAGCTACAGGAAAGCAGATTACCGGAGACATGCAGGAGTACTCTAAACACTGTTTCGGCGTCTGGGTTGGACGAGGGCTGGGGCGGGCAGCACATGGGAGCTTTGCATTGAAAATTCAGTTTCGATCTCTGAGTTGCGTGATTTCTGGCGATGACCTTGATCAGTACAGCGCCGGCATATGCGGAAAATTCGGCATCGACGGAGACGAGCACAGCAGTTGTGCCGGGCATGAGCGCGCAGGAAGTCGTGAGGCGATTACTCCAGAACAATGCACAGCGTGCCGCTGCACTGCGGGGCTACGAGGGAAGGCGCTCGTATTCGCTGCGCTATCGAGGTTTTCCGTCAGACCATGAAGCTGAGGAAGAAGTAGCGGTGCATTACACGTCTCCGGAGAGCAAGAGTTTTGAGGTGATCTCCTCGCGCGGCTCAAAGTGGATTCAGTCGAAGGTGTTTGCAAGGCTGATGGAGAGCGAGCGTGAGGCTGCGCGAGGGGAGAATCAGCGGCAGGCGGCACTGACGCCGGAGAATTACACCTTTACGCTGCTGGGCTCACGGCCCAGTCCGAATGGTGGTTGCTACAGGCTGGAAGTGGAGCCGAGGCGAGAAAATAAGTTTCTCTATCGCGGAGAAATCTGCGTGAATGCGGCGGATTTCGCGGTGGAGAGCATCGACGCTGAACCAGCGAAGAATCCGTCGTTCTGGATTAAGAAGACGCGGATTGAGCATCGTTACCAGAAGATTGGACAGTTCTGGCTTCCGGCGTCCAATCAGACAGTGACCAGTGTGCGACTGGGAGGCACGGCGACCTTGAGCATTTTGTATTCGGGATACGAGTTGCACTGAGCGAGCTGTCCTTGGTGTTGTCGCTTAGCCGATGTCTATTGAAGCCTCTTCAGGTCTTTCCTGGCCGCTTCCAAGGCGGGGTCCAGAGTTACTGCAATTTCAAGTTCCTGCAGAGCGGCGCTCTTGCGACCTTCTTTTTCCAAAATGCTTCCGAGCCTCCAGTGAGCCATGGCAAGGGTGGGTTCAAGGCCGTCGCTGGGCTGCTTGAGGTAATTCCGAAGGCACTGTTCCGCGCGCGGCAACTGCGATGCGACATTTCGCTCGAGGATGGTCTGAGCAGCAATGAAGTCGGCTGCAAGGTCGTCTGGCACGGCGGCGTGAGCGCGTTGCAGAAGGGAGTCCAACTGTTCCCAGCGCGCCGTAGTGACGTACACGGCAGCGAGCAACCGATAGGAGTCAATGCGCGACGGGTCTAATGTTAGCGCCTTGTGGGCGATGTCTTCGATCCCTCTCAACTCTTTGCCGCCGCCAAGCAGCAGGCAGCGCCCGAGGCCGATGTTCGCCGTGTAGCTCTGGGGATTTGCGGCTACTGCGTTCTGCCAGTCTGTGCGAACGGCAAGGCTCTGTGCCGCATTTGATTCGGTGGCATCCAGCTCTGCCTTCAAGGCATAGCCCCGGACGGCGTCCAACTGCACAAGCCTGTCCAACCACTGCCGAGCTTTGGTTTTGGCTCCGCCCGCGATTGCCGGGGCGTACCAATAAAACCGTGCGAGAGCTTCATGCGCGTAGAGATTTCCGGGGTCGAGCTGCAGGGTGCGATCAGCTTCCCGCCGAAAACGGCGTGTGATGCTCAGTTTTTCCATTGTTCCGGTCTTGCTGCTTGCCAGCTTGGCACCCAGGGCATTGAGCAACTGTGCGTGGGCAACCGGGCTTTCATCTGCCAAGAGCACTGCCCGCTCGGCGGTGGCGGCCGATGCGTCCAACTGACCGAAGGCCCACTGGATGGTGGATAGTGCCACCAGTGCTCTTATGTCCTGCGGATGTTTATCGAGTGCTGCCTGCACCAGAGGCCGCGCCCGGTTGTAGTGGCCTTGCGCAATCAGATTCTCTGCTGCGGAGAGTTGCGCCCAGGATGGCAACGCGAAGAAAATGAAAAGGCAGACGATACTCCACGCTCGTGTGCGGATAGCAGAGAGCACTCAGTCTCCTTGTATTGGGTTAGTTGGAGAAAATGTTGCTTGCGCAAGTTTATAGATAGACTTTGAACATAGCGTGAATAGTGTACGATCTGGGACAGGAAAATATTGACGGTCTGCCACGATTGCGACAGACTCACAAACCCTGCCGATCACTGAGAAGAGCGCGACTAAATATTTACCAACAATTCACACTCCCTTTATCAGGGATGCACAAAGTGGGGTCAAACTCCACCATTAGACGTAACAGCAAACGTATCAAGCTATGCACTGGATTCTGTATTGATTTGTGGCAGGATAAGTGGTGGATGGACAAAACAGTGGACTTGATTGATTTTGCACAAGCTCGGGGGCTCAGGCAGTCGATACGACAAGAGCTCCAGCACTGGCGGCCTTCTGGACGCACGGTGGTCGCGGCTGTGTGCTATCGCCGGCGGGCTAATGGCGAAGTCGAATTTCTACTGGTGCGCACCCGCGCCGGGCGATGGACGTTCCCCAAGGGCGGAGTCGATGGCGATCCTACGGCTGCGAGTGCCGCCGCCCGCGAAGCTTACGAAGAAGCTGGTGTTCGCGGGAAGGTCGAAGCCGTCCCTTTCACTCGGTATCTGCACCACAAGAATGCGAGCGACGCGCATGCGGTAAACGCGCATCTGTGCAGAGTGCTGCATTTTGAGAGTCCGCGCGAAGTTTTCCGCACCCCACGCTGGTTTTCCGCGGCGAGCGCCAAACGGCGTTTGCGCGAAGAACGGGCGAGCGTTTATGCAGACGAATTAGCGCGAGTCGTGGATCAGGCTGTCCGACGGGTCGCAGCAGGAGTTCCGCGCGCAAGTTTCTCTAAAGTGAATTGAGCTTATTTCTCGCGTAAAATGAACGCTGCCGGAGGCTGTGATGGTGAAAACGGCAGCAGAGAAGCCCGTGGATCGCGGTCTTGCGTACTGGATGGAACGGGTGGTTGCAGAACGCGAGAAGGCCCGCGAGAGCTTCAATAGCGACGCTGTGCACGATCTTCGAGTGGCCCTCCGCCGCTGCCGCGCCATGGCAGAAGCCTTCCAAAGCGTCAACGGCGATCCTTGCTGGAAAAAGATGCGCAAGGCGGGCAAGGCCGTCTTTTCCGCCCTCGGTGATCTGCGAGATACGCAGGTGCTGCTGGAATGGGTGGAGCGATTGCAGAGCGAGTGTCCGGCAGTAGCAGAGCGGCTCAACAGTTATTGCCGGCAGCGCGAGGCGGAGTTGAAGAGAAGCGCCGCCGAGGTAGTGGATGAGTTCGATACCGAGCGTTGGCTGCAATGGGCGCAAAGGCTGGACAAAGTTGTGCGAAGGGGTGGGAGACGCCACCGAAGTCTTTCAGGTGCTCGCGCTGGAACGCTACGAAGCGGCGCACAAACTACACGCCAGAGCCCTGCGAAACCGCAGTAAAGTCGCCCTGCATGAGTTGCGCATCGGCATCAAGCGGCTCCGTTACATCGTAGAAAACTTCCTGCCGGAGCAGGATCAGCGCTGGGGAAAAGATCTCAAGCACATTCAGGATCTGTTGGGGGAAGTGCATGACCTGGATGTGTTGTGGGGCACCGCTTGCCAGATTCGAGCCTTTGTTTCGCCACAGGAAAGACAGCTCTGGTATGCCGCTGTCTCACGCGAGCGCACGCAGCGCGTGCAGGCCTATCGCGAAAAAATGGTTGGGCGGCACTCTTTATGGCAGGAGTGGAGGAACGGATTGCCTGCGGGAGAGCAACTGCATCGAGCAGTGCTAAAGCGATTTGAAAGCTGGGCGACAAGCCTTGACTCCGATCCGGCCCACACTCAGTTAGTCACGCAGTTCAGCCTTGAACTCTACGATGCACTGCAGGGGGGCGGGCTCGTACCGAGCACGCGGCGCTGGAGCGGTCAGCCCGCGCGACCTGCTGCAATTGGCCGCGCTGACGCATGGGGCAGGGCACGGCGGGCACAACAAGGCGGGCGACAAGGCCAGCCACAAGGTGAGCGGGCGCCTGCTGCTTAAGTTGGAGGTCCCGCCGGGTTGGTCGGCAACGGAGATGACAATGGCTGCTTTGGTGGCGCGCTATCATCGCGGGGCGCTGCCGACCACGCAGGAAGGTTATGCAGCCCTGTCATCCGAAGATCAGCATCTGGTCGATTGCCTGGGAGGAATCCTGCGACTTGCGGACAGTCTCGACAGCCAGCACGACCACGCCATTCGCGCAATCGCAGTAAGCCACAGTGAGGGCCGCACCGACATTATTGCCGACGGATATATTCCGCGCAGCAAGCAGGCAGAGAAGATTGCGGCAGCACGTCACGTGCTGGAATACGCTTTTGATACCGCTCTTCTGGTGCATGAATCGGGAGAGCACCGGGCAGGGAATAGCGAGCAGCCAATTACATCCAGCGCAAACTGAAGCCGCTGACACGCAGGATTTTGAGCGCCGGGGACAGTTATGCCCGAGTTTTCCTCAGCGAAGTTATGTTTTTGGGTCAAGAAGCTCGTTAAAACGTTGACAGGAAAAGCGCAGAGTAGCAATATCCAAGCAGCAGCCAAACATCTTGAAGCAAACAAATCAGTGTGAGGAGCTGTGTATCATGTTGAGCCTGGAAAGCAAACGAGAAGCGCGGCAGAGCTACAAAGCCACCCACGAATTCATCGCTTACATTTCAGAAGGATTAGAACCCGTTTATATCGATGAGGGAACCAAGATCCTTGCAGATCCTGATCACTGGGCTGGATGGAAATGGAATGGACGAGAAACACTGAGATTCTTTTCGGAACGAACCCAATACTACGTTGACCGGAAGACGTTTCTCAGCTCCACCGAAGTTCTTGACTGATTAAGAATGGTTGAGAGCCGGAGCGGCCTGATCCGTTCCGGCAGTCTCGTTACGCCCGCCACTCATCGAGACTAGCTGGGCGTCCTTGTGATTCAATTGGGATGTCATGTTCCAAGCCTATTGGATGTACATTCAACTTTGGACCGCCTGCCTGCTGATCTGCCTGGGCTTGACATTGATGCTTATTCTGCGGGTTCCGGAGGGTGTGACTGCACAGTCACGCGCCATTCTGCTGCGCGTCTGTTGCGTCGCTGGAGTGGTTTTTCTGCTGTGCGCCGCGGAATGGATTTACGCGGTCTGTCTGGTTGCGTTCATGTACACCAAGTTGTTCCGAAATTGGCTTATCGATCCGACAGACAGAGCGCTACGGGCAGCTTGCTGGTGGCTTTTGTTGGGTGGTTGTCTTGGATTGGTAGACGCGCTGAACTGGCTTCCTGTAATCGTGCGCAGTTCGCTGCGCCCGCTGAAACACCCGACGCTATCAATCGGGCTGATACTCGGGGTGTTGGCGGTGCTGGCTTGGAATGGTCTGAAGCGCAGGAGAACGACCGCGTAGCTGATAGCTCTCGGAGGCTTGTGATGCCACAGCAAATGCCAGCCGTATTCTTTGGGCACGGCAACCCCATGAACGCCCTCGCGCACAACCGGTACACCGAAGCATGGACGGCAATTGGGGCAAGCCTCCCACGACCTAAAGCCATTCTGTGCATCTCGGCGCATTGGTACATTCAGGATGCCGCTGTGACGGTGAGCACTGCACCGAAGACAATTCACGATTTCGGTGGTTTTCCACGCCAACTGTATGAGGTGCAGTATCCGGCACCGGGCGACCCGGAGCTTGCCGCTCGCGTGCAGAAACTGCTTGCCCCATTGCCCGTCAGAGGTGATGAAGGCTGGGGACTCGACCACGGGACGTGGTCGGTGCTGCGCCATGTTTATCCGCACGCAGATGTTCCGGTTGTGCAACTAAGCATCGATGAGAACCAACCTGGGTCGTTCCACTACGACCTCGGCCAGCGGCTTGCTCCGCTGCGGGAGGAGAATATTCTCATCGTCGGTAGCGGGAACCTGGTTCACAATCTGCACTCATACTCATGGGGAGAGCACGCGGTGAAGCCCTATGAATGGGCGGTATCCTTCGAGCGGCGGGTGCGCGAACTATTGTTATCGGGTGAAACGAATCCCCTGATCGGTTACGAAAACAAGCTGGGCAAAGAGGCCATGCTCGCGGTTCCCACACCCGACCATTACCTGCCGCTGCTCTATGTCATTGGGACGCGGAGACAATCTGACCGCGTCAGCTTTCCGGTTGAAGGCGTGGACGGCGGATCAATTTCGATGCTCGCAGTGCAGTGCGGGTAGTTGCGCAGTGAAGAAAATCGTCAGCGCGTGGCATAAAAATGCCGGGCGTGATGTTCCCCTTCTTAGGCCACACCTGAATGCATAGTGAACGCGAGAGCTCACCGGGGCCTGAACAAAACGGTTTTGGGACGTTTTTCCATCTCCTTCACCAGTTCCGTGATGGGGCCGTAAGTCATGCAGGCGGCCTGGCAATGCTTGACGCAGGAAGGCTTTTCGCCTGCAGCGGTGCGTTGCGCGCAGAGATCGCAAAGGTCAGTGGGAAAGGGCAAGTAGTCGATGGAGACAGGCTTGTCAGGCTTGTTCGTCTTCATGACAAATTCCGTGACCTTGATGCCGCACTTGCCGACCGGATGACCATGCTCCTGCTGACATGCCACCTCGCAGGTAAAACAACCGGTGCAGTAATCGTAATCAATCAGCAGCCCGTGCGACATCGCCTACCTCCCCATTTGTGGATTCTTCCGCGGTCATCCTGGTAAGTTTGACGAGCGTTGTTTTGTATTGCCCGCCGCCGAAACCAGCTTCGCTAAGCTGGGGGCCAGGAATGATCTGGTTAATCTGGTAATCCCAAACGCCGAAGAGATCGGGTTCCGGGCCTTTTTGTTCGGGCATCCACCAGCCATGCATGGTGTTAATCATCTTGGGATGGACCGTGAGGCTATGCTTGGCCTTGCGCTTCACCTTCCCCAGGTCGTTTTCAATGTAGACCCACTCGCCGTCATAGATGCCCAGTTCCTTGGCGGTATCGGGATGGATCTCTACGAGCGGCTCGGGACATTTTTCGCGCAGCCATGGAATCATGCGGTGCTCGGCGTGGAAGAAGACCGGGCTGCGGGTCCCTGCGATCATAATGAGCGGATATTTTTTGTAGAGCTCGGGAGTGCTTATCGGACTTTGCGGCGGCTCCCTGTAGTAGGGCAGCGGGTCCAGCTTCCAGCTTTCGTAGAGCGACGCGCTGAGTTCCACTTTGCCCGACGGAGTATTGAAGCCGGGCTTTCCATCCGGACGCAGCAGACCACGCTCGTGTCGGCGATAGGGTTTGAATGGGCCGTCGGGAGGCATTTCCCAACAACCCTTTTCGACCAGCTTTTCAAACGATGTGCCGGCAAATTCCAGCCGTTTGTTGATCAGCTCTCGCACGCTGCCGAAGTTCTTCCTGACCTCGGGACTGAAACGTCGCGCCAGTTCGAGGTTGATCTCCCAGTCAGACTTGCACTCGCCCACCTGCACGGCCTTTTGAATTACGGCCAGCGGAGCCCACCAGGAGCGGAAGCTGTCCTTTTCGGCGAACGTGGCAGAGGGAAGAATGATGTCGGCTAGAGCCATTGTGGTGGGATTGTGGAAGAGGTCCACGACAGCGATGAAATCCAGCTTTTTAAGTGCTTCGTAGTGGAACTTCATGCGGGCTGCCTGGCCACCCAGGACGTTGGCGGTCTGGATCCAAGCTGCCTTGATGGGGTAGGGCGCTCCGGAGAAGATCTGATCGATGGCCAGATCCGGATGAGCCCAGCCGCGGAATCCCTTGACCATGGGATAGACGCCGGCGCCGATGCGTTTGGCGTTCAGTTTGTCGACCAGTTCCTGGCCGTAGAGATAGACCAGCTCCTCGGTGGTGTAGGGGTACGTGGTGACGCCGTGTGAGGGGCGGGCGATGACGTTTCCACCGGGCACGTCGATGTTCCCGGTGATGCTCCACAGTTGGGTGATTGCCTGCGCGACGGTCGGTCCCTCGGGGCACATGTCAACCGGCACTCCCCATTGCACGGCTGCCGGTTTGGCCTTGGCAAAACAACGCGCGGCTTCGATGATCAGGCGCTCAGGGACCCAGGTTATCTGCGACACCTTACTGGGCGGATACTGCTGCACGCGCTCCTTCAACTTGTCGAAGCCGATAGTCCATTTTTCGACGAATTCCTTGTCGTAGAGACCTTCGTTGATGATTACATGGAGCATTCCCAGGGCCAGGGCGGCATCGGTTCCGGGACGCAACTGGAGATGGTACTTGGCGCGCGAACTCATCCAGGTGTGGCGGGGCTCGACACAGATGAGTTCAGAGCCGCCTTGCTTCATGCAATCGACCACCCAATGACCGAAAAAGGCGTCTGGGCAGGTGGGCGGCGGATTCTGCGCCCATACCATGATTACTTTCGGAAACTTATATTGCGGATCCTCGTAGCGCTTCTCCAGAAACTGCGAAGCGTCGAGCACACAGAAATCGCCCAGCGTCGCCTTCATTGAAACCAGCCGCGGGGTGTAGCACGAATGCCCGGACAATCCGAGCTGGCACCAGTTGGGGCTGCCAAAGCTATAGGCCAGGAATGAGATTGGACCGCCTACGTCACGTCCTGTGCCCTGGCAAAAGATGACGGACTCGGCGCCGTGCTGCTCACGGATGTCCTTAAGTTTTCTCTCGCAGGTGTCAAATGCCTCGTCCCATGAGATCGGCTCGAATTTGCCTTCGCCGCGTGCGCCAACGCGCTTTAAGGGCGTAGTGATGCGATCAGGATGGTACATGTACTGAGTCAGGGCCAACACTCGAGGGCATGACCGCCCCTGACTCCAGGGATGGTTTTCGTCGCCTTCGACCCTGATCAACTTCCCATCTTTGACATAAAGCTTCTGCCCGCAGTTGCCATGACATCCGGGCCCGGCCGACCATGCGACCGTTTTGACTTCAGTGACACCGTTTTCGGCTCTCATGTATGCCTTCTTGTTCTTCGGTTGTGCTTGGCTGTCCGTGCTTATACCTGCATATTGTGCGGCTTGGCGGGAGCCTGCCGCTTAGGTCTGTTCCTTGAGTTGGAGCCATAGTATCCCAACCACCATGCCTTGTCCATGCGGCCATTCACGGAAGAATGCGACCAAATTACCATGGGAAGCCATTGCGGCAGGCCTTCCCGCGTTGATTCGCATGTTCGCAGCATCGATCAATCCGCGCCCGTATGTTCGTACGGATGCTCTTCCAGTCCCGGAGTCTTGCGTGCGACGCCGGTTGCAATGGCGGCCTTGACCACTGCTGCGGCAACCGCGGTAGCGACTCGCTTGTCAAAGACGCCGGGGACGATGTAGTCCTCGGTCAATTCCTCGGGAGTTATCGTATCCGCAATAGCGGCGGCAGCGGCCAACTTCATCTCTTCGTTGATGTCGGTGGCGCCGCAATCGAGCGCTCCGCGGAAGATTCCCGGGAAGCAGAGCACGTTGTTGATCTGGTTGGGATAGTCGGAACGTCCGGTGGCCATGATGCGGACGTAGGGTGCAGCCTCTTCCGGCATTACCTCCGGTGTCGGATTGGCCATGGCGAAGACGATGGCGTCCCGGTTCATCTTCCCCAGGTCGGAGGGCTCAATGACGCCAGGGCCGGAGAGTCCGAGGAATAAATCGGCTCCCACCATCGCTTCTTTCACCGATCCGGTAAAGCCCTGCGGGTTGGTGTGTTCGGCGAACCACTGCTTCATGTAATTCAGATTGGTGCGGCCCTTGTGGATCGCTCCGGTGCGATCGAAGCCGATGATGTTACTTGCTCCGGCGGCCATGATGATCTTGGAGCAGGCTACGCCGGCTGCTCCGATACCGGTAACGACAATCTTGAGATGCTTGATATCTTTCTTTACCAGCTTAAGCGCGTTGGTTAAAGCCGCCAGCACAACCACGGCGGTGCCATGCTGATCATCGTGGAAGACCGGAATGTTCATCTCCCGCTTTAAGCGCTCTTCGATTTCAAAGCAGCGGGGAGCTGAGATGTCTTCCAGATTCACTCCGCCAAAGGCAGGAGCAATATTCTTCACGGTGCGGATGATCTCCTCCGTGTCCTTGGTATCAAGACAGATGGGAAAGGCATCGACGTTGCCGAATTCCTTGAAGAGCATTGCCTTGCCTTCCATCACCGGCATGGCCGCTTGCGGGCCAATGTCTCCGAGCCCAAGCACTGCGGTGCCATCGCTGACGATGGCGACGGTGTTGGCCTTGATGGTCAGCTTGTATGCTTTGTCCGGATTGTTGTGGATAGCCATGCAGACGCGGGCGACGCCTGGAGTGTAGGCCATCGAGAGGTCATCGCGCGTAAGCAGCGGAACCTTGCTGTTGATGCGAATCTTGCCGCCCTGATGCATCATGAAGGTGCGGTCGAAGACGCTGAGCACGTCAACGATGCCCAGGGTTTTCAGGTGCTCGACGATGGATTCGCCATGGGCCTCGTCACGTGCCTGCAGTGTGATTTCGCGGATCTTCCGGGTTTTGGTCACGCCTTTGATATCAATGGCACCGAGGTCGCCGCCAAGTTCGCCGATCATGGAGGTAACGCGACCGAGGCTACCCGGAGTATTGCTGATGCTGAGACGCAGGGTGAGGCTATAACTGGCGCTAGGTCGGGCGAGTGTGCTCACAAAGACTCCTTATGAATAGAAAAAACTAAGCGAAATGTGGTGCAGCCGGCGCAGAGCGTGTCAGAGGGCTGCTCGCGAGTGGAGCCGTTCCACGCCTTTCTTCGCTCACCGGCCAGCTGCGATGCTTTATGAACAGTTCTCGACTGCCAGCGCCATGCCCATCCCGCCGCTGACGCAGAGCGTAGCCAGTCCACGCCGCGCTTTTCGCTTAAGCATTTCGTGGAGCAAGGTCACCGTAATGCGCGTCCCGGTACACCCGATAGGATGGCCGAGTGCGATGGAACCACCGTTGACATTGAGCTTCTCGCGATCGAGGTGCAACTCGCGATCGCACGCCAGAACTTGCGCGGCGAAGGCTTCGTTGAGTTCGACCAGATCGAAGTCGCTAAGACTGAGCGCGTGTTTCTCTTCCATTTTGCGAATGGCCGGCACCGGCCCGATGCCCATGACCCGCGGATCCACGGCGGCGGAGGTCGCGGCGAGTATTCGCGCCAGCGGCTTCAGATTGTTTTGTTGAACGAAGTTTTCACTCGCCAGAACCACGGCGGCCGCGCCATCCGTAATGCCGGAAGAGTTACCGGCGGAGACAGTGCCTGTCTTGGAGAACACTGGAGCCAGCTTGGCCATCTTCTCCAGTGAGGCGTCGGGGACCAGGTGTTCATCGCGCGAAAACACGGTTGCGCCCTTCTTGCCTTGGATTGTGACAGGAACCAGTTCGGCGTCGAAGCGTCCACTGGATTGCGCCGCGGCGGCTCGCTGCTGCGAGGTGAGTGCGAACTGATCCTGCTCTTCACGCGAGATTTTGTATTGGCTGGCGAGATTCTCTGCGGTCTCGCCCATCAGCATCTTCGCCATCGGGCAGAAAAAACCATCGCGATACATGCCATCGACGAGTTCCTGATTACCGAGACGGTAGCCCCAGCGCGCGCCTTCTAGATAAAAGGGAAGCCGTGACATCGATTCTGTTCCCCCTGCCAGCGCACAGTCCATGTTGCCGGTCGCGATTTCCAGAAATGAGAGCGCGATGGACTTGATGCCTGAGGCGCAAGCTTTGTTCACCGTGTAAGCAGGAGCTTCCACAGGAATGCCACTGCCGACGGAAATCTGGCGCGCCGGATTGGGACCACCCCCGGCCTGGCGTGCATTGCCGAAAATCGTCTCCTCGATCTGCTCTGGCCGCACACCGGCACGTTCGAGCGCGGCTTTGGCGGCGACCACTCCCATTTCTGCGGCGGAAAGCGAGGCGAGCGAGCCTCCAAACTTTCCAATAGGTGTGCGCACGGCGGAGAGGATATAGACGGTGTTCACCAGAGCCTCCTAATTTAGATGGAGTTACTATTGTCGACTTGGTTCTACACCATGCGAACCTATATCGCATAATGCTATCTCGGTATGCTTCCATGCCCTTCGGGTATGTAATATCGTGGCGTCGAGGAGGCGCAAGGGAGATGGAGAAAGAATCGTTCAGGCTGCGGTAGACGTTCTGGTTGACACTTATGGAATGCTCTCGTGTCGCAAGATCTGGATGAAGTTTTTTAAGGCCGGTAAACGATTGTCCCGGCGCCACACCAATTCCATGTTGGTGACCACATTCAGGTCTTCGACCGAAACCAGTACAACGTTTCTGGGTTTTCGCGATTCGGTGGCGGCGGGCACAATGGTGATGCCCAGCTCCGCCGCTACGAGACTCAAATTGGAAGAATCATTTGTGCCCGATTGCACGATCCTGGGAGTCAGTCCCGCGCTGTGACATGCGTGGATGATCCTGTCATAGTAGGGCGGGTTCAGTGCACGCTGAATAAAAACAAAGTCCTCGTCCTGTAGTTCCGCCAGCCGTCGGGGCGGGTGGGTCGCGTATGGTGAACTTTCCGGGACGGCCAGTACCGCCTTGGTCGTCAACACTTTAATGCCGTCGAACATATCGTCATCGGGTGGGCGGTTAAAAAGGAATCCCGAGGAGAGATGTCCCTCGCGGATGGCGACGAGCTGCTCCGGCGAGCTCATCAGCGCGATGTTGAGCACGATCTCAGGACATCGATTCTGAAACCTTCGCAGCGATTGTGTGATGGCTTCGTGCCAGGTGAAAGACTCGACCATGCCGATCGAGAGTGCACCGGCATACCCGCTTTCCACCCGACGCGCCCGTGACTGGGCCTGATCCACGAAATCAAGGATTCGCCGGGCGTCCTGCAGGAAGCACTCTCCGGGGAATGTGAGCGAAGCTCCCTGTCGTGATCTTTCGAAGAGAGTGACGCCTAATTCGTGCTCTAAATCGCGAATTTGCCGCGAGAGTGCCGGTTGGGCTATGCGCAGATTGGCTGAAGCTCGGACGAAGCCTTTACATTCGGCGACGGCAATAAAATAGCGTAAATGACGGAGTTCCACGTTCCATACCCATAAGGCATTTAAGCATACCTAAATAGCATTATACGACATTCGACTACCCAGTGTAATGTTCTTCGCAACGAGGATGGGACCAAGGACAACTTCGACCAGCAGATAGCAGTCTTGGCACTCCTATGCCGCGCAACATGAACCGGCCAACATTCCAATGGCAGTGAGTTGATCCTAGACGTCGGCTTCGCCGTGACCCGAGTGTTTCGGCAGGAGTACGCGGAGAGAATAAAGGGGAAATAAATATGCATTCAGTAGAATCCAGTACGCTGCGCAAGCTCACGCTCCGACTTACTTCCTTTCTGTGCTTCGTGTACATATTCAGCTGGATTGATCGCGCGAATGTGGGCATCGCAGCTCTGCGCATGAACCAGGACCTGAAATTCAGCGCGACGGTGTATGGGCTGGGAGCCGGCCTGTTCTTTATCAGCTACGCGCTATTTGAGGTTCCCAGCAACATGTTCCTGCACCGAATGGGTGCGCGGATATGGATTGCGCGAATCATGGTGACGTGGGGCATCATTTCGATGGGCTTTGGCTTCGTGCAAGGTGTCCATAGCTTTTACATCTTGCGTTTCCTGCTGGGAGCGGCCGAAGCGGGCTTCTTCCCTGGCATCATTTACTATCTGACGCTGTGGTACCCCGCGGGCCATCGCGCCAAGCCGTA
The DNA here is from genome assembly GCA_963800195.1 of uncultured Acidobacteriota bacterium. Classification (GTDB taxonomy): domain Bacteria; phylum Acidobacteriota; class Terriglobia; order Terriglobales; family Acidobacteriaceae; genus TOLSYN. The sequence continues at coordinate 90,106 of CAWCZZ010000004.1, forward strand.
CGCGTATTTCCTCTCCTGTTCCATGGTCGCGCTGGTCTTGATGGGGCCGCTCTCCACCTGGCTGATGACGATAATGGCCGGCTTGGGTGGGTTAGCCGGTTGGAGGTGGATGTTTATTCTGGAAGGCCTCCCGGCATTCATTATGGGTATCGTGACGTTCTTCTATCTGAAAGACAGTCCCGCACAGGCGAAGTGGCTGACAGGCGAAGAGAAGCGCTGGCTACAAGATACGCTGGATGCTGAACATCGCGCCTCACCGTTGCAGGAGCACGAATCGGTGCGTGACTTCCTTAAAGATAAGCACCTCTGGGTGTTGACCGGAACCTACTTCTTCTGGAGCATCGGCAACATTGGGTACCTATTCTGGATGCCTTCGATCATCAAGTCTGTTCACAGCGGCCTCTCCAATCAGAATGTTGGCTGGTTGAACAGCATTCCGTTCATCTTTGCCGTGATTGGCGTCTACGTAGTGCGTTGGTTTGCTGACACAACCGGCCGGCGAAAGTTACTGTTGACCTACTGCGCTTTCACCGCGTTCATATCGCTTACCGCTGCTGCGTTTGTCCCGTCGCCGATCTTAGCGTTCGTTTTGCTCTGCGTCGGCGCTTTCCACATCTGGGGACAACTGCCACTGTTCTGGACGTTACCGGCAGAATACCTTCGCGGCATAAGCTCGGCCGCTGCGATTGCGTGGGTAAGCTCCTGGGGTGGAATCGGCAGCTTCTTCGGTCCGTATCTGGTGGGCTGGATCAAGGATGCTACCGGACATTTCCCGATGGCGATCTTTATGCTGGCAGTATCATTCATGGTCCAAGGGTTCTTCTTTATCGGCATGGCGATTAAGAGACTGGAAAAGGTTCGAGTGCCATTGACGGCGGTGCAAGACGTCGCTCGGTAAAAAGACTGCGGACCGGTAGCTTTTACTCTGCATTTGTGTAAGTTGTGATGATTAAGACGCGGGCGAACCCTGGAGGAATCAGGTTTCGGTCGCGTCATTTTCATTTGCGTAATCACATGGGAAAGTGCAGTGAGGCAGTTCTATACCCATACCTTTAAAGCATTTAAAGATACCAATAAAGAATGATGCGACATTGGATTGTGCGGTGTAATGTTCTTCTGAATTTCTTAACAGGGGATAGGCAAAACACATAGCTGGTTCAGCACCACTACGCCGAGCCATAGCGATGTGCTTGATCTGTAACGTGCGGGACAAGGCGAAAATATAGGGGAGAGATTATAACTATGAGTCGATCACCAGTGGAAGCTAGCGCGCTGCGAAAAATAGCAATCAGGCTTACATCTTATCTGAGCATCATCTACATCATCGCCGTCGTCGATCGCTCTAACGTAGGCATCGCGGCGCTGCAAATGACTCCGGACTTGAAGCTCACGGCGGCAGCCTTCGGACTGGGTGCGGGGCTGTTCTTCTTGGCCTACGCAATCTTCGAAGTTCCCAGTAACCTCGCTCTCCATAAGATAGGTGCCAGCCTGTGGATTGGCCGCATCATGATCACCTGGGGCATCATTGCCTCGGCCATCGGACTGACCCAAGGCGCGCATAGCTTTTACGTGCTGCGCTTCCTGCTGGGCGCCGCCGAAGCCGGCTTTTTCCCCGGCGTTGTCTACTACATGACGATCTGGTATCCGGCGGGCCATCGTGCCAAGCCCTACGCGCTCTTCATGTCTTTTAGTGTTATGGCCTACATTGTGGTGGGTCCGCTCTCCACCTGGCTGATGACGATCTCCAACGGGTTATTTGGTTACGCCGGCTGGCGATGGCTGTTTGTGCTGGAAGGCTTGCCATGCGTGCTGCTGGGTATCTTCACGATCTTTTATCTGACCGACTATCCGGAGAAGGCGAAGTGGCTGACGGCGGAAGAGAAGGCCTGGCTGAAAGGGACGCTGGACGCTGAGCGCCGCGCTGAGCCGCCCGTCGAGCACCATTCGATCGTCTCGTTCCTCAAAGATAAGCGGGTGTGGTTGATGTCGGGAGTTTACTTCTGGTGGAACCTGGGCAACCTGGGGCTGCTGTTTTGGCTGCCGACGATTCTGAAGTCGGCGAGCAAGGTGTGGTCCAACCAGACGATTGGCTTTCTGTATAGCGTTCCGTTTATTTGCGCGTTCATCGGCATGCACATCATGACCTGGCTTACCCGGCGTACGGGCGATCGTGCCAGCGTTTTGATCTTCTGCAGCGTGGTGCCGTTCCTGGCGCTCAGCGTCAGCGCGTGGGTCACGTCGGCGACCCTGGCGTACGGCATGATCTGCGCGGCGGCGTTCTGCATCTATGCGCTGCTGCCGATCTTCTGGACCTTACCGGCGGAATACCTGGGCGGCAGGACGGCGGCCGGCGGTATTGCAGTCATCAGCTCCACGACTGGCCTTGGCGGCTTGCTCGGTCCCTGGCTGGTCGGTTTGATCAAACAGTCCACCGGCAAGTTCCCCTGGGCGATCGAAGCGCTGGCAGTGGCGTTCCTGCTGCAGGGCTGTTTTGTGGTGGCCATGAGGATCAAGCGGAAGACGGGATATGTCCAGCCTCAATTGGAAGTGGCAGAGGAAACCACACGCTAAGAAGGCTCGGAACGTACTCTGCTTTTGTGAGGCCGCGCGGGGCGAGTTTGAAGAAGCTGGCGGAGCCGCCTGTTTTCAGCGGCTTCCGCATGCTGCAACCATGAGGTGGTTGCGCGCTTGAACCGCCCCGTATTCCATACTCGTAAGGCATGCAAAGATACCAATAAAGAATTATGCGACACTAGAGAAGCCGGTGTAATGTTCTTTTAACTGAGGATAAACGAAGGACAACCTTGAGCAAGCGGCAGCAGACCTAGCCCTCCTTGCCACTCAATAAATTCCTCTTGAAGGTCCTTGCCGGCAAGTGTTTTGACAAGAAGGAGCGACCATCGTGGAGCAGGTATTTACGAATCTGACAGGCGGAGGGCCCATCTCCGTTTATGTCAAGGACGGCAAGATCGTTCGCGTCCGACCTCTGCAAGTTCAGGAAGAAGATTACAAGCCTTGGGTAATTGAAGCAGACGGCAAGAAGTATTCCCCACCGAAGGCCCTGCGCCTGGCACCTTATGTTCATGCGGAGAGAAACCGTGTTAATTCGGAGAATCGCATTCTCTATCCGATGAAGCGCGTTGATTTCGACCACAAAGGCGAGCGCAACACGCAGAATCGCGGCAAGTCCGGCTATGTACGGATCAGCTGGGAAGAAGCGCTGGATATCGTCTCCAGTGAGATGAAACGGTTGATCGATACCTATGGAGGGTCGGCCATTACGGGCATGACTTCGTCCCATCACAACTGGGGCATCGTCGGCTACAAGATGGGGCCCTTCCACCGCTTCATGCACATGCTCAATTACACGCCGGTGCTGGATAACCCAGATAGCTGGGAAGGCTGGCATTGGGGCGCAACTCATACTTACGGATTCTATTGGCGCCTCGGTATGCCAGAGCAGTTCGACCTATTGGAAGACGGGCTCAAAAATACCGAAATGATCGTCTTCTGGTCCAACGATCCGGATTCGACGCGCGGCACTTATAGCGGACAGGAATCGGCGATCTGGCGGGTGTGGCTAAAGGAAAAAGGGATCAAGACGGTCTTCATCGATCCGTTCTACAACTATACGACGGCGGCTATGGACGGCACCTGGATGCCTCTACGCCCGGGCTCCGATACGGCACTGGCCATGGCTATTGCGTACGTATGGATGACCGAAGGGACCTACGACAAAGAGTATGTCGCCGAGAAGACTCACGGATTCGATGAACTAAAAGATTACATCCTAGGCGTCACCGACAATGGCTTCGCCAAGACTCCGGAGTGGGCGGAAAAAGAATCCGGCATTCCGGCGCGCAAGATTGTCGCGCTGGCGAGGGAGTGGGCTGCGAAGAGGACCGCCATAAGCTGCGGCAGCCGCGGCGGCGAGGGAAGCGCCTGCCGCACGGCCTATGGCACCGAGTGGGCGCGCATGATGGTTGCCTTGCAGGCGATGCAGGGGCTGGGCAAGCCGGGAAGATCCATCTGGGGCACCACCATGGGAGCTCCGGCGGACAGTAAAACCTGGTTCCCTGGTTACGCCGAACCACGCGGAATGATGGGCAGATCTCCGGTTGCCAAGCGGCAGTTGTGCTTCGAGAACAAGACTAAACAAAAGTTGTATCGGCTGACGCTTCCCGAAGCTATTCTCACCGGCAAAGAAGATTTCTGGGGTGAAGGTTTCTGCGGTCAGAGCTACGCTCAGCAGTTCGTTCACAATCAGTATCCGATGGAAGGCCATTCGAAGGTCAAGATGTTCTATCGCTATGGCGGCTCGTTCATGGGAACGATGTCGGATACGAACAAGTGGGTCAAGATGTATCAAAGCCCGGAGTTGGAGTTCGTGGTCATGCAGGATTGCTGGTATGGCGGCGAGTCGATCTTCCCGGATATTATTCTGCCGGCTTGCACCAACCTGGAACGGAACGATCTTGGCGAATGGGCGGCGTGCGGCGGATATACGACCAACGCTCACATCGGGAATAACTACAGGGTGATCGTCCGCCAGCAGAAGTGCGTGGAGCCGTTGGGAGAGTCGAAGTCCGACTACGAAATTCTGAGTTTGATCGCCGATCGTCTGGGCATGAAGGAGATTTTCACCGAGGGCAACAGCGAGGATGACTGGGCGCGGCTCTTCTTCGAATCGTCGGATGTGGCCAAGACCGTCACCTGGGAGGAGTTCAACCGCAAGGGCTACCACATTGTGCCGTGCCCGGAGAAGGAGAACTACAAGTCCACGCCGGGTATGCGCTGGTATGCCGAGGGCCGCTCTGTCGACACTCCGGATACGGGCAATCCGAAACGGGGAACAGACAAGGATAAAGAACTGGGAACCTATACCGGCAAGATCGAATTTGCTTCGGAAAGTTTGCGGCAGAATATGCCTGACGATCCGGAACGCCCAGTCGTGCCGCATTTCATTCCCTCTTGGGAGGGTTATAAGAGCGAGGGGTATGCGAAGTACCCGTTGCAAATGATTTCGCCTCATCCCCGATTCAGCTTCCATACGCACTACGACAACCACACCTCGTGGGTCGACGAGATTCCTTTACATCGCGTCGAAAAGGACGGTTATCGCTGGTGGCCGGTGCGCATCAACACGGCCGACGCAGCGGTGCGAAATGTAGTGAACGGAGATATCGTCGAACTCTACAACGACCGGGGCTCGGTGCTTTGCATTGCCGTAGTCACCGAGCGCGTTCCTTCTGGCGTGATTCACAGTTATGGCTGCACGGCTAAGTACGATCCTCAGGTTCCAGGCGAGCCTGGCACCACCGACCGCGGCGGCTGTGTCAACATACTGACTTCGTCGAAGATGCTGTCGAAGCATGCTCCGGGCATGACGCCTAACTCATGCCTTTGCGAAATCAGAAAATGGGAAGGGAAGTGGGGGAGGTAGAGATGGCTAGATATGGAATTGCCGTTGATATTGAGAAGTGTACCGGATGTCACTCCTGCTTTCTCGCCTGCAAGGATGAATACGTCGGAAACGACTACCTGCCAACTTCGGCTGCACAGCCGAATGCGGGGCACTCGTGGATTCGCGTCGAGGAAATTGAGCATGGCGCCGGGACCAAGGTCAAGGTGGACTACGTTCCCATCACATGCCAGCATTGCGCGGATGCTCCCTGTATGTTGCCTGGCAACCAGGGGGCGGTTTATCGCCGCGGCGATGGGATTGTCGTTGTCGATCCAGAAAAAGCGAAAGGTCATCGCGAGATCGTAGATGCGTGCCCTTATCACGTAATTTTCTGGAACGAGGAGAAGAACTTGCCTCAGAAATGTACTCTTTGCGCCCATATGCTGGATGCCGGAGAGAAGAACGTGCGCTGCGCCGAGTGCTGTCCCACGGGTGCTCTGGTGTTTGGCGATTTGGACGATCCCGGGAGCGCGGTCTCGCGGTTGCTTAAGGCCAAGAAGGTCGAGAGCCTCAATCCGGAATACGGCACCAAGCCGGTCATGAAGTACGTAAGTCTTCCGAAGCCTTTCATCGCGGGCGAAGTGCTTTTGTCCGACAAACAAGGCGAATGCATAAAGGGTGCGAAGGTGACGCTCCAGGCCAAAGGGAATAAGACAACTTTAGAGACGGAGACTGACTTTCTCGGAGATTTTGAATTCAAAGGTTTGGCCAGAGATACCGACTATATCCTTCGCGCAGAGTATGAAGGATACGTCACCAAGGAACTTACTGTGCGGACTGATGCGAGCCTGAATGTGTGCGAGCTAATACTAACCGCCAAGTAGGCTGATTCACCGCACGAGAACACTTATAAAAATTAAGTTCAGGAGATTGATTACGCGATGAAAAACGGCTTGAAATTCTACAACCTCTCACAACCGATCGAGATGGGTATCCCGATTTGGCCATGGGTCGGCCAGATGCAGGACTTAGTGATCGAACGCATGCTGTATCACGAACGAGACGGCAAGCAGTCGGCGGTGTTCCATTGCAAGATGCACACTTCTACCCACATGGATTCTCCCTTTCACGTACTGGGAGATGGCATCGGCATAGACAAGATTCCATTGAGCAGTTGCTTTGGCACGGGCGTCGTTCTCGACATGAGCTACAAGAAGAAGTGGGAGATTATCGGACCGGAAGATTTCGAAAAGGCCACTCCTAAGATCGAGAAGGGCGATTGGGTTATGGTCAACACGAAATGGCACCATCATTGGGACGATCACTATAAATACATCAACCATTTCCCAGGGCTTTACAGAGAGGGCGCGGAATGGCTTCTGGAAAAAGGCATCAAAGGCTTTGGCATTACCGGTGCAGCCCTGGACAGCCCGCTAGCCCACGCGCCGCTATCGAGGATCATGCCGTGGTTGGATAAGGAATACAAAGAAGCAACCGGTAAGGACGCCGAGGTGGAATTCCCGACCTATGAACCGGCTCACAAAGTTCTGCTGGGCGCCAATATTCCCGGTATCGAGAACGTGGGCGGCGACATCGATCAGGTGACCGGCAAACGCGTTACCATCGCGGCTTTCCCCTTGAACTGGATCAAGGGAGACGGCTCTATGATCCGCGTGGTCGCCATCGAAGGACTTGATACGTAGCGAGTAGCCCACGTGCGGCGTTGAAGCAGTGCCGGCTTGGAGAGCGGCTAAAGAGAGAAGAGAATTGATACTACAAGACATCAAGAAGGTTGCGGTAATCGGCGGCGGAACTATGGGACCGGGCATTGCTCTGGATTTCGCGAAAGCGGGATACCCCGTCGCTCTGTGTGACTTGCGGCAGGCATCACTCGACTCAGCTCAACAGGTTGTTACCGCCAACTTGTTGACGCTGGCTAAACACGGCCTGGTAAACCCCGGCGACATTCAAAAAATTGAAAAACGAATAACGTACAGTACCAGCATGGCGGATTCCGCCAGCGATGCCGACTTTGTGGTCGAGTGCATCTTTGAGAAGAAGGAAGCGAAGTTTGAGCTGTTCAAGCAACTTGACCAGATATGCAAGCCGGATACGATTCTTGCAAGTAATACAAGCTATCTGAACATCTTCGAACTTGTCCCGGAAAACCGCCTTCCGAACACGGTGGTGGCGCATTGGTTCGCCCCGCCTCATATCTTGCCCCTGGTTGAAGTTGTACGGGAAGCGAAGACCTCCGACCAGACCGAATGTGTTGTCCTTGATCTTCTTCGCGCGATTGGTAAGGCTCCGGTGCTGATTAAGAAGTATGTGCCGGGTCACGTGATCAACCGTCTTCTTAGAATTATCGGGCGAGAGGTCTTCTTTCTTCTGGACAACGGCTATATTACTGCGGACCAACTCGACTTGGCGGTAAAAGCCAGCATCGCTCCGCGCATGTGTCTGCTCGGTGTGGTGCAGCGGTATGACTTCACGGGACTCGATCTCAGCGCTGGAAATCTTCGCCTTGCTAACTACCCCGAGCCTCCTATCGATAATGCTCCTAAGTGCTTGCTCGATCTGGTGCAGCAGGGCAACTTGGGGGTAAAGACCGGCAAAGGTTTCTACGATTACAGCGATAAGCCGCTGGAGGAGACCCTCGCAGAGCGCGACGACAGGCTGATCAAGATATTAAAAGCGGTTGATTTTACGCTGACAGGTGCATCCGTGAACACAAAATCGGCGGGACAAACAACCGACTAGATTCTCAAGAGGAGATGTGGATATGCCGGTATCTTTGGGTAACAAAGTAATCATTACCGTGGCCCAGACGGGCGCCATCGTGAATAAGAAGTTGAATCCCAATGTGCCTGAGCAGCCCGATGAAATCGCCGAGTCGGCACTGGCTTGTTACAACGAGGGCGCGGCGGTCGTCCACATTCACGCTCGCGATGAAGCCGGCGAAAATACAGCTCAGGTAGAAGTCTTTCAATCCATTCACGACAAGATTCGCGCGGTTTGTCCACTCATCATTCAGGACAGCACAGGCGGTGGCCCGAGTCTTACCCAGGAAGAACGTATCAACTGCCTTAAAGCAGGTCCGGAAATGGCATCGCTGAACATGGGTAGCATGATGAGAGTTTCGGGAAAATATGCCGGAGTGCCTTGGTCCAACATGCCTCAAGAGATCGAGATGTATGTTACCAGGATGAATGAGTTGGGAGTAAAGCCCGAGATGGAAATTTATTCTCATGCCATGTTTCGGGACATGCAGAATTTGATCGACAAGGGATTGGTCGCGAAACCTTATTACGTTGACCTTGTGCTCGGGATGAGGTTTCAGGGCTGCTGTGATGCCACTCCGAAGATGTTGACTCAACTGATTGATATGCTGCCATCCGATACGATTTTTAATTGCGCGGCAGTGGGGGCCGATCAATTGCGGATAACCACCCTGGCCATGCTGCTCGGCGGTTGCGTACGCGTCGGATTGGAAGACAACGTTTACTATGCGAAAGGCGATCTGGCGACGAATGCCCGATTGGTTGCCAGGAGTGTCCGTATTGCCCGGGAGTTGGGGAAAGAGCCGGCGACGCCCGACGAAGCGAGAGAGATTTTGGGCCTGAAGGCAGTTAAACCCGCTGCCAACTCAGCGGCAACAAGGAAATAGAAAGAGGAAGGACTTTCCGAGTGAGTTACAAGATTGCTTGAATGTCCGCCTTCCTTATTTTTCAGAACTGCCATAGAGGAGCAGCGGAGCGAGTGTGACTCTGGGTGTTCTCGACAATCCGGACTGTCAACGTCATCTGTGTTCTCGGTATTGGAATGCTGTAATTAGATTCAGAGGTGAAAGGGGTGATTGACTCGTGGACAAACTATTCAGATTGGACAACAAGGTTGCCTTGGTTACGGGCGGTGCTGGTGGCATCGGCGGTGCGCTTGCCCTGGGTTTGAGCCGGTATGGCGCCAAGGTCGTAATTTCGAGCCGCAACCAGGAACACTTAAACAAAGAAGCAAAACAGATTACCGATGAGACGGGTAACGAAGCACTTGCCATTACCTCCGACGTTACCAAGGAAGACAGCGTCAGTGATCTGGTAAAGAAAACAACTGACAAGCTCGGTACCATCGATATTTTAGTCAATGCTATGGGTATGAACATCAAGAGAGATGCGTTTGAATATCCCATCGACGATTGGCGCTGCCTGCTTGACATCAACGTTACCGGTACCATGATTGCTTGTAAGCAGGTAGCCTCGCAGGTGTTCAAAGCAAAGAACCAGGGAAAAATCATCAACTTGTCGTCGGTCCGCGGTATCCGAGGGTATACGGGTGGCAACGTGGGATACTGCGCCACCAAGGGAGCGGTGGAGTTAATCACCAAAGCGCTCGCTCTGGAGTGGGCACCTTACCAGATTAACGTGAATGCGCTGGGGCCGGCATTGGTCATTACTCCGGGTACCATCCACATTCAACAGAATCCCGAGCTGGCGGAAAAGTACCGGAAGAACGTTCCTTTGGGCCGGCTTTGCCTTCCGGAAGACCTCGTCGGCGCTTGCCTTTTCCTTGCCTCGCGGGCTTCTGACTTCATCACTGGACAGACCATCTTTGTCGATGGTGGAGCGACTGCTGGTTAGTGCGTTAGGTAGTGCATCCAGGGGCCAATACAAGGATTGGATGGGCCATGCTGATGATCACAGACGTAGAGACTTGACTTGCGTTAGAGTTGGTAAGCACCAATAATATTGTTTGTCTTCGATCGGAGTTCTCTACAGGCGCGCTAGCGTTCATGAGAATCCCGGCGGTGACCGGCCTCGCATGAGGTGATGGTCCGAGGGTCGCACTGGAAACGGCGCAACCTCCCGAATGGAAAGGAGACATGATGTCGGCCTCATTGATCCAGTTTTCCTCCTGCCCTGAAGGCTTTCTTAAGGAGGCTTCCGCTTCGCCGGCTCTGCCGCGTCTGCGCTTGCTCCGCCTTTCAGTCACCGAACTATGCAACTTTCGTTGCCGCTATTGCATGCCCGCCAAGGGTGTGCCCAAGGTCGCGCATTCCGACCTTTTAACCCTGGAAAGCCTGGCGGAACTGGTCAAGTGGTTAGCCGCTCACGCCGGAATCTCCCGAGTTCGGCTTACCGGTGGCGAGCCCTTAGTGCGTCCGGGCATCGAGCATCTGATCACCGAACTATCCGTGCTGCCAGGGATTCGGGAAGTGTCGCTAACCACCAACGGCTCGCTGCTGGCCCGCATGGCGGCCACGCTGAAGTCGGCAGGGCTAAATCGCGTCAACATCTCGCTTGATTCGCTTGATGACGAGCGCTTTGCCGAGGTAACGCGCGGAGGAAATCTCAAGCAGACGCTGGCCGGCATACAGGCGGCCCAGGATGTCGGACTGACGCCGATCAAGCTCAACAGCGTTCTGCGGCGCTCTACCTGGAAGCAGGAGGTGCCGCGTTTGCTGGACTACGCCGCCAGCACCGGCCATGAGATTCGCTTTATCGAACTGATGCGGACGGGCACCGAGCGCACATGGTGCGAAGCCGAACTGATCTCGGTGGACGAAGTCTGCCAGGAGCTTGGGGCTGAGATTGTTCCGGCGGAGACCGAGAGCCGGGCTCCGGCGCGAAAGACTCGGATGAACTGGCGCGGCACGGCTTTGACCGTGGGCTGGATCACGCCACGCTCTCATCCCTTCTGCCAACACTGCGAGCGCCTGCGCATGGACGCGCGAGGCCGCATTCGCCGCTGCCTGATGGATCCAACGACGCTGGACCTGGCCCATGCGGTGGCTACGCTGGACGGCCGCGCCGCCCAGCAGGAGTTCCAATCCTATCTGGCGGGAAAGGTTCTGCCGCAGGACATGGACAGCCCTCTCTCGATGAGCCAGATCGGCGGATAGTGGTGCGCGAAGCACCTTCCACAATCCTTTAGGTTGAACCCGCAGACCTCTCGTTAGTGGCAGGGTGTTCTTGAACAAGTGCTGGAATCCGAGTTCCTAGCTCCCGCTCCAAGTCGTGAAGTTGCCACCGAAGTGCCGGGCAAAGCTATGCGAAATGGCCTTGCATCGGACGAAGCCTCTGCATTCGGAAACCGCAAATAACAGTGCAGTTACATCTCTAAGTTCCATACCCGCAAGGCATGCAAGAATACTAATATAGCATTATGCGACACTGGACTGCTCGTTATAATGTTTTCCCAATGAGGATGAACCAAGGAGAGTTTTGAGCACGGTAAGTCTTGGCGCTCCTGCTAAGTGATAGGTATCACACCAGCGCATTCAATTTTGTATACAAGTGATGCATATCACACGACAGTACTCAATTCGAATATAGGATGAAATGCAAATGAACTGATGTTCCGCTCGAGGAGCATCTTCAGGGGTGGTGTGCCAACAAAACTGCAACGATCAGGCTCTCCCGAGAGGGACTCGGTCGTCTATCCGATGCACATCGGACACCTACCTGAACGCAGTCGGACCTGTACGTGGCAATCAGTAATTCTGAAGAATGGAGCCATCAAACTATGGCAGATACGAAAGGCGATAAAACAGTTCTGAGGTCCCTTAGTCTGGGGGGCATGTACGGCGGCGGTGCCCAAGCGATGGTGGATGTGAAGGATGGCAAAATCCTTCGCGTCCGCCCGTTTCGTTTCGACTGGAAATACGACCGCAGCAAAATCAGAACCTGGAAGTTTGAGAAGAACGGCAAGACGCTTGAGCCTACATGGAAATCCATTATCTCGCCTTTTTCCCTGGCCTACAAAAAGCGCGTCTACTCGCCCAACCGGATCCAGTATCCGCTGATCCGTGTGGACTGGGATCCCAATGGGGAGAGAAATCCGCAGAATCGCGGGAAAAGTAAGTACCGCCGTGCCTCGTGGGACGAAGTGACGACCATCATTGCCAGCGAACTCCGGCGAATCCAGAACAAAATACGGGTGCAATGCGGTGCTGTACCAGGCCGACGGGCATGGGGAATGCAAGACCATCAACACGCCTCACGGCCAAGCCGGACCTCTGCTCGACACGATGGGCGGCTTTACTCTCCAGGTCCGCAATCCTGATAGCTGGGAAGGCTGGTATTGGGGAGCGAAGCACGTTTGGGGGCAGGGTACTCAGGGCATGTATTGGCCGGCCCACAACATCGTGAAGGACTCCACCGAGAACTCGGAAATGGTGCTGTTCTGGGGATGCGATCCGGAGACGACTCCCTGGGGCTTCACCGGGCAGTTCGCCAGCCGCTTGTGTTACTTCTGGAAAGACATCGGCATCAAGCAGGTATATGTTTGCCCCGATCTGAATTACGGAGCTGCCGTCCACGCCGATAAGTGGATTCCGGTTCTGCCCAACACCGATGCCGCGATGCAGTTGGCGATCGCATACATCTGGATCACGGAAGGAACTTACAACAAGGAGTACGTGGCTACTCACGTCGTGGGCTTCGACAAGTTCTCCGATTACGTGTTGGGCAAGACGGAAGATGGCATTCCGAAGACTGCCGAATGGGCCTCGCACAAGTGCGGCGTGTCTGAGTGGACAATCAAAGCCTTCGCGCGGGATTGCGCGAAGAAGAGAACGTCCATCGCGCATTACTTTGGCGGTGGATATGTTCGCGGACCTTATTCTCACGAGCCTGGCCGACTGGAAGTTTGTCTCCTGGGAATGCAGGGTTTGGGCAAGCCGGGAGTTCATCAGCATCAGATTACTTATTTCGGCATGCCCCGGATGGAAGGTATCACGGGCACCTCGTTCTGGAATCCGGAGATTACTGAACGGCTTTCCCTCACCGTTCTCTCTACCATCGCCAACTGGCAAGAGTCATCCTTGCCCAAGACTCTGGTCCACACCCATCTCACGACGGAAGGGCCGTTGAAATTCACCGGCGTCGGCGCGATTGAGGGCCCGCGTGGCCAACCAGTTCAAACCATTTGTCTTCCCGCTGCCGGGCGAGTCACCCATACGAATGATGTGGACTGACTGTCCATGCCGAACTACCTGCTGGAACGCCGGGAACGATACTGAAACGGCGATGGCAACCAGCCAGGTGGAATGCGTCATTTCGCAGCACCCGTGGCTGGAAAACGATTGCATCTTCTCCGACATCATCCTACCCGCCAACACCCACATGGAAGTGGATGACATCGTTACCAACATCAGACAGGGCACGCAGTTTTCGGATGTCATGCTCTGCGATAAGGCCGTGGAGCCGATCGGCGAATCCAAGAGCGACTTCGAGATCGTTTTAGAAATCGCCAAGAAACTCGGCCTCGAAGAAGAGGTTTCCCTCGGTCTCACCACCGCCGATATCCAGCGCCAGGTCTATGGGTATATGAGCCTCGAGCAATTCATCAGCTGGGAGGAGTTTCAGGAGAAGAAATACTATCTCTACTCAGCCGCCAAGGATTGGGAAGAGGGTCCGGCGGGCTTCCGGAAATTCTATGAGGAGCCGGAGAAGTACGGACTTGGAACGCCTTCCAAGAAGCTCGAATTTTATTCCGAGCGGCTGGCGCAACACTTCCCGGACGACAAAGAGAGACCACCCAGCCCGCAGTGGATCGAGAAGAGCGAAATGCATGACGAGAGACTCTCGAGTCCGCGCGCCAAGCTCTATCCGCTGCTTCTGATGTCCAACCACGGCCGGTGGAGAGTGCACGCGCAGTGCGACGACATCACCTGGACCAGGGAAGCTCCGACCTGCAAGGTCACCGGACCGGATGGCTACAAGTACGAACCGATCTGGATCCATCCTCCGAAGCGGCAAAGCGGGGGATCAAGCACGGGGAGATCATCAAGATCTTCAATGAACGCGGCATCGTGCTGGGCGGCGCGTATGTAACCGAGCGTCTTCGTCCTGGCGTTGCCTACGTCGACCACGGAGCGCGTATCGATCCAATCATCCTGGGTAAGGTGGATCGCGGCGGCGCCATCAACACCATTTCGGGTCCTGGGACTACCTCCAAGAACTGCGTTGGACAGGCTACGACTGCCTATCTGGTGGATGTTCAGAAAGTTTCCGGGGCAGAGTGGGATGAGTGGCGCGCGGCAAATCCTGCGGCTTTCGAAAGGGTGTATGACAAGGGCGCGGGGCTGCGATTCGATGCATGGGTCGTAAAGGAAGGTGCAGAGTAATGAAAACTTTTATCGTCGATCTTGACATATGTAATGGCTGTTACTGCTGCCAGATTGCCTGCAAGGACGAGCACGTGGCCAACGACTGGACTCCTTACGCCAAGCCGCAGCCGGACTACGGCCAATTCTGGCTGAAGCTGAAGGAAGAAGTCAGAGGAACCGTGCCGAAGGTGAAGGTGACCTACACGCCGAACATTTGCATGCACTGCAGCGATGACAAATGTATCTCGGTTTGCAAGCCGAATGCGATCTATCGGCGCGAAGATGGTATGGTCGTCATCGACCCAGTCAAGTGCACAGGTTGCAAGGCGTGCGTGGCTGTTTGCCCCGGTGAGAACATCTACTTCAACGAGGGTCTGAACATCGCGCAGAAATGCACGGGATGCGCGCATTTGCTGGACGATGGATGGGACATGCCGCGTTGCGCCGATGCTTGCCCGACCCAGGCGATAAGGTTTGGCGAGGAATCGGAGTTCAAGGATCTGATTGCCAAGGCAGAGCCGCATAGCAATGGATGCGTTGGGCGGGTGTTTTACCTGAATCTGCCCAAGAAGTTCGTTGCCGGAACGGTCTATGACCCGGTGGAAAAAGAAGTAGTGATCGGCGCAACTTGCACCCTCACCGACAAGGAGAGCAAGGAATCCTTCAAGGTGGAGACCGACGACTACGGCGACTTCTGGTTCCGCGGTCTGGCCGACGGGCGCACGTTCTCTCTGAAGATCGAGAAGGGCGCGAAGAGCAAGAATCTCGACAAAATCAGCACCGTGACTGATATGAATCTTGGTGACATCGCGATGGCGCTGTAAGTCTCCCGGATGGCAGCTACGGACAGAATCAATGTTTCCTTAGAGGGTGGGGGCCCGGTATGGTCGGCCCCCACTTCTTCAACGGCTGCGCTGCAGCCGCTGAAGTCAGGCGGTGCGGACTTGCGGGTTCGTGCAAAGTACTTATAGTTGTTAGTAGCGGATATAGCTAATCGCCGGAAAGTCCTGGGGCGGTTGCGTGCTAAACCGAATCGTGGAGGAAGATAACAGTGGCAGATTACGTTGTAGATGGAAGAACGTACGAAGTGGATGAAGAAGGCTTCTTGCAGGATTCCGAAGTCTGGACCGAAGATGTGGCAAAGGACTTCGCCCGAACGGAAAATGTATTCGAGATGACGGAAGATCATTGGAAGCTGGTCCGTTACATCCGTAATTACTACGTGAATTACGGGATCGCACCCATGGTCCGCAAGGTCTCCAGGGACACCAAGTTTACCCCCGACCAGATGTACCAGCTATTTCCATCGGGTCCGGCCAAAGGTGCGTGCAAAGTGGCCGGATTGCCGAAACCGACCGGTTGCGTATAGCGAGAGTCGACGAGTGTGGTGGTCACCTGACGGCTAGGCGAGCTCGCTTTTGGAAGTTGTTATTGGGTGTATTACCCGATTGACACATGTTAACCAGTTAGATAATGTCATGCACAGTCTTGGGGAGTCCCGGAAGAGAGGAAGCCATGCTTGATCGCTGGTTGGCGTGTGTGCTGGAGTGCCACGGCGAGGAGACGCTGCGCTTTCTCGGCGCGGAAAAGGATCCGTTCCGCAATCCAGTCGGGCACACTATGCGCGAGAATCTTGGCGTCTTGCTGGAGCAAGTGCTGGGGCGGATGGCGCCGGAACCCGCCCAGGCCGCATTGGAAAATATTGTCCGCATCCGCGCCGTGCAGGAGCTGACCGCGAGTCAGGCAGTCCAATTCGTCTTTCAGTTGCGACCGATTCTGCGTCAATTCCCGACGGATGTGAACCACGAAGTGCTCGATGCCAGAATCGATCAACTGGCACTGTGGGCATTCGACGAATACGCGCGCTGTCGCGAACGCCTTGCCGACCTGCGGATCAGCGAGAGCCGGCGTGCAATGGGTGTGTGGTCGCAGCCCGGCGCAAGTCCGGACCTAAAGAGCCGGGACTTTAAGCAGGACTTATAGTATGAGTGTCGTCTTCGCAATGGTCGACCCAGTAACTGTGGTTGGAGTTGCCCGGGAGGTACAGGAGGCAACCGCTGGGCAGATCTTTCTTTGGGTGGTGGTGCCATACGCCGCGCTGGCGATATTCCTTATTGGTTTGTGTTATCGCGTAGTGCTTTGGGCGTGGTCTCCGGTGCCGTTCCGCATCCCGACGACCTGTGGGCAACAGAAATCCCTGCCTTGGATCCGGCCCGCTTCCGTGGATAACCCCAGCACCGGGAGGGGGCGGTGCTGCGGATGGCCCTGGAGATATTGCTCTTCCGCTCCCTTTTTCGCAACAACCGCGCGGAGCTGCACGATGGACGATTTGCTTATGGCGAGAGCAAAGCTGCTCTGGCTGGCGGCGCTGGCCTTCCACTGGTCGCTGCTGATCATTGTGCTTCGCCACCTCCGACTGCTGGTACTGCCTGTGCCGGCGTTTGTCACGATGCTTGCCGGCGCGGATAGTTACTTCCAGATCGGTACTCCAGCACTCTATATTTCCGATGTGATAGTGGTGTGCGCCGGACTGTACTTGCTCCTCAGGAGATGGCGCGATCCGCTCGCCCGCTATCTCTCGCGTTGGGCCGACTACTTTGTTCTTTTGCTCCTGCTCGGCATCGCCGGCTCAGGGATGCTCATGCGCTATGGCACGAGGGTGGACCTGGTAGCCGTCAAGCGCCTGGCCTTGGGCCTGGCAACTTTCCATCCGGTCGTGCCCGCTGGGCTGAGCGTAGTCTTCCTGATTCACCTGATGCTGGTCTGTACATTGGCGGTTTACTTTCCCTTCAGCAAGCTGGTGCACATGGGTGGTGTCTTTCTAAGCCCGACCCGCAATTTGGCTAACAATAATCGCAGCAAGCGGCATATCAATCCCTGGAACTATCCTGTGAAAACACACACCTATGCGGAATGGCAAGAGGAATTCCGCGACAAGATCGAGGCGGCGGGAATCCCGCTGGACGAGGCTGAGAGTGGCGGAACCATTAGTACAGATTGACCTGAAGCGGCCGAGCGGTGACTGGCGCGACCCCAAGGTCGAGTTCCGTAAGGGTGTGTTCTGTTACAGCGCACAGCCGAAGAATGTCGCGTACCTGGGAATGGCGAATCCGCGTACGTGGCAACCGATGGATGCCGATTGGAAACTGCCTTCCGATTGGAAAGAGATCGTTCTCGAAGGAATGAAGGACAGGCTGAAGAAGTACCGGTCGTTCCGCTTGTTCATGGACATTTGCGTCCGCTGCGGTGCCTGCGCCGACAAATGCCATTTCTATCTGGGCTCCGGCGATCCGAAAAACATGCCGGTGATGCGTGCCGAACTTCTGCGCTCCGTCTATGTTCGCTACTTCACCGCCAATGGCCGTTTCTTCGGCGCTGGCCGGGAGCTGACCGAAGACGTCATCAAGGAATGGTTCTACTACTTCTATCAGTGTACGGAGTGCCGCCGTTGTTCGGTCTTCTGTCCCTATGGCATTGACACGGCCGAGATCACCATGATCGGCCGCGAACTGCTGAACCTGATCGGCTGCAACATCCACTGGATCATGGAACCGGCAGCCAACTGTTTCCGCATCGGCAACCATCTTGGCATCCAGCCGCACGCATTCAAAGACTGCCTGGAGTTTGCAGCCGACGAACTGGAAGATATCACCGGCATCCGGGTCGATCTTCCCATCAACCGCAAAGGGGCCGAAGTTCTGTTTGTGATGCCTTCGGCGGACTATTTTGCCACGCCGCATTACTACACGATGCTCGGCTACATGTCGCTGCTTCACGAAACAGGACTGGACTTCACTTACAGTGCGTACGCCTCTGAGGGAGGCAATTTCGGTCTGTTCACCTCCCACGAGATGACGAAGCGGCTGAATGCGAAAATCTACGCGGAAGCCCGCCGCCTTGGCGTGAAGTGGATTATCGGCGGCGAGTGCGGCCACATGTGGCGCGTGCTTCACCAGTACATGGACACCATGAACGGCCCGGCCGACTTCCTCGAAGAACCCATCTCGCCCATCACCGGGACGCGATTCGAGAACGCCCGCTCCACGCGCATGGTGCACATCTGCGAGTTCACAGCCGATTTGCTGTACCACAACAAACTCAAACTTGCGCCCGAACGAAACAACGAAGTGTCGGTCACCTTCCATGACTCCTGCAATCCTTCGCGAGCGATGGGATTGCTGGAGGAGCCGCGCTACATACTCCGGCGCGCCTGCAATCGCTTTTACGAGATGCCGGAGAACACCATCCGCGAGCAGACCTTCTGCTGCGGCAGCGGTGCCGGACTGGGCACGGACGAAAATCTGGAAATGCGCTTGCGCGGCGGTTTTCCGCGAGCCAATGCGGTGAAGTACGTGAAGGAAAAACACGGCGTCAACACGCTGGCCTGCATATGTGCCATCGACAAAGCTACGCTGCCCACCCTGATGGACTATTGGGTGCCCGGAGTACAAGTCGCCGGTGTGCATGAATTGCTCGGAAACGCTCTGGTGATGACCGGAGAGAAAGAGCGTGAAACGAATCTGCGGGGCGAACCGCTGCCAGCCGAGGTGACGCATGCGTGACCGGCTACTGATTTTCTGCGGTCTGTTCGTGTTTATTGCCGTTGCCACTTTCCCGATGTGGAGGAGCGTCGCCGCCAAGACATCCACCCGGGAGCCGGAGTTGCAGCTTCCGAAGAACCAGACGACGTGCGTGGCTCCGGTGAGTTACATGCGCGCCGCCCACATGAAGTTTCTGATCGGTTGGCGCGAAGGCGCGGTTCGCGAGCATCAGTCGCGCTATACCGCATATGACGGCAGGAGCTACAAGGTCAGCCTTACCAACACCTGCCTGGGCCAGTGCCATGGGAGCAAGAAAGAGTTTTGCGACCGCTGCCATAATTACATGGCCGTCTCCGCTCCCTACTGTTGGGATTGTCATCAGGATTCTCCCTACGGCGGCAACCATGGCCTCTGCCACAGCAGCCGGGAGGAAGCCATGAAGATCACGCGAAAGGATTTTCTGCGCGTGGCGGGGGGAACCGTATTAGCCGCCGGTGCCGGCCAGTTGGTAAAGGCTATCGGTGTGGCGGAGCCGGCCCGGGTGGCCCTGGCTCAAACAACGCGGCGGCCAGTGCGGCCAAGGCTCAGCAATGGGGCATGGCAATCGATTTCGGAAAGTGCCAGAAAGGGTGCAACGACTGCATTCGCGCCTGCCGCACGGCACACAACATCCCGCAGATTCCTGATCCCGCCCACGAAGTGAAGTGGATCTGGGAAGAACCGTATGAAAAAGTCTTCCCCTTCCAGCGAACCGATTACGGGCGCCAGGATCTGGCGGGAAGCAATTTGCTGGTGCTTTGCAATCACTGCGCCGATCCGCCTTGCGTGCGGGTCTGCCCGACTCAGGCTACGTGGAAGCGTGACGATGGAATCGTGATGATGGATTACCACCGCTGCATCGGCTGCCGTTACTGCATGGCCGGCTGCCCGTATGGATCGCGAAGCTTCAACTGGTTTGATCCCCGTCCTTACATCAATCCGGTGAACTCGCAGTTTCCTACTCGCACCAAAGGCGTAGTCGAGAAATGCAATTTCTGCGAAGAGCGGCTGGCGGACGGTCTGCTTCCTGCGTGCGTGGAAGCATGCTCCGCAAAAGGCACTGATTTTCGGCAATTTGCATGACGAAGATTCGGCGGTGAGGAAGGCCTTGCGGACGCACTATGGCGTACAACGCCAACCCGAACTCGGCACCGGGCCTTCGGTCTTCTATCTGGTTAAAAGCTATGTACATGATTGACAAAGCGATGGTCGGCAGCCGCAGGTACTGGAGTTGGATCGCGTTCCTTTTACTCCTGGCGGTCGTAGGCTTCGTTTGCTACTGCCGGCAGCTCAGTTATGGGTTAGGCATTACGGGCATGAGCCGCGATGTCAGCTGGGGAATCTATATCTCGCAGTTCACCTTCTTCGTCGGCGTCGGAGCATCGGCGGTGATGGTGGTATTGCCGTACTACCTTCACGACGTGAAACAGTTTGGCAAGATCACGATCCTGGGCGAGTTTCTGGCCATCGCCGCTGTCATCATGTGCATGCTGTTCATCTTTGTGGACATGGGACAGCCGATGCGGGTCTTAAACGTGCTGTTCTATCCCACCCTCCATTCCATGATGTTCTGGGATATGCTTTCGCTGAGCGGTTACTTGCTGTTGAATGCGGTGATCTCATCGGTGATGCTGGGCTGCGAGTACAAGCATGTTCCACCGCCACGATGGCTCAGGCCCGTGGTTCTGTTTTCCATTCCCTGGGCGGTCAGCATTCATACGGTCACGGCGTTTCTGTACAACGGTCTTCCCGGGCGTTCGCTATGGTTTACCGCCATCCTGGCGCCGCGATTTCTGGCTTCGGCCTTTGCTTCAGGTCCGGCGTTGTTGATCTTGCTTTGCCTGGTGCTGCGCCGCTTGACCTCGTTTGATGCGGGCAACGAGGCCATCCGCAAGCTGGGAATCATCGTCACATATGCCATGACAGTGAACGTTTTTTTTCTGGCGTTGGAGTTGTTCACGGCGCTTTACAGCCACGTGCCTGAGCATGCGAAGCTTTCAGGTACCTGTTTCTTGGACTCGACGGAAAGCACACCGCGGTGCCGTATATGTGGCTTTCGGTGGGTATGGCGGTAGTTGCCTTGATCGCTTTGCTGGTTCCAGGTTTTCGTGAAAACCAACGCATACTCGCGCTGGCTGCGGTATTGGTTTTCGTTTCTCTTTGGCTGGAGAAGGGTATGGTACTGGTTGTCGCCGGTTTTGTGCCCTCGCCATTGGGCGCCGTGACAAGGTATGCGCCAACCGCTCCGGAGTTGGGAATTGTCATGGGGGTGTGGGCGATCGGCGCATTAGTCCTCACAGTTTTCTACAAGATCACGGTTTCAGTTCGCGAGGCGAACTGATAACAGAGCATTGCCGAATATGACCAGATTCTGGGTAGGCTGATATGGCAGAGACAACAGACCTGATTTATTTCGATAACGCCGCGACTTCATGGCCGAAGCCGGAAAATGTCTACCAGTTCATGCTGGATTTCTATCGCACGACCGGCGTCAATCCGGGGCGCAGCGGGTTCGATCTCGGAGTAGAAGCCGGCGTGCTGATGGACCAACTTCGCAAACGCCTCACCGTATTCTTTGGCGGGGACGAAGACGCGCCAGAGCGGCTGTGCTTTGGTTATAACGCCACCGACGCGCTGAATCTGATCATCCCCGGACTGTTATCTCCGGGAGACCACGTCGTCACTACCAATCTCGAACATAACTCCGTCATACGCCCAGTCAATCACCTGGTGCGCGACTGTAATGTCGAGGCGACCTTCGTTCCTTTCGACGGTAACGGCTTTGTAAGTCCCGACGACATTGCGGCAGCGATTCGACCCACGACCAGGTTGGTGATCGTAAATCATGGTTCCAATGTGCTCGGCACCATTCAGCCCATCAAGGAAATCGGACGGATCTGCCGGGAACGCGAGGTTCTGTTCGCCATTGACACCACACAAACGGCGGGCGTCGTTCCGATCAACATGAAGGAAATGAACGTTGACGTGCTGGCGTTCACTGGGCACAAAGCGATGATGGGTTGTACCGGAATCGGCGGACTTTGCGTAAGGAAGCACCTCGATATACGGCAAACGCGGAGCGGTGGAACCGGAGTGCAGTCGGCCTATTCGTATCACCTGGAAGCCTATCCCTGGAGGATGGAGTTCGGCACGCCCAACATGATTGGGATTGCGTCTCTGTGGGCCGGGCAGGACTGGCTTAAAGAAAACGGCATCGCGAACATACACGCCCGCGAGATACGCCTGGCCAAGAAGTTAGTCGAGGGTATTCGCCAGATCGAGGGAGTTCGCCTTTATTGTTGCGATAGCCTGGAGAATCATCTCTCCACTTTCACCATCAACATTGATGGCGCGGATGCAGGCGAGGTCGGAGAGCGGTTGGACATGAAACATAACATGGCTACCCGTACCGGGTTGCATTGCGCTCCGCTGGTTCACCAACAACTCGGGACGGTTAACATTCACGGAAGCGTTCGCTTCTCAATCGGTGCATTTAACACCGAAGAGCAGGTCGATCTCGCCATCCAGGCAATCGGTGAGACTGCAAACTGGAGCGCTACCCGCAGCGGCAAAAAGAGCAGTGTGCACGTGGGCTAACTCGACCCAGGCTGCACCTCAACGAGAACCGTTGCCGTTCTGTTTGTTCTTCGGAACTCGAAGTGTGCCTTCCACGTCCTCCAGGTCCAGCCACCACTTGCGCTTTGGATCGGGCTTGCCGTAGCCCATTAGATCGTCGCCCCAAATACCAAAATTTCGCGCAAAGGGGACATTGCGCATCGTCCAACTCACGGCACGATGAAATGGAGTGTAAGGCTTGTTCCATGGACAGACCTTTATGCAGGTGCCGCAGGAGGATCCTTTCTGATTTCCGACGCGCATCGAGGTGCATTGCTTCACATCGGTCGGCCATTTTTCGTAACCGTTATGCATAATCTTGGGCCCTTCGCCGAGGGCGTTACCTGGACACTCCCGGGCACACTTCTTGCATTTGTCGCAGAAGTCCTGCAGGCCGAAATCGATTGGTTTGTCGATGGCGAGGGGGAAATCGGTAGTTACCACCGCCGCTTTGAATCGCGGACCCAGGAAGGGATTGATCACGATGTCACCGATCCTGGACATCTCGCCGAGGCCGGCCCACAGCAGGATCGGCGGCACGGCAACCTGGTAATTGCGGGCATGGTGTGCCCGGGCGGGATAGCCGAGGCGCCGGATGTAGTCCGCCAGCGTGCAGGCAATGAAGGCTGAATTCGAGTACGCAAGAAAGCTCATTGAGTTGCTGATCCAGTCGCTGCCATTGAACGCCGCGGACGTTCGCCAGTCTTGGTCAGTGAGGATCGCAATCGCGTATTTGTGCGGCAGGTTGATGGGCGCTCCGCTCAATGCTTCGTGGGAATAAACCGCGTATGGCGGTAACTCGCATATACCGACCATGTCGGCGCGCAGAAAATATGCCGTCTCTTTGATGTGGCGCGCCATGGCCACAGGGTCGTCAGTACCAGGCGCACGGTTGGGCGCAACCGGGTGCATGGCCGGAAGCGCACCGGATCGTGCTGAAGGATCGGTATTCGCGCGATTCGCACCGTCGACCTGGTGTGCTAGAAAGCCAGTCATGGTGACCAGCGCCCCGCCCAAAGGAAACTTCGGTCCAAAGCGGGGGAATTCGCGGGCGACAAAGGCACCAAAGTCTCCACGCCCAGCGCGATTGAAGCCGTTCTCGCGGGGATCAAAGCGCTGCACCTGTTCGTCGTGGATCACGCTCGTAGGCCGCTCCACTCTTTTCAGGATGTGAACTGGGTACGGGTCGGGACGGTCGCTCCGACAATGATCTCGCCAATCCGAAGAAAAGATGCGTGTCATGAGAATGGTCTCCCTAAAAGACGGGTGTAGTGATTTGCAAGAATGAGAGTGCAATTACATTTAGAGCCGAGGCAACGCGACCTGACAAGCAAATGTGGCTTCACCCCACCGATTGCTATCAGTCTAGCTCCCGCCTACTAATTGTCAACCAAAAGCTACAGGGGTTGATCCGGCGATCAGTGGGTTTTACCTCGGCGAAAACACGACGCTATGAGGCTTTCTGTCCAGTCCTCCGACTACTAGATTGGTTGTAATAGGTGCCGAAACGCAAGGGGCGGTCAGTGCCTACTTGAGCCAGTCATACTTTTCCTTGATTGCCTTGATCAATTCCGGACGCGATTCGGCGACTTTCGGAAACTCATTGTTCTTCAGGCGGTCCCAGCGTTTGCAGGCATTGATGATGGCGCGACTGTTCCATGTCCGGTTGGCGTCTTTTACCTCGCGTGGAATAGTCGGGTCGAGTTGAGTGCTCCAACACTGTCGCAGGATGTCGATGTCGCTGGCCGGATCGGAGCGCGTGCATAGCGCCCATATGACATCGTTGCTATCGGAGGGATCCACATCCTCATCCACCACAATCGAATATCGGCACATCAGTCCACCTGCTTGGCAAAGTGCGGCAATTCCGGCCGCAGCCTCGGCATGGCCAGCGTATTGCTGCTGAATACACGTGACCAGCCACATGCGTCCTCCGCCTGCCTCACCGGACCAGACGCTCTTGACACCTGGGATTCCTGCTTTGCGGAGCGTCTCCATGATGGCCGCGCCGCGCATGACAGCGAAATAGTACGCAACAGAGTCCGGCGGACGCGAGGGCGGCATGCCTAACACGATGGGCTGATTCCGGTAGTAGACCGCTTTCACCTGCACCAGCGGTTGTTTTCTTTCGCCGCCAGCGTAGTACCCGGTGAATTCGCCGAAGGGGCCTTCCAGCATCTCCTCGCCGGCATGGACGAAACCTTCAATCGCGACTTCAGCATCAGCAGGAATCGGCAGCCCCGTCACTGGACCGTTGATGACCGGCACGCGTTGTCTGGCAAGCGCGCCGATCCAGGTAAACTCGTCCACCTGAGGCGGAACGTCGGTGGCCCCTATCAGATGAATCAGCGGGTGCATGCCAAGACAGATCACCACCGGGCAGGGTTGACCGCGGTCCCAGTATTTTTGCCGAATCCCGTAGCCGTGATGTCCGGGAGCGATGAAGTTGCTCAACAGGTTCTTGCCCTGCAATTGAACTCGGTAGGGCGCTACATTGACCCATCCAGTATCGGGATCTCGATGAATTTCGACAGCGCCGGTGCCGATGAAACGTCCGCCGTCGTCCTCATGCCAAAGAGGGGTAGGAAAGGCCGTCAGATCGACATCGTCGCCAATCATCCGGTTTTCCATGACGGGCCCGTTGTCCACCAATTGCACGGGATAATCTTTCGCTACAGATTCGACCTCCCTGAGCGCACCGGCAATTTTTCCGACCAGGTCTACATTGCTGAGCTTTCCTTCGAAGCCCAGGGCGAGCCCTAGTGTCGTCGCATTACCCATGGAGCAGGTCAGAATCCGGAAGCCCTCGGGAAAGCCGGCAAACTTATCGAAGAGAATCGCTGGGCCTTTTCGTTTGGCATTGATCTCAGTGATTGTGCCCGGTTCGATATCGAGAGCGGCGTGGTCCACTTCCTGTAGTTGCCCTAATGACTTTGCTTTTTCGAGCCAGTTCCGCAGATCAAAGAAGTTTACGCCAGCGGTGGCCGGAGTTGCGCCGCCTGCATTGTCAGACATCAAGCTCTCCTTCTTGCAAAAATCCCCAATTAGTAAGTTGGATCCCTGTTGTGTGTCTATTTCGGCGCCGACAGGAAGACTCTGGCAGGTCGTCGGACGAACGGCTCCCGTTTTCGAGGCGTCCTCGTCAGAATTACAGAGCAGTCCTTCGATTTCTGGTTGAAACAAACTTTAAGAACGAGTAATACCTGGCGCGCAACCGAGTTACGCAGTAAGAAAGCTAAGTGCTCATAGATACCATAGAAGAAGCGGTGTGTGAACAGCTTTCTGCTACGCAGCCTTCTTTAGACTTTCATCGCGTAGCATGGAGCGCAACTGCTCACGAAGTGCCGGAGTGTCGCGGTATCCATGGGAATCGACGGCGTGCTGCACTGCAAGATCAAGCACTTCTTCTTCGTCTCCCGAGGTAGCAAACTCGCATGGAATGTAAGCTGGGAACCAACGACAATCCATAACCTTGCGACTTGCGGTCATGAAGCACCCCCCACGGTTGGCGTTGGCACAAGCTTAGCCTCATACCGCAGCGAGTTTCAACACTGGCAGGTGGATTTTGACGCCACGCGCAGGCTGCGAGTTGCCGGAAATGCCGAACTGTTGGATGGAGTGCACCACAACGCAATGTTCCAGCTTTGACCACCACGATTCATCGCACATTCATAAATTTCACATACGATCTTCCATTAAACTTGGGTATAACTTTCATTCATTCGATATCTTTCTGCTGCTGGCGCGGATCTCACTCTCAGAGGGGGCCAATCATTGCGCGAGTTATGAAATTGGGAGACGGTATTTCTGATGGCCGCCATTTCGTTGTTTTGTAAGGAAGTTGCGATTCACAGCCTTTTACGTTTTCGTCGGTTAAGCCTGCGGGCAGGTCTCTGGTTAATGGCGATGCTTCTGGTCCCACTTGCGTTACCCGCCCAGGGCGGACCGCCGCTGTTGACCGACGATCCTGGAACGCCGGGGCGCGATAACTGGGAGATCAATCTGGGCTACACCATCGACCGCCAGCCCGGCGACAACGAATACGAGACTCCTATTCTCGACATGAATTACGGATGGGGCGACCGCGTTCAACTCAAGTATGAGATGCCATACGTCTATAACAGCACCGGAGGCGGACCGCTCGTCTCGGGCCCGGGTGATTCGAAGTTCGGGGTCAAGATACGCTTTTTTGAGAACGAGAAGCATGAACTGAACATCAGCACCTATCCGCAGCTAGAAATAAATAACACGAACGATTCGGTGCGCCGCGGTTTGGTTTACAAAGGACCTCTCTTCCTGCTGCCGCTGGAGATCACTAAGAAGGTAGGGCCGGTCGATTTGGACCTGGAGGTGGGGCGCTGGTTCACCCAGCAGCAGAACTACTGGATCAGCGGCCTGGCGTTGGGCCACCAGGCAACGCATCGGCTGGAATTGCTGGGTGAGGTTTACAGCAATAGCGCGCCGGTAGGCCCACGCGACAATACCTTCGACTTCGGCGGCCGCTACCGTTTGAACCGGAACGCACTCTTTATCTTCATGGCCGGACGCAGCTTCAGCCCGCCCAGCAGCGGGCAATCACAATTCATCGGATACTTCGGAATGCAATTTCAGTTGGGCCGGCACCTGCGCGACGACACAGAAGATAAGCAGGACCAGGTTGGCGCGTCCGCGGCAGACTTAAAGAATTTTCGCTGATCGATCCGCTTACGATGGGCGGGGACCTTACCTGCGCAAAGAAAGCCGACTAGTCGGCGGCAGGATTACGCGCTGTCTGAAGCACTGCGTCCAGTACCAGCAGGAGTTCAGCGAATTCAAACGAGCCGTCATGGCGCTGACCGTTAATGAAGAAGGTTGGAGTGCCGTTGACTCCGCTGCGCACGCCACTGCTGAAATCGGCACGAACGCGAGCCGTAAACTGTCCGTCTTCCAGCGCCTGCGTTAGCGCGGCGGTCGAAAGATCAAGCTCGCGGGCCAGTTCCATCAGGAGCGTGTGGCTGAGCCGCTGCTGATTTTCAAAGAGCAAATCGTGCATCTCCCAGAACTTTCCATGAGCTGCGGCAAACTCCGCGGTTTCGGCGGCAGCCTGAGCGTGGGGATGCATGTTGGCGAGCGGAAAATTGCGAAAAACAAAGCGAAGCTGATCGCCAAAGCGCTTCTGAAGGTGCTTGAGGATGGGGTAGGCCGAAGCGCAATGCGGACATTCGTAGTCGCCGTATTCGACCAGTGTGAGGGGCGCGGTCGGCGGGCCTTGGACGTGATCGTCAGTGGAGACCGGTGGTTTGAGGACGGTCATGGATTTCTCCTACTTGGGCAAACTTTCGAGGGCTTGGAGGATTCCGTCAGCGCCGGGGTTGACCCGGATCGGCGAGAGGTAACTCCACGCGATGATTCCGTTTTTATCGATGACAAAGAGAGCGCGCTCGGTGAATCCGTCAGCGCTGCGGTAAGTTCCGTACTCGCGGGCGACGGCTCCCTTGGGTTCAAAATCGGAGAGAAGCCGGAAGTGCAGGTTGCGAGCCTCAGAATAGGCTTTGTGGCACCAGGGACCATCCACGGAGATGCCCAGCAACTCGGCTCCGAAGTTCTGAAACTCGGGAAGGACTTCGTTGTAGAGGCCGATCTGGTCGCCGCAGGTGGGGCTCCAATCGGCTGGATAGAAGGCGAGGATCACGGGTTTGCCGCGCAATTGGCCTAGAAAAGCTCTGATTCGGCGCGACGGGCAAGGTGAAGTCCGGAGCCTTGGTACCAGGAGCAAGCAACCCGGTTGCGTTGAGGGTTTGTGTGTCGCTCATATCGAATTCCTTTCTGTGCGAACGTGTCGAGAACCACAGGCAGGAAGCGCATCGAGGCACCAGCCTGTCAAGGAGCAGATGCGAATCCATTGCCTGTGGCTGATTCATGTTGAGATGCGGGTTGGCACGCCGGCGTGGCAATCTTTTGGGCGGGAAGTGTGCAATCGATGGGGCATGTCAAGTAAACTAAATTGATATGAATACTGGAATTGAAAACATTCGCAAGCGCGGCAGCCGCATTATTGCCGAAGGTGCTCACATGCTTCCGGCGGCATCTCTGCTGATGGCCGAAGGCACAATCGACTCGCTAGACGACCTGAAGAAACCGTTCGTCACGGTCATCAACTCCTATACAACTCAGATTCCGGGGCACGCGCATCTGGACAAGATCGGTGCGATCGTACGAGACGAGTTGAAGGCGCTAGGCTTCAATGTCTGGTATGCCAACGTCGGCGGCGCAGTGTGCGACGGGATTGCGATGGGGCACTTCGGCATGAAGTATTCGTTGGCCTCGCGTGAGCTGATTGCCGATCAGATCGAGACCATCCTGGGCGCGCATCCCTGCGACGCGTGGATTGGAATCGCCAATTGCGACAAGATCGTTCCAGCGATGTACAACGCAATGGCGCGAATCAATATTCCTGCCGTGTACCTGAGCGGCGGCCCTATGCTGGCAGGCGAGGGCGGCACAGACCTGATTACGGTGTTTGAGGCTGTGGGCAAACACAGTGTTGGCAAAATGAGCGATGCGCAATTGCGCGGCCTGGCAGAGAAAGCATGCCCTGGATGCGGAAGCTGCGCTGGAATGTTTACGGCGAATTCCATGAACTGCCTGGGCGAGGCCATCGGACTATCGGTGCCGGGAACAGGGACCATTCCGGCCGAGCGCTGGGTCGATGAGACATTCAGCCGTACCGAACTGAACCCGGAGCGCATTGCGCTGACCAGGCAGGCGGCACATGCGCTGAAGCGCTGCCTGGAGCAGAATGTGCGGCCACTGGACATCATTACCGAACAAGGGCTCACCAACGCATTCGTGCTCGACATGGCGATGGGCGGCTCGACGAACACGATTCTGCATACGCTGGCACTGGCTTACTCGGCGGGCATTCCGTTCAAACTAGAGCGGCTGAATGAGATCTCGGCAAAGACGCCGAACATCTGCAAGGTGTCGCCGAGCCGTCCGGAGGTGCACATGGAGGATGTACATCGTGCCGGCGGAATCCCGGCGATTCTGAAGGAGTTGAACCGAGCGGGTGCAACGGAGTTGAAGCTCGATGTGCCGACCGTGACCGGGCAACTGGCGGACGCCGTTAGACTCGCCCCCGATGCCGATGGCAACGTCATCCGAACAGTGGAGAAGGCGTTCTCGCAGACGGGTGGACTGGTTGTGCTGTTTGGAAACCTGGCGCCGAAGGGTGCGGTGGTGAAGGTGGCAGGCGTGGCTCCGGAGATGATGGAGTACGAGGGGCCGGCGCGAATTTATGAGTCACAGGAAGATGCGTTGCGGGGCATTTTGGCAGGCGAGGTGAAAGATGGCGAGGTGGTGGTGATCCGCTACGAAGGACCGCGCGGCGGGCCGGGGATGCAGGAGATGCTCTCGCCGACGGCGGCACTGGTGGGGGCGGGAGTTCGCGCCGCATTGATCACCGATGGCCGCTTCTCGGGCGGTACGCGCGGCCTCTGTATTGGCCACGTTTCGCCGGAAGCCGCCGCGGGCGGGCCGATTGCGGCGGTACGCGAGGGCGACCAGATCTATATCAACGCCAAGACCTGTCGGATTGAGTTGAAGGTGAGCGACGCGGAACTGGAAGAGCGGCTGAAAGCACTGCCGAAGTTCGAGCCAAAGGTAAAGCGCGGCTGGCTGGCGCGCTACCTGCAGTTCGTAACCAGTGCCGATACCGGAGCGGTATTCGAGATATAGAGCGGCTGCTTAGCTGTTGAATCCGGGTACTCTTGGGACCCGCAGTTGCACATCGGCGACGTGCGCTGCGTCACCGCCGCCTCGTGTGCTGGGCGTGTATCGTTTTGCCGTCTCATGGTTGGCAGGCAAATGGTTTGACCGCCTGCTCCGTGGCGCAGCGTTACGATGAAAGGTTCATTGATGGCCACGGAAGCCGAAGCAAGAACACTTCCATCCAATGCCTACAAGCCGCTCGGCGAAAATGAAACGTATTGTCCGATAGTTCCTGCCCCAGTCCACGAAGCGGAGCTAAGCTGGCGCTCCGTATTGTGGGGCACCTTCCTGTGTGTCATCTTCACCGTTGCGTCGGCGTATTCGGGATTGAAGGTGGGGCAGGTCATGGAGGCTGCGATCCCGATCTCGATTCTGGCGATCGGGCTGGCGCGGGTGTATGCGCGGCGCTCGACGTTGCTGGAAAACGTGATCATCACCGCCATTGGCGGCTGCGCTGGTGCCGTAGTGGCGGGTGCCATCTTCACATTACCGGCGCTCTACATCCTCAAACTCGATCCCAGGCCGGTGCAGACCATCTTCATCTGCTTGGCGGGCGGATGCCTGGGTGTACTCTTCCTGATTCCGCTACGGCGCTACTTTGTGCGGCAGATGCATGGGGTGCTTCCGTATCCCGAGGCGACGGCAATCACCGAGGTTCTGGTGACTGGCGAGCGAGGTGGTTCGCAGGCCAAACTGCTGTTGCAAGCGACGCTGATTTCCGGGATTTACGACTTCTTCGTCACGACATTCCAGGTCTGGAAGGAGTTCCTGGATTTCCAGTGGATTCCGCTGGTGAAGACCCTGGGGGTGAAGGCGCGCATCGTCGTCAGCTTTGACGCCGTGAGCTTTATCCTCGGCCTTGGCTACGTGATGGGGTTGCGCAGCTCAATGATTCTGTGCGCTGGGGGCGTGCTGGCAAATCTTGTGCTGGTTCCGCTGGTATTTTTTGTTGGGCAGCATGTCGCCGCCAGCGTCTATCCGGGGACAGTGCCGATTGGAACGATGACAGCGGTGCAAATTTATCGCAGTTACGTGCGCTTTATGGGCGTGGGTGCGATTGCCACGGCAGGCATATTCGGCATCGTCAAGAGCCTGAAGATTGTTGCCAGCTCATTCACGATTGCGTTGAAGTCGTTTGCTCTCGGCGAGGATCAGGGCGTGGAGAGAACCGATCGCGACTTGCCGGCGATTTCGATTCTTGCGGGCGTGGTGATGAGCGCGATTGTGGTCGCTGTGCTGCTGGGGAGCTTGAAGGTTAGCTGGGCGGTGCTGGGACTGGGGCTGCTGTTGACGTTAGTATTCTCGTTTTTCTTTACGTCGGTTGCGGCCAACGCCGTTGCTACTACGGCGCGCAATCCGGTGAGCGGCATGACCATGCTGACGATTATCATCTCATCGGTGGTGCTGCTGCGCTTTGGACTCTCAGGCACGACGGGCATGTTCTTTGTGATGGCGATTGCGGGAATGGTTTGCACTGCACTTTCGGTGAGCGGACAGACAATAACAGATCTGAAGGCCGGTTACTGGATCGGTTCGACTCCGGCGACGCAGGAAAAAGTAAAGTTTCTGGGCGTGACTGCGGCGGCCATCGCAGCGGGATTGACCATCGTGATGCTGGCGCGAACCTTCCAGTTCGGCGAAGCGGCAGTGGGCGATTTGAGGCCGGTGCTGGCTTCTCCACAGGCTTCGATCATGAAGGCGCTGGTGGAGGGCTTCATGAGCCGCCAGCCGGTGGCCTACGTGCTGTTCGGCGTGGGCGCAATGATAACGATTGTGCTGGAGATGCTTGGACAGCCGTCGCTAATCTTTGCGCTGGGAATGTATCTTCCGCTGGAACTGAACACTCCGGCGCTGGTGGGCGGTTTCCTCTCGCATCTGCTGAACAAGAAGGCGGAGAAGCGGGATGGTGAAGCCGGACGCACGATCCGCGAACGCGGCGTGATTATCGCCTCGGGGCTGATGGCAGGAGGCGCGCTGGGCGGAGTGTTTGGCGCGGCGCTGCGATTGTTCCCGTGGTATCGCGAAGACCTGGTCAAGCTGCCGTGGTATGACACTGTTTCTGTCTCGGAGTCAGTTTCGGCGCTGATGTTTGTGGCGCTGTGCGCTTATGTGTGGTTCGGTTCGCTAAAGAAAGTTCAGGAGTAGGACATGATGGATGCAGCAGGGCGCTATTGTGCGGATGCAGTGCTTGGAATCGATACGCTGTGGGGTGGCGATGTAATGTGCCCCTCCGGCACAGGACGCTTTATTGCCGACTCGTGGTTCAGCGATGATCCGCTGCCGCTGGCTTACACGGCTGCATCGGCAAGGCGAGTGCGCGAGTCGGGAGGCGTCGGCGCGAAGCAGATTGATCATGCGGCTATCGATGCTTACTTGACAGAGGTCAATCTTCCGGCGGCGATCGAAGGTCTCAAGGCCGAGGCGCTCAGGGCAGGAAGCCTTGCGCGGCCGATATCTGGCGGGGCTCTCCGTCTCCATCCAGGTCATGTTCGATCTTGCGATGGAGATGCTCGGCGAGGGGCCTTCGGTGCCTTACGAGCGCTGCGTGCTGGCTTCGACGGGGCGCGCGCCGGAGCCCTCGCAACCACAGGCCAAGCGCGAGCGCGTTCGAGAGCTGCTGGGGCGTGCTGGGCATATCTCGCACGACGGCGCTTCGCTGCTGGCCGCGGTGGATGCGTGGCGCAAAGATCGCGTCACGCCGATGGCCAGCGTCCGCACCCTCAGTTCGGCGGTGATTGCTTACTTCGATCAGCTCAGCGCGATGCATCTATCGCCTTATCTGCCCAAGGAACTGGCCGTGATTCCGCGTGCGAATATCGACTTTATGCCGATCAAGGATGCGTGGTTCTCAGGCTCGATGAACTATGTGGGGCGGGCGCGTAACAGCGATGGCTCACCGCAGTACGAGGCGACTTATGAGATCAACGCCTCGCTTCAGATTTCGGTGCCGGAGTTCTACCAGTTGATTAGCCACGAGGTTGTCCCAGGTCACGTGACTACCTTCGCGTATCTGCAGAACCTGTACGTGCGCGGGCTCGCGGGCTTTGAGGCGACGGTGCTGACGATGAACACGCGGGCCGCCGCACTATTTGAGGGCATCGCCAACAACGCCATACTGATTGCGCACGGGGCGACGGAGCTGGAGCAGCTTCCTGACGAAGATATGCAGATTGGAGCCTTGCTGGCGCTGCTGCAGGACGACGCGAAGAATCAATCAAGCTTTTTGACCTGGGGCGAAGGCCGTCCACAGGCGGAGGTCGCCGGAGTGCTGCGCAATGACTTCCTCGTCAGCGAGGAGCGCGCCGACAAACTGAGCGGCGCATGGGGGCGCCATCCGCTGCTGGGGCGCATGTACCTTCCGGCCTATCGTGCGGGCACAGAGAAGGTGGCTGAGTGGCGCAGAAAGTATGCAGACGAAAAGGTGCTGCCGGTCATCTACGGCTGCGGCGGTATGGTGGATGTGTGTACGGCGGAGGAAGTACTCGAGGGAAGGATCTAGCTCGGGAAGGCGATAGTAGTCATCCGGAGGGAAGCAATGCAATATCGAAATTTTGGAAAGCTCGATTGGAAGGTGTCTGCGCTGGGATTCGGCTGCATGCGTTTGCCAACCGCGGACGGCGGGCGGCTCAGTTCCAGCGTCCTGGAAGACGAAGCGGTGCGCATGATTCGTCACGCTATCGATAACGGCGTGAATTACGTGGACACGGCGCATCCGTATCACGGAGGGCGAAGCGAAATTGTGCTGGGCAAGGCCCTGCTGGGCGGGTACCGGGAAAAGGTGAAGCTGGCGACGAAGCTCCCGGTGTGGACGATTGAGAGCGCGGCGGATTTTGACCGAATTCTTGGTGAGCAACTGCAAAAACTGCAAACTGATCATATCGATTGTTACCTGCTGCATGCGCTGAGCGGGGAGCGCTGGGACGGTATTGTACTGAAGCACAATCTGCTGGAGCGGGCCGAGGCTGCGCTTGCCGATGGACGCATCCGGCATCTTGGTTTTTCTTTCCACGACGAGTACGCGAGCTTCGAGAGGATCGTTAAAGGAAGCGATCTGTGGAGTTTTTGCCAGATTCAGTACAACTATATGGACACGGAAAACCAGGCGGGAAGGCGCGGGTTGAAGCTGGCGGCGGACAAAGGGCTAGCCGTGGTGGTGATGGAGCCGCTGCTAGGTGGCAGGCTGGTCGATCCGCCGAAGGACGTGCGCGAGACGATGGAGAGCTCGGCTGTGCGGCGCTCACCCGCTCAGTGGGCACTGGAGTGGTTGTGGGATCAGCCCGAGGTCTCGGTCGTGCTCAGCGGCATGAGCACGATGGCGCAGGTGGAAGAGAATCTGGGCCTTGCCGAGCGGTCGCGCACACACAGCTTCGGTGAGGCGGATCTTGCTTTGATCGCCCGGGTGGCGGAGCAGTATCGAGCGCGTACTGTGATTCCTTGTAATCGCTGCAACTACTGCATGCCGTGCCCGAATGGCGTGGACATCCCCGAAAACTTCGATCTCTTCAACTATGCGCATCTGTTCGACGACACCGCGACAGCTCGCCTCAAGTATCAGCACTTTTTCGATGAAAAGAAGCGCGCCAACTTGTGCATTGCGTGCGGCACCTGCGAGGAACTGTGTCCGCAGAAGATTGCGATCAGCGAGTGGATGCCAAAGGTATCGGCGCTGCTGGGGTGAAATTACGATCGCAGGCTCACCTGATAGCGCTCTCCGGAGGATACTCAGACTAACCGCCTAAGCAATCTATCCCCTCAAACACGCGATGATCGCCTCTACCACGCGCTTGGTCTCGTGTGTGTCGCGGATCCAGATGGAGAGTACGCCCATTTCCTTTGGGGGATAGTCATTGCCGCCGGGAAAAATTGCGTCACCGATGAAGATCATCTCTTCGATGGCGATGCCGAGGATGTCGCGCAGTTTGCGGATTCCGTAGGCTTTGTCGATGCCGGGTTTGGTCACGTCGATGGAGGTGGTGCCGCCCATGCGCACGGAGAACTCCGGGATATAAGTGTCAAGGATGGCCTTGATTTTGGTGCGCTTGGAGAAATCGGGGTCCCACTTCTCTTTTTCAGCAAGTGGCGCCTGCTGGCCAAGGGCAGAGAATGTGATCTGGCTGCCGCGATCTTCGATGATCTCTCCCCAGGTATGCTCCGGCTTGAAGCCTGCCTTCACAAGCGACTGGCTAAGCGAGACGATGATATTTTCTTTCTCGTCGGGGGTGAATTCCTCGGCATAGAGCCGCTTCCACTGCCCGGAGTATTGATAGAACTTGGTTCCGCATGTAGGAAGAAGCAGAAGGTTTTCCATGCGCTGGCCTTGGGGAAGATTCGAGACCAGTTGCTTTTCAAATTGCGGCCAGTCTCCGCCGGAGATTACGGCTACCTTTGCAACTTCGAGAAGAGCCGCGAGCAGCACGGACATCTCCGCATCCAGCGCGGATTTACTTTCGGCAAGTGTGCCGTCCAGATCAAAGACGATAAGCTTTTTCAAAGTTCTCTCCCCTGCGTCTCTGATCTTAAATCAAAGTTTCGGCCGTTGGCCGCCAGATTCACTTCGGAAGGGAAGAGCTTCTGGGGTACACTTTTGCGGCAATGTCCAGCGGAAGGATTTTCGAACTGATAACAGCAGCCCTGGAGCGCTTGGCAAAGCTGTTCCGGCGCGAGCGGGGCGGCCCGGCGCATTTGCGGACAGGACGCAAGGGCGAGGATATGGCCTACTACTTTCTCCGCCGCCAGGGTTACACGATGATCGCGCGCAACTGGCGCTGCAGGGCGCATAAGGGCGAGATCGACCTGATCGGCTGGGAGGGTAATACGCTCTGCTTTATCGAGGTGAAGACCCGGAGCAGTCATGCAGTGAAGCCGGCCGAAGCTGCCGTTGACCATGCCAAGCAGGTTGAACTGCGGCGGATGGCCTCGGAATTCTTGCGCGGGCGAACGCCGCGGCCGCACTCCCGTTTTGATGTGGTCAGCGTCTATCTGGTTCCGGGAACGGCGCCGCAAATTGATCTTTTCAAAGAGGTGTTTTCTTGGCGTAGTATGAGTGGGAAGCGTCGCCCTCGGTATTAGCGGCGCAAGGGGAATGCGTGTGCCTGAACTGAGAAAAGATCCGGTGGTCGGACGGTGGGTCATCATCTCCACGGACCGCGCCAAGCGGCCCAGCGATTTTATCCGCAATAAAGTGGTACAAAAAGGCGGATTCTGTCCATTCTGTCCGGGAAACGAAGGGAAGACGCCTTCCGAGGTGCTGGCCTACCGTCCCAATGCGAACGGCAGCGGCCAGAAGAACGGCTCGGGTTGGACGGTGCGCGTTGTGCCCAACAAGTTTCCGGCTCTCGGAATTGAAGGCACACTGAATCGCCAGGCCGAGGGAATGTTTGACAAGATGAACGGCTTGGGCGCTCACGAGGTGATCGTCGAAACGCCGGACCATGCTGCGCACCTGGCATTGCTGCCGCACAAAAACATCGAGAGCGTGTTATGGGCATGGCGCGACCGGATTGTCGATCTGAAGCAGGATCGCCGATTTAAGTACATCATGATCTTCAAGAATCACGGCGAAGCTGCTGGAGCCACTGTGGAGCATCCGCACGCGCAGTTGATCGCGCTGCCGATTGTGCCCAAGCACGTGGGAGAGGAACTGGACGGAGCTAAGCAATATTTCACCATGAAAGAGCGCTGTATCTTCTGCGACATCATGCGGCAGGAGATGGAAAATCCGATGCGCGTGGTCAGCGAGAACGACGATTTTCTTGTCTTTGCGCCCTTTGCGCCGCGCTTCCCGTTTGAAACCTGGATCATGCCCAAGCGCCACGAATCGGCTTTTGAGAATCTTTCGTCGCATCAGATGATCAACCTGGCGGCAGCGCTGAAGCAGTTTTTGTTGAAGATCGAGGTTGCGCTCGATAGCCCGGCCTATAACCTGGCTTTGCATACCGCGCCACTGCAGGAGAACGCGCTCGATTATTACCACTGGCACATCGAGTTCATACCCAAGCTGACCAACACTGCGGGCTTTGAGTGGGGCACGGGCTTTTACATCAACCCAACGCCGCCGGAGGAGAGCGCGAAGTTTCTGCGCGAGGCCGAGGTGCCGGCTGAACTGCAGCACACAAAATAGTAGTTAAGTTGTGAGATGGCCGCCCGAGGTGATTCACATTGGCACATTGGGCTAATTAGTCCATCTGCACCGTCGAATGTGTATAGCCCGGCCGTGTTAAGCTCATCAATGTCTGCTTTCAATGCGGGGCCGTAGCTCAGATGGATAGAGCAAGAGTTTCCTAAACTCTAGGTCGGCGGTTCGAATCCGCCCGGCCCCTCCAGTATTTCCTCTCGTTTCTCGGAAGACCAAATCAGTGTGAGTATTTCACCGAACATCCGTACGGTCGCGTCGCTGTCACCGCTACTGGTTTGCCCGCTATCGACTCCTCAAGCGCGGCAGTCACATAATTCGTCGCCCCGGCAATGTCGGACTGATCGCTCGTAGACTTGTCGTCAATGGCGCCGTCATAGATCAGTTGCCCCTGCGGATTAATTACAAACATGTGGGGCGTGGTCTTTGCTCCGTAGAGATGTCCGAGATCGCCGTTGGGGTCAAGCAGCACCGCCGTTGGAGCCGCACCGATACGTTTGACGTAGTCGTTTTCCTGCGCTGCGGTCACATAGCCTTGCGCGCCGGGTGCAGAGGAAATGACCGTGAACCAAACGACTCCCTTGCTAGTCCAAAGCTTCTGGAGCTTTTGCATGTTCCCACTGTCGTAGTGCTTCTTTGTATATGGGCATCCCTGGTTATGCCATTCCAGCACGACGTACTTTCCCCTGTACTGAGCAAGGCTGTGCTGATGACCATACGAGTCAGTCGCCGTGAAGTTGGGCGCTGCTTCGCCGATCTGGACTGCGCCTGCAAGTGGCAATACGAGCAGCAATACGAGTGCGAATGCGAACTTCGTCTTCATTTGTGATGGCTCCTCTTTTGTTTAGGTTTGTTGTGAATTGGGACGTCAAGGAGATACGCATCCCTCCCATTCAGGACGAGTATCCCCCTCAGATGCTGAGGTTCCTGGCGGAGATATTCTGATTTCTTTAATGTCAGGCTGATGCTTCCAGCTTGGCTTGCCAGCTTCTGCGGCGCTCCGTTGTCGATCTGCGCTTCCTCGCTCGGGAAGAATTCAGCCCGCGTAATTGGCTCGCTTGAAACCAGCGTCAAGCGAAAGCTGTCCTGCGAGATTGCCGCCATTGCCTGGTAGCCGGTCGGCAGCGCCTTAGGAAGACGTTCCGCAGCAGACTGGAGCAACTGATGCGCCGAATCAGCCATGCTCGCGGCGCTGGCAATCTGGATGGGCGCTTCAAGGTGCATGCTTTGCGGTACACAGATGTCATGGCAGACCAGCCAGCGCAAGTTGCCGCCGATGGTAATTGTGCCGGAGTGCGCCGTCGCAGGAATCTGCACAGACGAAAGCAAGATGGTTGTGCCCTGATAGCCGTAATCCGTCCCGGCACTCGTGGTCAGTCGCATTGGCGTCGGCCATTCCAGTGCTGCAGCGGTCATCCCGGCGGGAAGCTGCCATTGGATACGAGGTGGTTCGCCCGAATCGCCGGGATTCTGCCAGTAGATGTGCCACCCGCTGTCGGTCACGAATTGAATTCCGAGCTTCACTTGCGAACCCGGCATGGCCGCCACCTGCTCGATGACCAATGAGGCGCTGGAATGTGCAGTCTGCTTCGGGATGGAATGCGCACAGCCCGACATGAGCACGAGGAGATAAGCGCAGCTAGCCAGAACTCGAGCCATAGAGCTAAACAAAATTAGATTCATCGGCTCTGCCTATCGTTGCGGCCTTACGCGAATCAAATTAGGCGAAAATAACCGCATCCGCTCTGCTGCCACGTTCGTAAAGAACTCCATCCGGAGAGAACCGAAAGTTGGTTTGGTAAATAATCGAAAGTTACCGATGAGATGCCTCTGCAACTTTTCTGTTCCTCCTGAGTTCAATCTCGTTGAAGATACAAACTGTATGAGGCAGAAGGACGTGCCAAAGGAGTTCCTATGTTCAGCTTCATCGATGCTCTTTTCGGCTGCGCTCACCGCCACCGCACGTTTCCGATGACCGCCAAGATGCCGGGGACAGATTCGACCACATACGTCGTCTGCTTGGACTGCGGAAGGGAATTCGCTTACGACTGGAATGAAATGAAGGTGGTTGCATCGGTGAAGCATAAACAGCAGAAGGTAGCTTAAAAGGATTGAACTCCGCTCCATATCATTGTCGTGCCAAACTTGCCGTCAAGAACCTCTCCCAGACGAAGTAGGGTTGCCTATGGCCGAAATGGTCCTCGAATCGGTGCTGACGTGTCCGAAGTGCGGTTATGCGAAGCGGGAGGTCATGCCGCTTACTGCCTGTCAGTTTTTCTACGAATGCGAGAGCTGCAAGTCCATGCTGCGTCCGAGTCCGGGGGATTGTTGCGTCTTCTGCTCCTCTGGCTCGGTGAAATGCCCGCCAAAGCAGTCCTTTGATTGTTGCGGATAGACCCCAAAAAAGAAGCGGCGCACGCCGAATATGTGGGGTGAGGATGGCACGGCGTGCGCCTTATTAGATTGAATGAAGGATAGCTTTACGGGCTAATCAAAGCAGTGACACTCGTCACGCGACATCGTTCACTGCGACCCACGATCATCCACGTCCGTCACACCCAGACAGCAAAACCCCTCAGTCCAAAGCGACTGAGGGGTTCACAACCCAAGGGCCACAATCCCAAACAAACCTTCTTAGCGCCGCCATCCGTACCCGTGCGGCCCCGCATACCGATAGGCATAGTGTCTCGCATATCCCAGACCCACGACAACGTTCCCCGGATAGACAACCGGCGGATAAACATAGCCGGGTGCGTACGCCACGTACGGCGCCGGGGCGACATAAACATAGGGTCGCGGTCGTGCGACAACGTAGCCGTATGCTGGACGCGCGCCGACGCCGATGCCGACCACAACCGCAGCATTCGCCTTCGGAGGAGTGATTAGTGCCATCGCGAAGACCAGGCCGAACAACGCAGCTACCGATTTCTTTAGCATTTCGTAACCTCCATTCACACTGAATAGAAACCCATGCGAATGGGAAAGTTGCGGGTTTCAGCGGTAGAATCGTCAAGGAGGATTCTGATTTCGGGCGGCGTTGTCCGCGCATAATCTCGCCCCCGCTCACTTAACGGCGTCCTTCTTGAGGTAGCACTGAGAGATGCTTATGAGGCGCAATCGTTTGTTCATTGCCGCGATTGTGATCGCGTTCGCGTTGGCTCCTGCACCAGCCCAGCGCGCGCCTTCGCCCACGCCTGACGCTGCGCCTTCCCCCGCGCCGGTCGCCGCGCCGTCCCCTGTGCCTGACGCTGCGCCTAACGCCACGCAGGCAGATCAGGGCTGCGTGAATCAAGGAACCGATCGCCGTAAGTTCGGGCCCGTGGTCTGTTGGTTGCAGCGGAGAATGTCGTGGAAGTCAAAACATGAGCCGCATTTTGCTTTGGTGGGAAAGGCGCGTGGTACGAACCTGGGAATCGCATGGCCGCCTTACATGGTTATCAACGTGTTCGATGGAAATGATCACTGGCGCATGTTTCGAGTTGGCTTTCGATATGATCGTACCTGGCGAGGATACATCTTCCCGACGATAGCTGCGAAGCGTGTTTCACAGCCACTGCGCTACTGAAACGGGTGGTATCGCCATCGTGAGCAAGTCTTTTTCGTCCCGGCTGCTGCCCGGAATAAGACTCAACTTACGCACGAGATGAAGCGGGCAACTCTGGTGCGCATCCCTTACAATCGTAGTTTGAACAATCATTGCGAGGGCTTGCGAAAGAGTCCCGCGGAACGCAAGGAATCACTGTGTATCTTTTATTGCAGAATAGGCTAGTTGCGCATGTGCGCGCCTTCCTGAAGCAGAAATACGACGTTGAACTGGCCAACATTGTGGTGGAGCAACCTCCCAAGATCGAGTTCGGCGAGTATGCCCTGCCGGTTTCCTTTGAGCTGGCGCGCACGCTGCGCAAAGCCCCGCGCAAGATTGCCGAAGAGATTGTGGCCGGCATCGGACTGCCGGAGGGTTTTGCCGGCTTCGAGGTGGCCGGGGCCGGGTACATCAACGCGCGGTTGGATCGGAGCGCAGCGGCAGAGTTAGTGGCGAGCGGAAATGGCGAGGCGGGGTTCACATCCGTGTACGCGGCAACGGACGCCGCCCGGGCTGCGGGCGCCTCGCGAGGAAAAGTATTGGTCGAGCACACGTCGATCAATCCAAACAAGGCGGCGCACATTGGGCACCTGCGGAACTCGATTCTGGGCGACACGCTAGTGCGCTTGTTGCGGGCGGCGGGCTACAAGGTGGACGTACAGAACTACATCGACAACACGGGCGTGCAAGTGGCCGACGTGGTGGTGGGCTTTGAGCGTGTGGCAAAGAAATCGCGCGCCGAGATTGAGGCGCTGATCGCTGGGAGCGAGGGACGCTTCGATTACTACTGCTGGGATTTATATGCGCAGGTTTCGCAGTGGTACGAGGCGGATAAGTCGAGGCTGGAGGCGCGGCGCGAGACGCTGCACAAGTTGGAGGAAGGTGGTAATGAGACGGCCGAGATTGCGCAGATGATTTCGATGGCTGTACTGCGGCGGCATCTCGAGACGATGCATCGGCTTGATATCGAATATGATTTTCTGCCGCAGGAGAGCGATATTCTTCACCTGCATTTCTGGGCCAAGGCGTTTGAGCTTCTGAAGGCGACAGGGGTCCTTTACTTCGAAAACGAAGGCAAGAACAAGGGCTGCTGGGTGATGACGCGCCCTGGGAGAGTAAAGGACGAGGGTGGAGACGCGGCACCCGATGAGGACGCGAAAGTCATTGTGCGCTCGAATGGAACGGTGGGGTATGTTGGCAAAGATATCGCCTACCACATGTGGAAGTTCGGGTTGTTGGGACTGGACTTTGGTTATCGGAAGTTTTATGAGTACGCGGATAGACGAGCCGTGTGGATCTCGTGTGATCCCAAAGACAGTGAGCCGGGTGCTCCGCACTTTGGTAGTGTGGAAGCGATTTACAACGTCATTGATGCCCGACAGAGCGATCCGCAGGAGACGGTGAAGCAGGCGCTTCTGCTGATGGGACACGAGGCCGAGGCAGCACGCTATACGCACTTCAGCTATGAGATGGTCGCGTTGACGCCGCGCTGTGCGATGGAACTGGGATATACGGTCAGCCCGGATGATCAGCAGCGCAGCTACATCGAGGTTTCCGGACGCAAAGGTTTTGGAGTGAAGGCCGACGACCTGCTGGATAAGCTGATTGAGGCGGCCAAAGGCGAGGTGGACGCGCGCCACGCGGAGCTAAGCGAGGCCGAGCGCGGCGAAATTGCAACGCAGATCGCCATTGGAGCGCTGCGCTACTTCATGCTGAAATTTACCAAACAGTCGGTGATCGCCTTCGACTTCCGCGAGGCGCTGTCATTCGAAGGCGAGACCGGCCCGTACGTGCAATACGCTGTGGTGCGAGCGACCAATATCTTCCGCAAGGCGGGAGTTGCGCCGGAAGAGGCGCTTAAGGCGAAGATGGCGGGCGATGCCTTTACGGGCAACGACGATCTGTGGTCGCTATGGCTGGCGGCGGGACAGACGGCCAAGGTGATCGAGCAGTGCATAACGACGACCGAACCAGCGGCGCTAACCAAGCACGCCTTCCAACTGGCGCAGCAGTTCAACAACTTCTACCACCGGCATCACATTCTGACCGAAGAGGACGGGCAGCGGAAGGCTCTGCTGCTGGCTACGGCGGCAGTGGTGCGGCGCGAACTGATGGCAGCGATGGCGGTGATGGGGATTCCAGCTCCGGCTGTAATGTGAGACTGCGAGAGCTATGTAATGATTTTCGGCGGCCGCCAAACTAGATGTAGCGCGGATCGACGACAGTCCAGTAGCGGCGATTGCAGGTAGTACAGCGGAAGGGAACTTTTCCGGTGAGGCGGCTGCGCAGGAACTCCAGAAAATGCTTACGGTGAGAGCGGAAAGCCGTGGTTGCAGCGCAATACTCGCATTCGCACCCGTCCCGGCGGTTTTTGTGTTGTTTTCCCGAAGTCAAAACTTACTGCTCCTTAGCGGTTGAATTGTTACGGAACGATAAATGTTTAGGGCTTCAGAGCACGAAAGTGAACCAGTAGTTCAACTTAGAGGGGCAGGAATTTCACCCTGCCCCGATCTTTTTGCAATCTATTTTGATTCATTGCCTGAAAAATGGCGCGCAAACTCAACGAGAGAGCGGACGGCGATGCCGCTGGGTCCCTTGGGCATCCATGCCTTGGCTTCTTCAAGCCAGGCGGTTCCCGCAATATCGAGATGAATCCAGGGCTTGTCGTCGACGAATTCCTTAAGGAACATCGCGGCCGTGATAGCTCCGCCCCATCGTCCCCCGGTGTTTTTGATGTCGGCGATTTCAGAGCGGATGTGGTCGAAGTAGTCCTGATCGACGGGCAGCCGCCACATTTTTTCGCCGGCGCGAATCGTTGCTTCCGTGAAGGCCTCGGCAAAGTCGTCGTCATTGGCGAAGATTCCGACATTGTGATA
Source organism: uncultured Acidobacteriota bacterium (assembly GCA_963800195.1). GTDB lineage: Bacteria > Acidobacteriota > Terriglobia > Terriglobales > Acidobacteriaceae > TOLSYN. The sequence continues at coordinate 134,151 of CAWCZZ010000004.1, forward strand.
GCCGAGGGCGACAACCACGGCGCCGGTGAGAGTTGCGGCGTCGATGAGATGCGTGGCTCCGAGCTGACGGGCGTAGCAGAGGCCGTCGGCCAGGACGAGGCGACCTTCGGCGTCCGTGTTGATGACTTCGATGGATTTGCCGTTCATGGCGAACTGCACATCGCCCGGCTTTTGAGCTTTGCCGTCGAGCATGTTCTCAGAGCAGCAGAGGACGGCGATCACGCGCCGGTTAGGCTTGAGCTGGGCAATGGCGCGCATAGCTCCGAGCATGGTGGCTGCGCCGGTCATGTCGTACTTCATCTTCTCCATGCCATCGGCGGGCTTAATGCTGATGCCACCTGAGTCGAAGGTGATACCCTTGCCGACTAGTCCGAGGACGGGCGCTGCGGGCGCACTCTCGGGCTCGTAGCGGATGACGACCAGACGTGGCTCTTCCTCCGACCCTTGCGAGACGCTCCAGAAGGCGCCCATCTTTAATTCCTTGATCTTGTCGGGGCCATACACTTCGCAGGCGAGGCCGGTTTCCTCGCACATCTCGCGGGCGCGCTCAGCGAGGATGGTGGGCGTCATAAGATTGCTGGGTTCGAGAGCAAGAGCGCGAGTGAAGTTCTGCGATTCCGCCAGGATGGCGCCCTCGGCGATGGCCTGATAGACAGCCCCGGCATCGGCACTGTCGGAGATGGCGAGCGTGACATCAGTGAGCTGCTGATCCTTGCGGTCGCTGCGATAGGTGTCCACGTCAAAGTCGCCGGTGATGATGCCTTCTGTAGCGGCCTGCGCCGCGCCAGGAGCTTCAAGGAGCGTCGGCAGGACGAGGACGAGAGACTTGATGTTCTTCGACTTGGCGGCGCGGGCCGCGGCTCCGGCAACCTTGCGCAATTCGGAGGTACAGAATTTGTCGCGTTTGCCTACGCCGAGGAAGAGAATGCGCTGAGCGGCCACCGAGGCAGGCGATAGAAGCCAGACGGGTTCGGCGAACTTGCCGGTGAGATCCTCTGCGGCAATCAGCGGCGCCGCCAGGGTCAGGAGAGCCGGATCGGAGGCGACCACCTCGGGCGCCGGAGTTTTTTCGCCGTTGTCCACTACAAGGATAACGAGGAGGCTGGTGGCGACGGACGAGGGAGCAGACGGGGAAATTTCGATCTTCATGCGAACCTCTCTGTACGGATGATATAGCGAACTGGCTCAGAAGAATAAGGGTTGCGGCTCAAGACTTGCGGCTGCGTGCGATGGCGTCGCGCGCCTCCTTGTCAGCGGTGCGCCGGCGCTCAGTTTCGCGTTTGTCCCAGAGCTGTTTGCCCTTAGCGACCGCGACCTCCACCTTAACACGACCATTTTTGAAGTACATCCGGGTAGGGATGATGGTGAGTCCCTTTTGCTGGATGGCGGCGTGGAGTTTGAGAAGCTGAGCATGATGGACGAGCAGTTTGCGAGTCCGCTTCGTATCATGGTTGAACTGCGCACCAGGGGCGTAAACACCGATGTGGGCGTTGAGCAGGAAGAGCTCTCCGTCCTTGACCAGGCCATAGGAATCTTTCAGGTTGGCCTGACCGGCGCGGATGGATTTTACTTCGGTTCCGCGCAAAGCAATGCCGGCTTCGTAGCGTTCGAGTAGAAAAAAGTCATGCGAGGCCGCGCGGTTGACGCAAGCATCACGCTCACCGCTGGCGACCGGGTCGCGCTTGACGTTTTTCGGCTTGTTAGGCTGCGTGAGCTGTACCTGATTACGGGCCATGCTTGGTTCCTGCGTAGTAGGCGAATAGTTGAGGTTCAGGCGCAAACTTGCGCGTTGTTGCGAATTCCGTATCCTAACACACGGTGAAGCTTTAGCTGGAGTATGGCCTAGGGCCACAATGTTATAATCGGCCCGTGAGAGAGTCTGTTTGTGCCTGCCGTCCTTCAGGTTTTGCCTGCGGGATCATCTCCTTGTTCTAAAGGATCTCGATGAAACTGTCTTACTGGGGTTGCCTGGTTCTGCTGGTTGCACTATTCGCCACAATTCCGGCATTTGCCGATAAAGCGAGTTCGTTGTATTCCAAAGGGCAGCGGGCCGAGGCGCGCCAGAACTACGAAGAGGCGTATCAGGATTTCAAGCAGGCCTACGATCTGCATCCGGAGAACACAGAGTATCGCTCGTCGTATGAGCGGACGAAGTTTCTGGCGGCGGCTTCCCATGTGCATAAAGGTCAGGTGCTGCGGGATCAGGGCAAACTGAGCGAGGCGATGAAGGAATTTCAGCTTGCGGCGATGATCGATTCGTCGAACGCGCTTGCACAGCAGGAGATCACGCGCACGCAGCGATTGATCGATAAGGCGCAGCAACCGGAGAGTTCTCCTCCGACGTCACGGGCTCCGCAGACAGAGCTGAGCGAGTCGGCGGCAAACATTGCGGGGCCGGTACAACTGGCCCCGATTTCGCAGACGCCGTTAACGCTGAAGTTGGACGAAGATTCGAAGAAAGTTTACGAGGCAATCGGCAGCCTGGCTGGAATCAACGTGCTCTTTGATCCTGACTATACGTCTAAGCGGATTCACATTGAACTGAACGGGGTTTCGCTGGAGCAGGCTTTGCGGGTGGCAGCACTGGAATCGCATACATTCTGGCGTCCGGTGACGCCGAATACGATCTATGTGGCGACGGACTCGACCCAGAAGCGCAACGAGTTGGAACAGCAGGTGCTGCGCACTTTCTACTTGAATAATTTTTCAACGGTCAGCGAACTGCAAGACGTGGCCAACATGATCCGCACGATTCTGAAAGTGGAACGGGTGCAGCAGTTCCCGGCGCAGAACGTGATCGTGATGCGCGGAACGCCAGACCAGGTGGCCTTGGCGGAGTTGCTGATCAACAACCTTGACAAGGCAAAGTCCGAGGTCATGGTCGACATCGTGGTGATGCAGGTGAGTAAGATGAAGTTGAGGCAACTTGGTATTCAATGGCCGTTCCAGGGCGGCACCACGAATCCTACGATCACATTTCAGAATCCTTCGATCACCAACAGCACTACCACCACCTCTACGACAACGCCTACTGGCAGTACCAGTACCACTACCTCTGGTTTGACTTTGAACAGCCTGGCCCACCTGAACGCAACGGATTTCGCGGTTTACATTCCGCCGGCGAGCGTGGCGGCCCTGATGCAGGACAACGATACGCACGTGATTCAGCGGCCGCAGATTCGCTCGGTTGACGGGCAGAAAGCAACCCTGAAGATTGGTGAGCGGGTTCCGATTGCCGTGGGCACGTCGAGTTCGACCTTGACGGCGACTGCCCTGACGCAGACACAGTTCCAGTACCAGGACGTGGGCGTGAATATCGAGCTGACTCCGCATATCCACTCGAATAGCGACGTCGGCATGAAAATATCGATCGAAGTTTCGGCGATCGACAGCTATGACACGATCGGTGGATTGACCGAGCCGGTGATTGGACAACGCAAGATCGACCACGAGATTCGCCTGCGCGACGGAGAGGTGAGCCTGATCGGCGGCATGATGGAGCACGATGACGTAAAGAGTATGAATGGGCTGCCGTGGCTTTCGCAGATCCCGATTTTAAAGTACCTGTTTGGACAGGAACAGAAGTCGAAGACGGACAACGAGACGGTTTTCGCGTCTGATGCCGCACATTGTGCGCCGGTTGGACGTGAACGATTTGAACGTCCGCGGGGTGGACATTGGAACCTTGAACGTAGTGGAGGTGCGGCACCTCCAAAAACCCCCGGCTTCGGTTACGCCTGTGTCGGCAGTTCCGAGCGGCGCTCCGAGCGCAGTTGTTCCAGCCGCACCAGCGACCGAGCAGTTCGGATACGCGGGCTTCGGCGACCGCTCCGGCCGCTGCGTCGAACATAGGATCTTCGGCAATGCCGGCAACCGGGCACAGCGGGATTGGCCCGGTGCTGAGCCTGGATCCTCCGATGGTGAACCAGGTTGCGGGGGGGATGTTTGCCGTCAATGTGGTTCTCAACGGTGGGAAGAATGTGTTTGGCGTGCCGGTGCAGATCGACTACGATCCGAAAGTGATGCGCTTCCTGAATGTTTCAGACGCAGGAGCGCTCTCCAAGGATGGGACGTCGGTAGCGCTGGTGCATCGGGACGATGCAGAAAACGGCGCACTGACAGTATCACTGGAGCGGCCTGCGGGCGCGGGTGGGATTACGCCTTCAGGACCGCTGTTTACGCTGGTGTTTGTGGCCAAGGCAGCGGGGCAGGGAACGATCGCGGTGGGCCGGGCGATCTTGCGGGATCCTAATAACACTGCGATTGAAGCCAGCGGCTCGCAGGCCATTATCAACGTTCGATAGGTGAAGATGCAGAGGGTGAAGCAAAAGCAGCAATCCGGCATGACTCTGGTGGAACTAATAGTGGCGATCGCGATCATGGCGATCCTTGCGACTGGAGTGCTGCCGATCACCCGCACGGTGGTGAAGCGCGAGCGCGAAAAGGAATTGCGCGCGGCTCTCTGGCAGATGCGCGACGCCATCGACCGCTATAAGGATGCCGCGGATCGCGGCGCATTCCAGATCAAGTTGGGAAGCGAGGGATATCCTCCGGACCTCGACGCGCTGGTAAAAGGGGTGGATGTGCAAGGCAAGAAGATCCGCTTTCTGCGACACGTTCCGGTGGATCCAATGACCCATAGCACGGAGTGGGGGATGCGCTCGATGCAAGACGATCCGACCTCGGATTCATGGGGTGGGCAGGGTGTCTTCGACGTCTACTCAAAGTCAACCGGCACTGCGCTGGACGGGACGAAGTACTCAGACTGGTAAGCGATACGAATGAATTGCAATCGAGAGAAGTTCAGGAAGAAGATCGCGGGCTTCACTTTGATCGAAATGATCATCGTGATTGCGATTATCTCCATCCTGGCGGCGATCGCTGGTGCCAGATATGAGCACTCGGTATGGCGTGCGCGCGAGGCGGTCTTGCGCAACGACCTGTTCACACTGCGTAGCAGCATCGACCAGTACACGCTGGACAAGCAGAAGGCGCCACAGTCGCTACAGGACCTGGTGGCCGCGGGCTACATCAAATCTGTGCCGATGGATCCAATGACGAATTCAACTGACTCGTGGGTGACCGAGCAGGAGGATTCGCTGATGGCTCTCGATCAGTCGGCGCCGGGAATAGTGGATGTGCATAGCGGAAGCAGTGGAACTTCCACGGATGGCAGCGCTTATAACACCTGGTGAAGTCAGTTTTCAAGTTCTGAGGGTTTCAAAGTTGAGGCGGGCCGGTGGCCTGCCTCTTTCGCTGAGTGGAGTTCGTCACCACTTGGCACGCTCGTATTGTTTCGGCCAGCCGACATTCTGCTTGAGGACGTGGGCAGCGCGCAGCGGCCAGTAGGGATCGCGCAGCAGTTCACGAGCCAGCAGCACCAGATCGGCCTGCCCGGTGGCGAGGATGTGCTGGGCCTGCACGGGTGAGGTGATCATGCCGACGGCTCCGCAGAGGATCCCACTCTCGCGGCGAATGCGCTCCGCAAATGGCGTCTGATAGCCGGGGCCGAGGGGAATCTTTGCCGCAGGAACGATGCCGCCCGAAGATGCGTCGATCAGATCGACTCCCATCGCTTTGACCTGACGTGCCAATGCGACCGAATCCTCGATGCTCCATCCGCCCTCGATCCAATCCGATGCAGAGATGCGGAGCCACAAGGGAAGCCGCTCGGGCCAGGCAGCGCGGACGGCGGCGACCACCTCACGCTACGATGCGTGTGCGGTTCTCAAAGCTGCCGCCATATTGGTCGGTGCGTGTATTGACCAGCGGCGAGAGGAATTGATGAAGCAGATAGCCGTGCGCGGCGTGAATTTCGATGAGTTCGAAACCCGCCTCCAGGCTGCGGCGAGCCGCTTCGCCAAAGCAGTGAGCGATGCGCGCGATGCCCTCGACGGTAAGAGCTTCGGGTTGGATGGAATCGGGTGTGAAGGGCTTGTCGGTCGAGGAGAAGACAGGTCGCCAGCCGCCTTCGGAGATCGGCACGGGCTTGCCGGGATTGATCCAAGGCACCGACGTAGAGGCTTTGAAGCCGGCGTGGGCGAGCTGGGTTCCAGCAACTGCACCGTGCTGGCGGAGGAAGCGGACAATGCGTGCGAGGTTGTCAATATGCGCGTCTTTCCAAATTCCCAAGTCGGAGGGACTGATGCGTCCTTCAGGTGCTACGGCGGTAGCTTCGGTAATAACCGCAGCAGCGCCGCCGACGGCGCGGGAGCCTAGGTGGACGAGGTGCCAGTCATTGGCGAAACCGTCCTCAGAGGAGTACTCGCACATGGGAGAGACGGCGATGCGGTTGCGGAAGGTGATATCTCGGATCTGAAGCGGATCGAAGAGGTTCATGGGAGCGCTTAGAGTTCCTTCCAACTCGAGTTTGGATGGTGCGCGAGGAACAGACCGACGAGTTTGGCGGCGTGCTCGCAGAGTTGCTGGTCAGCCGGACCGAAGGCGGCAATGAAATGGCTATCGATATCCAACTCACCAACCACCTTGCCGGAGACGAAGATCGGGACGACAATCTCGGATTTGGTCTCCACCGAGCAGGCCAGGTAGCGGGAATCCTTGCTCACGTCATCGACAATGACGGTCTTTCCGGCAGAGGCAGCGGCCCCGCAGATTCCCTGATTCAAATTGATGCGTATGTGCGGCGTCATGGAACCACGATAAGGGCCGAGGACCAGAACAGGCTCTTCGCGCGGGAGTCCCTCCAGCATATAAAAGCCGACCCAGTTATAACGCAACATTTTTTCGTGCAGGAGCTGTACCACGCTATCGAGGAGAACGCCGGCGGATTTTGCTCCGAGCGCGAGTGCGTCAAGCTGCTCTATGAGTTGCGGAACAGTCGGAGTCGTGCTCATGATTGCTCAACCCATTTCGTTCTTTTAGCCAACGGCTTCGACCTCAAGTTCCAACTGGCGGATGGCGACCACGCGGACCTGAGAGCCTGAGCGCAGAGGTTTAACCGAGTGCGCGTTCCATAGCTCGCCGTGGACGAAAACCTTACCGCTGGGGACCAGGTCGGTGCAGGCGACGCCGAGTTCGCCGATGAGTCCCTGCGAGCCGGTGACAATCTTGTTGCGGCGAGCGCGCCACGCTATGGACATAAGGAAGACCGTAATGAGTCCGAACGGAACACTGACCGCCAGCGAGGTCAGGAGCTTAACGCGCATCTCGGGAATGGGGCCATCGACCAGGAGCAGACCACCAAGGGTGAGGCAAATGATGCCGCCGATGGTGAGAATGCCGTGGGAGACAAACTTTGCCTCCAGCGCGAAGAGGACGAACGCCAGCACAATGAGAGCGAGCGAGGCATAGTGGGTAGGTAGAAGGTTAAGCGCGAATACGGCTAGGAGAATGAAGATAACTCCGACCACGCCTGGAACAATTGCGCCGGGATGATTGAATTCGGCATACAGGGCAAGGCCGCCAACGGCCAGCACAAGGAAGGCGATATTGGGGTCCATGAGCCAGCCGAGAACGCGCTCACGCAAGGTGGCGGGAAGTTCCTCGACGGGCTGGTTGGCGAGGTGGAGCGTTTGCGTGGAGCCATCAAAGCGGTGGATCGTGCGGCCATCGAGTTGCTTGAGCAAGTCGGCTTCATCGCGGGCGGTGAGGTCGATGAGATGGAGTTCGAGAGCTTCGTTCTCGGTCCACGAGATCGATTGACGGACGGCCTTCTCGGCCTCGGCGGCGTTGCGTCCGCGGCGCGAGACGTAGGAGCGAAGCGAGGCGGCAGTGTCATTCTCGATCTTGGTCTTCATCGTTTCATCCGGTTGGCCGCCGCCAATAGTGACGGGATGGGCGGCTCCGGTATTGGTGCCATTGGCCATGGCGGCCACGTCGGCTGACTCGAGGATGAAGAATCCGGCGGAGGCGGCGCGGGCACCGCTGGGCGCCACGAAGACAATCACAGGGGCCGGGGAGGCTTCGATTTTGGTAATGATTTCGCGGGTTGAGTCAAGCAGGCCGCCGGGGGTGTTGATTTCGATGAGAAGTGCGGAGGCGTGGCGCATCGCGGCGGCGTCCACGGCTCGCGAAATCTCTTCGGCGGCGATAGGCTGGATGGTGCCATCGATGTGCAGGCGCAACACCTGCGCCGCGGCCGGAAGGGCTGCGATGAGTAACAGAAGCGCGGCAATGAGCGGGAGAAAGCGCTTCATAGGGAACCTCCAGTGCCGCAGAAGTGCGAAATCCAAGATCAGCGTCCGAGACGGTCGCAAAACCTGAGCACCCAGCGTGAATCTACCGCTTCGGCGCTCGGGATGCAACAGACTAGCGATCGGGTTTGCTATCTGTGGTGCTGCTTTGGAGCTCCAGCGCGAGGGCTTTGCCATCTTCGTTATTGGGTTCCAAGGCAAGCGCCTTCCGCAGATTTTCTCCGGCTGCGCTGTTGTTAAGGTCATGGAGGTCAACCCGCGCAAGAACCACATAGGCTTCGGCACTGGGCTTCAGGCCAACCGAGGCATTGGCTGCCTGGCGGGCCTGCGAAAACTTGCTCTGCATCAGCAGCGCATGGGCGAGTCCAGCAAGGGCACTGGGATTTGCCGCCTCTCGGCTGAGCACCTCGCGGAACTGTTTCTCGGCCTCTCCGGCGGCGCCATCAGCTAAGGAATTCGCGGCCTCGCTCAAGGTGGAGCGCGGCACGGTCAGAAGGCTTGGCCTTGCGGATCGAGGCCTCGATGGCATTCTGCAGTTCGACGGCGAGCTGGCGGTAGGAGCTCTCGTCATAGTTCACTTTTATGCGCGGGAGCGGAAGCGTGGCTGTATGGGCGACATCGACGTTGCTTGCAAGCGATTCCTGGAGTTGGCGTGCCTCGGCGTCATTAGGACGGCGGCTGAGCGTCTCGCGGAGCTGGCGCTGAGCTCCAGTGATATCTCCCTTGCGGCAGAGAGCCAACGCAAAGTTGAAGTGATAGTCGGGATCGGAGGGATCAGCGGCGACCGCTTTCTCAAAGTAATCGGCCGCGTCGTGATGACCGAGGCGGCTTTCGGCGGCTCCGGCATTGTTGAGCACTTCGGTCAGAGGAACGCGCTCGGCGGTAGTTTTGAAGGCCGCAGAAGCCTTCTCGAAGCGTCCCAGATGATAATCGCTAAGGCCAAGCAGGAAATTGGCCTCACCTGCGGCTGGGTCGTCCGGCGGGAAGCTTGGCGAACCATTGCGCGGCCTGCTCGTACTCGCGCGCGGCGTAAAAAGTCTTGGCGAGCATCAGAATGGCCTGGGCATACTGGGGGTTGATGGCCACGGCGGCCTTGAAGTAACGGATTTTGTCGGCAGTTCCGCTGGCAACAACGCCGCGAATGAAGTCCTCAAAGGCATCCAGGCGGATGGCCGGTGCACGCTCAACGAAGCCCTCGCGCGGCTCGGAGAAGGCAGGCCGAATCTCACGCAGCACATCCCAGGCGAGCGCCGTCTCAATGCCGATGAGTTGGTTCAATGGGCCGCTCTCCACCAGATCGGGCGAGAGCCGGAGCGCCTTCATGTCAAGAACCTGGGCGCGCGCGGTGAGCGTCTGCCCATCGAACGAATAGCCACCGAGAATGATGTAGTCGGCATCGAGCTGCGCCGCAATGCGATAGAGCGTGGCTCGCGAGGCGTGGAGGTTGACCGGTATGCCCATGCGATCAAAGGCGTATTGGCGGTCGTCACGGCTGATCAGGAACAGCGATTCAGTGTCAAGCCGCTGGCCAAGAATCTCCGGGAAGGCTTCGCTGATCCACCCCAGGCCGGGCTGATGGGTGGAGTTATCAAAGGGAAGCACAAGCACGGTTTGGGTGCCCGGAGCAGACTGGCCAAAGGCTAACGCCGGGAGCAGAAACAAGAGCGCGATAAGAGTGAATTGCCGGTGCGGTTTCAAAGCTCCACCATTATAGCGAGTTGAGCGCGAGCACTGCTTGCTTGTTCGCGCATGGTTGCCTGGCACGCTAAAGAAGGAATTCCTGGGATCACCCAACCCGGCGTGGCGCTCACTGGCTCTAATCGTCTTCGGACCGGATTCTGGTGTGGATTGAAATCTGGTTCCGCGGCGAGCCAGGGAGAGCGCAGAACATGAAATGCAGAGTAGCGTACCTTGCAGCGGTTGTGCTGATAGCTGCCGGAATGATTTATGCGCAAAGCAGCCAAGGCTCGAATAGTCAGGGGAGCTTGCCCTCGCAGAGCGTAAGCCCAGCAGCGACGGCTCCTTGCAACAGCGAACGCCCCAATGTGCAACGTTCCAATGTGCAGGGTGCTCTGCCGGGGTCGAAGCAAGGCGAGGTGCAGAGCGGAAAAGCCTCGCAGGCCGGTTCTCAGGACGAGCAACCGGGAGCGATGGCTTTGACAACCGCCCGGACCGCTCCGACGGCAGCACTCCACCGGCTGCTGTGTGGAGCGGGCCGCATCACGCCTCAGACGACATTGATACGCGTCGGGAGCCGATCATGCTTTCAAAGCGGGACGACGCGGGAATTACGGGAGCGAGCCCGGATAAATAGTTCCACGCCGACAGGGATTCAGCGGGCGCGCTCAATCTGCCGGGCGATGGCCAGTGCGGCCTGCTGCGGGTCTTCGGCGGCTGAGATCGGACGTCCAACCACCAGATAGTCGACCCCGGCGCGGATTGCATCTTCCGGGGTAACGACGCGAGCCTGGTCGGCGGCGATGCCCCCGGCAGGGCGGATGCCTGGGGTGACCAGGGTGAATCCGCTGCCCATCGCCTGTCGTAGGCGGGCAGCCTCCTGGGCCGAGGCAACAATTCCACCACAACCGGCGTTAACGGCCAAGCCGGCAAGGCGGAGAACCTGGGCTTCGACGCTGGCGTTCACTCCAATTTCCTCGAGGTCGGCAGAGTCGAGCGAGGTAAGCACGGTCACGGCCAGCACGGTCGGCCGAGCCGCGGATTGCGTGGCGGCCTCGGCCGCCGCCTTCAGCATCTTAGAGCCGCCCGATGCATGCACGGTGAGCAGCGTAACCCCAAGCGAGGCCGCGCTGCGTACCGCCCCTGCAACGGTATTTGGGATGTCGTGGAACTTGAGATCGAGAAAGACCTTTTTGCCGCTGCCAACCAGGTCGCGAACCAGAGCCGGGCCAGCGGTTGTAAAAAGCTCCTTGCCCACCTTGTAAAAGCTGACGCTCTCACCGAGTTGGCGCACCAGCGCCCTGGCCTTCTCTTCGGTGGCAACATCGAGTGCCACAATCAAACTCTCTCTGCCGTTCTGCATGCCTCTTAGGATAACCCAGGGAAGCCGAGCACGGGAGCGGCGCGCAAAAAGCAAAGGCCCCAACGGCGGGGGTATGCCGTGAGGCCGGGTTTAGAGTATGTGAAGTTCGGTTTAGCGCTGCTGGGCGGGCTGTTTTGCCATCGCCATCTCCGCTTCCGGAGCATCGACTAGGTCGATGCGCACCTTCTGCAGGCCATTCTGGTGCATCTCAAGGCTGCGGGCCGCGCTATAAGATAAATCGATGATACGTCCGGGAGTGACCGGGCCGCGATCGTTAATACGAACGATGACAGACTTCAGGTTCCTCAGATTTGTTACCTTCACGAACGTACCTAGGGGCAGTTCGCGATGAGCGGCAGTGAAGTCGAACATATCGTAGTCTTCGCCGCTCGCAGTGGCTTTGCCCTGAAACAGGCCGCCATACCACGACGCCTTGCCCACCTGATACGGCTGGGCAACAGGCGCCGGTTTCTGCCGTGCTTCCGGCAGTAAGGCTGGCGCGCCCGGGGAAGCCGATGTTGTATGGCCGGGTGCCGCTCCCATGGTGCCGCCTAGCAAAAGCAATGCAAAGACGGAATGGGTCAGTACTCGTCGCAATCAAACACCTCGCAGTATGTTAGTTCCCCCCGCCGGGTCCGAATCCCGGCGATTGGTAAATTGTATGTATCGCGTCTGGCAAAATCAACCCAGTAAGAAATATTCTTAGTTTTCCACTTGCCAAGGATGTATTCGTGTGCTAAGCAATTCTGTAATCCCAGCCAGGTGCCTGGCGCAAGCTTTTGCAAAGCCGCTCTTATTCAGTTCCGTAGTGGTCGAGGCCCATGGGCCCTTTGCCGTGTCCGAGGCCGGGCGCTCGTTCAATCGCCCGGCGCACAAACGCTTTGGCGGAGGTCACCGCAGTAGGAATATTTCGTCCGTAGGCGAGCTCGCACGCGATGGCCGTCGAGAAGGCGCAGCCGGTTCCGTGGGTCGCATTGGAGCGAATACGAGGCCCGGAGAGGCTCTCGACGAACTCGGTGCCACCAGCGGCATAGGCGAGTACATCCACCGAGTGCAGCGCGTTGCCCTCCTGCGGGCGTTGGTCATCCAGGTCTCCGCCGGTAACTACGGCTGAGGTGGCTCCGAGCTGGCGCAGGCAGCGGGCCATGCTTTCTGCGTCGCCGCTATCGAGCCCGGTTAGCAGTGCAGCCTCTCTGCGATTGGGGGTGACGACGGTTGCCAGCGGGAGCAGTCGCTTAATCAGCATCTGGCACCCGGCAGGATCCAGGAGTTCTGCGCCCGACGAGGAGCGCAGAATCGGATCAATCACCACCGGGCAGGCGGCGCGGCGCGGCGCCTCCAGAAAATCAGTTACCACATTCGCAATGTCTGATGTCGCAAGCATCCCTATTTTTATGGCATTGGGCGGAATGTCATCAAGCATTACATGAAGCGTCTCGTGGACTGTCTGGGCCGAGATGGGCTCGACCCGCCGCACGCCCATAGTGTTCTGCACGGTGAGCGCTGTAATACAGGCGACGCCGTAACAGTCATGGCTGGAGATAGTCTTAAGATCGGCAGTGATGCCCGCACCCGAGGAGGGATCGAAGCCGGCTATGGTCCACACCACCAGTGGCTTGCTCATCAGAGAAACTTAGCACAAACCGAGCGAGGGGAACCGCAGTTCGGCCATCCCGGCAGAGAAAGGCCCTGCTCATCCGGCGCTGCCGCTCTCGCCTCGCCACGCCGCTACTAACGGGAGGGCGCAGGCGCTTCGTCGGGAATAACCGGAAGGAGAGGCGTATCGTCCTGGTTCTCTGGCTGCATGCTGGGCTGAGCCATCGCCGGAGGGGGTGCCGAATGAGGCCGATTGCTGGCAGCCGGTACAGAGGGCGCGGTAGTTGGCGGGGAGCGGCTTGGGCGGAGGATTGTCTTCGGCGACAATACGCACCGGAGTTTCCGGCTCCAAAGGCGGTGGGGTAACGGGCTCGCGAACGATAGCCTGATCGCGAGTGCGCAAGGGCAACGGCGGCGCGCCAAGAGCACGCAGAGCTGCGAGCTGTTTTTCCTCACCAGCCTGGACGGATTGCTCGTTCTGGTCGGCGACCGAGGCCAATTTCATGCCTTCCAGATTCTTGCGGGTTGCCAGTGCAACCCTCGCTGAGCTCCGATTGGCCTGGCGGGCTTTGGCGTAGTAGAAATCGGCGCTTTCACGATCACCTTCCACTTCAGAGATATACCCCATGTTATTCAAACAGAACGCATTATCTTGGTCGAGCCGGTAAGCTTGCTGAAAGTACTGGCGGGCTTGGGCGAGCTGATTCCGGTTTATGGCCGAGACTCCACGCAGGTTCAGGCGAGCCACCTTTGCTTCGGTTGAGGCCCCGGCAGAAAGCTCGAGGCGGGCGGCCCGGGCGTTCGTGGCTGCAATTTCCGCGATGGGGCGTCCGCGCCAGTTGCGATTGAAGGCGACCACCACTCTTTCTTGCGAGCCGCTGGCGGCAGCAAGATCGTAGTAGCGCACTGCCTGCTCAAGTTCGCCTTCGCTCTCCAGTACATAGCCGAGATTGTTCAGTGTGAAGGGATTCTTGGAATCGAGCGCGAAGGCCTTGCGCAGCGTAATCTCAGCTTCGGGGCCGCGCTGTTTCAGCGTCAATCCCATGGCAGCCAAGTTGAGACGATTGACCTGCATGGGCCCGCTCAGGGCGCCGCCGGCGACTTGAGAAACCTCTTTACCATTTAGCGCTGCATCACTAGAGAAGGCGATCACGGCGTCGGAGGTGTTGGCGGCGGCGAGATTATAAAATTTCTGCGCCTTATTGGTATCCCCCTCGAGTTCGGCGACGTAGCCGAGATTATTGAGCGTGAAAGGATCATCCGGGTCATAGAGATAAGCACGGAAGAAATCACGCTTGGCGCGAGCGGTATCGTTTTTCGCCAGGGCCCTAACGCCATCCTGATTGAGCTGCTGCACCGGCGTGGGCTTGCTTTTCCTGGGGATCTTGATCTGAAGGTCGGCCGCCCGGACTGAGCTCACGGAGAGGATTAGAGCAACCAGAAGGCTGCCCGCGAGGGCCCCTCGCAATCGAGAAAAAATCAGCGCTGAAATCATTGCCCCACACACCCCGCTTTGGCTGCTTAGATGGGAGGTGCACGATTTACGTTGTCGGTTGGCAGTTCCCCGGAAAATTGATTTTGCAAGCGTGCGGAAATCGATCCAGTGGTCGAGTCGATCTGCTTCCTGCGGACAAGTTTGCATCTAAACGGACGAGAACGTCTGCGGTTGCCAGGAAACCATGAAGCACATTTTGATGTCAGCAATCCTGCTGATGAGCACGGCTCTATCGATTGCGCAGAACGCCCCGGCAGCAGCCAGGGCGAACGCTCCCACGCCAGCGCCGCTGGAGCCCAAGGCTTCAGGAGAGCCGCATACGGAGATGTTGGATACGAACGATTCGGCGCATGATCCGCTGCTGGAACCGCCTCCGCTTCCCCGCGCCGATCTTTCGCTGATCGGAGGAATTGCGCGCAAGGTGGACAAAGTACACGACCGGCTCACGGTGCAACCCTTTGGTGGAGGGAGTACGTATCTGGTCTACTTCGATGATCGCACTCGCATCCTGAGCGCAGGACGTGAAACGACCATGCTGGCAATCCATCCGGGAGACCGGATTTACCTCGACACCCAGGTGGTAGGAGCGCATGTGTTTGCTCGCACCATTCAGGTGCGCCCGGTGGTTGCCTCGGCGCAAGCCAGTGGGCAGGTGATCGAAGTGCTCGGCGGACAGGTGCGCCTGGAGGACCGTCTCAGCGGGGCGGACATTCGTTTTGCGATCACGGACAGGACGAAGGTCGAGGAGCGCGGCGCGCCCTCGTCACCGGGAGAACTGCGTGCAGGCTCGCTGATCGACGTGACCTTTATACCAGGTAAGCAGCGCAGTGAGGCGCAGAGCATTACGATCAAAGCCTCGCCGGGAGAATCCTATGTCTTCGCCGGGATATTAACCCATGTCGATCTGAGCCAAGGAATGCTAGCGCTGGACAATCAGGTGGACGGCAACAACTACGATATGTATTTTGACCCGCTGCGCGAACAGAGCGTGAGCCGGATGACGGTGGGAACGCCGGTTTCGGTGACCGCCAGTTTTGACGGCAAGCGCTACCATGCCACCTCGATCAAGGTGACGGAACCGCAGCGCGGCGGGCAGTGACTCGCAGAACGCGAGACAGCGTCCGGGCTACTGCAGATCCGGGATCGGGATCTGCTGATAGCCTGTAGGCGGCAGGAAGTGCGAGCTGTCGATCGGAGCACGGGAGAACTCACCCATCTCGTTGGTGGTTTCCATGAGCACGATGCTGGTGGGGGTGGTCTGGGCCGCGCTGTTGTCGGGGGGCGGAGGCGTGTCCTGCTTCTTCTTATGGCCGAAGCCGCCCATCATGCTGCCGAAGCCTCCGAGTTTGCTGGCGACGGCGGAAGTGGCGGCGCTGTTCGCCCCTTGTTTTGCCATGTCGCCCTTGGAAGGCAGCTCGGCGTTCTGGCCGTTGTCTGGGAGTGGGGCCTCTGAGGCAGCCGGGAGGGGGGTGCCATCTGCGGTGGTGCCCATGCGCATGACGGTATAGATGGGGACGCCCTTCAATTTCGAAACCTCCTTGGCCATCTCCGCGAGCCCTTGGCTGGTGCCGGGCTTCATCTGCGACTGCGGCATCTGCGTGCGCATCGAGTTGAGCATGGGGGCCATTGTGCTGCCGAACACCTCGGCGAGCTTTTTCGCATAGCGCACGTTAAAGTCACGAACCTCCTCGTAGCCGGGGATCTCCGGGGTGAGCCAGAGGTCGCTGGTCATGGCCAGATTGCCGGACTCTCCGGTTTTCTGGTCGGTGGCCTGCACGGTGAGGGCAAGGATGGACTCGCTGGTATCGAGGCCACTGAACTGTTTGACGGTGCCGGTGTTGCGCACGGCTACGTTGAACTTGAACTGCGCGCTGCTGTCCGTGGCGGACTGGGGTTGCTCCTGCTTGGGGGCAGGTTGAGGATGCTTGGCGGCCTCGCGCTGCGCCGCTTCAAGCCGCTCCTTCATCTGCTGGAAGGTGATGGTGTAGTACTGCTTCTTCAGATTATCGATGTGAGTGACGGTCTCTTTGTCGAGGTCGACGATCTCTGAGTTATCGGGGTCGATGCGCGCCATGCGATTGCCTTTGACGTACACGCTGTGGACAACGGGCTCGCCGATCTGGCGCGCCTGCTTGCTGAAGGCTCCGGCAACCTTCGCCATGCTCATCATGGATCCGCCGGTGAACTTGGTGGTTTCGGTGTAATGGAAATCGGCAAACAGACCGGAGGGTATAGCGAAGGCGAGAGCGAGAAGGCTGGCAATTCGACGGCGCACGCGGTAGAACCTCCAATTCAGCAGGGAGTGAAGTGCGGGTGACGCGATGAATCCTACTCTCCCTGAGATGCATATAGATGCTGGCGAGGGTGTCCTGAAGAGTTTTCGCAAGGTGAACCAACACGGGCAAAGCGGAGCGCATCACTGGAAAGCTGCTGCTGTGACTTGCTAGAATAAGGCGAGCGATGGAGTTCGCTTTTAACCGCGGCGCTTGCGGCACGAGTGCGGCTGATGACTCCTACATCTGAAGCCGAGGGAGTGCTGAACCGTGCTTGCCTATCTCTGGATTTCAGTCGGTGCCATCGTCGGCGCCTGTTCACGTTACTTTGTAAGCCGCACCGTCGCCAGGGCCGTCACGGCCTCGTTTCCGTACGGCACGCTGCTGATCAACATTACCGGAAGCTTCATTCTTGGACTCTTCCTGGTCTGGGCCACCGAGCGCGCGCTGCCCGACCCGCGCTGGCGCTTGCTGATCGCCATCGGCTTCTGCGGCTCCTACACAACTTTTTCCAGCTACGCATTTGAGAGCTTCGCGCTCTTTGAGCAGGGGAACTACTTGTTGTTTGCCTCCAATGTGCTGGCCAACAACATACTGTGCTTTTCCGGAGTCGTTGCCGGAGCCATGATTGCAAGGAGCATATAATGGCGGGCGAAGCAGGGTGGCAAGTGCAAATCCAGGGAGAGACGACTATGGCTGTACAGGTCACGATGTACTTGCACGAGGATGATCGGTGGCAGCACTCCTCCTTGCATCTTGAAGTGTTGCGATACCTGCGCGAGGAAAACGTTGCGGGCGCCGTAGCCTACCACACGGTGGCTGGCTTTATGGGCCGCATGAGGGTAAAGACCGCGACGCTGGTGGATGCCGGAGGAAAGCTTCCGGTGGTCGTTAGCTTTGTCGATACCGATGAGCACGTCCAGCGTGTGCTGCCGAAGCTGAAGCTGATGGCCGCACACCGGCTCATTGTGCGCGAAAACGTGGTGGTAGAGCAGGGAAGTCTCGACTAATCTTTTTCGGATATGCTGCGCCGCGTGTCAAAGCTTCAGCCCCATGGCGGCCAGCTCGGCGCTCGTCGCGGCGTAACTGGTGTGATAAACGCCGCGAATACCCAGGGTTTCCGCAACCTGCACGAACATCAGGCGATCATCAAGGTAGGCTACCTGCTCGGGTGGAACCTGGGCGACGTCGAGAGCGATGCGGTAGATATCCTGGTCGGGCTTGCGCACATGGACGAAGCACGATGAGATGAAAAAGTCCACGAAGCTGCCGAGCTTGAATTTCTGGATGCGGTGCTCGTTGAGCTCGCGGCCTTCGTTATTGACCACTGCAATTTTCAGTTTGTATCGCGCCTTGAGAGTGCGGACCAGCTCGATCATCTCAGGAAAACTTTCCGACTGCGCGAACATGAAGTTGCAAAACTCCTCCTCGGTGAAACTGCGCTTCTCGTAAAAAACAACGCGGCTCAGATACTGCCCGAGGGTGATTTTGCCCGCTTCGTAGGTATCGAAGGTTAGGTGGTGCCGCTCGTCCATCTCTTTGCGGTCGAGAGCGAAGGTCTGCGCGGCAAGCTCGCGGGAGCGGCGATCCCAGCCGTTGGTGAGTAGGACTCCACCCAGATCTAGAAACAGAGCTGTAATAGCCATCAAGCGCAACCAGCACGCAGGTACATTCGCTAACGCCCTTCGCCGACCGCGGGATAACCCGCGCTCCTTCTGATTTGAAAACCGACAGTACTTACTTAACGAAGGCGCTAAAACGCTTTGTCATGCTATCCAGCGTCTCTTGCACCAACTGATCCGCACAAGTGGAAGAACGTGAATCCAGTACCTCGCCGTTGTCCAATTCCATGATCCGATTGCATGATGCGTCTGCTACGCTTCCATTGGGTAATACAGAGACGATCATCTGAGCGATTGCCACCTTGTGCCCGCCATTTCTATTCCAATCTTCGTGAATGAACTTCATCGATACGCTGTTACTCGCCAAAGTAATATATTGGTGCGTAACTGGCCCGACATCACTCAGCGACCACAGGCCGCCACCCATCGACACTTCACCCTGAGTCAAACACAGCTTTGATAGCAATTGCACAGACTCCAAAGAGATCCTTGCGTTTGAGGCAAGATGAATCTGTCCAATAGCCGACGTTACGAGCAACAGCACAACCGCAAAAAATCGGAGCATCAAACACCCCTAACCGAAGCGTACCCTGGCAGGTCAAGAGATGAGACCAAAATGCAGGCGGTTGTCTCCATTGATGTCCACTATCGGTGAATTTAACAAAGCGAACGTCCGGGATTTAGGTGCAGGCGCACTCCAGTGTGTCAGCTCCGGTGAGGGAGCTGCTGGTTAACTCGCCAGTGGAGCCAAAACTCCTCGACGTGAGGCGACGCAAAGAACAGCGTCACGGATCGCTGGAATGGTACTCCGGCCGCGTGACTTGGTCAGAAACCTTTGGCCACCAAAGTATCAATAGTGAGGCCGGGCTGGCGGTCGCGGCTGGTCCATTTCTCCAGGTACTTGGCAATGATATCGGTTTCAACGTTCACGGGATCACCGGGCTTGAGAGAGCCGAGATTGGTGCATTCGACGGTGTGCGGGATGATTGCAACCGAGCAGCAGAGGCCCTTGAGTCTGGCGACGGTCAGGCTGATGCCTTCAATCGCAATTGAGCCTTTGAAAACGAGGTACTTTTCCAGTTCGGCGGGAACCTGGACGTGCAGCCAGAACCCGTCCGAGTCCTGGATGGGCTCGAAGGCTTCCAGCCGTCCTACGCCATCGACGTGACCTTGCACGATGTGGCCACCAAGGCGGCCGTGTGCGGGCAGGGGAAGCTCCAGGTTGACCAGGGCTCCCGGATGAATGCGCGAAAAGGAAGTGCGTATCCATGTTTCCGGCGCGAGATCGGCGGCGAACGAGTTGGGAGCGATATCCAGCGCGGTCAGGCATACGCCGCTGACGGCGCAACTGTCTCCGGTGCGCAGCTCTTTTGTTACGTTGTTTGCCTCGATCACGATGCGGCGGTTCTCTCCGTTCTGATCGATGCGGCTGATGCGTCCGACTTCCTCGACAATTCCAGTAAACATAACGAAAACTCCTCTCAGCCTTGTGGCCGGAGCGGTTGATATGGGTCACGCAAATAGGCTTCTACCGCAAAATCTTCTCCAAAGCGCTCAATGCCTATGCTGGAGGTGCGCAGTTCCTCACCTGGGGGCAAAGGATTCTGCCCGGCGAGCCAGGGGATAGCACCGACTGGGCCGAAGATCCGCGGCGTGTAAAAGATAACAAGTTTATCGACAAGGCGGGCACGCAAACAGGCCCAGTTGACAGCAGAGCCTCCTTCGACGAGCAGGCTGGTGATCTGCTCGGCGCCGAGCATTGCGAAGACGCGATAAAGATCAGGGCGGCCCTCGTGCGGGAGTTGCGGGTTACCGGGAACGGAAGGTTCAATTTTTACCTGCTGGACGCGAATACCGCGTTCCTCCAGGGCGCGCCGCCTGTTCTCCTCAGCAAACGAGCAGAAGACTACAACGTCGTCGTTGGCTGTTTCGACGACGCGCGAGGTCAGCGGAAGGCGCAGGGTCGAGTCAAGAATGACGCGAAGTAGAGGTCTGCGGCGAGGCAGAGCGCTGCGGTCGGTGAGCAGAGGATCGTCGGCGATGACGGTACCGACGCCGACCAGAATTGCATCGGAGGCATGACGCATCTCATGCACGCGTCGGCGCGATGCTTCGCCGGTAACATAGCTCGCGCTCGGGGCAGGCCCGCCGGCAACCTGGAGCCGGGGCTCGGATGAAACTGCGATTTGTCCGTCGAGAGACATTGCGGCTTTCAGGGTTACAAAGGGCAGGCCGGTGCGGATGTACTGGGCGAAGCTCTCGTTAAGGCGGCGGGCCTCGGCTTCAAGCGTGCCGACCTCGACTTCGATTCCGGCAGCGCGCAGCTTCTCAAAACCTTTCCCTGCGACCAGCGGATTAGGGTCTTCCATGCAGCAGACGACACGGGCGATTCCGGCGGCGATGACGGCGTCGGCGCAGGGAGCGGTGCGGCCAGTGTGCGAGCAGGGCTCCAGATTGAGATAGAGGGTGTTGCCCCGTGCCAATGGGCCCGCTTGCTCGATGGCGAGCACCTCGGCGTGCTTGCGCTCGGCGTAGTTGTGCCAGCCGCTGCCAACTATGCGACCGCGCTCATCGACGATGAGAGCGCCCACAAGCGGATTGGGCGAGGCGAGAGCGCGACCGCGTGCGGCGAGTTCCAGAGCCTGCCTGAGGAATAGTTCATCCGTGTGTATGGCCATGGCTCAGGCGAAGAGCGAATCGACAAAGTCGACTGCGTTGAAAGGGATGAGGTCTGTTTGTTTTTCTCCCACGCCGACGTAACGCACAGGAAGATTCATCTCGCGGGAGATGGCGACGACAACGCCTCCTTTGGCCGTGCCGTCGAGCTTGGTGAGTACGATTCCGGTAACGCCGGCTGCTTCGGTGAAGACCTTGGCCTGCTGCAGCCCGTTCTGCCCGGTGGTGGCGTCCATTACCAGCAGGGTTTCATGCGGAGCGCCGGGAACGATGCGCTGGGCGGTGCGGTGCATCTTTTCGAGCTCGGCCATAAGGTGCGCCTTGTTGTGCAGACGTCCGGCGGTATCGACGATGACGTAATCGACATGGCGCGAGTTGGCGGCCTGCAAGGCGTCAAAGAGCACGGCAGAAGGATCGCCGCCGGGCCTGCTTTTAATAACTTCGGTGCCGGTGCGCTCGCCCCAGATCTCAAGCTGCTCGATGGCGGCGGCGCGGAAGGTATCGGCGGCGGCCAGCAGGACGGTTTTACCCTGGGCCCGCAGCACGTGCGCAAGCTTGCCGATGGTGGTTGTTTTGCCGACGCCGTTAACGCCGACAACGAGAATGATCTCCGGCGGCGCGGCTACCACCTTGGGCTTGCTCTCGGCGGCATGATTGAGGATGGCGAGAAGTTCGTCCTTCAGCACGCGCTTGAGTTCGGTTGTGTTACCGATCTGCTTGCGATCTACCTTCTCGCGCATTGCGGTCAGCACTTCGCCGGTGGTCACAGAGCCAAGGTCGGCAGAGATAAGAGTGGCTTCAAGGTCGTCGAGGGTACCGGCGTCAATCTCCCGGCCAAAGCTGACGACCTCCTCGATGCGCTCCGCGAGATTTTCACGGGTGCGCGTCACCGCCTGCTTCATGCGTTCAAAGAGCGATGCCTTCTTTTCTTCGGGTTGGTCGAGGCTTCCAAATAACGTCTGAATCATTGCACTTTCATTATAGCGACCCGGCGAAACCCACACCTGCTAACCGCGGCAAATGTGGGACTCCGACGTATTCGCAGGGCACGGAATTAATTGCGGAAGAGCGCGCTTTCCTTGGTAAGCGGGCGATTCATCAGGTCGCGAATGGCGTCGCCGGGCTGCTTGCCGTGCTGCAGAATCAGGTGCATCTGCTCGATGATTGGCATCTCGACACGACGCGAATGGGCCAGGCCTACAGCGGCATTGGTGGTGAGAACGCCTTCGGCGACCATCCCGTGCATGCCGGCAATGATCTCGTCGAGTTTGCGCCCGCGTCCGAGTTCGACGCCGACGCTACGATTGCGCGAAAGACCGCCGGTGCAGGTCAGGACAAGGTCTCCGAGGCCGGAAAGTCCGGACATGGTTTCGGCGCGCCCGCCGCAGGCGACGGTGAGGCGCGTCATCTCGGCGAGGCCGCGTGTAATGAGAGCAGCGACCGTGTTGAAGCCGTAGCCGATGCCATCGACGACGCCGGCGGCGATGGCGATGACATTCTTGACCGAAGCTCCCAGTTCCACACCAATCACATCGTCGTTGGCATAAAGGCGGAAATTGGCATCGCTGAAGACCTCCTGAACCTGCGCGCAGAGCGCGGCGTCGGCGGAGGCTACGCTGATTGCCGTGGGATAACCCTTGGCCACCTCGCGCGCAAACGAGGGCCCGCTGAGGGCGCATAGGCGCGGGTGAAAGCTGCCATCGCCATGGGTGAGCACATCCGCAATCACCTCGGTCATGCGCAGCAGGGAATCGTTTTCGATGCCCTTGGTGGCCGAGACGAGCAGCATCTCCGGGCGGAGCAAGGGCTTCATATGGCTCCACAGGCGACGGGCGTGATGCGAGGGCATGACGCTGAGTACGATCTGCGCGCCGGTGATTGCCTCGTCGAGACTTTGGGTGGCTTCGATTCTCTCGGGCATGGGGCAGCCGCTGAGGAATGTTTCATTGACGTGAGCGGCGCGGATCGAGTCAACCACTTCCTTTTCGTATGCCCATAGCTTCACCTCGTGCGAGGTTCCGCGTCCAAGTGCAATGGCCAGTGCTGTGCCCCAGGCTCCGGCGCCAATGACGGCGATCCTTGTCATAAAGATTTATGCCTTTCTTGCGCCAAAACGGCTTTCGGTGCCCGTCAGCAGGCGCCTGATGTTCTGGTGGTGACGAGAGATGATCAGTAGTGCAGCGGCGGCGCTGATGGCCAGCGCGGCAGGGTGAAACAGCTCGCGCTCAAGCCACAACAACATAAGCGGAAGCGTAACCGAGCCGAGAATCGAGCCGAGCGAAACGTAACGGGTGACAGCGATGACGACGACGAAGACAGTAATCGAGGTGAGCGCAGCGATGGGCGCCAGCGCAAGAAAAACGCCGAAGCCGGTGGCCACCCCCTTGCCTCCCTTGAAGCCCAGCCAGACAGGGAAGATGTGTCCGATGACGGCCAGCAGAGCGGCGAAGGTGGCAAGCGTGCGAAGCTGCGCCGCGCTGGACGAAGGAATCCAGGGGAGGGTGAGCACAAGAAACACCGCCAGCCATCCCTTGAATATGTCCAGCACGAGGGTGGCGATGGCCACTCCCTTACCGCCGGTGCGGGCAACGTTGGTTGCGCCAATGTTTCCGCTGCCGATGGATCGAACGTCGACCCCCTGGAAGAGGCGCACCAGAATGTAGCCGAAGGGAATCGAGCCGAGAAGATAAGAGCAGACGGCTACGGTGATCAGAGTTAAATAGTTCATAGATAGCTCATACCGAGTTCAACTCAAACGCGCCCGGCGTTTGTCGCGCAAATCGTTCATCGAAAATCATTGATCGCAAAATCAAGCGAGCTCAAAGGCGGCGAGCTTGCTGTAGTCCGCGCCGCTGGGCGAGAGCCTGCTTTCGTATAAAAAGAAACGGTTCGCCGTCATTGTACCGAACTCCGGCGCCGGACTGGATGCCACAATTGCAGGAAGCTGTGCAAATGCCTGGGGCGCCCGCTCCGTGCGCGATGGACGCGGTCTTCCCGATCCGTTGCGTGCCAGGGTGAGATGAGGATGGAAGTCGCGTTCGGGCGGGAAGCCAAGTGCCGCGAGCGACTGTTCGACGCTGCGCGCAAGCGCGGGCAGCGCCGGAGACTGGATTCCGGCCCAGAAGACGCGCGGAGCGCGTGGGCTGGGGAAGAAGCCGACGCCGGCAACGGTGATCTGGACTGCAGGCGAGTGCACTTCGCGCAAGGCCTCACGCACCGCGGCGGCGTCGCGCACCTCGCCGAGAAACTTAAGCGTGACATGATAGGTGTTGCTGCGGACAAAGCGCACTCCGGATAGGCGCGGCTGAAGGGTGCGCACGTAATCGTCCAACCGCTGCAGGATGGTTTCGTCAATGTCCAATGCAACAAACAGACGCATGGGTCACCGGAGTTTACGGCGCAATAGATCGAGAGCCATTTGCGAGGCAAACCAGCGAATGCGCTCGCGGTCGCCGGGAAATCTGCGTTCTACGACTTCGGTGTGCTTGCCGTCGGCGAGCGCAACGTAAACAAGTCCGACGGGTTTTTCAGCGGAGCCACCCCCCGGGCCGGCAACGCCGGTGATTCCGATGCCGAAAGTGGTTTTACAGCGCAGGCGAATTCCCTCGGCGAGCGCGGCGGCCACGGGACGGCTGACCGCGCCATCGCTGGCTAAGAGCAGAGGAGGAACGCCGCAGAAATCGCGCTTCAACTGGTCGGAATAGACCAGCGCTCCGCCCATGAAATAGCGTGAGGAGCCGCTGATGCTGGTGATGCGCTCGGCGAGCAGTCCCGAGGTGCAGCTCTCGGCTACGGACAAGGTAGCGCCGCGCATCTGGAGAAAGTATCCGACGATCTGCTCGAGCGATTCGCCGCCCGAGGAAAAAAGTTCGTCGGCAAATTCATCCTCGAGCAGGGAGGCGAGCTCTTCGACCTGCTCCTCGGCCTCGGCCTGAGTCGCCCCTCGCGCCTTGAGATGAAACTGCACCTCGCCTGCCTTGGCGAGGATTGTGGTTTCCACATCCGGAAATTGCTTGTAGATGAGTGCGGCGCGCTGGTCGGCGGTGGATTCGGCCACCAGCGCGATCTTTAACTCGCAGGTTGCAAGATGCTCTTCGGGCAGCACGAGTTTGAGCCGCTCGAAGCAGTGCTCGTTAAACATTCCTTCCAGTTCGAAGGGAGGGCCGGGGAGAAGAATTACGAGTCGGCGCTGGCCTTCGTAGACGGTGTCCAGCCACTGGCCTGGGGCGCTGCCGCGCGGATTCTGGAGCAGTTCGGCGCCAGGAATGTAGTCGGCCTGCTTGACGTTGTTTTCCGCCATGCGAATCCGCAAGGCTGCGGCGCGCGTGTATAGGGCTGCAACCATCTCGTGATTGCGGCGCAACTCAAGGCCGAGGGCCTGGGCTACGCACTCGCGGGTCAGATCGTCTTCGGTGGGGCCAAGGCCTCCGGAAAAGATGACGATCTGAGCGCGTGAGAGCGCGCCGCGGCACGCCTCGAGGAGATGCTCGGGACGATCGCCGACAATGGTCTTGAAGATGACGTCAACGCCAAGCTCATTGAGACGCCGGGTCAGGAACAGAGAATTGGTGTCCTGGCGAAAAGGCGTCAAGAGCTCGGAGCCGACAGCTACGATCTCAGCGTTCACAGCTACCAGTGTAAACCGAAGAATGGCGAACCCACATTTGCCAACTTCGACAAATGTGTGGCACCTGCAGCGCCAACCCAAAAAACAGCCCGCGAGTGTATCGCGGGCGCAAACCGCAACATACTCGTCTATTTCGGCGGCATATAACTCAAATCGGCGCGAAACTCCATCATCTCGGACATTGTGTGGTCAACTGCCTCACGGAGGTTCTGCATACTCTTGTCGTCGTTTCCGTACACCTGTATGAGCATATCCGTCATCCGCTGTTCCGGCCCCTGCATGTCAGCCCACGAATCGCGATCGGTGACCAGCACGTAGTGCGGTCCCTCTCCACCGTTGGCAAGCATGAACCACCGCGAAGGCTTCGTCGGATACTTGGCTTGAACGATGGCAGCGTTAATTTTCTTGATCGAATCGGTAAACTGGGTCAGCCCACTGGGCTTGACGAAGAAGTGGACGACGGTGATCATCTTTGGCCTCGTCGCTGGGATGGGCGCCAGGCTGAGATCCTTCCGCAAGACGTAATATGCGGTCTGATTCGAAAGCATCGCCGGTGCTAGTGTTTTGTCGATGTCCGCCTCGTCACTCTTATCGAAGGCATCGTGTCCATCCATCTCTTTCCAGGTCAAACCGCAGATCGCTGTCAGATAGTTGCCAGTCGACGGGCCTGTTGCAATAGACCAGACCTCGATCGAATTCTTATCTTTCTCCGCCGTGTGAAACTCGTTGTGTTTCTTGCGAGCTTCCTCAAATTGCTTGGCTCCGCCCGGCTTGGGAACACTTACGTTGACCTCGCAGACGCTGTCAGGGCCTGTTTGCGCCCAACAGAGTGAGGTGGCCAGAAACACAAACGCTGCCCACAACAATCCCAGCTTTCTCATGCTTTCTCCTTCTCCACGTTAAGTATGGGAGCGTATGAGGGGACACTTTCGCCAACGGAATTGTCGGCGACACAGCGACTGATCCAGAGGTGGAGATGCGCTGTCCATCTTTCGGGGTGGCCCAAATACATAGAAATCCTCTGAAGTCAGCCGCAGTCGCGCCTGCCCGGTGGTGGAGCGAAACGGGGCGCGCGGCGACGGCCGGCTTGGCGAGGGGCTGACCAAGCAGGCGTGATTGAGATCACAATCGTGATAGTTGTGGGTCACTGCAAAGAGCAGTTAGGGAACCTATTTTGATTGCGGACTGAAATAGTCCACTTTATCGTTCTCTTTATGCAACTGACACGTGCCGCAGATTATGCCGTTCGCGTAATGATCCATCTGGCCGGCCAGCCGAATGGATCCATCATCTCGAAATCCGTTCTGGCCGAGGCCGCGGAAGCGCCGGAAAGTTTTCTCTCCAAGATCCTTCAGGCACTTGCCCGCGCGGGCCTGATCCAGGCCCGGCGAGGAGTGGCCGGCGGCTTTTCGCTGCTTCCACTTGGTGAGCGAGCCTCCCTGCTTGACGTGGTCGAAACTATCGACGGGCCAGTTGCGTTAAACGTTTGCCTTGCTTCGGGCGAATCCTGCGGTCGTCAGCTCGAGTGTGCCGCGCACCGGGTCTGGCTGCAGGCGCAGTCGGCAATGTTGGCAGTTCTGGGTGAGGCGAAAATTGCGCAAATGGTTCCGGCTGCTGGTTTTCATCGCACTCTGCTGGAAGCGGGTGCACCCACGGAAAGCAGTAAACGGGGATCAGGCCAGAACCGATCTCCGGGCAAGCTGCCACGGAAAAACAAGAACAAAGCGCGCCCGCATCCGGCCGTTGCCGAGTCAGGGCGCAAACAGGCAAGCAACAAAAAATAAAGGATTGAGTCGGGTGGCTTATGGAATCCGCCGTTCTAATACATCGATTACACTTCGCATTCACTGTAACGTTCCATTATCTATTTCCACAGTTGACGATGGGACTGGCTCCGCTGATCGTTGCGCTCAAGAGCGTTGGACTTTGGAAAAACGATGAGCGGTACAACCGAGCGGCGCGATTCTGGGCGAAGATTTTCGGCATCAGCTTCGTCATCGGTGTCGTGACCGGCATTCCAATGGAATTTCAGTTTGGAACGAACTGGTCGCATTTTTCAAAGTTCGCCGGCGGCGTGATCGGTCAGACGCTGGCGATGGAAGGCACGTTCGCCTTCTTTATGGAGTCGGCTTTCCTTGGACTGTTTCTGTATGGAGAGAAGCGGCTAAGCAAGATCGCGCATTGGTGGACTGGCTTTGCCGTCTTCTTTGGCTCCTGGCTATCAGGCTACTTCATCATCGCCACCGACGCATGGATGCAGCATCCGGTGGCTTACAGCACTACCGCGGATGGTTCGGTTGCGCTGAGCAGCTTCTGGGGGCTGGTGCTGAATCCCTGGGCGCTCTGGCAGTATGCCCACAATATGGCCGGCGCAACCGTAACGGGCTCATTCGTCATGGCGGCCGTGGGCGCCTACTACCTGCTCAGCGAAAAGTTTGTGGAGCAAGGCAAGATCTTCGTGAAGGTCGGCGTCATCGGAGGAATCCTGGCTTCGCTGCTGGTGATTGGACCGACGGGTGACGGACAGGGGCGCAATCTTGCGGAGTCGCAACCGGCGTCGCTGGCTGCAATGGAAGCCCACTTTGACACCAGCACGGCCGGACTCGTGATCCTTGGGCAGCCCAACGTTGAAACGAAGAGCATTGATAATCCGCTGGTCGTGCCCAAACTGCTCAGCTATCTGGTAAATCGCGATTGGAGCTCGAAGCTGCGTGGACTGAGTTCGTTCCCGGAGTCGGAGTGGCCGACCAACATCGCGCTTCTCTATTACGCCTACCACATCATGGTGGGGCTGGGTACGATCTTTATGCTGGTGATGCTGCTCTCCGGCATTCAGCTCTGGCGCAAGAAGCTGTATGAGACGAAGTGGTTGCTCTGGGTTCTTCTGCTCAGCTTCCCGCTGCCTTATATCGCGAACACGGCCGGGTGGATGACGGCAGAGATTGGCCGCCAGCCGTACCTGATTTACGGAGTGCTGCGCACGATTGACGGCTTCTCGAAATCGGTGTCATCGGCGAATGTGTGGTTCACGCTGCTGGGCTTTATGGGGATGTACAGCGTGCTCGCGATCCTCTTCCTGTTCCTCGTGCACCGTGAAATTAACCATGGGCCGGAGCTTGTTGAGGGCATCGCCCCCGCTCCCGTAAAGGGCGGAGAAGCTAATACCGCGAGGAGGAATTAACATGGGATTCCTATGGTTTGCGATTATCTCCGTCATGCTGGCCGGGTACGTCGTTCTGGACGGCTTTGATATTGGTGCCGGTGCGCTGCATCTTTTCCTGGGGCGCACGGATGACGAGCGGAGGACGATCATCCGCTCGATCGGGCCGGTGTGGGACGGCAACGAAGTCTGGCTGCTGGCCACCGGCGGCGTCTTGTATTTTGTCTTTCCGCAGCTTTATGCATCCAGCTTTAGCGGCTTCTATCTTCCACTGATGATGGTGTTATGGCTGCTGATGCTACGCGCAATCGGGTTGGAATTCCGCGCCCACATTACGGACAAGATCTGGGCGAGCTTTTTTGACGGAATCTTCTCGATTGGAAGTTTGCTGTTGGCGATATTTTATGGAGCGGCACTGGGCAACGTGGTGCGGGGCCTGCCGCTCGGCCCGGATCACTATTTCTTCCTTCCCCTGTGGACTGACTGGAACGTCGGCGCGCATCCCGGAGTGCTGGACTGGTACACGGTGCTTTCAGGAGTGGTGGCGCTGGTTGCGCTTTGCGTGCATGGGGCAAACTACATTGTGGTGAAGACCAGCGGCGAACTGCATGAGCGTGCCCGCTCGACTTCGCTGGTGCTGACCCCGGTTCTGATCGTGCTCACGCTGGTCAGCCTGATTGCCACGATTGCCATTCATCCTGGCATCACGGCGAACTACAACGCACTGCCGATTGGATATGCAATTCCGCTCCTGGTGTTTGCGAGCCTGGTCGCGGTCTTCATCTTCCAGAAGGGCAGGCGTGAGGTTGCAGCGTTCGTCTCGGGAGCGCTGTACCTGACATTGATGCTGGTGGGAGCCGTGTACGCGCTGTATCCGGTCATCCTTCCGGCGATTGATTCGCAGTACAGCTTGACGATTGCCAACTCGATCACCTCCGGTTACGCGCTGCAGGTCGGGTTGAACTGGTGGATTATCGGCATGGTCATTGTGCTCGCCTACTTTGTCTTTATGTATCGCATGTTCCGCGGCAAGGTGACGCTGGAAAATGATGGTGGTTACGGCGATTAAGAGCATTTCGTCGTTTAACACGATCCCGCCCGGCCACTGGAAAATAACGTGGCCGGGCGTGACCGCGAGCCCCCAAGGACGGGCTGCGTCGTGGCATTCACGCCCGCTACGCCTATCCGGACGCGCCAGAGGGTACCAGCGCATCCAGTGATGATGGTAATGCATCCCAACAAAACGCAGAATTGTTATGCGACCTAGGATGCTTGCCTTAACATTCACACGTCCTTATAATCACGTTCTTAGCACTAAATTTCGGTCGATTGCAAGTACTGCCTTCGTCAAGTGAGTCGCAGATTCCGCCAAAGTTCTTAAGGAGCTAGAGATGAAGAAGTCCCTGATAGTGTTTTTTCTCGTTGCCGCCAGCCTGGCAGCGCAGGCGCAGGCTGCCCCTGCGGGACAGCAGAAACCTGCGCCCGGAACTGCCGCCGCCAGCGATCAGCAAAAGAAAGTCATTCAGGATCCGAACGAGTACAACGCTTACATCGCCGCCGTAAATGCGACCGACCCGGCGCAGAAGGCACAGATGATGGAGAGCTATCTCCAGACCTATCCCAACAGCGTTGTGAAGGAAGATGGGCTTGACGTTCTGCTGAAAACCTACCAGCAGCTCAACGACGTGGCCAAGATGAAAGCTACCGCGCAACGCCTGTTGCAGGTGGATCCGAAAAATATGACCGCGCTTGTGGTGCTGACCTATCTGGATCACAGCCAGGCTATGAGCAATGCGCCCGACGCCGCGGCATCGTTGAAGGAAGCCGGTACGCTCGGAGCCCGTTGCCTTCAGGCGCTACAAACGGCTCCTAAGCCCGAGGGCGCCAGTGACGAGCAGTGGAACAGTACGAAGAATTCGTTCCGCGGAATCTGTTCATCCGCGGTGGGCCACGCTGCCTTGCAGGCGGGGGACTACCCAACAGCGCAGCAAAGCTTGAAAGACGCCGTAGCAGCCCAGCCCACTGACGTTTCGACTATTTATCAGTTATCGCTGGCGTATCTGACTCCCAAGCCGCCAGTGGTTGACGGCCTGTTCTGGATTGCCAGAGCTGAAGCGCTCTCTCCTAATCCGCAACTGCTCGCCTACGCTAAGAACCGGTACGAACGCTATCATGGCAGTGACGAGGGCTTTGACGCGTTGCTGGCAGCCGCCAAGGCGTCCGCGACGATTCCTGCTGGATTCACGGTAGCGCCTGCACCTTCGCCTGCCGACCAGGCTGCCGACATGCTGAAGAAGAGCACGCCGGAGAAGCTCTCATTTGCCGAGTGGCAGTTCATTCTTACCAGCGGCAACAAGGAAGCCGGCGATCAGGTTTGGAGCGCGATCAAGGGTAAGCCCGTGCAACTCCAGGCCGTTGTGATCGATGCCACACGCGATTCGCTGAAGCTGGCCGGCAGCGCCGATGATATCGACGCGAAAAAAGCGGATATCAAGCTGACTCTTAAGGAGCCGCTGGCTGTGGCTCGCGTGCCTAAGCCGGGAACGGAGCTCATCATTCAGGGCGAACCCGGTGAGTATAGTGCGCAGGGAGATAA
The DNA here is from genome assembly GCA_963800195.1 of uncultured Acidobacteriota bacterium. GTDB lineage: Bacteria > Acidobacteriota > Terriglobia > Terriglobales > Acidobacteriaceae > TOLSYN. The sequence continues at coordinate 165,389 of CAWCZZ010000004.1, forward strand.
CTTCATCCTGACCTTCACCAACGGAGAGGTTCTGAAGGGATTGCCCGAGGCAAAGAAGCCTTCGGCGGCCCATAAAGCACATTAATTCAGGGCGGGATTGGAAGAGGATTGAAGAGGGAAAGGACGGCGTGCTCGCCGTCCTTTTCTTGTCTCAAAGCTTATTGTCTCAAAGCCGCGAGCGATGGGCCTGTGCCGCAAAAGTAACTGTACTGCGACGGGCGAAGCGCTAACCGCGTCTAGCGGGCAACCTTCTTCTCCAGGGCAAAGCCCTTTTCGCTCTTCGGCGGACGCCGCACTCCGGCACGCACGGAGCGGACGTCGAGCTCCAGTTCGGTGATGGTCCGGCTGAGAGTATTGCGATGCATTCCTAACTGCCGTGCGGCCTTGCATTGATTGCCGTTGTTGTGCTCGAGCACGGTTAATATGAATCGTTTTCTGAATTCGCGCACTGCTTCTGAATAAAGAATTCCGCTCTGATACATCTGAGCCACAAGAGCCTCAAGCTGGTCTCTCACCGAGAGCCTCTCTTTCTTCTGCATGAATCAAGTAAATCTATGTTGAAAAAATGCTGTATTCCGGGGCTATACCTTACGATCGCGTGCAGCCTCCGTGCCTATGGATGACAACCTGAAAACAACCTACAAAACTGTGCTGCTGCGATGGCGCATCTGGCTGGTGTGCGTGCGAACCTGATCGATCGCCTTCAGTCCATCGCGAAACTTCTGCCTTAAATCACCTGGCGCCGCATACACTGCTGCCCGCCCGGCGACCAAAAAATACTGCGCCAATCGAGATTGTGCCAGCGATGGAGAGGATGGCAGAAAGCTCGCCATGGCCATCACCATCACCATCACTACCACCGCACCGCGCACAAAGCCGAAGACTGCGCCCAAGAGGCGGTCAACGCTTCGCAATCCTGCGCTGGTGGCTGCCCAGCGCCCAATGCGTCCGGCAATGCCGGCCAAAATCACCACTGCCAAAAAGATCAGCAAGAATGCGGCGCCATCTGCAACCACCTCACTCTTGATGTACGGTACAAAATACCTCGCAACCGCCGAATACCCCCAAGCCGCCAGAAGATATCCGAAGACCGCGCCAGCCAGCGAAAACAACTCAAAGACAAAACCCTGAGCGGCGGCCTGAACCACCGACACAACGAGAATACCCGCGATCAGCCAGTCCAGTATGTTCATCTACCAATCCCATCTGCTAGCCGCGAGGCAGTTCCTGCCCGGTCAGGAGCCGATAGGCTTCCACGTACTTTGCACTGGTGTTGCGCTGCACCTGCTCTGGTAGCGCCGGCGCAGGTGGCTTCTTCTCCCAACGGATCTCCTCCAGGTAGTCGCGCACATACTGCTTGTCATAGCTCGACTGTGCCTTGCCCGGCGTATAGCTGTCGGCGGGCCAGAAGCGCGAGGAGTCTGGAGTCAACACTTCGTCGGCCAGTATTACTCCACTGGCCGTCTGACCGAATTCGAACTTGGTATCGGCGATAATTATTCTTCTGGTCAACGCATAGTCGGCCGCCTTCTTGTAGACGCCGAGGCTGAGGTTGCGCAGGGTCTCGCTGTCGGCAGTGCCGACGTGTTTCACCATTTCGTTGAAAGAAATGTTCTCATCATGCCCGCTGGCTGCCTTGGTGGCTGGAGTAAAGATCGGCTCGGGCAGTTTGTCGCTCTCGCGCATACCCTTGGGAAGCTTGATGCCGCACACCGCGCCGGTCTGTTGATACTCTTTCCAGGCGGAGCCGGAGAGATAGCCGCGCACAACACATTCGACCGGATACATATTGGCGCGCACCACCAGCATCGAACGGCCGCGCAGCTCCGGTTCATGATTCCGCAATGGCTCAGGGTACCGGGTGACATCGGCGGTTATGAGGTGGTTGGGCACGATGTCTTTCAAGAAGTCAAACCAGAAGAGTGAAAGCTGCGTGAGCACGCGCCCTTTGTCCGGAATGCCGGAGGCAAGCACATAATCAAACGCGGAGATCCGGTCCGTGGCAACGAATAGTAACCGCTCGTTGTCCACACGGTACACGTCGCGCACCTTTCCGCTGGCGTGGAGCTCCAGGTCAGGGAAGTCGGTCCGAAGAAGAATGGGGTCGTCTGGTTTCGTAGTCACGGGCAGTCTGAATAAATTGAAGAATTGATTCTAAACAGTGGCCTGATTTTGTCAACGCGAGACGTTAAAGATCAATTTCCGCAGCCACAAAGAAATGAAAAAAGTAATTGACAAAATAAAAAAGAATTGAGCGTCCTTATAAATAGAGGGGTTTAAACGGTTTGATACATAGTACGCAGAACGCCCGACAAAGTCGGAAACATCGGAAACATCGCAAGCTGCTAATCACAACTCCAGACGTAAGGCAACCAAGAAGCGAAAGAGTTAGGCCATGTCCGGAAGATCATGTACCGAAGCGCCTATAGGTTGGTTACTGCCGAACATTCGCAAGGCGATCTGAATAACTCGCGGCCCTGATCAGGAACATAAACTCGACCATGAAATCGGCGAATAAACCGGCGCGCCGCTGGCTGCGACGCGCCCGGCTCCCGGATTAAGCCGACACCGCCTGCGGCTCTTCCTTTTCGACACCGAAGCGCACGCTGACGATGCGCGATACGCCAGGTTCCTGCATGGTGACGCCGTACAACACAGGCGCCATACTCATCGTCTTCTTGGAGTGGGTGATGACGATGAACTGGGTTTCCACGCTCATCTCTCGCATCAACTCGGCGAAGCGGGCTACGTTCGCCTCGTCCAGCGGCGCATCCACCTCGTCGAGAATGCAGAATGGAGCAGGTGCGAACTGGAAGATGCCAACCAGCAGCGCCAGCGCGGTCATCGCCTTTTCACCGCCAGAGAGCAGCAGTACATTCTGCAACTTCTTCCCCGGAGGTGAGGCTACGATGTCAATGCCGCTCTCGGCGGAGTTCTCCTCGTCGGTCAGCTTCATCCATGCTTCGCCTCCGCCAAAAAGTTTCTTGAAGGTGCGCGTGAAGTTGGCGTTGATGACCTCGAAAGCATCGTGGAACTTGCCGCGCGAAATCTCTTCGATCTCCTTGATCGTGTTCTGCGTATTATCAATCGACTCCAGCAGATCCTTGCGCTGACTCTCCAGGAACTCGTGCCGCTGCGTGGTTTCCGTGTATTCCTCAAGGGCCATCATGTTGACCGGCCCCATGCCTTCCAGCCGCGCGCGCATCTCGCGATAGCTGAGCTCGGTGGCCGCCAGTTCGTCGCCCGTCTGTAGCGCTAGAGTCGAGTCCGCAAGCAGCTCTTCGCGGCTCTGGCTTAGCTCCTGAATACAGGTCTCGATCAAGTGTCCGGTGTCGCTCGCGGCCTTTGCGGCTTGCGCGCTCAACTCGCCGCGACGGTCGCGAACCCCGTCAAGAACCTCGCGGGCAGACTTCAGTTCAACTTCGATTGCGGCGAGGCGGGCGCGAAGCTGTTCGCTTTCGGCAGCAAGCTCCTGCTCGCGCTTCTGCGCCTGGTCGCGTTCGTTTTGCCACTCCACCAGCCTGCAGGCCAGCTGTTCATTCTCCTGCTCGCGTTGCGTTTTTTCGGCAGCAGCGCCCTCCATCTGGGCATGCAGCGAATTCACGCGCTGGTTGACCTCCGCGACCATGGACTGGATTCGCGCCAGCGATGCGGCGGCAGAGCGACGGCGCTCCTCCAGTCCGGCGACGTGGGCCATGACTTCGCTGGCGGCTTGTGCCGCGGTGTCACGGGCCAGGCGTAGCTCGGCGACGTGCTCCTGGGCGGCGCTCATCTGCGCCTCCAGTTGTAGCCGCTTTTCTTCCTGTTGTTGCAACTCCTGCTGGCGTTCCGCGATGAAAGCTTCGCGGCTCTGGCGCTCGCCGGCCACGCGCTGCAGTTCGCGCTCATATCCGGTGATGCGCTCGCGGATACGCAGCATCTCGCCATCAAGCTGGCGGAGGCTGTGGCCGCTGGTCATTACCTTTTGATCGCAATCGCGGCGCTCGGCTTCTAGCTCATCGAGCAGGGAAGTCAACGCGTGAATCTCGGCGCCGAGCTGCGCCACGGAGCTCTCCTGCGCCGCGAGCTTACGTCCCAGCTCTTCACCCTGCCGCTGCACCTCGCGCAGGTCGCGCTTGATCTGCAGCGGGCCTTCGGCGAGCTTTTTGCCGCCAGTTACAGTGACGTTGTGGAAACATTCGCCGGAGAGCGAGAGGTAGAACGCATCGGGGTTCTCCAGAGCGAGGGCGCGTCCGGTTGCGGCATCCGGCACAATGTACCCGTTGCCCAGCTTGGGCAGAATAACTTCCAGCGACGTACCAAAATTCTCCGGTACGTGGATGCAATCCTTCAGTGGGATAACGCGGTCTTCGCGCAGGTGGGTGCGCATGGTCTCGTCAAAGACAAAGCTGAACTTGGCCTGTGAATCGTCGGGATGCACGAGGAATGTGGCGCGCCCCTCGACGTCGCTGCGCAGCAGGTTCAGTCCGTCGTTGGCAGCGTCCCATGACTTCACGACGAGGAAGTTCAGTTCGTCGCGCAGGAACTCGTCCACCACTCCCTCATACTTGTCTTCCACGTCGATAAAGTCGGCCAGCACGCCGACCGGAGCACTGGCGCCGGTGAGCTGTCCGGAGCGCAGCAACTTGCGCACGGACTCGGTCGAGAAACCATGCTCCTTGATGACTGCTTCAAGCGAGGCCCGCTTGCCTTGCAGTTTTGCCGACTCCGAGCGCATGAGGTCGAGCTGTTTTTTGGCTTCGATCTCCGCGGCGCGTTTCTGCGCAATCTGGGTGCGCGCCTCGGCAAGGCGTGCAGCGATGGTGCGCGACAGCTCGGTTGCCGATTCGAACTCGAGGCTGATCTGGCCGCGCTGTCCGCCAAAAGACTCCACCTGCAGGGTCGCTGAGTTGAGCTCCTGCTGCAGGCGTTCGGTCTCGCGCTGCAATGCGGCGATGCGCTCCTCCGCCTGGGTGATGCGATTGCGCACGCCGGAGGCCGCGTTGATGGCGTCAAGCATCTGGCGCCGCTGCTGCTCCTGGTTGCGCTCCACTTCCATCAGCCGTTGCGCGGCTTGCTGCGCCTCGGCCTGGCGCTGGTTGCGCTCCTGCTGAGCGGCGGCCACATCGGCTGCGGCGCTCTCCAATACCTGCTGGTTTGCGGAGAGTTCGTCCTGAAGGCGCTGCAACTGTGCGCTTGCGCTGCCGGCTTCAGCGGCGGCTGCGGCAGAGCGCGCGGCCAGTTCGGCGCAGCGTTCTTCATTGTTGCGGCGGCGGGCGGTGGCTCGCTCCATCTCGAGCTGAAGCTCACTGAGTCGCTCGCGCGTTTGCATGATTTCGGCGTCGATCGCATAGCCGTGCTGGGTGCGCTCGGCGTGCTCGGAATCCATCGCCTGCACTGCTTCGGTGCGGAGGTGTAAGAGCTCGGTGAGCTGCGCCAGTTCAGCCTCAAGCTGACGCGCCTCGGCTTCTACTTCGGTCAAACGGCTGGCCAGCACAATGCGCAACTGCTCGCGCATCTCATCGCGCAGCTTGGCATAGCGCTCGGCCTTGGCGGCCTGGCGCTTGAGCGAATTCATCTGCCGGGTTACTTCATCAAAGATGTCATTGATGCGGGCAAGGTTCTGTTTCGCATCGGCAAGGCGCGCTTCGGCAAGGCGCTTGCGCGTCTTAAACTTGGTGATTCCGGCGGCCTCCTCGATGATGTTCCTGCGGTCGGTTGGCTTGGAGCTCAGGATCTGCCCGATGCGTCCCTGCTCAATCAGTGCATAGGATTCCGGCCCAAGACCGGTGCCCATGAAGATGTCTTGAATGTCGCGCAGGCGGCAGAGCTTGCCATTGAGCAGGTATTCGCTTTCGCCGCTACGGAAGAGACGGCGTGTAACTGCAATCTCGCCCTTCCTGAAGGTTGTTTTGAACTTGCGGCGGCGAATCTTAAGAACCACCTGCGTGCCGCTCACGCTGGCGTGGCTACCTTGGTCCCCGGAAGCCGCAGCCTCCGGAGACACAGAGGAAGCCCCGTCGCCTGAAACAGACGACGGAGTAGCCTCCTGGCGCAGTGCCAGGAGTGGCGGCGGAAAGATCATTAGCGGCGAAGGCGGCCGCAACTTCAACTTCATCGGACAGTCCGGGACGCACCTCTTCGGTGTACTCCTCGACCTCGCGCTCGCGTTGCGCGCTGAGCGAGGACTCATCCCAGTCCCGATCGGGCATCTCGTCATGGATCTCAATGACGGGCGCGTCGATCTTGCCTTCGTAAACCTCAGGGTCGATGAGATGCAGCGTGACCTCGGCCATGCCCGTCGGTTTGCGCTCGCGCGTGCCGGCAAAGATCACGTCCGTCATGTGCGCGCCGCGCAGGCTCTTGGCACTCTGCTCTCCAAGCACCCAGCTTATGGCGTCGGAGATGTTCGATTTGCCGCAGCCGTTGGGACCGACGATGGCCGCAATGCCGTCACCGTGAAATTTCAATTCAGTGCGGTCGCAAAAGGACTTGAAGCCAAGAATCTGGAGCTTTTTCAGTTTCAGCAACGGTTTACTCCTTGCGCCTGGACGCCGTACGTACCGGGCTGTGTTCTCGCGCTCGCCGTCGGGCAATGCCTGAGCGCAGCGCCAAAACGCAATCACGCTCCGCACAAAACCGGCGGTCTGCTGTTGAATAGGGCTGGCTCCGGCTGGAAGCTGCCCTTGCACGCCTCCCATTCCGAGCCCGGTCTAAATTGATCGCTCTCCGGACTCCGTTTGGGGCGCTACGCGAGTGGTGGCTGGTAGGTCCGCCTCGCAAGTTGCTGCAACTTTATCGAGCATTCGGAAGGGGAGTCAAGAGACAAAACCCCATTTGTTGTAGGTGTCTGTGCAAAACCCCAATATGATGCACCGCCTGTGTAGCAAAGTCGAAGTTTACCGCAAACCATTGCCTCATAAATTGGGCAATCCGCTCAGGCTCAGAACTCCCCGCGCGGCAGCGAGTGCCGCTCCAGCCACAGGCATCCAGTGAGCAGAAATCTGCACATTGCACAACAAACGTGTCGGGGAGCGCAACGGAGGGACGCACAGAGCAATTTGAGATTAGGCGGTGGGAGTTCAAAACGCAAGAAGCTGGATTAACGAAGCTGATGTTCGCCGAACCACAAAAAGGACGCTTGCAGTATATTTCGCCCAACCAGTCGATGGATTCGGCTCGCTGCCTGGGCCGGCCCAGGTTATAAACACTGGGCCGGGGGCCTCATCTCCGGCCTAAACGGAATTCAGCCATTTCATGCCTTCGTCGGGCTCGGTGAAAATCTGCACCGTAACACCTGCTTTTGCATAGTTCTCGACCAGGCGTTTCATAGACAACTGGCCGCCAATTTTAAGCGGGAGGATGAGCGCCCAATGCTTCCAGCCCGCGCTGATGACGCGAGGCTTCCAGTTGGCTGCCGACCAGTCGAGAAAATCTTGTGGCAGTGCCCCTCCTTTTCTATCGTCTGAGAGCCATTTAGTTGCGCCATGCTTCTTGAAGAGTTCAACTCCGGCGTTCAATGCGTCGCGGAGGGCTTCGCTGGAAGGATACTTACGCAACTCGTGGCCTACTACCTTTGAATCGGTATCAACCCATAGCACGATCGAATCGTTGTCCACTGTAGTAATTTTTGGCATGCTGGCTCCTTCGCGGATTTAGGGAGCCCTGGTCGGCAGGACATTCCCACCGGATATATCGTCATATCCACCAGCGAGCTTTAGAGACGGAGTTACTTTCCGAGAATTGACAGAAAGCGAATCACCGACTCGATGCCTTTGTAGAAGTTCGGAATGTGGAACTTCTCATTGGGGGCGTGGATATTGTCGTCCGGAAGACCGAGGCCCATCATCACGGAAGGAATTTTCAGATCGTTACGGAACTGTCCAACAATGGGGATGGAGCCACCAGAGCGGATGTAAACCGTTTCTTTGTGGAAGACCTCATGCAACGCCTGATCTGCCGCCTTGATGAAGTCGTTATCAGTGCTGACCACCACGGCCTTGCCCTTGGAGTGAATTTTGATGCTGATCTGAATTCCCTTGGGTGTGAGCGATTTCACGAATCGTGTGAACTTTTCCAGAATGTCGTCGGGATCCTGATCCGGCACCAGGCGCATGGAAACCTTGGCCGAGGCCTTGGCCGGGATCACTGTCTTGGCACCGGTTCCAACGAATCCTCCGGGCATGCCGTGAACTTCAAGCGTGGGACGCGCCCAGGTGCGGTAGAGGACTGAATATTCTTTTTCGCCGGTCAATACGGTCGATCCAACTTCGGTTTTGCGATAGTGTTCCTCGTCAAAGGGCAACGACTTCCAGGCCCTTAACTCGGCACCGGTCGGCGAAGCCCACTGATCGTAAAAGCCTGGGATGAGGATGCGTCCATCGTCGTCCTTGAGCTTGCTGATGATCTCGCAGAGTGCGAAGAGCGGATTGGGCGCCGCGCCGCCGTAGACTCCGGAGTGCAGATCCGTAGCCGCGCCACGTGCCTCGATTTCCGTGTAGACCAGGCCGCGCAGGCCCACGCACAAGGTCGGAAGCTCGGGCGCGAAGAGCTCTGTGTCACAGACCAGCGCAACATCGCACTTGAGGCGTTCAGGATGCTGCTGCACAAATTTTTCAACCGCCTCGCCTCCAGTTTCTTCTTCGCCTTCAAAAATTACACGGACGTTGACCGGGAGTTTTCCTCCATTGGCGAAGAGTGATTCAAGGGCCTTGATCTGCATCCAAAGCTGACCTTTATCGTCAACTGCGCCGCGCGCGTAGAGATTCTGATTGCGCTCAGTAGGCTCAAAGGGCGGCGAAATCCATTCGTCGAGCGGTTCGGCGGGCTGCACATCATAATGCGCATAGATCAATACGGTGGCTTTTCCCACGGCGTGGAGCCAGTCGCCATAGACCAGAGGATGGCCTTCGGTTGGAATGATTTCAACATGCTCGATGCCGACGCGCTTCAGTTCAGCGGCCACGAACCCGGCAGCCTTATCAATGTCGCTGCGGTGTTCGGGAAGCGTGCTGATGCTGGGGATGCGAAGCAGCTCTTTCAATTCGGCGAGAAAACGCTTTTCGTTTTCCCTGGCAAAAGAAATTGCGGATGACGCCATGGCGGGGAGAATCCTTTCTGAGTGGCAGGGAAGCTGCGCTTGCAAACGAACTGGAGAGTATAGCACCGGGAATTGGATTCATTGCGGCTCACCGGACGGTGGATAAGCTAGAAGCGCTGCGGAGAAAAGCGGGCGATCGGAAGTGGCGTCTTACCCTCCAGAATCAGCGAGCGCATGATCTCGGCGGTGACCGGGGTGAGGAGGATTCCATCACGATAATGGCCTGTGGCAGCAAAGTAGCCGGGGATCGCGGTCGCTCCCAGCAAGGGGAGATTGTCCGGGGTTCCGGGACGGAGACCGGTCCAGGCTTCGGCGATCTTGGCCTCAGCAAATTGCGGAATCAGGCGCGCCGCAGCATCCTGCAGGCGCTTTACTCGATAGGCGTTCAGGGACTTGTCAAAGCCCGCCGGTTCGACTGTGCTACCTACAACGTAACGGCCGTTGCTGCGGGGAATGATGTAACACCAGCGCGAGCGCAGGACGTGGCGAAGGACGCGCTGCTCTTCACGCTCGGCGGGGCTCATCGACAACTCTTCGGGGAACGCAAGGGCCACCATATGTCCCTTCACGGGCTGGGTCGCCACTTTGGTTCCCACCAACTGAGCGGCCCAGGCGCCCGCACAATTGACGACGCTCGGCGCGGCATACGAACCGAGCTCCGTGAGAACTCCGCTGGCGCGGCCGTGCTCGACCAGAATTTTCTGTGCGGCTTCGCCGGCAATGATCTGCACGCCACGTTTTTGCAAAGTCAACAGGAGCGCGGAGACCAGGTCGCGGGGATCGACGGCGCGCTCGCGCATGGTGTAGGCAGGGTCGGGTGGAAGCGTCAGCCTGGGTTCGAGTGCAAGCGCCTGCGCGGAGGTGATGGCGCAAATGCCTTCGCTCTCGGCGATGGGATGTTCCTCGAAGGCAATCACGCCGTTATCGCGCAGGTCGATTGGGTGCTGTGCTTCGGCCGCGAGTTCGCTGACAAAGGTTGGATAGAGTTTTGCGCTGCGATGGGCGAGTTCGCGCAATTCGGCGGGGAGCACCGGATCGAGGTCGGCGATCATCCCACCGCCGGCATGAGAGGCCTCCTGCCCGGGCTGGCGACACTCGATCAGGAGCACATTCGCGGAGCCGCGGCTTAGCTCCCAGGCGAGCGAGAGGCCGATGAGACCGGCACCGATCACGATTACATCGTAGGGTTGTCGCACGGCTCCATTGTAAACAGAGCGGAGGCTGTCGGCGAGAGGAGCGGGTGACTGCGGTAGCGAAGTCGGCGGGCGATCAGAGCGCCGCGCGGTGAGTAGGGCCTTTGGGGGTGCGCATGGCATGCGCAGCGCCACCGATCAGCAACCCGAAGCCGATGAGCGAAAGCAGCGGCAACGGGCTGCCCCTTAACGGAAGTTTGATATCTCCATCGTTGTGCAACTCAGGAGGAATCGGTGGTGCGGGGGCAGCGCCAGCAATATTCCCGGCGGCGCTCTGAATTACTGGTGAGCCGTTGTTGTTCGCAGGCTGCAACGCGGGCACTTTGAATTGCACCGTCGCGGTTGCACCCTCAATCGGCATGTTGTTTGCATCTACCAGGGTCACCCGGATGGTGTGAGGTCCGGGTTGCAACTCGTCAGGGAAGGTGTAGTCGGTGTCGCTCATGCTGATAGGTTCACGGCTGTCGAGTTGCACGAGGAAAATTGGCTCTCCGCTCGGCACTGGTTGGCTCAGTTCAAAGCGGAGGTGAACATAGCGGTCGGTTAGCGTTTGGCCCGGGGTGGGCGTCAGAATCGTTATCGGTGAGGGCCGTACTTGCGGATTCAGGGCGACGAGAGGCTGCGGGTCTCCGGCAGGGGCCGTGGCCGATTGCTGGTTCTGGGCGATACTTAATCCCACTGCGACCAATGCAAACAACAGCAATATTCGAAACTCTTTCATATACTCTCTCCGAGTATGCAAGCGACGCGTCACATGCAGCACCGATTTCCTCAAAAGAGGTGCACCGCTGCTTCTACGTGAGTCGGCCTCCAGTAACGATCTCAGGAGTGCCGATGTTTGCCTCTGGCCCTGCCGAGGGCGCGAGGAAACCTAACAACTGAACCTAAGGTGCCAGTTCCTGCCTCCAGTACTGTGCAAGAAAGGAGCCAAACTGTTCAGTTCTGGTCAGCAGTGCCGTATTTTTTTTGCCGAGGATAGTATTAGTGCAAAGGAAGTAAGGCTTGCGTTGACACGCGGCAGGTACGCTGGAACAATCGGAGAAGCCAAACTATTATCAGGAGCCCCCGATCATGTTGGAGACCGCAGAGATTCAGCCTGGCGAAAAACGAACGAACACGGCTGTTATCGTGGCAGCCGTCGTAGTCGTCATACTGTTTGCTATCGCGCTTTATCTCATTTTTAATCTCCGAGGGCGGGTGAGTTCCCTGGAAGCCAGTGCAGCGCAGCAGAGCGCGGAAACAAAGGTGATTGAGGACAAGCTTCACCTGACCAACAGGAACGTTGAAGCTGGGATGGAGGCGCTCGGCTCCAAGGTGGGAATGACGCAGGAAGAACTGGCCAAGCGCACAAGTGAATTAAAGGCGCAGCAGGAGCGCGCAGCCGCTAGGCTTGCGGCTGAGCAGCAGGCGACGAACAAGGAAGTCGCCAATGTGAATTCGGCAGTGAGCGGAGTGAAGACCGAACTGGGTGGCGCACAGAGCGATATTGCCAGTACCCGCAGTGACCTGGCGGCGACCAAGGCCAAGCTTGAAAGCGCGATCGGCGACCTGAATTTGCACAGTGGATTGATCGCAAAGAATCACGATGAACTGGAATTCCTGAAACACAAGGGAGACCGCAACTACTTTGAGTTCAAGCTAAAGAAGAAGCAGCGCAGTCCGGTTTCAACGGTGAGCCTGGAGTTGAGGAAGGCGGATCCGAAGAAGTCACGCTTTACACTCAATGTTTATGCCGATGACCACACCATCGAAAAGAAGGATCGCACGCTGGGCGAGCCTTTGCAGTTCTACACGGGCCGCGACAAACAGCTTTACGAGGTGGTTGTATTTAACGTGAGCAAAGAAGAGATTTCCGGCTATCTCGCAACCCCGAAATAGGGGGGCATCGCGGCGCACGAAGGCCCGGCCAAGCCGGGCCTTTTCCGTTGAATTGTGGCGGGTCCTGAAGATAACCTGAGACTCTGGTATCGAAAAACTACATGGTCGGGTAAGAACGAACCATTAGACCAGAGACTTGGAACATGGCGGCAAGCCGATCTCTTTTCGTGTTCGCAGAGAATGGAATGGGGGCGCCGGAGGCACCGCTCCTCCATATCACCCATCGAGCGCGCCACTCGTCCCCTCTGCGCGGTGTTGTGTGTCCTGCTGCGGTGCGAGAAAGCTCCGCAAAATAGCGACCAATTGAGCGACGGAGAACGGTTTCTGGAGATAGGCGATCTGGTTTCGGGGGAGGTGTTGCAGGACACTGACCTCCTCGCTGTAGCCGGAGATGAGGACTACGGGTACATAAGGGTAGTGCTGCCGTAGATTCTGGGTAAGCTCGATCCCGTCGAGTCTGGGCATCAGTATGTCGGTAACAACGACGTCAAAATGATGGCGCTGAAAGGCAAGGAGAGCCTCCTCGCCATTGGACACGGAGTGGACTGAGAATCCCGCCTTTCTGAGTGAATTGGTGAGATGTTTGTTGACGAGCGGATCATCCTCTGCAAGCAGCAGGCGCGACCGACTGGTGTCATCGGAGGAGCCAGTGGTGAGGTCGGTGGGTTGGGCAGAAGCGATGGGCAGGTAGACGCGAAAGGTCGCACCGTTTCCAGGACTGGATTCACATTCAATACGGCCTTTGCTCTGCGAGATGATGCCGTGAGCAGTCGAAAGACCGAGGCCAGTGGTGAGCGTTGTGTTTCGGGTGGAGAAGAACGGTTCGAAGATGCGCGCCAAGGTTATCTCATCCATTCCAACCCCGGTATCGGAAACGGTGAGAACGGCGTACGGCGCGGAGAGAGCCCTCTTCGACGAATCTGGGCTTTCGAGGGACGCGGCGGTGGAGATTTGCAGCAGGCCGCCTTGTGGCATGGCGGCCCGTGCGTTGTCTGCCAGGTGCATGAGAACGATGGCGAGCTGCTCGGGATCGATAAAGATGTGATCTACCGTTTCATCCAGCTTCAGTTCGATGGAAACGTCAACGCCAACGGCGCGGGTGATTATAGGGAGAGCGTTGCGGACGCAATCATTGATGTTGACAACGCGGGGTTGCAGAACTTGACGGCGGCTGAAAGCGAGCAACTGGCGGGTGATCTCGGCGGCCCGCGAGGTCTGCTGCATGATGTCAACCAGTTTGGATTCGATAACCGGGGCGAGCGGATTCTGGAGCGCCAGTTCGCAGGAGAGACTGATCGACTGGGCGATGTTGTTGAAGTCGTGGGCGACGCCACCGGCCAGGCGGCCCACGGCTTCCATGCGATGCGCATGATGCAGTTGTTCTTCCAGTTCGCGCTGGCGCGTGATGTCCCGGACATAGGTTTGAACGTATCGATGCCCGTTCTCGGCGTTGGTGCAAAGGTATCCGGAGATGGAGACGCGGAGAATGCTTCCATCCTTTTTGCGGAAGCGGGTCTCGAAATCGCGCACACTTCCGGAGGCTTGCAATTCACTTAGATAGCGAGTGCGATCAGCGGCTTCGACTTGAAATTTGGGTTTGGGGCTGGAGCAGAAATCCTCGAGGCTATATCCGAGAAGCTGCAGAAGTGCCGGATTGGCCTGTTCATAGGTCGCGGTGGTGACGTTGAACCGATAGATTCCAAAAGGACATTCTTCAACAAGTGAGCGATGGATCTCCTCGGAGCGGGCGAGTTTGAGCCTGACCTCGCTCCATGCCGAGGCATCAGCGGCCGACAGAAGACAGAGACTGTGGCGCCGATGGCGAAGGGAATAAACGAAGCTCAACTGAAACGAGTCTTCCAGACCTCGGTGACATGCGTCCAAGGGAGCAGGATGCGTTTCATGCGCGCCGGGAGTGGGATGTCGGAGGCGGGCGCGGCGCCGCAAGGGTGAAGGTCGCAGATCGTCATTGCGCGGAACTCCGTTGAGCTAATAGCCGTACCTGGTGCAGCTGCTTCATTGGCTGCGACAATACGCAGCGAACCGGCGTCATAGAGAAACATGGGGACGGGATTGCTCAAAAAGAGGAAACCGCGGAGGCCGGAATGGGAGCTCGTGGATAGCCATATGTTACCTGCTCACCTATAGAAGGTGACGGAGGATTCCAGACTGAAGATGAAGGCGGAAAGCAGAGGAAAAAGATGTGAAGACGGAGCCGAACAACCTGATTTCAAAATGGGAGCGAGACAATGGGCTTCAGGATTTCAAGCCTGACAGCGAACGGGAGTAGCAATTTACGGATCTCCTGCATACCAGAGAGGCTAGGGACGGGCAAGGGTATTGCGAACCCGATCGAGTAGGGCAGGAAGGTTGGCGGCTGCCGAGGGGGAATCTCCGAAGCGTGCCTGCTCATAGGCGGTGATGAAGCAGAGTACAGCGTCGCGGAGTAACGGATCCTCAATGGATGCTGCGAACTCGGAGGTGGTCTGGGTCGGCGAGCGGGAATATCCCCAGCGGGCAAGGCGGCGGGTCAGGCGCCGATAGAAAATGGCCGCAGCCGTGTGCGGCGAAGTGCGTGGAGAAGAGGCTCGCCAGAGACGGCGCAGGCGGAGTAGAGCGGCAGGCAGGGCGATGAGCACGAGCAGAGCGAGCAGGAGGAGTCCGGGACGGAGCAGACGCTGGGGATCATGGGTGGCCAGCCGATGAACGTTGCGCGCCGCCTGCAACATGCGGTGATAGCGGAGGCTGGCCCATACGCGGAACTCGGTGAAGCCATGGCGGGTCTGGCTCACGCCGGCGGCAGTGAGAGCCTGCTGGTGAGCGGCATCGTAGTTGACGATCCATTCGCGCCAGAACTCGCGGGCCGCATCGAGGTAGAGCTGGTAGCGGCTCCAGAAGGTCTCAGCTTGGGCACCACTGGCGGGAGTGGGGTCAAAGGGGATCCAGCCCGCGCCGGGATGTAGGCTTCAACCCAGGAGTGGGCGTCACTGGCACGGACGATGTAAGTGGAATTGACCTGATTGAATTGCGCTCCACGGAAGCCGGTGATGATGCGTGAAGCAATACCCACAGTGCGGAGAAGCACGGCCATCGAGGAGGCAAAGTACTCGCAGTGTCCCTGGTGGCGGTGAAAGAGAAAATCGGCAAGCGGGTCGGCCGGAGGTTGCGAGGGAAGCTGAAGAGTATAGCCGTACTGGGTGTTGAGGTAGCGCTGAATGGCAAAGGCTTTGCGGTAGGGGGACGACTCGGAGTCGGTGAGGCGCCGGGCTAGTTCCGGGATGCGCGGATCGAGATGCTCAGGCAGTTGGAGATATCGACGGTGGAAGAGGAACCGTTTCTGCGAAGAGGCGGTCGAGCGTAGTTGGCAGCGGCTGCGAAAGATCGGAGATACCCTCATAGGAAGTGACGGAACGTTCGTGGTCAAGGTTGTGAAAGGTCTGGTCGTCATCGACGCTGATTTCGCGGAAGGATCCGAAGAGTGCCTGGGCAGTGGGAATGGTGAAGATCACGCTGGTGGTGAGCGGCTCCATAAGAACGCGATAGCGGATCAGATCGGGCTGCACTCCCCGGGCCAGACGAACCTGCTCGCCGCGATTGCTGCGGCGGCGCCGTGAAGAGAGCTGAAAGACATAGCCCTGCTCAAGGATGCCGGAATCCTGATGAGGATTGGTCCACCGCCTGCCATCGAAGAGGGTGAGCACAGCTCCACGCAGGCGGATCTGGCGGTCTCCAATGGTGTCTCCTTTGATGCGGATGTGGGCGATCACTTCCGAGGATTGCTGTATGTGTCCGATTTCGCCGAGGTTGACCGAATCGGAGAAGCCGGTGGAGATAGCGTCACTTTGGGTGTAGCGGGAGAGATATCCTCCGCTGACGCGCGGCATGGCGAAAAAGAGAGCGGCGGAGGCGGTCAATATAGCGGCAATCATGACCGCGGTGGTGCGGAGCAGCGAGCCGGAGAGCCTGTGCAGAGGGGAGATGACGCGGCGGCGGGTGCGCAGTCCGGGAATGATGAGCGCCTCAAAGTTGGGAGCTGAGAGCGAGGAACGACGCATCTCCATGGCCATGAAGCAGAAGACGGCCAGAACCATGAAAAGCGCAAAAGCAGCCAGGAAGGCAGAGTCGACGGTAAGGATGGCCGCAGACAGGACCATCAGAAATGAAAGCACCGCAAGGAAAAGGTAGTCGCGGTCACGCTCCACGTTGAAGAGCGTGACGCACATTAAGAACAGAACCAGGTGAACTGCTGGAGCGACCCAGTCGCGGCCGGAAAAGAGAAAGAAATCAGCAAAAAAAAGCGGAACATAAACCGCCGCCAGCCACGAGGTAACGCGGCGTGGAATGACAAATGGACGGTCACGCAGGAGAAGAAGGGCACGCAGGACGAGCGCGGTGAGAACAAAGATGATGCTGACAAGATCGATTTTGCCGGTCGACGCCAGGGTGGCAAATCCGGTGACAACCAGAAGGAAAAGCGAGGTCTGGAAGAGACGCTCGATCTCCGGTGGCGCTAGCCGGGATGTGGGAAGAGTGGACATCCGCACTTCAGTATAGTGGAGGCGGACGTGCGCACTAACGCTCGCGTGGACTTTTCCTCGGGGGCGGGATTTTAAGGATAAAAACGAACGTGGTAATATCGAACCTGGTCGGACATCGGTCTTACGCGATGAAACCCCGCCAATCCCGCCAGGTCCGGAAGGAAGCAACGGTAACGGGCCGTTTTTTGCGCAGTGAGCTCCCGGTGTCCGGCTTTGTTTGGTTGGGCCGGTTTATTTTTGGCGGCAGCTCAGCCTAAAGCTTCCATCTTCATGAAGTTTCCCGAATCGAAATTCTCTCCTTTTTGGAATTGCTTCTCTTGGCGACGCCGCGTTTGCGGTTTGCCGTCCGGCCGTTGTGAGAGATGCTTGTCTCAACGGAGATAACGGCAATGCAAACTGAGAGCTTCAACGTGGGAGGCGACTTGGCCGCAGGCACGCAAGCAGCAGCCGTACTGGGACGATTGGAAGAACAGCAGAGGAGCGCCTGGCCCGAGGGAACCTTCATCACGCCGCGTACAACTGCGATAACCGGATTGGCCGTGGCAATTCCGTTGTCGATCTCAATGTGGACGCTGATTGGAGCGATCTTCTGGCTGCTGGCGCGCTAAGAGCAGACCACAGGTATCTTTCTACTCGATAAGAACCCTGAAAGGCTGAGCGGTGGCGGGCCCCGTTTCGGCTCAAGATTTGCTCCGTACCCTGACTGGAACCACGCCGCTGCTTGGAGGCGTTTGAGAGTCACTTCCATGTCTCAGGCCTGAGCGGTTTACATTCGCGGCGCGGTGGGCGACAATTGGCAGATTGCCACTACCGGAGAGTAGGAAGTTGAATAATAAGATTCGGGCCAAGATCACGGCACTGGGCTCATATGTACCTCCACGCGTTCTTTCCAACCACGACCTGGAAGTGATGGTTGCAACCACGAATGAATGGATCCTGGAGCGCACCGGGATTCGAGAGCGGCATATTGTGGATCCGGGCGTAGCCGCGAGCGATTTGGCAGTAGGCGCGGCACGGGATATGGCGGCCAGACACAACGTAGATCTGAGTACGGTGGAAGCCATCATCGTGGGCACTGTGACGCCGGACATGATGTTTCCCTCGACAGCCTGCCTGGTGCAGAAGAAGCTGGAGATTCCGCAGGCCTGGGGCTTCGATCTCTCCGCAGGATGCTCGGGTTTCGTCTTCGCTCTGACTACTGGGGCGAAGCTGGTGGAGAGCGGCGCGCACAAGAAGGTCCTGGTGATCGGCGCGGATGCGAATTCCACGATGATTGACTACACAGACCGCGCGACTTGCATTCTCTTCGGCGACGGAGCTGGAGCGGTGCTTCTTGAGCCGGCGGAGAGGGCGAAGATCTGGGCTTTATTGACTTTGTGCATCAGGTAGAGGGCTACGGCGGGGATTATCTGTACATGCCGGGCGGCGGGAGCTTGCATCCGTCATCGCACGAAACTGTAAATGAAAAGATGCATTACGTTCATCAGGATGGGCAGCAGGTCTTTAAGTATGCCGTGAAGAAAATGTCGGAGATGACCGAGCGTGTGCTGGCAAAGAACGGACTGAAGGGCGCGGATGTGGACTGCTTTATTGCACACCAGGCGAACAAGCGGATCATAACCGCGACGGCGGACCGGCTGAAGATGCCACGGGATAAGGTGATCATCAACATTGAAGATTACGGCAACACGACGGCGGGGACGATCCCCCTGGCGATGAGGACGGCAATCGAAACCGGGCGGCTGAAAAAGGGAGACACACTGCTGATCGCATCGGTGGGAGCAGGATTTACCAGTGGCGCGTCATTGATTAAGTGGGCGTATTAGAAAACAAGTGTCAAGGTTTCAGGGCTGTAAAGTGCTCGCCGATGGCGGGCACTTTTTACGTTCGGGGCGCTTGCTTGAAACCCTGTTGCGGCTCGGGCTTTGGCGCACTGGGATTCAAGGAACATTTTGCCTGACTGCGGGTTTTAGAATAGAGGTCTTGCGGCTGCGGTTAGCGGCCAGATGTACATACTTGTGAGGTGGAAAATGAGGCTCTCGCGTTTTTTATTTCCAGTATTGCTGGGTTTTGCGCTAGGGACCAGCGTCGCGGCGCAGAATCCGACTGAGGCCAAGCCATCGGCAGGTCAGTCCCAAGCTGCCGCGCCCCTTCCGAGTGCGCCGGCTGGTGAAACTCCAACCGCTGCACCGCCGGATCGGATGCGGGAATGGGTTCCGGATGGAGTTGCGTTGCTGGGACAGAATGCGGTGTCGCGAACGGAGTTTACCTTGGACCACTCACTCTTGGTGCTGGCCTCCAAACTGGATAAGAACGACGAGGATCTTCGGAAGGTGATTGCGGGCGTGAACGGAGTTTCAGTGCGCAGCTTCCGCTTCCCAGATGGCGTTGCCGGCGATCCATTGGCGATGGCGTCGATCAGCGAAGAGTTTCGTGCGGCGGGTTGGCAACATCTGGTGAGCAAACACAAGAACGCAGCGGGAGATACGACCGATCTGTGGCTTCGCATCGATCAAACGTCGATCCGCGATCTGGCGGTGCTACTGATGAGGGCGAGGGAAGTGGATTTCGTCTCGGCATCGGGATCGGTGACACCGCTCGACCTGCTGCACCTGAGTGGGCATTTCGGGATTCCTAAGATGGACGGCGGGATCGCAGTGCCGCTGCCGGGACGTTAATTCTCAGCCTTGTAACCCGGCAAGCCAGACGCCGAAGATTGAAGATCTGGCGCACGTGTTTTCTCAAATCTTGCGTACAGGGTTTTACTTGGCAACATCCTCGACGGCGGTTTCGCAATGAACGTGGCTGTTGGGCTTGCGCAAGTATTTGACCTCGACTTCATAAAACCGGCGGTGATTAAGGATTGCCTGGACGGACGCGGTCAGCTGATTCTGCGTCCAGTTACCGCCCAGCGGAGGCTCTGGGAAGGTAATGCCAGCAGGCGTGATGGCGAAACCGGCGTTGTTTTCAATGCTGTAGGTGCGGTGCTCCTTGAGGCGGATATCGAAGATCTTGCCCTGATCTCGCTTTGGACTAGTGAAGATGATGACGTAAAGATACTTGCCGCCGCCGAAGGTCTTGGAGTCCGGGTGGTAGGCGAGTTGCACCTTTTGGAAGCCGGTCAGATCCACCCATTGGTGCTTATCGTTGACCAGACACTGGGCGGCATCAAAGAGGGCTGAAGGAGCAGTGTCCTGTGCGCGGAGGACTGCACCTGTGGAGGCGAGTAGAAGGAGCAGGGCTAGATATCGTTTCATGATGGTGTCCACGCTCTGTTGCTTCCAGAAGAGCGGCGACCCAATGTTACACGATTGCAGTCTATTTGGCGTTGGCAGCGAGGCCGCGGTACCAGCGGATAGTTCGGCGGAGGCCCTCATGGAAACTCACCGTGGGCTGATAGCCGAGAGCTTCACGGGCACGCGAGATATCGGCGAGCGAATGAGCGATGTCTCCGGCGCGCGCGGGAGCGTACTCGACGGGACCGTTGTAGCCGGTGAGTTCGCGGAGGCTTTTTACGGCGTCGTTGAGGCTGATGCGCTGCTCGGTGGCGATGTTGAAGACGCGGCCGGATACTTTTTCGGCCGGAGCCTGGATGGCGCGCAAGTTAGCATCCACGACGTTCTCGATGTAGGTGAAGTCGCGGCTTTGGCTGCCATCTCCGTAGATGACCGGAGTGCGTCCTTCGAGCATAGCGAGGGAGAATTTGGCGAGGACGCCAGAGTATTGCGACGAGGGGTCCTGGTGAGGGCCGAAGACGTTGAAGTAACGGACGGTTACCGTTTCCAGGCCATAGACGCGGGTAAATGAGCGCATGTAGTGCTCGCCGGCGAGTTTGCTGACGGCGTATGGCGAGATCGGGTCGGGAAGCATCTCCTCGCGCTTGGGGAGCGTGGGTTGGTCTCCGTAGCAGGAGGAAGAACCGGCATAGATGACGCGTCGAACTCCGGCGCTACGTGCAGCAACCAGCAGATTGAGGGTTCCAGTGACGTTGGCGGAGTTGGAACTGACCGGGTCTTCGACGGAGCGGGGAACGCTGGCCAGGGCCGCTTCATGGAAGATGTAATCGATGCCGCGGCAGGCGCGGGCGCAGCTCTCCGGATCTTCAATGGTGCCCTCGATGAAGTCGATGCCGCCGAGGTCTTCAAGATTGGCGCGCTTGCCGGTGATGAAGTTATCTATGCCACGAACCGAGGCTCCCTGGGAGAGCAAAGCGCGGGCGATGTTGGAGCCGATAAAACCTGCAATTCCGGTGATCAAATAAGTCGTCATAAAGATGTTCCGATGCAGAGTAGCGCCTTTATGTTGCGGTACTCGGATTTCCCTACGCCGCTTTGCGCGAAATCTAGCAATGGACAATGTTTGAGGCGATGATGCCCTTGGTGGCGTTGCGGGTGTCTACTACGATTTGCGATTCGGCTACGATCCGGCGGTAGTCGTAGCTGGAGTGGTCCGTGACGATGAGCACGGCGTCGTATTGCGCGAGGTCTTCCAGCGGGGTGCAGCTCATGTTGAGATCGTAATGGCGTCCGCGGCCCACCTTGGGGAAGAACGGGTCATTGTAATAAACCTGAACCCCAGCCTTGCGCAGTAATTCGATCACGGTGAGTGACGGCGATTCGCGGAGATCGTCGATGTCGCGCTTGTAGGCGAGGCCCAGGACGAGGATGCGCGAGCCGTTGAGGCACTTCTTGTGGCGATTGAGGGCGAGGGCGGTTTTTTCGATGACGTAATAGGGCATGCCGGTGTTGACTTCCCCGGCGAGTTCGATAAAACGGGTGCGAAAGTCGAACTGTTTGGCCTTCCAGGAAAGATAAAAGGGATCAATGGGGATGCAATGGCCGCCTAGACCGGGGCCGGGATAAAAGGCCTGGTAACCGAAGGGCTTGGTTTTGGCAGCGTCGATGACCTCGAAAATGTCAATGCCCATGCGGTCACAGAGCTGCTTGAGCTCGTTAACAAGGGCAATGTTGACGCAGCGGTAGATATTTTCAAGCAGCTTGGTCATCTCCGCCGTGGCCGGCGAGGAGACGGGAACGGTGCGATTGAAGATGCTTCCGTAAAGCGCCGAGGCGAGCGCGGTGGCTTCGGGCTCGACTCCGCCGACAACCTTGGGAATATCACGTCGGGCGACCGTATCATTGCCGGGATCTTCGCGCTCGGGTGAGAAGGCGACGTGAAAGCCGGGCTGGCCGGAGGTGACGCCTCGGATCGGCACGCAGGCCCAAGGGATTGCCGGATTCGAGAATGGGAATGAGAACCTCCTCGGTGGTGCCGGGGTAGGTTGTGCTCTCAAGAATGACAAGCTGACCCTCGCGGAGATGGGGAGCGATGGCCTGAGCAGTCTTTTCAATGTAGCTGAGATCGGGCTGATGATACTGGTCGAGCGGAGTGGGAACGCAAATGATAACGGCGTCCATTTCGGCTATCTCCGCATAGGCGCTGGTAGCGCGGAAGCCGGCGGACTGGGCGCGTACGATCTCGGCGGCAGGGATGCGCACGATATAGGAGTTGCCGGAGTTCAGCGCTTCAACCTTACTGCAATCCACATCAAAGCCGGTCACACGGAATCGCTGTTCGCTGAAGAGGAGGGTGAGCGGCAGACCGACGTATCCCATGCCAATGATGCCTACGCGGGCCTGGCGCGAGGCGATGCGAGATTGGAGTTCGGAGGCAAGCGAAACCGATGGTGACATTCAAAAACTCCAAAGGAAGCGAGGGTCAATAGCTAATCCTAGCAAAAACAAAGAGCCTGCAGGGTTAGCGGCAGGTAAAAGCGAATGTGAAATCGGGAATTTAGCCCTGCCGTTCCGGCCAGAGGCTGCTACCGATATAGAGCCGCCCAGCTTGGAGAGCCCGCATCAGAGCAATGCGGACACGTTCCATGAGCAACCTACTCACCGACCGCTGGCGCTCGATAGCGGGCACGCGGTAAAAGGTAAGAACAGCCGCCCAAATCCATTCGAACGAAGTTTTCAGCAACCCGCCTAGGTCAAGAACCCCACCCTAACGCGAAAGGCGCAGCTAGGATGGGGTACCGAATGATTGCGATTTCTGGCTAACTATTTTAGGCGAGCGCCGTTGGGAACCTCTTCGAGGAAGCTGGCCAGGGCGGGCGTGCCTTCTTCTCCAAAGGAGGCGGCGACAATCATGCCTTGCGATTCGATGCCGCGGAGTTTGCGAGGAGCGAGGTTGGCGACAATCACGACTTTGCGCCCGACGAGCGCTTCAGGAGCGTAGGCCTTGGCGATGCCGGCGACGATCTGGCGGACCTCACTCCCGATGTCCACAGTGAGGCGCAGGAGTTTGTCAGCCTTCTCAACTTTTTCGGCAGTCAGGACGGTGCCGACGCGGAGCTCGACCTTCGCGAAGTCGTCGATGCTGATATAGGCCGGAGCGGCTGCGGCAGGCGCCGCCGGAGTTGTTGCGGCGGTCGCGGTCAGTGCTTCGGCTGCTTTGGGGGCCGGGGAAACAGGCGAAACGGCGGCTACTTCGGCAGTGGCCGCCGCCGCCGAGGCTTCTGCGGCGCTCTTACGTTCGTCTTCCATCTGTTGCATCCTTTCAATGGCGCTCTTGTCGGCGCGTGGAAAAACGGCTTCGATCCTGGCGAGGCGCGTGCCAATGTTCAGCTGTCCCCAGCGCAAGGTATTGAGATCGGTCTTCGAGATATCGCTGAGACCGAGCTGAGTGAATATCTTTGTGGTGGAGTCCGGAATAATGGGATGGGCAAGCACAGTGATGATGCGCAGCGCCTCGGCAGAGGTGTAGAGCACGGTGGCGAGGCGGGAGCGCGAATCGCTGTCGTTCCTTTCGGCGATGGCCCAGGGCTGATTCTCAACGATGTATTTGTCGATCGCGCTAAGCAAGGACCAGAGCACCTCCAGAGCGCGCGAGAACTGGAAAGCATCGAAGAGTCGACTGTACTCGGCGATGGTCTCCCCAGCGAGGCGCGCGATGGCGGCCTCGGCAGGGGTGTGCGCAATGGTGGCACTGGGGTAGGGAACTTCACCCTCGAAGTAACGCTGAATCATCGACAGAGTACGGCTGGCAAGGTTGCCGAGGCCGTTGGCGAGATCGCTGTTGAAGCGCTGCACGAGTGCGTCGAAAGAGAACGAGCCATCCTGTCCGAAGACGATCTCGCGAAAGAGGAAATAGCGCAGAGCATCGGCGCCGAGGACTTCCAGGATGGTCTCACTGCGTACGATGTTGCCGCGCGATTTGGACATCTTGCTCTCTTCAAAGAGCAGCCAACCGTGAGCTACGATCTGGTGAGGCAGCGGCAGCCCGGCGGCGAGCAGGAAGGCCGGCCAATAAACACAGTGGAAGCGCACGATCTCCTTGCCGATCATGTGTACGTTGGCGGGCCAGTAACGGGCGTAACGCCGCTGATCGGCTGGATTAGGCGAGCCGAAGCCAACGGCCGTGGCATAGTTGCAGAGCGCGTCCAGCCAAACGTAGATGACGTGCGCGGGATCATCGGGAACGGGAATACCCCACGCAAAAGTGGTGCGCGAAATGGAGAGATCGCGCAAGCCGCCCTTGACGAACGCGATGACTTCATTGCGCCGCGTCTCAGGATAGATGAGGCCAGGTCTTTCTTCGTAGAGCTTGAGTAGCGCTTCGGCCATGGCCGAGAGCTTGAAAAAATAATTCTCCTCCTGGACGGTCTCTGTGATGCGCCCGCAGACAGGACAAGGGGTACCAGGCGTATTGTCATCGGCATAGAGTTCGTCAAAGACGCAGTATTGGCCCGTGTAAGAGCCCTTGTAGATATAGCCGCGCTCCTTGAGCAGGGTGAACATGGCCTGCACGCCACGCTTGTGCTCGGCGCTGGTGGTGCGAATGAATTTGTCGTAGGTGATCCCCATGCGATCCCAGAGTGCGCGAAATTCGCCGCTGACTTCGTCGGTGAGCTGTTGGGGAGTCTTGCCTGCGGCGGCAGCCGAACGCTCGATCTTCTGACCGTGCTCGTCGGTACCGGTGAGGAAGAACGTGTCATGGCCCAGCATGCGCTGGCGGCGGGCGATAGCGTCACAGACGACAGTGGTATAGGTGTGGCCGATGTGAGGCCGCGCGTTTACGTAGTAGATCGGCGTGGTGATGTAAAACTTTTCGCGTTGCTCACTCATAGGAATCTCTCGATCAGGAACGAAAACTTTTGGAGGCCGCGCCGGGGGCAGTTGCCTTACCGGCGGAAGATTCAATTGCATTATCGACAAGCCCGGACGACTCTGGACGGTTGGGTAGCGCTGCGCTGCCAGCCGCAGGCGCAGGGTCGGGTAATGCTGCGCTGCCCAACGCTGCGTCAGCCGTAGGTTCTGGGCACAGGCGCAAGGCCTCCTGCATAATGGTTTTGAGTGGCACGCCCGTGGACTCGGCGATTTGACGGCAGTCCTCGAACTCAGGCGCGCAGTTTACGACCACTCCCTGCAACAGACCGAGCTTAACCCGAATTGGTCCCCAGGGAGATTCGACAGTAACGTGCTTACGCTCAAGAATACGGCGCTGCTCCTGGCGCATACGCACGCCGAGCGTGGTGGTTTCGGTGAGCAGGATGCGCGAGAGTGCGTCGGCATCAGCGGGAGAGGCGAGCACCGTGAAGATGATGCCAGGACGGCCTTTTTTCATCTGAACCGGCACACCGAAGGCGTCAATGGCACCCGCATTAAGCAGCTTCTGTTGGACATAAGAGAAGAGCTGAGGGTTCATGTCGTCGAGATTGGCTTCGAGGACGGTGATGATGTCAGCATTGTTTACACCCCAGGTTTCTGCCGAAGAAAATGACGTGGAGCTGGGCCAGTTGGTAACGAGGGCTTCGCCGAGGATGAGGCGGACGACGTTGGCGTGACCAGGGAGATCGCGGGCTCCCGCTCCGTAGCCAGCGGCAGTGAGATTCATACGGGGGAGCGGTTCGAAGCAGACTTTGAGGGCCTTAAGGAGCGCGGCGCCGGTGGGTGTGAGCAGCTCCTTCTGAATACCGGAAGAGTAAATCGGCGCTCCGCGAAGTA
This sequence comes from uncultured Acidobacteriota bacterium, assembly GCA_963800195.1. Taxonomy (GTDB): domain Bacteria; phylum Acidobacteriota; class Terriglobia; order Terriglobales; family Acidobacteriaceae; genus TOLSYN. The sequence goes on from CAWCZZ010000004.1 coordinate 191,082, forward strand.
GTTCGACGGTGGCTGGCGCAGGGACAGGCAGGATTCCGTGGGCGCATTTTACGGTGCCGCTACCGGTGTTGATGGCAGAGCAAAACCACTGGTCGGCGGCAATGGCCTCGATGGCAACGGCAGAGCAGACGATGTCAACGATGGCATCTTCGGAGCCGACTTCGTGAAAATGGATAGACTCGGGTGCGCAGTTGTGAACCTTGGCCTCGGCTTGGGCGAGTAGCTCGAAGGTCGTGAGGGCGAAGGTCTGGGCGGCAGCGCTAATGGGAGCGCGGGCGATGATTTCGCGGATTTCCGTCAGACCTCGATGGGGTTGGGTGGCCGAATGCGCGGCTAGCTGCGCGCTCTCAGGTTCGTGCGTATGCGAGCATGGCTCGTGTGAGTGCGAATGCGAGTGGCCGGCTTTCTGGCTATGCTGGTGCGAGTGCCCCGGATCGAGATCCAGGGGCTGGTCGGCGCGTCCCCGGATGACGACATCGATTTTGGTGGCAGCCAAGCCGCCGCGCTCGACACGATGGGCGGCGAGCCCGGCTTGGAGGCCGAGGGCGCGTGCGACAGCATCAAGCTTCTCCAGAGGGACCCCGGCGTCAACGGCTGCGCCGAGAAACATGTCGCCACTGATTCCAGAGAAACAGTCCAGGTAGGCAATCCGCATTACGAGTCCGGCGGGCGTTGGCCCGAAGTTCAAGTATAGGAGGCGGGGAGGATTGGGGCAAACGGGGTTCAACGAGCAGCCTTCAATTCTGGACAGGCAAGGCTGTGCTTGCCACGAGCATCCGGGTTGTCACTCTAGGTTTTTGATCGGTTGGGTTATAATGCTATCGTGCCGAAGTATTCGATTGTCGTTCCATTTCACGATGAGCAGGAAAGCGTTACCGAGCTCTATGACCGCCTGAAGGTAGTTATGGAGCAAGTTGGCGAGAGCTTTGAGCTGGTTTTCGTCGACGATGGTTCGCGCGATGCCACGTTCGCTCTGCTGGGGCAGATTGCCGGAGTGGACAGCCGCGTTGTGGTGGTCAAACTGCGCCGCAATTTCGGGCAGACCTCAGCGCTGGCAGCGGGTTTCGACCATGCGCAAGGTGAGTTCATCATTGCCATGGATGGCGATCTGCAGCACGACCCGGCAGAGATTCCGAAATTTGTTGCCAAGCTCAACGAGGGCTATGACATCGTCAGCGGCTGGCGCGAAAAGCGCATCGACAACCTGTGGATGCGCCGCATTCCTTCGCGCTGCGCGAACTGGGCAATGTCCAAGCTGAGCGGCGTAGATCTGCACGATTTCGGCACTACCTACAAGGCTTATACGCGCGAGCTGATCGACGATATTCCGCTCTACGGCGAAGGCTTGCACCGCTTCATTCCGGCGCTGGCGTCCTGGTATGGCGCCAAGATCTGCGAGGTGCCCATTGTCAACATCGATCGCGAGGGCGGTACCTCGCACTATGGAATATCACGCACCATTCGCGTCTTTTTTGATCTGATCACAATCCGCTTTCTGCTCAAGTACATGATGCGTCCGCTGCATTTCTTCGGCGGCATCGGGATGGGCGGAATCGGCACCGGGTTGCTGGTCGCGCTCTGGATGGTTTTTGAGAAGATGGTTCGTCACGTGAACGTGATGGACGCGCATGGGCCGATGATGGTGTTCGGCGCGGTGATGCTGGTAGCCGGGGTGCAGATGCTGGCGCTTGGGCTGTTGGGTGAGTTGCAGGTGCGTCACTTCCACGAACCCCACTCCGGCCAGCCCTATCGCGTGGCCAAGGTCATCCGCAGCGAGACGGGCGAAGAGAGCGAAATTCACGGATAACCGAAGAAGAATTCAGAAAAAAGCCTGCCTGGGGGCAGGCTTTTTTCTGTTCCGGGGCTGGTGTGCTTGCGCCGGGAGAGATAAAATAGCGCGTTTGGCTGGAAGGGTGAAGCTCTTTCAGTGAGGGCTCGCACGGCCGAATTGTGGAAGTGGAGTTCTTATGAGCAAAGCTTTGCGTTCCGAATTACGTTTAGCCCATCGTATGTCGCGGCTGGGTACCGAAACTGCGTTTGAAGTTCTGGCGAAGGCGCGGGCCCTGGAAGCAAAAGGCCGCGACATCGTGCATCTGGAAATCGGCGAGCCCGATTTCGATACGCCGGCAAACATTGTGAATGCGGCGGTGGACGCCCTGCACAACGGCTTTACCCACTACGGTCCCAGCGCGGGGCTTCCTGAATTGCGCAAGGTGATTGCAGACGAGGTCGGCGCGAGCCGCAACACAAAGGTGTCTCCAGACGAAGTAGTCGTTGTTCCTGGGGGCAAGCCGATTATCTTCTTCGCCATGCTGGCGCTGGTCGAGGAAGGCGATGAGGTTATCTACCCGAATCCAGGCTTTCCGATTTATGAGTCGATGATTGACTTTCTCGGCGCGAAGCCGGTACCCATCCGGCTGCGTGAGGAGATGGAGTTCCGCCTTGATCCACGCGAACTCAAAAGTCTGATCAACGAACGGACCAAACTCATCATTCTCAATTCGCCGCAGAACCCCACCGGCGGCGTGCTGACCCAGCAGGATATCGAGGAGATTGCGGCCATTGTCGCCGGTCACGATTGCATGATTCTGAGCGATGAGATTTATTCGCGTCTCGATTTTTGAAGGCAAGCATCATTCGCTATTCAGCTATGACGATCTGCGCGACCGCGTCATTCTGCTGGACGGCTTCAGCAAGACCTACGCCATGACCGGGTGGCGCATGGGATATGGCGTGATGCGAGCCGACCTGGCACAACATCATCGCCCGGCTCGTAACCAATTCGAACTCCTGCACCGCCAGCTTTACGCAGAAGGCCGGCATCGAGGCCATTCGCGGGCCGCAGGCTTCCGTCGATGCGATGAACGCCGAATTCAAAAGGCGCCGCGACTATTTTGCCGAGCGCAGTGAACCGCATCAAGGGCTTCCATTGCGGTGTGCCCAAGGGAGCGTTTTATATGTTCCCGAACATTACTGGCACCGGCTGGAAGTCCAAGCCGCTGGCGGATGCACTGCTGGACGAAGCCGGAGTTGCGGTGCTGTCCGGCACCGCCTTCGGCGCCTATGGCGAGGGATATCTGCGCTTCTCAATCGCCAATTCGCTGGAGAATATTGGCAAGGCACTGGACCGGGTCGAGGCCTGGGCGGCCAAGCACGTTTCAAGTACGCGGAGTGCGGCATAAAGGGCTGCGGACGAAATGCCGCTAAGTGCCGCATGGCGGGATGCATGGAAAGGGAAGGGAAGAGCGAATTGGAAGAGAAAAAGTTTCGGGTCTTTGCTACCTGTGCCATCGGTCCCGCATTGAACTGCTGCGTCAGCCGCGGATACGAGGTGGAGGTGTATCCAGGGCCGGACGCGCCTCCGCGCGAACTGCTGCTGGAGAAGGTCGCCAGCGGCATCGACGGGCTGATTACGACTCTGCGCGACCGGATCGACGCAGAAGTCTTCGAGGCAGGAAAGGGAACCCTCAAGGGCGTCGCGCAAATCGCCGTCGGCTTTGACAATATCAACCGCGCCGACGCCAACCGGTACAAGGTTCCATTCACCAATACCGCCGACGTGCTTACCGACGCCACTGCGGAATTTGCCTTTGCAATCCTGATGGATGTTTCGCGCAAGCTGTGGCCCAGCGAACGGCTGGTGCGCGAGAATCACTGGGGTTCATGGCATCCGTATCTGCCCTTCCTCGGCGATGAGGTGACGGGCAAGACGATTGCCGTCATCGGAACCGGACGCATTGGCCAGGCGATGATCGCCAAGTGCTCCGGCTTTGAGATGAACGTGCTCTGCTATGACGCCGAATACCGCAATGAAAAGTTCGTGGCCTCAATGCAGAAGGTGATGGATCTGAAGCACGAGCTTGGCATCGCGCGGCGCAAGAATTGGATTCGCTACGCGGAGCTGGACGAGTGTCTGCGCGAGGCCGACTACGTCAGCCTGCACGTGCCGCTGCTGCGTGAAGGCGAATCGAAGGCTGCCGACCTGGCACCTCATCAATGAGCGCACTCTGCAGGAGATGAAGAAGAGCGCCTATCTGGTCAATACCTCGCGCGGTCCGGTGGTGGACGAAAACGCGCTGGCCAAGGCTCTGCGCGAGGGTTGGATTGCGGGCGCGGCGATTGATGTCTTTGAGCGTGAGCCGCTGCCGGCAGACTCGCCCTTGCGCGATCCGGCGATCGAGGATCGATGCCGGCTCTTCCATCACTTTGCCAGCGGCGGCGTGGCGACACGCCTCTCGCCAGACCCCAACGTGGGCATGGCGGGCCGCTGTGTGCAGGGACTAATCGACATGCTGGAGGGCAGCGATCCGCGCAAGATGCCATACGTGGTCAATAAGGAGGCATTCGGCGCTTAGGTGGCGCGGATTACGCGCCGAGTAGAGCAAAAGCGACGATGGTTTCTGCCCCCGCCGATTGCTTGTTCCAACTCGCCATTCAGTTTGGACTCAAGCGCTTCTCCGTCCAAAGGAACTTCCGCAGCGGCAATTTCTTCCGGGCTGGCCTTGGTGAAACATAGCTCGCACACTCCCAGTCCGCCCTCGGTACGCACTGGCGGGCCGTAGACGCGGCAGGTCATGGGCCGGTGCGAATAGAGATCGCAGGTCAGGGTTTCGGGATCGAGAGCCGGGCAGGGCTCATCGTTGGCGTACTCCTCAAAAATCTCCTCTGCTTCAGGCGTCTCGTGCAGAATTCCAGTTTCCAAGTCACCTGGGAAGAAATCCACGTCCGATCCAGCGACTCCGCCGCCCGCCGTAAGACTCTTTGTGCTCGCTCAAGGTCGACATCCGCCAGGTCGTTCAGTCCTTGCTGCAAACGCATGGCGTCGAGGCGGTCGATGGCAAAAACTCCAACGCAGCATTGGGCACAGCCAGGGCGGCAGGCGATGTGTTTACCGCCGCGCTCATTTGCCCGCTCCAACCAGTTGTCCATAATATGCAGCAGTTCACCGTCGCGCCGGCGAAGCTGCGCGTCCGTATCTTCACTTCACTTCCGGGTTTGGAGATCGAACTTTCATCGGATTACCGCGGTGGAAGGATGGTTATCGCGTCCTGCAGCGGGCACTAACGAGACACACTGCGCTAGCGCAGACAGTCTCGCTCGCAACCAGGGAGCGGAGCAGTTTGATTCCATCTTTCATGCCGAGCACCTCTTCGCTGGCGCGCTCGGGATGTGGCATCATTCCCAATACGTTGCGTCCTTCGTTGCAAATGCCGGCGATGTTCTCCAGCGACCCGTTCGGATTTGCTGCTTCCGTGATCTCGCCCTGCGGAGTTGAATAACGGAAAATCACCTGCTCGTTCTTGTGCAACTGTTCGAGAGTCGGCTCATCGCAGAAATAATTCCCCTCACCGTGGCCGATTGGAATCTCCAGAACCTCTCCCGAAGTCAATCCCTGGGTGAACGGAGTCTTCGTACTTTCCACACGCAGGTGGACAGCCTTGCAGATGTACTTGAGGCTCTTGTTGCGGAGCAGGACGCCGGGCAGCAGGTGCGCTTCACACAGAATCTGGAAGCCGTTGCATATGCCCAGAACCAAGCCTCCGGAGTCGGCGAAGCGCTTCACGGATTGCATAATTGGCGAGAAGCGCGCGATTGCTCCCGTGCGCAGGTAATCGCCGTAGGCAAATCCCCCGGGTACGACAATGACGTCAGAATTTTCCAGATCATGTGAGTCGTGCCAGAGCAGCGTCGCCGGCTGTCCGCACACTTCCTTGAACGCCCAATAGGCATCGTGATCGCAATTACTTCCCGGAAAAATGATGACGCCAAACTTCATTTCACGTTCTCGAATCCGGCTGGATTGATCAAGTGTAGCATTGGATTGTGAGGGATTGAATAGAGGAATATGCAGGTACGATATCACGCCGATGTTACCTTGGGAGCTTTGCGGCGCTGGCTGATCAGCCAGTGCTATGACTCGCTGGTGGTCAGTGGCCTCTGGTTTTCCGCCATGTTTTGGCTGCGGGTTCCGTGGGCTCCGTTTTGGGCGCTTTTGGCCGGGATTCTGCAGTTTATTCCCCACTTTGGCCTTTTGCTTGCCCTTGCCGGACCTGCCATGATGATGCTATTTACCGGCGCTCCACTTGTGCGATGGTTCTGGTTGCTGGGAGCTTACGCGGCGATTGCCGCATTTGACGGTCTTTTGCTTCAGCCTCTTCTGATGCACAGGCGGAATCGCGTGCCCTTCTGGGCTTCATTGCTGACTCCGCTCGTGCTGGGGATGGTCATTCCGTTCTGGGGAGTCTTACTCGCCGCGCCGCTGCTGGCCGTCATCTATGCAAATCGCGGGAAGCCAAACCGGGAGAGGCCGACCCGGGAGCAGAAGTTTTCCAGCCAGGGCGGGGGCATCATCCTTCCACCTGAAAACCATCTGGAAAGAGACGCCTAAGACGTGATTGTCGTGCTTCAAAATGAAAGGCCCTGGCATTGCACCAGGGCCCTTCTTCCAGCGACAAAAGCCTAGAACTGGTTCCACAGGAACTGGTTGTAGACCGCGTGATGGTATTGGATTTCCGAAGCCTTGATCTGGTTTCCCAACAGACGCGGGCAACGGTCGGCTGAATTCTGTTTCAACTCGGCGTAGCGCTCCTTCACGTCTGCACCCAGTAACTTGGTGATCCAGTCCGAAGCGCGATAGAGGTCCAGTGCAGAGTAGATGTTGTCCGGCAGATAGCGGTGAGCTTGGCGCAGGTTTTCGATCTTTGCGATCTCGCCGTCGATGCCGGTCTTAAAGACCGAGTGCATAACCAGATAGGGATTGGCATCCGGCGCTACAGCGCGCACTTCCAGGCGAGCACTGCGCTCGTTGCCGATCGGAATTCGGACCATTGCGCCGCGATTGATAGCCGAAGCATTGAGCTGATTCGGCGCTTCAAAGTGCGGGTCCAATCTGCGATAAGCGTTGACGCTCGAGTTGAGCAGGAGGCAGATGTCGTTGCCTGCGGAAAGAATGCGGTCGACAAACTCCCAAGCAAAGGTGCTGACCTTTTCCAGGCCCTTCGGATCCCAGAACAGATTTTTGCCGGCTTTGCTGACCGAAACGTTGGTGTGCATGCCGCTGCCGTTGACGCCGACCACCGGTTTGGGCAAGAAGCTCGCGGTGTATCCCATGTTGTTGGCAACTTGCCGGCAGATCAACTTATAAAGCTGGATTTGATCGGCTGCGCCAACCGCATCACCGTAGTTATAGTTAATTTCAAACTGCGAGGGCGCAACCTCAGGGTGGTCCTTCTCATTCTGGAAACCCATGGCGCGCTGGACTTCCGCGGCGGTATCAATGAAAGTACGCAGCGGATCGCCCGGCAGAGAGTGATAATAGCCGCCGCCGTCGACGTACTCGAACTTTCCGGTCTTGTAGTAATCCTGCTCGGCTTCCTTGCCATTGAACAGGAATCCCTCAATTTCGTTGGCTGCGTTGAGGGTATAACCATTGCTCTTGAACTGTTGCTCAGCATAGCTCTTCAGCACGCCGCGAATGTCGCCGGTAAACGGCTTGCCTTGCTTGTCAATCACTTCACCGAAGACCATCACCTTGCCGGTACCGAAGACATCGGAGGGCACCCAGTAGAATGCCGACCAGTCCAGCGCGAGACGCAGATCGCTCTCGTGCTGGGCCGTAAAGCCGCGTATCGAAGAGCCATCGAAGGTGAGATTGTCGAAGCTGCTCACTAGGAACTTCTTGTCATAGTCGAGCAGGTGGAGGCGGCCTTCGAGGTCGCTGAACATCACGGTAACGGCCTTGATACGCTTTTCGTCTGTAAGGTACTTCAGCCGTTCTTCCTGAATGGCGTGGGCGGCGACACGATTCTTCCGCTGTTCCTTGGCCTTCAGATTGAGTTCTTCCAGTTCATCGTAAGTAAGCGTCAAAAAGTTGCGTAGTTCGCTTGGCATGAATCTCCTCGAAAAGGGGTGGCGCGAGGTTGTGAGTTGCGATGCAGTTATAGGTTAATGGCAGACGGCAGCAGCGACAATTCTAAATCCATTTCTAGGCATTAAAAGTTTTAATAGGGGGCATAAGCGAAAGCATGGGGGGGCGATTGGGGCGCAGTCCGGATGGCGGAGTCGGTCCGTTACCATTCCCGGGTGATCTTTGTTTCGAAGGCGAAGCCGCCGTTCTGACCACGGGTTCCGCTCAGCGAAACCTTGGGTGTTGCCTGGTATTCAACTTGGATCACCTGCCGCTGCGTGCTGGTTAAGTCGGTCGAGAAGGTTACGAAAATCTTACCGGTCACTCTTTTCTGAACCGTCACCGTGGCTCCCGCGTTCTGCTGGTTGTTGCCCAGCGTAGGATCCACGGACAACTGCGAGAGTCCGGCGATGTTCTGCACCCGACTCGTCACCTGGCTGCTGACCGCCGAGGCGATACTCTGTTCGGCCGTTTGGCTGCCTGTGGCGCCAGATGCATTGGCCGCTTCCTGGGTTTGGCCGAAGGCGATCAAGTTAATGATGTCGGCTGGAGGCAGCGCGGGATCCGACGAGTAGGATGTGCGCAGCCGGTCCGGCGGCCCTTCAAGGTGGATTCCAATGTTGTATTGCTGAATCGTCGTGGTCAGCGAGGCGTTCACGTTCGGTTCAGTTCGGGAGGGGTTCAGAAAGTTAATCACACCATTCTGCAATTTATATCGATTTCCCTGGAACAGCAGATCGCCTCCCGTAAGACTGGCACGTCCCAGCAGTACCGGCTGCGCCGCTGTTCCGGTAAGGCGCAGGTTGGCGGCGCCGCTAACGCTGAGGGTCCGGCTCACGACATTTACGTTCTGGGCGGAGCGTAGCGCGACGTTGAGCCGCAGATTATTGGCAAAGCCACGCGACGGCGGCTCCTCCACGTCATTGCCGAAGGAGGCCAGCTTCGATAAATCAAAATCCTGCGCAAAGGACAGTTGATCCACGTTCACCTGGCCTCGCAATGTAGCCTGCTCTGGTCTTCCGGTCAGCGAGAGACTGGCGCTCAATTCCTGCCGCACTCCTTCGGGATAGAGCATGCGGATTCCCTGTCCACTCAGCGCTATGTCAAACTGCAGCGACGGTCGATAAATCACGCCTCCGCGCGCGCTGATCTTTCCGCCGCCCACGCTGCCTTCAAAGCTCGTGATATTCAACCGGTCGCCAGTCAGCGCGAGCCTGCCATTACCATTTGAGAGGCCTAGAGGGGCGTCGGCCATGATAAAGCTTGCATTGACGATCTGCACCTCGCCCTCAAAGTTCGGATCGCTTCGCGCTCCATAGGAGTTGATGTTAAAACGTAGTTGCCCCGAACTGGTGACATCGGGATCGATCAGTTGCGCAAGCCGCAGATCCACTGAGCCCAGCAGCAACAGGGAGGTCGGCTTGGTGTGATCCAGCAGTGGCAGCGAGCCCTGGAATTGCAGATCAGTTCCTGTGCCCTTGAGCCCGGCGCGAGCAATATTCAGTACGCCGTCCGCAAAGTCTGCATGGATTGGCCCAGAGGCGGCGAGATCAACCGAATTCCGAAAGTGCACGTTCAACTCCGGTACGATCAGGTGCGCCTGGATGGCTTTCGGTTGTTTCAACGGCCCATGAAGTGTTACGTGCAATTCGGTTTGTCCGGTGATCTTGGCCGCCACGTCGGGTGCATACGTTGCCAGCAGCGGTTGCAGCGCTATAGGTTCTGTATCCAGCGTTGCATCTGCATCGTAGTTGCCCACAAGCTGTACTGTGGCGCGCCCGCGAATATTCGCATTCATCGCACGCGTGTCGAACGAGATGTTTGCCAGGTGCTCCGCGATGTTTGCCACCATCGCAACGTGATCGATGTTTTGCCCCCATGCCTGCAGTTGCGGAATTTCCAGAGTGGCCGTGAACTGGGGGTGATCCAGAGTGCCATGCCCGCTGGCGCCCAGTTGCATGGCACCGGCTATGGAAAGATTGCGCGCCTTGACCGCGTGCAAATGTTCGAGCTTAAAATCGTGCGTCTCCAGTTGTGCCTCATAGGTGCGCTGCTCCGGATGATAGGTGGCCACCGCCGTAGCGCTGCCCGCGGCTGCGGTCAAATTCAAATTAGCGTGGACTGCGTTCCCATCTCCGTTGAACTGCATCCAGGCGGACTGAAGCGGCTCACCGCCAATGGAGGCGCGCACCAGTTCCAGCCGTCCCTGCCCAACCGGGTTCAACTCCGTTCCGTGCGCCTGCACTGCGGCGTTCAGTGTCCCGCTTACCGTAGTGGATAGGCCCGCGAACTTGGCCAGTTCGCCCGCGTCCAAGCGCTGCGCGTTCAATGACAATTGGAACGTTTTGCCGGGCGCATAACCCCAGTGTTGCAATTCAACGCGCCCGCTGAAGACAATATTGCCTGCCACAGTGCCTTTGGCGGCCGCCGGCTCAAGTTGTCCGCGCTGTATTTCCAAAGCATCTGGGCTGGCCTGCAGATGCGCCCGCAGAAGAGTCCAGTCACTTCCGTACACCTGCAGTTTTGTACTGCTCACCTCGCCCAACAACGTCAGCGACGAGACCGGCCCGGAGAGCGTGCCGGTGAAGTTCGCGTTTCCGTGGAGGCCAAGAGGCTGCGCCGGTTTGCTGAAGATGGCAGCAATCGATTCGAGTTCGTGCAGGTCTGCGCATTCGAGCGCGAGCTTCATCTGCGAGCGATGGCCTGTCGTTCCGTCAAATGTCAATGTGCTCTGCAGCGTCCGCAGGTAGCTCTTGGCGAGCGTAAGCTGCTGGTCGCGGTTGCTGAAGCTGGCATGAATCTCGCCGGTGATTGGAAGCGCAGCGGCAGAGTGCGTTGAGCCCGCCGAGGCATCGATCGCTGCATCGCCGCCTACGACCAAGTTGATTGGCGAGCCTTTCCAAGACGCCTCGCTGGTTGCCCTTAGCGTTCCTTCAAGGGTGACCTGATTTGCGCCGGCGCTTGTCCCAGTTACGTCAGCCAGTTGCTTCAGTTGGGCCAGTGAAATTCCGCTCAACTCTACATGCGCGTTGCCCCGTTGTGCTCCTGCCAAATTCCGCACCGTTGCCCGTGCTTGCACCGTCCCGCCCAGCAGGGAAGCCGTTAGCGCGCGCAGCTCGGCGTCTCCGCCGGCCAGCGCATAAGAGGCACGGACGGAGCGCGCCTCGGCCCGTATGCCTCGTGCCTGCCCCGCTTGCTCACGAAATTCCAGCCGCTCGCTGTGTAACGTACCGGTCAGCGTAAGGCCGTTCAATGCGGGCTGGTGGGGCTTTTCCGCGTAGTCCACTTGTCCGTCAAGTTGCAGGAGTCCCAGCGGCAGTTGCGGATTGTGCAGCAGTTGGCGCAACTCCGCCGCATTGATCCGTGCGTGATACTCGGCCGTGAGGTGCGGATTGGTGAAGCCGTCCAGCGTTGCGGTAAAGCCAATCGTCGATTCTCCGCTCTGCAACTCCGCATTGCGCAGTTTCAGGCTCGCGGGAGTCAATTCAAACTCCGCGCTCAACGAATGAGGTATGGGCGCGTACGCACCGCTTTTCAGATGTCCATCCGAATACGCGATCCGGCCTGCATAAACATTGCGCGGGGGAACGAATCCTGCGTTCAGAACCACTCCACGAAGTTCGGCGTCGAGAGCGAGCCTGCGGTTGTTGTAATAGAGATCACCCTGCTCGACAACCGCGTGGCGGATTGCTACATAGAACGTTGTCCGCATCCCGCTCTGAAAGTCCACCGGAGGCGTGGGAAGATTGTTGTTGCCATTCGCGTCCACTCGAATCTGCGCTACTGCATGATGGACCGTAACTTCGCTCAGGTACCATTTTGTTCGCACAAGCGAGACCCAGCGCATGCCAATCCGAGCCTGCTCCACTTGGAGGAATGGTGTATCCGGGAACGGAGATGCGCCGTGTACCAGCAATCCATAGAGATCGACCGAAGGATTGATTCCCTCGAAATGCACTGCAAAATTCTGCAGTTCGACGGGAACGCCCAGCGCCTGGCTCGCACTCTGCTGGGCCCAGCCCAGCACGTAATCATGAAAGCGCTGGGTGCGGAGAAGAGCGGCCAAAGAGAGCGCGAATATGAAGGTTAGCCCCAGGAGAGTAGCCAGCGTCCACAGCACAATTCGCGGCCAACGCCTCGGCCTCCGGCTCACGGCTGGAGGCGCGCCGTTCTCTGGAGGAAGGGTTGGTGCGCTCAAAATGCCTGCCCCAGCGTGACGAAGAATTGTGTGGCACTGATTCCAGGCGGCGAATTCAAGTTGTGGCCTATGTCAAGTCTGACGGGCCCCACCGGTGTCGCGTATCGTAATCCTCCACCCAATGTGTTGGTGTACTGACCGTGGAATCCGATGGCGGTGAAGACGTTTCCTCCGTCGTAGAAAGTGGCCACACCCAGGCCCTTCTTAATCGGCAGCGGAATCCGGAATTCGGAGTTCAGAATCAAGAGCTGGCGCCCTCCGTCGGGCACGGTGATATTTTCGCAAGTCGATTGAACACCTGGAGTTCCGCACGCCTGGATGACGCGTTGAGGACCTGCCCCGTCGAGTGGAAAGCCGCGCAGCGTGCTGCCGCCTCCGGAAAAGAACTCCGAGGACAGCGGGACTTCGCTCCCTGCAAAGGCCTTTTCCAGGCCCAATCGAATGCTGTTGGCCCAAATAACCTGCGATGGCAATCTCTTGTAGCGGGCAATCTGCGCAAACAACTTAGCAAAGCTCACGCTGGAGCCCAGTGCCTGGGGATTTACATCTGTCTCGACGCTCTGAAAGATGCCGCGGGTTGCGTTTAGCGGATTGTCACGGCTATCCAGCGAATACGTTGCCGAAAGCGTGGAGAGCCATACGTTCAGGTCGTTTGGATTGGGCACTAATTCAGGAATCAACAGATTGGTGATCAGCGTCTGGCTGAAGCTGTAACGCAAGACCAGATGCTGCGTCTTTTTATGGTTCAACGGCTTCTGCAACTGGAATCCGGTCAGCGCGATTCGGTCCGTGTAAGTCGGATTTTCGCTATTGTGCTCAAAACTCACGTTCAAATCACTGGCCCAGGCCGCGCCTCGGAAGCTCGGGTTATGAAAGTTTGCCGTGGCCCTCTGGACCAGCCTTCCCGCGAGCCCCCCGAGGGTCAACGTCTCGGCCAGCCCCAGGATGTCTCGTCGCGTGTATTCCACCGACCCGCGCGGGCCCCAGTATGTCTTCTCGCTGGTAACAAAATTGGAGGTGACACCCACCGGAGGCAGTCCCGGAACCGCAACCGTTCCATTCGGCAGACTTCCTCCACGATTGACGACTTCAAAGCCGAAGCCATAGGTCAGTGAATTGCGTCGTGCCTCGTGAACTTTTACCAATACGGCTTCTGTGCTCTGAGTTGTGATCTGCCGTCGCGGGGCCACCTCGGCCCAGTCGAAGACTCCCGTCGCGTAGAGCCGCGACTCCCCGCTCAGCATCTCGCCGGTGGTAAGCGGCGCGTGCGGGGTGAGCCTTGCCGCGCGGTCAACGACGCGCTGCCGGCTGAAGACGCGCCCCAGAGTGATCACGTTCGACGTCACAACCCTGGGACCTTCGTGTATTTCGTAGGTGACAATCAATCCGTGCGGGTCGTTCTTCTCAGTCGTAACGGTTTCGCGAAATGACGAAACCAGGTAGCCGCTATCCAGATACTTGACCGTGATCTTCCTGCGATCTTCTTCTACTTTGCTTTGCGAGTATGGTTGTCCGGCAGTCAGCTTCAGGCCCTTGGGCACAAGTTGCGCAATCGGCATGGTGTTATTGCCGACAACTCTCAACTCGCGCACCGAGTCGCGTGGTCCCTCGTCAACCATAAAGGTAACGTCGATGTTCCCTCCCTGGCCCTCCACCTTGGGCGTCACTTTCACCGCGCTGAATCCGTCCGCCCTATAGGTTGCCTCCAAGGCCTTGACGCTTGTGCGCAGCAGTCTCTCGCTGAACGCCCCCCGCGAGAAGAGCTTTGCCTTTTTCACGCTGATACGCCGGAGCAACTGTGCATCGCCAAGAGTTTTGTTCCCTTCAATGGCGACGCTGGATACCTTGTGCTTGGGACCTTTCGTAACCTTATACAAAATAGTTTCGTTCGCACCCTGCTGGGTTACGCCGGACTCAACTGACGCGTCGAAAAATCCTTTGGACTGAAAATATGCAATCAGGTTGTTGCGTCCCTCCTGCACCAGTTCGTTGTTTACGCCAACCTGCTGGTAGAGTGGGAGCAGATTGCGTTGCCTTGCCTTCCAGACGTGAGCGCCCTCGAGCCTTACGCGCACTAGCGGGCCCTCCGTGATGTGGAAGCTGACGTTTGCGAGATCGCTCGCCGGGTCGTACTCCGCGCCAACCATCTGAACCTGTGCTCCCAGGTACTCCCGCTTCACGAGTTCGCTCTGCATGTAGAGGGTGGCGTTTTGAATTCCTTTGAACGAGTATGGCCTTCCGTGGCGGATTGCGGAGCTGCGCAGGCGAGCCATGAAACTCTTCAATTTAGCCTGCAGACGCGACTCCAATTCGCCCGAGGCCCCGCTCAGGGTCACTTCTCCGAACTTTGCCTTGCGCCCCGGTTCAATGGCAAAGCGCACGTTAACAATCCTATTTGCCGCATCGGGCTCGATCTGCGGAGTGACCTTAGCCAGAAAGTACCCATTTTGCTGGAAAAACTTAGTGAGCGACTGCGAGGCCGTTGCGACATCGCGGTGGTTGAATGGCCCCTCTGGAGGATAGTTTGCGATCTGCAGCAATCTTGAATAGGGAAATTCCTTGGGGGAGCCCGGAAATTCATAGATTCCGAAATACATTGCTGGCTGCAGGACAAACATAACCCTCACGCCTTCAAGGTCGGGGATTACGCTCAGTTGCACATCCTCGAACTTCCCCGTCGCTTTGATCGCGTCCACCGTACGCCGGGACTTGGCGAGGTCAAAGGGCTCGCCTGCATGCTGTTCCAGTAGAGGTAACAGTTGCGCCTCATTGAGGTCGGGACGTCCTGCCAGCTCGATCGATGAGATCTGTTGCCCAACTAATGCGTCAAACACTGGCGCCGACTCCGGGGGCACGCCGGCGGAGGTCGCGGAACTAGCGGGGCCTGATTGCGGCACGGACGGCCTGGCGGGCTGTTGTGCTATGGCTGCGCTCACTGGAGCCAGGAGAGCGGCCATCAATAGAGCACTGCACAGGAGAGCACTGCGCCGAAACTTGTGCCGGGGTCCTTGCAGAGTCACACCCGGTGAGATGAGAAAATGATGTTGAGCGTTTGTCTTACTGGCATGGATGCTCTTCCGTTTGTGGAATTTGCAATGCGAACTTTACGCAATTAAACAAATCTCTACATTTGCCAGCTATGTACTGGGATACAAATTATAGAGCATGCCAAGGTTGAAGCTCCACAAAGTTCGGGTTGGGGATGCCCTCGTATGAATACAAATGTCCTCCGGGGTTTCATATTGGCCCTGCTGCTGGCGATTGCTTGCGCTCCGCTTGGCGCCCAAGCCGGCGCGCCGTCGGCTTCGGCCACTGCGAGTGTGGTCAAGCAGCTTGGCGCAATCCATAAAATCAGTGGCGCCGATCTGTCGCTTGTAACCGATGAGGGCACTGAAGTCGCGGTTAAGATCGAAGCAGGCGCACGTATTCTGCGCTTTGCCCGGATCTGAAGAGCGCAACGCCGATACAGATTACGGATCTTCAGGTGGGGGACCGCGTTCTGGTGCGCGGAAAGCTCGGCGCTGACGGCGTCTCCATAGCCGCCTCGGCGGTGAGCGTACTCAAGCAGCAGGACATTGCGAAGCGGCAGCAACAGGAACTGCTCGATTGGCAGCGTCGTGGCATAGGCGGCGTCGTCAAACAGGTGGATATTCAAACAGGGAAGATCACGCTCGCGGTTAATAACAAGACCGTGATTGTCGACACTACGCCGAAGACCACCTTCAAGCGTTACGCGCCCGATTCCATCAAATGGGATGCCGCCACCACGGCAAAGCTGGAGGACATTCATCCCGGCGATCAGCTTCGCGCTAAGGGCAATAAAAACGAGGACGGAACGCAGCTGGCCGCAGAAGAGGTCGTGGCTGGAACCTTTCGCAACATCGCAGGGCTTATCACCTCGACTGATTCCGCGACAGGCATGCTGACGGTTAAGGATCTCGCCACCAAGCAGTCAGTGACAATTAAAATCACGGCAGAGTCGCAGATGAAAAAACTTCCTCCGCAACTGGCGCAAGGATTGGCCATGCGCCTGAAAGGGCAGACTTCTCCGGCGGCTGCGCCAGCCGGAGCGCCTGCGAATGCCGCGCGTCCGCGAGGTGGGGACCTGAATCAGTTGCTCGCTCGCCTGCCCGCCGCCAAACTCGGCGATTTGCAAAAAGGAGATGCCGTGATGATTGTCAGCACCCAGGGGTCTTCCGCACAACCGCCTATTGCCATCACCTTGCTCGGAGGAGTCGAGCCGATTCTTACGGCCTCTCCGGGCAGTGCCGGAGCGCAATCTTTCCTGACCCCATGGTCGCTTGCCAGTGAGCCTGGCGGCGATCAATAGCAGCCTGCAACACTGAATACAGCGACAAACTTTTTATCTCAGGAGTAAGTGCAATTGGGAATTTATAAGCGTGTTGCTGCTCTGCTGTTTCTGCTCTCAATTATTTTTGTGAGTTCGATGCCGGCGCAGGCGCCCGGACCGGCAGGCAGCCTGCACGGCAAAGTGAGCGATCCTTCGGGGGCCGTCGTGGTTGGCGCTACGGTTTCCGTGAGCACCGCCGACGGGCAGAGCCAGAAGACCGTCAGCGACACATTGGGCAACTATTACATTCACGGGCTGGCGCAGGGAAATGTAACGGTCAGCGCTTCTGCAGCCGGTTTTTCCCCCTACCAGATGCCGAACGTCATCATTACCGCCGGAGAAGCGCAGCAGCTCGACATCAACTTCGGCATCGCGGTGAAACAGGAGCAGGTCACCGTCCAGGACGAGGGGACGACCGTCGGTGTCGATCCGGCCAACAATGCCAGCGCCACTGTTCTCAAGGGCGCGGACCTCGATGCCCTCGCGGACGATCCGGACGAATTGCAGCAGGATCTGCTGGCACTCGCCGGTCCTTCCGTGGGCCCCAACGGCGGCCAAATTTATATCGATGGCTTCTCTGACGGAACCCTGCCGCCCAAGGCCTCCATCCGCGAGATCCGTATCAACCAGAATCCGTTCTCCGCGGAGTATGACAAAGCCGGGTTTGGCCGCATTGAGGTTTTCACCAAACCAGGTTCGAACACCTGGCACGGCCAGCTTATGTTCAATGAGAACAACTCGGAGTTTAACTCCCGCAATCCTTACGTACTCGGCAGCATTCCGGAATATCACTCCGAGATGTACACCGGCAACGTAAGCGGGGCGCTGAGCAAGAAGGTTTCGGTCTTCGCCAATGGCGAGCGCCGCAACATCAATAATTATGACGCGATAGCCGAAACCTTAGCCGGGCCCAGCGACGCCCTCCCCAGCCCGCGCACCCGCACCAATATCAGCACCCGGATCGACTGGCAGGTTACACCCAGCAACACACTCACCGCGCGCTATCAGTTCCTGATGAATGACCAGCAAAACCTCGGGCCCGGCGGCATCGTGCTTCAGTCACAGGGCTACAGCTCTGACGAGACCCAGAATTCGCTGCAACTCAGCGATACCCAGATACTCAGCTCCCATGCGATCAACGAAACGCGTTTTCAGTACATTCATCAGGATACTTCGCAGGTGGCCAATCAACTCGTTCCCTCAATCAATGTGCTGGGCGAATTCACCGCGGGCGGCAACCCGGTAGGTCAGAGCTCAGATGGCATCAATCGTTACGAGCTGCAGAATTACACTTCGTTGGCGGCGGGCAAACACTTCGTGAAATTCGGCGGACGGCTCCGCGCCTATCACGACAACAACATTGCCGATACCAATTACAACGGCACCTATACCTTCAGCACTTTCGCTGCGTACAACATCGGCGCTCCCTCACAGTACTCGGTTGTGATTGGAAGCCCGCGCGCTGAGTTCTCCTATGCTGACGTGGGCGTGTACGCCGAGGATGACTGGAAGTTGCGCCCTAACTTGACGCTCAGCTACGGTCTGCGTTTTGAGTCCCAGAGCGGCATCAGCGACAAGGCGGATTTTGCGCCGCGAGTTGGTCTTTCATGGGGATTAGGCAGCGCCAAGAGCGCACCCAAGACGGTGCTGCGTGTTGGTTATGGAATCTTCTATGATCGCTTCACCTACGACCTTATTGAACAAGCGCAGCGGCTGAACGGCGTCACCGAGCAGCAGTTCGTTGTCACCAACCCCACTGGCTATCCCAATCCTCCCTGCACGACAATGGCTGGTTGCACAGCGCTGACTGGCTCATCGCCCACCATCTATCAACTCAATCCCAGCCTGCGCGCGCCATATACGATGCAGAGCGCCGTCAGCCTCGAACGCCAACTCGGACGGATTGGGACAGTTTCCGTCACATATCTCAACTCGCGCGGACTTCATCAGCTAATACTGGAGAACGTCAACGCACCTTGCACGGCAGACTCGCGTCCCTCCCCTGCCTGCGCGCCGGGAGAGCGTCCGCTTGGGGCATACGGCAATGACAACATTTACCAATACAATTCCGAGGCGCTCTTCAATCAGAATCAGCTAATCACCAACGTTCAGATTCGCCTCTCGCAGAGGCTCTCGTTGATTGGCTACTACGCTCTCGGCTATGCCAACAGTGACACTGGCGGGCCCTCTACCAACCCTTCGAATCAATATGATTTAAGCCAGGACTACGGTCGTGCCCCGTTCGATATCCGCAACCGCCTCTTTCTTAGCGGATCGGCTTCGCTGATGCATAACATTCGCATCAGCCCCTTTGTGATTGCCAACTCCGGCGTGCCCTTAAACATCACCACCGGCCAGGATAACAACGGCGACTCATTTTTCAACGACCGTCCGGCGTTTGCGGCGACGCCGGGCGGCGTCTGCACAGCTCCCGCCATTTCCACTCAGTACGGCTGCTTTAACGTCAATCCGGCTTCGGGCGAGCGCCCCATCCCTATCAACTATGGCAAGGGCCCGGCTAACGTCACGGTCAATATGCGTCTCTCTAAAACCTTTGGTTTTGGCTCGGAGATGACGAAGCCCGTCGCGCCGGATCAGGGCTCGGACAAGGGGTCTGGAGGTGGCGGTGGGCACAGCGGCGGGCGCGGTGGACCTGTCGGCGGATTCGGTCCCCGTGGAGTGGGCGGCATCTTTGCGCCGTCGAATACTACGCGCCGCTATAACCTGACCTTCACGATGACGGCCCGCAACATTTTTAACACATGGAACCCGGGTGCACCCATCGGCAATCTCTCGTCCACCATGTTTGGCAAAACAACAAGTCTGGCTGCGGGACCGTTTTCTTCCGGATCGGCGAATCGCCGCGTCGATTTCCAGGCGCTCTTCTCCTTCTAGGCGCGGCGGCTGCCCCATTTTAAACACCTGAAGTACATCCTGCTGCGAGGCTGGCGTGGTGCTCACGGTTGCGGGGACCACTTGGTCAGGCTGTAGCGATGAATAGCGATAAAATCGAAGTGAATAGTGAATAAGGCTGCGTGGAACATCATCGTTCCTCTATGCTGTTCAGGTGCGATTGTAGAGAGCGTTCAACATCCGCTCTGGAGGGAATTGCACCTGCACAGCCGCGCGGTTGAAGGTAAAGTTTTGTGAACCATCCGACTCGTTACAGTTCTTCACAACCCTCGCGCCCTATCTCGCGCAGAATAGACGACATGAGCCGCGTACTCATCGTTGATGACGATCAGGGACTGGTTTCGCTGCTGCAGCGCTTTCTGCAGAATGAGGGTTTCTTCGTGCACGCCGTCTTCGACCATCGCTCCGGCCTGGCAGCCGCGCTCAGTGCCGAGTATGACGTTGTGATCCTCGATGTCATGCTCCCCGGCGGCTCAGGATTCGAACTGCTCAAGTCGCTCCGCACCAGCTCCCGCGTTCCCGTGATTCTGCTTACCGCGCGCGGCGAAGCCGTGGATCGCATTCTTGGCCTTGAAATCGGAGCCGACGACTACGTTCCCAAGCCTTTCGATCCCCGCGAACTCGTCGCCCGCATCCGTGCCGTATTGCGTCGCTCTCAGGAGATTCACGCTGACGGCACGGGAGACGAATCGTTGAATGTCGGTGATATTGCACTCTCGTTGGGTTCTCGCACCGCCATGTGCAACGGGGTTGCAGTCGACTTGACTGGCGCCGAGTTCAATATGCTCGAGCTTCTACTGCGCCGCGCCGGGGCGGTGGTCACACGCGAAGAACTGGCCCAGGCGGCGCTCGGCCGCCCGCTCAGCGCCTTTGATCGCAGTGTCGATGTCCACGTCAGCCGTCTGCGCAAGAAGCTTGGCTGCGTTCCCGGCGGGGAAGAGCGCATCC
Organism: uncultured Acidobacteriota bacterium; assembly: GCA_963800195.1. Classification (GTDB taxonomy): domain Bacteria; phylum Acidobacteriota; class Terriglobia; order Terriglobales; family Acidobacteriaceae; genus TOLSYN. Next base: position 211,398 of record CAWCZZ010000004.1, read on the forward strand.
GCCCGGTGCGTGGCATCGGATACTTCTACGCCCTGGCGGCCAGAGTGATGTCATGAAGAGCCGCCTGTTCTGGAAGATCTTCCTGCCCTTCTGGATCCTGCAGACTGTCATCATGCTGTTTCTTGCCTACCGTGTGCATGCGAGCTTCGGTCCTGATCGTCCCTGGTGGGTGCAACCTGAGCGCCGCGCCATGCCTGCGCTCGGCCGCTCCGCCACCTGGCGTTATTCCAACCGCGGCCAGCAGGGCCTCCGCGAACTCCTCCATGACATTGACCTGGAAAACCGCTCGGTCTATTGGCTCTTCGACGCCAACATGAATGAGCTGAGCGGCTTTTCCCTCCCTGCCGATGCAGTTAGCACGATTCAGCGCGCGCTGCAGAATGAGGGGATCGCCAGCAGCCGTCACGGCATGTTTATCGCGGAAAAGACGACGAACGACAAGGGGCAGAACTTTGTTTTCGCTGGCGAGTTCTTCTTTCCTCCGCTGCTCCATACCTTGCCTGTCGGTGTCCTGGTTGTGATTCTGTTCACCTCGCTGGTCACATCTCTGCTCTGTGCCGTCCTCGCGCAGTACATCACCAGTCCCATCCTCCGCCTGCGCGACGCTGCGCACGCTATTGCCCGAGGTAATCTGGAAGCGCGCGCCGGACTTTCCGGCAGCACACGCCGCGACGAGATCGCTGACCTTGTAAAGGATTTTGATGTTATGGCCGGCGAGATTCACGATTTGGTCGAGAGCAACAAGCGCATGTTGATGGGAGCATCGCACGATCTCCGCTCCCCTATTTCGCGCATCCGCGTCGCGCTTTCGATTGCCTCCACCGCCCCGGAGCCAGAGCGTAATGAACTGTTGGGGAGAATCGAGGTCGAGCTACTCCGCCTTAATGGAATGATCGAGCAGATTCTCACCGTGGCCCGCCTCGAGAGTGGACAGTTCAAGCCCGCTGCCGAGCCACTCTCCCTGAATCAGGTCATTGGGGAGGCCGTTGAGGATGCCCGCTTTGAGGCAAGCCAGTCGAACGTCGAAATTGTTTATGACGAGAATTGGCCCGACGTAACTATGGCGGGTGAGGAAAACATGTTGCGCAGCGCGTTTGAGAATGTTTTGCGTAATGCCATTTTCTACTCCGGCGTGGATGGGCGCGTGCAGCTCTCGGTGGTACTTAATGGCTCGGTCGCCAAAATCTTTGTGCGCGACAACGGCCCAGGCGTTCCGGAGGCGGCTCTGCCTAAGCTCTTTGATCCCTTCTACCGCGTGGATGACGCGCGCGGTACCAGTACCGGAGGCAGTGGTCTCGGCCTCTCCATTGTCAGTGGCTCGGTCAAGTTTCACAATGGCTCGGTATCTGCCCGCAATCTTCAACCCTGCGGACTTGAAATCGTGATTGTGCTGCCCATCGCCGCAGTTCCGGTTGCGAGTGACTGTACACGCCGATAGAGAGCACGTTGCCGTGTGACTCTGCTCACGGCGCACGGCTAAAAGCCGGGATAACATCCCTGATTATATGGAAATGCAATCTTATTCCAGATGTTATGACCTTGGGAGCCTCGCAATGGCAGACGGTCAGAGGAGACGTCTTGGCTAAAGCAGGGGCGGATTCAAGTCAATCCCGCAAGGTATGTGAGGGTGAAACTGTGGCCCGGAAATTCACCCGTGTACTCATGTCTCGACCGGATCATTTCTCGCTCTCGGAGAGCGGAAATCCTTTGTCGCGCCACAGTGCTCCCGTCGATCTTCCTCTTGCCATAGCACAGTGGGAACACCTTTGCACAGTTTTCCAGCAGGTTGGACTCGATATCTCATTGGTGAATCCCTGCCCCGGTTTGGAGAAGATGTGCTTTGCTGCTACGCAAAGCTTTGCCGGAGTCGATCACGAGGGGCGGTCGTTTGTTATACCATCGCGCACGCTGCATCGCCGCCGTCGCGATGAAGTCGAACACTTCACCCGCTGGTATTCCAGGCGAGGCTATCGCATCGTGGAGCTCGACCTCGATGGTGAAGAGCTTCTCGAAGGTTCCGGCGACTTGTTGTGGAGTCTCGATGGGGAATCGATCTGGGCTGGATTCGGACACCGCTCCACCCGTGCTGCCGTCGATCAGTTTGCCGCAGTGATGGGCGAGATGGGGTTTGAGGTGCGCAAGCTGGAACTGGTTGATCCGCGCTTCTTTCACCTCAATCTCTGCCTGGCCCCGCTTGCGCCTGGCGCTCTGCTGATCTACCCGGGTGCCTTTGCTCCCGAGACACTGGCGGAGATTCGGCTGATGGCGCGAACCTACGAAGTCACCCGTGAAGAGGCGTTGCAGTTTGCTTGCAACGGCGTCTCGTTGAACGGCTACTATATAACCGCCCGGCTCAATAGCAGGCTGGAGCAATTTCTAGGCAAGGAAGGCATCGAGCCCATCGTCGTTGAACTCTCCGAGTTCCAGAAAGCCGGAGGCTCCGTCGCTTCGCTCAAGATGCTGCTTCCGTAACGAGTTTTTTTCGACTGCACTACTTACTGCTTGACGCGGGCGGCCCTCCAAGGCCGCCCGATTTTTCTGGGCGCGTCCCGCCTGGCTTCAGTGCGAGTCTGTGCAAGTGGCCGAAATGTGCTTAAACGAGGTTACATTCAACGTTTTTGCACCGCTGGGCTCGGTAGAGCTGCTCATGGAGCCAGCCGGGTTTGTTGTGCCTGCACTTGCAGTGCCGGTCACCTGCATGGTGTGCCCGACGTGGTTTTGCAGCTTTGCCGTGTTCCCGGTAAGTTGGTACGTTGTGCCGGTGGACTTGTCGGTGAGGCTGAAGTTTCCGGCTGTCCCTGAAAGACATCCTTCAACGGTCATCTTGCCCGAGTCAGTATTACTCTGACTGCCTGCATCATACTGCGCTATCGCCCACACCGCTGAAAGCAGAAGGATGTAGCTGAGCAGAAGTATTCTTTTCATGGTGGTTCCCCCCCTGTATGGATTCGAGGTGGCGCACTGTAGTGAGTTGGCGTACGGAAGGGAATAAGTTGCACAGCCTGCTCGCAAATATGCAAATTTGAGGAGTCGCTCGCCTGTAACCTCTCGGTCCAGCACGCGTCAGCCCTGCGATTGCTGAGGTGTCCGAACTGCACGACGGCATGGCGTGGGCGGCTGGAGAGGCCGCCCAGTTGTTCACATGAAGTCTGCTCAGCCAGTTGCGCTGATTTCTTTACGCCCGCGACTTCACTCTGGCGTTCGTTGTCAGTCGGACTTCTTCGCTGAACACCCATACCTTCTGCCGCATCCTGTTCACCGCCGCCTCGCTTGGAGGTGCAGCCATTCGCTCTGTCAGTGCCGGCCAGCGCCGCTTTGCCTCCAGAATTCTCTGCGCCGCGGTCTCCACCTTCGAGCGGAAGCGTGGGCTTCGTTCCGCCTCATTGAGAATTGCATCGTAGGCTCGATGCACTAACTCCTCGTTGTGGCACACCAGGTACATATCCGCGCCTGCCTGCACCGTCCCCAGCGCGGCCTCCTCGATGCTGGCGACATTCAGCACACCGCCCATCTCCAGGTCGTCGGAGACCACCAATCCCGCGTACCCGATTTTCTTACGCAGCACATCTCCGATCCATTTCGGCGAGATCGAGGCTGGCACCGCCTCGCCTGTCACCTCCGGAAAGGCGCAGTGCGCCACCATTACGAACGGCAACTGCCGGGCCAGCACGCGGTAGGGGAGCAGGTCTTCGTTCCATAGCGCCTCCCAGCTTTTGTGCACCACCGGCAAAGCCTGATGCGAATCCAGTGTACCCTCGCCCAGTCCTGGAAAATGTTTACCGCAGGCGGCGACGTGGGCGTCCTTCAGCCCTCGCAGATACTCTCTCGCGTATGCCACTGTAGCCTTTGCATTCGTCGAGACGGTGCGCGAACCCAGCACGCCCAATGACGCTTCGAAACGCAGGTCCAGGACCGGGGCAAAGTCCACGTTGAAGCCCAAGGCGCGCACTTCGCAGCCGATCAGATGGCCATGCTCGCGGTAGTACGGCTTGTGCCCGGCCTGCCACACCTCCTGCACGCTGGGTACCGGAGCAATCACGTCCTTCAACCTGTCCACGGTGCCGCCCTCCATGTCCACGCAGCGGAAGAGCGGTATCTTTGCCTCTTTCTGTGCTGCCTTCAGCAAGGCGTGCGTCTGCCGCGGCGATTCGATATTGCGGGCAAACAGAATGATGCCGCCCGGCTGCAGCGTCTTGAGGGCCGAGCGCAAGCCGCTCGAAAGTTCCTGTCCGTCGAAGCCAAACGTCAGTAGTTGACCGGCCAGCGTCCGTAGCTCTAGGGATGTGCGTGCCATATGGAACGAATTGTAACCTGAACTGTGTTCCCTTATTTTTTCCTATTTTCATTTCGCGTCGCTTTGGGTTTGTTGCCGGAAGAGTTCCCGCGTTATGCTGGGTTGCGAACGATGTAGCGAACGATGTAGCGAATGAGTTGCGGATGAGGCTGCGATGACGGCACTTGCGCTTTCAGATCTGTTGGGGCTCCCCGTCTATGACTCGGATTCCGGGAAGATGGGACGCGTGCGCGAAGTTGCGCTGCTGCCCCAGGACGACCCCGTCCGCATCGCCGCTCTCATTGTGCGCACCTCCGGCGGAGACCGTATCGTCAGCAGTGAGCTACTGCGCGGGGTCAACGGTGGCGTGCACACGTCTGCGCGCACCGCCGATCTGCCCAAATACTCCAGCGGTGAAGGCATGTTGCTGCTGGAGCGCGACCTTCTCGACCAGCAGATTATCGACGTGCACGGTCGCAAGGTCGTCCGAGTCAATGATATTGAACTGGCATTCGATGCCGACTCCGCCAAGCTTGGTTTGCACCTGCGCATCGCCTTCGTTGATGCCGGTGCGCGAGGTGCCATTCGCCGTTTGCTCAAGGGCGTGGTGCCGCGTCACGCGCTCTCCGGCTGGCTGGAGCGCATCCCAGCGCGCAACATTCCATGGGAATTTGTCAATCTGATCGAGACCGACCCGGCGCGCCGCGTCCACCTCAGGATCTCCTCTGACCGTGTCTCCCGTCTGCACCCCGCAGACATCGCCGACATAATCGAAGAACTCGCGCCAGCCGAGCGCGACGCGGTGTTCCAGACTCTGGATGAGGATGTGGCCGCCGAGACGCTTGAGGAAATCGATCCCAAACTCCAGGTCTCCATTCTGAATGCCATGGAGTCCGAGCGCGCCGCCGACATCGTTGAAGAAATGGATCCTGCTGCCGCGGCTGATCTTCTCGCCGACCTCACTGACGAGCGCTCCGATGCCATCCTCAAGGAGATGGAACCCGAGGAGCGTCAGGACGTCGAAGAGTTACTCGAATTCGAGGAAGACACCGCCGCCGGACGGATGACCACCGATTACATGGCGCTCGCTCCTTCGGCCCGCGTTCATGATGCCGTCGAGATGCTTAAGCACTTCGACGGCGGATTGGAGAGCATGAGCACCGTCTTCCTGATCGGCGAGAATGAGAAACTCCTCGGTGCCGTACCGCTGGCTAAACTCATCGTCTCCCACCCGGAGACGCGCCTCTCCGAGTTGGCCGCGGACCCGCTTATTTCCTGCTCGCCCGAGGCCGACGAGCGCGAGGTAGCGGAGATCTTCGACAAATACAATCTCCTCACGCTTCCGGTGGTCGATGAGAACGGTGCACTCACCGGCGTCATCACCGCCGATGATGTAATCTCCATGCTGCGCTCGCAGCTCTAGCTTGCTCGCCACATTCGCGATCATTGTGCTTTGTGGACGCGCTCGCTGCGCTTCATCGAATCATTACAACCGGGAACGGAAAATAATCTACATTTCCACCGCGTTGCCTTGAGCTTCTACGCTGTGCAATTTATGCTGGAAATTCCGATGTAAATTCCACTCCAACCTGGTCGCGTGCATGTCGAAGATGAAGCTGTGGAGAGTCCGTCTCATGATGTTCCTGGCCGTGGTTGGCCCGGGCTTCATCACCGCCAATGTCGACAACGACGCTGGTGGTATCTGGACATACTCGCAGGCGGGTGCTCAGTTCGGCTACGGACTTCTCTGGGTCATGATTCCTATGACCCTGGCTCTCATCGTCGTGCAGGAGATGACCGCCCGCATGGGGGCAGTCACCGGCAAGGGCCTCAGCGATCTCATCCGCGAAGAGTTCGGCTTCCGCATCACGTTCCTTCTGATGGCTGGCCTTGTTCTTACAAACTTTGGCAATGTGGTTGCGGAATTCGCGGGCATTGCAGGCTCACTTGCGCTGTTCGGAGTTCCTATCTGGGCCAGCGTACCCTTCTGTGCGGCGCTTGTCTGGCTGATGGTTGTGAAGGGCAGTTACAAGTCAGTGGAGAAAGTGTTCCTCGTCGCATCGTTTATTTACCTTGCGTATATCGTCGCTGGGGTTCTCGCGCATCCTGACTGGAAGGCCGCCGGAATGGCCACGCTGGTGCCGCCCAATCTGCGTCTGTTTCGCAGCTCCGGATATGTTTACATGGTGATCGGAGTGATCGGCACAACGATTGCTCCGTGGATGCAGTTCTACCTGCAATCTTCCGTGGTTGAGAAGGGAATCACGGAGAAGCAGTACGGCGCGTCGCGGCTGGATGTGATTGTAGGCTGCATTTTTACTGATGTTGTTGCCTGGTTCATTGTGGTTGCATGCGCCGCTACGCTCTTCGTCGCCGGACACCACGACCTGAAGGATGGCGCTGAAGCGGCGCAGTCACTCCGTCCGCTGGCCGGAAAGTTCGCCTACATACTTTTCTCAGTTGGACTGTTTAACGCCTCGCTGTTTGCGGCGTCGATCCTGCCCATCTCCACGGCCTATGCGGTCTGCGAGGGCCTTGGCTTCGAGTCCGGCCTGGACAAGAAGTTCAGCGAAGCGCCCTTCTTCTATTGGCTTTATACCGGCCTCATCGTCGCCGGCGCAGGAGTCATCCTGTGGCCCAACCTGCCGCTGGTGAAGATCACGATTCTTTCGCAGGTGGTGAACGGCGCGGTGCTGCCCTTCGTTCTGATCGCCATGCTGCTGCTGATCAATAAGAGCGAACTAATGGGACGGCACACCAATTCGCGCTTCTTCAATATCGTCGCCTGGCTCACCACGGTCATCATGATCGTGCTGACGGTGGTGATGCTCTTCGGCACCAACGCCAGCTAAGATTGACCAATCTGATAATCGTTGGGGGGTGGGGAGTAGCTGGATGGTACATCTTTGCACGAGATCGAAACGATTAGCTTCCGTGATACTGGTTGTGGGTGTGCAGTAACTGAGTGGTTAATCGTTGGGGCTTGCGGCGCTGCGTTCGACTGACGAAGAGACGTGCGGGGGGCACAGTAAGTAAGTCGGGTGCGCCCGGCTTTGGGAGAACTGGCCACTCAGGCCGAAGGATGGCTTGAAGGGGCCACTCGCTCATCCCTGATTTGCCTTACCACCTCGCGGTCGGCTTCCAGAAAGATTTCAGGGTCGAGTGCGGTGCGTTCTTCCCAGCGCAAGGTGTGAAAGATATGGTTCGTGATCTGGCCGGTGAAGTCGCGAACGAGGAAGAAGTGCAACTCTACGGCGAGGCCTTCGGCGTACGTGTGGCGCACGGCGGCGAACTCGGGACCGACTGCGGCGCTGATTCCTAGCTCCTCGCGCAGTTCGCGCACGAGAGCGGCTGGGAAGTCCTCGCCGGGCTCGACCTTGCCACCGGGGAACTCCCATTGCAGGGGGAAGGATTGATTCTCCCGGCGCTGGCAGATGAGCACCTGAGTTCCGCGCACGATGATCGCCGCTACCACCTGCTTGAGCCGGAGCGCCTCAGCCAATTTCTTCTCCAGTCTTTTCTTCTTCAGTGAGGCTGCGGATTCCTTCAGGGCGCGCGAAGAGCTCCGGATGCAGCGCCCAGCGAATCGCCCGCAAGCCGCCGACCAGGGTGTGTGCAGGAGTGTTGAAGAGCTCGTCGGCGACGCAGTACAAGCGGCGGTGCTGGAGCGCCGAGGTCGTCGCCCATTGCTCGCGCTGGGCGAGTTTGTGCAGAGGCACGCGATCTCCTGCGCCGCACCACGAGGCGAGGATCACCTCCGGGTCGGCTTTGGCGACGGCTTCCGCCGTAGTCTCCTTACCCGGCGCGGTCACCATTGTTCCGCCTGCGGCTTCCACCAGTTCGGCCACCCATGGTTCGGAGGCGATGAGCGGCTTGCCCCACTCCTCACAGAAGACGCGCTGCGGCTGACATTTTGCGGTCAGCTCGCGGGTGCGCGCGATTTCGTCCTGGAGAGCGGAGACCAATTTCTCTCCAGCCGCGTGTTGATTGACCAGCGCGGCAAGCACGCGAATATCGCTGTAAACATCGGCCAGCGACTTGGGTGCGAGGAATAACACCTTCACTCCCGTCCGCAGAATTGCGGTGAGGGACTCGCTTCGGTAGGGAACCGAGGCGATTACGAGTTCCGGTTGCGCGGCCAGGATATGCTCGCCATTGGCCGACCACGAATCCTCGATGATGCTCCGGCTGCCCTGTGCGACCTCGGGACAGATGTCCTTACAATAGCGGGTGCAGGCTACAACTTGATCCAGCGCGCCGAGGGCGGCAAGGGTCGCCGTAATGCTTGGTTGCAACGAAACGATGCGCATAGTGAAAGGCCGCTCCCGGCGGCTTTTATATCCTCAATGGATACTGGAGGTGGAGATGCCGCAGGTTCCTAATCGATCTCCGGCCAATAGATATTCCATCCGAGCGAAGTTGCCTTTGACCAAAGCTCAGGATTCGGATTGATGGCATAGGCGCTCTTGGCTTTTGCCATCATGGCGAAATCGTGGATCGAGTTTCCGAAGACCGCATCGATGGGGCGTGCAATTACCTCTTCGATCACCTGCTGTTTGAGTTCGTCGGTAGGGATGCGCAGCAAGCGGTCGGTGACCAGGCCGTCTTCCACCGCGAGAGTAGCGGCGAGCACGCGCTCGGGGGGAATGCAGAACTCTGCGGCGCCCGCTTGGACGACCCAGTCATTGGTGCTTGAGACGGCCCAGAGCTCGCAGCCCTGCGCTGCAAGCTGGTGCGTGAACTCGCGCATCTCGCGGAAGATTCGGGAGGCGACGAGAGTGTGAAAGAATTCGCGCGCGGCCTGGCGCAGCCGCACTACCGGTACGCCTTTGTTGATCTGGATCATCTCGCCGCAGATGGTCAGTTCATCGACGCGTCCGGCGAGGTACTCGTCATAGCGATGCCGGATCACCGGCACGAGCTCGGGCGCGATGAACCCCTTTTCCATCTCCCAGTAGAAGAAGTCCGCGCCTGCGTCTCCCCACCACAATGTGCCGTCGCAATCGAAGACGGCAATGGCCGGACGGGTGGCTACAACCTGCTGAACAAACTGGACGGAGGAAAGGACCTGGGAGGGGTGACTCAACGGGATACTCCTGGATTTGAAAATTGAAGAAACTCTTATGTTGCGCTGCCTGCTTACGGGTACCGAGCCGGTCGCAGAGTCGGTGTATTCTGCCGTCCCGGTGAACCCACATTTGCTAACTGCGGCAAATATGGGGCACCCTCAGGATACATCTTCCATGGAAGCAGTCTAATCCCATGGCGCTCGCCATGCCGCGCCGGGAGCAGCTTTGCCGGCGGCGGGATCGGAGGCCTTCAAGGTTCGCACATGCTCGAGGTTTGCGGAGAGAATTTCATCTGCCGCGCTCCATTTCTGTCCGCGAAGAAAGAGCTCAATCATTTTGCGTCCCATCAGCACGGGATGTCCCTGGTGCATCTCGGTCTCGGGAACGACGGCCCAGATCTCGTCACCGGCGGCACAGTAGGCGGCCACCATGCGGTGCACGGTCTCGGCGGTGAGGCCGCGATCATCCAAGGCGGCAACCAGGGCTGCGTCGCGTCCTCGATTCAAAACCTCCTGCAGCATCACGCGCAGGGCGTCAGCGGCGCTGGCGGTTGCGGAGAGCTGCACCATGTAGGCCGCCTTTGCCCATACGACGGGAGCCAGCGCCTCGGCCTCTGCTGCGACAGCGACCAAGACCATCTCGGTGTCGGTGTTGAGCGCCTCGATCAGCTCGCCGAGAGCTGCGGTTATTGATCTCCTGGGCGCGGCGTTAGCTTCAACCCGACCTTCAACCGGGGCCCCCACCGTGGAGCCGGCGGCCAGGATGACTCCGCATACGCCTGGACTGTGCATATGCTTAAGGTAGCAGGAGCAGCGGCTCCCTGCCAGTGTTGTTGTGGCAGTTTCCGGTAGTGGATCAGTTTCCGGGTAGCCGATCATCCGGGCACAATCTATTCGGATTTAACGTCAAGGCGACGCAAGACAACTTCTGGCCAACTTCGAACCTCAAAGGCAGGATCACTAGTCTTGAGCTAAAAGGAGGAGCAATGTCAAACCATTTCACTGGACTCAGTCTAGGCCCGCCGCTGGGCGATCAACGACTCGATCTCTGCGACCTGTACGCATTTCAGTCGCCCGCTGACAACAACCGAACCGTGATCATCCTCAATACAAATCCCAAGGCGGACGCACTTCATCCCGATGCGATCTATCGCCTCAACATCGATAACGACGGCGATTACCTGACCGATATTGCGTTCAGCTATGTGTTCTCGAAGCCGCAGGACGGCAGGCAAACCGTTAGCGTATTTCTGGCGACCGGCCCGGAGTCGCGCTCGGCCGAAGCGGTAGGGACGAAGATAATCGCCGACGCAGAGGTCTCCTTCGGCGCCAAGCCGAAGATCATCAAGTCAGCGCCCTACACTTTTTTTGCCGGCAGCCGCAGTGACGCGTTCTTTTTCGACTTCGACGGAATCAAGAATCTCTTCGATACCAGGGGCAAGCGGAACTTCACCGAGCCTCATCTCGGCGGCAAATCTCCATGGACCGGCGTGGATTCGAATACGGAAGCGGACGTGTTTTCGACTGTGATCGAGCTGCCGACGAGTGAACTCGGTCCCAAGCCCGAGATCCACATCTGGGGGCGGTGCAGTGTAAGACGCGACGGCAAATTAGTTCACGTCGATCGCGCGGGCCATCCGAGCGTTAGCAGCTTCTTCAACACAGATGACACCAAGGAGGAATACAACGCAGGCGAGCCTGTCAACGACCGTAAGCGATGGCTCGAGCAGTTCGTGCATCTGATGGGGCATACCGGCAATTACACGCGCGAGGAAGCGATTGCCGCAATCGACAACGAGCGCACACTTCCCGATGTGCTAAGTTTCGATCCGTCGAGGCCGGCGACGTATCCCAACGGCCGCGTCTTCACTGATGACGTGATCAATTACCGCCTCGCCTTTCTGACGAAAAACGAGTGTCCGCCCACAGGCCTCAGGCCCCACACCGACATCCTGAAAGAGTTCCCGTACATCGGCACGCCGCATTTGAAAGCTGGCCAGGCGACCGGAGGTGGCAAGGCTGCATAAGTTGAATCGTTTTGCTGATGGCCGGGTGCGGTCGATCGTAGTTTCAGAAGCAATATTCCGCCCTTTGGGGTGGATAGTTAGAAATATTCTGAGCGGATGACGAGCAAACCGGAAACTGACCCACTGCCTTCAGGCTCACCTTGCATTGGAAAAGACTCGGGTTGGAAAGCTGGCTCGGCTGGCGTTACAATAGTCAGTGGGGGAGTATGGAAAAAAATGTAAGTGGAACCGAGCGCTTTGAGGCGCTCGCCGGTGATCCGCAGAGTCCGGCTCGAATTGCGCAGGTGACCTATGGCGGCAGCCACGAGCAGGACGGCCTGGTGCTTACTACGCTCGATTCGGCGGTAAATTGGGTGCGCAAGAACTCAATCTGGCCGATGACCTTCGGCCTTGCCTGCTGCGCGATCGAGATGATGGCAATGGGGGCGTCGCGCTTTGATATTGCGCGCTTCGGCGCCGAGGTGTTTCGACCGTCGCCGCGGCAGTCCGATCTGATGATCATTGCGGGGAGGGTCTCGCAGAAGATGGCTCCGGTAATTCGGCAGCTCTATATGCAGATGCCTGAGCCGAAGTGGGTGATCTCGATGGGCGCCTGCGCGACCTCGGGCGGTGTCTTCAATAATTACGCGGTTGTGCAGGGCGTCAACCAGTGGATTCCGGTGGACGTTTATGTGCCGGGGTGCCCGCCGCGGCCAGAGCAGCTTATTTACGCCATCACCCTGTTGCAGGAGAAGATCAAGAACGAGCGCGGGTCGTTTAAACGCGCGCTCAACATCGGCGAATAGCTTTACTGGGATTGCCGGGTGATTTATTTGGCCCGAAGCATGAGAACCGGCACGCTGATGCTGTGTTGCACGCGGCTGGCGGTGGTGCCGAGAACGATGTCGGCGAACAATTGATGTCCGTGGGTGCTCATGGCCACCAGGTCGCAACCATTCTTGTGAACCCAGTTGACAATTTCCTTGACCGGCTCGCCGAAGGCCAGTTCGAGCTTCGGCGGGAATGCCGATGGATTGAAACTCGGCCCGAATGCTTTCGAGATACGCGGCATCAGCGGTAGCCTCGGGGCTGACCGCGTCGGAACCGAAGGTCCGTGCCGCCCATCCGTCGGCGACATGAAGCAGGACCAGATGACTGTGCGTCAGCTTGGCGAGCTGTTTGACGTGCTCGATGATCACCCTGTCGGTTGGCGTGCAATCCAGCGTAACTAAAATCTTCTCGTACATGGTTTCCATTTCCGAACTTCTGCCGTCATCCACCAACGATGACCCGCCACGCGGCCTTTAAAGAGTCGGGCAATCCATAGATGTCCATTGCGGTAATGAGAATAGCACTGGTCCAACCCGCGATCAGCAGGAAGCGGCCGTTCTTCCAGGCTCCCATGCGCTTGCTGGAATTGGTGAACTGAAGCAGCGGAAACATGGCGAACGGAAGCTGCAAGGCCAGCACTACCTGGCTGAGGGTCAGCAGATCGGTGACGCTGCTGTTGCCACGTATGCCGATGATGAGGACGGCCGGAAGGATGGCGAGGGTACGGGTGATGAGCCGCCGAATCCAAGGCTGGATTCGCCAATTCATGAAGCCTTCCATCACGACTTGTCCGGCGAGGGTGCCGGTGATTGTGCTGCTCTGACCGCTCGCCAACAATGCGACGGCAAATAATGTGCTCGCGGCGGTGGCACCGAGGAGCGGAGCCAGCGTGAGATAGGCCACCCGAATCCAATCGCTGTCGGCGCTGAACTGGACCAGTCCGCCGGGTACGGCTACGCTTTCCTTGCCAAAGAAGACGGTTGCGGCGAGAACCAGAATTGCTGCGTTGACGAAGAAGGCGATGGTAAGGGCTACGGTGGAGTCGATGGTGTTGAACTGGATTGCACGGCGGATGGACGATTCGTCCTTCTGCAATTGGCGGCTCTGGACCAGGGCCGAATGCAGATAAAGGTTGTGGGGCATGACGGTCGCGCCAATGATGCCGATGGCGACGTATAACATTCCTGCCTGGCGAAATTGCGGTGAAATCAGTGCGCGTCCCATCTCCAGGAAGCTGGGCTGGGTCTGCGGGAGAACGAAAAGCTCAATGAAGTAGCAGACGGCGATGGTTGCCACCAAAAGCACGACGACGGCCTCGATGGTACGCATCCCGTGGCGCTGCAAGGCGAGGAGGAGAAGGACGTCCAAGCCGGTGATGATCACTGCCCAGAGCAGCGGGATGTGAAACATCAAGTTGAGGGCTACGGCGCTGCCGAGCACCTCCGCCAGATCGCAGGCGCCAATTGCCACCTCGCTCATGAGCCAGTTAGGCCAACGAGTCCAGCGGGGATACCAGTCACGGCAGCATTGGGCGAGGTCTTTGCCGGTCACCACGCCTAAGCGGGCAGAGATTATTTGCATGAAGATGGCCATGAGGCTGGCGAGGCCGACCACCCACAGGAGTCCGTACTTGTATTGAGCGCCGCCTTGCAAGTCTGTTCCCCAGTTGCCGGGGTCCATGTAGCCGACGCTGACGAGAATCGCCGGTCCGACAAAGGCCCGCCACTGTTGCCAGAATCCGGCTTGGTGGTGAGGCACGGCAACCGTACCATGCACTCCGTCCAGAGATACGTGGTCGCAGTACGAAGCGTCGGCACCGGTTCCGTTTGGTGAATCCGGGGAGTCGATGTCTGCGCGCTTATCTTTCTTTCTCATGGGTACGGCTACGGCTGTAGCGCTTTCGCCTCGACCGCCGGCAGATCATCTTCTTTGATCGATAGAGCGGTTCGTGCAGTTTACAACATCGCTGTCTCAGTTCTAGCACGTGGTGCAGGAAGACGGCCAGCCGGAGCTTATGCCCGGCTGGCCGATTCTTTTGTGAGCGCGCGTTCCTGGTCCGTGCAGGACCAGTCTGTTTGGAGGAGAGACTAGTTGCTGGACTTATTGACTGGAGATTTCCTGTCAAGCTCAGCCAGCAACAATTTCGCAGACGCAGGCGCTTTTACCTCACCTTTGAACACGATGTCTTCTGCGCTCACTTCTTTCCCATATAGGCTCTTGTTGGCGTCGTTGTCGGCCCGAAGGGTCGAGCCGGTGAGAGAAATTCCAGCAAATAGCCCGCGAGCGCGAGAATAGGAAAGGATCTCGGCTCGCAGCGTTACGTCTGTTTCGGCAGATGCGTTCCGGCCGACTGGGCCTGCCGCAGCGGAGGCGTCGCCCCCTAGCTTGACCTTGCTGTTGAGGATGCTTTTGGCCGATCGAGGACTCATCAGTAGCAGTACGAAATCGGTGGCCTGCCCGCCCAACTGCAAACCAAAGCTGCCACCTTCGAGCGCCATCATGGTCGGAGCACCCCAACGGCCCTTGAAATTCTCGCCGCTACGACAGGTCATAACACCCCGGCCGTAACTCCCACCAAGTCCGATAGCAAACTTGAGTACGGAAGGCAAAACGACAATACAGTCCGCTTTGTCGATTATGCCTTGCGGAATGTCGTCGGGGATATCCAAAATCTCTTTCATTACCTGTCCAGCGTTTGCGACCCGCTTCTGTTCCTTCGATTGCCCAAAGGCGGGCAACCCGGTTAACGCGAGTAGAACTACTGCCAACAAGATTCTCTTCATCTTCTTCCCTCGACGGAATGTCTGAACATTCCGCAGATGAGATTCACTCTGCTATACAAACGTTGGCACAGGCGGCAGACTATAGGGCAAGAGGAGCAAAATGGGCCAAATCGTGGGGGCGAGGTGTAAGCAACGTGGAAAGATTGGCTGCCCCCCAGGGATTCGAACCCCGATACCCTGCTCCAGAGGCAGGTGTCCTACCGTTGAACGAGGGGGCAGCAAGAAACGCGGATAAGCACTCGCTGTAACGGTTTGATGATAAGTGGTTGAAGATATTTCGTCAACTTGGGTCCTGGTTCTCAACCAAGGAACTACTCGATTCAGAAGCGAGTCTACGGGCAACTCGCAAGCCAATTCGCACCCAACTCAGAACCGAGTTCGCCAGCAACACGCAATCCAAATCGAAAGCCAATGCGCGAGCCAAGCCAGCTCACAACCAACGGGGTTCGGCGGGAATCTGCGATAATGACGGAAGTCCGCAAGGATTTAGGTGGTGAGTTTGGAGCGGCAGAAAACATTCTTCATTGAAACCTTCGGATGCCAGATGAACTTCCACGACTCGGAGAAGGTTGCCGGGTCGCTGGTGTCGCAGGGGTATCGGCAGGTGGAGTCGGTCGAGGACGCGGACCTTATTTTCTACAATACCTGCTCGATTCGCGACAAAGCCGAACAGAAAGTTTTTCATCGACTGGCGGAGTTCAAGCGGCTGCAGCAGCAGGGCAAGAAGTTCGCGGTGATCGGCTGCGTGGCACAGCAGGAGGGTGAGCGGATCTTTGAACGAGCGCCTCACGTTTCGCTGGTGGCAGGGTCGGCAAGCTATCGCCACCTGCCGGAGATGCTGGTGCAGATTGGGCGCGGAGAGCGCGCCACGGGATTGAACGACCGCGACACGGAAGAGACGTTTGAGACCGAGTTTACGGCGCGCACGAATCCGCATCGCGGATACATCACGATCATCGAAGGGTGCGACAAATTCTGCGCCTATTGCGTGGTGCCGTACACGCGGGGACGCGAGCGCAGCCGGACGTCGGAGTCGGTGCTGGAAGAGGCGCGACGGATTGTGGATGGCGGGCTGACGGAGATTCAACTCCTTGGGCAGAATGTGAATTCCTATCGCGATCCGCTGGGCAGGTGCAGCTTTGCGGAGTTGCTGGCCGCGGTGGGAGAGATCGCGGGGATCCGGCGGGTGAGGTTTACGACCTCGCATCCGCGACATTTCACGCAGGAGATCGTGGACGCAATCGACCGGGTGCCGACGCTTTGCGACCACGTGCACCTCCCGGTGCAGAGCGGTTCGGCGCGAGTGCTGGCGGCGATGGCACGTGAGTACACGCGTGAGCAGTACCTGGAGCGCATTGGGTGGGTTCGCGCGGCTAAGCGCTCGATTGCCATTACTACAGATATTATTGTTGGGTTCCCGGGCGAGAGCGAGGCAGAGTTTGAGCAGACGATGACCTTGCTGGAGGAAGTGCAGTTCGACGGCGTATTCAGCTTTAAGTATTCACCGCGTCCGAACACTCCGGCGATGGCGATGGAGAATGCGATCTCCGAGGATGAAAAGACGCACCGGCTGGCGATCTTGAACGAGCGGCAGCGCGAGATCCAGCGCGCCAATTATGCTCGGTATGTTGGTCAGACGCTGGAGGTGATGGTGGAAGGCTATCAGACGGCCCGCGTTCAGGTGGCGGGGCGTACCTCGCAGAACAAGCCGCTGAATTTCACGATCCCCGATGGGTATGAGGCGCCGAAGATTGGCAGCTACGCGGCGGTTCGCGTGGTGCGCCCGCATCCAAACAGTTTGGTGGGAGAATTGGTGGGTGTGCCCGAAGCGCGGTGCGCGCAGCAGCTCTGCACGGTGATCCGACGGCAGCCAGAGGGAGGATTGTGTGGAAGTTGAAATGCGAATTCGTGGACTTATGCTGGACCCGACGACCAATATGCCGATCATCGTGCTGAAGGACGTGAACAGCGACTCGGTGCTGCCGATATGGGTTGGGGTCTTCGAGGCAAACGCGATTGCGCTGGAGATTGAAAAAGTCTCGCCGCCACGCCCGATGACTCACGATCTGCTGAAAAACGTAATCAATGGGCTAGGCGCAACCGTGGAGCGTGTGGTGGTGACCGAACTGCGCAACGACACGTTTCTGGCGGCGATCTGGGCGAAGCGCGACGGCGAGCCGATCATGATTGACTCGCGGCCCTCGGACGCAATCGCGCTGGCAATGCGCACGGACTGCCCGATTTTTGTGGACGAGGAAGTGCTGAAGAGTTCGCGGATAGCCACCGGCGTCACCGGACGCATTACGGGAGACGACCTGCGCCGCTGGCTGGAAGGATTGAGCGACGACGATCAGGGACGCTACCGCTCCTGAGGGGAGTGGGGAGTGGACCGCCGCGCTAATTGACTCCAGGCGTTCCTGCCCAATCGACAATGTTCTCCAGTTTCCACGGGTTTTGTGCCAGATCCCACTGTAATTCTCCCTGGCTGTCGACGGTGAGCTGGGCCGCCGGATACAACGTGCCGGAGCTCTTATTCTTGTCCTGGTCGTTGATTTCGATCATGCCGACGGTGAGATTGTAGGGCCCAGGGCCAGTGAACCCACCGAACATGACCCGGCGATTGGTCGCGAAGACGATCTTTCGCCCTGTCGGCGTCGGGAACATCCTTATGTAGGAGCACTCGTTGCCGGTTGTACCACTGACCTCGACGCGGCCTACGGCCTTCATTTTCTGCAGTGCGTTTACCAGCCCCTGGTTCTTGCCCTTCTCGAACGCCTCGACGAGAAGCTGTTTGTCAGCCGGCGTGGAGTACTGATAGATGAACAGCTTCACGCTGTAATTCGTGCCCTGCTGGGGCCCCGTCCCGAATGCCGTAGCCTGGATCATTTCGTCCTTATCTTTCGCGAGGCCGGGAAGGCTGCTTGCCATCAATAGGCCCAGCAAAAGCGAAGCACTAACGACTCCAATTGCGATCCTTGCTTGTCCGTACATAACTTCCTCCGATCTGGTAAACGTGAGCTGCCCTACTGGGTTTAGCGGTCGCAGCAGGCCGCTTCAGTTCTTAAGGATCTGTTCGCGGCTGTGTCACCAGGATGCGATGCTGACCAAATTTATCGGGTGGCTTACCTAATGATTGTTGGCTTTTAAAAACTGTCATTAATAACAGCTTCCATCAAGTGCACTTGGATGTAGTTTTCCTGCGGATGGTTGATGGTTGCGCCAGTTTTGTGAGCAGCAGGCGGAAGCGCTTAGTTACTTATAGGGTTTTGAGAAAGAGCCTTGCCTCTTTGATTTGAGGGAAGGCTTCTTCGTCCTGGCGAAATTCCTTGCCGTGGACGGAGCGGCGGCTGCCGCGCATCTTAACCGGATGCTTAAGGTGCAGCATCTCGTGATAGACGAGGTATTCGATGGCGAGGCGAGGCACGCGTGCCTGGTCGAAGACCTTGCTGATGATGATGGCGTTGTGGGCTGCGTCGTAGTGGCCGAGCAGATGACGCGCGCGTTCGCCGCTCCAACTCATCTGCGGGCGCCCTAGCAATCCGTGAAAAAAGCGCGTATTCAGCGTGTCAAAGACTTCATCGAGATCGT
This sequence comes from uncultured Acidobacteriota bacterium, assembly GCA_963800195.1. Lineage (GTDB taxonomy): Bacteria > Acidobacteriota > Terriglobia > Terriglobales > Acidobacteriaceae > TOLSYN. Next base: position 229,947 of record CAWCZZ010000004.1, read on the forward strand.
AGTAGACGCCCTGGGCGGATTCGAGGCGTTTGCGTCCGCGTAGCTGCCTTACTTGCTTTGCCTTTTCCACCATGTCGCGCGAGGAAACATAGCGGCGGTAGCGCGAGCTGTGCGCGGCGTCGATGGGCTTGCGATAGATTTTGGCGAGCAGAATATGCACGATGGCCTTGAGGATGGACTCGGGCGCGCCTTCGAGGAGGTCAGAGAGGCGCAACTTCATGCGGCCATCGGCGAGGCGGATGGTGTTGTTGACGTTGGCGAAGGGATAGAACTGTAAATCGAAGTCAGGGAGCGGGGCGCGAGGCCGAAGTTCCCGGTACGTCTCATGCAGCAGTGGCAGCAACGAATCCTTCAAAGTGATTCCAGATTAGCAGAAGTGAGGGCTTCGTATCCGCTCTGCGTCATAGGCTAGTATTGCCGTATATTTCTTGTAGCGAATTCAAAGCCCCAGAGTTGGAAAAGCGCCAACTCTGATGGGCCACCTGTTTACCTGTTCCGCGTAGCTAATTATGGTGGTGGAAAGTGCTGGTTAGGAACGAGGGTTAGGTGCGTGCTCATCGCAAGCGACAGCGACATAGCGGAATTCAGCCACGCGTCCGAGCACCTGGGTAGCAATATTGGGACAGCCTGGGTGGTCGCAGAAATACTCAGTGAGCAATTCTTCGCACCCGTCCGGAATCGTGAAGCCAGTCTTGATCGTTATCTGAGGAATGGAGAATCTCCGCTGCTTTCATCCACGAGGATAAATGTGGCTGAGCAAGAGGGAACTCCGATAAAAGTACTAAGGCGAGTTCGAATACAGCTTAGAATTAGCCGCCGAATTCAACCGCGATCAAAGCCGTCCTTTGAGGCCGCCTAGCGGTTCTTCTTGATCGGCGGAACGAACTTATAGTCGATGTCCCAGGGGAAGTAGATCCACTTGTCCTGGCTGAATTCCTTGACGCACAGATCGACGACCTGGCGCCCCTTCGGCTTGGCGTAGAGCGTAGCGAAGTAGGCCTTGGGCAGCAGTTTGCGGATGACGCGGGCGGTGTTGCCGGTATCGACCAAGTCGTCGATCAGCAGGAAGCCCTCGCCGTCGTGGTCCACGCCTTTGAGCACTTTGACCTCGGAACGCGCGTTCTGAGCGCCGGTTTCGGCTGATTCGTAGTAGCTTGAAGCGCAGATCGTGTCGAGCAGACGGATTTCCAACTCGCGCGCGACCAGTGCCGCCGGGATCATGCCGCCGCGCGCAATGGCGATGATTCCCTTGAACGGACATTTTTCCATCAGCGCGTGACACAGGATGCGCGTATCCCGGTGTAGTTCGGGCCAGGAGATCACGATGTCGTCGCGATAGGGGCTGGTGATCGTATTTTCCATGGCGCATTCCTCAACAATCGTAGTTTCCATCGCGCATTCCTCAAAAGTCGAATCGTTCGCATTATATTCGCAGGCGCCGTTGAGCCAAAGCCGGATCGGCGATTCTTTTGTGGATTGTAGCTATCGAGTCGGCTGGCGCTGCAGTGCCGCCAGTTCTGGCAAAGGTCCCAATTAAAAAAAGCCCGGCTGGGCAGGTAACTGAAGACAGGGGCTTCTGACCCAGTATCTCACTCTGAGATAGTGAGCGATATGGCGATTTTGCGCTGCCTATTTCGGTGGTTTGAGTCCCGACCCTCTATTTGACAATGCAGGGTCTTCGGCGTAGCGTCGAAGACGAGAGATAGATATACCCCCTCCCTCGTTCAGATTCTCTGAACTAAGTCAGTCCATCTGGAGTTTCCCCTCTTAGCTTCCACAACGGCAAGGAGCTTGCGATGTCTGCACGCAACGTCTCCGTGTGCTTGAGGCTGACGGCCTGAGAAGGTTCCCCATGGAAAAATCCAGGGAGCAACTCGAAGCCTTGGTCCGGGAGCGGACCCGTGAGCTGGAAGCGGCCAACGCTGATCTGCGCGAAAGCGAGGAAAGGTTCCGGCTGTTGGTGGACGGAGCCAAAGATCACGCCATTTACCTGCTCGACCCCGATGGCCGAGTGATGAGTTGGAACAGCGGCGCGCAGATCATGAAGGGCTATAAAGAACAGGAGATTATCGGCCGCCACCTGTCCTCCTTCTATGTCCCCGAAGACGTTGAACGCGGGAAGCCCGAATGGCTTCTGAAGACAGCCGCCGAGCACGGTGTCGCCGAGGACCAGGGTTGGCGCGTGCGCAAGGACGGTTCTCGGTTCTGGGCATCGGTCGCGGCAAGTGCGTTGTGGGATGACTCGGGACGTTTACGGGGCTTCAGCAAAGTTACGCGCGATATCACCGTGCACAAGCGGGCGGAGGAAGCGCTACGGCAAAGCGAAGAGCGGCTTGCGGCCATTATCGGCTCCGCGATGGATGCGATTGTCACCGTAGATAAAGACCAGCGGATCATCGTATTCAATACGGCAGCAGAGCAGATGTTTCGCTTGTCCCGCAGCCGAGGCCATTGGCCAATCTCTGGAGCGCTTCATTCCGGAGCGCTTCCGCGAAGCCCACCGCAGCCATGTGCAAAGGTTTGGTTCCACTGGCGTAACCAGTCGATCCATGTATTCCCCAGGAACACTATACGGGCGCCGAGCAAATGGCGAGGAGTTTCCGCTGGAAGCCACCATTTCACAGGCAAGTATCGGCGGAGAAAAACTATACACCGTGATTCTGCGGGACATAACTCGGCGGAAGCAGACGGAAATGGCATTGATGCGCAGCGAGAAACTGGCGACCGTCGGGCGGTTGGCAGCGACAGTTGCACATGAAATCAATAACCCGCTGGAAGCTGTGACCAACCTTCTGTACTTGGCCGAACAAAACCCTTCCCTCGATGAAGCTGCAAGAGAGCACCTGCGAATGGCGATGGCAGAAGTCGCACGTGCAGCCCACATTGCCAGACAGACACTTGGCTTCTCCAAAGGCGGCGCGGCCGTTAGTAGATTCCGGAGCGACCGACGTCCTGGAAAGTGTGCTTGCCATGCTCGGAACACAAGCTGCGCAACAAGGCAGTAATCTGTGAGAAAGCGTTTTCCCGGCACGTAGAGATTTGCGGCGTGGAGAATGAAATCCGGCAGATATTCTGGAATCTTCTCAACAACAGCTTGGATGCCGTTTCCCCTGGCGGTCGTATCAAACTGCGCGTCTCGCCCAGCCGTTGATGGCGGCGTTACCGGCGTCCGCGTCGACCGTCGCCGATAATGGCAGTGGAATAAGCGCAGACGACATGCCGCGCTTGTTCGAGCCGTTCTTTACCACCAAGGAAACAGGCAACGGGCTGGGACTTTGGATTACGAGCGAGTTGGTAAAGAAGCAGGGCGGCTCTATCCGAGTGCGGTCTCGGAAGGCAGCAGGGGAACGGGCCGGCACAATTTTCTCTATCTTCCTTCCGGCAGAAGCGACCAAAAGCGCGGAGATGTAGGGCGCGTTTACCTGCGAACATTGCTTAAGCGGCTAAGAAGAAACCTATCGCGTACCGTTTAGCTCCCCGCGTTTCCGCCAGAGTCACGGGCAATCCGGAAGTAATCGGATCAGGATACCTGTCCAGAACAGGCCAAGCATTCAAGTATTCCTACTCGTGTTGCGCGTCGGAGTCGTGCGTGGTTGGAGTTTTTGTATTTTCCTGGCGATTGGATTTTTCCTTGCTCTTCTCCTCGCCCTTTTTGACGATCTGGTCGGCGAGCATGGCTTGCGCACTCTCGCTGCTGCTTTGGACTGAATCCACCGCGTCTTCCAGTGCCGCGCCAAAGCGGCGTTTCTGCAGTGGAGTGGAGTTCTCGTCGAGCGCTTTCAACTTTTTCAGGAGATCGGCTTCGGCATCCAGCACATGGTGGAGCGGACGGCGAAGGTCTTCACTGTGTCCGTTGTACATCTCCAGGTTGTCGTCCAGTTCATCGATGAGAGCGGCCAGGTCGGCGAGCAGATCCGCGATATCGTCAGGATCGTTGAGAGCTGGATGGGTTGCGGTGCGGAGGCGAGTGACGGCCAGCATGCGCTCCTGGGCAAAGGAGAGGAGCAGGTCGATGCGCTTTTTGGGGTCCTGCGCGCTCTCGCGGAGTTCATCCACTTCGCGGCCAGTGAGCGGATCGTTATGGGTTTGCGCCATTAGGGTTTGCGCCATGGTGCAGGCGCAGAGAGCGGCAAAGAAGACCAGGGGCAGAATCTTCACGGCTTCTTCTCCGCTGTAGTTCCTCCGAGGGCACCGCCAAAGATCGCCTGCAACAGGCGGTCGTGCTGCTCTTCCAGCTTGTTGCTCACCTGTGCCAGATGGGGGCGGTCTTCGACATCAAGGGTCTGCGAGAGATCCTTGATGCGCCGGATGAGCTCACGCAGATCGATCTCCTCGCTTTTCTGGCTGCGGCGCGCGTGCAACGAGCACTCCACCGATTGAAGTGCGTTGGTCAGGGTTGCGTCGATTGCGAGGTGGGCTGCTTTGGCGTCGCCGCTCTCGAAGAGGCGGTTTGCATTCTCAAGCGCAAGGTGCGCGGCCTGCATGCTGAGATGCACACATTCTTTGCCGTGTAGCTGACTGGTCTCTGGTTGCGTATTCGCTGGTGGCGTTTCGGCCGGAGTTGCGTCCTGAGCCGCACAGAGGACTGCGCCGCAAGTTGCCAGCGGGACTGCGATCAGCAGCTCGATCAGCAAACTATGCAGCGAACCGGGCAGCAGACCTTTCAGCAAGCTGTGCAGAGCTCTCATCTCGCTCCATGGGACTCGCGCTCGATGGCAACCAAGCGGTGCCGCGCCTTCCATTCATCGTCTGGAAATTGCCCTTTGGACGCCTCCAGGAAAGCCTTGTAATTCTCCACCGCTTCGGCCAATCGGCGCAGATGATCGTAACAGGTAGCGCGCAAAAAGTAGCTGCTCGGCAGATCGGGAAGGCGTTTTTTGCGCTCGTCGAGTGACTGGATGGCGAGTTCATACCGTTTGTTGCCTGCCGCAGCCAACGCGAGCTGGCCGTAGGCCTCGCCCCAGTCGGGCTTGAGACGGACGCAGGCCATCAACTTGTTCTGAGCTTCCGCATACTTAAGTTGCGAGAGCAGAGCCGAGCCCAGGCCTTCGTAGAGCTCGGCATCGTCGGGGAAGTGCGGCAGCAGAGCTCGGTAACTCTCTTCGGCGGCGGCAAACTGCTTGCTGCGCTGCTGCACGAAGGCGAGTTCGCGCAGGGCGTCCCAGTCATCCGGCCGCAGAGCCAGGGCTTTCTTTAATTCCGCTGAGGCCTCTGCGTCGTTTTGCTGCGCACTGAGTACGCGCCCGAGCTGGAGATGGGCATTTTCGTTTTGTGGCGCTGCGGCTACCAGTTTGCGCAGCACTTCTTCAGCATCGGGCAGGCGGCGGGCGCGCATCAGGAAATTGGAGAGCGCTGCAAGAGTATCGGTCGAGTTGGGCAGAAGCTGATTGGCTTCGCGATATTCTCTCTCCGCGCCCGCCGAGTCTCCGGTGCGCTCCAGTGCCTCGCCGAGTCCGAGGCGGTACAGGGCGTTGGCGGGCGCGAGCGTGACCGCGTGGGTCCAGGAGTCAAGGGCGCTCTGAGGGGCGCGGAGATCCTGCTCCTGGGCTAAGGCGGCCCATGCACGGGCTAGCTCCTGCTGCGGATTGTCTCCCGTCGGTTTCAATTTTGTCGCCATGTTCAGGTAGTTGGAGGCCTCGGCGTTGTTCTCGTGCGCCAACATTAGACCAAGATTCAGGTTACATTCAAAACTGTCCGGCTGCGCAGCCACTGCGCCTCGGTAGGCGAGAATTGCCTCAGAATAATTGTGCTGGGCGTGCATCACGTAACCCAGATCGAACCACGCCCGCGCGTCTTTTGGGTTAGCCGCGACGAGCTTACGCAGGATTGCTTCAGCTTCGGGCCATTGCTGATTATCCATGGCGCTCTCGGCGCGGGTGAATGCAGGAGCTTCCTTCGGCGCGGTGCCATGCGGAGTTGGCTTCTGCGCAAAAAGTGCTTGCGAAAACGGTGCCGAGGCAAGAAAGAGCAAGACAAAAACGACGCGGAGGTATTCGCCACTCGCGCGAACCCACATTTGCCAACTACGGCAAATATGGGGCACTTTCGGCCTCACGACAGCACTACCTGCAAGGGTAGGACCTTGCGCAGCCATTGGCCGGTGTAGGACCGAGGGTTGGCCGCAATCTCCTCCGGCGTGCCCACGGCGATAACTTCGCCGCCGCGTTCGCCGCCCTCGGGGCCGAGATCGATGACCCAGTCAGCGACCTTGATGACGTCCAGATTATGTTCGATGACCACGACGGAGCCGCCGGCGTCGATGAGCTTTTTGAAGGCCGCAAGCAATTTGCTGACATCGTCAAAGTGCAGGCCGGTGGTTGGCTCGTCGAAGATATAAAGCATGTGCGACTTGCGCTTCGCGGTTGTGCCATCGGGATTCTTGCGCAGGCTGTCGCGTCCAGTCGGCTGCAGGTGCGCGGCCAGCTTCATGCGTTGGGCTTCGCCGCCGCTGAGGGTGGTTGCGGACTGGCCGAGGCGCAAATATCCGAGGCCGACCTGCTCCAGCACACGCAGTTTGTCCACCAGCTTGGGAACACCGGCGAAGAATCCCAGGGCTTCTTTGACGGTGAGGTTCAGCACGTCGTGGATGTTCTTTCCGTGATAGCGGACGGCGAGGATTTCCGGCTTGTAGCGCGTGCCTTTGCAGTCTTCGCAGATTAATTCAACGTCGGCGAGAAACTGCATCTCGACGGTTACGGTGCCGTCGCCGGAGCAGGTCTCACAGCGTCCGCCGGGAATGTTGAAAGAAAAATATCCTGCCGCATAGCCGTGCTTTTTGGATTCAGGAAGGGAAGCGAAGAGCTCGCGGATGGGGTCGAATGCCTTGATGTAGGTGACCGGATTGGAGCGCGGGGTGCGGCCAATCGGCGACTGATCCACGAGTTGAACTTCGTCGAGCCACTGCTCGCCTTCGAGTTCGCGCAGGCTGGTGTCAGGAATCGCGCCTGCGCTCTGGCGCTTGATGGCCGCAAGGCGCTGGTAGAGCACATCGTGTACGAGGGTGCTCTTGCCGGAGCCGGAGACGCCGGTGATGGCCACCAATAATCCGAGCGGAATTGTGACGTCCACGTCCTTCAGATTATGTTCGCGGGCATCGCGCAGGCGCAGAAACTGCTTGCCGGGGGTGCGCCGCTGCTGCGGGACCTGAATCTGCAAGTCTCCTCGCAGGTAGCGTCCGGTGAGGGATTGAGGGTTGGCGCGGATCTCCTCGTAGTTGCCCTGCGCCACCAGTTTGCCGCCATGCTCTCCGGCGCCGGGGCCGAGGTCGAGAATCTCATCGGCGGTGGCCATGACTTCGGCATCGTGCTCCACAACCAGGATGGTGTTGCCGAGGTCGCGCAGGCTTTTGAGGATGTGAATGAGGCGGGCGGTATCGCGGCTGTGCAGGCCGATGGAAGGCTCGTCGAGCACATACAGGGTTCCCACCAGTCGCGAGCCGAGCGAGGTTGCAAGTTGAATGCGCTGCGCCTCGCCGCCGCTCAAGGTCGAGGAGAGGCGGTCGAGGGTGAGGTACTCGAGTCCTACTTCATTGAGGAAGCGGAGGCGGTCGCGAATTTCTTCGAGAAGCTTGCCGGCGATTCCGGCCTCCTGATCGGTGAGGGTGAGCTGAGAGAAGAAGAGCGCGGCCTCTTCGACGGTTTTGCTGCAGAGCTGGCAGATGTTCAGTCCGGCGATTTTGATCTGGCGCGCTTCGTCGCGCAGGCGCGCTCCGCCGCAGGCTCCGCAGAGCGAATAGCCGCGATAACGGCTGAGGAAAACCCGTACGTGCAGCTTGTATTTCTTGCGCTCGAGGTGATCGAAGAATCCGCGCACACCGGGCCATTTTGCCATCGCCTTCAAGGATCAGCTTCTGGTGCTCTTTTTTGAGCTTGGCCCAGGGTACGTCGAGGGGAATTCCGGCGAGGCGGGCGACGCGGCGCATCTCTGTGCCCAGCGGCTTGTACTTGGGCTTGGTCCAGGGCTCAATTGCGCCTTCGGCCAAGGTCTTCGAGGCGTCCGGAATGACCAGGTTCATATCGAAGTCGATGGTGTTGCCGAAGCCCTGGCAACGCGGGCAGGCACCGTAGGGATTGTTGAAGGAGAATAAGCGGGGCTCGGGCTGCTCGAATTTGAGATTGCAGTGCTTGCACTCAAAGCGTTGAGAGAAGCGCAGCCGAGTGGGAAGGCCGTCGCGGGGAGCGGTTTCAAAGATCACTTCGCCGGACTCGCGGTAGCCGCTCTCAATGGCATCCACAATGCGAGAGCGCGATTCGGCGTCAACCAGGATTCGATCCAGCAGGAGGAAGACGGGCAGGCTGAAATCAACCTCGAGAAGCGACTCGGGAGTGGAGAACTCGAAGAGCTTGCCATCCTGGATCAATCGGTTGAAGCCGCGCTTGCGCAGATCGAAGAGGCGCTCGCGCAGGGCAGCGTTGTGATCGTCTTCGGGCTGCTTTTTGTGGCGTCCGCGCGGCTTCTTTTCGCGCCTCGGGGGCAGGCGCGGGCTCGGCGACGCAGGAGCAGGAAAGAAAGCCTGCACACGGGTGGATTCGGGCAAGGCGAGGATGCGCTCTGCTACCTCGTCCACCGTGTCATTTTTGACCAGCTCACCGCAGAGCGGGCAATAGGTGCGGCCGATGCGCGCGAAGAGCAGGCGCAGGTAATCGTAAATTTCGGTGGCGGTGGCGACAGTGGAGCGCGGATTGCGAGTCTGGTTCTTCTGGCGGATGGCGACGGCCGGGGCGATGCCGTCGATCATGGTCGACATCCGGCTTTTCGATACGCTCCAGGAACTGGCGCGCATAAGCCGAAAGGGATTCGACGTAGCGGCGCTGACCTTCGGCGTAAATCGTGTCAAAGGCCAGGGAAGACTTTCCGCTTCCAGACACTCCCGTGACCACGGTCAGGCGGTTGTGTGGAATTTCGAAGTCGATGTTCTTCAGGTTATGGACGCGCGCGCCGCGAACTACGATAGCTTCCTTGGACATATTGAGCCTGGCAGGCCGACCGGATGCGGCGGTGGATCGCTATGTCCGCAATCCGTCGGCTGCCGAATCTCACTATTATAGTTCGCCCGATGCAGCGGCTCCAACTGGCACCGCTAATTGCGGCAGATCGCTACACCATCAATTTGAGGACCAGCAGGACGTAGAGCCACATCAGGGTCATGAAGTGCCAGTACCAGGCCGAGACGTCAAGGGTGATGCAACGACGCTCCAGCGACCGCCTTGGCCCTGCGGCAAGACAGGCATAGAAGAGCACCGCCAGCCCCGCCATGAGGTGCACGGCGTGGGTTCCCGTGAGCAGAAAGACGAATGTACTGGAGGGGCCGCTGTTGGCGAAGGTGCCGTGGAGATGTAGCTGCCTCCAGGCGTAGTACTGTCCGCAGAGAAAACCACAGCCCGCCAGCGCGGTTGCCCAGACCCACCAGAGGGAGGTGCGGCGAATCGGGCGCACGCCGGGAATACTGCACGTGGGCAGCAGGATTGCTTCCCATCGAGCGCTTCGCCGCGCAAGCTCAACCAGCAGACTGCTGACGATAGGACGGCAGTGTTGATCAGCAGGATCTTCATGGGCAGCGAGAGGTGAACCCAGTCACTTTGAAAACCGCCGGTGATGGGATCAAATTTGCCGGCGCCCCGCCGTGCCACAAACAAAGTGGTGAACGCGATGAAGAGCATAACGATCGAGGCGATGGTGAAGAGCAAGCCTAATCGATAGCGCTGCAACTGCTGCCGGAAGTCGTGGATTCCATCGCCCCCGTCACGACCGCCACCGCCACCACCGCCTCCAAATGCCTGAGGAGGGCGGGGCCGCGGTTGCCGCCGCCGGGAACTGGTTTATTGGTTGATCGTGAGAGCATTCCCCCCATTTGTTCTAGGATGCTGAAAAGCGTTTTTCGGCGGTAAATTTATTTTCGCTGCAACTGGTATAGCAATCCGGCAACGCTGTTCGAATCTAAATTGCTCTATTCTGAATCGAACGAGTCAATCAATTCGACGGAGCGGGAATGACACGGAAAGCCACCATGAACCTTCCACCACGATCAAGCGACGAATGATCCCGATGCGCCTTCGCAAGGATGGCAGCGTAATCGCTGCTTTGTATGTGGTTCCGCGAATCTTAACGGGCTGCGGCTGGTGTTTGCTCCCGGCGAGGACGGCAAGAGCTACCGCTGCGAATTCTCGCTGGCGAGCAGCTTCGCCGGGCCGCCCGGCCATGCCCACGGAGGCATCATAGCGGCGATTCTTGACGAGGCGATGGGCAAGGCGAATAAGTTGAAGAGCAAGGTTGCTCTGACCCGGCGTATCGAGGTTGAGTACCTGCGCCCGGTGCCGCTAGGGCAGCCGCTGGTGGTGGAGGGGCGGGTGAGCCGGATGGCAGGACGCGCGCTCTACAACCGCGCCGAGCTGCGCAGCGCAAGAGGAGAAGTGCTGGCCCGCAGCCGAGGAAAATTTCTGGCGATCAACGAGAAGAAGATGTTCGGGCGCGAGATTGGAGGCCGAACGCCGCAACATCGGCTGAGGCGGAGCTGATTGCTGTGCTTGGCCATTCCGATTCCACATTTGCTAACACGGCAAATATGGGGCACCTCACTGACCGGCCCAGGCGAGGAACTTCCGCAGCGCGTGGCCGCGATGGCTGACCAGGGCCTTCTCGTCTGGCGTGAGTTCGGCAAAGCTCTTGCCCAGCGAAGGAAAATAGAAGAGCGGGTCATAGCCGAAACCCAGGCTGCCGCGAGGGGCGCGCAGGATTACGCCTGCGGCTTCGCCGCGAAAGTGTGCGATCTGGCGGCCATCGCGCGCGGCGGAGATGACGCAGATAAATCGCGCAGTGCGTTCGGCTTCGGCAACAGATTCCAACTCGCGCAAGAGCTTGGCATTGTTGGCCGCATCGGTGCTGTTTCCAGCGTTCTCGGAGCTCTCAGCGTTCTCATTGGGGCGGCGTAGCGTGCCGAATAGACACCGGGTGCTCCGCCGAGGGCATCGACCGCGAGGCCGGAATCATCGGCAAGAAGCAGTTCGCCGGCGGCAAAGCGGCTGTAGTGCACAGCCTTCTTGCATGCGTTCTCCTCAAAGGTTGCGCCGTCTTCGATCGCCTCTGGGAGCCTGGCAAAATCCGGCAGCGCTTCGACGGTAATCCCATGCGCGGCAGCCGCCGCGGCGAAGTCGCGCAGCTTGCCCTGACTGGAGGTTGCGATCAAAATTCGCATCCAGCTATGTTAAATGCAGCTATCTTAAATCCAGCTATTTTTCGGCTGCAAGGTTTATGCAGCTCGACGGACTTCAGCGCCGGTGATTTCTTTCAGGCGGCCGCTTTTCACGTCATACACAAAGCCCCTGACTGTGATGTTCTGGGGAATCCACGGATGTGATTTGAGCTTTTGGATCTGCTCCCACACGTTCTGCTCAACACTTGAAAATGCAAAGAAACTAGACGGCGCGACAGCAACTTTTCCAGTTGAATTGACCAGTTGCGCGCGAAGACCGTCGTCGTTGAAGGTCAGCATTCCGCAGTCGGTGTGGTTGACAATCATGACCTCCTGGGTACCGAGCAGTTGTTCCGAGATGATCAGCGACCGCACAACGTCTTCAGTTACCACTCCTCCGGCATTACGGATAATGTGTGCGTCCCCTGTTTTCAATCCCAACATGGGTTCAATCGTGAGTCGGGCATCCATACAGGCGACAATTGCGATCTTGCGGGCCGGTGGCATGGGAAGATGGCCGAGTTTGAAATTACGAGCGTAACTGTCGTCTGCTTTGAGGGCTTCGTCGATTGTGCTCATGAGATCCTCCGGGGGTTCAGAACTTAGAGCGACGCCGGAGCTTGCGGGTTGCACAATCGGGAGAACGGCTGACTTCGCGGCTTGAAGGAGGTGGCACGCTCGAACTGGTGCTATCGTGTGATAACGGAAAGTCCTATGAATGAGTCTGAGATACGGCCATTCGAACGGCTATCGGGGAGTGCGGCTCCGGTGCGCGGTTTCCTCCACTTTACGGCGAGCCATTCCGGCGATGGCATTGTGCTCACCCACGGAGCGGGAGCGAACTGCGGGTCGCCGCTGCTGATCGCGTTGGCGAGCACGTTCTGTGAATCCGGGGTGACGGTGCTTCGTATCGACCTTCCGTTTCGTCAAGCACGCCCACACGGGCCGCCGCCACGGGGAAGTGCCGAGCGCGACCGGGAAGGACTGCGCAGTGCTGTGGCGGCGATGAGGCAGGAAGTTTCCGGGCGTGTGTTCCTGGGCGGACACTCCTACGGAGGACGGCAGGCTACGATGCTGGCGGCTGCGGAGCCGGATCTGGTGGATGGACTTCTGCTGCTTTCCTATCCGCTGCATCCGGTCAAGAAACCGGAGCAGCTACGAAGCGCGCATTTCCCTGAGCTCAGGACGCCCGCACTGTTCGTGCAGGGTTCCAGAGACATTATGGGAGCGGGTGAGGAGATGCGAGAGGCACTGAGAGATGTTCCGGCGCGCACGGAGCTGCTGGTAATCGAAGGCGCGGGACATGAACTGATTGCGGTGCGGACGGTTACTGAGGTGACGAAAACGGTGGTGAATGCGTTTCGGAAGTTTTTCGCTGAATAGGCGAGGATGGATGCTGCTGAGGGGCGACGCACGGGCCGCACCGTTATCTGTAACGCAAAATCAGGAGAGCAGGCGGGCGATGACCTCACGCAGTGAGGGTTCGACGGAGATGAATTCGAAGCCGTGATGAAATCCCCGGCGATGGCGGACGATGGCAGAGACTGTGAATTCCTGACAGGCTTCAATCGTCAATTCGAGCGTCACTTGTTCATCGATATATAAGGCGCAGGGGATCACCGCACCCAATCCTGCTTCTCCGATATCGCGTGCGCGGCCTTCCACCTGGGTTGGCTTGCCCTGTTGAATTGTGTTGACCTGGAGTGGGTTGTCGAGACCTGTACGCCGGCGATGCCTGCGTTTCTCCTGGGCTCTTTGCGCGGCGCCAAAGGTTCGGCTGGGGACGGCGGTGTCTACCTCGACGCGATTGCGCCCGCTCATTTTTGCCTGATACATCGCGATGTCGGCCCGGTGGAGGAGGTCGTGGACTTCCTGGCCGGCGTGCCATTGCGATACGCCAATGCTGACCGTAATTACGATCTGCGTGGGAGAAGTTACGATGGGGCCGCCGCCCACGTGCTGGCGCACCCGTTCGGCTACTTCGCGCGCAGCTTCGGCAGTGCAGTTGGGCAGCACGACAAGGAACTCCTCGCCGCCATATCTGCCGACGTGGTCGTACTCGCGCACGGTGGAGGAAACTCGCTCGGCGGCACTGCGGAGCACATCATCTCCGACCAGATGGCCGTATCTGTCATTGACGAGTTTGAAGGAATCGAGGTCTGCGAAGAAGACACTGAGCGGAGTCTGCAGGCGCTTTGCCCGGCTTAGCTCCGTACGCAAGAGGTCGAGGATGGCTCGGTGGTTCCAAAGCCGCACCAAGGGGTCATGCGAAGCCTCGAATTTCAGAGCTTCGCGCGCTTCGATCAACTCTTCCTGACTGCGAATGATGCGTTCACCAACTTTAAGCCGCGCTCTAAGCTCGAGTTCTTCGAAGGGCTTGATCAGATAATCGTCCGCCCCCAATTCAAATCCCTTGAGGACGTCGCTTTTCTGGTCATGCACGCTCAATAGAACGGTGTATACATAACCTTGGGTACGCGTACGAATCAGTTCGCAGAGTTCAAGTCCGCTGGGTCCCGGCATCAGGCAATCCAAAATTGCCAGCCTGGGTGCGTCGTTGCTTTCGAGGATGCGCTGTGCCTCATAGCCATTGGAGGCAAGGACAACTTCGTATCCCCATGCCTCAAGCAAGGCTTTCAGAGTTGCGCGGTACAGCCTCGAGTCATCAACGACGAGGAGTTTCATGCACTTGTTTTCCAACACAGAAGGTTAACCAGAGCTGGTTCTCTGGTCAATGAACGAAAGTAACCAAAAGAGCTGCACTGCCGGGGCTCGCTTCGGGCAGGAGCGGCCGGGGAAATGGTTCCCAGAGCATGCTTCGGGGTATTGGTTGATGAGGCTAGGTTCGGTTGGAACAATTGTGTGCGGGCGCTGCGCTTCTTTTTGGCCTCTCGCTGACCGACATCCGGTGGGCTGGTATCCGGCTGACCAGGCGGACTTTAAAGCCGCTGGGAGCCTCCGGCTACGGCGTACAGGACGGTCACTTGAGCCCCGTCAGTCAGGCGCGTATCGAAATCCAGCACGGGACGGCCATTGATCGCGAAGACCACGGGGCCGCGAAAGCGGTGGCTGCGCGAATCCCAGAGATAAGCGGGCAACTCCGAGGCGTGATGCTCCTCAATCCAAAGGAGAAGATCGGTGAGGACAGAATCATCCGGAAGCTGAATTATCTCAGGGCCACCTCCGAGGAATTGTCGCAGTGGTCCGGCGCCTGCAAGAGTTATATTCACGCTCTCCCCGTGAAGATCGGCTACCGCACTGATTCTACGCTGGTCGGCTCACAAGCGAGGTGCACGGTGATCTATCGCGGGCGGCGAGCCGCTGCGCTCGTCACCTAGTCACTCGCATTGCCGGAGACCGTCCCACACTTCCACTAGGCGGCCTTGGTCGAGCTCTCGTCACGTAGCATGGAACGCAACTGCTTTCGGAGTTCAGGCGTGTCCTGGTGTCCGTGGGATTGGACGGCATGTTGCACGGCGATATTCAGCACCTCTTCTTCGTTTCCCGAGATAGCGATGTCGCAAGGTTTTTCGGTCGGGAACCAACGGCAATCAATAACTTTGCGGTCTGTGGCCATGACTCACCCCCTGTGATGACGTCGGGAGACAGCTTAGTCCTGACGGGAGGATTGTTCAACGCTGCTGCTTGGTAGAGTTCAGCCGGTATTGCGTTCTCGCCGAATTCACGTCGCCGACTATTACTTCTGCCAGTTGCAGACTTATCACGGAACTTTTAGTATTCGCCAGCATGTGGTTCATGCACTATCAGGGCGCTACATAACGCATTCGCCTTCCGGAGAATGCCGAAACAGCGTAGAGGCGAGCGACGTGGATCAGAGAGCAGACGGCATCACTAGTTTACATAGTGGACATTCATATCTAGCAATTGCATCTTTTTCAGCTGCGGTTGTTGTGCTGGTCGTACTGGCAGCCCCGCGCGTCAAAGCCCAGAATCCGCAATTGCAGGATCGCGTCGCTGAGATTAAGGAGGGCATAGCAGCCAATAAACAGTCTCTCGCCAAGTACACCTGGCAGGAGCAACAGACGATCAGCATCAAAGGCAACACAAAGAAGAAAAATGTTTTTGAGGTGCGGATGGGACCAGACGGGAAGCCGCAGAAGACCGAATTGAGCAGTAACCCATCGTCGTCGGGCAGCGGGGGTGGCCCCCTCAAACGCCACGTTGTCGCGAAAAAGAAAAAAGAGTTTGAGAAGTATGCACAGCAGATTGCCGCCCTCGCCCAGAGCTATGCAGAACCTGACCCGCAAAGGCTGCAGCAAGCGTACCTGCAGGGAAACGTGAGTCTTGGATCCACAGTTACGCCCGGCGAACTCAAACTGATGATTACCAATTACATCAAGCCGAACGACTCAGTGGCGATAGTCTTTAATCGGGAAGCGAAGGCGATTCAGAGCCTGGAAATCTCGTCGTACCTGGATGAACCGAAAGATGCAGTGACGATATCCGCCCAGTTCAGCAAACTGCGAGATGGCACAACCCATGTTTCAAGCATGACGATGAACGGTGTAAGCAGACACCTGACTGTTCAAACGCAGAACTCGAATTACCAGCTTAGTGCTTTCTGGATATTTTCCAGCAAGGATGGTCAGGCAGTGAAGCTCACTGTCCGCCTTCTAGCCCACAGTATTCCGGTGCCGTACAGCAGCTTTGGGCTGATTGAAGATAATTATTTGGCTGAAATATATGAAGGCAGTCTACAAGCAAGGCTAGTCAAAGTGTCTTATCGCTTTTTGATCTACCAAACGGAGTTGCCGCAGAAGTTGTCATCCGGAAAGATGTTCACTGTAACCGCGCGCCGAGATTCCTACTGTGACGCCACATATGAGGCGTTTGCGACTCGGTATATCTTTGATCGCCGGGGGAACTTCCTGCGCACATCAGATGGATTGCTTCCGCTGAATAGAAGCGTAATGCCAGAGGCACCGACAGATCTACCATTGCCCTGCTTCTGGTTTGCCGAGTCAGATCTCAACTCTATCGTAATGAAGTGAAATAAGCTTTCCAGACGAGAGTAGGTGTATTTGGTGGAGGCGAGGGGAGTTGGTATATCTAACCACCTTAAGAATCTGTAAGATACAGAAAACACAAATTCACTATTCGCACAATTCTCACCATTAAACTGGTTTCCGGCACGTATCCGGCACGTGAGAAACAAGGACCATTCCTGGTAGCGCCTCCTATGGCGCAAAAATTGCTCACCGAGGCCCGCTTGAACGACGTATTGGCGGTCGGCGGCATGATTAGCGTTCTACCCGCACCATCCCATCTATGTTCTTGCCGTGTGCGACCTGCGGCGATTGCCGGACTGGGTCAGGGGGCTGGCGTCCATCGTTGTGATACCGGCGAGCGCTACAGGCGCCCGGTCAGGAAACTGAGCGACAAGGGACAAGCTTCCGCCCATAGCTTCGACGGCGCGGCGTAGGGTTGAGATGTGCATATCGGTGCGCTTTTCGATCTCTGAGATCTGCTTCTGCGCGATGCCGAGACTTTTGGCCATGCGCACCTGCGTCAGCTTGCGCGCTTGGCGAAGTTCTTGCAGCGTCATTTCCTCTGCGATCAGAACAGCGGCGCGCGTCTCGACCTTCTTGCGGCGAGCAGGGCTGAGCTTCTTGATGACATCATCCACATTTCTGGCCATGGCTACTTCTTCTCCTTCTTCTTCACCCGATCCAGATGAGCGTCGAATCGAATATCGGCCTTTCGGATCAGTTCATTGTAGAACCGCTTTTTGCCGCACCCGGATTTATCGCCCGCAACCAACAGAATCGCTTTGCGCTTCGGATCGAAGGCGAAGGCCACGCGCCAGACACCGTCGGCCGCATCGAAGCGTAGCTCCTTCATATTCGGGTGTCTGGAGTCGTTCAGCGTGTCCACGCGGGGACGCCCCAGTTGCGGCCCGAACTGTTGGAGCAGTCTGCCTAACACCAGAATTTCCGTCTGCACATCATCTGGAAGCGCGAAGAACTCCGGCTCAAACTCGTCTCCAATGAGAACTTGCCACTTCATGTATGACTATACCTCCAAAGGTATATACGATCAAGAGTATTATGCGCCGATGAGAGCTTCATGGGCGAGCGTCCCTAGCAGCTTCCTCTTTGTGAAGTTAACATAGTAATACTATGTAAACTATTGTGAATTTATTTGCTTCCGGTTACGCGGGTAACTTACGAAGCATTCATCTCCTGTTTACAATTGCGGCACGTGAATCCTTCATCCGTTGCTGGCAGATTCGCGGAAAGGGGAGATTTTGTAAATGAGCAGGACTGAACTGCCTTGCACGTCTGCGAATCCACCGGGCACCTCTGAACATCGCCAAGGTAAACCACTCACCATTCAAAAGCAGCGTGAGGCACTGATTGCGCCACTCACTGCCAGGCTCCAGGCCCTTTGGTCAAAGAAGACGCTCCGACTTACTTCTGACGAAGTTGATCTGCTGCAACTCATGAGCACACTTGTCCGGCTTTCCGACCTCGATGTCCTCCAGACTCTACCTATTGCCAACAAAATAATGCCACCCACCGAGGCGTGGGAATTATAGCCCCAGTAATATTTAGCGACAGACATGAGCCCATGATTCCCCCTCATGGGCGTCTGACGTAAATATGTTGCAATGTATGCATAATTAGTGTTCTAGTAGTCATATCCGATGTATGATCGCAGCAGAAATAACTCGGCAAGGAAAGCCACTATGCCTAGAACCAAAGATCCCGACGCCCCACAGCTCATCAAGGCTTGTACCTCTCTGGATGAGTTGACACTGACACTGCTTGAGAAGATTAGACACAAGTTCCAGTTGACCAAAGTAAAAGCATCGAAAATGATCTTAGGGCTTGCCCTCGAGAAGAAGATCAAGCTGGTGGACGTCACAAAGTTCTACCAGGAGGTCTGGAGTAATCTTTCCTTCGAGAGCGGACAGCGCTTCTCCAGTTGCGCCTTGACTGGACTCCCGAGGAGAATGCTTTGCTGCTTTACATCCCCTGTTCGCGGCAGACGGCATCGTTCCGGTAGACCTCTCCCAGAGTTTCCAGGACATAACGGCATTCCTCGGGGAACTTCGCCACCACCTCAACAAACTTGCGCCTTCCATGCGCGATACAGTTTGCCACCACGGTTTGAAAGGTCTTGGGCAGATTGCGCGACAACGCATCGCACATCTGGATTGGCGGGCCTAACTCCTGGGCCCGGCGCGCCAGCACAGACGCCAGGTTTTCCCCGGCATGTTTGCGTCCGGTGAAGAACAAAGCGATTCTTTGTCCTGCCCGCGTGGATACGATCCCGGAGGTGAAGATTCCGGTGCGGTCCTCCGACTGCGCTTCTGATTTCTCGTCTGACGGTTCCCGCGGCTGACTTTCCCCCAGCAGGGACAGGATCTTCATCGTAGTGTCGTCGTTGTGCAACACCTCCCCCTGCGCAGCCTGCTGTATCAGTTCCTGATACGCCGGTTCGATCCATTGCGCCGTTTCCGCCACGATCTCCCATTGCGTTGAAGCGGGCAATGGAATCTCCATATCCTTCTGCAATCCCTCCAAGCGGTGGAAAGGAAACCCGGTGCCATACTTCAGCAGTGCGATCATACTGGCCGCACTGGCGTCGTATTTTTCTGTTCCTATGCCTTCCGGAGCTTCGGCGGTATACACCTCGCCGCAGAGATTACATCGTAGTTTTTCGAGCTCATACACGGTGGCCGTCAATGGGGCTTGCCCCACCACCCGGATCAGTACTCCCGGGGTCCCCAGCGCATACAGCTTGCCCTTCTGACATCCCGGGCAGTGATTCCCCGATTGCAAGGAACCGTGTTCAATCTTGATCTTGCGGGCACCGCGATATTCCTCTACGCCGTTGCGCCCATGACCTGGATGGGAAACTGTTTCCGGTTTATTCGCCGCATCCGGCTCCGTCGTTGCCGAGGAGGTGCTGTTGGCTGCCGTCTTCGGAACTACGTTGCTTGTCTTCTTGGTCGTGGCCCCGAACAGAATCTGACGAAGGCGAGCAATGGTCGTGCTCTTGTCCTCCATCAACTGGGTCAAGTACACCAGCGTGTCCAGCGCCGCTTGTAGTTGCTGGTACTCGGACTCTGACAACCCGGTCCGGGCATGTTCCAAAAGACTGCGCAGTTCTTCTCGACTCACCTCCAGCCGTGGCACAGGAGGGTTCATCGTTGGGGTCCCTCCGCGAAGTGTGTATCCAGGGCAAGCCGCAAAACATGCTTCAGGACGGGCTTGCGAAATCGTGGCTGGCAATGCCGCCGATCCTTCATGACCGGCATCGTAGCAAGAACATGCAAAGAGAATAAGTTTTCTTTTGCAGGAGGTTCCTTTTGTTTCACCCCACCGTGGGGACTCGACGCCAAGCTGGCATCGTCTGTGCCGATGCGGGATTGCCACCCATCAAAAGAATCTGCAACTCGTGGGCCTCCACCGTTTGCCCCGCCGCAGTCGCACTCGTTGGCCAGAAACGAAATCTTCCGATTGAGAGACGCTTCTGGCAAAGCCAAAATCCATGCCCGTCATACACCAAAACTTTGATGGCAGTCCGGCGACGGTTTCGGAAGACGAACAATCCGCCGGAGAAAGGATCGGCCTGAAGTTGTTGCTTGCATACCCGGGCCAGGCCATCGATCCCATTTCGGAAATCGACCGCCTCGACCGCCACCAGAATGCGTATCTGCGGAGTGATCTGAATCATCTTTCGGTATCTCGCCAGGCGCGTAGAAGGTTCGCCCAGTCTGGCGAAGCGGTGGTCCTCCACTGGATGCGCATCTTGCTCCCGCCAGAGGATTCCAGCTCGACGACAAATGCCTCGGGCTCCGCCGCTGCCGGCACGATCAACTCCACGAACGCCGGCTTCGTTGCCTTCTGTCGCAAGCTTGGAACTCCACCGAGCCGTTTCTTCAGCCCCGTGTAATCCAGCCGTAGCGGGTGCGCGACGCAATACACTCCGTGTTGCCGGGCTAGGTCGACCGCAGCTTGCCATAGCGACTCTGGCATATCTACGCAAAACACCTCTTTAGTTCCAATAATCGAAGCGAGGCCGTGAGAGTATTGATCACCTACTACGCGGTCCAGAACAAATTCGCCGTCGTTGGTCAGGTCAAGAAGTCCACAATTATTCCTAGCAAGAATTGACCCAGGACTCCCTGCGAGTCGAGCAGCTATCTACGCTCCTCACGGCAAATCCTAAAGTCCGCCCGACATGCCATGATATAGATTCGCGCCCAATGCGCCGCAGTTCACGTTGCGCATTGGGTGCGGTTCCCCTGGCACAGCGGGTAGCGCCCGTGCTTTTACCGAGATCCGTCACTCGGAACCACAATATATCCACACTCGACCAACTCCCATTCGAATCTCATGCTTGGAGGCGCGGATCGGGAACCGGATAACCGATCGCAAAGTGGTACACCACCTGTCCCTGATGAGGCACCACATTGAGATAATGATGCACCTCATCATCGTAGAACGCGCCGATGCCGGTCGCTCCCAACCCGAGAGCTTCCGCTGCGAGATACAGGCGGTGACCAATGGCACCTGCTTCGAAATGCACATAGCGATAACCGCGGTCGCCATGGGTGCGGACAGCACGTTCGAGATCGCCGATCATTGAGAACGCCACGCATGCATTACCGGCGAGGTCCTGCCCGAGACTTAGGCCCGCCGCGGCGACGCGCTGATCGCCACCTCTGATCTTCTCCAACTCGGCCCGCTCCTGCCAGAACCTGTACACGCCTGGTTGCAGTCCATCAACGTGATGGGCGTACAAATAGAGCTGGATGAATCGCGTGCTGGCAAAATCAGCAAACAAAGGCTGGGCCGTGACAGCAAGGATGGCCGAGAGCTGCGCCAGTGATATTGATTGCATTCCACCCAGGAAGTCGAGTGCCGACCGTCGCCTTCGGGCGACCTCGCCAAAGGTGCGAAAAGATGAAGCCGGAGAAGGCATCTTGATCTCGCCGGCGCCAGTAGCAGCTGGCTCGCCGGCGGAGATGCCGCCGTGCTCGCTATTGCTGAGTTTCGTGACAGTATGAATGCTGTCAATGAGTGGGTAAGGGATACTCTCCTTCGAGAGTTGATTCGCGTGCCCTCCGAACCAAACGGTTTCGTTGGCGTCGGCTTCGCGCACTGGAATGGAGCTGCCGTGCAGGGTAACAATAAGCATCGGCCACTCGTCCTGGTTGGGGCGACAGAGCTGCGCGACTTCATCGTCCGGGAAATGGCCGACCGCGAAGCTATCGCATCCGATGGCTCTGGCGGCAAGCGCAATCGCCTGCCAGGCATGCCCCATGTCGTGCAAGCAGTATCGATATGCCCGGTCACGGTACTTCCAGGCCTCGCGCCATGCAATGCTGGTCAATACAAACACGATAGGGGCAACGCTGCCGGCCAGCTTCATATCAACACGGCCAAGCACGCGCTGCTCGGCCGTGTGCGCAGACGGACGGTAATGATACAGCCCATCGGGCCACCGATGCAGCCCCCGCGTGAGGAAGTGGAATTCGGTCGGGTGCAGATTCCCGGAGGACGGATTCACGCGCAGCGCATAACGGTATCCGGTAGACGGGACGCGCTTGGACGCGCTAATCGCGGTGGAATAGAACAGCAGTTGCGAAAGGAACGTCGGGCCGTCAGCGGCGGGCGTGCTGCCAGAGGCGCCCTGAAGCAGTTCGAGTGCTGGCATTTCAGGGGCCGGCGGATCTGCTGGCAGGTCGAGCACAGGCACGCCCTCGTAATGGCGGAACGGATTGGGCATGTTCGCCCAGTCGAGCACGTGCTGCGCGCGCCTCAGTGATTCAACGCTGTGCTTAGTAGTTTCGTGATATTCATGCCACGTCATTGGCCGTAAATGTGCCCACTGATATTGATGCAGTCACTAAATTGCTGTTCGATCCTAACATCGAAACGTCTCGCTCCGGCCTTTACGCGAGGCTCCACAGGCCTGCATCCGTGAAGAGATCTTCCGCGGGCGCGGCCCTTCTTCAGTAGGGGCCCATTAGTAGAGTCTTCATGGACGTACACTCTTGTTCGCGAGTCAGTTTCTTTATGAATCGGTTCAGGGAGTCGGGTTTCATTGAATACACTGACGGCGGCATGCACATTCATAGTTCACTTGTCAGCGTCGTGCTTCACGATTAGTGGCCCGGAGGCCCCAGACTCATCCGGCCTGTTCCTTTGTATACCTCAGAGACTTCTCGAGTAGGAGACCGACCTCTCCCAGCAAAAGCAGGGGCGATTCCCCTTTCGTGGCATATGAATCCACCACGTGGAGAACCTCGTCGGGGACCGGGAAATAGGCGGAGAGCATCAGAATCGGAGTTCCAGGGCTGGTGCGTCTCATCTCGACGGCCACTTCGTAGCCACTCATTTCCGGCATGGCGTAATCCAAAATAACGAGATCAATGCTCTGAGAAGAGAAGATTTCCAAGCCAGCTTTGCCGCTCCCCGCGGTTAGCACCGAATAGCCAGCGTTCTCTAGGACCATCTTGCGAACTTCAAGTCCACCGGGTTCGTCATCAATGCAGAGGAGCACTGGTTTAGACATCAGCGAAACTCCGGTTATGGCATCGCGGGAGAAATTTTCTAAGTAGCCACCGTTGTTGGTGTTGCTTTTGGCATCTATGTTGCTCAGTATGCGATACTTGGTCGTCATTCACAAGTCAAATTCTGAGCTGCTGTCCGTTACAGCAACTCTGTGCGGATCCCGTTCATGACGACCAAAGACACTGACGTCCCCTCGACCGCTGGTAATAATGGTGAGTCGGAGGCTCCCCACTCAGATGCCTTCCCTATAGTAGGCGTCGGTGCCTCTGCTGGAGGATTGCAAGCGCTGTCCGAACTTCTCGCGAATTTGCCGGTCAAAACGGGAATGGCCTTCATCCTCGTTCAACACCTTGATCCAACGCACCCGAGTCAGCTAACTGACTTGATGTCGAGGGTCACGAAGATGCCGGTCATCGAAGCCAGCGATGGCATGGCTGTCGAACCCGACCATGTGTACGTCATTCCGCCTAACGCCAACCTGGCCACTCTCGACGGAGTCTTATCAGTCACGCCACGGACTCGCGATCACCACACCCCCATCGACTTTTTCTTGCAGTCGCTTTCCAAGAGCCGACGTAATACGGCAATCGGAGTAGTCCTGTCGGGTGCAGGCACTGATGGCACATTGGGCTTGCGAGCAATCAAGGCGGAAGGTGGAATAACTTTTGCTCAGAACAAGGAGTCGGCCGTCTACGGAAGCATGCCGCGCAGCGCCGTTGCGTCCGGAAACGTAGATTTTGTGCTACCGCCAGAAGGGATCGCTCAGGAGCTGGCAAGAATCGCCCGTGATCCCTACCTCCTCGAGCCCAAAGAATTAGAGACGGACGCGTCCACGGAAGAGGCCCTGGAGGTTGCGGACCTACAGGACCTCGGGATGCTTTTTGCGGCGTTGCGAACTGCTACCGGAGTCGATTTCAGCCACTACAAACGCACGACAATCATGCGCCGGATTCGGCGGCGCATGCTTCTTCACCAGATGGACAAGTTGACAGACTTCCACAGCTATCTCAAGAAGAATCCGGCTGAGGTCGCAGCACTTTACCAGGATCTTTTGATCAACGTCACGGAGTTCTTCCGGAATCCTGAAGTTTTTGAGTTTCTTGCAAGTGAAGTGTTCCCCAAAATCATAAGGGACCGGCCCGCCGATCAGCCCATCCGGCTCTGGGCTTCGGGATGTTCTTCCGGCGAAGAGGCATATTCGCTGGCCATCGCGTTGCTGGAATTCCTTGGCGAGAATACGGTCAACACCCGCATCCAGCTTTTTGGGACCGATCTTTCCGAGCCCGCCATCGATCTGGCCCGTACGGGTTTCTATCCCGAGAGTAGCATGGCGGCAGTTTCACCGGAGCGCCTGCGGCGGTTTTTCGCTAAGGTCGAAGGCGGATATCGAATCAGCAAGGCGATCCGGGAGATGTGTGTTTTCGCACGGCACAACATCTTCGCCGACCCGCCATTTTCCCACATGGACCTGATCAGTTGCCGCAACGTACTGATCTATATGGACGCGGCCCTGCAGAATCAAGTCATGCCGGTCTTCCATTACGCCCTCAACCCGAACGGCATCATGATATTGGGAACCTCGGAGGGCATTGGCAGATTTTCGAATCTCTTCGAGGTCGCCGACAGAAGGCACAAGATTTACTCGAAGAAGTTGGCCGCCGGGCATAACCGATTTGATTTTGTGGCGAATGGTTTTCCTGCTGTCGCTTCAGGGCGAGCGGCCAGTACCCTTGGGCGTAGCGACGCTCTCGAACTGCAGAAAGAATTGGATAGGGTACTGCTCGCAAACTATGCCCCGGCAGCCGTACTCGTCTCCAACGATTTTGAGCTCTTGCAATCGCGCGGAGACACCTCTCCGTATCTCAAGGTGCCGGACGGAAAGCCCAGCCTGAATCTGCTGAAGATGGCCAGGGAAGGTCTTGGGTATGAGCTGCGCAACGCGGCTGCCGCGGTGAAACAGCAGAAGTTGCCATATAAAAAGGATGGCATACAAATCAAGTCTGGCGGCCGGACCCGGAACATCCGGATCGAGGTTACTCCTCTGAAGTTGTCCTTCGCCAATGAACCATGCTTTGTGGTCTTGTTTGAGGAAACGGCCCCTCAAAATTCCTCCATGACACAGGCAGCCGAACAAGCCCGGGCCCGCGATACCGGCACAACCTCAGAGCCGGAGAACCCGCACCTTCGATTGCTTGAGGAGGAACTCGCTAACACCAAGGAAATTCTTCAGTCGGTGATCGAAAAGCAGGACGCGAGTAACGAAGAATTGCAATCCGCGAACGAGGAGATATCGTCAGCCAACGAGGAGTTGCAGAGCACCAACGAAGAGCTGGAAACCTCAAAGGAAGAGCTGCAATCGACCAATGAGGAACTAAACACGGTCAACGACGAGCTGCGAGCCAGGAACACGGAACTGGATCAGTTGAGCAACGACCTCACCAACCTGTTGGCCACCGTCAATATTCCGATCATCATGGTTGACTGCAATCTGCGTATTCGCAGGCTTACCCCGATGGCCGAAAAGGCGCTCAGAGTGATCCCCGCCGATGTCGGACGGTTGATCACGGACATCAAGCTCAATATTGATGTGCCTGACCTTGAGAAGTTGCTTTTGGGAGTCATCGAAAGCCTTCAACCGGCAGGGCAAGATGTACGGGACGAGCAGGGCAAATGGTACTCGCTGCAGGTGCGGCCCTATCGGACAATCGACAACAGAATCGATGGTGTGGTTCTGGCACTGCAAGACATCGATGTCCTGAAGCGCAGTGAACAAGCGCTCAAGCACTCCAGCGCCTTCATGAGATCCATTGTCGATACGGTGCGAGAACCCCTGCTGGTGCTCGATGGAAAGCTTCGTGTAACCGCGGCCAACCGGTCCTTCTACACCGTCTTCCAAGTCTCGCCCGAGGAAACGATCGGGAAAGCTTTTTACGATTTGGGAGACGGACAATGGAGTATCCCTCAGTTGCGCGCGCACATGGGAGAAGTCCTTCCCGAGTCTCAGGAAGTGCGTGACTTTGTGGTGGAACACGACTTCCCCAACATCGGACACAAAACGATGTTGCTCAATGCGAGTCAGATCATCACTGCAGAGGAACACGATCCGCTGATCCTGCTGGCAATTGAGGACGTCACCGAACGCAAGCGGGCCGAAGAAGACACGCTACGCGCGGCCGAGAAGTTGGCTTCGGCAGGACGTATTGCAGCAACCGTAGCCCACGAAATTAACAACCCCTTGGACGTCCTCTCCAGTGTGATGTACCTGATGGGGCAGAACTCCGCTTTGGATCAGGCCTCAAGAGACCTGGTGAGGCGCGGCGACGAAACAGTGCGGCGCATCACGAGCATCACCAGGCAGACACTTGGACTGTTCAGCAACTCATCTGAGATTCAAGACGTGGCAGTCTCTCAATTACTGGATGAGACGTTGGAACTGCTTGGCAGCAAGTTCCGCGAACAGAATGTCTCGGTAAAAAAACGCTATGACGTCGAAGGGCGCATCCATGCCGCTCCTACTGAGCATCGCCAGGTATTCACCAACTTGATGGTGAATGCGCTGGCCGCGATGCCGGCAGGAGGCAGGCTCGCACTGCATGTGTATGCCTCTCGTGATTGGCGAAGACCGGAGCACCGCGGAATCCGTGTGGTGATTGCCGACACCGGTGACGGCATTCCTCGTGAGCAGCAAAAGAAGATATTTGAGCCGTTCTTCACCACAAAGGGTGCGAAAGGAACTGGTCTTGGGCTTTATGTCATAAGCGGCATCGTGAGGAAGTACGAAGGCAGAATTCATTTGCGTAGCAGTACAGCAAATGGGAAAAGTGGAACCTGCTTCTCAATCTTCTTTCCTGCAAACACAGGATACAACTCAACTCCTGATACGGGGGCTCCGAGCAGTACCGGCGAATGAACCCATCTTCGCGTAAATGCATTTCACGGATAATGGGCAGTATTTGCACGAAACCGCACCCGCGACTCACTAACCTGCACTGATTCCTCCCGTGTGAATGGAAACGCCGAGCCCCCTGCGACGCAATCTCTAGAAGCTTAGGTGAGAAGCTGTATTCACTTCCAGTTGGATTTTCTTCGGGATGAGGAGGGGCTCCGCTTCCGCAAGGAATTCTCGAATTATAATGATGATGCGATGCTTCATGGTGTCATCAAGCGGCTCAAAGTGCTCTCGACAGGGATGAACGAGCATTGACCACTTCATGTTCCGGCGCGCCCCTGTTTAACGTCTCGCGTGGCTTTATCTTCGCTCCATGAAGTGTCTTTCCTTCGGACCGCTTTGCGAATTGATGCCCACATAAACTGCGTACTTCGCTGGTTTCAAATCCACCCCAAGGAATCAGCCTAATGTTTGACCAGCTGGTGAAACGCAGTAATTCTGTATGGATCTACAGGACGGCCCGCTTTGCCGAAGAGCGCCGCACTTTTCTTTGTGACTTGCGGGAACGTGGCCATGATGTGCGCACGCTCCGACACGCCAACAAACTCTTGCTCGTCATTGCGGAGCGGGTGAACATGCGGCAGCGAATGCCGATTACGGAAGTGCAGATCCGTGCGGGCAGCCAAAGATTGGACCGCGAAGTCTCGCATGCCGAGTTCCACAGCCAAAACGTGCGAGAGCGCAACGAAAAAGTTCATCTTTGTGGCTAAGAATTGGTTGCGTTTCTTAGGTAAATGGTGTGATCCGGACCGCAATCCGCAGTTATCTACGGGACGTAGGACGTAAGAGGATACACAGACCAAACCCTTGCCACGCGGGAGTCGGCACTGAACCCTTTCTTCGGGTGGCTAGTGAAACAGGGTATTTCGCTCCAGGAAGTGTCTCCCGAGACCTCGCGGCATATTTAGTTCAGAACAAGGCACGTCGCGGGCATCGCAGAATCACGAAGAAATGGCGAGCCGGTCCAGTCCTAATTGATTTCTTGCGGTGGCTCTGAAACCCGAACCTACAGCAAATTTGTATCACATGGGGGCGACGGTGACGTCGCCCTCCTCACAGAGCGTCTCCTAGTGCTGGGCGTTCAGAGATTCCGGCGAGCAACCATCCATCCGGACGTGGTTTAGCCGGTTAAGCCGGTTTCGGAACCGCCAGAAGGACGGCGGTACGATTAAGGGCTAGGCGTGGTTCGGAGCAGTAGCAGCCGATGAACTCATCAATCGCATGACCGCAGGATTCTGAGATGACGCCTCTGGCAGCGAAAAGTCATTTTTATTAACGCCGAGGCAATCCAAACTCCTCGCCAGTCCGTACTGAGGATGAATTGAGGGCAATGCTTCTCCAGGGCTGCACCCGTTGGTTGAGTAGCCATGGTGAGATTGCTTCCTCTTTCAAGGAGGAGCCTATGGATTTCACTCATCTACCAGACGAGTTCTACAAGATCAGCGAACAATTGATGAATCGACGCAAGTTCTTTAAAGGCGTAGGCATAGTGGGCATGAGCGCAACGGTTGCTCCGTTGCTGCTAACCGCATTGACTCCAACGCTGGCGCGCGCCGCCACATCGGAATCCCCAACTGAAGCGGCTTCGGAAGCGGCGCAGGCCAAGGACACCGTGGCAGAAATTGCCACCGCGGCGCTCATCGCCGAAGACCTGGCTACAACCTTCTACTACAACGGACTGATTGGAGGAGTGATTCAAGATCCGAACCTGGCCGGCCCCGGCGGCAGCGCCGACAACGTGACTTCTCAGGGTAATTTGGGAAATGTCAATTACATTCAGGCGGCGCTTGGCGAGGAGATCAGCCACGCCAATCTGCTTCGCAACCTGTTGAAGATTCCATCTGCCGGCAAAGACCCGGCCCAGACGTTCTAGTTCCCAGCGGGATCATTTGACTCGTTAACCCCGTTCCTCGGCCTGCTGGACGCACTGGAGAACGCTTTCATCGGTGCATATCTGAACGCGGTGCAGGAGTTCGGAAAGCGAGCCGCTTGGGTTAGCGCGAAGCGAGCCCGACATGAACACTACGATGACACCTACTCGTCTGAGCAACTTGTCTATCTGGCCAAGGTGTCGGCGTCGATCATGGGAATAGAGTCGGAGCACCGCGTTCTCGGGCGCGTGATCTCCAACAGTAATCCGGCCAACAACCGTAACTATGAGACGACGGACGGCATCACTGCCGTTTACAACGGCAGCAACTCTGCAGTCGTCGCGCTTACGCCATTCCTCACCCCGAGCACCGGACCGGCTTATTCGCTGGAAATGTCTCTCGCGAATCAATCCTCGGTATCTCTGCCCGTGTCTGGCACGCCGCCAGCGTTTTAGGCTGCTTTCAATCCGGGGGCGGCGAGAACGGCTGCCCCATTTCCATCACTCATGGGGAGTAAACGAAATGTTTGAGGGAATCTTTCAGCCAATGCATCTAGTTGTAATCCTTGGGCTGGCTTTGCTGATCTTTGGTCCGCGCAAGCTGCCCGAACTGGGACGCGGTATCGGCGAGGGCATCCGGAATTTCAAGTCATCCCTCGGCGACGAGCCGCAACCCAAGGAACCGGAAATGAAGTAGGCGACCGCTGTTCATGCTTGGGGGAGGCGGAGGTTTGTTTGCAATCAAAGACGATTCTCAGACCTCCTTTGTACAATTTTGGGCGACTAATTGAGTACAGGCCGGAGTTCCTGCCTGCGGATTCAGAGGGAAGGGTGTGACCAGCGCACAGCCAGAGCAGAGCCTGACCGATGCAGCCTTGATTGCGCGAATCTGCTCCGGCGACGAGGGCGCAATGGCTGCGCTTTATGACCGCTATGCCCGAGTTGTTTACGCCGTAGCGCTGCGCGTTCTGACGGACACCGGCGCCGCCGAGGAGGTGTTGCAGGATGTATTCATGCAACTGTGGCGGAATCCCCGCGCGTTTGACGCCAGCCGGGGCAGTCTCATGGCCTGGCTCGCAGTCATCACCCGCAATCGGGCCATCGACCATTTGCGTAAGCAACGTACGCACGAAGATTCCGCTGAGACCGTCATCGCGGTGAATGCAAACGCAGAAACCGATGCTGAGCGGAATCAGGCGGTGGAGAGGGTTCGCAGTATACTTGCCGAAATGCCCCAGGAACAGCGCATGGCTCTGGAGATGGCTTTCTTCGATGGACTGACTCACACGGAAATCGCCGGAAAAACCGGCCAGCCGCTAGGCACGGTAAAGACGCGGATTCGCTCTGGACTGTTGACCTTGCGTGAGGCTTTTACACCATGAACTTGCACGAACAAATCGAAGGAGACCTCCCGCTGTACGCCTTGGGAACACTCGACGAGCCCGCGTGCAAACTCGTGGAGAATCATCTGGCCGAGTGTGCCGCCTGCGAGCGGGAGTTGTTGCAGCTTCGGGGTGATATGGCTTTGCTGGGTCTTTCTGCGGTGGGACCGGCACTGCCTCCGCACGCACGCACCCGGCTGTTGTCTGCCATTGCACGCGAACCACGCACGCCACGCAGGAACGCGATGCCTTGGTGGACTCTGTTACCGGTCGCCATCTCTCTGGTACTGATTGCAGCGCTGTCGGTGCTATGGCACCAGAATGAATCCCTGCGGCAACAAATGGCAGCGTTGGTTACCCAATCAGGCCAGGATCGAGCTGACGCCGACCGCGCCCGTCAAATCCTCTCGGTCCTCACTGCGCAGGACGCAATGCGGGTTACACTGGTCGCCGCCAACACCCGGCCGCTGCCTCAAGGCAAAGCAATCTATTCGTCGCGCACCGGAGGCTTGGTCTTTTTTGCCAGTAATTTCGCTGCGGCGCCTGCGAAGAAAGCATATGAGCTCTGGCTGCTGCCCGCCAACGGTGGACCGCCGGTTCCGGCCGGTGTATTCAAACCCGATGCCGATGGAAGCGCCACCGTCCTAATGCCTCCGCTGCCAACCGACACCGCAGCCAAAGCCTTCGCCATAACGATAGAACCGGAAACCGGCAGCGCAGCCCCAACTCTGCCCATCGTGCTCTTCGGCGGATAGGCTTAGAATCGTTTAATGCGCATTGATAGCGGGGTATCCCTTGCCATCGGCGAGCCAGTCGACCGCTTCATTCCTGAACCATTCCGCGAAGCTGCTCTTTTGCGGCGCTGTGCCCGCATCTACATCGATCGCAATGTTGTCAGCAGAATAGAACACGGCTATGACGATGGATAGGGTAAAAACCTGTCCAAATGCCAGATTTGCCGACATCGAGGCCGAGGAGGCAGCGTTGACCGCTGTCGACCGCCTCGGCTTTCAGGTTCGATTAAGAACTGCGGAAGGCGTGCGCGGTTCACGCAGCGCATTCCCGCGCGAGGTGTGCAGCCCGGAAGGGCCAGAAGCATTCTTGTAGAGATGGTGGAACAGGCGCGGCAACACTGAGTTAAATCCGCTCCCATAGGGAAGACCGTGTGGGGAGGAGAGGGTGCTTCGATTGAGCGGTCCCTCCCTTCGGGCAGGTAGATTACCTTAGGCACCTGTCCATCGTCATTACCGTGTTCTATTCTGCTCACAACATTGCAATTATTGTGATCACCGACAGGCCTCTGCCTTGTTAGCGAAAGGAGAACTCAGGCATCTGGTAGATTGCACATTCTAAGCAGTTTCCGTGAGGTATTGCGTGGTAACCATCCTCGTATTCGACCGCCAATCGCTATACCAGGCGTCGATATCAAATCGGCTTAGCCGGCTTCTTCCCCCAGAATCCACACAGATATCTGACTGTGCCACAGAGGCCGAGCTTGCCAGCCGTATCACAAACAATCCAGGGGCTACTCTATTCCTCGGTCAAATATCCTTGCGTTCAGAAGCAATGAAGCTCGCGCGGCAGTTCTCCTGCCCTGTGGTCTGGATTGCCGAGCGCAAAGATGAGTACCTGCCCTTAGTCAATCAACCTGCGATTCGCGGAATCATGTTTCGCACAGCGAATGCCGCTGATCTGGCGGAATGTATTGCTGCACTACGGGAGCGGCGGCAGTGGATTCAGTCGCTGCATGACCCAGACAACGCCACACCCTCCCGCCAAGACAAGTGGGGCCTACTAACGCAAAAACAGAAAAATATAACGGCCTTGCTGGTGGAAGGCAAGCAGTGCAAGGAAATTGCGGCTCAACTCGGGACGACCTGCCAAGTTATCAAGAACCGCGTCGTTCTGATCTACGACAAACTCGGTGTGCGAAACCGGTACGATCTGCTCAAGGCTCTTCTGGAGACTCCGCCGACCTGCGAGAGTGCTTCCATGAGACCCCGCTCACCCAAGAAGTAGCCGCGCAACAGCCGATTGCTCAGGTCGATTATCCCCCACTCGACCTGAGCACATTTCCCGGTCGCTCGCGAACGTCAGCCGTGACATTCTTCCGAGGCATCAGAACGCAAAGGATGCACCATCGGTTCGCATCCTGCTATATCCAGAAAATCATCACTCCTCCGCGTTCTTGATGCGAATTCTTTATAGACTAATAATAATAGTTATACTATTGTAGATATGAAATGTTTGAGAACACGGAAGAGACCCTTGCCGCGCTTGAAAAGGTTGGCTATTTCACTACTCACGAGATAGCCAACACGATCTATGCTGCCGGCGACACGAATCAGCCGATTCTACTGGAAGGCCCCGCAGGCGCTGGAAAGACGGAGATGGCCCTTGCCGTCAAACGTGCAACGGGCATGAAGCTCATGCGCCTGCAGTGCTACGAAGGTCTCACTGACAAACAGGCAATCGGCAGTTTCAGTGACGAACTGCGTCAGTTGTTCGTGCGTTTTCACGATGGGACCTTTGATGAAGCCGCGAAGAGGGTCTCAGACCGTGCCTTCTATTTAGGCGGGCCGCTACTGAACGCGCTTGAGGCGCCAGATCGATGCATCCTGCTCATCGATGAGATCGACAAAATTAGCCATGCTTTTGAGGCTCAACTGCTTGAGTTTCTGGGCGAATGGCAGCTAACAATCCCTGGGCTTGGCGAGATCAAGGCAATCCATCCGCCATTTACTATCGTCACGGCCAACGACGACCGGCAACTTGGCTATCCTCTTTTGCGGCGCTGTGCCCGCATCTATATCGACCACCCGACACCTGAACAGGAAGCGGCCATCGTCGCAAGCCGGACGCCGCATTGTCCGAAAGCCATCCACTACTTTATCGCGGGTTTTGCAAGGTCGTTGCGCTCTTTCAAGATGCAAAAGCCTCCTTCGATTTCGGAGATGATTGCGCTGGCTCGCGTGCTCGACAAAATGAAGCTGCAAGAACTTCGGGATGAGCATAAGGCCGTCATGCTTCCGTTCATTGCCAAGACCGAGAAGGATCGGGCCAGCCTGCTAGTCCCTGGGCGATTCGAGAGCTTCATGGACAATGCACGAATCATTGCAGACGAAATGTGTCGGCACGACATTCAGATGGCGGCGCAGGCGGCCGCACCTATCCGGGCGGATGACGCCACCCGGCCAGCGCCGATGATGGCGTTGGAGGCGGTTACTCGATGACGCAACTCTGGGCTGGAGCGTTCCTATGGTTGGCGTTCTCCGCTTCTGCGGCTGCAGGCATTGTCTCGGAGACTGGCCACGATGAAGTGGTCTACTACGCCGACGCGTATGCCGCTCACTATGAGATTCCAAAAGAGCTGGTCCACGCGATCATCACCCAGGAGTCCGGCTGGAATCCAAGTGCGGTGTCCGCAAAGGGGGCCATGGGATTGATGCAGCTCATGCCGGCTACCGCGCAGGAGTCCGGCGTGCGCAACCCTTTTGATATTTCAGAAAATCTCTCCGGCGGGGTTCGATACCTTGCCGACTTGATGCAGCAGTTCGGCGGAGACTTCCGTCTGGTATTGGCGGCATATTACCGAGGCAGCCGCCCAATCCTACGTCGCGGTCTCCACTACTCCGGCGTCGATGTGTATCCTCGTAATCGCGTGAGAGACTGACTGGACACTAAAAGCCCCCGGGAGTAGTCACACGGTCAGGATAGTGAAGCCGTGTCCAGTCGCAGTTCGCTTTTTAGTTCGCCGAACTACTTCTTCAATTCTTCTACGGCTTTTTTCACTTCGCCGATCTTGTGTTGAACCTTTCCCGCAGCATGTTCAACTTTCCCTTTGTCTTCCAATGTGGGGTTGTTGGTAATTTTTCCAACTTCCTCTTTGATTGTGCCCTTCACTTCGTGAAAAGTGCCTTTGATCTTGTCTTCAGTGCTGTTTGTCATATTTCTCCTCAGTGCTCGCAAAGCCTGAACTACCGCTTTCCGATGCTGTCATGTTTGTAATCTCATGCGATCTCCAAACATGAGCAACATTGACCATCGGTGAAGTTGTTCAGGAATATTCCCGTAATGGCTGTAGGGAAACGCTACAAAGCATGGCAGATACCCCACTGTTTCAAAACGGGAGCGCGAAAACGAGCCTTCACGGTTCCGAGTTCCTCTTTGGGCTATACTGTGGGTACTCGGCAAAAGCCCCGGACGACCCCTCCGAGTGGGAGATTCCGATGGCGACCAAGAGCACCACTTCCCCGATAAAGAGAATCAAGACTCACAGCGTGCTGAGCACGTCTTTGCTCCCAGCACCCACTATCGTTGTGAAGCTGAACCCCGTAGAGGCACTGCCCGAGCGGCCCAGTGCATTCGACCCGCACCTCCTGCTAACGAAACTCTCCGCTGGAAAATCTACTCAGGTTTACCTAGCCGACGAGTCTGTCTTTTCGCAAGGGGCCGCAGCGGACGCGGTTTTTTACATCCAGAGTGGCAAAGTGAAGCTCACGGTCGTCTCCAAGACTGGTAAAGAGGCGGTGGTTGCCATTTTGCCGCAAGCCAGTTTCTTTGGTGAGGGTTGTCTGGCAGGGCAGCCGCTCCGCATGGCCACGGCCAGCGCCGACCAGAAGAGCATCATAGTCCGCGTCGAAAAACGTGCCATGGTCACATTGCTTCATCAGGAACCGGAGTTTGCCGAACAATTCCTTGCCTATCTCCTTTCCCGGAACATCCGCATGGAAGCTGACCTTGTAGATCACCTTTTCAATTCCAGCGAGAAACGCCTTGCCCGCCTGCTCCTGCTTATGGCCAACTTTGGTCAGGAGTCGAAACCCATGCCGCTCATCGCTAAAATGAGTCAGGAGACCCTCGCCGAAATGATCGGCACCACCCGGTCGCGAGTGAGTTTCTTCATGAATAGGTTCAGGGAGATGGGTTTCATTGAGTACAACGGTGGCGGGGTGAACGTCCACAGTTCACTGGTGAGCGTCGTGCTGCACGATTAGTGGCGGGAAATGGCTGCAATGCCTACGCCGTAGTCGCCGCTGCCTGTCCTATGAAACTCGTGATTGTCTGTTTCAGTTGCGAGTCCACCTCATCGGCGATGGTCATCACGTCGGTAAGCAGCAAGCTGAAATCCACGCTGCTTAGGTTGTTCTGCAGAGTGTTGAAGATGCTGACCTGCAGGATACGAGATTCCTCGATGATCATCGGAACCGAGTACCCCTGTGACTGCCGAACTTTGCCATGCTGAACGGCGGCTTCCGACACCTGTTTCGTTCCAAGATTTCGCGGTACCCTCAACCGATGGACAAGTTCCTGAAGCAGTTTAGGAAGATGCCCGGTACGTTGTTCCTTACTCAGTGGAACGCAGGTAAGTTCTTCCTCTACGTCTACTCGATCGAGCCAGTTCTTTATGGTCGCGGGCGTTTCGCGTTCTAAAATTGAGGCTACCCGCTCTGTGTTGGTCAATGTTCGTGTCCCTCTGTTCTTCAACTTCTCCCTGATTTGTGCGACAAGCGTTGGCGGAGCCAGCGGTTTCAGCAGGATTTCGTCGGCTTGCAATAGTATGGCGCTCATAGCTTCTTTCAGCGCAGGATATCCCGTGTACATCAACGTAACAGCTTCCGGGTTGGTGTGGCGCATCGCACTGATCACGGTGAAACCGTCCGCTGCTCCGGGCATATGCAAGTCGGAGAGCAGCACATCAAACGGTTCTGTGTCGATCAGATGGAGAGCCTCACCAACGTTTGCTGCGGTGGTGACCCTGAACTGATTGAACGTCAGCAAAGCCTTCAAAGTTGTGCGAATTTTCTCATCATCATCTACCACCAAAATGCTTGGCTGTTCTGTGTTGTCGCTTATTGTAGTCATTTCACAATTCAGTCGGAGCACACGATGACTGCATGTGTGAGGGGCGTCTCATTTCAACCTGCCCCGTTGTCTGGTTATCGGTTAATCCTTACGGTCGATGATCACTGTCTTCATGAAGATCGAGCGGCATCGGCGCACTTTCACGCTTGGGATAAACGTTAACGACGCCAACGAGAGTATCCCCAACCCCCGCCGCCGAACAAAAACAGCACCAAAAGAACGATCAATACGGTTTCCATGGTTGAACCTCAATTCTTCACTAGGCCGCATAATAGAGCTGGTGAAGTTCGAAGTCTGAGCAAGATTGACCGCTCTCGGTGGTTAATGGTTAATGGAATGTGACGGAAATGATGAGACTGACGACAGCGTTGGAGATGGCGAGTCGGGCATCGGCTCAAACGCGGCACTATGGCAGGGTAGGTAGTTCTCCTACCCGTCCTCGTTGTGAACTCTACAACGGGCCTCATCGTTCAGCACGCGGCGGTGGACTCCCTAATGAATGTCGAGCCGCTGACCTGCCCCTATCGTGGCAATTCAACTAACCGCCATTACGAACGAGGGAGGGAAATGTCCGGTACGGTAGGAAGAAATACGCTGAAAGTTGTGCCCGAACGCTCCGGCTTCAGCACACTTCTAAACCGCATCGCGCCACCATACTTCTTCACAATGCCTAGCGACACCCACAGCCCAATACCTGTGCCTTTGCTGCCCTTTGTGGTGTAGAAGGGTTCGAAGATTTGCTTACGCTTCTCCACAGGGATTCCCGAGCCGTTGTCAGAAACTGTGATACGCAGTCCTCTTTGAGCTGGATTCGTCCAGTTGAATGACGAGAAGACGTGGACACAGAGCTTGTCGCCAGATTTCTCAAGCGCATCGACGGAGTTGACTATGAGGTTTGAGAACACCTGTCGTAATTCTCCGGGAAATGCGGTTACAGGAATGTCTGTTTCGTAGCGGGTTTCAACCGCAATGCCCAAGGCTCGAAGTTTACGCCCATAGAGGGAGAACACATTATCGATTAGTTCAGATACCCTGACTGACTGGGGACTGTCGGCGTCACCCCGGTGAAGCCCAAGGGTCGCCGTCGCAATATGCCTGATTGCGGCCAGTTCGTCTTGTGCAATCGTTAGGAATTGACGTGCGCTCTCATCCAAGCTGGGCGACTCCGAAAGCAGGTACAAGGCGTTGGTGACAGCCTCCAGCGGATTGTTGATCTCGTGAGCAACTGTTGCCGCCATCCGTCCGGCAATCGCCAGCTTTTCTGAGTTTTGCAGAGATTGCTCGGCAAGTTTGGAGCGAGTGATGTCGCGGGCGATGGTGGACGCTCCGATTACCCGCCCCTCAGCATCCCGTATGGGAGAGATGGTGAGCGAGACGGTGAGAAATCGTCCGTCCTTGGCAACCCGTGTCGTCTCGACGTGATCTACCTTCTTGCCATTCTTCAGACGCTCCAACATATCTTGCACTTCGCCGTGGCGATCAGAAGGCTCTAACACTGAAATGGATTTCCCGATGATCTCGTCGGCGTGATAGCCGTAGATTTCCTCCGCAGCCTTGTTCCAACTCATGATCGTTCCATCGAGGGACTTGCTGTAGATGGCATCGTCCGATGACTCGACCATGGCTGCCAGTAATTGCAGGGTTTCCGAATGAGTTGAGAAAGGTTTTTCGTCCTTCGATAGTCCCGCACTGCCGCTGGCCCTCGCTGTCCGAGACCGAGTGACGAATTCATGCACCTTCGCCAAGAGGCACTCAGGCCCCTCAGCTTTACTGAGGAAAGCGTCCGCGATTTCAATACCTTCTGGGGCGTCGGTCGTGCCGGAAAGCACAATGATCGGAACAAACGGCCTCAGGTGCTTCATTTCCTTCGCCATTGCCGTTCCAGTGTCGCGCCCGAGGAGATGGTCGGTGACTACAAGGTCAAAATCTTTGGCTTTGAAAAGTGCGAGACCATCGGAGGCGGTTCTGGCCGTGGACACAAGGTAACCCTTGCGTTCGAGAATCAACTGTCGGAGGTTGAGGCCGGAAGGTTCATCATCAACGCAGAGTACGGAATAAGGAACGAGGGCAGAACTGGACATAAGCAGTAAACTCGCGGTGCCATTCAGCTCCCAAAGTTTCGCGTGCCCAGTGGGTCTCAACAGGAAACACGTAAATTATAGTCCCGCAGATTTCTTCCATGCTGAGCAATATTGACCAGTCTTCTACGATCTGCGCTGGTCTACTAGTCAGGAACTCCTGTCGGCGCTTGTCACACTGTAACTGTGAACCTGCTCCAGTCCATCAAAGAATGTCGGTAAGTCTAGGAAAAGAGTCATATTGGGTATGAGACCATTCCGTTACAGAATTCTCGTGGTGGACGACGACGACAAGATCGCCACGATGGCCAAAGCGATTCTCGAATCACAAGGATATGAGGTGCAATGTGCCATTGACGGGTTCGATGCCCTCACGGCGTTGACACATTCACTTCCTGACGTGATCATCTCGGACTTGCAAATGCCTAACATGAGCGGGTTCGAGTTCCTCTCCGTGGTGCGCAACCGTTTCCCTCGTATTCCTGCCATTGCAATCAGTGGTGCTTTTTCCGGTCGCGATGTACCTGACAGCGTCTTGGCGGATGCGTTCTTTGAAAAAGGGCAGTATTCCCCAAGGGAACTCTTCGAGAAGATCATTGTTTTGCTTGAAGAACTTCCGGCACGTAAGCATGTTGAACGTCGGCTCAAGCCCGCCGTCTGGATTCCGGTTAGCAACGCCAACTATATTGCCGTGACGTGCCCGTCCTGCCTGAGAACGTTCCCGGTTCCGGCTCCACTTCCCGTTGGTGCCCACACCGCTGAATGTGCTGCATGCACCTCGCCAGTCGTGTTCCACATCACTGATGAGTTCCGCGCCCGAGCGGCAACACAATAACCGGAGTCACTTCCCGGCCTTGCCGACAATTACCATGCCGACACCGCCTAGAATCATGACCATACTGATGATCGGTGAGACGGTTTGGCTATGCTGAGTTGTAACTCCCATCGAAACGCCACCGACCGAAATGCCTTCATGCTCCGTGTGTGGAATTGGAACTACGAAGGATAACAGCCCTAGCGCGACCAGCAGTATGCCAATCCAAAGTAGTGGTTTCACTGGGTAACACTCCCTCCGGGGCACGGCCAACGACCAGCCCCTTGTCGTGCGGTCGATCTTCCGCATCGGACTCATCGCCCATTCGGTGTCGGCCACTGCGAGTATGGAATGAATGGGCTATTGAGTTCTGGTCTCTATTGACCACGCGATTGGAACATTGTCATCCTTGACTCTCATGGCTGCCCGGTAGCGTTAGAGGGTGCATTACGTTCGCGTCCAATTGCTAGTCCATATGCTGTAGGAAATTGACCAGCCCGCCATCGCCGGAAAGATGGCAAAAATGCCAACGAAATGGGGGTTGCGGAATGGGGCTTTATGAACCACCTCAGATGGGCTGATAAAAGGTCTTGTGTTCTATCGGTGCCCGTGCCTGTTTCGTGAAGCGTCTTTCACTCGGTCGCACTCTGATGCTGACATGCGCAGCGGAAGTGAAATTGTGGCTTTTACGTCTTTAGTTCGTGTCGCGACGTCTAGCACCGCAATCTGCACCTCTTTGAAGAGGTCGTCTTTGAAGCCAACTTCCTGAAGTGCGCAAGTGAATTCGTCTCTGCTCATCGTGTCAGCGGAGGGTACTGCAATCAGCAGGGTGGAGCCTTCCGCAGCCACGGGCATTCCGACTCGCTCCTCAAAGAGTGAATCCAGTCGCTGGGCTTCCGCTAACCTCAGGTTCTGAACTTCCTCCGAACCTTCAGAAGTTCGGCGAGTGCAACTAGATAACACGATTGACAAGCACAAGATGGGCAGCACAGTTTTCATACCTTGACGCTCCTTCATTACGTGAGTGAAGGCTCAGTGTGGCCCTCTACTGAGCGCCGAAGCCTCGGACCGAATGAGGTCGTGCAGCTTGGCTGCGGGTTTGCGAGTCCTTGTTCTGCTGCGGTGCCGGCCCGCAGCCGCTGCTCCATACTTCGGAACACTTTGGGTGAAAAGTACGGCCAGTGAAACACATCACGGCACCTCATGGCACTTTAGGATTGGCAGATCAGACTTCTTTGCCGCAGTATCTACAGAGCTTCGCCTCCTGCTGTATCAACTCAGCGCAATAAGGGCATTTCTTCCTTTCCCGCTCAATAATGCCGACGTGTTCATTCCTGCGAAGGGCATACACCCGACTCCCTGCAAGTATCTCTAATCCGATGCCCACGGCAAGTATTACAAGCCCAATCCCCATGGTAGTGTGTTCGTTCGGAACGCCAGCCGTATTGATTCCGGAGATGTTAAGGCGACCAAAAATCAGGAGAGCTATCTGCTCATTGAAACCCAAGAAAATAGCGCCCAGTAGAATCAGGACAATTCCGCTGTTTCTATAGAAGTTCGTGCTCATCGATGTCCTTTTCTCATTTCTCACTTGCTTCTATGCTTAAACGTGCTCTGATGCCTAGCACCATCACGAACATTCCGATAAGCACGGTGTTGTTCCTTACAAAGAATGCGACGACCTAAAACGGATGCTGAGTTCTCGTATACACACAACTCAGGCGCGGCAGTTCCTCTCCGATTTTGACCCACGCTGCAAAGCGATGCAGGACTACTCAACTGCCTTTGAGAAGTTAATGGAGATTTTGCCCCATGGCGCAAGCAACACAAAAGCATCATCGACCGACACATCAGCGTAGGGCCGTTGCATTCGATCCCAAGGCAGAGATTGATGCGCTGATCATTGAGCCGTCATTGGTGCCCGACCTATCGTTCCTGGGGTCGGTAGAGCGGCCATGCTCAGTGGAATCTCCGGTAGCCGCTGAGGCCGGCATTAATACAGCCGACAATACTGCGCTCGCTACAGTTGCCCCTGACGTGGACACAGTGCTCACGTCTACGATGGACAGAGTGCTCAGGTTACCGATGAACAGCGTGATGGTTCCTGACCTGAACACACAGCTCAAGTCTGAAGCGAACACGGTGCTCATGTCTGAGGCGGACATAGTGCCCAGGTCTGAAGCAGGCACAGTGCTCAGGTCTGAACTGAATACAGTGCCCACGTCTCCGCAGACTCCTGTCACGCCTGAGATGAGTACAGTGCTCGGGTTGCCGTTGAACACTGTGGCCGGACCAGACGAGAACACAGTGCTCAGGTCTGACTCGGACACAGTGCCCAAGTCTATGCGTTCAACCCCTGTTCCGTCTGAGATGGAAACAGTGCTCAGGTTACCGCTGAACACCGTGGTCACTCCAGACGAGAACACAGTGCTCAGGTCTGGAATGGACACAGTGGCCACTCCGAGGCTGAGTGCGGTCAGTGCCGCCGATTCGACTGACGAAAGATTCAGAGACCTGCATGTGTACACGCAGAGGCCAAGCAAAAGTGGACCGGCGCGAGTGGGAGTCTGGGTTACCGAAGCAGGCGAGATGGTAGTCGAGGGGCGGGTGCAGCGAATTGACAATGCCAAGGACCTGCTGACGGGGAACGAGGCACTTGTCTATGAGCTTCTCTGGAAGGAGTCAAAACGAAAAGCAGAGAAGAGGAAATATGAGAAAGGCCCAACGCTCCTGATGGACGGAGAGATGGAGAAGCTGGTGCAGGCGGGACACAATGACATGAGGAAGACTGGACTCTCGCAAAGCACCATTAGAAGGGTGCGGCAGAGTCTGCTGGACAAGGACTTCGTCGCGATAGAGCAGGCTCCCGACATCCTGCGGCGAACCCCGACTATCTTCAGGGTTTTCAGCTTCGAAGCCACGCTGAAGAGGCAGCAATCAAAAGGCAGATTCTACCAGGCGAAGATCGGGCCCGGTCATTCGTTCGTCTGGCCACTG
The DNA here is from genome assembly GCA_963800195.1 of uncultured Acidobacteriota bacterium. Classification (GTDB taxonomy): domain Bacteria; phylum Acidobacteriota; class Terriglobia; order Terriglobales; family Acidobacteriaceae; genus TOLSYN. The sequence continues at coordinate 271,642 of CAWCZZ010000004.1, forward strand.
CAAGCTGCCCAATACAAGCGGGGTTCAACAGGCGGGGGTACTGTGGTCAATCCTTACGTGAGCACAGTACCCAACTCTGACGTGAACACTGTGGTCAACCCTGACATGGACACTCCTTCCAAGGAGACCACACTCAGCATGGTCAGTTCGGACATGAGCACTGTGTTCGAGGAGAACATGCGGTTTAAAGACAAAGATCTGTTGTTGGAAAGAACAACAGCAACAGAGGCGTTGTTGTTGGATTCGGCTGAAATTCGTCGTGAATTCGCTCGCTACGCTCTGGTCCCAGATCAAAGGGCTCTCGCCGCAATGATCGCGGCGTGCCACGCTCAAGTTCCGGATTTGACCACGGAGGAGCTGATCTTCTTCCTGCGCGAGAAGGGAAGCGTTGTTCGCTCATCGAGTTCGGTCGAAAATCCGACCGGCTTCCTGCTGAAGGTTGTTCCTCGCTGTTTTGAAGGCGATCTCTTCAGCGAGTGGCGGAAACAGCGGCAGGTGGAGGAGCGTGCGGCCGCCGTGGAGTTTGGTAAGCAGGCGGTCGCTGCAGCGATCCATGAAGAACTCGATGCGGCTCCAGCCAACAATTTCTGGACGCAGATCAAGAGTTCACTCAGGCAGATCGTCAATCCGCACACGTTCGATTGGCTTGCTCCGCTGCGCTATCTGCGGCTCGAAGCCGGGAAGCTTTTTGTCTGGATGCCAGGCGAAGAGTGGCGGTACCCGGCGCTCAGGCTTCGGGAACAAATCTTTGCCGCCATTCATGATCTGGCTCTGCCCATTACGCAGGTTCAGTTTGTCACTGACGAACAGGTGCCAGAACTCTGATGACTGAGCCATCTTTTGCCAAGCGGCTTCGAACCTGCTGGCGGCATCGGAGTGCTGACTTCTGACCTTCTCGGTACAGCGGTTGTTTCAACGCCGGTCGGCCGGAGTGTTCGTTCTCCAATGTCAGTCCATTGGACTGGGTGGCACGATTCCATTGGAAACAGGTGGCTTCAAACAGCTATATTGGTTGCGTCAAGACGGCAATAAGGTTTTCATTAACCGGTGCGAACGTTCGATCTCCTGCGCTACTTGTTGCCGTGCATCTCGCTCAAGGGGGCTGTCTGCCACTAGGAATTCTTCGTAGACCAACATTCCGGGCGAGATGTTTCTTCTAAAATATTCGTCAAGAACCTGCAACACGTGCCGGCCAAGCGCCCGATCAGCTTCGAACTGGCGCTCGAACCCTTCCTTGAAATGTGAGAGATTCGTTTGCGCTGAGACTATGGCCACAATGTCAGCCGCATGAGTGCGCGCCTCTTCCCGATCATGCCGGGATTCTGCAGGGCCTCGGACGTTGCGGTATCGGTCATCGAGCGCCAACAGCTTCAACATGACCAAAGCGTGTGGCTTGGTGACCCGGAGCTGAGCGGTGAAATCTGAGCCGTCTGGCAGTCGGCCTGTGAGTTGATGGATTTCCGATTCAGCCACCGCGATCGTACCGCCGGTGCACGCGCGCGCATGGACACCCTTCTGAATATCCACTCGGAAATCCCGCTCTGCGCGCTTGAATTCCTCTGGTGCCATGAATTCGATTCGCATGGTTTCGCGGCTGTTGGGAATCGGCTTTTCGAACTGAAAGTTACGGGAGCCGTCGACCACCGCATATCCGAGTTTCTCCAGTTGGGCACCCAGCAATAGCGGCTCGCTACGCAGTCTCACTACGTCGAGAACGAAATCAATATCTTTCGTCGCGCGCGCACGCTCCATCATGAACTTCATTGCCTGTGCGCCGGCAACCACAAACTCGTCGGCGGTTGTTCCCAGGGCATACAGGAGTTCCAGTACGTACGTTTTCTGTGGTTCTGGAATCACGCGCTCCTCCACTTCGGCTGAATCACATTGTTCAGCAAATACTCGGCTTGCTTCAGGTCACGTCCGCCGCGCGCGTAAAGATCCAAATAGGCTTGGATTGGCGAGACGACCAGCGCCGTGCCGACCTGCTTCGAATACATGAACACACCGGCATCGTAGGGCGTGATGAAACGAAGCTTAGGTCCAGTGTTCGGCCGCGATTTGAGAGTCACGAAGCTCTGCTCCGAGCTGGCCATTCAAGACGAAAATATCAACCAAGTCGATATCGACGAACGGGGCATCGGAAGCTGCCGCAATCGCCCCGCTGAATGCATATGGTCCCTGAATCGTGCGCCCGATCCCATCCGCGATGTCGGCCAAGTCACTTCCGAACGGGTTACCGGTCTGAAAAGAACTCCGCAGACGCCAGCGGTATCGTTCCTTGTACTTCTCTCCCCACTGCTGGAGAAGGCGGACAGGTTCGGCAACGATCACCGCGGTTCCACGCCGACGTACCCCAAGCTGCTCCTCCAAGCCGGCCACCACTTTAGAGACGGATCCGAGGCTGATCCCGAAATCAACCGCTGCATTCGGGAACCGCTCACTGAATCGCGTGCTCTCGGCCTCAAGTTCGCGGGCAATCTCGGTAACCGTCCACGATTTTGGATTTTCTAGCAGCACACGGAGGACTCGCGAAAACCGTCCAGAGAACACATTCGCGCTTCGCACGTTTTCAGTTGGTGTGCCCGACCGTTCGCTTGCGCGCACACCGCTGCGCTGCAGGGTGAACTTCCCCGGAACATTGATGAACACATTGCCCGCCAAATCCAGGAAATCAATTCCATTCTGAATGCAGAATGCTTGGGCCTGGGGCGACAGCACCGGCGCAAGCACGGCAACTGAGATGTCCGCACGCAGCGATTTCAGTCTCCGAATCCAAGGGCCGATCTCTTCGAGAAGCCGGGGCGAGAAAGACGGTTTGATTTCTCCCAAGACCTGCACCTGATTGGGGCCAGAGCGAAGCTCGAAGCTGATGTCAAAGGGCTGCTCAGGCTGCTCGCATACATTTTGAATAGACACTCCCGGCAGCCCTTTGACGGGTACCTGGCTGCGCAGCGCCTCGGCCACGATACGCTCTGTCGAGTTGAGAATAGGAGCATCCATGGGTTTAGTTTCTCAATTGGGAATCAAGTTGTAAAGGAAATATTTCCTATATGAACAAATTCGCTATTGGGAAATTACCGCTCGAGAAGCAGTTGGGTACGCTGCAAGGAGCGTAGCGGGAACGCGGCAGATGATCGAGCTTCTATCGCACGGTTCACGCGAGGGCTGGGACCGGCTGCGGTCTGCGGTGGAAGAAGCACTCTCGTTAGGTTGTCAGGATGTCGCGGCGATCCGCCACCTTCTGCTGGCCGGACGAATGACCAAACCTAACTTCTCAGGGACGGCGGATTGCTGAACAGACAATCCTTCGTCATCACCTCATTGAGCGCATGTTGTCTGAGATTTCAATCGTTAGGAATGGACGTGCTCCATCTTCCAAGCAGGGCGACTCCGAAAGCAGGTACAAGGCGTTGGTGACAGCCTCCAGCGGATTGTTACTTTCGTGTGCAACTGTGGCTCGGCTTGGCCATTTGAGATAACCCTTCGCCTTGTCCTTTGTTCCTGCCGTCCTCTATCCTGCTGACATCATTGGAATTGATGTGATCACCGACAGACCGCCGTCCTCTTCGGCTATAGGAGAACCTCGGCCTTTCGTAGAGTGCACATTTTAAGCATCTTTCGTGAGGTTTTCCGTGGTAACCATCCTAATATTCGACCGCCAATCGATATGCCAGGCGTCGATATCAATCCGGCTTAGCCGGGTTCTTCCAGAATCCACACAGGTAGTTGACTGTGCCACCGAGGCCGAGCTCGCACGCCGCATTGCAAACAATCCAGGGGCTACTCTTTTTCTCGGTCAGATATCTCTGCGCTCAAGAATAATGAAACTTGCACAGGAGTTTTCTTGCCCGGTGGTCTGGATTGCCGAGCGCAAAGATGAATACCTGCCCTTAGTCAATCAACCTGCGATTCGCGGAATCATGTTTCGCACGGCAACAGCAGCTGATTTGGAGGAGTGCCTTAACGCACTACGGGAGCGGCGGACGTGGATACAGTCGGTGAACAATCCCGACATCGCCACATCATCCAGGCAAGCGAAGTGGGGTCTACTGACGCAAAAGCAAAAACAGATAACGAGCTTGCTGCTGGACGGTGTGCAGTGTAAGGAAGTTGCGACTCAACTCGGTACAACGTGCCAAGTCATCAAGAACAGCGTCGTTCTGATCTACGACAAGCTCGGTGTAGGAAGTCGTTACGATCTGCTCAAAGCTTTTCTGGAGTTCCCGACGACCTGCGAAAGTGCTTCTATGGAACTACGCGGACCCAAGATGTAGCCACGCAAAACCTGATTGCAACGGTCGATCATCCCCCACTCGACCGGCGCACAGCGCTGTTACATTTGTGATTTCGTAGTGGTCCGTGGTGCTAACAACGCAGAGCCCCTCTTCGACTGCCGTTCGCACTATGGCCTCCGGCGTCATTGCCGGGGGCGTCTGTGACATTAGCGCATTTCTTGCTGCTCCGTGCTCGCACCGAATGATCCGATTCGCCGCATTCGGTCGAGGATCGTTCCAAAGCGACCTTGACTGGCGGCATCCGGGTGAAGGTGTCCGGGCAAGGCATCCACAAATGCCTCGGTATCAAGCAGCGTTCCGACCTCCGATGCGATGTACGCACGGACATCCAGCGGCGCAGATTGGATTTCTCGAACGAGTTCTCGACGCCCATCAATCACGGAGAGCAAATCTTAGAGATCATGACTTGCCATATAGTCGCCTTTGCCGCTACTCTTCGAGGTCATCTCACTCACCAGGTAATGCGCCATCTCCAGCCGGCGGGCGATCAGCCCTGGAGCGCTGTTCGTAGCTCTCACCGGCTCAACCGTTCTTCCATTGCTTCCCTGCATCCGGCCGCTCGTGTTTGTTGTTGACTAGCAATCATAGTTGCTCTATGTTCGTTATGTTATGTTCAACAACACTGACGACACCCTTGCATCGCTAGAGGGAGTTGGCTACTTCACCACACGTGAAATTGCCAACACGATCTATCTCGCCGGGGAGCTCAATCGACCGATTCTCCTCGAAGGCCCCGCGGGTGCCGGCAAGACAGAGATGGCCCTCGCAATTAATCGCGCAACGGGCATGAAGCTCATACGTCTGCAGTGCTACGAAGGCCTCACTGACAAAGAGGCAATCGGCAGTTTCAGTGATGAACTACGTCAACTGTATGTGCGTTTTCATGATGGGACTTTTGATGAAGCCGCAAAGAGGGTCTCAGACCGCGCCTTCTATTTAGGGGGGCCGCTCATAAGCGCGCTTGAGACGCCAGCTCGATGCATCCTGCTGGTCGACGAAATCGACAAGATCAGCCATGCGTTCGAGGCTCAATTGCTTGAGTTTCTCGGCGAATGGCAGCTAACAATCCCTGGACTCGGCGAGATCAAGGCAAAATATCCGCCGTTCACCATCGTCACAGCCAACGACGAACGACAACTCGGCTATCCTCTCTTGCGCCGCTGCGCGCGCATCTACATCAATCATCCGACACCTGAGCAAGAAGCGGCTATTGTCGCAAGCCGTACGCCGCATTGTGCGAAAGCCATCCACTACTTCATCGCTGGTTTTGCGAAGACGTTGCGCGCTTTCAAGATGGAAAAACCGCCTTCGATTTCGGAGATGATCACACTTGCTCTCGCGCTCGACAAATTGAACCTGAAGGAAATTAGCGACGACCATAAGGCCGTGATGCTGCCATTCATTGCCAAGACTGAGAAGGATCGGGCCAGCCTGTTAGTCCCCGGCCGATTCGAGAGCTTCATGGACAATGCGCGCATTCTTGCGAACGACATGTGCCAGTACGACATTCAGACCTTGGCGGCTCAGACGGCCAATCACAGGCTGCGGAACGACAACAATCAGAGGACACCGGTAGCACCGGGCATTCCGACCTGGCCGGATGAAACCACCCAGCCGCCCGCTGCAACGCTTTTGGGGACTGTCACTCCATGAATCAACTCTGCACCGGGCTGTTCCTTTGGCTGGCGTTTTCCCTCTCTGCGGCTGCTGGCATTGTGCCGGAAAATGGCCACGATGAAGTGGTCTATTACGCCGACGCGTACGCCGCTCACTATGAGATTCCAAAAGAGCTGGTCCACGCGATCATCACCCAGGAGTCCGGCTGGAATCCAAGAGCGGTGTCCGCAAAGGGGGCCATGGGATTGATGCAGCTCATGCCGGCTACCGCGCAGGAGTACGGCGTGCGCAACCCTTTTGATATTTCAGAAAATCTCTCCGGCGGGGTTCGATACCTTGCCGACTTGATGCAGCAGTTCGGCGGAGACTTCCGTCTGGTATTGGCGGCATATTACCGAGGCAGCCGCCCAATCCTACGTCGCGGTCTCCACTACTCCGGCGCCGATGTGTATGCGTACGTTGCTTCCGTTCGACGTCTCTACCTTGCGGAGCTCGCTTTCCACAAATCCCCAGCTAACCTCGTCCTTGGAGGCGATTAATGAAGCTATTTGTCCTCTCGCTTGCTCTCTCTATGACTGCAGTGGCCGTATCAGCTCAGTCGGTATTGCCAACTTCACCCGCGACCGCGCCTCCATCTGCCACCGCCGGTATCGCCGCGAACATAGCTCAAGTTGCAGTCCTCGCGCCAAGTCCAGCAACCGCGCCTGCAAGACAGCAAATCCAGGCGGGAGCGCCGCCTCTATCAATTGACGCTCGCATTGAAAGCCGCCCGGTCGACAGTTCCATCGTCGGCGAGGTCCATTGCAAGCCACTTTATATCAGCACCATTCATCTCCCTGAAGCGGTCACGTCGATTGCAGTCGGCGCGCCTACGCTGTTCACTGCCGAGCACGTCGAAAATGAGCCGAAGTTGGTTTACGTGAGTCCGCTCACCCACGACGTTGCAGAGAGCAATCTGCTGGTCGCCCTGGCCAGTGGCGAAACCATCAGCCTGAAGTTGATTTCCTCAGGCAGTTCCGCGGCGCAGTATGACGTCGATTTTGTGCTCGACTACAGGCCGGACAAGGCTCTGTTGGCATTTGCAGGTCCGCTTGAGTCCGGCATTCCCCATCCTTCCATGGTGGCCACAGCACGGCTCGCGTCACCGTTCGTGACGAGTTATCCGGTGCGATCCTCTGTGCGCACCGTACAACCTGTTTCCGTGATTGACGCTGCACTCGCCGCTCAGGCTGAGCTTGCAACGCCCCACTGGATCACGGCCGACGATCTCGTAAAGCTGGACAAGGCAAACGCCACCGCGACCAGATCCATCGCTGCATCTCTCGGACGCGCGGTGCAGGTTGGCGACACCATGATGGTGTCCTACTCCGTCTTGAACGTCAGCAGAGATTGGGTCCAGGTTCTGGCGCCACAAATTCAGCTCGGCAACCCGGTTCAAAAGAAACCCAGCAAGAAGGGAATCCTCGCCGCGCCGGTGTCGATCCAGGACTTTCGCCAGAATGTCGTGAAGCTAGCTCCCGGCGAACGCTCGGACGGGGTGGTGCAGTTCTCGCGTCCAGGATTCAAGCAGAGCAGGGAAAAGTTGCTCTTGCAGCTCGCCACGGCCGATGCTGTCGACCATCCCGTAATGATTCCACTTCCGTTTGTTGCACCAGGATTCTAGGAGAAGAGACCAATGGCCCAGACGACACCAGAACAACCGACACTCATTTCTCCTGCATCCGAAACGGAGGCTAAACCATACACGCGGCCGGCGAAGAAGAATCATGTTCCTGCCGGAGCGAAAAAGTTGATTTTTGCCGGCGTTGTGCTGCTAGCGGCCATGCTCGGCGTGGTGCTCATTTTCTCCCATAAGTTGTCGCCTACAAAACCACACGGCCAAGCCTCCAAACGGACACAAGCGCAACAGCAGACCACGGGCGCTACCGGGGTGATGCCAGCCAACGAAAACAACACTCCGAGCGCTGCAACGGGCAATGATCCAGATAGCATCACCCCAAGGGATGTTCTTGCGACCAAGAACACCTTGGAAGCGCAGAAACGCCACGCGAAAGAAGCAGCAGAGGGTGCCGCCGCCAAACCTTCCGAAACTGGAAAGGGAGCTAACAGCGGCACGCAACAGTCTCCGGGTTCTGCTGGCTCCACGGTGCAAACCGGAAAACAACTCAATGCTCCACTGAAAACGATCGGCTCCATCGCCCCTTTTCAGCCGCCGCCATACAATGGAGCCGGCACCCCAGGTCAATTCTTTAGCGGGATTGGGGCGGTAGGGGCGCAATACCAATCCGGAACCTCCTATAGCGAGTCAATGCGCGCATGGAATGATGAGGTCTCCAAGACGCGAATCGTTTTCTCGCGCAAGAGTGTCCCTGCCGCAGCCGACGCGACACAGTATCTCGGACCAGCGATCACGAACTTTGGTTTGGAGCCTGGCTTCCATGTTGCCGCCCGGCTTGAAGCCTCGGCTACTACGTCGGTCGCGGCTCCCGTCACCGCCGTGATCGAATACAACTACGAGCGCAACGGGGAAATTATCCTGCCAGCGGGGAGCCGTGCGATTGGGCGCATCAACAGTGCCGATGCGCACGGCAATATGGCAATCTCGTTTGATTCCGTCGACCTGCCAAATGGCTCTACTGTGCCTATCAGCGCCGTGGCGGTCGATACAAACCTGCGCTCGCTGAAGGGGCAGGTGACTGGCAGCAGCCGCGGCAAGGCCATGCTCGTCGCCACGCTCTCCGGAATCGGCCAAACAACGGCGATGATGCTTGGAAACAACACAAGTACGGCATTGAGCGGCCAGGACATGATGCGCGCACAGCTCTCGCAGAACATGGGCAACACCGCCGACACCCAGATTGCCAAGATGATCTCGAACGAGAGAGTCATGGTTACGCTGGCTGCAGGCACCGAGTTCTACATGGTGTTTACCAAGGCAGCGCTCCCACAGAACTCAACTCAACAGTCGTCTTCGGCATGCCAATTCTGGGCACCAGCTGATTTCTTCGTCATTGTCTGGACGATAGGCGACTACTGGAAATGTTCTATTCGCCGTCCTGTGCGTCCGTAGAATTTGCCGCCGTGGGTTCTCCGCCCGCGGCGGGCTGGTAATGAAGAAAAGTGGTACCCTCGGGCATGCTGCACCAGATTGGAAGCACGAAGACGCCAAAACAAAAAACAATTAGTGAGCTGGTTCGTGAAATGGATGAACGTGAGGCCGAGGAGATTGCTCAGCTCAGGGCTCAGGCCCTTCAGTCAGTGGGTACGCGACGAAGAAATCCGCAGGGGCGTGCCGGAAGGTGAGGACTCTGTACAGTTCACGACAGGGTTAAACCATGAAACATTCACGCGACGTGCCTCAGGTTGCGCTGTATCCATGGGACGCTTTCAGCCCGCAGTCATCAGCTGCTCTAGCTCAGTTCAGATTTGACGAGTTGTAGAAGTTGGCTGAGCGAAAAGGGCTTGAAGAGGAGTGCGAAGCCATCTGAGCCGTCACCGTGAAAACGTTCCCGGCTTTTCCACTCTGGATTACCAGACATGAGAATGACTTTGCAACTGGGGTTTTGCCCCCGCGCTTCCTGAGCGAGCACAAACCCATCAACCTCCGGCATAACGACGTCACTGACAAGAATGTCAGGCGGGCTCTCCTGCACTCTCAGCAGGGCCAAGCGGGCGTGGTAGAAGGTCTCGACTTCGAACCCAGCTTCTGCAAGAGCAACACTCACCACGTCGGCAATCTGACTTTCATCGTCGACAACGAAGACCTTCCGTCCCAATTCCCATTTCCTTTCCGGGATAGTCAGGAATGTAGATGAATCCATTAGAACACCGAGTTGGGCGGAATGTCTGTCACCAGACAGACTTTGCGCGGAGCAGGACTGAAATTGCGGCGACCGAGGGACATCGGCAACCCACACAATGGACAGGGCTGCCGATACTAGTTCTCAGGTGGCGTGCGCAAGGTGAATGAAACATTCTCAGGCACATCGAAAAGACGTCCAGTACCCCTTCAGTTGCGTGAAAAACGCAAGAGGCGTGCAGCGTGGGCTGTACGTCGCACTCCGATGGCTTACTAGGATCTGGAAGTACGGGAACCGCAGAGATGAAGATGGTTTTCTTCAGCCATTCTCAGACTGGTAAGCGTGGGACTGCCAATGATCTTCATACAAAGTTGGCAAGTTGAGACGGTGATTCCGTTGGACAAAGTTCTGTGAGCGAACCCGAGCGATGGCGAGTTTGGAATCATAAATTGTCGGCTGGTGCTGTACCCCGGCCACTTTTCATAGAGGCTGGCATTGTAAGACTGACCTACAGCATCCTTTTTTAGTTCACTCGCGCCGACAATGTAGCGGCGTCGGTCACCGTTGGAGGATTTTTCGTAAGCAGGAGCCTGACGGTGTCACCGTGAACTTCGACCTTGGGATGCATCTCAAGAGCGCACTGAGAACATAACCACACGTACTCCGTTTTGCGCTCGGTTCCGCCAGCCTCGTTGCCGAGGTTGATGTCTAGTCGGAACAGTTTCCCGTCATGGTGATGACGGGTGGTGGGACACCAGCTATTGGCACATTTTCCGACCATGGCGCATCCTGCTTTGGCGAATGGATTCCTTAGACCCTAACGGAACGCATGCTCAGATACTGTTCACATTGACCCGGTCAGAAGTGATCTTGCTCACATGTGATCGGCTTCTCCCGGTAAGATAACCAGAGCGAAATCCAGCAACACACATGTGACGGGTGTACTTGCCCTGCGAGGGCAACCAATACTAATGTGCGCGACACCCCGAGTCAGACACTGTGGTGTCCCCCTGTCCTCTCTGTTTCCTTCGGACTGGAGGCGTCGTCGTTACCGATTACGACATGCCAGATATAAATGGTCTGGTATTCAGTGCGAATTGTCCTGCGTGCAGGGTTGTCATTATCTCCGTTGATGCTGCAGAGGGCGCAGAGCAAGCACTCATCGGCCTGACGTTTGCTCTGTTGCAGAAGCCTGTCCCCTCAGAAGTGCTAATCGCGGCGGTTTGTTCCAATGCTACCCGCAACGCTTCCGGAATGTCTGGTGTTAGACGAACGCGCAGAGCAAAGTAATGAAATACTCTAAGTTGGACTTCTTTGCAGCTTAACGCGGGACATCGCGGCGCCGTACAAGACCCTGCACTATATGGAAAGTGAGAAGCGATGCCGAAACTAATATTCGTTGTCGATGATGAAAGATGCATAGCCGACACGCTGGCAGTGATACTCAGCAGCACAGGGTACGAAGCGCTCGCGTTTTACGATGCCCAAAGTGCGTTAGAACAAGCCACGATTTGCCCCCCAGAGCTGGTGATCAGCGATGTCGTAATGCCGGGAATGAACGGCGTGGAAATGGCCGTTGTCATCAGAGAGCGTTACCCGCAGTGCAAGGTTCTGCTGTTTTCGGGCCAAGCATCCACGATGGATATGCTCAAAGGAGTTCGGGAACAGGGACACGATTTTGAACTACTGGCGAAGCCTGTCCACCCGGCAGATTTGCTGGCAAGGATTGAACGCTAAGACAGGTGCTCCATCTTATGCGCAGCTATAACCACCTTCGCCCTTCGATGTAATAAGTCAACGCCGTTTGGCAGTGGATGCACGGTGTGTGCTGCTCGGCGTGCTCTTCTTCCTTTGCGCTCCGCACCGGGAATGACCGCAAGCAATTCGTGCAGGTGACAATGTAGTAGTCATCTCGGCCTCTCGGAAGCCAAACCGGAACAGGCGCACCCTTCCAAAGTGCTGGACGATGTTCGCCACCCAGCAGTTCAGCAATCCTCGCCATAAGCTCAGGCGGTTGGTAAGAAGCTTTCCTAAAGAAAGCATCGCAGACCACGCATGGTGGAAGCACGAGCGGATCATAGTCGCCGCTTGTCGCAATCACAGGTATCTCTGGAAAGCGCCTCCGCACCACGGATAGCAGCTCGAATCCAGACATGTTCGGCATCCGTAGATCGGAAATGAGAAGGTCAGGCTGACGCTCATCTATGCTTAGCAGCGCCTCGAACCCATCTTCCGCCAGGCCGGCTTCGTAGCCTGACATCTTGAGAATCTGCGCCAGCACCTTCGCCCTAACGGTTTCGTCATCCACCACCAATACGTATCCGGCCAATGGGTGATCTTCCTTTCCTCGAGAAGCGGACAATGTTGCATTTTGCTGATAAAGCCAGTCTGACGTGGTACTCACTGAAGGGATAGGATGCCGACTACGGGCGCTGATCTACGGAATTCTGGCAACCTCTCCAGAGTGGGCGAGCATCTACTCAGACAACAGTATAAACACCGGGCGCTTTTCCGCAGACTCGGCAGCTTTTTTGTTAGGCTGCTTCTTCAAGGTGAGACCTTCCAAACTGATGTATCCCCAGCAGTTCATTCCCGCCCAACCTCCCAGCCCGAGGTGTGTCCCAAGTTTCTCCGCAGTCAACACTATCTGTCACCGCCAGCAGATCGTCCGTGTGTTGACAAATGTGCCCACTGATCCCCTTGACCACGAGTCCGTCGTCGGTTGCGGTAACCTTCAGACGATAGTCCAGCGCCCATGACTCCAAGTCCGTAGGGCCTAGGAATTTAAGGAACATAGCTGAATCCTAAATGATCTGAATGCATTCTTGAGGGAAGGCGGTGAGCAACCCCGGCGGGATTCCGACTAGACATCAACCTCGGCAACAACGATGGCTCCCAAGGTCGAAGTTTACGGCGACACCGTCAGGCTCCTGCTTACGAAGAATCCTCCAACCGTGGCGGACGCCGTATCGTCAGCGCGAGTAAACTCAAAGATAGACGCAGCGGATTACTTTTATGGGTGCTGTCACTCTCTATAAAGAGGGCGGTAGACAGCATCAGCCGGACGACAATTCATGATTCCTAACTCGCCATCGCCTGGTTTTGCTCACAGAACCTTGTCTAATGGAATCACGGTCTCAACTTGCCAACTGTGTATGAGGACCATTGGCAGTCCCACGCCTGCCAGTCTGAGAATGGCTGAAGAAAACCATCTTCATCTCTGCGGTTCCCACAGTCGCAAATCGATATAACCCACTCGATTCTTTACGCTTGCTTGCGCTTCCGGTTCTCCTCGTCAGCCGTTTGCTCACGAGTTCCGGCAGGTGTCGCTGGAAGGAAGATACTGAAGCACGTACCTTTCTTGCCCGTCGTTGAACTCACCACTTCAATTCTGCCGCCGACTCTATCCACAATTCCTTTGGCTACCCACAAGCCAATTCCAGTACCTTTGTCGCCTTTGGTGGTGAAGAACGCCTCGAAGATGGTGTCGAGATTTTCAGCCGAAATTCCACAACCTGTATCAGCAATCCTGACAGCAACCTCGCGGTCGGGCAATGTCTCGATTGACAGAGTCAGTTCACCACGTTCGCCCATAGCGTCCATAGCGTTGGTAATTAAGTTCGTGAATACCTGCCACAACTCGCTGGGAAAGACCGTCACGATCCCGTCGGTCTGGTACTCACGGCGAACCTTGATCTGTGTAGATTCCAACCTGCGATGAAGCGTGGTTAGAATGTCATCAAGCGCCTTGGAGACCTTGGTAACCACAGGGAACTTGGTTTCACGATGCGGAGCCAGAGTCTGGCGGCTCAGGTTCGACAATCGCGCAACCTCCTGCTTCGCTGCTTCCACCGTCTCTCTCCCACTACCGTCCAGCGTCGGATTCAGCCCAAGAAGGTGCAGCAAGTTCGTGAGCGAATCCAGTGGATTGTTGATTTCGTGGGCTAGGGTCGCAACAAGCCGTCCTGTGATAGCAAGTTTATCTGACCGACGAAGTGCCTGTTCAAGGTCATCGTTCAGCTTCCTGATCTGCGCCTCGGCCAGCTTACGCTCCGATACGTCACGGATGGCGCTACTGAAGAATGTGCCTTCCTCGGTTGTGAGCGGACTGAGGCTGATCTCGACCGGGAACTCGCTCCCGTCTTTTCGCAAGGCGAACAGTTCCAGCCCTGCACCCATAGGGCGTACCCGCGGGTTGGCGACAAAGCCCTCACGGTGACGTGGATGTTGGCCACGATAACGCTCAGGAATGAGGCATTCGACGGATTGGCCAATCAACTCCGACCGCGAATAACCAAACAGAGTTTCGGTCTGGGCGTTCACCAGGGTGATAATCCCGCCCTTGTCTACGATCACAATCGCATCCGGTGCCGCTTCCAAGAGCCCGCGAAACTTATCCTCTGCTCTTTGCCTGACGGTCATATCACGAATCGCACCGATGACCATTGTTCCGTCCGGCGTTCGGATAGGGCTGAGCCTAATCTCTATGGGAAACTCGGTTCCGTCTTTGCGGCTACCGAGAAGATCGAGCCCAGCACGCATGGGGCGGGCATCGGCACGGAAAAGAGATGGGACGAGGACTTCGAGTTTCTGTCCCAGCAACTCCGAATCAGAGTAGCCGAAAAGTTCCTCGCTCTGGTGGTTGGCAAGGACAATGCACTCGTGATCATCTACGACTAGCATCGCATCGGGTGCGGCGTCGAGGAGGGCATGAAAGTTGGCTTCGATCCAACTTCGAGCGGGGGACGGAAATTGTGGGTCACTCATGAAAGCCACCGATCTGATGGTTGCGTTTGCGCAATCAACGGGGCGTCAGAGGTGGTGGCTTCAACTACATAACGGGGCGTTTTGCAAGCGCGGCCTGACTGTATGAATGGTGTGATGACGGATGTGAGGATGCGGATTCGACAATTTAGCGCCTTTGACCGGACGGCAGGCATTAGACTCATCATCTCCTTGGACATTGTCGTTCCAGTCCCTCGACCCAAAAGGTTGGTGACCACGAGATCAAAATCTCTCGATTTGAAAAACGTCAGGGCTTCCGCCACGGTAGCTGCCGTAGCCACCATCATCAACCCAGAGAATTCGCTACGGAGCAGAGTTGGACATAGGTATTATCCTTTGCAGCAGCCAAATGTGTAGTACCTGATTCTGCTGCGGGAGAATACAGTTAAGCATCCTACTTTGGATTCCGTGTCTCTGAATAAGGATGGCTTAGCCGCCGAGTACGGCTGGGCAGCAGCCATCGTAGTGTTCAGAATTGAGCGCATGCCGATTCAGGATGTTTATGGCAATAGGAACGAAACTGTGGACGAGCAGAATTCGCAGGCGACATTGTGCCTGCCGGAAGCAAGTGGCGTCGGAACGGAAAAAGTTCGTAGGCAGCTCGTGCAGGTTACAGCGACGTGGTCGCTCTCTCCGCGTGGAATCCAGACTGGCGTATTCGATTCCCCGTCGCGAGGACGGATTGGTGCTTTTCTCACCAAGTCGGCGATCTGTGCCACGAGTCGATCCGGCGTGTACTGTGATTTCTCGAAGAATGCGTCCGCCAAAACGCTGTTCGGCACGTCGATGCCGCTGAATTCTCCGCTGATCACAATGACGGGGAGGTGCGGGAATCGTTGCCGGATAACGGAAAGAAACTCAAACCCGTTCATGTTCGGCATCTGCAAGTCCGAAATAATGAGGTCAGGAAGCGATTCTTTCAGAGCTGCAAGTCCATCGAATCCGTCTTTGGCGCACAAGACCTCGTAGCCCTGCGATTCCAAGATCGCCTTGGCCATTGCCCTTAGTCGTTCCTCATCATCCACAAACAGGATTCTGTACCTGAAAGGCATGCAGTACGCACTCAAGTTATTGATAATATGTCACTAATATCGCATGACCTGAGTGGCTGGCGCAAACACTTTCGGTGTGACAAGCGTTTAGGCTGCTAGATCGTGGCGGTGGAGAGTGAAACTACACACCAGTTCGCCTGCTGTGGGGCTCGGCGAGTGATCAACTCTTCTGCCGTCCTAATGCAATTCGACAATGATCGGCGTACGATCCGACGGCATTCCCTGCCTGCGGTTCTTTATCGATCTCGCAGCTTCTTAAAACGATCTGGATGCATTTTTGATGGAAGGCGGTCAGCAGCCCCGGCATGATTCCGATCAGGCATCGGAGCTCAGCGACGTTGGCGGGTTGATTGTGTCCAATTCGTCCGACCATAGGCGCGGCTGAATTGCCGCAACCCCCGCCCGGTCCAAGTTCGCAATTCTCGTCTGCCACTTCTCTACGAGCTTCGCAGCTCTCACTTGTTGTCGTTGTGCCCGCTTGAGCATCCGCTCTGCGTGTTCTCGCTCACGATTTGAGCCCGACGTCTTCATGTTCGCCATACCAAAACGATCGCAACCAGCTCACCGGCTGGCCGAGCGAAGGAGCGCCAGATGCTTCCCTTATCACCAGCCGCGATTCTTGGGAATTGCGTAGTGGTCGGACAACGACGCGCCTTGTTAAATGCCTGAGGAGTGGGAGCTAACGATCAAGCTCATTGCACTTTGTCCGTCTTTGGAGGTGCTTCCAGAAACTGGCGTTGGCGGTGTCTCTTTACAGTCCGCTCCGCTAGGCTCTTCGGAATATCAAGCCCGATTTTCTGGAGGTGAGCCGCCTCCGGATCGTCGGACATCTCCGGTTCCTTTGCGCCCGATTGCCGGTTGCGCTCTTGAGCGAGAGCTTCGTTGAGGTTCCGAAACGTGGCATCCACTTTCTCCCGAGGTACTTCTTCGTCTTCGGGCCAATTCTCCCCCTCGGTACTGGCAGCTTTGAAGTAGGCCGGATACACCCGATCACACAGGATATCCACGGTCCCTTCGCCGAACCCCTCTAGTTCGACCGGAACAAGGTCGTCTATCTCGGACGCCTCTTGCTTCAGGCAAAAATGCACCATGAAATTCTTAGCGGTAAACAGTTCACATACTTCAGCATTCCCGACTTCATCCAGCAGTTCGATAGCCTCATCTCTTGATGACGCGCTGACTGCTGAAAAGTCACCGTTCTGCCATCGGCAGATGAATAGCGGCATATGTCACGCTCCGGCTGCGATTATAGGATGTTCGACGCTACCTGCCCTGAAATTGTCTGCGCTAGCCACCTATTGCTGCAACATCTTTTTTTGCCCTGGGCAGCCGCCCCACCTTTGATCCAGAGCGTTTTGTGGCCACCACCCATAAATTTATCGTTTTTCCTTGCGCAATATGAATGATAGTGACACTATGACATATATTACATATTGCACACGGAGGGTGTATGAACTGTTTTCTCTCGCGCATGAAGATCCGCTACGGAAAGTTCATGGCGATTGTCTCTCTCTTCACGCTGTTGTTGTTTCCCGTCGCAGGCACTGCTCAGAATCTCGGTAAGTCGCCAGCGGTCGGTCAGGCTGTGCAAGGACAACAGGCAACTCAGGTTGAGGGCACGGTGCTCAACGCCGTCAACTGGATATGCAACGTAATCTGCCCGGTGATCGCCGCCGGTTGTTTTGTCGCCGCCGCATTCAAGTATCAGGCCAACCGGCCATACATGAGCAGTATCGTGGGCGGCGGTATCTTCCTCGCGGTTTCGGCCGTCACGCGACTCATCGAGTACTTCATCGCACAAGGCCAACAGGTCGGGGGTAGCCTTCACCAACTCCCCATCTTCACGAATCATCCCGCGGTCGCCGTGCTGCACCACTTCGTGAGGAATGTCTAATGACCACCGCTCTGCCGGATTTTGTGTCGGAGATCTCCGGCATGATGGTGACTCTCCTTCCGGTCGCCGCCCTCGGGTCGATCGTGCTCGCGGGTTTGCGATTGCGCGGGGAAGGAGGCATCAATTACGACGCCGGTGGGGGCTTCTTCAAGTGGCTGTTCTGGGGAGCGCTCCTGCTGACTCTGCCGGCAATCTTTTCTGCGACCATCCCCGGGCTTTTCTCTGGTGGGCCAGCTCCCGTTCCGCCTTCCGGCGCCGGAACCGGGACGTTCGGGTCGGTTGCGACCAGTCTCACGACGGGAATCACAAGCTTCGTCAACAATATCCTCGTCGGTCGCATTGTGCCCTTGATGGCGGCTGCTCTCTGTTTCAAGTCCATTCTCGATAGTTCCGAGGGGCACTCGCCGTTGCCGTCGATCATTTCGGCGCTATTTGTGCTTGGTTCCCAGGCATTCTGGACCCTTGCGAAGACCTGGTCCACCTCTTCCAGCAGTACAACTTCCACCGTAGCGTTCGCGTCCGCCGACGTCCTCGACAGCATGTTCAACTACCTGGCCATGACGATCAGCCCGTATGTAGCAGTCCTGTGCTTCGTAGGAGCGGCGATCAACTACCAACGCTCAAAGCCGTGGGGCGTAGTGGCCCTCTCTGGACTCGCATTTCTGAGTTTCAGCGGATTGTGGTCACTCGTTACGGGTTGGATGGGGGCCACGATCACATGGTAGACAACCTCCGTCTCATCAGACTGCGCCAGCTCGTCATCTTCGCGGTTCTCCTTGCCGTCGCGGCGATTGCTGTTGCGGTGCTGGCGCGTTTCCGGATGGGCCTCATAGTGCTTCGGGCTGGGTTTGCGGTGTTCAACGTTCTCTCGTTTTTCTACTGTCTATCGCTGGTTGGTCAAAAGGCGTGGGAAACCAGCGGCCGAATCGCGAACGCGTTTCGCCACCCGGCCAAGGAGTCAAGCAATGTCGAGTGCAACTGATCCGGCACAGGCAATCCTGGCGATGGTCAACTGGATTGGCCTGATTGTAATGCCGGTCATGGCGGCCTTGTTCCTTGCCATCGGAGTTTACAAGTACTCCAAAGGCGAGAGCATGGAGCGCTGCGTTATCGGAGTCATGGTTGCCATCAGCATCTCCGGCATCACCCGCCTTGCGGAGTACTTCGTCGCAACGAGTGCTGGAAACTCGGTAGTCACCGACACCTACTCCAATGCACTTCTGAACCTGACAAATTGGGTTGCCAACGTGATCCTGCCGGTCTACGCAGCGATAGAGGTAGTGCGCGCCGGAATCTCGTTTGAAGACCTCACCAGCATGCGCACCGATCTCAGACCAGTCAAACACTTTGCCACCGCGGTGATGTGCTGCGCGGTCTCGGCAATCATGCGGCTGATCGAGTATTGGGTCGCTAACGGCCAGCAGATTGGGAGCTAATCGAATGTCTTTGCAAGTTTCACCGGTATCGCGCAACCTGCACAATCCGGTCTATCTCATGGGCCTCGAAATCGAGGACATGATGATCATCGGCATCGTCTGCATCGCGGCGCTCATGGGCGGCCAGTTCCTCTTCCCGGACCGCTATCTCGTATTTCTTCCCCTCAACTGGGCGCTGATGCTGCTGGTTCTGATTCTTGGGGTGCCCTCACTGTCCATCTTCAAGTACGGCAAACCACGCGGCTATATGAAGGACCTGATTGCGTGGTACACGAAGCCGCGCGCTTATGCAGCGTGCGAGCGAGATGAAGAATTTCCTGCTCAATACCTGTCCGACGAGGAGGACTGATGCCGACCACAACCGCCGAACACAACCGTTCTCTCGTCACGCCGGGAATTTACTCGCTGCTTCCCATACGCGATTTTCTTCCAGGAGCACTGACGCCCGCCGATGGGGTCATGGTCCGAACCGATGGCTGCTACGTCGCGGGCTTCCATCTCGGCGGCTCACTGACGTACTTCGGCGACGACGCCGCGATGAACGAAATGAAGGCGCGGGTCGAGGCCCTGCTTCGTACCGTTCCCGAAGAGAGCATGCGCGTCCAGTTCCGCTATGAGGTGGTTGAGAACGCGAACGGTCTCATCGATCGCTACGAAGCGCTGCAACGCACGGAGTCCGATGTCGCACGACGCATGGATGCGATTCGAATCGAAGGCTGGAGAAAAGAAGAAGAGCACAGCGAATTTCTGACGCGACTGGCCGCAGTGTATTTCATCTGGGATCCCGCGCTCCACGAGCGCCTGAATCGCACTACAACCAGCGTGCTGGCCAGCCACAAAGATGAGTCAAGAGCACAGGCTGCGCAGCCGGCGGAGATTGAGCCGAGCGGCGGATTTCCTGGTGCTATCAAACGCTTCTTCAAGAAGACTGCGGCGCCGGTGTCGGCCGAGTCACAAGCCCAGATCGGCAAGAAAAAACACCTCTCCATTGTCACTCAGTTTGAGAGCTTCCTCCGCGGCATTGAGTCGTCCTTGAAGACGGCGGGGTTAAATCCATCGCGCATGGCTGCGGATGAGTTCTTTGCGGAGGTGAGCCGGGCGCTGAGTCCGAATCCGATATCCAGGCGAGGCTTCCGCCCCCCGAACCACCTTGACACCCGCCCCCTCACCGCGCGCGAGCAACTGGGGAGCGTCTCGATCCTGGATGAGACGGAAGACTACCTCAATATCGACGGGTATCTCTACGGTTGCATCACGATGAAGGTGCCGCCCGAGGCCACCTTCCCAGGAATTATCCGGGAGCTGCTTACCTGCGGATTTCCTCTCACGATCTCCGTCCACATCGTCATTCCGAACCAGCAAAAGGTGATTGAGAAGTACAAGAGCCGCTACAAGAAGATGCAGGCGGCGCAGCTGGACAAGGATGGCAATCACAAGGTGGACGTGGGGGCTGCTGTCCAGGCGCGCGAACTGCTGGAGATCCAGGAGCGGCTCATCTCCGGCTCCTGCAAGACGACGCAGGTGTCGTTCTCCATCACGTATCGCACATCCAAACCAGCGACGACTTCCAAGGAATACGAGCAAGCGGAGCGCCAACTCGCAGGTTACCGCCAGCAGCTATTGCAGGTGATCGCCAGGAGAAATGGCGCGAATGCGCTGGCTGAGACGCTCGCAAAACGCCGCATCTTCTTCAGCACATTGCCCGGTCTTGCAACGAGTGATCGTCGTGAAATGGATCTGCTCAGCGAGCACGCCGCCGATCTGGTGCCGCTGGAGATGCCGTGGAGCGGAATGCAGCGCGAGCCGCTGACCTTGTGGCATACACCATACCGCCATCTGCTTCCGTATTCACCCTTCGACGCGAGCCTGGAAAATGCCAATGCGCTGATCTGCGCCAACTCTGGTTCCGGCAAGAGCGTTCTCATCGGCAAGCTGCTCCTTACGTGTGCCCGCCGCGACACAAAGGTCTCCATCCTTGAGCGCGGTGATTCCTACAAGACCGCCGTTGAGTTGATGGGCGGACAGATGCTCAAGATGTCGCTCGACTCCAAGTTCACGATCAATCCATTCGATCTTGAACCCGGACAGACAACGCCTTCCAAGGATCACGTCGCGTTCTTGAAGACGCTCTCTCGCTACATGATTGGCGGAGGCGGCAACTACGATGCGGACATCCTGGACGGAATATTGGATCAGGCGATCAAGACCACGTATGACCGCATCGCTTCCAAACGCTCGGGCTCCAAAATCCCTGTATTCAGCGATCTCAAGGCCGACCTCGAAACCTACCAGGAACGCGGCCAACCGAAGATCGAGGAATTAGCCCACATCGCGGCGTTCAAACTTGGTTCCTGGGTTGGACAGGGAATGTATGCCAACCTCTTCGACCGCCAGACCACGGTGCCCATGACGGCTCCCTGGCTGTACTTCAACATCGAGCAACTCAAGGACGATCCTCGCCTTGAGACCGCGATGAGCCTGTTAATCGCTTATGCCACGACGAACCGTGCGGCAGGCGAATCGGGGCGGCGCTCCATCGTCATTCTCGATGAGTGCTGGTCTCTGCTCGACTCGCGGGATTTGTCCGTAACGGTGGAACAGCTATTCCGCACGGCCCGTAAGCGCAATGCCTGCGTGTGGGGTGTTTCTCAGTCAGTAGAAGACTTCACCGGAACGCCGGATAATCCCAAACCCATCGGCGCGGCGATCCTCTCGACCACGGCAACGCGCCTCATTGGCCGACAGAAGGGCAACATCAAGGTTCTGGAACACTTTCTGCACTTCAACCCGATCGTCTGCAATGCGGTCAAGAGCATTGGCATGACCGAGAAGGGCAAGCAGAGCCAGTTCCTGTTGGCCGTAGGCGACAACCCGGAGACGACGCAGATCGTCTTTGTGCGCATCACGCCCTTTGAATACTGGACCATGACCACAATGCCGCGAGAGAAGACCTATCGCGACTACTGGCAGCGTCTGCACCCGGACCTTTCCATGTTCCACCAGCTGTACTCACTGTCCGAGCTATATCCAAATGGCATTTCCTCGCTCCCCGAATTGCCCGAGGAGGCATCGGGGGAGGTATATCAGACCGACCCAGCCGTATTCACGAGTTCACAGACGCAGGAGGCACACGCATGAGTTCATCTCCCACGAAAACCACCTTCTTCCGGCGGCTTGTCTTCGCCGCCGCGCCGCTCGTTGTGTTGCTTTTGGTGTGGCCGGCCAAACACGCCTATGCGGACATCTTTAGTGCGTTCACTGACTGTTTCACTACCGTGACCAGCCTGGGCGGCTCCACTTCGAACATCGACGGCACCAGTAACCAGCAGTCTCAGTTCTTAACTAATACGATCTACCCCCAATCCCTGATCAATCAGTTGCACGCGTCGATTTCTACGACGAGCTCCACGTACCGGCCATGGATGACCAGCGTAATGGCGCTCCCGACAAACAGCGCCACCATGGCCAGCTCCAGCCAATTGGAGTCTGCCACGCGAGGAGGCGCCAGCGTACCGCCGTCCCAATTGCAGTCATCCTTTCAGAGCACCTACGGCGCGCCCGTCTCGGCCAAGGGAGCCGCAGCGTTCACCCAAACCGTGACCGATATGTCCGATTCGCAGGCGCTGGATGTCTTCTCTCTCACTTCGGCCTCCGATTTCACGGCGAACACCCTCATCTCCCAGTCCCATTCGGTCGAAGACTCCGGCGCTGCGGTTGCGCCCGGGAACGCCGATCACGCGGCGCTTCAGGCGAAGGCATTGGAGCTGTACTCGGCCGCGATCCGCCACAAGCTCCTGGCGGCCAATCTCCGATTGGAATCGGTCGCGCTGGCGAACACCACAGGAGAGATCAAGCAGCAGATGGTTCATCCGGTACCAGCTGGCACGTATCTGGTCTCTGGTTCCAGCGCCTCAAGCACAGCCGGTACATCTGGCAGCGCCAATAATCAGACTTCCACGCAGACCGCGAAATAGAAAGGACTTCATGTCACTACGGAACAGATTGAAGCAGTTCGCAACGCATCCCGTCACTCGCCGCTCCGCCTGGATGGCTGGCGCTGGCTTGTTCATCGCTCTGTGCTCGCCGACTCCCGCTCGCGCCCAGATGGACCTCGCCGTCCTCATCCCGTATGTCGAGCAATTAAACAGCATGATGCAGTCCAGCCTCGGCGTGCCTCTCTCGGATATCGACGCGCAGACATCCGCGATGAACTCGTTCACTCAGAACTCCGTCTACCCCCAGAACCAATTGCAGCAGTCTCAACAGATGGCAACGGGGCTGCAAACGCAAGCCAGCTCGGGCGCGTCAATCGTCCACACTCTGCGCAGCAGCTCCCAGAACTCGACGAACCAGGCATTTGAGACGGCGCTGCTGTCGGGCAATCCCAATGCAACCTCTGCCGTACCGGCTTACTATTCGGCGACCTACGGCTCGGCATCAACAACCAACATCCCGCCGCAGATCCAGACGATCGTTGACATGAACGACGCCCTTGCCCAGGACGCGATGAAGCGCTCCATTCAGATGGACGCGGTGTCGGACCGGGAACTGGATCTCGTGCAGCAGCTTCTGGGGCAGGCAAGTTCGGCGTCTTCCGGAACGGCGCCCATATTGACGGTGCAGGCCGATGCCTGGTTGGTGCAGGCAAATGCCTATAGCCAGCTGGCGGAAGCGGACCTTCTCCGCGTGAAGGCGGGCCAGCTCGCTACGACGAGCGCAATTTACAAGCTGGGAGCGTCCACGCAGTCAACCACGAGCGGCGCATTCACCGGAATACTCGGCTCCAGATCGTCTCAATAACCGGCGGACACTCATGATGCTATTGCAGGCAACACCCACAAACTTCGCGTCGTACCAGAGCACGATCACGAATATCTTGTCGAACGCCAGCATCACGCCCATCGGTACGGCGATCCAGGGCGTGGCGATATCTCTGGTGGCGGTCACGG